>NZ_JADKYM010000009.1 GCF_015475875.1 Sphingopyxis solisilvae | reverse complement strand
GGGGGCGGGATGCGCGTCGCCTATGGCGAAGTGGGGCGGCTCGACGTGACTTTGGCCCGCCGCGCTTCCCCTCCCCCTCCCGGCGCGGCGCCCCACCCCCTCCCCTCAAGAACAAGGAGTTTTTCATGTCCCACATTCTTCGCATCGACAGCTCGGCCCGCAGCGCGGGTTCGACGACCCGCCAACTGACCGACCGGCTGGTGACCCGCCTGGTCGAGCAGGGCTATGGCGCCGCGGTGACGCAGCGCGACCTGAGCGTGACGCCGCCCGCGTTGCTGACCGAAGCCTGGGTCGGCGCCAATTTCACCGACGAGGCCGAGCGCAGCGACGCGCAGAAGGACGCGCTTGCCGCGTCGGACGAACTGATCGCCGAACTGGAAGCGGCGAGCACGATCGTCATCGGCGTCCCGGTTTACAATTTCGCCATCCCCGCCGCGCTGAAAGCGTGGATCGACCTGATCGCCCGCGCCCGCCGCACCTTCCGCTATACCGAGAGTGGTCCCGAAGGATTGCTGAAGGGCAAAAAGGCCTATCTGGTCGTCGCGTCAGGCGGGGTACCCGTCGGTAGCGACTATGATTTCGCGACGGGCTATCTCCGCCACGTCCTGGGCTTCGTCGGCATCACCGACGTCTCGATCATCGAGGCCGGTCAGCAGATGATGGACGGCGAAGCGGTGAGCCGCGCAACCGCGGCGATCGAAGAATTGAAGCAGGCCGCCTGAATCGCAATCCTCCCTATGGCGCAGCCGTGGGGAGGATCTGCTCGTGATCGTCGGCTAACAACCGATTGCGGACATATAGGCCCTCCCCTGAAGGGGAGGGCGTGACGCTATTCGTTCGGCAGTTCCCCACCCCGAAACCAAATCTCATCTGCCTTCCTGCCAACCTTTCCGCTTTCGGCTGCCCCCGGCTCCGCCTATAGCGCGCCATGCTTCTTTCAGATCGCGTCCTGTTCCTCGATGGCGAGGCTCTTGTTATCGACAAGCCCGCCGGGCTGCCGGTCGATGCGCCGCGCGACGGCAGCTTGAGCCTCGAAAACCATCTCGATCTGCTGAAGTTCGGTTTCAAACGCTGGCCGCTCGCGGTCCACCGGCTCGACCGCGACACATCGGGCTGCCTGCTGCTGGCGCGCAACCCCAAGGCGCATGGCCGTTTCACCCGCGCATTCGAGAACCGCGAGGTCGAGAAACAATATCTGGCGATCGTCGATGGCGTCCCCGAGGCGGACAGCGGCACGATCGACCTGCCGCTCAGCAAGGTTTCGACCGCCGAGGAGGGCTGGCGCATGGTCGGCGACCCGAAAGGCAAGCCGTCGATTTCGCATTGGGAGAAGCTGGCGGTGGTCGATGGCCGCAGTTTGCTGCGCTTCCGCCCCGAAACAGGCCGCACCCATCAGATCCGCGTCCACGCGCTGGAGGGGCTCGGCTTCGCGCTTGTCGGCGATCCGGTTTACGGGCGCGGCGGCACCAAAACCCGCACTTTGCTCCACGCCGAGCGGCTGGTGGTAAAACGTGACGTCAAGCCGTCAATAATCGCCGAAGCGCCCTTCCCCGACAGCTTCATCGCATTGGGCTTTGCCGCGCCGGAGGGGGCCGAACCAACGCGTGGCTGACATTCCGGAAAGCGCGATTTCGGAGAAGTTTCTCGCCGGCACCGGTCCGGGCGGGCAGAATGTCAACAAGGTCGCGACCGCGTGCCAGTTGCGCGTCAATGTTTATGCGCTGGGGCTCGATCCCGAGGCCTATAAGCGCTTGAAAACGCTGGCAGGTAGCCGGATGACCATCGATGGCGAGCTGATCATCCTGGCACGGCGGTACCGAACCCAGGAAGGCAACCGCGCCGATGCGCGCGAGCGCCTGTCGGCGCTGATTGATGCCGCGCTGGTGCGCCCCGAGCGCCGGATCAAGACCAAGCCGAGCAAGGCCGCCAAAGCGCGCCGGGTTGACAGCAAAAAGGCGCGCAGCAGCGTCAAAGCCGGGCGCGGACGGGTGCGCGGGACCGACTGAACCCCCCGCGATGACAAGCCTTTACCGTCTCGACGCCCCCGCCGCCGCGATCGCCGAGACGTTTGCTGCCGAGGCGGGCGACGACCCGTGGACGGGCGATTATGTCGCACCCGGCCGCCCCGCACCGGTGATCGTCAGCGACGGCCGCGGCGGCGCGCGCCGTTTCCTGCGCCCGAAGCTGTGGGGCGTGCCGCCCCCGCCGCGCGGCGACCGGCCGGTCACCCACGTCCGCAACCTGCAAAGCCCGTTCTGGATCGGCACATTGCGCCACGCCGAACTGCGCTGCCTGATCCCCGCCACCGCCTTCGCCGCGTGGTCGGGGCCCGACGGTGCGCGGCGCCAGCACTGGTTTTCAGTGCCGTCGCTGCCGATCTTCGCTTTTGCCGGAATCCACCGCCAAGGCGAGGATTGGCCCTGTTTTGCGATGCTGGCCACCGACCCCAACCGCCTCGTCAGCCGCCACCAGCCGCACGCGATGCCGGTGATCCTGCACCCCGATCAACACGCCGTCTGGCTGAGCGGCGAATGGCGCGATGCAGTGGCGCTTGCGACCCCGTTTCCGAGCCAGTTGATGACAGTCGGCAACACCCCGCCGATGTAGGCAAAATTCACCACGTTTCTTCACTTCGAGGTAACCAGCGACACGGTAGAAAGGGCGCACGAAGATAAGAAAGCTGGGACCACGACAGTGTTGGGAAATCGCATCATCGAAACCAAGCGGCCCGCCGTCACCGGGCGCCGCGCCGAACGGGCGCCGGTCAAGGGGCATGCCCGTTATCGCGAGCCTGGGCTGAACCCTTTTGATGTCGAGCTGTTCGACCTGTCGTCGACCGGGTTCCGCATGGTCACTTTTTTCCGGCCGCAGATCGGCAAGCATATCTGGGTGAACCTGCCCGGCCTGCAACCGCTGGAAGCCATTGTGCGCCGCGCCGACGGCAACAACTATGGCTGCGAGTTCGTCCACCCGCTGCACCCGTCGGTGGCGAAGCATTTGCAGGTCAAGTTGCGTCAGAAGTAAAAATCCTCCCTGTGGCGAAGCCATGGGGAGGGGGACCGTTCGCGCAGCGAATGGGGGAGGGGCGACACCCTAGCGCCATGGCCCCTCCATCAGCGCTTCGCGCTGCCACCTCCCCATGGCTTCGCCACAGGGAGGATTCGGGTGTCAGCCCTCCACCGTCTCCGACTTGTTCAAAATATGCTTCCATTCGGCGGCCGTCACGCGCCCGACCGACAGCCGCGACTGGCGGATCAGGTCCATATCGACGAGTTTCGGATCGGCCTTGATCGCCGCCAGCGTCACCGGATGCGTGAGTGCCCGCACCGGTTCGACGCGCACCACGACCCAGGGCGACCCTTCCTCGGCGGTCGGATCGGGAAAGGCGGTTTCGGTGATCCGCATGATCCCCACACATTCCTTGCCGATATTGCTGTGGTAAAACAGCGCCTCGTCGCCGACTTGCATCGCTTTCAGGTTCAGCTTCGCAGTGTGATTGCGCACCCCGTCCCAGATGCCTGTGCCTTCGCGCACCAGCTGCTCCCATGGATAGGCGTCGGGTTCGGATTTCATCAGCCAATATTGCTTGCTCATGGTGAGCGGCTTAGCCGAGCCGCAGGCGCGGCGGAAGGCGCCTTTTTTCCTTTCGCTGCGGCGCAGCAGCGCCTAAATCCGGTTCATGTCAAAGATGCGCCGGTGGCCCTTCGCCATGGCGCGCCACAGCACCAGCATAATGGACATTACAGCATGACCGCCGCCGTTCCCGTCATTTCCATGTCGTTGCCCGCCGAGAAATTCGCCGCAGACTTCGGCGCGTCGTTCGAACGCTTCGGCTTTGCGATGATCACCGATCATGGCATCGACCCCGCGCTGATCGACGACGCCTGGGCGAAGGCGAAGGATTTCTTCGCGCTGCCCGAAGACACCAAGCGCGCCTATCACATCCCCGGCGGCGGCGGCGCGCGCGGCTACACCCCGTTCGGGACCGAGATCGCCAAGGGCGCCAAGGAAGTCGACCTCAAGGAATTCTGGCACGTCGGCCGCGACCTGCCCGCCGGCCACCGCCTCGCCGCGCAGCAGCCGAACAATGTCTGGCCCGCCGAGGTCGAAGGGTTTCGCGCGGTCTACGACAAATTATTCGCCGAATTCGACCGCGTCGGCGGCCAATTGCTGTCGGGCATCGCCCGCTACCTTGGCCTCGCGCCCGATTTCTTCGACGACACGGTGCTCGACGGCAACAGCGTGATGCGCCTGCTCCACTATCCCCCCGTCGAGGCGCCCGCCAAGGGCATTCGCGCCGAGGCGCATGAGGATATCAACACGATCACGCTGCTCTTGGGCGCTGAAGAAGCCGGCCTCGAAATCCTCGACAAGGACGGCAGCTGGCTCCCGGTCAGCCCGCCGCCGGGCGCGATGGCGGTCAATGTCGGCGACATGCTGCAACGTCTGACCAACAACAAGCTCCCCTCGACCACCCACCGCGTCCGCAACCCCGACGCGGGCCGTGCGAGCGTGGCGCGTTATTCGATGCCGTTTTTCCTGCACTTCCGCTCGGACTATCCGATCGTGACGCTGGAAAGCTGCATCGATGATGCGCATCCGAACCTGTACCCGACGTCGATTATGGCGGATGAATATTTGCAGGAGCGGCTTAGAGAGATTGGGCTGAAGAAATAGGCGAGCCGCATCGGCCCGCCCCCTTCGTCGTTCCGGCGAAATCCGCGGCCGAGGGCCCTGAATCAGATCGGGGGCGGTGCGATAGCAATCCCGGTCGACGCTCCGAAAATTTTGACTGGTGGTTGACGCTTGTTATAGCCTCGGACCAACTTTCCCCGGGAGTCCATTGATGCACAAAGCCGCAGGTTTATTCGTTCTTGTTTCGGCTCTGGCAGCGTTTCAGCCTGCCGCAGCAACCGAGATGCAGCCCAAACTGCCATGGAGCGCGCCCGCGACGACCCAGGTGCTGGTGGAGGATCGCACGTTCAAGAACGGCGATGTCGAGCTTTCGGGAACGCTCCATATGCCCGGCGCCAGCAACCCGGTGTCCGCGGTTGTCGTCACCCACAGCGCATCGTCGCCGTTGCAGACAGCCTCGCTCTACGATCATCTGAAAACCGTCCTGCCGGCGCTCGGTATCGCGGTCTTTACCTATGATCGGCGGGGATCGGGCGGATCCGGTACGGTAACGGCCGGCGGCGATTTCGCGATCCTCGCCGACGACGCGATCGCTGCGGTCCAGCATCTGAAAACCGATCCGCGCATCGATGCGCGGCGTATCGGGACGTGGGGATTGAGCCAGGGCGGCTGGATTTCGCCGCTGGCTGCATCGCGAAGCCCCGACATCGCCTTTGTCATCGCGGTGTCGGCTCCGGTCGTCACCGCCGACCTTCAGATGATCTTTTCCTCGACCAACCATTTGAAGGCCAATGGTTATTCGCAGGGCGACATCGACCAGATGGTCGCGGCGCGCAAGGCGGTCGATAATTATATGCGCGGCACGGTGATGCGCGCCGACGCGCAGGCAAAGCTCGACGGGATCAAGACCAAGCCGTGGTTCAAATATCTCTACATGGGTGAAACCGTCCGCGACCGCGAAGTGTCGGGGTGGCGCAAGGAAATCGAAAACGATCCGCTGGTCAATCTCAAGGCCGTCACGGTGCCGATCCTCGTCCTTTTTGGCGCCGATGACGCAGTCGTACCGGTCGCCGAGTCCGCGGAGCGCCTGAAAGCCATCGCTGCGCAAATGCCCAGGATGGACGTGCATGTGATCGCGGGCGCCGATCATGCGATGGTAATGTCGGCGGACCTCAAGGCATCGCTCGACCCCAAGCACGACGGCACCGAACGGCCCGATTCGCCCGAATATTTCGCACTGTTGTCGAGCTGGCTCGCCGCGCAGAGCTTTATCGGGGACAGACGCCGCGCCTACCGCCCCTCCCAATAATCAAACACCTCCTGTTGCTGCCCGCGGATAAACTGCGCCGCCGCGGCCCCCTCCCACGGGCCGTCGTAACCGAGCAGGAGCGCCGTGCCGCCGACCCACCAGCCCTGCCCCGGCAGCCGGTCGCTTTCGCGCACCACCAGCACCGCGAGGTCGGGTTCGCCGTCCAGCGCGCACAGCCGGTCGACCTCGGCCAAGGTCTTGCACAGCGCGCGCATCTTGGGCCGCGTGAAGCGGAAGCCCAGGTCGCCGAGCAGTTCGGAATAGCTGACCGCGCGGCCCGCGCGCGCGGCTTCGGTCAGGATTGCGCGGATGCGCGGGGCGTCGCCAAGGGCACTGGCGTCGGCGGCCAGCGCCGCGCCGCCTAGACCTTGGTCTTTGGTGGCCATGGAATGAAACCGGAGGTGCGCGCGACATAGGCGGCATAGTCGGGCCGCGTCTTGTGCAGCCCCTTTTCGAGCAGCGCCTTGCCCGACCATTTGGTCAGGGTGAAGGTCAGGAACATCGGCCCGATCACGCTGGCCAGCGCGACCCACGGCCCGATGTCGGCGGCGATCAGCCACAGCCCCCACCAGGTCAGCGCGTCGCCGAAATAATTGGGATGGCGGGTGTAACGCCACAGCCCGGTGTCGAGCACCTGCCCCTTGTTCGCGGGATTTTTGCGGAACGCATCGAGCTGCGCATCGCCGATCGTCTCGAACGCGATGCCGATCAGCGCCGCGACTACGCCGACAATCGCGAGGATGCCAACGCCGTCCGCCGCCGCGCCGCCGCTCGCCCAGATGCCGATCTGCGCGGGGAGGCAGGTGATGAACAGCAAGGGCGCCTGGGTCAGGAACACGGTGAGCAGCGCCGTCTTGGCCCAGCTCCACTTTTTCGTTTCCATCGTCCGCGACAGGATTTTGACATAGCGCGGATCCTCGCCATGCCCCACCCAACGCAGCATCAGGTGGATCGCCAGCCGCAGTCCCCACAGGCTGGTGAGCCCGAGCAGCAATTTGGCATGGAGCGCATCAAACCCCGCCTGCCATGCCGCGCCCCATGCCAGCAGCACCATGCCGAACGCCCAGAAGGCGTCGATGAACGACACGTCGCGGATCGCGACCGAAATCGCCCACAGAATCAGGATCACCCCAAGCAACCCTGCAAAATTGATCGCCAGCAATGTCAGCAGGTCGGTCATGCACGCATCTCCATTTCGGGGTCGTCGTCGCCGACAATATCGTCGATCGAGCGCACCGCGCGCTCGGGAATTTTGGGGATGCAGGTGCGATACACCTCGAGCACCTTCAGCATGTCAGCGCGAAAATCGCCGCTCGGCCAGATCAGCGGGCCCAGCCCGCCGGTCTTGGTCCCATAATCCATCATGCCGACCACCATCGGCACCTTCGCCGCCATGGCGATCTGGTAAAAGCCGGTGCGCCATTTCCGGGTTTTGCCGCGCGTCCCCTCGGGCGCGACGGTGAGCATGAATTCGGCGCGGCGCGCAAATTCGTCGACCATCTGCTGCACGACATTGCCGCCGCCGCGCCGGTCGACCGCTACGCCGCCCATCTGGCGGATGAAGCCACCGAGCGGCCAGCGGAACAGCGACAGTTTTGCCATGAAATGCGGACGGATTTTCAGATCGGCGGTCAGCCCAAGGAAATTGACGAAGTCCCAGTTGCTGGTGTGCGGCGCCGCGATCAGGATGAAGCGCCGCGGTTCGGGAACGACGCCGACGGCCTTCCAGCCGCGCAGCCGGTACAGCGCCAGCAGCACGCGTCGCACAAAGCGTGCCACCGGACCCGGCGGTTCATCGATGATGGCGGTCACGCACTCTCCTCTACCCGGCGCACGGCTTGCGCGAAAGATCCAGGCTTCGCAAGAGGGCGCGATGACGGGTTGCGGCCCGCGGCGCTTTCTGCTCCCTTCGCAAGGCGAAACGGGGAGAGACATTCTATGAAAATGCTGGCTTCGCTGCTGCTGTCCACGCTGGCGGTCACCACGCCCGCGCTCGCCGCCGATCCGACAGCGCGCCCCGACCAGCTGGCGTTTCGCGAGATTTACAAGGAACTGGTCGAAACCAACACGACGCTGTCGTCGGGAAGTTGCACGCTGGCCGCCGAACGCATGGCGACGCGGTTGCGGGCGGCGGGCATTCCGGAAAGCCAGCTGACGCTGTTTGCGATCCCCGAAAAGCCCAAGGAGGGCGGCTTGGTCGCGGTCTATCCCGGCACCTCGAAGACCGCAAAACCGATCCTGCTGATCGCGCATATCGACGTCGTCGAGGCGAAGCGCGAGGATTGGGAGCGCGACCCGTTCATCATGGTCGAGGAAAATGGCTATTTTTACGGCCGCGGCACCGCCGACATCAAATCGCAGGCGGCGGTGTGGGTCGACACGCTGATCCGTTTTCAACAGGGGGGCTACAAGCCCAAACGCACGGTCAAGATGGCGCTGACCTGCGGCGAGGAAACCAATGGCGCGTTCAACGGCATCGAATGGCTCGCCGCGAACAAGCGCGACCTGATCGACGCCGAATTTGCGCTGAACGAAGGCGGCGGCGGCGACAGCGACGGCAAAGGCAAGGTGATCGGCCAGTCGGTGCAGGTCGGCGAAAAGACCTTTGCCAATTTCCGCCTCGAAACGCGCAATCCCGGCGGTCATAGTTCGGCGCCGGTCCCCGACAATGCGATTTACCAGCTCGCGCGCGCGGTGACGAAGATCGAGGAACATCGCTTCCCCGCCGAAATGACCGATACGACGCGGCGCTATTTTGCCGAGGCGGGCGCCTTGCGCGCCGATGCCACCGGCGCCGCGATGGTCGCGCTGGCAAAGAACCTCGCCGACAAGGACGCCGAGGCGATCGTCAACAAGGACCCGTTCCTGCACAGCAATTTGCGCACGACCTGCGTCGCGACCCTGCTCGACGGCGGCCACGCCGCCAACGCGCTGCCACAGCGCGCCGGGGCGAACATCAACTGCCGCATCTTTCCGGGGCACAGCATCGAATCGATCCGCGACGAGCTGGCGCGCGTGATCGGCGACCCCGGCGTTACCATCACGCAGCTGCCGCCCAAACGCCCTGCCCCGCCCGCGCCGCCACTCGATCCCAAGATCATCGGCCCGATGGAAAAGCTGGTCGCCAAATATTGGCCCGGGCTGAAGGTCATTCCGTCGATGGCCAATGGCTATACCGACGCGACCTTCCTGGGCGCGATCGGCATCCCAACCTATGGCATTCCCGGCATGTGGTGGGACCCGGACGGCAACGGCGCGCACGGGCTGAACGAACGGATGGAGGTCAAATCGGTGTATGTCGGACGCGACTATATGTTCGACCTGGTGAAGGCTTACGCGGACTGACCGCCCCACACGGCAGCACCGGCACTATGCACAAACCCACATTTGTGGTAATGTGTAAAGCCTGATGTCTGGAGTTTTGATATGAGCCGCCTGACGATCGATATTTCGGACCAGCAGCACCAGAATTTGAAAGCGATGGCTGCGTTGCAAGGCAAGACGATCCGGCAATATGCGCTGGAACGCCTGTTTCCTTCCGCAACTAGCGATATCGAGGCGTGGCAAGAGCTGAAAACCTTGTTGCAGCAACGCATTGCCAACGGACTGGCGGGCGACGTTTCGGGCAAAAGCATCGACGAGATTGTGGCGGAGGAGTTGGCGACGGACCGCGACGCTTGACGCCTGGCTATGTCCTGCTTCCGGAAGCGGAGACCGACCTTCGAGCGATTATTCGCTACACCCGCGCCGAATGGGGCGACGATCAAACCTGAAACTATGTCGCGAAACTGACCCGCTGCATCGAGAAAATCGTCGATGGCAAGCAGGCCGGGAAGGATTTGAGCGAGATCCATCCCGGATTGCGGGCGGTTCATTGTCAGCATCATTATATTTTCTGCCTGCCGCGCGAAAATGCCGCCGCGCTGATCGTGGCAATTCTGCATGAACGAATGGATTTGATGACGCGCGTCGCCGGCCGGTTGAAATAGTCGCTCTGATGCGGGAACGGACGGCATGAAAAGGCTGCATCGCGGCGACCTCGGCGCGAAGCAGCACTCACGGCCCCGATCGCCCTTTGCCTTGATGCGTTAGCCTTGCTATCGCGCCGCGACCATGGCGACCACCACCGACGATCCCGACAATCCAGACCCCGTTCCCGGCATGACCGACACGCCGTTCGGCAGCGCGCTGTCCGAACGCTATCTGGTTTACGCGCTGTCGACGATCACTGCCCGCTCGCTGCCCGATTTGCGCGACGGATTGAAGCCGGTCCACCGCCGCCTCTTGTGGGCGATGCGCGCGATGCGGCTTGACCCGTCGCAGGGTTACAAGAAATCGGCGCGCGTCGTCGGTGACGTGATCGGCAAATTCCATCCGCACGGCGACACGGCGGTGTATGACGCGATGGTCCGCCTCGCGCAGGATTTTTCGCTGCGTTACCCGCTGGTCGACGGCCAGGGCAATTTCGGCAATATCGACGGCGATAACGCCGCCGCCTATCGTTATACCGAGGCGCGGCTGACCCGCGTCGCGATCGACCTGATGCAGGGGCTCGACGAGGGCACGGTCGATTTCAGGCCGACCTATAATGGCGAGGACGAGGAGCCGGAGATCATGCCGGGCCTCTTCCCGAACCTGCTCGCCAATGGCGCGAGCGGGATCGCGGTGGGCATGGCGACGAACATCCCGCCGCACAACGCCGCCGAGGTGATTGGCGCCGCGCTGCTGCTGATCGAAAATCCGCAGGCCGAGCTGGCCGAGCTGCTCGAGCATGTCAAAGGCCCCGATTTCCCGACCGGCGGCATCGTCGTCGATAGCGCCGAAACGATTGCCCACGCCTATGCCACCGGCCGCGGCGGGTTCCGCGTCCGCGCGCGGTTTTCGACCGGCAAGGGTACCGACGGCGCGTGGGAAGACAGCGGGATCGAAAAACTGCCCGGCGGCACCTGGCAGCTTGTCATCAGCGAGATCCCCTATGGGGTCGCCAAGGGCAAGCTGATCGAACAGATTGCGCAGCTGATCGCCGACAAGAAATTGCCGATCCTGGAAGATGTCCGTGACGAGAGCGCCGAGGATCTGCGCATTATCCTCGAGCCCAAGAGCCGCAATGTCGACCCAGAGGTGCTGAAGGAAAGCCTGTACCGGCTGACCGACCTCGAAAGCCGTTTCGCGCTCAACCTCAACGTCCTCGACGCGACGCGGACGCCGAAGGTGATGGGGCTGCACCAATTGCTCACCGAATGGCTCCAGCACCAGATCGTCGTGCTGGTCCGCCGCGCCCAGCACCGGATCAACAAGATCGACGACCGGTTGGAGCTGGTCGCGGGTTACATCATCGCCTTCCTCAACCTCGACCGGATCATCGAAATCATCCGCACCGAGGACGAGCCCAAGCCGGTGATGATCGAAGAATTCATCCTGACCGACCGGCAGGCCGAGGCAATCCTGAACATGCGGCTGCGGTCCTTGCGCAAGCTCGAGGAAATGGAGCTGAAGCGCGAGCAGGCCGATCTGACCGCCGAGCGCGAAGAGCTGGCGAAACTGGTCGACAGTCCGGCGCGGCAGAAGACGCGGCTACGCAAGGATCTGGAAAAATTGCGCGCAGTTTACGGGCTCGAAACGCTGCTGGGCGCGCGGCGCACGACGATTTCCGAAGCCGCCCCGGCGCGCGAGATTCCGCTCGACGCGATGATCGAGAAAGAACCAGTCACGGTCATCCTGTCGAAGCGCGGCTGGATCCGCGCGCAGCGCGGCCATGTCGCGCCCGACCAGTGGGGCGAGTTCAAATTCAAGGAAGGCGACGAGCTGCTCTTCGCCGCGCACGCGCAGACCACCGACAAGCTGCTGATCGCGGCGAGCGACGGGCGCTTCTTCACCATCGGCGCCGACAAGCTGCCGGGCGGACGCGGCTTTGGCGAACCACTGCGGCTGATGGTAGATATCGATCCGGAGGCGCGCATCGTCGCAATGATCCCGGCGAGCGCCGAAGGCCGCTTGCTGCTCGCCTCGACGAGCGGCCACGGCTTTATCGCGCAAATGGCCGAGGTCGTGGCCGAGACGCGCAAGGGGCGCAATGTCGTCAACCTGAAGCCCAAGGCCGCGCTGGCCGTCGTGCGGCCGATAGCGCCGGGCGACGACAGCGTCGCGGTGGTCGGTGAGAACCGCAAGCTCGTCGTCTTTCCGCTTGCCGAAGTCCCGGTGATGGCGCGCGGCCAGGGCGTGATGCTGCAACGCTATCGCGACGGCGGCCTGTCGGATGCGGTCAGCTTCGCCTTTGCCGATGGGTTGAGCTGGGCGATGGGCGGCGACAGCGGGCGCACGCGCACCGAAAATGATCTCGCGCCCTGGCGCGTCGCGCGCGGCGCTGCGGGCCGGATGCCGCCAACCGGATTCCCGCGCAACAATCGGTTCGGCTGACCGCATTTTCATGTTGCCGTAAATAGCTTCTTTACTCCCACCCCGTTACGCCATGGCCAATGGGGAAAGGTCGCACAAAACCCGCTGTTATGCCTATCGATAGAACCGGCGAAGACCGGCCCTTGTTGTTCGTCGGCTGGATCGACGCCCTCCCGGTACCGGCGGCGCTGATCCGTCCCCTCGCGCGCGGCAATTTTCGCCTGCACGCCAGCAATGTCGCATTCGACCGGCTGGGGTTGTCGCCCGCTGGCGCCGACGCCCCCATCGCGCTGCTGCGTGCGATCGAATGTGCGGCGCAGAACCCCGAGGATACCCAGGAATTTTCCTGCCAGCTCGGCGACGGCGTCGCGGCGCGCGACCTGCGCGGGTCGATCGGACCACTGCCCACCGAATCGGGCGACGAAAGCCTGTTCCTGCTGACGCTGATCGACCGCACGCAGGAGATGATGACCGAGCGCAATTTGCGCCGCGAACTGGTGTCGGACAGCCTGACCGGCCTGCCCAACCGCGCCGGTTTCGAGGAAATGGTCGAACATCGCGGCATCGCCATTGGCGCCGGGACCGACCATGCGATTCTGCTGCTCGATCTCGCGCGGTTTAGCCGGATCAACGAACATATCGGGCCGATGGCGGGCGATGAATTGATCATCACCGTGGCACGGCGATTGAAGTCTTCGCTGCGCAGCGGCGACATTTTGGCGCGCACTGGCGGCGACGAGTTTGCGATTTCGACCCGCGTCGCGGGCGGTCGTGCCGACGTGCGTGAAATGGCGCGGCGTATTCGCGGCTGCTTCGATCATCCGTTCCGCATCGGCGAACTGAAGGTCAGCGTCGATTGCGCGCTCGGCTGTGCGATCCAGTCGGCCGCGGACAGCGATATCGCCGACCAGATCCGCCATGCGCAAATTGCGCTCAAGCGCGCCAAACAAACCGATCGCATCGAAATTTACGAACCCGAATCGGCAATGCTGTCGGACAACCGCTTCGGCCTCGAAACCGAATTGCGCAACGCGATCGAGGAGGACCGGCTCCACCTCGCCTTCCAGCCGCTGGTCGAACTTGCCACGGGCAAGGTCGCGGGGTTCGAGGCGCTCGCGCGCTGGGACAAGCAGGACGGCCTACCGATTTCGCCCAGCGAGTTTATCCCGATTGCCGAGGATTCCGGACTGATCGTCCCGCTTGGCCAATGGGCGATCGGCAAGGCGGCGGCGGTGCTCGCCGACTGGGACCGGCAGAATGGCGGCAAGACGGTCGACTGTTATTTTTCGGTCAACGTATCGGCGATCCAGTTGCTGCGCGACGATGTCGCGGGGGTGGTTCGCCAGGCGCTCGACAAACACAAGATCGGTGGCGAGCGGTTGATGATCGAGCTGACCGAAAGCGCGATCATCGGCGACCCCGATCTGGCGCTGTCGGTGCTCAGCGAGTTGAAGGCGCTCGACGCCCGCGTCGCGATGGACGATTTCGGCACCGGCTATTCGAACCTTGCCTATCTGCAGCGGCTGCCGATCGACGTGCTCAAGATCGACCGCAGCTTTGTCGAACATATGGTCGACGACCGCGACAAGGTGGCAATCGTCCGCACGATCCAGAGCCTGGCCGAAGTGCTGGGGATGCGGACCACCGCCGAAGGTGTCGAGACCGCCGATCAAGCGCGGTTGCTGTCCGCGCTCGGTTGCGATTTCGGGCAGGGCTATCTGTTCGCGCGCCCGCTCGATGGACCCGCCGCGCTCGATTTCTGGCGTCAGTCGCTGCTGCGTCCGATTTTCTGATCGACCAGTTCGGCGACCCGGACCGCGCCGGGAAAATCTTCGGCGACCCAGGCCGCCTCGACCGCCTTCAAAATCCGCGCGACGTCCGGACCCGCTGCGATTCCGCGGGCAACGATGTCGCCGCCCTTCAGCGGTAGCCGCGGCACGGCCCATCCCGCCAGATCCTTTACCGCTGACGCGTCACCCCCAATCAGGTGGACGTCGCGCGCGGCATCGATCCCGATGGCATGCGCCAGTTGCCGGATCGGCCGCGCGACATCGCCGCGATGCGCCGCGACGGCGGCCAGATATTTGCGCTGCCGCGTCGACAGGCGCAGGCGGCTCGACACCTGCTCGGCCATCGCCGCGTCGGCGGGAAGCAGCGCGGCAAGACGGCGATGGCCGACCGCCGGCACCCCGGCGGCCACCTCGCTCGCACACAACCGGTCGAGCGTGCGAGCAAAATCCGGATCGAGTTCGGGCAGCAGCACCGCAAATATGCCGTCCGCGGCCATCTGGCCGACGATCGCGCGCGGGTCGGGCAAGGCCAATATCTTGCCCAGTTCATCGGCGATCCGTTCGCGCGACAGGCTTTTGAGCGACTGGCGCGCCGCAACCACGGCGGCGTGGCTTGCGGGTTCCAGCTCGCCGCGGCCAAAGCGCGCCGCAAAGCGATAGAAGCGCAGGATGCGCAGATGATCCTCGGCGATCCGCGTGGCCGCGTCGCCGATAAAGCGCACGCATCCCGCCTGCAGATCGTCGAGCCCGCCGAAATAATCGTCGATCGCGCCGGTCGCGGGATCAGCGTAGAGCGCGTTGATCGTGAAATCGCGCCGCGCGGCGTCGTCGCGCCATTCATCAGCAAAGGCGACGGTCGCGCGGCGGCCGTCGGTTTCGACGTCGCGGCGCAGCGTCGTGATCTCGTGCCGGTCGCCGCTGGCGACCGCGGTCACCGTACCATGCGCGATGCCCGTCGGGATGACCTTGATCCCGGCGCCTTCCAGCCGCCGCATCACGTCGTCGGGCCGGAGCGGTGTTGCCAGATCGACATCGGTGACGGGCAGACCCAGCAGCGTATCGCGCACCGCCCCGCCGACGATCTTCACCGCACCGCCATCGGCGCCCAGCGCGTCGATGATCCGCCGCAGTCCGGGACGCAAACGCCACTCGGCATCGGGCAGCCGGATCACCGGTGCCACCCTGCGGGCATCCGCCGCGCGAGATTGACGATGATCCCCGCCGTCACGCCCCAGATCCGCCGTCCCTGCCAGTCCATGTCGTAATAATGCCGGTCATGCCCCTGCCAATGCGCCTGCTGGCGGCGATAATTGGCGGGATCGAACAGGATGTCGAGCGGCACTTCGAAACAGTCCTCGACCTCGTCGGGATTGGGGTCGAGCGGCAGGTCGGGCGGGATGACCCCCAGAACCGGGGTGATGTGATAGCCGCTGCCCGACCGATAGGGTTCGGTTACCCCCGCCACCATGACATCGCGGCGCCCCAGGCCGATCTCTTCCTCCGCCTCGCGCAGCGCCGCATCGACCGCATCGCGGTCGTCGGGATCGATCTTGCCGCCCGGAAAGGCGACCTGTCCCGCATGGCTGCGCAGCCATTGCGGCCGCTGGGTCAGGATGACGCCGGGGTCGGGGCGGTCGGTAAAGGCGATCAGCACCGCGGCATCGCGGAGCGTCGGCGTACCGAGATAGGCCTCGTCCTCGCCCGCATCGGGCAGCAGATTGTCGAGCGCGGCGCGCAGCTTGGCGGAAAGCATCAGCACTCGACCAACGGAAAACGTGCGCCGTTCGACCAGATCGCGGGCGGATCGCTTTGGTCGGCGAGCGCCATCTCGACGATCTCATAATAAAGCGCCCGGTCGATCCGCGCCTCCAGCCCGTTACCCACAGCGCCGCGGACATGCAGCCGCGGGTCGGGCTGGTCGGGGTCGCGGCCAAAGCTGAGCGGGTGGTCGGGTCCGGCCATGACAAGGTCGTCGGTATCGAGGCGAAAGACGAGGTTGCGGTCCTTGCCCGCGCCCTCGCTTTTCATCTCGACCGCGCGAAAGGGCGTGTCCTCGACCGCGATGCTCAGCCGCTCGGCGGGGGTGACGAGCACATGGGTGCCGTCGGCTTCGCGGCGCAGGATCGTCGAGAAGAGCTTGACCATCGCGGCCCGGTTGATCCGCCCACCCTCATGATACCAGCTGCCATCGGCGCGGATTTCCATGAAGCTGTCGCCGCTGCGCTCGGGATGCCATTGGTCAACCGGCGGCAGCTTGCGCGCCGCGAGCAGTTCGGCCGCCTCGGTGAGTGAGAGCTGCGCGAAGTCTTTGGGAAGCGAAGGCAGGGGGGAGACCATCCATCCGACATAGGAGTGTGAGCGACGGGCGCAACCCCGCCAAGATCAAACGTCGTCATTGCGAGGAGCGAAGCGACGCGGCAATCCAGAGTGGGCGTAAACCGCTCTGGATTGCTTCGCTACGCTCGCAATGACGACTTGTTTAGAGCCGCGGGCCGATCTTCCCCGCACCTGTCGGCACCATATGCCCGTTAACCGCACGCGCCAGCAGGCGGCGCTTTTCATAAGGCCCGGGCAAACCCCACGCCCCCGTCGCATCGACGGTGAAGCCAAAGAAGCGACCATAATATTCGGGATCGCCGATCATCATCAGCGCGCCGTCGGCCGCGGTTTCTGCCGCCGCCAGCATATGCGCCATCAGCACGCGGCCATGCCCGCCGCGCTGAAGGTCGGGGCGCACCGCAACCGGCCCGACCATGACCAGCGGCGTGACCGCGCCATCGGCGGCGCGATGCGCGACCGGCCAGCACTGGATCGTGCCGATCAGCGCGTCGGCCTCGACGGCGGCAAAGCTGAGCGCGGGCACCGCATTCATGCCTTTGCGGATGCGATAGGCGGTGCGTTCAAACCGGTCGGTCCCGAACGCAGCGTCGAGCAGCGCCTCGACCGCCGATGGTTCGATGTCCGACAATGGAAGTAACTCGACCAACGCGCACCCTTTCGCTAATGCGGCGGCGCTTTAGGGTCCGGGGTCGGCGAAGGAAAGCCGAATAACGGTCCCGTCGAACAGGAATATCTTGTGACCGATACATTGTGGCTGGAAGTGGACGGGATCACCACCGAGGTGCTGACCGGCATTTATTCCGAAGAAACCCACCTGCCGCAGCCGCTGCGCATCGCGGTGCGTGCCCGGCTGGCGATGGCCGATCACTATGCCCCGACGACGCCGCTGAGCGCGTCGAAAAATTACATGCACCTGAAATTCGCCGCGACCGAAGGAATTCCGAAGGACGTGCATTTTGTGCTGATCGAAAGCGTCGCCGACCATATCATCGACACGCTATTCCTGCAGGACGACAAGGTCGAAGAGGTCGAGGTCAAGATCGTCAAGCTGGCGATCGCCGAGGAAGGCGAAGCGATCGGGATCACCATGCGGCGGAGCCGTAGGACTTTGGGCAAATGACGCAAAAGCTCGCTCTCGTCACGGGCGGGCTCCACCGCGTCGGCGCCGCGATTTCGGCGCGGCTGGCGCGCGAAGGCTATGTGCTGGCGATCCACAAGCGCAGCCCGGGCGACGCCGACCCCGTGCTCGCCGACGCGCTGGCCGAAACCGGCGCGATCAGCCACCGCTTCGCCGCCGACCTGTCCGATCCGGCGGCGGTCGATGCGTTGATCCCGGCAGTCATCGATAAATTCGGCCGCGCCCCGGATCTGCTGGTCAACAATGCCGCTTTGTTTGCCGAGGGCGAATGGACCGACCTGTCGGCGGCGGCGCTCGCCGAAATGATGCAGATCAATCACCACGCCCCGGTGATGCTGGCCAAGGCGCTGGTCGCCGCCAGCCCCAGCGCGCGCCCGGCGATTGTCAACATCGTCGACCAGCGCGTCGCGCAGCCGGTCCCCGATCAGCTGGCCTACAGCCTGTCGAAATCCGCGCTGTGGCAGGCGACGCGAACGCTGGCGGTGGCGTTCGGGGGCCGGGCGCGGGTCAATGCGGTCGCGCCGGGGCTAACTCTGGCGACCGACGATTATTCGGCGGGCCAGATCGAACGGCTGGCGCAGCGTATGCCGCTCGGCACGCTGCCGACGCCGGGGCAGATTGCCGACGCAGTCGTCTATCTGGCGCGCGCCGAAGCGGTGACCGGACAAACGATCTTCGTCGACGGCGGCGCGCATCTGGCGCCGATGGGGCGCGATTTTGTGGCGTTGGAGCGGGATTGAGAAGGATCCTCCCTGTCGCGCAGCGATGGGGAGGTGGCAGCGCGAAGCGCTGACGGAGGGGCCATAACGCGACGTCGCGGCCCCTCCACCATCCGCTTCGCGGACGGTCCCCCTCCCCATCGCTGCGCGACAGGGAGGATTGTCACTTTCAATAAATATGCACCGCCTTGGTCACCAGATAACCGTCCAGCCCCTCCGGCCCGCTCTCGCTGCCGAAGCCCGATTCCTTGATCCCGCCGAACGGCATGTCGTTCGCCGAAATGACGAAGCTGTTGATCCCGACCATCCCGCTTTCGATGCCGTCGGCGATGCGGTTGATGCGGCGGCCGTTCTCGGTGAAGGCAAAGGCGGCGAGGCCGTAGGGCAGCCGGTTCGCCTGTTCCAGCGCCTCGCCCTCGCTCGCGAACGGGCGGATCAGCGCCATCGGCCCAAAGGGTTCGTTGTTCATCGCATCGGCTTCGACCGGCACGTCGGCGATCGCCGTCGGCTGGAAGAAATAGCCGTCACCGGTCGCCTCACCGCCCGCAATCACGCGCGCGCCCTTCGCCTTGGCGTCGGCAACAAGCGCCTCCAATGCCGGAATACGGCGTGCGTTGGCCAAAGGTCCCATCTGGGTATCGGCGTCGAGCCCGCTGCCGATCTTCACTTTCTTCGTACGCGCGGCGAACCCCGCGACAAAGGCGTCGTAAATCCCTTCCTGCACATAGAAACGCGTCGGCGAGACGCACACCTGTCCCGCGTTCCGGAACTTCTGCATGACGACGCGGTCGAGCGTGCTCTCCAGATCGCAATCGTCAAAGACCAGCACCGGCGCATGGCCGCCCAGTTCCATGGTGATCCGCTGCACCCGATCGGCAGCGAGCTTCATCAGATGCTTGCCGACTGCGGTCGAGCCGGTAAAGCTGACCTTGCGGATCACCTCGCTGCCCAAGAGATGGCGGCTGATCATGTCGGGATTGCCGTAAACCAGCTGAACGACGTCACCGGGAATGCCCGCGTCGGCTAGGCAACGCATGATCGCGCTGGTGCAGCCGGGGGTTTCCTCGGGCGCCTTCGCGATCACGACACAGCCCGCGGCGAGCGCGGGGGCGATTTTCTTGACCATCAGGTTGACCGGGAAATTCCACGGACTGAACGCCGCGACCGGCCCGACCGGCTGGCGCAGCACCATCGCGCGCTGCCCCGCGGGGCGCTGTGCCACGCGGCCTTCGATGCGCTTGCCCTCCTCGGCGAAATACTCGAGCAGCGAGGACGCCGACAACACTTCGCCGCGCGCTTCGGCGATCGGCTTGCCTTGTTCGAGCGTCAGCAGCGTCGCGATATGGTCGGCCCGCTCGCGGATCAGGCCCGCCGCCTTGCGCATCAGTGCGGCGCGCTCGTCGGGGGTCTTGGCACGCCACACGGGCCAACCGCGCACTGCCGCCGCCAGCGCCTCGTCAAGATCGGCAGCGGTCGCGACCGGCAGTTCGGCGATCGTATCCGCGGTCGCGGGGTTATACACCGGACGCGCATCCCGCCCTTCACCGCTCCGCCAGGCGCCGTTAATGAAAAGCTGGAGGTCGGCGTCGTAGGTCGCGGTCATGAGGGACTTTCTAACTATTCCGTTCGCATCGAGCGAAGTCGAGATGCGTCTCGCGCTGCGCTGGCGTGTCTCGACTTCGCTCGACACGAACGGGAATGGGGTTGGTCAGATAGCGTCCATATAGTCGCGCTCAGCGATAGTTAAAGCTGATGCTGATCCGCTCGCCCCTGCCCGAATGCGGCATCACTTCGTGGCGGAGCCAGCTTTCCCACAGGAACACCCGTCCCGCCGCGGGCTCGGCATAGACAAAGGGCAGCAGATGCTCGGGCGCATCGTCGGTGCGCCCCGGCGCCGCCATCAGCATCGGCAGGCGAGGGTCCTCCAGCTTGAGCGCCCCCGATCCCGGGGGGACGGCGACATAGAAGGTGCCCGACACGATGCTGTGAGGGTGAATATGACCGCTGTGCGTGCCGCCCGGTTTCAGGACATTGACCCACAGGCTGTCGAGCTTCAGCGGCTTTGCGAGGTCGAAGTGGCACGCCTTGGCAAAGGCCTTGACCTCTTTGTCGAGCAATTTCTTGAGGTCGTAAAAGGCCGGATCGCGCTCGGGCAGGTCGTTCAGGCTCGCATAGCTGGTATAGCCCTTATAACGGTGGTCGCGGCTCCAAGCCCGCCCGGCACCGTCTTCGTCGGCAAACATCCGGATGCTGTCTTCCAGCTCGGCGAGCAGGTCGGGGGTGCCGACATCGGCCTCGTAAAAATTGGTGGCGAAGAGCGATCGAACGGGCATGATGGCCGCAAAGCACAGCCAATGTGGACAAGCAAGGGAGACGAGGATGGCCGAGTTCGAATTGATCGCCGACGGATTGCGCTTTCCGGAAGGGCCGGTCGTCATGGACGACGGCAGCGTCATCCTTACCGAAATCGCGCCGGGGCGAATCACACGCTGTTGGCCGGGCGGAAAGAAAGACGTGATCGCCGAACCTGGCGGCGGGCCCAACGGCCTGGCATTCGGCCCCGACGGCAAGCTGTACTGCTGCAACAATGGCGGGTTCAACTATGTCGAATCGAACGGTTATCTGGCGCCGCACGGCATCGCCGACGATTATTCGGGCGGGCGCATCGAGCGGATCGACATCGCCACCGGCGAAGTCGAGGTGCTGTACCAGAGCGGCGATCATGGCGTCACGCTGCGCGGCCCGAACGACCTGATGTTCGACGGCCATGGCGGCTTCTGGTTCACCGACCATGGCAAGGTCGATTATGCCAAACGCTGCCACGACATCGTCGGCATTTTTTACGCCAAGGCCGACGGCAGTTTCATCGAGGAAGTCATTTTCCCGAGTTACAATCCCAACGGCATCGGCATCTCGCCCGACGGAACCAAGCTTTACGCCGCCGAAACCTATACCTGCCGCCTGACCCAGTTCAACATCGTCGCCCCCGGCAAGGTCGACGACGCCGCGGGCCCGGGCGGCCCCGGCATCCCGCTCTATCGCCCGGCGGGCTATAAATTCTTCGACAGCCTTGCGATGGAAGCCAGCGGCAATATCGCCGTCGCGACGATCGGCGAATGCGGGATCAGCGTCGTCTCGCCCGCAGGCGAACTGGTCGAATTTGTCGCGACCGACGATATTTTCACCACCAACATCGCGTTCGGTGGCCCCGACCGGCAGGATGCCTATATCACGCTGTCGGGGACGGGGCGGCTGGTGAAGACGCGCTGGACGCGGCCGGGGCTGCAACTGCAATATTGACTTAGCTAACCGGCTTAGCTAAGTTAGCCAGTATGACAATCGTGACCATCCACGAGGCCAAGACAAATCTGTCGCGCCTGATCGCCCGCGTCCTCGCAGGCGAAGAGGTGACGATCGCGCGCGGCAAGGAACCGGTGGTCAAGCTGATGCCGGTGAAGGATGTGGTCAAACCAAAGCGGCAACTCGGCCGCCTCGCGCACCTGATTCCGCCCGGTAAGGACCCCTTGGAAGACGGCTTTTGGGATCCGTTGCCCGAAGAAGACTTGGCGTTGTGGAATTGCGACGCCGATGATCCCAACGACAAGCTGTGAGCGAAGGCTATTTGCTCGACACCCACAGCTTGTTGTGGGCAACCTATTCGCCGGACGTGTTGCCGTCTCGCGTACAAGACCTGCTGCAAAGTCGCGACGCACCGATCTATGCCTCGGCCATCTCGGCTTTTGAAATCGCGCAGAAACACCGCGTTGGAAAACTCGATTTTGCGCGAGCCCATGCGCTCGAGTTCTCGGACGAAATCGCCAAGGACAATCTCGAACCCTTGCCGCTGACGGCCGACCACGCCCGGCTCGCCGGCACCCTGCCGATCCCGCACCGCGACCCGTTCGACCGTATGCTGATCGCGCAGGCGCAGATCGAGCAACTGGCCCTGATTTCCAACGAAGCGCTGTTCGACCAGTTCGGCGTCATCCGTTTCTGGTAGGAGACCGTCCATGCATCGCGAAACCCATGCCGCCAGCCGCATCGGCTGGCTGCGCGCCGCGATTCTGGGCGCCAACGACGGGATCGTATCGACCGCCAGCCTGATCGCCGGGGTCGCCGCGGCGGGGGCGTCGGCATCGACGATCCTCGTCACCGGCACTGCGGGGCTCGTCGCCGGAGCGATGTCGATGGCAGCGGGCGAATATGTTTCGGTCAGCTCGCAGGGCGACGCCGAAAAGGCCGATATTGCCAAGGAGAAGCGCGAGCTTGCCACCGTTCCCGATCTGGAACTTGAGGAGCTGACGCAAATCTATCAGCAACGCGGCCTCGACCGTCCGCTCGCCGAACAGGTCGCGGCGCAGCTGACCGCACACAATGCGCTCGACAGCCATTTGCGCGACGAACTGGGGCTGACCAGCGAGCTGGCGGCGCGCCCGATTCAGGCGGCAGCGGCGTCGGCGGCGAGCTTTACCGTCGGCGCCGCCCTGCCGCTGGCGATCGTGCTGCTGGTCACAGGACCATCGCTGCCGTGGATCGTGTCCGCCGCCTCGCTGCTGTTCCTCGCCATTCTCGGCGCGCTCGGCGCCTGGGCGGGCAAAGCGCCCATCTCCCGCGCCGTCCTGCGCGTCAGCTTTTGGGGCGCCGTCGCGATGGGGGTAACGATGGCGATCGGATCACTGTTCGGGACGACGATCGGCTGACTAGCGCGCCCTATGCGATTGTCAGCGCGGCGTGCATCTGTATGGTCCCCGCTTCGCCGCAACCGCGGCCAGATATACGGAGGGGTCCGGACATGGGTTCAGCAAGCTGGGCGATCGACATCGATCGCGACGATATTACGCAGGCCCGCCTGATTGAGGAGGCCGCCGCACCGCTCGCGCCGGGCCAGGTGCGGGTGCATGTCGACAGCTATGCGATGACCGCGAACAACATCACCTATGCCGTGTTCGGCAAGCCCGCCGGGCTGTTCGGCAACGACCAGGGCTATTGGGACTTTTTCGCCAAACCGGGCGAGGCCGGACGGTTGCCAGTATGGGGTTTCGCCACCGTTACCGAAAGCGCCGCCGAGGGCGTATCGGTGGGCGATCGACTCTATGGCTATTATCCGATGGCGAGCGATGCCGTGCTGACCGTCGGCAAGGCGGGACCGGGGGGCTTCATCGACATCACCCCGCGGCGCACCACGCTGCCGCCGATCTATAATCAATATCAGCGGATCGACGCGCTAGCCGACTATCGCGCCGCCGACCATGATTATTGGCCGGTGTTCCGCCCGCTGTTTCTGACCGGCTGGTTGATCGCCGACCAGTTCGAGGACGAGGGCGATTATGGCGTCCAGCAGATCCTGATCGCCAGCGCGTCGAGCAAGACCGCGATCGGCCTTGGCTTTGCGCTCAAACAACGCGCCGATCGCCCCGAAACGATCGGGCTGACCAGCGCCGCGAATGTCGAATCGCTGGCGGCGCAGGGGATCTACGACCGCGTCATTAGCTACGATCAGATCATGACGCTCAACGCCGCTACCCCCGCCGCGCTGGTCGATATGGCGGGCAATGGCGCGGTGACGCGCGTCGTCCACAGCCATTTCGGCAACCAGCTTCAGGCTTCGATCATCGTCGGCAAATCGCATTGGGATGCGCAGGCCGATGTTGAAGGTCTGCCCGGCCCCGAGCGGCAAGGCTTCTTCGCGCCCGGGCGCAGCCAGAAACGCATTGCCGATTGGGGGGGCGCGGTGTTCGGGCAGAAGATCGCCGAAGCGTGGCTGGCGTTCATGGACGTGGCGCCGCGGCTCGCCGCGATCGACAAACGGCGCGGCGGCCCGGCCGCGCTGGAGGCCTATCACGAAATGCTCTCGGGTCGCGCCGATGCCAAGGCAGGGATCGTCGTCGAACCCTGACCATTTGCCTGAAAGGATGTCCGATGCTTCGCTTGCTGATCCTGACCATCGCCGCCACGGCGCTGCTGCCCGCCGCCGCCCACGCCGAAACCAACCCGACCACCGCGCCGCGCAAGGCCGACCTCGCCGATCGCATCGCTGGCACCTACGAGGGCGCCGTCATTTCCGATGCGCGCGGATCGTCGCGCGACAATGTGACAGTCACCGTCACCCGTGTCGGTCCGAACAAGGTCGAAATCAAGTCGGACTATGCACGCATCCCGGCAGTCACCATCCCGCTCGAAAAGGCGATGGACGCGATCCTCGCCGCGAGCGGTCCTCATGTCTTCCTGCTCGACACGGTGCGCTCGCCCGACAAGCTTGATCTCAGCATCGACGACGCGAGCTGGTCGGGCAACCGCGTCGCGGCACCGGCCCAGAAATAGGATGTCCGCCTCTCCCATGACTTACACGACCCTGATTTTCGATTTCGGCGGCGTCATCACGTCGTCGCCGTTCGAGGCGTTCAACCGGCTGGAGGAGGAACGCGGGCTGCCGCGCGATTTCGTCCGCCGCGTCAACGCCGCCGACCCCGACCACAACGCCTGGGCGAAGTTCGAGCGGGCCGAAATCGATGCTGCGACGTTTGACGCGCTGTTCGCAGCCGAGGCGCGCGCGCTGGGGCAGGAACTGGAGGGCGAAGCGGTGCTCGCGGTACTCGCGGGCGCGGTGCGGCCGGCGATGGTTGCGGCGCTCGATACGCTGAAAGCCAAGGGCTTCACGATCGGCTGCATCACCAACAATGTGCCTAGCGGCCATGGCGCCGGGATGGCGCGCAGCTTTGCCCAGGCTGAAGAGGTCGCCGCAATCATGGCGCGCTTCGACCATGTCATCGAATCGAGCAAGGTCGGCGTCCGCAAGCCCGATCCGCGGATCTACCAGATGATGTGCGACGCGCTGGCCGTCGAACCCGCCACCTGCATCTATCTCGACGACCTTGGCATCAACTGCAAACCGGCGGCGCAGCTCGGTATGCACGCGATCAAGGTAGCGAGTGGCGAGCAGGCGCTGGCCGACCTGTCCGCGGTGCTGGGAATAACGCTACCCTGACCTCCGCGGGGTGGCGGTTGACCCGTTGCGGCCCATTCACTATCGCGCAGACGCACTTTCCCTGCCGTTACGGCAGCCCAACCGAAAAGGGCCAGCGGACATGAAGAAAATCTACCCCGACGCCGCCGCCGCGCTCGACGGCCTGCTCTTCGACGGCATGCAGATTTGCGCCGGCGGTTTTGGCCTGTGCGGCATCCCCGAACGGCTGATCGACGCGATCCGCGACGCGGGAACGAAAGACCTGACCATCGCCAGCAACAATGCCGGGATCGACGGCGAGGGGCTCGGCAAGCTGCTCCGCACCCGGCAGGTCAAAAAGATGATCTCGTCCTACGTCGGCGAGAACAAGGAATTCGAGCGGCAATATCTGGCGGGCGAGCTCGAGGTCGAATTCTGTCCGCAGGGTACGCTCGCCGAACGCTGCCGCGCGGGCGGCGCGGGCATTCCTGGCTTTTATACCAGGACCGGCGTCGGCACGCTCGTCGCCGAGGGCAAGGAAGTGAAGAATTTCGACGGACAGGACTATATCCTCGAACGCGGCATCTTTGCCGACCTCGCGATCATCAAGGGCTGGAAGGCCGACGAGAGCGGCAACCTCATCTTCCGCAAGACCGCGCGCAACTTCAACCAGCCGATGGCGACCGCGGCCAAGATCTGCGTCGCCGAGGTCGAGGAAATCGTGCCGACCGGCAGCCTCGACCCCGACTGCATCCACCTGCCCGGCATTTATGTGAAGCGCATGATCGTCGGCGCCCCGTACGACAAGAAGATCGAATTCCGCACGACGCGCCCGCGCCCGGAAAGCGCAGAGGCCGCGTGAGCTTCGGGCGCAAGGGCATCGGCCATAAGGGGTCGATCGACGTCACCGGCATCCCGGCGCTGGCGGGCGGCGAGGAGTTTCTGCGCATGTGGAAACAATCGAACGGCAATGTCCTGTGCGTCATCGATCCCGCGGCGCTGGGCGCCGATCCGATGCTGTTCGGGCTCGCGATCGTCGATGCCGTGCGCCATGGCGCAAAGGCCTATGCCCAAGCGGTCAATGTCGACGAAGACCATGCTTTCGAGCGGATCATGGAGGGCGTAAACGCCGAACTGGCCAACCCGACCGACCTTCCCCGCCCGCTCGGTCCACAAGGAACGCATTGATGAAAGCGCAACTGATCTCGATCACCGCGCTGCTGCTTACCGGCTGCACAACCACCTCCGCTCCGGTAGCGAGCGCGCCGACGGCGCCCGCTGCAATATCAGCCGAGGCCACGAAGCCGCCAGTCGCGTTGCAGTATCTCTATGGCTCGGCCGAAGCTGCGATGGCTGTGCGCGCAACCAATGCGCGGATCGCAGATTATGCTGCAGCACGGATCAAACAGCGCCCGATCGACAGCGTGGTCCTTGCCCCGGGTGCAACGATGAACGCGCCGCGCTTTGTCCCATGCGGGACCAAACCCTTTGCGGCAGTGTTCGACGCCGACGAAACGCTGGTCTGGAACGTGGGGTCGATGCGCTATTTTGCCGAACAGGGCATCGCCTTCGACCCCAAAATATGGGACCAATGGGAACAGACCGGCGCGGGCAAGGCGGTCGCGATGCCCGGCACAGTGGAGATGCTGGCCGAGCTGCGCGCGGCGGGCATCACCGTCATCGCCAACACCAACCGCACCGCCGCCAATGCCAAGGGCAGCGAAGATACTCTGCGCGCCGCCGGACTTGGCGAATTCAAGCACGGCGACACTTTGTTCCTGATGGGCGACGACGCCGACGGATCGAGCAAGGACGCGCGCCGCGCCACGATCGCATCGCGTTATTGCGTGATCCTGATGGCGGGCGACCAGCTTGGCGATTTCAGCCAGCAGTTCAACGTCAAAGACCTGCCCGCCGCACAGCGTACCGCGCTTGCCGCCAGCCCCGCCGCCACGGCGCTGTGGGACAAAGGCTGGTTCCTGTTCCCCAACGCGGCCTATGGGCCGTGGGAGAAGCTGGGCTGGGACGACACCTTCCCCTCCGACACCAAATGGGAGCCGAAATAAGATGCCATGGACCCGCGACGATATGGCGGCGCGCGCCGCGCAGGAACTGCAGGACGGCTATTACGTCAACCTTGGCATCGGCATTCCGACCTTGGTCGCGAACCATATTCCCGCCGGAATGACGGTGACGCTCCAGTCCGAAAACGGCATGCTCGGCATCGGCCCCTTCCCCTTTGAAGGTGACGAAGACGCCGACCTGATCAACGCCGGCAAGCAGACGATCAGCGAGCTGCCGCAATCGGCCTATTTCAGCTCATCGGACAGCTTTGCGATGATCCGCGGCGGACATATCGACCTCACCGTCCTCGGCGCGATGGAGATTGCCGAAAATGGCGACATCGCGAACTGGATGATCCCCGGCAAGATGATCAAGGGCATGGGCGGCGCGATGGATCTGGTCGCCGGGGTCAAAAAGATCATCGTCGTGATGGAGCATAACGCCAAGGACGGCAGCCCGAAGTTCATTCCGGCCTGCACCCTGCCGCTGACCGGCAAGAATGTCGTCGACATGATCATCACCGACCTCGCGGTATTCCGGCGCGACGATCATGACAGCCCGTTCAAGCTGATCGAGCTGGCGCCGGGGGTAACGGCGGAAGAGGTTGCTGCGAAAACGACGGCAAGCTACTTATCCTGAATGGACGACAAGCCACCGCCGCGTTCCCTGCTCCGTCTGGACAATTTTTCACGCGCCTTGGCGGGCTTGAAAGAGGCGGTTGATCTGCGCCAAAAACGTCCGCTGACCGAACTGGAAAAGGCTGGCATGGTCCAGCGTTTCGAGATTGCGTGGGAATTGGGCTGGAAACTGCTGGCCGATCGGCTGGCGGAAGAACTGGCACCGCCAGAAGCGCTGACCCCGGCATCGACCATTCGCGCCGCGCACGCCGCCGGCATGATCGCTGCGGCTGACGAATGGCTGGCGATGGGCAAGCTACGCAACCAGTTGTCGCATACCTACAGTGAGCCAATCCGCGATCAGGGCTTAAAACTGATCGCCGACCAATTTCTTGCGATACTGACTGCGCTGGAACGGGACGTTGATGCGCGCCGAGCATGACGCCATCGGTCTGTCGGTCGATGATATGCGCATCGTCGCCGGGATTCTCTCGCATTACGCCGATCAGATCGACGAGGTAAGCCTCTATGGCTCGCGCGCAGCGCGCACGTCGCGGCCCGGCTCCGACCTCGACCTGCTGCTAAGCGGGACGATCGATTTCCACGCCATGCTGAATCTCGGCGTCGCGTTTGAGGAAAGCGATCTGTCCGTCGCGGTGGACCTGAAGCATGAGCGCGACCTGACCGACCCGCAGGTTCGCGACGAGATTTTGAAGCGAAGCCAGCTGCTTTTTACCCGCGACGACCTGTCGAACGTCGAACAATGAACGGACAGCGGACCTAGGTGGGCGGGCTTGCCTGACGTCGCCGCCAACCCGGGCACGCCGTGGCTGCTGATCGGCGGTGCCTTGTCGATCGTGGCGGCGTTGCTGCATCTTGCCTGCATCGTCGGCGGTCCGGACTGGTACCGCTTTTTCGGCGCGGGCGAAAAGATGGCGCGCGCCGCCGGGCGCGGTGACTGGTATCCTGCGCTTATCACCGTCGGCATCGCCGCCACCTTGGCGATCTGGGCCGCCTATGCCTTTTCGGGCGCCGGCTGTTTGCCGCGCCTGCCGTTGCTGCGCGCCGCGCTGACCCTGATCACCGCCATCTACTTGCTTCGCGCGCTGGCGTTTGTGCCGGTCAACCTTGCGACGCGGCACTATTCCGACGGCTTCGCGATCTGGTCGTCGCTGATCGTGCTGGTTTTCGGCGCTGTCTACGCGACCGGGACATGGAAAGCCTGGCGCTATCTTGCACCCTGACGCGCGCGGGGGTGACGGCGGCGTCCTGCCCCGCTAAGACGGCGGACAGATATTGAGGTCGCAGTCCAGTACGGGTCGATGAAGCGCATTGTAATTTTCCTGATCGCGGTCGTGACACTGGGTTTTTCGGGCTGGTTCGGCATTCACGCCTTTGGCGGCAAACAGCCGCTCGCCAGCGTGCCGATCCCGATCAAGACCGCCGAACATCTGCCCGACAGCCCCGACCGGTGGCAGGGGCGGATCGACTATCTTTCGCTGGACCGGAACCTGGCGGCGCTGGCCGCCCGCCCTGAAATGGCAGGGCTGGCGGTGGCGGTGGTCGAGGATGGCAAACTGCGCTTCGTCCGCACCTATGGCGTCGCCGACCGGGCAACCGGGACGCCGGTCACGCCGCAAACCTTGTTCCGTTGGGCCTCGGTGTCGAAAACCACCGCGGGGGCCATGGCGGCGGCGATGGCGCACGACGGCACAATCGATCTCGACCGTCCGATCGCCCAGTCGCAAACGACGCTGCGCCTGCCGCGCGGGGCCGAGGCGCAGCTCAGCTTCGGCGACCTGCTCGCCCAGCGCACCGGCATCACCAAAAACGCCTATGACGAAAAGCTGGAAGAGGGACAGAATCCCGAACTCCTGCGCGCCAATCTCGCTGCGGCGCCGTTGCAGTGCGAACCCGGCACCTGCCACACCTATCAGAATATCGCCTTCGACGCCGCGAGCGAGATATTGGCGGCGGCTGGTGGCAAATCTTTTGCCGACGCGGTGGAGGATCGCTTTTTTCTACCGCTCGGGATGGTCAGCGCCGGTTTCGGCATGGACCGGCTGACCGGCGCAAAGGATTGGGCGCGGCCGCACCGCGACGAGCGCGTCTTGCCGGTCAAACCCGCCTATTGGCGCGTCCCCGCTGCTGCGGGTGTCGAAAGCGATATCGTCGATTTCGCCAAATGGATGCAGGCAATGATGGGCGCACGTCCCGATGTGCTTCCCGCTCCGGTACTCCGCGAAGCGCACCGGCCGCGCGTCGGCACGCCGCGGCTGTATGGCGGCGCGCTGCGACAAGCGACGGGCGATGCCGCCTACGGCCTAGGCTGGCGCAGCTTCACCTATGCCGGTCACCGGCTGGAGGGCCATTCGGGCGCGGTTTCGGGCTATCGCGCGACGATGATCTTCGAACCGTCGACGCGGACGGGCGTCGTCGCCATGTGGAACAGCGACTGGGGCTTTCCCTTTCGCATCCCGTTCGCCGCCATCGACAGCTATCACGGGCGCAGCGACACAAACTGGCTCGACCTGAGTGAACTGCCACCGGTCACGCGCAGTACGGTCGCCGCCGCGCCTGCCGCTGCCAAAGCGGGATCATGATGGCGCGGCGCACCTATCAAGAAGATCAATCATGCGGATATTGTTGACCGGATCGTCGGGCTGGTTGGGGCGCCATCTCGCACCATTGCTTGGCCGACACGGTCATGACGTTGCCGGGCTCGACGTCGTGCCCGGCCAACATACGCAGGTTATCGGCACCGTCGCCGACCGCGCACTGGTCGACCGCATGATGGCCGAGCATGGCATCGAGGCGGTCATCCACGGCGGCGCGCTGCACAAGCCCGACATCGTCCGTTATCCGCGGCAAGCCTTTGTCGATGTCAATGTCAGCGGCACGCTGAACCTGATCGAGGCGGCGGTTGCCGTCGGGAACGACCGCTTCCTGTTCACCTCGACCACCTCGCTGATGGTGCGCGCCGATGTCCGAGCCGGCGCTGGCGATACGGGCGCCTGGTGGATGGACGAGGATTTCGGTCCGCTGGAGCCGCGCAACATCTATGGCATCACCAAGCTCGCGGCCGAGCAGGCGTGCCGCCTCGTCCACCGCGAGCATGGCATCAACGTGGCGATCCTGCGCACCGGACGTTTCTTTCCCGAGGATGACGACACCCATGCGGTGCCGAGCGGCCCGAACCTGAAGGCGAACGAGATGCTACACCGCCGCCTGACCGTCGAGGATGCAGCGGCCGCCCATCTCGCCGCGCTGGAGGCGGCGCCGACGATCGGCTGTGACACCTTCATCCTCTCCGCCCCGCCGCCGTTCGCGCGCGACGACGCCGAGGAGCTTGCCCGCGACGCCCGCGCGGTCATCGCGCGCGCGCACCCAGAGGCCGCCGAGCTCTATGCCGCAGCAGGCTGGGTGCTCCCCGACCGCATCGACCGCGTTTACGACCCGTCGCGCGCCGAGCGCCGCTTCGGCTGGCGCGCCCGCAGCGACTTCGCCAGCGTGCTGGCGGCGCTGCGCCAGGGCAGCGCGCTACCTTTCGCGCACGACCCTGCCTACACCTCCCCCATCGTCGCTCAGGAGCGCGAAACATGTACGAGCTGATCACCGCCAACCGCAATTATTCGAGCTGGTCGCTGCGTCCGTGGGTGCTGATGACCGCGCTCGGCATCGCGTTCAGGGATCGTATCAAACCTTTCACCAAGCCGGCGAACTACGACGATTTCCGCAGCTTCTCGCCGACCGGCCAGGTTCCCGCGCTGCTCCACGACGGGCGCACGATCTATGACTCGCTCGGCATCACCCTCTATCTCGCCGACCGGCACGAGGGCGTGTGGCCGACCGACCCCGATGCGCGTGCCTGGGCGCAGTGCGCCGTTTGCGAGATGCACAGCGGCTTCGCGGCGCTCCGCAACGATTGTACGATGAACGTCGGGGTGCGCGTCACGCCCAAGCCGATGTCGGACGCGCTCCAGGCCAACGTCGCGCGCATCCGCGAACTGTTCGAAGAGGGGCTGGCGCGCTTTGCCGGGCCGTGGCTTGCGGGGCGTGATTTTACCGCGGTCGACGCCTTCTTCGCGCCGGTCGCCTTCCGTATCCGCACCTATGGTCTCGACGTCGGCGCGGGGCAGGCGTGGGTCGACCACATCCTGGCGCATCCCGCTATGCTCGAGTGGGGACGCCAGGCGCTGGCCGAAAGTTGGCGCGAAGTGGGACATGAGGAGGAGTTGGCAGCCGCGGGGGTGATCACTGCAGATTACCGGACGGGGTGAATCGCCTTCGCGGCGGCGACGATCAGTCGACCAAAGCCTCGCGCACCACTGCAATCCCCGCTTCGCGCTGTGCCTTGAGTTCGGCCTTCAGCCTCGCCGGATCGCGCGCAAAGACGAATCCGAAGCTGACCCCACCCTCTTTGCCGATCGTTGCATGGTGCAGCTTGTGCGCCTGCACCAGCCGCTTGGCGTAGCCATGCCGCGGCACCCAGCGGAAATAGCGTTGATGCACCAGTCCGTCGTGCACGACGGTGTAGATGATGCCGTAAAACAGCACGCCCAGCCCGATCCACGTCCCCGGCTCCCACGCGCTCGCGCCCATGATCATCGGGCTGCCGACTGCGAACATCGAAATGCTGAGCGCCGCGCCGAACAGGCCGAACAGGTCGTTTTTCTCGAACAGCTTGTCGTGTGGCTCATGATGGTCGCGGTGCCACGCCCAGCCAAAGCCGTGCATGATATATTTGTGGCTCGCCCAAGCGACGAACTCCATCGCGACGACCGTGGCGACGACAAGCGCGAGGATGGCGGGAAGCGTCATGCGTCGAATATAGGCGCGTACCGCCGGTCGCGCCACTCCCTTCGCCGGGATGGCCGTACAGAGATGAGACCGGCGTCGCGCGACCGAAAATTGCGTTTCTTATCGCCACCGGCTTGCAAAGTTGTGCCGCTGATCTAAGGCAACGCCATGACTCGCCCCCGCACCCTGTACGAAAAAATCTGGGACGCGCATGTCGTCGAACGGCGCCCCGACGGCACCTGCCTGATCTTCATCGACCGCCACCTTGTCCACGAAGTCACCAGTCCGCAGGCGTTCGCGGGGCTGCGCGCGACCGGGCGGACGGTGCGCCGTCCTGACCTGACGCTGGCGGTGCCCGACCATAATGTGCCGACGACACCGCGGCGCGACGCGGCCGGAAACCGTTTGCCGGTTGCCGACCCCGACAGCGCTGCCCAGCTCGCGGCGCTGGAGAAAAACGCCCCCGACTTCGGCATCCGGTACATCGACGCAGTCGCCCCCGAACAGGGCATTGTCCATGTCGTCGGACCCGAGCAGGGGTTTTCGCTCCCCGGCGCGACGATCGTCTGCGGCGACAGCCACACCGCCTGCCACGGCGGCATCGGCGCGCTGGCGTTCGGCATTGGCACCAGCGAGGTCGAGCATGTGCTGGCGACGCAGACCCTGCTGCTCCAGCCTGCCAGGACGATGGAAGTGCGCGTCGAGGGCGCAATCGGCGTCGGCGTCACCGCGAAGGACATCATTCTGCACATCACCGGGGTGATCGGCGCCGCGGGCGGCACGGGCCATGTCGTCGAATATACCGGCAGCGCGATCCGCGCCCTGTCGGTCGAGGGTCGGCTGACGGTCAGCAACATGGCGATCGAGGGCGGCGCCCGCGCCGGGCTGATCGCGCCCGACGAAGTGACGTTCGCATATCTGAAGGGCCGCCCCTATGCGCCGAAGGGCGCCGACTGGGACGCCGCGGTCGCATACTGGACCAGCCTAGCAACCGATCCGGGCGCGACCTATGACAAGACCGTCGTCATCGACGCTGCCGACATCGCACCCAGTGTCACGTGGGGTACCAGCCCCGAAGATGTCGTGCCGATCACCGGCACAGTGCCCGATCCAGCGAGCTTTGCCGATCCGTCGAAGCAGGCCGCCGCCGCCAAGTCGCTCGCTTACATGGGGCTCGAACCCGGCACGCGGATGCAGGATGTGGCGGTCGAGAATATCTTCATCGGCAGCTGCACGAACAGCCGGATCGAGGATATGCGTGCCGCCGCGGCGGTGCTCAAAGGCCGCAAAAAGGCACCGGGCGTCAAATGGGCAATCGTCGTGCCCGGATCAGGGCTGGTGAAAGCGCAGGCCGAGGCCGAGGGACTCGACCGTATCTTTATCGACGCGGGACTCGAATGGCGCGAGCCCGGCTGTTCGGCCTGCCTCGCGATGAACCCCGACAAGGTGCCCGCGGGCGAGCGCTGCGCCAGCACCAGCAACCGCAATTTTGTCGGCCGCCAGGGGCCGGGCAGCCGCACCCATCTGCTCAGCCCCGCGATGGCCGCTGCAGCGGCGGTGACCGGGCGGCTCACCGATGTGCGGGAACTGATCGATTGAACGGAGAGAGAAGGAGCGGAATGGCATGATCTGGAAAGCTATCGCATCGGCCGCAGCGGCGTTGGCCCTTGCTACCCCCGCCCTCGCCCAGGACAAGCCCGCCGCGGCGGCCAAGGTCAGCCTGACCCGGCTCGACTGCGGCACGGTGCGCGTCAACCGGCTCAATGCCTTTTCGGATACGGAGGCTTATCCGGGGCAGAGCCGCGACCTGACCGTCGGTTGTTACCTGATCCGCCACGGCGACCAGTTGATGCTGTGGGATCTGGGCCTGCCCACCGCGCTGAAAGGCGCGGCGTTCACGACGACGGGGGACATGTCGGCCACCGTGCGCCGCAGCCTGGTCGAACAGCTGGCCGATCTGGGTATCAAGCCCGACGACATTGATGTGGTCGGGGTCAGCCATTTCCATTTCGACCACATCGCCCAGCTGCCCGATTTTCCGGCTGCTAAGCTCTACATCGGCAAAAGCGATTGGGATGTGCTCACCCAGAACCCGCCGCCCGCATTCGTCGATCCGACGCCTTTCGCGCATTGGATCAGCGGCGGCGGCCAGGTCGAGCCGGTAGCGCGCGACAAGGATATTTTCGGCGACGGCCGCGTCGTCATGCTCGACATGCCCGGCCACACCCCCGGACATCACACATTGCTTGTGCGGCTGGCGGGCATGGGGCCGGTGCTGCTGAGCGGCGATCAGGCGCATTTTCAGGAAAATTACGACAGCGAAGGCGTGCCGACCTTCAACACCAACCGTGCCGACACGCTGGCGTCGTTTGGCCGGTTCAAGGGGCTCGCCAAAAACTTGGGGGCTACGGTGATTCTCCAGCACGAACCGCGCGATATCGGCAAACTGCCCCCGTTCCCGAAGGCTGCCGAATAATATGGCACCGATCGACAAGGTGGAGGGGCGCGCGATCCCGCTGGGGCTGAAAAATGTCGATACCGACGTCATCATCCCTGCACATTGGCTGAAAACCACCAGCCGCGAAGGGATGGGCCGCGGCGCGTTCGAAAGCCTGCGCGCCGACACCGACAATCTGTTCGATCGCCCCGAATACAGCGGGGCGCCGATCCTGATCGCGGGCGACAATTTCGGTTGCGGGTCGAGCCGCGAACATGCCGCCTGGGCGCTTGGCGACCTTGGTATCCGCGTCGTCATTGCCCCCAGCTATTCGGACATTTTTTCGGGCAATGCGGTCAAGAACGGCATCTTGCCGGTGGTGCTTCCCCAATCGGCCATCGACCGGCTGTTGGAGGTCGCGGCGACCGAACCGATCCATGTCGATCTCGATACCCAGACGGTGACGACGCCGTTTCAGGACCGCTTCACCTTCGAGATCGACCCGTTCCGCAAGATGTGCCTGCTCGAAGGACTCGACGAGATTTCGCTGACCGAAAAGAGCGGCGCCGCCATCACCGCCTATGAACAACAACTCGACGCCGCGCGCCCGTGGATGCGTCCCGCGGTATAATGACCGGATAAAGGAGAAGATGATGAAGGCCCTCTTGTCGACCGCCACCGGCGGCCCCGAAACGCTGACCCTGGGCGAATTGCCGCGGCCGACCGCGGGCGTCGGCCAGATCGTCATCGATGTGAGGGCCTGTGCGGTCAATTTCCCCGACACGCTGATCATCGAGGATAAATATCAGTTCAAACCCGCGCGCCCCTTTGCTCCCGGCGGCGAAGTCGCGGGTCTCGTCGCTGAAGTCGGCGAAGGCGTGACCGGGTTCAAGGTCGGCGACCGCGTCATTGCGGGCTGCGGCAATGGCGGCATGGCCGAAGCCGTCGCGGTCGGCGTCCATAACGTCTACCACCTGCCCGAAGGCCATGACTTTGCCGAAGGTGCCTCGTTGCTGATGACCTATGGGACCAGCATCCACGCGCTGGTTGATCGCGGGCACATCCAGGAAGGCGACACTTTGCTCGTCCTCGGCGCGTCGGGTGGCGTCGGCATCGCCGCGGTCGAACTGGGCAAGGCTTTCGGCGCGCGCGTCGTGGCAGGCGTGTCGAGCGAGGAAAAGGCCGGTATTGCGCGGCAGGCGGGAGCCGATGAGGTCGTGATCTATGGCCGTCAACCGTTCGACAAGGACCAGTCGAAGGAACTCGCGAACAAGTTCAAGGAAGCCGTCGGTCCCGGCGGCGCCAATGTCATCTATGACGCCGTCGGCGGCGATTATGCCGAGCCCGCGCTGCGCTCGATCGCATGGGAAGGCCGCTATCTCGTCGTCGGCTTCCCCGCGGGCATTCCGCGCCTGCCGCTCAACCTGACCCTGCTCAAAAGCTGCGACGTTGCGGGGGTGTTCTGGGGCGCCTTTGTCGCGCGCGAGCCCGAACGCAACCGCGCGCATGTCGCGCGCCTGTTCCAGCTGTGGGAACAGGGCAAGATCAAGCCGCGCGTCACCGGCACCTACGCGCTTTCCGACGGCGGCCAGGCGATCGCCAAGCTCGGCGACCGCAGCGCGGTCGGCAAGCTGGTGGTGACGATCTGACACGGCTCGTCGCAACCCCGGACGGCGGTTAACGCTTTGGCAGGGGCTCTGCCCTATGACCGATGGCAGGACTATCTAGTCAGGGTACAACCATGGCGACTCGCCGCGCAAAGGCTGACGAAAGTAACGCGAGTATCGCGAATATTTCGCGCACCCGCCGCGCGCAGCTGGTGGCCGAGTTCGAAGGCGAACTGGGCATCGATTACAAGGCCCGCGCCAAGGCCGCCGAAGCCGAACGCCTCTGGCAGATCCGCAAAACCTTCATCGTATGGACCGTCGCGCTGATTTTTTTCGCCGTCGCGTGTCAGAAACTATGGGTCATGGGCCAAGACGTCGACCAACCCTTCTCGGACATCAATCCGATCGAAAGCTGGTTCTAAGTAACGCGCGCTGCGCCCCGATCAATAAACCCGCGCCTTCGGCTTGATATATTCGACGTCGTCTGACAGCGTATATTCGTGGACCGGGCGATAATCGAGGCGGACGCCGCCGCCTTTGCCGCCCCAGCCGTCGAACCAAGCCACGGTGTGCTTCATCCAGTTCGCGTCGTCGCGGTTCGGGAAGTCCTCGTGCGCGTGGGCGCCGCGGCTTTCCTTGCGGTTGTGCGCCGAGTGCATCGTGACCGTCGCCTGGCTGATCAGATTGTCGAGCTCGAGCGTTTCGACAAGGTCGGTGTTCCAGATCAGGCTGCGGTCGGTGACCCCAACATCGTTCATCCGCTGATAGGTCTTGGTCAGCTTTTCCTTGCCCTCGGCCATCAGTTCGTCGGTGCGGAACACCGCGGCGTGCGCCGACATGGCGCGCTGCATTTCGGTGCGGATTTCCGCGGTCGGCGACCCGCCCTTGGCATGGCGGAAATGGTCGAGGCGGCCGAGCGCCAGATCGGCGCTGTCCTTCGGCAGCGGCTGCTGCGCCGCACCCGGCTTGATGATGTCGCGCAGCCGATGCCCGGTCGCGCGGCCAAAGACGACGAGGTCGATCAGGCTGTTCGAGCCGAGACGGTTGGCGCCATGCACCGACACGCAGGCGGCTTCGCCGACCGCGAACAGGCCGGGGACGACGGTGTCAGGACCATCCTTGCCCAGCGTGACGACTTCGCCATGATAGTTACACGGAATGCCGCCCATATTGTAATGGACGGTCGGCACGACCGGCAGCGGCTGGCGGGTCAGATCGACGCCCGCAAACACCTTGCCGCTCTCGGTGATCCCGGGCAGCCGCTCGGCGAGCACCGCCGGGTCGATATGGTCGAGATGCAGGAAGATATGGTCCTTGTGCGGGCCGACGCCGCGGCCTTCGCGGATTTCGAGCGCCATCGAGCGCGACACGACGTCGCGCGACGCCAGATCCTTCGCCGACGGGGCATAGCGTTCCATGAACCGCTCGCCTTCGGAGTTGGTCAGATAGCCGCCCTCGCCGCGCGCACCCTCAGTAATCAGCACCCCGGCGCCGTAGATGCCGGTCGGGTGGAACTGGACAAACTCCATGTCCTGCAATGGCAGACCGGCGCGCAGCACCATGCCGCCGCCATCGCCGGTACAGGTGTGCGCCGAGGTTGCGGTGAAATAGCTGCGGCCATAGCCGCCGGTCGCGAGCACGACGGCCTGCGAACGGAAACGGTGAATGCTGCCGTCGTCCATGCACAAGGCGATAACGCCGCGGCAAACCTTGCCGTCGGGGCCGTCTTCCATGATCAGGTCGAGCGCGAAATATTCGACGAAGAAATCGGCGTCATATTTCAGCGACTGCTGGTACAGCGCGTGAAGCATCGCATGGCCGGTGCGGTCGGCAGCGGCGGCGGTGCGCTGCACCGGCGGGCCTTCGCCCATATTCTGCATATGGCCGCCGAACGGACGCTGGTAGATGGTGCCGTCGGCGTTGCGCGAAAACGGCACCCCGGCATGTTCCAACTCATACACCGCCGCGGGCGCTTCGCGGACCATATATTCGATCGCGTCCTGGTCGCCGAGCCAGTCGGAGCCCTTGACGGTGTCGTACATATGCCACGTCCAGTGGTCGGGCGAGTTGTTGCCGAGCGACGCGGCGATGCCGCCCTGCGCCGCCACCGTGTGGCTGCGCGTCGGGAACACCTTGGTGATGCACGCGGTCTTCAGCCCCGCTTCGGCGCTGCCCATCGTCGCGCGCAGGCCGGAGCCGCCGGCCCCGACGACGACGGTGTCATAGATATGGTCGATGATCTTGTAAGCGTCGGTCATGTCACATGCCCCCCGGGCCGGCCGTCACGGGCGCGAGCGCGATCCGGGCGATCGCAAAGATCCCGTATGCGGCGCCGCCGACGACATAGAAATTGAGCAGGACGAGCGCGAGCAGCCGCATCGGCCCGTGTACATAATCCTCGATCAGCACCTGCAGGCCGAGCCGCAGGTGCCAGAACACACTGACCAGCAGCAGCACCAGCGCGACCGCGACAAGCGGGTTCGCGGCCCAGCGCAGCACCGCGCCATGGTCACCCAGCGGCAGGCGGATCAGCGAAACGAACAGGAAACCGACGAGCAGGATGTTGCCGAGCGCGGTCAGCCGTTGTTGGAGCCAGTGGTGCGACCCGTGTTTCGCCGAGCCGAGGCCGCGAACCTTGCCGAGCTGTGTGCCGTCACCCATCAGAGTGCTCCCGCCATGATACAAAGCCAGGTCGCGGCGGTCGCGAGGACCCCAGCGGCGATCACCAGCGCCGACCACATCTTGTTGGTCTTGAGTTCATACCCTGCACCGGTGTCGAGGATCAGGTGGCGCAGCCCAGAAAACAGATGCTGGAAAAATGCCCAGGTCACCCCGACCAGCACGACCTTGCCCAATATGTTGGTGATCTGGCGAAACAGGGTGATTTCGGGGCTGGGATCGTGCCAGACGCACGCGACGAACGCGGCATAAGCGTCCGGCCCCGCCGCGATCGCGCCGAGCCACCACAGGAACATGAGAGCGCCGACGATCGCAAGGCCGTCACCGCTGGCGCGGTGCAGGATCGACACCGCCATCGCGGGTCCCCATTTATACACCTGCAAATGCGGCGCGCGCGGACGCGCATTGGGTTCATTGCCAGCCATATCAGCCCCGTTTCTGACTCTGTTCGGTCGATGCGCGCCGGTTTAGCGCCACGCGCGCGATATGCAATTGCTTAGGAGCATGGGGCTGCGATTGCGACGAGATGCCGTAGCGCGGAAACCACTTAAGACGCTGACCCTAGAGCGCGATGACATGATATTGACCCACCGTGACGGAGCCGATTTTGGCCGAGTGCGAGGCGCGAGGAGCGGCGCGATGCGGGACATCGTGCCCGACGAGCAACGTGGCAATCGGCCGAAATAGGCCCGCCCCGCAGGGGTTGCCCCCGGAAGCCCGCCGGACAGCGGCGCGTCTCTGGACCGGGCAACCAGCCCGTCTTACGAGACGCTTCTTGCCGGCGAACTTCCGGGGGCAATCACGGTGGGGCAATATCATGTCATCGCGCTCTAGATAGCCGAGAAACGCTCGATATCCTTGATCCGGCCCGACACGACCAATTCGTCACCGGGAAAGATCAGCGTGTCGGGAACGGCGTGAATAAACGCCTCGCCCGTCCGCTTCACCCCGACCACGGTGACATCATATTTCTTGCGGCACGCGCTCGTTACCAGGGGAAGCCCCACAATCGGTTCGGGTGCGCTGAGTCGGGCGATGGCGAAGGCATCATCGAAAGCGATAAAATCGAGCAGCCGTTCATTGAGCAGGTGCGCCACCCGCTCGCCCATGCGCTGCTCGGGAAACACCACATGGGTGGCGCCGATACGTTCGAGGATGCGGGCGTGCTTGTCATTATTGGCCTTGGCCCAGATATTGGACAGGCCAAGCTCGGCGAGCGCCAGCACGGTCAACACGCTGGCTTCGATATCGCTGCCGATGGCGACAACCGCCGCCTCGAAATCGACGACGCCGAGCTGCCGCAAGACGGCACCGTCGGTGCAGTCGGCCTCGACCACCTTCGTCAGGTCGCCCGCATATTCCTGCACCATTTGCGGATTGTTATCGATCCCCAATACTTCGCCACCATTGTTGCTCAGCGTGCGCGCCACGGCGCCGCCAAAACGGCCGAGGCCCACGACGAGGACGGGTTTTCGCTTGTCAGCCGACAATGAGGTTCTCCTTGGGATAACGATAAGGGCGCGGTCGCCTTCCGACGGCCAGCGCGGTGGCGACAGTAATCGTTCCCACCCGGCCGACGAACATCAGCAGCACGATAACGACTTGCGCGCCGGGCGGCAGATCGGCGGTAATCCCCGTCGACAAGCCGACCGTCGCAAAGGCGGAGATGCACTCGAAAAGAATGTCCTGCAACGACAGGGCGGTCACCGACGCGATATAGGTGGCTGCCGCGAAAACAAGGCTCGCGGCAAGGACTGTGACCGTCAGCGCCTGCCGTTCGACATCGCTGCCAAAGCGGCGGTTGAACAGCCCGGCGTCGCGGCGGCCCAGCACTTCGGACAGGACGATGGCGAACAGCACGATGAACGTCGTCACCTTGATCCCGCCCGCCGTTCCGGCGCTGCCGCCGCCGATGAACATCAACAGATAGTTGACCATCAGCGTCTGATCGTGAAATCCGCCGACATCCAGGCTATTGAAACCGGCGGTCCGCGGCATCACCGAATGAAACGCCGCATTGAGCAGCTTGCTGCCTACGCCCATTGGTCCGAGAGTCGCTGCATTGCTCCACTCCATCGCAAGGATGGCGGTGAAACCAATAGCGAGCAGAGCGGCGGTGCCGGCGACTGTGACCTTGGAATGGAGCGACCAGCGCCGCCAGCCGAAACGGTGCTCGCGCAGATCCTGCATCACCGGAAAGCCGAGTGCGGTCAGGATCACCGCCAGCATAATCGGAACCAGGATGACCGGATCGGACTGATACCCCATCACACTGTCGGAAAAGGTCGAAAAACCGGCGTTGTTAAAGGCGCTGACCGCGTGGAACAGCCCGTGCCAGGCGGCGGCAGCCCAGTTCATGTCATAATGGACCGCCATGCGGATCGCCAGGACGATGGCGATTGCCGCCTCGACCATGATCGTGATCGCGAAAACCAGCTTCAGAACCGAGAGCGCGTCGCGCGTTTCGAGCCGACCCCGCTCGACCTGCGTGGCTATGCGATCCTGCAAGCCGAAACCGCGCCCCGCGATCAGGCCGAACAAAGTGGCCGCCGTCATGATGCCGAGGCCGCCGATCTGGAACATCAGCAAAATGGCTATCTGACCGAAAGGCGACCAGTAACTTCCGGTATCGACCACCACCAGACCGGTCACGGCAACCGCGGACGTGGCCGTAAAAAGCGCCGTCAGGAATGGCGCGCCAGTGCCATCTGCCGTGGCAACGGGCAGGCTCAACAGCACGGTTCCAATGGCAATCGCAATCAGAAACAGCGTCGGGACCAGCCGGATCGGGTTCCGCAACAGCGTCATGCGATGGGTATGCCTTCTTGCGTCGGCAGGGGTGAGCCCATGGCCGCGGCGCCGACCCGACTACCGCGACCGATGGCGGTCGCAGCGCAGATAACGCACCGCCTTCCGGCCCGGTATTGCCGAACCCACGATCAGATCACTTGAGCTTGTCGCGGTTCGCGTAAAGCAGCGCCGCGATCACCGCCGCCGATCCGATGCCGATGCCCGCTGCGGCGGCCGTTTTCCAGCCGCGCTTGCCTTTCGCCGCCTCCTTGTCCGCGGCCTCGGCCGCGTCGGCGGCTTCCTGCTGCTGGCGCTGCTCGCGTGCGGCGCGCAGCACCTCATTCTCCTCGGGTTCGTTGGCGTGCGGCGGCGGGGGAGCTTGGTCGGTCATTCTTGCACCATGTCCTTGTTGTCAGGCGAGCGCCTGTTCCACAGGCGCATAGTCCGTCCCGATCGCTTCCGCGACGGCTTCGAACGTCACCTTGCCATTCCATACGTTCAAACCCTGCGCAAGATGCACGTCGCGCTTCAACGCTTCTTTCCAACCGAGGTCGGCAATGCGCAGCGCGTGCGGCAGGGTGACGTTATTGAGCGCATAGGTGCTGGTGCGCGCGACCGCGCCCGGCATGTTGGCGACGGCATAATGGACGATGTCGTCGACGATATAGGTCGGGTCGGCGTGGGTCGTCGCATGGCTGGTTTCGAAACAGCCGCCCTGGTCGATCGCGACGTCGACGAGCACCGAGCCGGGACGCATCGTGCCGAGCATGTCGCGGTTGACCAGCTTGGGTGCTTCGGCGCCGGGGATCAGCACCGCGCCGATCACAAGGTCGGCCTCGGCGACGCATTCGGCGAGGTTCGCGCGGTTCGAGAAGCGCGTTTTGGCGCGCGCCTCGAAAAAGGTGCCGACGCGTTCGAGCACTTCGGGATCGCGGTCGAGAATGGTGACGTCGGCGCCGAGGCCCGCCGCCATCTGCGCCGCGTTGAAGCCGACAACGCCGCCGCCGATCACGCACACCTTGCCCGGCGCCACGCCGGGGACGCCGCCCAAGAGCACGCCGCGGCCGCCATGCGCCTTTTCGAGCGCGGTCGCGCCCGCCTGGATCGACATGCGCCCCGCAACCTGGCTCATCGGTTTGAGCAGCGGCAGGCCGCCGTGCGGGCTCGTCACGGTTTCATAAGCAATGCACACCGCACCCGATTTCATCAGGTCGCGGGTCTGGTCGGGATCGGGCGCGAGGTGGAGATAGGTATAAAGAATCTGTCCTTCGCGCAGCATCGCGCGCTCGCCGGGCTGGGGTTCCTTGACCTTGACCACCATGTCGCAGGTCGCGAAAATCTCTTCGGCCGTCTGAACGATCTCGGCGCCCGCCTCGACATAGAAACGGTCGTGTGCGCCAATGCCTTCGCCCGCGCCCGTCTGCACCAGCACACGGTGGCCGTGGACGACGAGTTCGCGCGCGCTTTCGGGGGTCAGTCCGACGCGATATTCGTGGTTTTTGATTTCCTTGGGGGTGCCGATGATCATTGTCGCTCTCCGGTTGATCGCCGCCACTCGAAACGTCAGGGCGGTGTCGATTATCGTTGCGCGCTATAGCAGAAATACGGAGCGAGATGCTTGCATATCGTCCGCCGATCATCGATAATCACGCACAAATTTTGCGTTATACGGACATTTCACGCGCGATGATTGATCGAATCGACCGTAAGCTCCTCGACATGCTGCAACGCGGCGGTCCGCGCCCTGCCGCCGAACTTGGCGACGTCGTGGGCCTGTCGGCCTCCGCCTGCCACCGCCGCATCCGCGCCCTGGAGGCCGCCGGGATCATCACCGGCTATACCGCACGCCTTGCCCCCGACCGTATCGGCCTCGGGCTCGACGTGTTCGTCGATATCAGCCTGACCTCGCAGAGCGAGGAGGCGCTGACCGCGTTCGAAAGCGCGGTCAAAAGTTTCGACGAGATACTTGAATGCCAGCTGCTTTCGGGCGCTTCCGACTACCGCCTGCGCGTCGCGGCACGCAATGTTGCCGATTTCGACCGGCTGCACCGCCATTGCCTGTCTCGGCTGCCCGGGGTCGCGGCGATGCACAGCGCCTTTGCGCTGCGCACGATCAAGGCGTTCGAGGGCTATCCGGTACCGGTCGGCGACACGGCTTGAGCCAAAAAACCGCGCCGCTGGTTAACGCGCAATTTACCAAAATCGCGGCATAGCCCGGTCATATGTTTTGCCGACGACAGGCGGGCGTCAGACTCGCGCGGCGCGATCGATCAGGGAAGCAGGATCATGGTGAAGGATAATCCGATTCATAAGCAGCAAATCGACCCGATCTCGATGGCCGAACGCTTCCCCTATTACGACCTCGACGGTCAGCTTGCCGCCCAGGCGAGCGAAGTTTACGCGATCATCGCCGGGCGCGAGGAGGCAATCGCGCGCGCCTATTGGGATGCGTTCAACGCGCTGCCCAGCGTCGAGCGACCGGTCGAAGGCGAGCTGCTCGAATCCTATGTGCGCGGCAGCGCGCGCCACACCGAAACCAAATATGCCGACGCCGCGGGACAAGAGGTCGCAACGATCGCCTGCCAGAACGCGCATATGGCGCGGCGCGTCAAACTGCCGCTCGCGCTGGTCATGTCGTGCATCGCCGAAAGCCAGCGGCTGACCATCGAATATGTCGTCGCGGCGTGCATCGACGATGCGGCGCGCCTGACGCGGCTCACCAGCGCGATCAACCGGCTCGCGCTGCTCGAGTTCGATATTATGCAGCGTTACGCCGAAAAACTCGACCGCGCGGTGATTTCGAGCGAACGGCAGACGCTGGCCCATGATTTCGACCGCTCGATCGCCTCGCTGGTGCAGGACACCGACGGGGTGCGCGAACAGCTCGCCAAACAAGCCGCCTCGGCCGATCAGGCGGCCAAGGGCATGATCGCCAAAACGAGCGAAGTCGCCGCCGCGTCCGAGCAATCGGCGATGGCAATGCGCGAAGCCGCCTCGACCGCCGCCGGGCTGATCCGCGCGATCGAGGATGCGCGCAGCGAGGTCGAGGCATCGGCCAGCGTCGCCACCCGCGCCTCCGAACAGGCGGGCGAAGCGGTCGCGATGTCGGAGACGCTGTCGCACCACGCCGAATCGATCGAGTCCATTTTGGGCCTGATCCGCGAGATCGCGGGCCAGACCAACCTGCTCGCGCTGAACGCCACGATCGAAGCCGCGCGCGCCGGAGAATCGGGCCGCGGCTTTGCCGTCGTCGCGCAGGAAGTCAAAAGCCTCGCCAACGAAACCGCGCGCGCAACCGACGATATTGCGGGCAAGATCACCGCGATCCAGCAGGCGACGCGCGGATCGGTTTCGGCCAACCAGTCGATCCAGGCGACGATCGTCGAAGTCCAGCAATCGGCGCAGCGCATCCGCGATGCGATGGACGCACAGGCGCAGACGGTCACCTCGATCACCGCCGCAGTCGACGAAACCGCGCTCGCCGCCGATTCCATGTCGTCGACCATCGCCAGCATCCGCAACGATTCAGGCATGGTCGCGAGCGAGATCAGCGTGCTCAGCCAGGAATTTGCGATGATGGGCGGGCGGCTCCAGCAGCTGGAACAGGCCGCGAGCGAGTTCAGCCGCCGGGTGGCATAAACGGACCTTTGCCCCGTTCGTGTCGAGCGAAGTCGAGACACCCATCAGCAGCGCACGACTTCGGCGTGTCTCGACTTCGCTCGACACGAACGGAACGAGGAATGTCCTGACGCAATTGGGCGCGGTTTGGCGGTTGGACTGACGCCGTTGCCTCGCTAAAGCCGCCCCATGCAAACCCACATCCTGATCACCGGCGCCAGCCGCGGCATCGGCGCCGCGATCGCCGAAGCGCTAACCTGCGACGCCGTCAAAACGGTCGCGCTGGCCAGCGCCGACGGTGATCTGGCGAACCCGGCCACCCCCGCGCGCTTGTGGCAAAGCAGCCTCGACCAGCTCGACGGCCGCATCGACGTTCTGGTCAACAATGCCGGGGTTTTCGAAGCGAACCCGATCGGCAATGCTGACGCCGACTGGCTGGCGAACTGGAACCGCACGCTCCAGATCAATCTGACCGCCAGCACCGACCTCTGCCGGCGCGCTGTGCTGCACTGGCAAGAACGCCGGACCAACGGCCGCATCGTCAACATCGCCAGCCGCGCCGCGCATAGGGGGGACAGCCCCGCGCACTGGCATTATGCCGCATCAAAGGCGGGCATGGTCGCGATGACCAAAACCATCGCGCGCGCCTATGCCAAGGACGGCATTCTCGCCTTTGCGATCTGCCCCGGTTTCACCATGACCGGCATGGCCGACGAGTATCTGGCGAGCCGCGGCGGCGACAAATTGCTCGCCGACATTCCCTTGGGCCGTGTCGCCGAACCGCACGAGGTCGCCGAGATGGCGCGCTGGTGCGCGCTCGACGCGCCCGCCTCGATGACCGGCGCGGTGCTCGACGTGAACGGCGCGAGCTATGTGCGCTGACCGATGAGCTGGATCGTCTCGCTCCCCTGCGCCCGCGCCGAAGCCGAAGCGCTGTCGGGGGAGATTCCCGCACTCGACGCGCTGCCCGAGGCGCCCGTCGTGGTCACGCGCGAGATCGACGAGGATGCGGGGCAATGGCAACTCGACGCCTATATGGACGACAAGCCCGGTGCGGCGCTCGTCAAATTGCTGCAATCGCTGGTACCGAGCGCAAAGGGCACAAAACCCGTCGTCGCCGAGCTGCCCGAAGAGGATTGGGTCACGCTGTCGCAGCAGGGGCTGGAACCCGTGCAGGCGGGGCGCTTTTTCGTCCATACGAGCAGCCATGCCGACCGCATTCCGTCCGGCACCACCCCCTTTCTGATCGATGCCAGCCAGGCGTTCGGCACCGGCGGCCACGATACGACCGCGGGGTGCCTTGCCATGCTCGACCGTCTCGCGCGGCAGGGCGCCAGCCCGCGCAACATCGCCGACATCGGCACCGGCACCGGGCTGCTGGCCTTTGCCGCCATGGCGCTCTGGCCAAGCGCGCGCACGATTGCGTCGGACATCGACCCCGCCAGTATTTTCGTGACGCGCGACAATGCCGCGATCAACCGCGTGCCGCTGGGCCGCGGCGGCGGACGCCTCGCTCTCGCGGTGGCGCCGGGGACCGATCATCCGGCGATCCGCCACCGCGCGCCTTATGATCTGGTCATCGCCAATATCCTTGCCGGGCCGCTGATCACGCTTGCGCCCGATATCGGCGCTGCAACCGCGCCCCGCGGTCATGCGATCCTCGCCGGGCTGATCGCGCGCCAGATGGAGCCGGTGCTCGCCGCCTATCGCGCGCAAGGTTTCCGCCTCGCCGCGCGCGGTGGCAGCGCCGACTGGCCGTGCCTGCTCCTCGTCAAGCGCCGCCGCTATGGCTGGCGCCGCAAGGAGCGCGCCTTCCACCGCGCCGACCCGGCGGATGCGAGTTTCGGGAGCTGGTAGCAGACCGCGATATTTCCGTTCGTGTCGAGCGAAGTCGAGACCGCTGAAGTGGCGCGCTCCTCATGCGTGTCTCGACTTCGCTCGACACGAACGGGTTCAGGCGGTTTGCTTGCCCAGCGCATATTCCTGCGTGCCGCGCGTGATCACCTCGTCACCCGGAAGGATATCGGCAATCGCGATCGGCGGCAGCGCATCATTCGCGGCGTAAAGCGGCGCAAAATCGGTGTTCACCGTCGTATCGAGCAGCTGATCGAGGCTGTCGATGACAAAATAATTCTGCTGAAAATCATCGATCCGATAATCGGTCCGCATCACGCGCGCGAGATCAAAACCGATGCGGTTCGGGCTATCGCTGTCGAGCGCAAACACGCTTTCTGCATAGGACGACACAATCCCCGCGCCATAAATGCGCAGGCCGCCCGCCTCGCGGATCAGGCCGAATTCGACCGTATACCAGTAAAGCCGTGCGAGCTGTTTCAGCGCGTCGAATTGCAGGCTGCGGAGCCCGCCTTGGCCATAGGCGACCATATAGTCGGCGAACACCGGGTCGGCGAGCATCGGGACATGGCCGAACACGTCGTGAAACACGTCGGGTTCCTGCAGATAATCGAGCTGCTCGGGCGTGCGGATGAAATTGCCCGCAGGAAAGCGCCGGTTGGCAAGATGGTCGAAAAACACCTCGTCGGGAACCAGCCCCGGCACCGCCACGACCTGCCACCCCGTCGCCGCCATCAATCGCGCGTTGAGCTCGCGATAATCGGGGATCCCCGGCTTTTCGAGCCGCAGCACGTCGATGCCGCGCAGGAACGCCTCCGAGGCGCGGCCGGGCAGCATCGCCGACTGGCGCGCGAACAGTCTGTCCCACATCGCATGTTCGTCGGCGGTGAAGGCGTCCCAATTTTGCGAAATGGTCCAGTCCGCCGCGGCCCCCGGCGGCGGCGTTTCATGGACATGGGTAAAGCCGTCTTTCATACCATCCCGTCTAGCATGAACTGGTTTCAGATGAAACCTTCACGCGCGCGCCATTCCCAGCCATCGCGCCGCGCGCGGCAGGCGCGGGATGATGAGCCGATCGACGAGCCATAGCAAGATCAGGGAGGCACCGAGCAACGGCAGCAGCGCGGCGAGCAACAGCACAATCGCCGCCACCCCCTTCAGCTTCGCCGGATCGCGCGGCAGCGGCGGCGCGCCCAGGGCGTCCTCAGGCTTGCGCCGTCGCCACATCAGGAACCCCGACACCGCGAGGGTCATCAGCATCAAAGCCGTAAGCACCCCGATCAGCTGGCTGACGATCCCGAACAGCGCCCCCTCATGCCAGGCGATGCCGATCCCGACGATGCGGTCGATGATATGTTTGTCGGCAAAACCGCTGCGCGACACCTCGATCCCGGTGACGACGTCGTAGCTTACCTTGCGCACCAGCGGCCGGTTCTGCGTCTGCGTGGTCAGCGTCCAGCTGTCGCCATTGGGCGGCCCGAACATATTCGGCGCCCCCGGCGGCTGGATGATCACCGGCGCGGGCAGATTTTCATTTTGCGCGCGCAGCACAATGCGGTCGAGCGGAACACGCGGTTCGTCGCCGACCGCGACCGGCGCGGGCATCGCTTTCGCCATCGCACTATGATCATGCGCCGCATGATGGCTGGCATGGCCGCCGCTTTTCCAGTCCTGCGCGCCCTGCACCCACCCCATTTCGGCGCGCACGGCGCGAAAGCCCTGCGCCCAGACATCGGTCCACGGCAGCGCGGTCAGCAGCAACACCAGCGCCAGCCCCGACACCCAGAAACCGGTCACCGCGTGCAGGTCGCGCAGCACGGTTCGCCCGCCCAGCCCCAGCCGCGGCCACACGACTCCCGCCACCCCGCGCCCGCGCGGCCACCACAGATAGAGCCCGGTCAGGATCATCACGATCGCCCAGCTCGCCGCCAGTTCGACGATGATCCCGCCCGCACGCCCGATCAGCAAGCTGCCGTGGATCTTTGCCAGCCACGCCGAAATCCGGTCGTCGGGATTGGCCGACCCGATCACCTCGCCCTTGGGTGCCACCGCCACATCGCGCATCCCCCCGCTCGGCAAACCGACGTGAACGATCGCCGCATCGCCGGGCGTCTGCGGCACGCGATAATAATGAAAATTCGCACCGGGAAAGGCGGCCAGCGCCGCCGCCACCTGCGCGTCGGCATCGACCCGCTCGGCGACCGGCAGACCGCGCCATTCGCGCTCCTGCCACCGGTCGAGCTGCGGCTTGAACAGATAGGCCGCGCCCGTCACCGACAGCATCAGGATGAAGGGGATGACGAACAGCCCGGCATAGAAATGCCAGCGCCAGATCGTGCGATAGAGCGGAATCCGGTTGATGTCGGTCATCCCCTGTCCTTTCGCTTAGAAGCGCGCGCGAATACCGGCGGACACCGCGCGGCGCTCGACCGGGTAATAGATTGCCGATGTCGGGGTCACGGTGATCGCCGCGCTGATGTCGCCGATCGCCTTCTTGCCCGTGATGTTACGGACATCGACAAAAGCATCGACCCCCTCGGCAATCCGCGCCCCGCCCGTCACGCCGAGCAAAGCATAGCCCGGCGTCTGCACCAGATTGCGGTAATCGGCGAACGGCCCATCGGGTACCCACTCGACATTCGGCGCGATATGCAGCGCGTCGCTCCCGATCCGCGCCTCCGCCCGATAGACATGCTTGGGTACCACCGGCAGGCGGTTGTCGCCGTAGCTGGCGTCGCCGCGAAAGCGGAAATCGCTGTACGTATAAACCTGTCGCAGCCGCAGCCAGTCAGCAGGATTCAACTCCAGCGCCGCCTCGACCCCCTGATGCCGCGTCCGGCCCGCGTTAAAGGTCGATGCGGGGATATTCGGACCGACATTGAACTGGAGCAGCTCGCCCTTGATGTCGCTACGATACAGGGTCAGATCCCAGCTCACCGGTCCCGTCTTGCCGCGCGTCCCGATTTCGGCCGTCCATGCCCGCTGCGGATCGAGCGGGACAAAGCTGACGATCTGGGCAAGCTCGCTGAAGCCCGGGAATTCGACCGAACGATTGTAATTGGCATAGATCTGGACGCCGTCGGCCGGTTCGAACAACAGCCCGACCTTGGGAGAGAAAGCGTCGAAGTCGGCGCGGCCGATCGTGCCATTCTGCATCGGGGCGGTAGCATTGAAATTCATCACCTGCCGCCGCATCCCGTCGGCATAAATACCGCCCGCGATCAAGGACAATGCCTCAACTGGCTTGACCCGCACCTCGCCATAGAGCGTGGCGGTTCGTGCATCCTGATCGGCGTTGACCTGCACCGCCCCGCGCCGCCCGGCGACATTGGTAAAGCGCTTTGCGCGAATATCGCCCACGCGCAGTTCGCCTCCCAGCGTGATCTCGACGGCTTCGGCGCCATAATCGAAGCGGAAATATCCCCCGCGATCGAGCGACTCGCTATCGACCACCTGGAAAATCGGATGGTAAAGCGATTTGGCGTTCACAAAGGCACCGACATCCAGCCGCGCCGCGCCCCAGTCGAAACGCGTCCGATTCTGGATACGGATCGAATCGATGTCGCGGCCGTAATCACCCGCAACCACCCCCGGCCCTGCCTTGCGCGGTGTCGTCAGCACCTCGGCAAAGGTCAGCGCGCCGGGAATTTCCTGTTTGATGTGATTGACGCTGACATACAGCCGGTTCGAAACGACGTCAGTAAACTGCATCCCGACATTGCCATGGAAACGCAGGCTGCGGCGCTTCACATGATCGCGGTCGCCATCCGACGTATCGGCGCTGATCGCGCCCCACGCATCGACGCGGTCGCCTGCAACCCCCGCCGACACCAGCCCGCGATAGCTGTCGAAACTGCCGACATCACCGCGCAGATAAAAGCCCTCCGCCGTGCGCCCGGTCGGCGTCACGCCATTGACCGCGCCGCCCAACGTGCCCGACCCGAACCGCAGCGCATTGGCGCCGCGATAGACTTCGAGATGGTCGAAGAAGATGGGCTCGAGTTCCTGGAAGTCGCCATTGTCATCGGCCAGGTTGATCGGCACCCCGTCCTGCAGCAGCGTCAGACCGCGCATATGGAAACCGCGCGACAGCCCCGATCCGCGGATCGAGATGCGGACCTCCTGCCCGTAACGCGGCTGGAGATAGACGCCGGGCGAAAATGCCAGCGTGTCGCGCAGGGAAACAATCGACTTGTCGGCATAATCCTGATGGCTGACGACATCGGCGCCGCCTGCTGTCTTGGCGACGCGCGCTTCGGCGTCGTTGGTCAGTTCGGGGGCGGTGACGATGATCGTCGGATCGGCTTCGGCCTCGGCGGCCTGCGCCGCGGCAGGGACAAGCGAGAAGGCGAGCGCCAGCAAAGGCGCCGCCCGATAGGCGTTGGTTTTCATAAATCGATCTTTCGCGTGAAATCAGCAAAGCGCCGCGCCGCGCATCTGCGCGGGCGACCGTTTAATCTGGTTCAGGCGAAAGCAGGCGGTCCGGTACTCGGCGGCAGGGGCGACGCAATGCCGGGCGCGAAGCCCAGCGACCGCACCGCAACAGGCGTCGGCGCCGCAACCATCGGCGCCGCGATCAACAGGGGTTCACCCGGCACGATCGGCGCATTCGCCAGCGCGCCCCATGGGCAATGCTGCTGCGTCTCGCCCGCGTCGTGACTCCCCGCCTTTTCCAGCGGGATGGTGACCGTCTTGCCGGGATCGGTCGGGTCCGAACAGATACGCACGGTGATCGACCCGCCGGCATCGCTCTCGATCATCCACCCCGGCGCGACCAGCACCCGCGCGCCGAGCGCGAGCAGCAGCGGTAGCAGCAGCAAGATGCCGGGACGGCGAAAGGCGGCGAGCAGGCTCACGCCGCGGCCTTTATGGCGCACGTGTCAAGCTGGCAAGCGGACAAAGTGTCCACCTTTGTCGTCATTGCGAGCGCAGCGAAGCAATCTCCAGCTATCGGCAATGCTCTGCCGATAGCTGGAGATTGCCGCGTCGCCTTCGGCTCCTCGCAATGACGTTGTTTACTCCGCTGGCGTCTCGTCGATCTTCTTCCCCGTCCGCTTCCACGGATACAGGAACTGCCCCCAGTAATTTTTCGGCACATCCTCGGGAATGCCATAATTCTCGGGCCAGCGATCCTTCGGCAGGTGAAATGTCCCAAAAATCTTGTCGAGCCACGGAAAGTGGATCGCAAAATTGACGTCGAACGCCTCGCGTTCCAGCCCATGGTGCCAATGATGAAACCGCGGCGTCGCGATCCAGTGACCCAGCCGGTTGAAATTGCCCCCGACATTGGCGTGGAGCAGCGACGACCACACATAGACGAAGCCGATATAGGCCTGCATCACCGACGGGCTGAATCCCAAAGTGAACAGCGGCAGCGAGGTGATCGAACGCAGCAGGATGATCTCGACGAAGTGCATCCGCGACCCCGCCAACCAGTCCATCGACTTCGCGCTGTGATGGATCGCATGGAACCCCCACAGGAACGGCACCTTGTGGAACAGCCGGTGGTACCAATATTGCGCGAGGTCCGACGCGACGAGGACGATCGCGAACTGCACGAGCCAGGGCAGCGACGCGACCCCGGCGCGGAACGCCTGCCAATTGCTGGTATTTTCGTTGATGATCGTCGACGGCGCGAGCGCGAGGAAGCCCAGCACCTGCACAAACATCGTGCTGACCAGATAATAAAACAGATCCTCGCGCCATTCGGTGCGGAACAGGCGCTGCGCGCGGCGATGCGGGAACAGCCGCTCGAGCGGCGCGAACATGAAGCCGGTGATCAGCAGGTTGACGACGAAAAAGTCGAGCCCGAAAAATATACCCCAGCTGCGCGTTTCCTCGGGCTGGACATTCGCCCCGCCGATCAGCGTCGCGGCCAGCGCAATCATCAGCGCGGTCGCGCCCAGCACCTTGCGCGGACGCAGCAAGAGGCTGAGCAACGCAAGCCCATAGCTCGCGAGCAGCACGAGATGCACCACCCCGCGAAACCCGCCCCAATCCTTGATGATCGCGAGTTCGGGCGTCGCGAACCAATCAGGAAAGCGCAGCGCAATCACCATCCCGAACCCAACGATCGCAAACAGCAGCGCGAAAAACCCCGACAGCCACCCGCTGCCGAACCGCCGCACCTCGGTATGCGATTCCAGATCGCGCATCAGGTTGGTCAGATAATCGCGTTTTGCCATTTGTTCCCCCAACCCCTCAGCCCCACCGATCCTCCCCGCCTCGCGAGGAGGGGGACCATGCGAAGCATGGTGGAGAGGGCTATCGTCCTGAAAGCGAGGCTTGATGACGCAAACCCCCTCCGTCAAGCCTGCGGCTTGCCACCTCCCCACAAGTGGGGAGGATCGTCAGCCTGCCGCCGCCACAATCGCCGCCCATTCGGCCTCGTCGATCACCCTTATCCCCAGCGCCGCCGCCTGCTTCAGCTTCGACCCGGCGCCCGGCCCCGCAACCACCAGGTCGGTCTTCGCACTCACCGACCCCGCCGCCTTGGCGCCCAGCGCTTCGGCCTGCGCCTTTGCCTCGTCGCGGCTCATCGTCTCCAGCTTGCCGGTGAACACCACCGTCATCCCCGACACTTCGCTCGCGCGCGTTTCGACGACGAAGGGCGGCGGCGATACTTCGGACAGCAAATCGTCCCACAACTCGCGATTGTGCGGTTCGTGGAAAAAATCGCCCAGTGCCTCGGCCACCGCCGGGCCGATGCCGTCGGCGCGGACGTCGAGGATCGCCTTGATCGCCTCCATCTTGCGCGCCGCATATTTGCGGTCGGACTCGCCCTCGGCGCGCGGGTTCGCCGCGACATAAGCGTTGATCTCGGCGGCCTTGGCGGGCAGCAACGCGATGTCGCCGATACCCTTGAGCAGATCGCGCGCGGTCACCGCGCCGATATGGCGGATACCCAACCCGAACAGCAATCGCGCCGCGTCGGGCGAGCGCTTCGCCTCGATCGCGGCGAACAGATTGTCGACCGACTTTTCCTTCCACCCCTCGCGTGCCAGCAGCGCTTCGCGGTGCCGGTGCAGCCGGAAAATATCCGCCGGACCCTTGTCGAGCCAGCCCAGCTCCAGAAACTCCGCTATGCTCTTTTCGCCCAGCCCCTCGATATCGAGCGCGCCGCGGCTGACGAAATGGCGCAGCCGCTCGAATTTCTGCGCCGCGCAGATCAGCCCGCCGGTGCAGCGGACATCGACCTCGCCTTCCTCGGCGACCGCCTCGCTGCCGCACACCGGGCAATGATCGGGAAAGACATAGGGGTCGCGAGGCTCGTCGCGGGTCAGATTCTCGACCACCTGCGGAATCACATCGCCCGCGCGCTGCACGACCACCCGGTCGCCGGGCCGTACGCCCAGCCGCCCGATCTCGTCGCGGTTGTGCAGCGTGACGTTCGACACCACGACGCCGCCCACGGTGACGGGGGTCAGGCGCCCGACCGGGGTCAGCTTGCCGGTACGCCCGACCTGGATGTCGATCGCCTCCAGCGTCGTCTGCGCGCGTTCGGCAGGGAATTTATGCGCGATCGCCCAGCGCGGCGCCTTCGCCACGAACCCTAGCCGTGCCTGCCAGTCGAGCCGGTCAACCTTGTAGACGACGCCGTCGATGTCATAGGGCAGTTCGGCGCGCTCGGCTTCGATCATCCGGTAATGCGCGAGCACGTCGGCGACGCTGTCCAGCCGCTTGAGCAGCGGCGACACCGGTACGCCCCACGCCGCGATGCGCCGCATCATGGCGAACTGGGTCTTCTCGGGCAGGTCGCTCACCTCACCCCAGCCGTGCGCGAGGAAACGCAGCGGGCGCGACGCGGTGACGCTGGCGTCCTTCTGGCGCAGCGATCCCGCCGCGGCGTTGCGCGGATTGGCGAACTGGCGCGCCTTGTCGGGATCGTCGGCCTCCGCCAGCAGCCGCGCGTTGAGCGCGGCAAAGTCAGCCTTGGCCATAAAGACCTCGCCGCGGATCTCGAACACGTCGGGGGCGTCCCCGGCCAGTTTCTGCGGAATGTCGGCAATGGTGCGGACATTGGCGGTCACGTCCTCGCCGGCACTGCCGTCGCCGCGCGTCGCCGCCTGCACCAGTTGCCCCTGTTCGTAACGCAGCGAACAGGACAGCCCGTCGATCTTGTCCTCCGCCGTCAGCGCAACCTCGGCATCCTCGGGCAGGTTCAAAAACCGCCGCACCCGCGCAACGAACTCGGCGACATCATCATCGGCGAACGCATTGTCGAGGCTCATCATGCGCTGCGCATGGGTCACCTTCGCCAGCGGCGACGCCTCAACCGCGGCGCCGACCAGGCTGTTCGGACTGTCGGCGCGGATCAGGTGCGGGAATGCTTCCTCGATCGCATTGTTGCGGCGGACAAGCGCGTCATAATCGGCGTCCGAAATCTCCGGGCTGTCGTCGGCGTGGTAAAGTATGTTGTGGTACGCAATCGCCTTCGCCAGCCGCATCAGCTCGTTTGCGGCTTCGGCGTCGGTCAGCGCTTCGACGTCGTTCATGCACGCGCCCTTGCCGCCGGCTTGAATTCGGCGCGGGTGCCAAATCCGGCGATCAGCGGGCGGCCCTTCGCGATGGCCGCCTGGACCCCGGGCAGCGCCAGCGATGCCGCGTGGGCTGCCTTGTCGGCCCATAGTTCGACGATCCACAACGCATCGGCATTGGCGGCATCCTCGCCGACCAGATAAAGGAAATTTCCCGGCATATTGCCGGTCCCCTCGACCAATGCCGCCGCCAGAGCAGCGCGCTCGCCCGGCCTGGCGACGATCTGTCCGATCAGCCCATATTGCGGCTCGACTTCTTCCATCCCGACCTCCAACGCCCGCACCGCGCCGGCGGGCAAAAGCAACCCGGCCATTGCCAGCATGGCCTTCAAATGCGTCCGCCGTCCGATCGCCGCTTTTGCCATCGCGCGTTCAACCCCGTTCCATCGCCAGCGCCTCGGTCGGCGGAATCTGCATCCCCTCGAACGCCTGCGCCGCATAAGGACCGGTAGGATCGACCCAGTGCAGGAACAGATGCGCCGACCAGCGATTGGGGTTGGGCATCATCCGCCCGTGCAACCGGTGGACTCCCTGGTACAGCACCGCATCGCCCGCGCGCATCGGCACCGATCCATAGGCTTCGTCACCGAAATCGGGGTCGGCGCGTTCGCGCGGGGTTTCGATGTGCTGCGACCCGACTTCGAGCGGCCAGGGCTTGTCATCGCTCGCCGCCAGCAGAAGCGACAGGCTATGTTCGCAGGCATAGCGGTCCGAATGCACCCGGCAGATGTCGCCCGCGCGGTACATGCGGAAATAGCAATAGGTGGGGCGCACCTCGTGGCCCACCAGCGCGCTCACCGCCGGGGTCATGCCCCACAGGAACGTCGCCATCGGGGGATATTGCTGGCCATAGACCTCGACCGCCTCGGTCTTGAGCAGCGCCGACCCGCGCTTCAGCGCGTCGAACGACACACCGCCGCGAATCAGGTCCGATTTCAGCGTTGCCAGAAACGCGTGGGTGACGTCGGTCGGAACAAAGCCCGGCAACGCCAGATAGCCCTGGTCGCGATAGGTATCGGCCCCGTTGGTCATATCGTCTCCAGCAGCCTTTCCGCCTGCGCCCGCGCTTCGTCGGTCACCTCGGCGCCCGACAGCATCCGCGCGATCTCCTCGCGGCGGCCCGCTTCGTCAAGCGCGTGGACGCTCGTGCGGGTCACCACGCCTTCGCTCGATTTGGCGATGACAAAATGCGCTGCGCCCTTCGCGGCGACCTGCGGGCTGTGCGTTACCGCGAGCAGTTGCTTGCCGCGCCCGGCCAGCCGCGCGAGCCGCTCGCCGATCGCGCTCGCTACAGCGCCGCCGACGCCGCGGTCGATTTCGTCAAAGATGATTGTGTCGGCGCCGCCCTCTTCGGCCAGCGCGACCTTGAGCGCGAGGATGAAGCGCGACAATTCGCCGCCCGACGCGATCTTCGCCAGCGGCGCGAACGGCGCCCCGGGGTTGGTCGAAATCAGGAATTCGACGCGGTCGATGCCCTCCGGCCCCCAGCGCTCGGCAGGGATGCGCTCAACCAGCGTCTGGAAGCGCGCTGCGTCGAGCTTCAACGGCACCAGCTCGCCCGCGACCGCCGCATCGAGCCGTGCCGCCGCCTTGCTACGCAGGTCGGACAAGAAGCTCGCGGCGTGGGTATAGGCGGCGGCGGTGTCGGCAACCGCCGCCTCCAGCTTCGCCAGCCCTGCGCTGCCGCCCTCGATCGCGTCGAGACGCGCCGCCAGCGTTCCGGTGAGTTCAGTGAGTTCGTCGGGCTGGACGCCATGTTTGCGTGCCATCGCGCGCAGCTCGAACAACCGCGTTTCGGTCGCCTCCAGCCGCTCCGGGTCATATTCCATCGCGCGCGCCGCTTCGCGCAGCCGCGTTTCGGCCTCGTCGGCCTCGATGATTGCGCGGTCGAGCCCCGCGAGCGCCTCGGCGAGCAGCGGATGGTCGCCCGCCAGCCGGTCGAGCCGCCGCGCCGCGCCGCGCAGCAGCGCCGGGCCGCCGTCGCTGCCCTCGAAAGCCTCCAGAATCGCGCCGAGGTCGCCGGCGATCTTTTCGCCCTTCTGCATCGCCGCGCGCGCCTCGGACAGTTCGGCGTCCTCGCCCGGCTGCGGGTCGAGCGCCTGCAATTCGGCGACGCAATGTTCCAGCCATTCGCGGTCGCGCGCCGCGTCGTCGAGCGCGCTCTGCGCCGCCGCCAGCTTCGCCTCGGCAGCGCGCCATGCCGCGTGCGCCGCAGCCACCGCGCCGGTGTCGGCGCGCGCAAAGGCGTCGAGCAGCGCGCGATGCCCCGCCGGCGCGAGCAGGCCGCGATCGTCATGCTGGCCGTGGATTTCGACCAGATGCCCGCCGACCTCGCGCAGCAGCGCCGCCGAACACGGCTGGTCGTTCAGGAACGCGCGGCTGCCCCCGTCGGCTTTCAGCGTGCGGCGGACGAGCAGCGGCTCACCCGGTTCGATCGCGATCTCGTTATCCGCCAGCAACGTGGCAAGCGGGGTATCGACGGTCGGTGCAGCAAAACTGGCGGTCACCTGCGCCTTGTCGGTTCCCTGCCGCACCAGCGCGCTGTCGGCACGCGCGCCGAGCGCCAGCCCCAGCGCGTCGAGCAGGATGGATTTGCCCGCCCCCGTCTCGCCCGTCAGAACCCCCAGCCCGGCCGCGAAATCGAGCTCGAGCCGTTCGATCAGAACGATATTGGCAATGGACAGGGCGGTCAGCACAAGGCGCCCCTTACATTAGAACAAAGCGCGAATCCACGCCCGCGCGAAATCAGGCGCCGGGCGCGTGCCGCTGCATCAGCTTGTACGCGCGGTCATACCATTCGTTACCCGGATAGTTTGCCCCCAGCACCGCCGCGGACTTCTTCGCTTCCTCGGGGATGCCAAGCGCCAGATAGGATTCGGTCAGGCGGTACAGCGCCTCGGGCGCGTGGCTGGTGGTCTGGAACTTGTCGACGACTTCGCGGAAGCGGATCGACGCCGCGAGCCAGTTCGAGCTGCGCTGATAGAAACGGCCGATCTCCATTTCCTTGCCCGCGAGATGGTCCTGCACCAGGTCGATCTTCAACCGCGCGTCGGCGGCATAGCGGCTGTCGGGATAGCGGCGGATCACCTCGCCCAGCGCGTTCGCCGCCTGCTGGGTGATCTTCTGGTCGCGCGTCACGTCGCTGATCTGCTCATAATAGCTGAGGCCGATCAGATAATAGGCATAGGGCGCGTCCTTGTTGCCCGGATGGATTGCCAGGAATCGCTGCGCCGACTCGATCGCCGGGGTGTATTCGCGATCCATATAATAGCTGAACGAACTCATCAGCTGCGCGCGACGCGCCCAGGGCGAATAGGGGTGCTGGCGCTCGACCTCGTCGAACAGCGCCGCGGCGACGCGATACTGGCCGCGGTCGAGCCGCTCCTGCGCCGCACGGTACAGCGTGTTGACGTCGCGCGCGACATAGCGCGTGTCCTTTTTCACCGCCGCGCCGCCGCCACAGGCCGCAAGCAGGGGCGAAATCGCAAGAGTGGCGGCGAGCAGGCGCGTCGTGGCGCGCAGGGAGGAACGCTGAGTCATGCGCGCGGTATAGCCACAGCGCCGATGAACGCAAAATAAATGATACGCGGGCGGTCGCGCTTTTACTCGCCCTTCACCACGCATCCCTGCGGGGCGTCGGCCGGGGCGGCGACACGGCGTGCGGACTTGATCGTCACCGGCGGCTCCAGCATCTGCCCGACCATCACGCCCTGCCCGGCGGTCGGCGAAACCGGCGCGTTAAAGATCGCCTCCGCCACCCCCGCCCCCGCGACCAGTTCGCCAAACACCGCAAAGCCCGCCCCGTCGCCGCCGGGGGCATCGCTGTCGAACCCCTTGATGTCGGATAGCAGCAGGAAAAAGTCGCTCGTCGCGTCGCCGGGATTGAGGCGCGCCATCGACAGTGCGCCCTTGCAGTTGGTCAGTCCGGTCGTCTTTGTCGGCTCGTGCGCGACCGGCGGAAAATTGCGCCGCGCGTCGCCGCGGTTGCCCGCCTGGATCAACTGATTGGCCGGTCCCCAGCTTTTCGTCGAACGATAGAATTTGAACCCGTCCATCCGCTTTGCATCGACATAGCGCAGGAAATTGGCCGCGGTCGCGGCCGCGCGTTCATGCTCCAGCCGCACCACGATCGTGCCGAGGTCGGTGACCAGTTCGACATAGGGCCGCGTATCCGTCGCCTGCGCATCGACCGGCACCGGCAAGGGCGGGGGCGGGGGCGGCGGCGCAAAGGTCGGACGCGGGCGCGAAGACGGCGGCGGCGCGGGGGGCGTCGCGGCTGTCTGCGCGGCAAGGGCGAGCGGGAGCAGGATGCTGGTCAACATGCGACCGCTTATGGCGCCGACCACCCCGCCTTGAAAGACCGAATCGGGGGTCGCAAATTATTCAACCATCTGGTTGACAGTCTCAACATCTGCGCTATATTTAACCATATGGTTGAACATGATTCGCTCGCACTCGACACAATCTTTCACGCGCTCGGCGACGCGACGCGGCGTGCCATGCTGGCCGAGCTGGCGACCGGCGAGCGCAGCGTCGGCGATCTCGCCGCACCCTTCGCGATGTCGCTCGCGGCGGCATCGAAACATATCAAGGTGCTCGAAGCAGCAGGCCTGATCCGCCGCGACGTCCGCGGCCGCACCCATGTCTGTAGCCTCGATCCGGCGCCACTGATGTCCGCCGACCAGTGGCTCGGCATCTATCGCCGCTTCTGGACCGACCGCCTCGACACCCTCGAAGCGCTGCTGCGCACGAAGAGCGCCGGGACGCCTCCCGTCAAACCACCCATCCCCGGGAACAAAGGAGAAAAACGATGACGATGATGAAGACTGCCGACGACTATGCTGTGATCGCCGAGGATGCGACGCTGACGCTCGAACGCCTGGTCCCCGGACCGATCGACCGCGTCTGGTCCTATCTGGTCGACGGCGACCTCCGCCGCCAATGGCTTGCCGCGGGCGCGATGGAGGAAAAGGTCGGCGCCGCGGTCGAACTGGTGTGGCGCAACGACGAGCTGACCGACCCGCCCGGCGCCCGCCCCGACGGCATGAGCGAAGAGCATCGCATGACGTGCGAAGTGCTCGAATGCGACGCGCCGCACCGGCTGGCGATCAGCTGGGGCAGCACCGGCGGCGTCACCTTCACCCTGCGGGAACAGGGGACCGACGTGCTGCTGACGATCACACACCACCGCGTGACCGACCCCGCCGTCCTGCTCAACGTCAGCGCCGGCTGGCACGCCCATGTCGATGTGCTGGAGGCAAAGCTGCGCGGCACGACCGCCACCCCGCACTGGGACAATTTCGTGCGTCTGCGCGAGGAATATGCGGCGCGGTTGGCGGGCTGACCATATCATCGGGATGGACGGAAGGGGCCGCGCGAGTGGCCCCTTCCGGACGTCTGGAAACAACCTGTTGCTGCCGTCGATATCTTCCCCGCTTGCGAGGAGGGGACCGCCGCCGCAGGCGGTGGTGGAGGGGGGGGTAATCGGCCTGACGCGCCGCTGAAGGACGCCACCCCCCTCCGTCAGCGCTTCGCGCTGCCACCTCCCCGCAAGCGGGGAGGATTTAACGTCAGCTAACCACCCCAAAGGCGTCATTCACCCTCCTCCTTGCGAACCCCAGCGCACCCGATTACCCCTCCCCCATGACCGCGGACAAAATCTTCATCAGCGCCAACGACCTTCTCGCCGATTCGCTGCGGCTGGGGATGCAGGTGATCGACAGCGGGTTCAAACCGACGCATCTCGTCGGCATCTGGCGCGGCGGCGCGCCGGTCGGCATCGCGGTGCAGGAACTGCTCGACTATCACGGCCAGCATTGCGACCATATCGCGATCCGCACCTCATCCTACCACGGCATCGACCGCCAGGATCCCGAGGTGAAGGTGTTTGCATTGGGCTATTTGATCGACACCCTCGATCCCGAAGACCGGCTGCTGATCATCGACGATGTGTTCGACAGCGGGCGCAGCATCCGCGCCTTCATCGCCGAGCTGAAAGCGCGCTGCCGCCACAATATGCCGCGCGACATCCGTATCGCGACCGTCTGGTTCAAGCCCGGCCGCAACGTCACCGACTTGCGCCCCGACTTCTTCGTTCACGAAACCGACCAGTGGCTGATTTTCCCGCACGAAATCGACGGGCTGACGATCGACGAGATCCGCCAGCACAAGCCCGAGGCGGCGATCATCCTGCGCGAGGAAGGCAGCAACGATGCATGAAGGCTTTGCCTCGCCCGACGACCGCGCCGCATTCATCGCCGCGCTGCCCAAGGCCGAACTGCACCTCCATATCGAAGGCTCGCTCGAACCCGAACTGATGTTCGAACTCGCGCAGCGCAATAACGTCGCCATCCCCTTCGCCAGTGTCGATGAGGTTCGCGCGGCCTACGCCTTCTCGAACCTTCAGGATTTCCTCGACATCTATTATCAGGGGATGGGCGTGCTCATCACCGAGCAGGATTTCTTCCACCTCACCGCGGCCTATCTCGCCCGCGCCCATGCCGACGCGGTGCGCCACGTCGAAATCTTCTTCGATCCGCAGGGGCATACCGCGCGCGGCGTCGCGTTCGGTACCGTCGTCACCGGCATCACCCGCGCGCTCGACGATGCACAGGCGCGCTATGGCATGACGTCAAAACTGATCATGTGTTTCCTGCGCCACCTCAGCGAAGCCGACGCCGAGGCGACACTCGACGAGGCGTTGCCCTTTCTGGACCGGATCGACGGCGTCGGCCTCGACAGCTCCGAAGTCGGCCACCCCCCGGCAAAGTTCGAACGCGTCTTCGCCCGCGCCCGCAGTCTCGGCCTGAAAATCGTCGCGCACGCTGGCGAAGAAGGCCCGCCCGCCTATGTGTATGAAGCGCTCGACCTGCTGAACGTCGACCGCATCGACCATGGCAACCGCAGCCTCGAAGACCCCGCCCTCGTCGCGCGCCTCGCCGCCGAGGGGATCACACTCACCGTCTGCCCGCTCTCGAACCTCAAGCTCTGCGTCGTCAACGACATCGCCGCGCATCCGCTGAAGACGATGCTGGACGCCGGATTGCGCGCGACGGTAAACAGCGACGATCCCAGCTATTTCGGGGGGTATGTCAACGCCAACTATCGGGCAGTCGCCGACGCGCTCGATCTGTCGAAAGCCGATCTCGTCACTCTGGCGCGCAACAGCTTTACCGGCTCGTTTCTCGATAACGATGCGACCGCAAAACACCTAGCGGCGATCGACACCTACTTGTCGCGATAGCCTCCAGCGTGATCGCTACCGCGGCACCTGCCACCAGACTCTGTTGATATAGAAGCTTGCCACAGGCCGACCACTGCTATCCTTGGCGGGCGCAAATGCCGCGCGCGCATTCAGCAATTCGCACGTCCGTTTATCCAGGCTTGGAAATCCCGAACTGCCGACGATCCGGCACCCGGTCACACCGCCATCTATGCCAACGCTCAAAAGGAATGTCGTCAAACCCTCATTCTTACGAACGAAATCTTCGCGCGGGTAATCATTGTTGGTTACCCAGCGACCAGGATTATTCGACGGCTTTACCTGGGCCGAAAGAGAGCGCTGTTGGCGAGCATCAAATCCCCAGCCAGCGATCAAATCGTCGTCACAAGCTTCCAATGCCTTCAACGCGTCCGGCGCGTTGGGCAAACCAATTGCCACGTTTAGCTTTTTTGCTCCCGTCACCGTGATCTGCTGATCGCTGCGGAGCGCGTCGACAAGCCTGTTATCGGTATCACTCCAACCGACGCCTCGCGCAGTGCGCAGATCCAACAGGTAAGGGTTAGCTTGAAACCGGTGTGCGGCGAGCGAAGGGCTCAACGTAACCGTAACTGGCGTCGCGGATGTATAAACCGGGACATTTGCGCCTACCAAAATCCACGAATAACCGCCAAAACTCCAGTCGCGCGCAATTTCCAAACGGCCACCATCGCTGCCGCTACCGAAATGCCGGATCAAACGGCATTTCGTTTCGCCATAATCGACTTCCCATCGAGCCGTGCTTTCAGCCGACAATTGACTGGTTTCAGTCGCTGCGAAAATCCCGGCAGCCGATAGTGCGAGCGATACGGCGGCCGCCATTCCATTGATAACACTCATGCCGCAGATAATAGCTTGCGCAATTCAACGCGCAATGACCGATGCGAACTCCATTCAAGCCGCGATCAACACCCCATGATACGTCCGGTCCTCGAACGCCTGCCCCGCGCCCATCGCGACGCAGATCAGCGCATTCTCCGCCACCCGCACCGACAATCCGGTCGCCTCGGCGATCGCGACGTCCATCCGGCGCAGCAGCGCGCCGCCGCCGGTCAGCGTGATCCCTTCGTCGATGATGTCCGCCGACAATTCGGGCGGCGTCTGTTCCAGCGCGGCGCGGACCGATGCGACGATTTGCCCCACGGGTTCGGCCAAAGCCTCGGCGATCTCGGCCTCCGACACCTGCACCTCCGACGGGCGGCCGTTGACCAGGTCGCGGCCCTTGACCCCGATGATCATGCCGTCACCCTCGGGCGCCACCGCGCAGCCGATTGCCAGCTTGACGCGCTCGGCGGTCATTTCGCCGATCATCAGATTATGTTTGCGGCGGATATAGGAGGAGATCATCTCGTCCATCTTGTCGCCGCCGACGCGCACCGAATTGCTGTAGGCGATGCCGCCCAGCGACAGGATCGCGACTTCTGTCGTGCCGCCGCCGATGTCGACGACCATCGCCCCCATCGGTGCAGTCACCTGCAACCCGGCACCGATCGCGGCGGCGAGAGATTCCTCGATCAGTTGCACCGACACCGCGCCCGCGTTCGACGCCGCATCGCGGATCGCGCGGCGTTCGACCATCGTCGATCCGGACGGCACGCAGATCACGACATTGCTGCGCTGACGCAACCGACTCGGCCCGCCCAGCGCCTTGTCGATGAAATGCTTGATCATCTGCTCGGCGACGTCGATGTCGGCGATCACCCCGTCGCGCAGCGGCCGGATCGCCTGGATGTTGCTCGGCGTCTTGCCCATCATCAGCTTGGCCTCGTTGCCGACGACCTTGACGCGCCGCACGCCGCCCAGCGTTTCCAGCGCGACGACCGACGGTTCGTTCAGCACGATGCCCTTGTCGCGGACATAAACGACGGTGTTCACGGTCCCCAGGTCGATGGCCATGTCATGCGCGGCCGAGCCAAAGCGGGTAAGAAATTTCATATGCGCCGAACGCCCCTGGTCATGCGGGTGGAGAATCGGGGGCGCGTGCGATCGAGCCCGCGCGACCCCATGGCGTTCCGATTGTGCCCGCCACCAAATCGCGTCAACGCCGCTGGCGCAGACCGTTGGTTTCTCAGGGTCGGTCGAGCGTGGCGCGGCGCCCGCCGCCGAAAGCCCACGGCTCGTCGCGGGCCACCGTCGGCGCGCTGCCGTCAGCCCTGCTGCGGCACGATGAACTTCAGCCCCTGCAATTTGACGACCTGGCGGTCGATGCACACCGGCTCGGTGATCAACCGCATCCAGCGCGGCGCCGCATTTGCGGGGCGGATTTCGACGTCCAGCGTAAAGCCGCGGCGGTGCTTGATCGCATAGGCGCGCAATTTCTCCATCGCCGCGCGCGATCCTTCCCCGTAAAGCGCCACCGCATCCTCGCGCGTGACCGTGGCGCCCTGCGGCAGGCCAAAAATATCATGCACCTCACGCGACCAGTGCAGCCGGTTCCCCGCCGCCAGGTCGCATTCCCACCAGCCGGTGCGCGTCGGCCCAAAGCGATCGGCGACCGTCACCTCGCCGCTGCTCGCGACGGCATCCAGTGTGTCGGCGCCGTGCAACCGTCCCAGCTCGAAATAGCGTTCGCGCTCGTACAGCGGCCAGCTGTGATGGACGGGTAAAGGGTGGGTCGGCTTCATGGCACCGGTCTTTCGTGGTTTTCCATGGGGATAGCGACACCCCCGGTGCCGGGCTAGTACATAAGCGTTACCGAACCGGCAAGGCCACCCCGGTCAGCGACGCGCCAGCGCGATCCCCGCCAGATTCTGGTGTCGCCCGATATGGCGGACGCGCGACGGCGGACCCGCCCCGGCCAGTGCCCGATACGCCGCCAGATGCTCAGCAGCACTCCCTCGCGCGCGCGCCGCCCCGTTCGCCTGCGCCACCACCGTCGCGGCATCGCCGAGCAGGACAAAGTCGGCCAGCCCGCGCGCCCGTGCCAGCCGTAGCGCCGCGATCAGCGCCAGCCATTCGGCGTCCATGCTGCTGCCCGTTCCAATATCGCGCTCGACCTGCGCGACACCGCCCGCCACCACCGCAATTTCCATCGGGCCGGGGTTGGGGCGACAACCGCCATCGAAATAGATTTTGGTGCGGCGGGGCGTCACCGCGACGCTATGCCCGATCCGGTTCGCCGACGAAAGCCGGGGAACCGGATCGGGCGGCGATCAAAACGTCCCGCGCGCCGAAAAGGAGAAGATCGGCCCGATCAGCCGGTCGCGCGATTCGGTAAAGGCGACCGCGCTGTCGCCGCGCAAGCCGGAATATACGATCCGTTCGCGCCTTGAACGGGCGTTCGCGATATTGCGGACCTGCGCGCGCACCGTCAGCCCCATCACATTCTTGTGCTCGACAAAGACGTTGGCAAACACCGGCCCCTCCCACACTTTATCGACCTGGTTGCTGCGATAGCGCGGCTGGTAATGACCGTAATTCGCTCCGCCCCCCCATGCCCAGTCGCTGCCGGGGATATCGTGGCGGACGCTGCCTTCGATCACGGTATCGGTAAAACCGCTCCATTGCCGCTTTTCGCCGGTAAACGGATCGCGCAGCGACGATTTCTGCAACAGCACGCGCGTTTCGACCTTCATGCCTTTGATCCCCGCCGGGTCGAGGTTGACCGTCGCGGTCCAGTCGATCGCGCTGGCCTTTGCTTTGGCGATATTGCCCACTGCCTCGCCATTGCCGACCGGGACGATGTCGACGCGGTCCTCGACGTCGCGGTGGATCAGGATCAGCTTGGTCGAGCCCCACGCGCCGAATTTCCGGTTCGCCTCGAACTCGAAACTCCAGTCCTGCTGCGGGCGCAGGTCGAAATTATTCTCGTTCTGGTTGCCGTCATTCAAAAAGGCGCGGCCCAGAAAGTCGTAAAAGGACAGCTGCAACACCCGCCGCCGGATTTTCAGCGATGCGTCGAAATCGGCCGACGCCGCCCAGCTCAGCGTCAACGACCCCTTGGGCCGGAAAAAGCTGCGTTCGATTCCGGTCGGCCCCGCCTGCGCGATGGTCGAATGTTCGGCCCCCGCGACGATCTGGAACGACAGCTTGTCCGTCAACGGGCGCCCAAAACTCAGCAAGCCTTCGTACCGGTCCTCGCTCACCCCGCCGGTACCACCGGCAAACGGCTGGTCGACGAATCCGCTGCCGGGAACGAGCACCCCGATCGAAGCGACATTGTCCAGATTGTTGAACGCCGCCTCGCCCGACAATTGCCAGTCGCCGCCGAACATCTTCCACTGATATTCGCCCCGCGCGATCGTCTCGCCCAGTTTTCCGGTCTGCGCAAAGCGGTCGCCGGTCGACGGCGCGCCATCGGCGAAGCGGGTGATAACCTCTTGCGAATAGGGTTCGTGGCTAAAGCGCCGTAGCCCGATCAGCTTCAGCTTGCCCGGCCCCAGTCCGAACTGCCAGTCGCCGCCCAGCTCGTAATTCCAGGTGTTTTCGGTGTCGCGCACCGTGCGCAGGCGGTCGGCCTGTCCCGCCGCCGTGCGAACGCCATCTTCGTCATAGCGGTAATATTGGCGCTGATAATGACCGCCAAAATTGACGATGCTGCCGCCCGGCACGGCCCATTTGATCCGTCCCGACAGTTTCGGCGAGTCATAATGGGTGTTCCAGATGTCGTCACGGCGTTCGACGATATTGCCCGCACCATCGGCAATCAGCGTCACCCCGCCCGCGCCGCTGCGCGCCGAATCGTCGTTGCTCAGCGCCGCCTCATATTCCACCGCCCCTGCGGTGCCGCGGATCGACACGTCGGCGCGGGTCAGCAGCGGGTCGGTATAATGGGCGCGAAATTCGGGCTTCCACGAAAATTGTCCCGAAAAGCTTGCCGCGCGATAGACGACATTGGCGACCTGTCCCGAAAGACCGGGAATATCCAGCGTTGCTCCATCGACAATCTCGATCCGCTCGACATTGCCCGCGGGGATGCGCGATAATTGGGTGTACATATCGTCGCCCTTGTTCGACGGCCGCTCGCCGTTGAACAGCACATTGCCCGTCGCCTGCCCCAGTCCGCGCAGATTTTCATTGTCGCGGATCGAAAATCCGGGAACCTGATTGAGCATGTCATAGGCGTTGGTCGGCGCGTAGCGGGCAAAATCGGCGGGAGTAAAAACTTGCCGTCCGGCGCTGTTGCCGCTTGCCGCACCCTCATTCGCCGCTGGCGGCGGTGCGTTGCCGGTGGTCGGCGATTCCTGCGCCAGCGCCGGCACCGCGATTGCGGTGGAGAGAGCGCAAAGGCTGACCAGCCGCATCACTTGGCCCCCTGCGCCGCGCGGTTCATCGCCGTCGCATACGCGCCAGTGACCCCCAGCGCCTTCATGCCAATCACATCGTCGGCACTCAGCTTGCGATAGCCCGCCGCGGCCAGTCCGCGCATATAGGCGCCATCGACACCGAGCGCCTTGCACGCGATCGCATCGTCGACTTTCGTCAGCACCAATGCCTCGGATTTGAGGTCGCGGATATAGGCGGGCGTGACCTCCAGCGCTGCCGCGGCGATCAGGTCGTTGGCGTCCTTCGGTTTGACCCCGGCCTCGCTCAGCCCGTCGGCCAGCACAATCGTCGCATCGACCATCAGCATCGCCAGCGTGTCGCTGCGCCGGTCGGGTTTCAGCCCGCGTGCATCCAGCGCCGCCTCGAACGCAGGGTCGGCATTAAAGCGACAGCTGCCGCCACCCTCAAACGCGCGGGTCAGCACTCCGGTACAGGCGAGCGTCCCTGCGTCGTGCGTCACGGTGAACGCCACCGGACCGGCACCGCCCCCGATCGCGGCGCGCGCAGGCGCCAGTTCACGGCGGCGGCCGTCGAGCGACAGGCTACTGCTCGACCGTTCGCGGCTCACCTGCAATTGCGGATGGGTCTTGCCGGGCCACGCCTTCCATTCGATGTCGCGCATGACGAGCGGGTCGGCGGCGCTGCTCGGCGCGGCGCAGGTCAAGATGGTCAGCAGCGCGGCGGTGGCAGCGAGTACGGGGGTTTTCATACAGCTTCTCCTGGGGCCGGCGCGGGACGAGCGTCATCGCTCGCCCCCGCAGCGGCGTTTCAAAACTATGGTTCGATCAACGATGGTCAGGCTTGGACGAATGTCCGGGCGTCGGTTTGTCGCGCGTCAGTCGCCGGGGGGCGCGGGGGGGCGCTCGCTGCAGGCGGTGCCGGAGATTCCATCCGCGCGACACGGCCATCGCCGCTGCGCGCTTCCATCGACCCGTTGGGACCGGTGCTGACCGATGCGCCCCGCTGCGACCGCGCGGCTGCCGGTTTCGGCTTTGATCGCGACCGGGTCATCCCCGTGGCGCGCAGTTCGATCGCATCACCGGCGCTGCGCATCGATACGCCTGCCTTCTGCATGTCGGTGACGAAATCGCAGTCGATCCCCATCGCGCGCAGCGCGATCACATCGTCGATGCCGATGTCGGGGAAATGCGATTTCATGTCGCGGGCAAAGGCTGGTTCGATATGCAGTGCTGACGCACCGATCAGATCGCCGACATCGACCTTCGGAAAGATCTGGCGCATGGCCCGGATATAGGCAGGATCGACCCCGCTCGCCTTGGCCGAAATAATCTCCCCGGCGCTCATCGGGCCGCTCTCTTCACGCATCTGCGCGACAAAGTCCGGGGTCGCCCCCACCGCGCGCAGACTTACCAGTTCCTCGGCGCTCAGCCGCCGGTCGGTCGCGGCGGCTTCGGCCACCACCGCTGCCTCGGCCTTGGTTGCTGTTGCCTGCTGCTTGGTCGCCAGAGCCGACTTTTGCGCGGCGAGTGCCGCGATCCGGGCGTCTTTCGCCGTAGCCCGCTCTTCGGACGCGGTGGCCGAAAAGGCGGCGAGCGGCGCGGTCAGCCCCGCCAGCACGACCAGGCTCATCAACACCCAGCTCGCGCTCGCCGGTCCACGCCGCAGGCTCGCATCGAGGACGCGGGTGATGCGGCGTTTCAGGCTGCCCTGCGACGGCGCGACGCCGTGCGCCGCCATCAACGCCGCCTTGTTGTCGTGCCGCGCCGCGCCGACCAGCAGGCTGGCATAATCGGGGCCGTCGATGTCGGCCATCAGCACCGCGTCGTCGGCGGCTTCCTCGCGAAGCTGGTGGCTCTCGCGCGCCAGCATCCATACCAGCGGATTGAACCAGAACACCGCACAGGCGGCGCGCGCAGCGAGAAGTTTCGCCCAGTCGAGCCGCGTGATATGCGCCAGTTCGTGCGCGATAATCGCCTCGGCCTCGCCGACCGCCTGCACCGCTTTCGGGCTCAGCACGATCGTCGAGCGCAGCAGCCCCCAGCTGATCGGCGAGCGCAATTCGTCGCTGACCAGCAACGCAGTGCCATGTTTGAATCCCATCCGCCGCTGCGCCTCGGCCAGCGCCGACAGCCAGGACCCGTCGACCAGCACCTCGGCGCGCCGACGCATCGCGAACAGCCGCAGCACCGCGACCAGCATCACTCCAAACAGCAGCGCGAACGGGACAAGATAGAGAAAGGGGGCAAGATCGCCCCACGCGGACAGGCTGATCGGCGGCGGGCCGGCGGTGTCGGCCACGGCAGGGACTGAAGCCGCGGCGACGGCCGGATCGACCGCCGATCCCCCTGTCTCGGTGAGGACGGAAGCCGTCGGGGCCGCCTCGGCAACCCAGCTTGCGGGCAGCGGCTGCCACAGCGGCAGGACCAGCGAAGCGACCGGCAGCATCAGCAGCGCAAGCAGGCCGATATGCGCGACCAGCGATCGCTCGCCCGACGATCGCGTCCGCGCCAACCGCAGCAGCGCCAGCGTCAGCCCGGCGATCACCACCGATTTCCAGGCAAGCCCGATCAGCATCGCGGTGGTGATCATCATTTCGCCCTCCCTTCGCGCGCCTGCCCGATCAGCTTTTCCAGCTCGTCGAGTTCGTCCGCGCTCATCTCGTCCTGCATGCCCAGCAGCGCCGCGGCGGCGCTGGTTGCCGATCCGTTGAAAAACACCCGCACGACCTGGCTCAGCGCCGATTTGCGCGCCGTCTTGTCCGACACGCTCGGTGCATAGACAAAGCCGCGCTCCGATTGTTGGCGCGCCACAAAGCCCTTCGCCTCCAGCCGCTTGAGCATCGCGCGGATCGCCGATCCCGACAGTTCGTCGGACAGCGCGTCGCCGATCTCCGTCACCGTCGACGCACCGCGTTCATAGAGAATATCGACAATCTCGCGTTCCCGCGGTGGCAAACTAGACAACATGCGACTCACCTCATGCGCTACATTTGTAGCGTGCTACATTTGTAGCGCGCACTTGGCAAGGGGTTTTATCCGGATGAAGCAATCGCCTGCCGTCGCCGCGTGCTGCCGCTTTCCCAACCCGTATCACCACGCTTATAGGAGCGCCAAACGGTCAGGAGTTTTTCGATGCCCATCATCGCCGCCCGCGTCTATCACGACGGCAGGCTTGTTCGTGACATCGGCGCCGACGAGGAACTGCCCGAAAGTTGCGAGGAAGGCGATTTTTTCTGGCTCGGTCTCTACGAACCGACCCCGGGCGAGCTGGAGAATATCGCCGGTCGCTTCGGCCTCCACCCGCTGGCGGTCGAGGATGCGCTCAAGGGCCGCCAACTGCCCAAGGTCGAGGTTTATGGCGACCAGCTTTTCGTTGTCGCGCGCACCGCCAATGTGGAACAGGGTCGGATACAGGCTGGCGAAACCGCAATCTTTCTTGGCCGCCGTTTTCTTATCAGCGTCCGTCACGGGTCGGCGCGCGCGCATACCGACGTGCGGGCGCGGCTCGAAGCGACCCCGGCGCTGCTCGGCCATGGCACCGACTATATTCTTTATGCGATCGTCGATTTCATCGTCGACGGCTATTTCCCGGTCATCGACGAGATCGAGGACCGGCTGCTGGGGGTCGAAGAAAGCGTCATGGACACACCGCTCGACGCGGCCGACATCCGCAATCTCTATGCCCAGCGGCACGAGATCATCCGCTTCCAGCGCCTTACCGGCTTGATGAAGGACGCCGTCGGCAAACTTACCACCGCCGACCTTCCGGTGATCGACAAGCCGGTCCGGCCGTTTTTCCGCGATGTGCTCGATCATCTGAACCGTGCCGATTACCGTTTGACCGGCCTTCGCGATATTGCCGCCTCGGTCATCGACACCAACGGGTTGCTCGAGGCGCAGCGGCAAGGGGTCATCACCCGCCAGCTCGCGGCCTGGGCAGCCATCCTCGCCGTCCCGACCGCGATCGCCGGAATCTACGGGATGAATTTCGAAGTCATGCCCGAACTGGGCTGGACCTTTGGCTACCCGCTTGTGCTGGCGCTCATTTTCGGCGCGTCGGGCGGCCTCTACTGGCGCTTCAAACGCATCGGCTGGCTATAGCGTGCCCTTTCGGTATCAGCCGCCCTGCACCCGCGCCATCATCCGGTCCTCCTTGGCGATCCACGGCGCCAGGCTGTCGCGCGCCAGTATCGCCGCGCTCCACGCTGCGATCCGCGGATAGGTTGCGATATCGACCGGTGACCCGCAGTGGCGCAAGTTCACCAGCGGCGATGCGACCGCCAGGTCGGCCAGCGTCAACCGGTCGCCGACCAGATAGCCCGACGCCGGGATCGCGCTTTCCAGATAGCCGAGCAGCTTCGGCAATTCCTCGCTCTCCGCCAGCGCCGCTGCCGCCAGATCGCCGTCGCGGCCCAGGAACTTCGGCGCGACGATACGGTTGAAAAACAGCTTGCCGCTGCACGCCGCCAGCACGGTGTCGCCAAACTCGTCCCACCATATCACCCGCCCGCGCTCTCGGGGCTCGGCGGGAATCAGCGCGGGCTCGGGATGCTTGGCTTCCAGATAATGGATGATCGCGCTCGAATCGGCCAGGGTGAAGCCGTCATCCTCCATCGCCGGCATCTTCCCCAACGGCGACGCGGCACGAAACCCCGGATCGGGATCCCCGATGCCAACGCCCTTCAGCTCGAACGCGATGTTCTTTTCACCCAGGAACCCCAGCAGCTTGCGCACGAACGGCGACACCAGCGACCCGTAAATGATCATCCCGCACTCCTCCCTTTGTCTGCCTGCCAGCATAGACAAAAGGTTGCGCATCGCAACGTATTTGCGTCAAATTTGCACCCGCGCGAAATATTCTTGCCAAGCGCCGCGCGGCATGGAAGACCGGATTCGCGAGGGGGGCGCTGCTGCGGCAGCCAATAAGGCAGGACAATATAATGCGCCCGAATTCCTGGGCTGATCGGCTGTTGGCGCTGCTGGTCCGCTTCGTCGGTCTGGTCATCCTGCTCGCAACACTCGCCGCAGCCACCGCCAGCTATTTCTACAATCAGGCCGAAGAGGCCGATCGTGCCGAACGGGTCGCAGCCCAGATCAACATGCGGCTGCGCGACCATGTCGCGGTGCTGGAAGGGGTGCGCGCGCTCTATCAGTCGGACATCAGCGCCAGCGGTCCGGGCATCCGCGCCTATCTGGCCGCGCTGCAACCGCAAATCCACGCCCCCGGGATGGAGGGCGTCGGCATCGCCGCCGCAATGCGCGCCGGCACCCCCGCGGCGATCGAGGCCAAGCTGCGCGAAAATTATGGCCGCGACATAAAGGTGTGGCCGGCGACCGACCAGCCGGTCGGCTTTGCGATCACGCTGGTCGAACCCTACACCCCGCGCCGCGACGCCGCGCTGGGCTTCGACATGTTCAGCGAACCGACGCGCCGCGCCGCGATGCGCCGCGCGTGGCAAACGGGCCAGCCTGCGGCGAGCGGCATCGTCCAGCTCGCGCAGGAAAAGACCGCGACCGCCAAACAGCCGGGCTTTCTGATCTATCTGCCCGTCTATGCCCGGACCGCAAACGGCGCGAGCCCCCAGACCATTGTTACCGGCGACGGTGTCCGCCCGGTCGAGGCATTTGTCTACGCTCCCTTCCGCACCGGCGACATGGTGCGCGCCGTCCTCGGGCCACAGCTCGACGCGATTGACGGGATCGAAATCTATGCCGGACAGGGGCCGTCGGCGCCGCTGGTGTTCCGCAAGGGCGACATGGGGTGGGATGCGCAGGAACAGGTGCTGCGCGTCGCCGATCGCCAGTGGACGATGCGCATTTCATCGGGGCGCTTCCTCGAGCGGCTGGGCCGTCCGCTCGCGATCCTGATCTTCGGCATCGCGGTCGCGCTGCTCGCGACCCAGCTCCACCGCGTCCAGCGACGCCGGATCGACGCGGCGCAGGCGCTCGCCGAGGAAAAGGCGCGCCATGCCGAGGACCGCGAGCTGATGATCGGCGAAATGGCGCACCGGATGAAGAACGCCTTTGCGCGCATCGGTGCGCTCGCGCGGATCACCTTACGCGAATCGTCGACGCTCGACGAATTCGAGACGAAATTCGACGGCCGCATGCGCGCGCTGTCGGACGCCAAACAAATGCTGGTCACCGGCGCGGTCGACAGCGTCGAACTGGGCCGGATCGTCCACCGCGAGCTCGAACTCGCCGGACGCTCGCCCGACCAGCTCGCCGCCGTCGCCGGCCCCGAGGTCCGGCTGGACGACGAAGGCGCGCAGGCGCTCTCGCTCGCCATCCACGAGTTCGTCACCAACAGCATCAAATATGGCGCGCTCGCCGGACAGGGCGACCTGACCGTCGGCTGGCAGCGCGAGGGCGACGATATCCTGTTCAACTGGAACGAAACCAATCTCGCCGCGACGCCGCAAATCGAAAGCGAAAGTTTCGGCACCCAATTCATCCGCACGCTGATCGAACGCCAGCTGAAGGGCAGCTGGGACCGCCGCGCCGCGGACCACGCCCTTGCCATCACGATCCGCTGGCCCGACCGGATCGCCCGCACCTGATCGCCGCGCCGCCCGCCGCCGATTGACAAGCCCGCCCCCCGCGGCGACAGACGCCCCCGGGTTTCCGGCCCAAAGCGAGGGGAGAGGCCGTCATGACCGCAAAGATGCTGCGCCCGACATCGTTCGACGTCGCCGAACGCGCCGGGGTGTCGCAATCGACCGTCTCGCGTGCGCTCCGGGGCTCGCCGGGCGTCAACGCCGAAACGCGCGCGCGCGTGTCTGCCGCGGCGCGCGAGCTGGGCTATGTCGTCGACCGCCACGCCTCCTCGCTGCGCCTCAAAAGCAGCGAGACGATCGCGCTCGTCACCATCTGCCGCCCGGGGGAAGACCGCAGCGCGATCAACCCCTTCTACTTCGCGCTGCTCGGCAGCATCGCCGCCGCGACCTCGGCGCGCGGTTTCAACCTGCTCGTCTCGTTCCAGGAAAGCGAAGCCAATTTCCGCGCCGATTTCGTCGCCTCGGGGCTCGCCGACGCGATGATCGTCATCGGCACCACCAGCAACCGCGCGGCGTGGGATTATTTTGCGCAGGCGCAGGCATCGGGCCTCGACTTCGTCTGCTGGGGCAGCCCCGGCAGCCCGTTCCACTGGATGCGCAGCGAAAATGACGAAGGCGGCCAGCTGGCGGCCGAACATCTGGTGCAGCGCGGCCGCCGCCGCATCGCCTTCGTCGGGCCGCAGCAATCGCCGCAGCGCCAGTTCGACGAGCGCCGCGACGGCTTCACCGCCGCACTCGCGGCGCATGGGCTCGCGCCGATCCTCGCCGAACCGCCCCCCGCCGCCGATCGCCATGCGCAGGGCGTTGCCGCGGCGCAGGCGCTGCTCGCCGCGCACCCCGACGTCGACGCGGTGTTCGCGGCGTCCGACATGCTCGCGCTCGGCGTGCTTCAGGGGCTCAAGGATGCCGGCCGCCGGGTGCCGCAGGATGTGGCGCTGGTCGGCTTCGACGGCATCCGCGCCGGCACGCTCGCCGATCCTGCGCTGACCACGCTCGAACCCGATCTCGATGCGGCGGGCGAGGCGCTGGTCGCGATGGCGCTCGAGGATGACGACCGGACCCGCAGCGGCACCCGCATCCCGGTCCGGCTCGTCGTGCGGGGAACCAGCTGACCGGTCGGCAGTTTTCGACGTAACCGTGACGTAACTATCCGGAAAGTAAGAATTCGTTATCCATCACCCCGCTACCTTCGGGGGCGGAGAGGCAGGCAGTTTGTCGGGTCAGATTTTCATCCAGTTGCTCAACCCCGGCATCGGGCTGCTCTTCGCGGTCGCCTTTTTCCTGCTCTGGCTGAACCGGCGCGACCGGTATGTCGCTTATGCCGCGGCGGCTTACGCGGCTTCGGCGGCGGCCTTCCTGATCCTCGACGTCGGCCCGGCGCTGCCTTACGATCTCCACCGCGTCCCCGCCAACATCGGCTTCCTTGCCACCGGCGGCTTTTTCGCCGCGGCGATCATCGGCCGTTACGGCCTGCCGATCCCCTGGCGGGCGATGGCCGTCACCGCGGCGCTGTCGATGGCGGTTTTTCTGTGGTTCCTGCTCGGTCGGCCCAGCATCGGCGGCCGCATCCTGTCGATCAGCATCGGCGCCGCCATCATCGCGATGATGATCGTTACGGCGCTCTGGCCGATCAAGAAGCGCTACCTGATCGACCGCGTGCTGTTCTGGGTCGCCGCCTTGTCGGTGATCAACCTGACCGCGCGGCCGATCGTGCTGCTCGCCCTCGGCGGCGGGTTCGACAGCTATGACGGCTTTCAGCAATCGCTGTATTGGACGACGGTCCAGTTCAGCCAGGCGATGGTCGCAATCGTCGCCGCGATCAGCCTGATGGTCGCCGTCGCGATCGACCAGATTGCCGAGCTGCGCCGCCAGGTCGACGACGACAATCTGTCGGGCCTGCTCAACCGCCGCGGCTTTGAAACCCGCGCCGGTCCGACGCTCCGCCGCTGTCTCGACGACGACCGCCCGGTCGCGTTGATGATCGCCGACCTCGACCGGTTCAAACAGATCAACGACAATTTTGGCCACGCCGTCGGTGACGCGATCATCGCCGCCTTCGGCGCGCATGTCCGCGCTATCGCGCCGCCCGAAACGATCGCGGGCCGCATCGGCGGCGAGGAATTTGCGCTGCTCGTCCCCGGCGCCGCGATCGACACCGCGCGCCAGTTCGCGGAAGCGGTGCGCACCGGCCTCGCCGCTGCCGCCGCCGACCATATACCCGCGGCGCTCGTCCCGACGACCAGCATCGGCCTCACCATCGGCACGCCCGGCAGCAATCTTTCCGCGCTGATGCACGAGGCCGATCAGGCGCTTTACGAAGCCAAGCGCACCGGCCGCGACCGCGTCCGCACCTTCACCCCCGCCTCGCTGCGCCTTGCCGCAGGCGGCGGCTGATGCGCCACGATGATCCGGGTCATCATGGCCATCGCGGCGACCATCCTGCTGCGACATAACCACCGCGAACCGACCGTAAAGGAACGACCATGAAAGCCCCGCTCGCCGCCGCCGCGCTTGTTCTCCTTGCCGCCTGCGGCCAGTCCGACCCTGCGCCGCGCGAAACCCCCGCCGAACCGGTCGCCAGCGAACCCAAAATCACCCCCTCGGTCCCGCTCAGCGTCAAGGAAGCGCGCCGCGGCCCGGTCGATCTGACGCCGTACATCGGCAAATATCCGTTCGATATCGTGAACGGTCACCGCTTCCTCGACCATCCCGCGGTCCAGACCGCCGTCACCACTGCGGTTCCCGATGCACAGGCGCGCGCGCGGGTCGTCTTTGCCGACAACGGCCTCGGCCTGCCGATCGTCCGCGTCGCGGGCGGCCGCATCCTCGCCTGGGGCGGCGCGCGGCGCGCCGAGGACCGCTATAATTGGGCCGTCGTTATCGGACCCGACGGCACGAAGGGTGAGGTGTGCATTTTCGAAGCGGTCGGCGACGACCCCGAACTCTGGTCCGCGGCCTGGTACGTCGCCGGCCGCCCCGCGGTCATGAAACAGGGCGGCTGCCCCTCGTCGGCCGAGGATTACCCGCCCGCTGACATCGTCGCCGGATAGGACCTCGCGCCCGCCGCGGATCACCACCGTCTCGCGCCCCTCGACCGCGCGCTGGTACGCCACCGCCGCCAGCCCGCGCAGCGCCTTGGCCAGCGCCGCGCGGCACGCCGCGTCGAACGGCGCGAACAGGCTGCGCGACCGGTTGACCGACGTCCGGCTGACCCCCGCCACCCGCGCCGCATCGCTGACGCACCCGGTCTTCGCCAGCACCGCCAGAAACACCCGCGTCCGCGCCGCCGTAAACCCGTCCTCGCGCACCCGCAGCCCCGGCATCAAGGGATTCACTTTCTTGCCCCCCTCCCTTCTAGGGAGGGGTTGGGGGTGGGTAGCGCCCTTGCGCAACGGCCTGCTCCCCTCCCGCTTGCGGGAGGGGTTGGGGGAGGGCCTGTTCCGGTCTTCACCGCCGCCCGACACCTCAACCACCGCCCCCCACGAACCCCGCTCCACCAAACGCCCCACACCAATCTCCCATATCATTTCTGGATAGAACAACGCTCCGTATGAACCATTTTGGTTAATCTGTCAAGCCAAAACGCACCGCACCCATCGCTGCCGCGCCGTTAACCGCACCTGCAAACACCCTGTTCGCCCGCAAGCCCTAGCCACGGCGACGGGGACCAACGCGCCAGACACCAGCGGGAACAACCATGACCAGACCCAATTTGCGCACCGACCAGCGCGGCGCCACCGCGATCGAATATGGCCTGATCGCGGCGCTGATCGCACTCGCCAGCCTCATCGCCTTCCAGATGCTCGGCCTCAGCCTCGTGAATATCTTCACGACGATCAACGACGCGCTGAATTAGGGGGGCAGTGTCAGCCCCGCCACGCCATCCCCATCCACCCTTGCAACAACCGCTCCCCGGCGAAAGCCGGGGCCCAGAGCGCCAAAGCGCCAGCGTCTTTCGAGCACGCCCTGGACCCCGGCTTTCACCGGGGAACGACCGATTGTTTCAAAGGGAGAGCGTGGGTGACGATACGGCGGAAAGCCCCCACCCACCCCCTATTTCTTCACCACCCGCGCCACGACCTTGATCTCGACCACCGCGGTCGGCTCGTACAATCGCGACACCCCGATCGCGGTCCACGCCGGAAAGGGCGCCTTCACATGGCGGTTCTTGACCGCGGCAAAGCCGTCGATGTGCGCGGCCAGGTCGGTGTGAAAGGTGGTGATGTCGACCACATCGTCCCAGCTCGCCCCCGCGCGCGCCAGCGTCGCGGCGATGTGGGCAAAAGCGCGCTCATATCCGGGCGCCAGATCGCTCTCCCCCTTCGCCGGCCCCGCGACCACCCCCGACAGGTAAATCGTATCGCCCGCGATCACCGCGGTCGCATAGCCGACGGCTTCCTGAAACGCCCGCGCCTCGGGATTTTCGGGCATCAGGACCTTGGCGGGGTCGCGCGCCGTGGCGGCCCCGGGGAGAAGCCCCGCTGCCAATATGGTGATGACGCCCGCTGCTTGGTTGATCCGCATGATACCCTCCGCTTCCCGATGACAGGGGCGGAAGGTGACAGCTGGCCGAGAGACTCGCAAGCGTCGGCGCCGTCGTCCCGGCACTCCCGATCAGGAACCAGTACCAGCGCGCCAATTGACCACCGCCCGATCCCCATGATATGACAATGTCATAGGAGAATGCCCATGGCCTCGCGCGCCGAAAAGCCCGTCACCGTCACCCTCGGCCCCCTGACCAGCGCCGCGCAGGATCGCGTCAAATCGGGCCGCTACGCCTCGGTCAGCGAAGTCGTCCGCGCGGGCCTGCGCGCACTCGACCGCGAGGAAGCGCTGCTCGACGAACTGCTCAAGGCTCGCGTCGCCGAAGCGCTCGCCGACACCCGCCCCGTCCAGCCGACCGAAGCCGTCCGCACCGGCCTCGCCGCCCGTCACGCCAAGCGGACGGACAAAGCCGCTTGAGCAAGACGTTCCGCGTCGTCTGGCGCCAGACCGCGACCGACGACCTTTACCGCCTCTACGACTGGATCGCCGACCGCGCCGATCCCGACACGGCGTTCGCCTACACCAGCGCGATCGAAGCCCACGCCGCCGACCTCGCCACCTTTACCGAACGCGGCACCCCACGTGACGACATCGCACCGGGCGTGCGAACGCTGAATTTTCGGGGGCGGACGGTTATTGCCTATTGGTTTGGCGAGATAGTCGAGGTGCTGAGGATATTTCACGCGGGGCAGGAGTTGGGATTGGCGGAGTGACCAACCCCATTTGAGTTTGGGGGTCGTTGCAACTGTCACCGTTATCCGAAAAAGCTTGGCGCTTTAGATTATCGCATTTTGCTCGGCGAAGGCTTTTTTCGCGCATCAATCACCACAATTTCTGAGGCCGGTTCACCTCGCGCTATAATTTTATCTCTAAATTCCTTTATTTCGCGAATAGCCTTTGCACCTGTTCCATAGTCAATTACGACAAATACCGCGTAATCGGTTCGCGCGGCCTTTTTGTATCGCTCTAGCTGCTTCTTGTAGCCGCTGACGACAGTCCCGCCAGACCGCTTCCCCCAAACCAAATCATCTACCCTAACCCCCAGCGCCTCCGCCAGCTTTCGCACCGTCTCCACCGACCCCTTGCTGCGCCCGGCCTCGATGTCGGCAATCTGCACCCGATTGGCCCCCGACACCGCCCCAGCTTCACCTGGCTTAGCCCGCGCAGTTCACGCCACACGCGCAGCGGGCTTTCACCGGCGATCAGCCGCTTGGCATAGTCGGCTGGCACCAGCTCATCCTCGCCCGCCGCCAGCGCCGCCTTGGCGCCGTCATAGGCGCTGAGGTCGGCCAGATCCTCGGCCGCCCCCATCACACCAGCGCCACCTCCACCCGCCGCCCCACCAGCGCCGCGGCGCGTTGCAGCGTTTCGATGGTGACATTGCCGTCATTGGGGTCGAGCACGCGGTTCACCTGGCTGCGGCTGGTGTGCAGCAATTGCGCGAGACGCGTCTTGCTCATCTTGCGCTCGCGCATCGCCTCGGCCAATTGCCATGCGATCACTTCCTTGATCGCCTGCGCCTGAAACTCGCCCAGCACGCCTTCGCTCTCCAGAAAGCTGTCGAGCGTCGATCCGCGATGCTTGTTATCCGCCATTATCTACCTCTTTCTGGCGCATCCGCGCCAATTTCAATTCGGCTTCCGGCGTCTTTTGCGCCTTTTTGATAAAAGCGTGCAGAGCGTATAACTCGCCCTCGTGGAAACAGAACAGCACCCGCGCCGCGGTGCCATCGGCCAAGGGCGTCCGCACTTCAAACAGTCCCTTGCCCATCGGACGGACCAGCGGCATTCCGACCGGCCAGCGATATTGGACCCGCTGCAAATCCATCCCGATCGCGCGCCGATGCGGTTCGGGCAGGTCCACCAGCCAGTCCCGCACCGGCTCGTTTCCCGCGGCACTGCGGTAGAACAGCAATTCGATTCTGGCTGCACCGGAAACCTTACCAGCCATTATGTCCCCATGTATCATTTATGGTACATATGTCAAGTTGACGGTGCGCATCCGCCCGCCATGCGGGCAGCTTAACGGGGTCCGGACGAGATAGGACACGACCCTCTCCGCTATGGACTATTCCGGGCATCCCTGGTCATCCCGGACTTGATCCGGGATGACGAAGGGGGCAAATGCTTCGGTTTTCCTTCGCGCCTTTGCGTGAGATAATCCTTGCGCCGCCGACGGCACAAGCCAGCCCGCGCACCAACGAACCCACCCCCACCCCCTTGCATTTCCCCACCCCCCGCGTAAGGCGTCCCCAACAAAAACCGCGCGCGCGACTCCTGCTGGCCCGCTCTCCCGCCACGCCAGCGGACGGTCTTCCCCCGCCGCGCCAACAGGGGACTGCTGCAAGATGACGACCACCGGACATGACACGCTGGGCACCCGTTCGACGCTGAGCGTCGGCGGCAAGGAATATGCCTATTATTCGCTCGACAAGGCCGCGGCCAAGCTGGGCGACGTGTCGCGCCTGCCCTTCTCGATGAAGGTGCTGCTCGAAAACCTGCTGCGCTTCGAGGATGGCGGCTTCACCGTATCGACCGACGATGTGCAGGCGCTCGTCGACTGGCAGAAGGACCCGCATTCGAACCGTGAGATCCAGTATCGCCCGGCGCGCGTGCTGCTGCAGGATTTCACCGGCGTCCCCTGCGTCGTCGACCTCGCGGCGATGCGCGATGCGATCGCGACGCTCGGCGGTGACACGACCAAGATCAACCCGCTCGTCCCCGTCCACCTCGTCATCGACCACAGCGTCATGGTCGACGAATTCGGCCACCCGAAGGCGTTCGAGCAGAATGTCGAGATCGAATATTATCGCAACGGCGAGCGTTATGACTTCCTGAAATGGGGGTCGAAAAGCCTCGACAATTTCAAGGCGGTCCCCCCGGGCACCGGCATCTGCCACCAGGTGAACCTGGAGCATATCGCGCAGGCGGTGTGGTCGAGCGAGGATGCGGACGGCACCACTGTCGCCTATCCCGACACCTGCGTCGGCACCGACAGCCACACGACGATGATCAACGGGCTCGGCGTGCTCGGCTGGGGCGTCGGGGGGATCGAGGCCGAGGCCGCGATGCTGGGCCAGCCGGTGTCGATGCTGATCCCCGAAGTCGTCGGGTTCAAGCTGACCGGCGCGCTGAAGGAAGGCGTCACCGCGACCGACCTGGTGCTCACCGCGACGCAGATGCTGCGCGCCAAGGGCGTCGTCGGACGCTTCGTCGAATATTTCGGCCCCGGCCTGTCCTCGCTGTCGCTCGCCGACCGCGCAACGCTCGCCAATATGGCGCCCGAATATGGCGCGACCTGCGGCTTCTTCGGCATCGACGACAAGACGCTCGACTATATGCGCCTGACCGGGCGCAGCGCCGAGAATGTCGCGCTGGTCGAGGCTTATGCCAAGGCGCAGGGTCTGTGGCTGTCGGCCGACATGGCCGATCCGGTGTTCACCGACACGCTCGAACTCGACATGGGCACGGTCGTCCCGTCGCTGGCGGGGCCGAAGCGCCCGCAGGACAAGGTCATCCTCACCGAAGTCGACGATGTGTTCAATTCGGACCTGGCGTCGGTGTACAAGCATGACGGCATCAAGCGCGTGCCGGTCGCGGGCAAGGATCATGACATCGGCGACGGCGACGTCGTCATCGCCGCGATCACCAGCTGCACCAACACGTCGAACCCCGGCGTCATGGTCGCCGCGGGTCTGGTGGCGCGCAAGGCGAACGCCTTGGGCCTCAAGCCCAAGCCGTGGGTCAAGACCTCGCTCGCGCCGGGATCGCAGGTTGTGACCGATTATTTCGACCGCGCGGGCCTGACCGCCGATCTCGACGCGATCGGCTTCAACCTCGTCGGTTATGGCTGCACCACCTGCATCGGCAATTCGGGGCCGCTGGCGGGGCCGATTTCGGAGGCGATCAACGGCAACGACATCGTCGCCGCGTCGGTGATTTCGGGCAACCGCAACTTCGAAGGCCGCGTGTCGCCCGACGTGCGCGCCAACTTCCTGGCTTCCCCGCCGCTGGTCGTCGCCTATGCGCTCAAGGGCACGGTGACCGAAGATTTCACCACCACCCCGATCGGGCAGGACCAGTCGGGCAAGGACGTGTTCCTCGCCGACATCTGGCCGACCAATCAGGAGGTCGCCGACACCATCGCGTCGTGCATCGACCGCGACATGTTCGAGGCGCGCTACGAGCATGTCTATCGCGGCGACGAACATTGGCAGAAGATCGAGGTCGAAGGCAGTGACACCTATCAGTGGCGCGCCGGGTCGACCTATGTCGCCAACCCGCCGTATTTCGAGGGGATGACGATGACGCCGGCGCCGGTGTCGGACATCATCGACGCGAAACCGCTCGCGATCCTCGGCGACAGCATCACCACCGACCACATCTCTCCGGCAGGCAGCATCAAGGCGGACTCGCCGGCCGGAAAATGGCTGATGGAACATCAGGTTAGCAAGGCCGACTTCAACAGCTACGGCGCCCGCCGCGGCCACCACGACGTCATGATGCGCGGTACCTTCGCCAACATCCGCATCAAGAATGAAATGGTCCCCGGCATCGAAGGCGGCATGTCGCGCTACGGCGACGAAGTCATGCCGATCTACGACGCCGCGATGCGCCACAAGGCCGACGGCACCCCGCTGGTGGTCATCGCGGGCAAGGAATATGGCACCGGCTCGTCGCGCGACTGGGCCGCGAAGGGCACCAATTTGCTCGGCGTCCGCGCCGTGATCGTCGAGAGCTTCGAGCGCATCCACCGCTCGAACCTCGTCGGCATGGGCGTGCTGCCGCTCCAGTTCCAGGACGGCGACACGCGCGAAACGCTCGGGCTGACCGGTGACGACCAGTTCACCATCACCGGCGTCGCCGACCTCAAGCCGCGCCAGACGGTGACCGTCAACGTCACCCGCCCCGACGGCTCCACCTTCAGCTTCGACACGCTCTGCCGCATCGATACCGCGAACGAGGTCGAATATTATATGAACGGCGGCATCCTGCACTACGTCCTGCGCAAGCTGGCGGCGTAAGCGGGGCAACCCGGCATGGGCAAGCTGCTGATCCTTGTCGTCGGTCTGGTGCTCGGCCTGCTCCTCGCCCGCTATCTGCGCGGGCAAAGGGCAGGCCGCGACCTCACCGCACCGCCGCCGCGCCCGATGGTGCGCGTCGGCGACGAGCGGATCGACAATGACGAAATCCGCGCCCTGATCCGCGCGGACCGCAAGATCGAGGCGATCAAGCTGGTCCGCGAACGCACTGGACTCGGCTTGGCCGAAGCGAAGGACGCGGTCGAGGCGCTCGAACAGACGATGCGCTGAATTCCCTGTCCCCAACCGGGGTGCAGGCCACCCGAAGGGACGGCATATGAGCGTTTTCGAGATCGCGATCGAAGTCATCGGCTGGCTCGCCGCCGCGCTGATCCTCGCCAGCTACGTCCTGCTCTCGCTCGGCAAGATCGAGGCGCGCGGCTATCTCTACCAATGGATGAACGTGATCGGGGCGAGCGGGTTTGTGTTGAATTCGGGGTATAATGGCGCGCTGCCGTCCGCCGGACTGAACATCGTCTGGGCGGGAATGGGCGTCTTCACGCTGTGGAGCGTGTGGCGCGCGCGACAGACCGCGACCGCCCCCTGACCGCAGTCTCAACGGGTTGAGGGGAAAATGGTGGGCGCTGACGGGCTCGAACCGCCGACCCTCTCGGTGTAAACGAGATGCTCTACCAACTGAGCTAAGCGCCCCCGAAATTCGGGAAGCGCGCCACTGCCACAACGCGCCGTCGCTGGCAAGCCGTCGCTACTCGTCGAGCGCTTCGAAATATCGCGCCATCGCGTCATGCGCGCCTTCGGCAAGCGCGATGAAGATGCGGCGGCCGTCGTGCGGGTCGGCGTCGCGCACGAACAGCCCGGCATCGGTCATCGTCTTGATCCAGCGCAGCGCCGTCGTTGCCGGGACCGCGGCGGCGATGCACAGGCTGGACACCGACACCGGCTGGCGCTCCAGCCGTGCGGCGTAAAGGTCGAGCAGCATGTCCCACGCCGGGTCGGCGAACAGGTCGGCGGGAAAATATTGCTCGCGCATCCGCCGCTGGCGCAGCATCCGCCGGACCGCCTTCGCGCGTTGCCGGTCGAGCATCCGTTCTTCGGGCACAAAACTGCGCGGCATCGCCGCAAAATCGCGCGCGGGCGACCGCAAGCGGTCGGCGGCTTCTCCGGCATCGCCGGGTGCGACGGGCGCAGCCGGCGTTCCCGCCAGCCCGCCGCGCTGACCCGCAAGATCGGCGAGCATTCGCCCGATCCGCGCCACTTCGTCCTGCAACCGGTCGATCCGCTCCATCGCATCGTCGCGCGCGACATCATGGACGATGTGGTGGCGCGTCCGCCGCGCCGCCGCCAGTGCTATCAACTTGTCGGTCGGGTCGGCATCGACCAGAAATTGAACTTCGATCGATGCCGGAATCGCCGCCGCCATCCGGTCGAGCGCTGGCAGCGAGGTTTCGCAGATCAACTGACAGCGGTGCATTATCACCGCCTGGCAAATCGCCTCGAGGCAGGCCGGTTCGACAGTGTCGGCCGCCGCCAACCACACAATATCCAGAAACGGGCTGTGCCGGATATAGCGTTCGGCGCGCGCGGGCGGCAGCATGTTCGCCAGCCGAACCTCGGCCAGCGATGCGGTGTCGGGAAGCGCTTCGGCAGACCCCACGAACAGCCAGGGCGATGCCACGCCGTCGCGCCGCTGGCCGCCAGCCGGGGTGGTCGACCATGCGTTCGCCGGATCCATGCCACGCCACACAGTGTCCGCATGGCCGGTTCGTGCCGATAGCTGCTGGTCGATCATCGCGCCTGTCCCCTTTTCATCGCTCCACCTTGGCGTGACTATGTCGTCATTCCGGCGTCATTCACCTTTTGTTCGTTCCCATTTGCCGCCGATACGGACCCAACGAGAATGAACGTGCGAGTCGAGTACCATTGTCGGACGGGAACAGGTCCATTTTGGACATGGTTTGTTCTCATCGTCAACCGATAATTCATTCTTGCCAAGCGGCGACCACGGGGTCAGGCGCATCCGATGCTCCGTCCCCGCTCCCCACTTGCCCGGCTGCGCTGGCGGCGACGCCTGCGCTCGCTGCTGGCACTTCTGCTGATCGCGGCACTGGCGACGATCGCATGGGTCTGGCAGCCCGCGCCGGTGCATGTCGTTCAGCCGGTTCATGTGATCGACGGCGACAGCCTGACCGTGCGGCAGGACGGCGGCCCGGTGACGATCCGCCTGACCGGGATCGACGCGCCCGAATATCGGCAGGATTGCGCGCGCCGCGACGCCAGCCGCTGGCCGTGCGGGCGCGACGCGCGCGACGCGCTCGAAAATGTGGCGGGCGGTGGCCCGCTGCATTGCGGGGTCGCGGCAAAGGACCGCTACGACCGCGCCCTCGCCATGTGCCGCACCCGCCCCTTTCCCGACGGTATCGACCTCGGGGCCGAGATGGTGCGACTGGGCTGGGCCGTGGCGACCAGCGATACCTATCTCTTGGAGGAAGCTGAAGCAAAAGCGCAGCGGCGCGGCATCTGGCAGGGCGACTTTGTGCGCCCCGCCGACTGGCGCGCCGCGCACGAACGCCCGGCGACCGCGCTGGCAGCTCCAGACGGCTAGCGGCAACGCACCCGCTATGCCTCGCCGCCATTTCGGGCTAGGGCGAGTGACATGAACAGCCTGTTTCCCGTCATTATCGGCGGCGCGATCGGCGCCGGTGCCCGCCATCTGGTGGGGCAGGCGATGCTCGCGCGGCTTGGCCCCGGCTTTCCCTGGTGGACACTGACGATCAATATCGCCGGCAGCCTCCTCATGGGCCTGCTGATCGGTGCGCTCGCGCGCGGCGATGGTGCCAGCGACACGGCACGGCTGTTCGTCGGCGTCGGGATTCTCGGCGGCTTCACCACCTTTTCCTCTTTCAGCATGGAATTCTGGATGCTTTTCGAACGCGGCCAAAACGCACAGGCGGCCGCCTATGTCCTCGCATCGGTGATCGGCGCGATCGCCGCCTGCGGGCTCGGCCTGTTCCTCATGCGGCAGATACCGGCATGAGCGACGCCAAGCCACAGCTCGACAGTGCGACGATCGCCGAGGAAGACGACGGCATCCGCCTCGACCGCTGGTTCAAGCGTCATCGCGAAGGCACGCCGCATGCGCTGCTCGCGCGCTGGGCGCGTTCGGGACAGCTGACGCTCGACGGCAAAAAGGCCGATGTGTCGGACCGCATCGCCGCGGGGCAAAAGCTGGTGATGCCGACCCCGCCGGTCGAGACCGCTGCGCGTCCCGCGCGAAAAGGTCGCCCGCTGACCGACGCCGATGTCGAGCTGGCGACCGGCATGATAATCCACCGTGACGCCAGCGCGATCGTCCTCAACAAACTGCCCGGCCTCGCGACGCAGGGCGGCACCAAGACCGAACAACATGTCGACGGCCTGCTCGACGCGCTGAAGTTCGACGGGCCGACGCGGCCCAAGCTTGTCCACCGCCTCGACAAGGACACATCGGGCGCGTTGCTGATCGCGCGCACCCCGCGCGCCGCCGCCTATTTCGCCAAAAGCTTTTCGAACCGCAGCGCGCGCAAGACCTATTGGGCGCTGATCGTCGGCGTCCCCGACATCCAGCAGGGCGAGATCGACCTGCCGCTGGCCAAGCAGCCGGGATCGGGCGGCGAAAAGATGCACGTCCATGACGACGGCCTGCCGTCCAAGACGCGTTATCGCGTGATCGAGCGTGCCGGGAACAGCGCGGCGTGGGTCGAGTTGCAACCGCTCACCGGGCGCACCCACCAGCTCCGCGTCCATATGGCGGCGATCGGCCATCCCATCGTCGGCGACGGCAAATATGGTGGCAAAGGGGCGTTCCTGACCGGATCGATCAGCCGCAAGATGCACCTGCACAGCCGGCGGCTGCGCATCGACCATCCCGACGGCGGCGCGATCGATGTTAGCGCCAAGGTGCCCGACCATTTCACCGCGAGCCTCAACGCGCTCGGATTCGACTTGCTGCTCGGCGAGGTCGGGATCGACCCGACCGAGAAAGGCCCGCCGCCCAAATCGGCACTGAAGGCGCAGGCGAAGGCACACAGCAAACAAATCCGCAAGGCGCGGCGCGGCGAACGGCGCGGGCGCACCGCCGACAGCAAACCGACCGATTTCGTCGGCAAGCCGAAGCCCAAGGCGAAAGCCAAACCGGGCAAGCCCGGCAAGCCGGCGACGGGGAAACCCACAGGCAAAAAGCCAAGCGCGAAGAAGCATCCGGCGCGCCCACCCAAGGCGGGCTGATGCATCCGAACAGCGCCTTTCGTCCCAAAGAGGACGACCTTGCCGAATTGCTGGTCCGCGAGATCGGCTTTGCCGCGATCTTTGCGGGCACCCCCGACGGGCCGCGCGTTGCGCACGCTCCGGTTCTGCTGAGCGACGACGGCACGACGCTGCAATTCCATCTTGCGCGCGGCAATGCGCTGACGCGGCATCTTGCTGGCGCGACCGCGCTCGCCGTCGTGCAGGGGCCCGACGCCTATGTCAGCGCGAGCTGGTATGCCGACGCCGATCAGGTGCCGACATGGAATTATGTCGCGATCGAGATGGAGGGGGTGGCGACGAAGCTGGACGATGCGGCGCTGGTCGCGCAGCTCGACACGCTGTCGACACTCCATGAAGCGCGCGTCGGCGCAAACCCGCCCTGGACGCGCGCGAAGATGAACCCGGCGCTGTTCAGCAAGCTGATCGGCGCGATTGTCGGCTTTGAAATGCGGATCAGCGCGTGGCGACCGACGGTCAAACTGTCGCAAAACAAATCCGCCGACGAACGCGAACGCGTCGCCGCGGGCGTCGAAGCGACCGGCCATGGCGCGCTTGCCCGGTTGATGCGCCACCTCGGCGGCGATAGGGACGGTGCATGACCCGGCCCGACGATGCTCTCGCCAAAAAGCGCTTCTTTGCGATGACGATCATGCGCCTGATGGGCGTCGCCTTTATCGCGATCGGCTTTATCCTGATCAGCGGTGGCTTCACGCTCGCGGGGCAACCGACCGACCGGTGGATCGGCGCCGCGATCGTGCTGGTCGGCGCGTTCGACTTCGCGGTGATGCCGCTGCTGCTCGCGCGCCGCTGGCGCTCGCCTAAAGATCTGTGAAGCGTTTCTGGAAAGAGGTGACCGTCATCGACGAGGATGGCGGCTGGGGCATCGCGCTCGACGGGCGCCCGGTGCGCACGCCGCAGCGGGCGCCGCTGGCGGCGCCAAGCGCCGCGCTCGCCGACGCGATCGCCGCCGAATGGCGCGCGGTCGGCGAAACGATCGACCCCCGCGCGATGCCGATGACCGGGCTGGCCAATGCGGCGATCGACCTGGCGGCGCCCGACCCGGGCGCCTTTGCCCAGCCGATCGCCGCTTATGCTGCGACCGACCTGCTATGTTACCGCGACGACCGCGATGCGGCGTTGCAGGCCGAGCAGGTGACGGCGTGGAACCCGATCCTGGCATGGGCAGAGGCGCAATTCGGGGTCGAATTCGTCATCACGCAGGGGATTTTGCCGGTCGATCAGCCGCCCGCGACTGTTGCCGCGTTGCGCACCGCCACGCTGGGACATGACCCGTGGCGGATGACGGCGCTGTCCCCGCTGGTGACGATCGGCGGATCACTGGTCGCCGGGTTGGCTTGCATGGCGCAGGTGTTCCACCCTGAGCATTTGTGGGAAGCGGTCAGCCTCGACCAATTATATCAGGAACGCCGCTGGGGCGCCGATGCCGAGGCGCAGGCGCAACGCGCCGCGCACAAGCGCGACTGGGACAATGCGGTGCGGTTTTTGGGGCTGCTGTGAGGAACCCGTTCCTCAATCCGTTCGTGTCGAGCGAAGTCGAGACACGCTAGCGCGGCGTTAGACGCATCTCGACTTCGCTCGATGCGAACGGGGAAGAAAAGGGCGGCCTTGCGGCTCGCTCAATCCGCGAAATTCGGCTTCCGCTTCTGCATCCCCGCCATCACCGCCTCGATCTGGTTCGGGGTGCGGATGACCTTGACCTGCTCGTCGCTCTCCGCCTGCAATATCTCTGCATCGCTCGCATCGCCCAGCATGTTGCAAAGCCGTTTGGCACCGCGGATCGCGTGGGGATTCTTGTCGGCAATGACGGCGGCCAGCTCCATCGCCTTCGCCAGCGGATCGTCCGATACATGCGTTGCAAAGCCGAGCAGCTTCGCCTCCGACCCGGTGAATTCGCGGTTGGTGTAGATCATCTCGCGCAGCACATCGTCGGCAACCTGCGTCCGCCACAGCGCCATGCCCGCGACGTCGGGGACCAGCCCCCAGCGCATTTCCATGATCGCAATCCGTGTGTCGGGGTGGACGATGCGGATGTCGGCGGCGGCCATGATCTGGCTGCCCGCGCCGAACGCCACGCCATGCACCGCGGCGATCACCGGCACCGGCAGTTCGCGCCAGCCCCACGCGGCATATTGGGCGTTGTTGACGATGCCCCGCGTTCGCTCGGCGAGTCCCCCGCCCGCGCTGCTCGCACCGGGGTCGCGCTCGCCGCCCAGGCTCGACAGGTCCAGCCCGGCGCAAAAGGCGCGCCCTTCGCCCGACAGCACGACGACGCGCAGGCCCGGCGTCACTTTCAGCTGATCGACCGCTTCGACGAGCGCCTCCCACATCGCGGTGTCGAGCGCGTTCATCTTGTCGGCGCGGATCAGCCGGACGTCGGCGATCCCGCCCTCGAGCATGGTGATCGAAATCCGGTCTTTCATGGGAGAATCCTCTACGCTGTACGTTTTAGGGCGGCTTCGACGAGCGGAAGCTGGTCGTTGCCGAAATACATGTCGTCCTGATCGACAAAGATCGTCGGCGAGCCATAGCCGCCGCGCGCGATGACGTCGTCGGTGTTGGCGCGCAGCCGCGCCTTGACCGCATCGCTGCCCGCCGCTGCCGCCAGCGCGGCGCCGTCGAGCCCCTCAGCATCGGCGACCGCCGTCAGCACCGCCGGGTCGTCGAGATTCTCCTGCCGGTCGAAATAGCTCGCGAAGGCACCGCGCGCGAACCGGACGAGCGCCGCCTGATCCTCCTCGAGCGCGCAGCAGAAACGCATCGCGGCGATGCTTTTCGCCGGATGCCACCGCGACGGGAAATTCATCGGCACCCCGGCCAGCCGCGCCCAGTCCTGCAGCACTTTCCAGCTATGCTGAAGCCGCCGGTTGTCTGCCTGCTCGCGCGCCGCATAGACGGCGGGATTGACCGCGTTGAACACCCCGCCGACGAGGATCGGGCGGTAGGTGGCGGTCGCGCCGGTGCGTTCGAGCACCGCCGGCAGATTATGGAAGGCGAGGCAGGTCCAGGGCGAGGAGAGGTCGAAGAAAAATTCGACGCGCGCGGCGGTCATTGGATCAGGCCTCCGCCTTGGCCTTTTCCCAATATTGGTCGCGAAGCAGGCGCTTGTAGAGCTTACCGGTATCGTGGCGCGGCAGTTCCTCCATGAAATCGATACGGCGCGGGATTTTCACCCCCGACAATCTCTCGCGTGCATAGGCGATCAGCTCGTCGCGCAGCGCGTCATCCGCCTCGGCCATGTCGGCGGGCTGGACGACCGCGATCACCTCCTCGCCCATCTCCTCATGCGGACCGCCGACCACCGCGACATCGGCGACTTTGGGATGGGTGACGAGATGGTTTTCGATTTCCTGCGGATAGATGTTCACCCCGCCCGAAATGATCATAAAGCTCTTGCGGTCGGTGAGGTAGAGAAACCCCTCGTCGTCGAGCTTGCCCACATCGCCGAGCGTCGACCAGCCCTTCGAATTGCGGCTCGACGCGGTTTTCTCATCATCGCCATGATATTCGAAGACATTCTCGCTCTCGAAGAAAACCGTGCCTTCCTCGTTCGGCCCAAGCTCGGTCTCATTGTCCTCGCCCATGATATGCACCGTGCCGAGGATTGGGCGGCCGACACTGCCCTTGTGGGTGAGCCAGTCGGCGCTGGAGATGAAGGTCATGCCATTGCCTTCGGACCCGGCATAATATTCGAACAATACCGGCCCCCACCAGTCGATCATCGCCTGCTTGACCGGCACCGGGCACGGCGCCGCGGCATGGATCGCGACCTTCAATGACGACGTGTCATAGCGGGCGCGAACCTCCTCAGGCAGTTTCAGCATCCGCACAAAATGCGTCGGCACCCACTGGCTCGAGTTCACCCGGTACCGCTCGATATGCGCCAGCGCCGCCTCGGGATCGAATTTCTTCATCAGCACGACGGTGCCGCCGAGACGATGGATCGTCATCGACCAGCGCAGCGGCGCGGCATGATAGAGCGGCGCGGGCGACAGGTAGATGCTGTCGGCGTTGATCTGGAACACCGCCGAGGCGAGCATCACCAGGCTGTTCATCGCATCGATCGCCGGTTCCTCGGGCAGCGGCACGCGCACTCCCTTGGGCCGCCCCGTCGTGCCCGACGAATAGAGCATGTCGACCCCGGCGCGCTCGTCGGCAACGGGGGTCGCGGGCATCGCAGCGACCGCCTCCTCCCAGCTTTCATAGCCCGCAATTTCGCCGCCCATCGCGAAACGCTTGATACCGGTCGTCAGCCGCTGCGCGGCGTCCGCGAGACTGGCCGAGACGACAAGGATCTGCGCACCCGAATTTTCGAGGATATAGTCGGTTTCGTCCTGCGTCAGCCGCGACGAAATGCAGACATAACGCAGCCCCGAACGCTGCGCGCCCCAGGTCAGGCCGTAATAATGCGGCGTGTTGTCGAGCATGAAAGCGACGACATCCTCATGCCCCAGCCCATGCGCGCGAAACAGTTGCGCGGCGCGATTCGACGCCGCGTCGAGTTCGCCATAGCTGATCGCCTCGCCCGTTTCGGCGACTATGATCGCGGCTTTGTCGGGGTTGCTGCGGGCGTGAACGGAAGGGTGCATCGGGCCATCATCTCCGGGAATCGTTGGTTTCTTATGTCCCAGATCAGTAGCAAGCTGAAACTTTTGGTCAAGCAAGGGCGGGTTGGCAGAAGCCGAAGGACGGTGGAATGCCAGCGGATACGCCAATTGATCGCTCCTCCCTGTCGCGCAGCGATGGGGAGGTGGCAGCGCGAAGCGCTGACGGAGGGGCCATGGCGCAACGTCACCGCCCCTCCACCATCGCCTGCGGCGACGGTCCCCCTCCCCATGGCTGCGCCACAGGGAGGATTAATCGGGCCGCGACCGCAGCGCATAACCCCGCCCCGTCACTGTCCACAGCATCGGCCAGGCGAAGCCGCGATCGACCTTGGCGCGCAGCCGGGACATATGCACTTCGACACGGTTGGTGCCGGGGTCGAAATCGAGCCGCCACACCGCGCGGAGCAGCGCATCGCGCGACATCGGCCGATCGGGAACGCGCGCCAGATTGGCGAGCAGGTCGAACTCGCGCAGCGGCAGGCGGATGAGCCGTCCCGCGCGCTCGACCCGCCGATCGATCAGATCGATGCGGAGCTCGCCCGCGCCGATTTGCCCCGCCGTCAAGCGCGCGCGGCGTAGCAGGCAGGCGACGCGCGCCAGCACTTCGGGCAGGTTCGCTGTCCATCCCGCCGCGTCGTCAGCGCCGCTGCGCAAGGCCAGCAGGCGGTCGGCCACACAGTCGCGATCGGACAGGATCAGCATCGGGCGACTGCCCGCGATGCTGCGCGCGAGGCGGATGAATTCGGCGGGTTCCTGCCAGCCGAGAAAAGGGTTGAGAACGAGCAGATCGAAACAGCCGTCAAGCCACGGCCGCAAACCAGCGGCGGGCGGTGCGAGCCGCTCGACGCGCCACCCCTCGCCCATGAATGCGGTCGCGAGCTGCGCGGCGCGCTCCGTGTCGGAATGGAAAAGCGCCACTAGCGGCGCGGCGTGAAGGGCGGCGTGCGGCGTTTCGGATGCAGTCCCTATGGTCGATCCCATCCACGCCCCCTCGCCCCGTCCGACCTACCCGCAGCACCGGGCATTGCGCGACACCGCGCCTGTGCTAACTCCGCAGCATGACCGCAGCCCAGATGCTCGAGAGCGACTTCGCCACCCTGCCCGACCTTGTCCGTGCCCATGCCGCGGAACGTCCCGATGCCGTAGCGGCTGCCGATGCCCAGCGGCGGCTGAGCTGGTCCGAACTGGACCAATTGATCGACCGAATCGCGGCGCGGTTGCAGCAGGACGGCTTTGCGAAGGGCGACCGCACCGCGATTGCGGGGCTGAACAGCGTCGAGCAGATGGCCGTCATCATCGGCACGCTGCGCGCGGGCGGCGTCGCGGGACTGGTGACCAACAGCGCGACAGGCGAACAGATGGCGGCGATGATCGCCGATACCGGCGCGCGGCACCTGTTCCTCGACAACGCGGCGAAGACGAGCCTGGAAGGAAAGGTCATCACTTCGAGCGAGCGGATCGCGATGGACGGCAGTGATGCGGGAACACCGCTCGATGCCTGGCTATCGCTCGCTGGCGCCAAGCCGACGCCCGTCGAGATCGGGTCCGAGGACGGCTTCAACATCATCTATTCGTCGGGGACGACGGGAACGCCCAAAGGGATCGTCCACAGCCATGCGATGCGCTGGCAGCATATCCAGCGCGGCGCGCCCGCTTACGGCCCCCACGCGGTGACGATTCTGTCGACCCCGCTCTATTCGAACACGACGATGGCCAGCTTCATGCCGACGGTCGGTTCGGGCGGGCAGGTCGTACTGATGAAGAAATTCGACGCGCGCGGTTTCCTCGAACTCGCCGAGCGCGAGCGCGCGACCAACACGATGCTTGTCCCGGTGCAGTATCGCCGCATCATGGCGCTGGAGGATTTCGACAGCTTCGACCTCTCCAGTTTTGTCGTCAAATATTGCACCTCGGCGCCCTTCCCCGCCGCGCTCAAGGCCGATGTGCTCGCGCGCTGGCCCGGCGGGCTGGTCGAAATTTACGGGATGACCGAGGGCGGCGCGGCGTTCATTCTGGAAGCGCATCAATTCCCCGACAAACTCCACACCGTCGGCCGCCCCGCGCCGGGGCATATCGCCAAGGTGATCGACGAGGAGGGCAACGAATTGCCGCAAGGATCGGTCGGCGAAGTCGTCGGCCGCTCGCCCGCAATGATGACCGGTTACAACAACCGTCCCGACGCGACCAAGGCGATGCACTGGTACGACGCGGAGGGAAATCTCTTCTATCGCCACGGCGACATCGGTCGGATCGACGAGGACGGCTTCCTGACCCTGATGGACCGCGCCAAGGACATGATCATTTCGGGCGGCTTCAACATCTTCCCGAGCGATCTGGAAGCGATCCTGCTCGCCGACGAGCGCGTCGTCGAAGCCGCTGTGGTTGGGATGCAGAGCGAAGAATGGGGCGAAACGCCGGTCGCGTTCGTGGTGCTGAAGGACGGCACCGATGCCGAGGCGGTTCGCGCCGATTGCAACGCCAAGGTCGGCAAGACGCAGCGGATCAGCGGCATCACCGTGGTCGACGAACTGCCGCGCAGCCCGATCGGCAAGGTGTTGAAGCGGGAATTGCGAGACGCTTACGCGCGGTAGAGTGCGAGTCGTCGCGTTTCGACCAATTGTGGATGTTGCATACTGGCAAGGCCGTCGCCAAAAGCAGCACATGGCTTCAAATCAATCCCAGCGGTCCTTCACAGTCGCGGCCTTCGTCATTGATGGCACGTCTGAGGGACAATCAAAGTGGAACTTATCCTCCCTTTCGCCAAAGTGGATTGACCTGTGCAGCGGTCTAATTCGGATAAGCGGTCCAATACTCGACCACACCTTAAAGGGGCCACTCAGTCATTTGTGCGTTCAATGCACATCTGCAAGCGGATCAGCCTTGATAACCATTTCGGTGCATGGTCGACCAGTGTCGTTGGCGGCGTTTGCCTCCGGGATGTCAAGCACGGCCGATTTGGACACTCTTACTATGTTCGCGACATCGATCGCTCAAGCTTCGGCAGGCTTTCACGCCTCGAATGACGATGCCTTTGCTGACCTCCCTGCGATACCGGATCGACCTCTGTTAGCAGTGGTTCCGTGGCCGGATGATCTTATCACCGATCAAGAGCACACGCTTGCACGCGAACTTATGTTGCACTTTGCCGCTGCATTCCTTTTGCACGCCTCAGGCTGACCCAATCTTCGTCTGGTTTTCGCTGGTCGAGGCTGCAAGCGGACTGTCGCAAAGCCACCCCAAAACCGCCTTCGACGCGTATTTGCAGAAAGGTCAGCTCAACCCCGCCGCCTCTATCGCCGCCAACGCGCTAGCCAACCGCGCATCGCCCTCGCCTTCGACCCACGCCCATTTGAGCTGTCGCCGCTCGAGCTCGCCGATCGCGAGGTCCATGAACTGCCGCCGCGCCAGGTCGCTGCCGAACAGGCGCGTACCGTCCTCCTGCCACTCCAGGTCCATCGCCGGGACGAGATAGAGGTCGGCGGTGTCGCTCCACTCGTCGATTTCGGGCAGGCGCCGGCCGAGCAGCATGATCGCCCACGCCTGCGTCATCAGCGCGTCGGTGTCGGAGATCAACCATTCAGGGTTTTGCGCCATCGCGTCCCGGGTCGCCGCGAGGTGGCCGTCAAAGATCGCCAGCAGGTCAATCGCGTCGAGATCGGTGCCGTTCGCCTCGGCATAGGTGCGGCCATATTCGGGAACGACCAGTCCGCCGAGCCGCAGCGCCAGCCGCGGCGCCAAGGTCGATTTGCCGGTGCTTTCGGCGCCGTGAAAACAGACATGGCGGATCATATCGCCACCCGGCCCGTTGCCGCGGCGCGGCGCCACTGGATCAGACCGTCGATCGACAGGCCGAGCAGCACGACATAGACCGCGCTGGTCGCATAGAGCCCGCGCGAGGCGAACAGCGGGATCGCGATCAGGTCGACGACGATCCACAGATACCAGCTTTCGACGCGTCGCCGCGCGAGCAGCCACTGCGCAGTGATGCTGAACATCGCGATCGCGCCGTCGATCCATGGAGCGACGGCATCGGTGTAGCGATCCATGGCGAAGCTCCACACGATCCACGCGACGATTGTCGCGGCCGCCCAGCCTTGGCGCGATGTCGCGTCCATCCAGCCGACCGGGATGCCGCTGTCTTGGCGGGCGCGCAACCAGCTCGCCCAACCATAAAGATTGAGCGCAAAGAAAAAGCCCTGCAAAACCATGTCGCTGTAGAGCCGAGCGTCGTAGAACACGACTGCGTACAGACTGACCGCCGCGAGCGCGAACGGATAGTTCCATACGCTGCGCAGCGCGACGAGCGCGACGTTGATCAGCACCAGCGCCGCGGCCAGCCATTCGATCTGGGTCATCCGCTGGGTCCGGTCCGCGGGCGCGTCCACAGGCCGTCGCGGCTGATCCGCCGCTGCGGCGGGCGGCGCAGCACCGACCAGCCGGCGCGCACGATCCAGCCGAGTTTGGCGAGGCGCGTCGTGCTCGCGCGGTGGTCCCACGCATGGTCGCCGCGGGCGCGGACTTCGCGCGCGATGTCCCCATAGATGCCCGCCGCGGCAAGCACTGCCCAGCGGCTGCGCGGCGGCAGTTTGCGTGCGCCCCAGCGTGCCGATGCTTCATATTCCGCCGCCATTTCGGCGAGCCATTTGGCCATCACCGACAGGCGCCCGCGAAAGGCGGGGTGCATATGCTGGCCCGGCGGAATGTCGAGTTCGACGATCCATTCGATCGGCAGGTAGCAGCGGTCGGCGGCGGCATCTTCGGCCACGTCGCGCGCGATATTGGCGAGCTGGAACGCGATGCCGAGGTCGGAGGCGCGGTCGAGCGTCGCTTCATCGGCGGGGTCGACCCCCATCACCAACGCCATCGCGACCCCGACCGCGCCCGCGACATGATAGCAATAACGCAGCAAATCGCCCTCGCTGCGCGGGCGCCAGTCGTCGGCGTCGAGCGCGAAGCCCGCGATGATGTCGTCGATCACCGCGCGCGGGATTGCGACGTCGGTGAGCAGATAGCCGAGCGCATCGAACGCTTTGTCGCCGGTGGGCTCTCCGGCGAAGGCGGCATCGGTGAGGGTGCGGATGCGCGCGAGCGCAGCTTGCGCATCATGATCCTGCGACATCGCGCCGCCATGATCCTGGCCGTCGGTCAGATCGTCGGCAGCGCGGCACCAGGCGTAGAGCAGCCAGACGCGTTCGCGGGTTTCGCGGTCGAACAACTGGCTGGCGAGCGCGAAACTTTTCGATCCGCGCGCGATGCTGTCGTGCGCGAAACCGTGGAGGGCGTGCGCGTCATAGACCCCCGCCGCGTCCATTACAGATCGTCGGCCTTCATCGCAAAGATCGGCGCATGGGGTTCATAGGCCTCCATCTTTTCCAGCAGATCGTCGAGCCCGGCGTCGACGATCATGATCCCGGCATGCGCCGGGCGGATAAAGCCGACCTCGATCATATTCCGGTTGAACGCGATCAGGTCGTTGTAGAAACCCGCGGCGTTGAGCAGCCCGACGGGTTTGCTGTGATAACCCAGTTGCGCCCAGCTGATCGCTTCCCACAATTCGTCCATCGTGCCGACGCCGCCGGGGATGGTGAGGAAACCGTCGGAGAGGTCGGTGAACATCTTCTTGCGTTCGTGCATGCCGCTGACGACGTGCAATTCGGTGCAGCCGCGGTGGGCGACTTCGGTACCGACGAGCGCGTCGGGGATCACCCCGATGACTTCGCCGCCAGCTTCGAGCGCGCTATCGGCGACGGCGCCCATCAGCCCGAGGCGGCCACCGCCATAGACGACGCCGATGCCGCGCTGGGCGAGCGTGCGGCCGACGTGGCGCGCGGTTTCGATGTAGATCGGATCGGCAGGGGTGGCGGAGCCACAATAGACGGCAAGACGTTTCATAACCTTCCCCTTACCCGTTCGTTTCGAGCGAAGTCGAGACACCCCGCGTCATTTCCAGCCTGATGGGCTTCTCGACTTCGCTCGAAGCGAACGGTCTCTGTTATTCCGAGCCTTCCAGCATCAGCTTCGCAGTCGCCTTGGCGCTACCGACGACCCCCGGAATTCCTGCCCCCGGATGCGTCCCCGCGCCGACGAAGTACAGGTTCGAAATCACGTCATCGCGGTTGTGCGCCCGAAACCAAGCGCTTTGCCACAGCACCGGTTCAAGGCTGAACGCGCTGCCAAGATGCGCCGACAGGTCGCGCCCGAAATCTGCGGGGGTGTAGTGGAAGCTGGTCGCCAGATTGGCCTTCAGCCCCGGCAGCACTCGCGCCTCGACCTCGTCGAGGATCGCGTCGGCGAATTGCTGGCCGAATGCACCGTCCCAATCGACCTTCGCCTTGCCCAGATGCGCAACCGGGGCGAGGACGTAGAAGGTCGAATAGCCATCGGGCGCCATCGCCTTGTCGGTCGCGGTCGGGTGGTGAAGGTAGAGCGAGAAATCGTCGGGAACGACGCCATTCTTGTAGATATCGTCGAGCAGCCCCTTGTAGCGCGGGCCGAACAGGATGCTGTGGTGCGCAATATCCGGATACTCGCCCTTCACCCCGAAATGGACGACAAACAGCGACGGCGACCAGCGTTTGCGCCCCAGCGCCTTAGCCGCCTTTTTGCCGCGTGGATGGTCCGACAGCAGCGCCGCATAATTGTGCATCATGTCGCCGTTCGACGCGATCATGCCGACCTCACCGCGCCAGCCGCTTGCGGTCTGCACCGCGGTCGCGCGGTCGCCCTGCGTCTCGATCTTGGTCACCGGATCGGCAAGGCGGAGCGTCCCGCCCAGCCGTTCGAACAGCGCCACCATGCCCGCGACCAGCTTGTTCGTGCCGCCGCGCGCGAACCACACCCCGCCCTCTTTCTCGATCGTGTGGATCAGCGCGTAGATCGAACTGGTGTTCATCGGATTGCCGCCGACCAGCAGCGTGTGGAAGGACAAGGCCTGCCGCAGCCGCTCGTCCTGCACATAGGAGGACACGATCGAATAAACGCTGCGCCACGCCTGATATTTCATCAGCGCCGGTGCCGCCTTGATCATCGAGGCGAAGTCGAGGAAGGCGGCCGAGCCCAGCTTGACATAGCCCTCCTCATACACGCCCTTCGAATAGGTCAGGAATTTCTCATATCCCGCGACATCGGCGGGATTGAGCTTGGCGATCTCGGCATTGAGCGCCGCCTCGTCGTTCGAATAGTCGAAGTTGGTGCCGTCGGGCCAGTTGAGCCGGTAGAACGGCATCACCGGATCGAGCGTCACATCGGCAGCCATATCCTGCCCGCTGAGCGCCCAGAGTTCCTGCAGGCATGGCGGATCGGTGATCACCGTTGGTCCGGCGTCGAAGGTAAATCCCTGCCGCTGCCAGTGGTAACCGCGCCCCCCCGCCTTGTCGCGCGCCTCGACGATTGTCGTCTCGACCCCCGCCGATTGCAGGCGGATGGCGAGGGCAAGGCCGCCGAAACCGGCGCCGATGACGATGGCAGTACGGGTCATTTCCAGTCCAGTTTCGACAGCGCCGCAAGCGCGCGGCGAACAGATACGGGCGGCTTGCCCGAGAGGATGCGCAATTTGTCGGCGGCGTTCGACCGGCCCTCGTAAAAGCGCGCGATCAGTCCGGGCGCGAGGCCATAGAAGCGCTGGAATATCCGGTAGCGTTCGTCAGGTTCGGCGGCGCGGAACAACATTGCGCCAAGCATCCGGTAATAACGCTGGCGGCGCCAGGCCGTCGCGGCGCGGGCGCGGAGGCGCGGTCCGAGATCGCCGCGGTCGACGAGCGCGGGCAGCGCCGCCGCCGTCCGCACGGCGTCGGGCAGCGAATAGCCGGTCATTGCGTGGAACACCCCGGCGCGCACCCCGATGCGCCCCACCCGGTCGATTGGAGGCCACAGCCGGTCGAAATCGCCCGCGACGACCACTGGCAGCACCCCGGTTTCTTCGCGCGTTACAGCGGTGACATTCCACTGCCGCCGCGCCGCATAGGCCGCGATCCGGTCGCGTATCGCGTCGAAATCGAGATCGGGCGCATTGCTGTAATAGGTGTCCTCGACGAACACCGTCTCGGCATCGAAGGGCAGCAGATAGACGAAGCGATAGCCGTCCATTTGCTCGACCGTCGCATCCATCACCAGCGGGCGCTCGATGCCATGCCCGCCCTCGACGGTCAGCGCCTGCCCGACGAACTTCTGCCAGCCGCAGTCGAGCATCGAGGTCTTGCCGGTGCCGCGCGCGTCGATGACATGCTTGGCCGACAGCCGCCCGCCGCGTGCCAGCAGCACATGGTCCGCCGCAACATGCTTCGCCCGGTCGGCGATGATCCGTCCGGGCGGCAGCGCCGCGGTCACCGCTTCGGCGAGCGCTTCGCCGGTGATACTCTTGTACCCCATCCGCACCCGGCGCTCGCGTTCGGGAAAGGCGACGTCGTAGCTGTCCCAATGGTATCGGACGAGCGGCGCGACGAGCCAGCGGTCGCGCTTGGCAATGTCGCTATCGAAAAAGGACCAGATGTGATTGCCGCCAATCGCATCGGGTTCGATCAGCCGCACGTCGAGTTTCGGCCGCTTTGCCGCGAGCGCCAGCGCCGCCAGCCCGCCCGCCAGCCCGCCGCCGACGATGGCAATGTCGCAATAATCGGGTTCGGGCGCGGTCATCGCCCCGCCCTAGCCCCCGCGCGCGCGGCCCGCTAGAGGAGTCGCATGGCGGCGATCATTTTCTCGGCACTGGCCATGACGGCGATCGTCGGCGTCCGCTATCTGCTCAGCAGCGGCGGTTTCGCGCTGGCGACGCGGCTTAAGCATCCCGGTCTCTACCGCGGGCTGGAACCGCAGATGCGGCGCGAGATCGGCTGGAGCCTCGCCAGTGCCGCGATTTACGGCGTCCCGGCGGGCGTGGTGGCGTGGGGGTGGCAGACGCACGGCTGGACGCGCATCTACACCGACCTCGATGCGTTTCCGCTCTGGTATCTGCCGGTCAGCCTGCTCGCCTACCTGCTCGCCCACGACACATGGTTTTACTGGACGCACCGCTGGATGCACCGGCCGCGGCTTTTCCGCATCGCGCATGCGGTGCATCACCAAAGCCGCCCTCCGACGGCGTGGGCGGCGATGAGCTTTCACCCGGTCGAGGCAATCACCGGCGCGGTCGTCATCCCCGCGCTCGTGTTCCTGATCCCGATCCATGTCGCGGTGCTGGGGCTGGTGTTGACGATCATGACGGTCATGGGGGTCGGCAATCATATGGGCTGGGAAATGTTTCCGCGCGCGCTTGTTCATGGACCAGTCGGGCGCTGGCTGATAACCGCAACACATCACGAGCAGCATCATGCCGCTTACCGGGGGAATTATGGCCTTTACTTTCGCTTCTGGGACAAGCTTTGCGGCACCGATATCGGGCTTGGCAGCTTTGCTGCTACTCACCGCCGCGAGCCCCCCGCCGCCGACGGTTGATGTCAGCATAACCGGGCTGCGCAATACCAAAGGACAGGTGCTGGTGTGCCTGACCGCCAATCCAAAGGCCTTTCCCGATTGCAGCAAGGACAAGGCATCGGTGCGCATGGCGGTGAAGGCCGCGAACGCCGGCGATTTCAAAGTCGTCGCGCCGGGGGATGGCACCTATGCCATTGCCGTCGTCCACGATGAAAACAGCAACAACAAGATGGATATGGCGCTGTTCCTGCCCAAGGAAGGCTTCGGCTTTTCGCGCAATCCCGCGATCGGGATGGGGGCGCCGAAATTCGGATCGGCAAGCTTTGCGGTGACCGGCGATACGCGGCAGGCAATCCAGATGAAATATATGCTCTAGTGAGGGCGCGGGCGGACAGCTAAAGCAGCGCGCGTGACCGCGCTATCTCCCCGTATCGCCGCTTTCGCCGACCGCTGGCCGAAGCTGATCGCCCTCGCATTGGGCGCCGTTTCGGCGACGGGCTTTGCACCGCTCCATCTCTGGCCACTGACCTTGCTCGCGCTCGCGGGCGGGATGGTGCTGGTTGCGCGCAGTCCCAAGGGCTGGCGGACGTTCGGGATCGGCTGGGCGTTCGGGGTCGGGCATTTCGTCGTCGGGCTGAACTGGATCGCGACGGCGTTCACCTATCAGGCGGCGATGCCCGCATGGCTGGGGTGGATCGCCGTTGTGCTGCTGGCACTGTATCTGGCGGTTTATCCGGCGCTGGCGGCGTGGGGGGCTTGGCAATTCATTCCTCCCCGGAACGGGGAGGTGGCAGCGCAGAGCCCTGACGGAGGGGGGGTGCGTCCTTCAACCACCGTCCTGCAAGGCCGCGAGCCCCCTCCACCGCCTACGGCGGTCCCCCTCCCCGTTCCGGGGAGGATTTCGCTGTCCTTCGTCCTCGCCTTCGCCGCGCTGTGGACGCTGACCGAATGGCTACGAAGCTGGGTGTTCACCGGCTTTGCTTGGAACCCGCTGAGCGCGATCCTTGCACCGATGACGCCGATGCTCTCACCCACACGGCTGGTCGGCACCTACGGAATGTCGGCGATCGTCATGCTAGCCGCCGGGTTCATTCTTGCCCAAGCGGTGCGATGGCTGCCGGCATGGCGGCGGGCACTCAGCCCATCATTGAGGGATGGCACATTTCCGACCATCATACTCGGCGGCATATTGGTCGCGGCGGCAGTGATCACTCTGGTTTTTGCCCAAGCGAGCGCCGTCGGTAATTTCGTGAATACCGCTGTCAACGCTGCGGCCACACCGCAACCGAAATCCATCCCCATCACCGTCGTTCAACCCAATGTCGGCCAGGCCGACAAATGGGTCGGTGCCAAGGCCGACACCAATTTCGCCAAGCTCGCGCGGTTGACCGCGCCGAAAGATGACACCCCGCGTCTGATCCTGTGGCCCGAAGCGGCGGTGCCCGACTATCTCGAATGGGGCTATCCGGCGGTCTATTATGACCGCTCGCCCGCCGCGGCGAGGGCGCGGTTGACGGCTTTGATGAACCCCGATGACGTGATGCTGCTCGGCGCGCTCAAGCTCGAACTCGACAAAAGCGGCGACGTCGTCGGTGCGCGCAATGCGGTGATGACCGTCCATGCCGACGGCACCCTCGGCGCGCGGTATGACAAGGCACATCTGGTCCCTTATGGGGAATATCTGCCGCTGCGCCCGGTGCTCTCGGCGATCGGCCTGTCGCGCCTCGCACCCGGCGATATCGATTTCTGGCCCGGCCCCGGGCCGCGCACCCTCGACCTCGGCGCCTTCGGCCGCGCCGGGCTGCAAATCTGTTACGAGATCATCTTTTCGGGGCAGGTGGTCGACCGCGAGCACCGGCCCGATTTTATCTTCAATCCGTCGAACGACGCGTGGTTCGGCAGCTGGGGGCCGCCACAGCATCTGGCGCAGGCGCGGCTGCGCGCGATCGAGGAAGGGCTGCCTGTCGTGCGCGCCACCCCGACGGGAATCAGCGCGGTAATCGATGCCGATGGCCGCATTCGCAAGTCGCTGCCGATGCACGCCGCTGGGCGGATAGACACCGTGCTGCCGCCCGCGCACGCGCCCACGCTGTTCGCGCGTTACGGCAATATCCTGCCGGTCGGATTCGCGCTGCTGTTGCTCGCGGCGGCCATTGCCTTTCGCCGCCGCGGACGCTAACAGCGCGATCACATAAAGCTTCCTTTATATCCGATTCACAGAAGGCTTCTCATGCGCAACAGCTTCCTCTTCACCTCCGAAAGCGTGTCCGAAGGGCATCCCGACAAGGTCGCCGACCAGATCAGCGATTCGATCGTCGACCTGTTTCTGTCGAAGGATCCCGAAGCGCGCGTCGCCTGTGAAACGCTGACCACGACGCAACTGGTGGTGCTCGCGGGCGAAATCCGCTGCAAGGGCGTGTTCGAAAACGACGCCTGGGCGCCGGGCGCGCTGGAGGAAATCGAAGCGACGGTGCGCAAGACGGTGCGCGAAATCGGTTACGAGCAATCGGGTTTTCACTGGGAAAGCTTCCGTTTCGAAAACAATCTGCACGGCCAGTCGGCGCATATCGCGCAGGGCGTCGATGCCGGCGAAAACAAGGACGAGGGCGCGGGCGATCAGGGGATCATGTTCGGCTATGCGTCGGACGAAACCCCCGACCTGATGCCCGCGACGCTCGACTACAGCCACAAGATCCTCGAGCGCATGGCCGCCGACCGCAAGGCGGGCATCGCGCCTTTCCTCGAACCCGATGCCAAGAGCCAGGTGACGCTGCGCTACGCCAACGAGCGCCCGGTCGAGGCGACCGCGATCGTCGTTTCGACGCAGCATGCGCCGGGCTATTTCTTTCACAATGGCGAAGGCGACGAAGCGCTTTACACCGAATTGCGCAAATATGTGCTGGGCGTGATCGCCGACGTGCTGCCCGCCGAGCTGCTCACCGCCAACACCGTCTATCATATCAACCCGACCGGCCGCTTCGAAATCGGCGGGCCCGACGGCGACGCGGGCCTCACCGGCCGCAAGATCATCGTCGACACCTATGGCGGCGCGTCCCCGCACGGCGGCGGCGCGTTCAGCGGCAAGGATCCAACGAAGGTCGACCGTTCGGCGGCCTATATCACCCGCTATCTGGCGAAGAATATCGTCGCCGCGGGCCTCGCGCGCCGCTGCACGATCCAATTGAGCTACGCGATCGGCGTCGCCGAGCCGCTGTCGATCTATGTCGACCTCCATGGCACCGGCAGGGTCGAGGAAAGCCGCATCGAGGCGGTTATCCCGCAGCTGGTGCGCCTGACGCCCAAGGGCATCCGCACCCACCTCGGCCTCAACAAGCCGATCTACAAGCAGACCGCGGCTTATGGGCATTTCGGCCGCACCGCCGAAGGCGATGCCTTCCCATGGGAACGCACCGACCTGACCGACAAGCTGAAAGCTGCGCTGGCCGCCTGACCGGCTTGCCATTGCCGCTCCGATCTGACAGCTTCGGCGATCAGGCTACGGGAGCGACGGGATGGCAAGTTATTGGATGAACGCGTGTTTTCTTGCGGCAGCGTTAACGCTGGTCGCGGGCTCTACGGCAGCGCAAGAACCGCTCAAGGTCAAGCCGGGTAAAGTTTGGAAACACCAGCATAGCGGCATATCGGTGCCCGCGACGCTGGCTGGCAATGCCCGGACAAGCGCGACGAGCTTTGCCGCGGACGATCTGGATGTCGGTCTGCAGTTCGATACCCCGGGTTCGGCGGAAGCCATGTCCGTCTATTTCTACCGCAAAACCAATGGCGCGGTCCCGGTGTGGTTCGCCCAGGCGCAATGGGCGATCGAGAATCGCGACACCTTCGGCAACCCGGCTATCGTTCTAGCGCCCGAAGCATTCATCCCGCCGGGGCAGAAGGTGGCATCGGGCCTGAGGGCAATCTACGAGCCGAAGCACGGCAATTATCGCAGCACCGGCGTAATGCTGCTCCCGATCGGCAATTGGTATGTGAAAATTCGGACTTCGTCGCAAACGCGGTCGCCCGCCGAACTCGCGAGATGGATGGACGCAGCGCTGGCGGAGATTGCATGGCCACGGAACATTGCACCTGCCGAGGCAGCTTCACCTGCTGTTCCCTGCGCCAAACCCCTCCAGTTCCAAGGAAAATCGGCAGATGCGAGCGGCAGCGACCTGACGGCCGAGGCCTTGGGTGTTGCGCTGATGTCGGCCGCTGCCGGTGACGATTCGATCAAGAAAGAACCAGCTACAACGCCTATCGGACAATGGTGCCGCGACAGGCAGCTGGAAGGTAATATCGCCGTCTATCGACCCGGCGGTTCGGAGACCAGCTATTTGCTCGCTTATGGCGACAACGGCAACGGGATATGGGTCGGCCCCTCGCCAATGAAGGTCGCGATGGACGAGATTGCGAGCAAGAACGGAACTAAAGCCTCTTTGCGCTATAATGTCACGCTCCATACGGCGACGCAGGACATCAATTTCTTGTTGCAGGACCGATTGCCTTCGCCTGAGCGTGTGATCGAAATACTAAACGCCAACAACCGCGCCAGTACGGTGGGCACGTGGGGAAAGAATCGCCAGGTCCAGATCAACAGTGGCGAAAAACTGAAATAGCGCACTTTAACCGGCGGCCCGGCCGCGCTAACGCGCGCCGCATGACTGCACATAAACCCGGCGATCCGACGACGATCAACCGCCTTTACGGGCGCTCCAAGGGCAAGCCCCTGCGCGCCGGGCAGCAAGAGCTGGTCGATACATTGTTGCCGCAGATTGCGGTGCCGACCGACGGCGAGGTGACCGCCGAAGACCTGTTCGGCTATGACCGCCCGCTCCATTTCGAGATCGGTTTCGGCGGCGGCGAGCATATGGCGGCGCGCGCCGACATGTTGCCCGATCACGGCTTTATCGGCGCCGAACCGTTCATCAACGGGGTCGCGCAGGCGCTGGTGCATGTCGCGGGCGATCATGGCGCAAAACTGCCGCTGGGCAATGTCCGCATCCACCATGGCGACGCACTGGAAGTGCTCCAGCGCATCCCCGACGGCGCGCTGAGCTTTGCCTATCTGCTCCACCCCGACCCCTGGCCCAAGGCGCGCCATGCCAAGCGGCGGATGATGAACGACGGGCCGCTCGACCTGATCGCGGCGAAGCTGAAACCCGGCGGCGAGTTCCGCTTTGGCACCGACCACCCGGTCTATCTGCAACATGCGCTGATGGTCATGCGCCGCCACCGCCACCAGTTCGAATGGCTGGCCAGAGACGCGCAGGATTTCCAGAACCGACCGGGCGGATGGCCCGAAACGCGCTACGAAGCCAAGGCGCGACGGCTGGGCCACGAGGTCTGGTACTTCCGCTACCGCCGCCGCTGACCCGGACGTTCACGGCGCGCAAACAAATGGGGCGGCCCCGTTGTGAGTGCCGCCCCAGTTTAGTGGATCCGTCAGGGAGAGGGAGAGGACGGATCGGAGATTGGTGTCAGTCTGTCTTAGCGCGAAGCCATGCGGCTGTCGGTTTCGACTTCGGCGACGCCGGCAATCTTCAGCGCGGCGCGGAACTGCTTGGCGGCGGCGCGTTCGTTGCCCGCTTCGCACAGCTTCTTGCCGGTCGAAACGAAGCGCTTGGCGCTCGCCTGCTTGCCGCCTTCGACGCCGGTTGCGGCGACATGAGCCTGTTCGGCCAGGCCGGCGCAGCGATAGTCACCGCCCGACTGGGCATAGGCGGGGTTGGCGGTAGCGATCAGGCCGGTGAACGCCAGCGCCGACGCGGCGACGATAGCGAAAGCGGCAGGAAAGCGGCGGAAAGAGGAGGTCTGATAGGCCATGGGAGAGAGTCCTTTCGTTTTGTTGTGCAACCCTTTTACGGGCAGTTGCGCAGATAGATAATCCTCTATAATCTGCAAGTGCTTTGAAGCAGGATTTAACAATCCCCCAAGGGGCGCTCGACGGGATCGAAGCTTTCCTGCGTGTGGCGCAAAGGCGCAGCTTTTCCGCCGCCGCGTCCGACCTGGGGGTGTCCCCCTCGGCGATCAGCCAGACGATCAAGGCGCTCGAGGCGCGCGTCGGCGCGCCTTTGTTCATGCGCACGACGCGCAGCGTCGGGCTGACCCAGGCGGGGGAAATGTTCCTCGAACGTGCCGCGCCCGCCTATTCGGGGCTGGCCGACGCCTATGAAGCCGCGCGCAATCTGGGCAACCGGCCGGCGGGACGGCTGCGCATCAACCTGATGCGGGGCGCGATCCAGCCGATGTTCGAGCCCATCCTGGCGGGCTTTTGCGACACTTATCCCGACATCGAGCTGGAGATTTTCGGCGACGACGGGCTCAGCGACCTCAGCGCCGGGGGCTTTGACGCCGGAGTCCGGATGGGCGAATCGCTCGACGCCGATGTCATCGCGGTGCGGCTGACCTCGCCGTTTCGCTTTGCCGCCTTTGGCGCGCCCGCCTATTTCGAGCGCCACGGCCGTCCGCAGGAGCCCGCCGATCTGCGCCATCACCGCTGCGTCCGGCTGCGGCTGGCCAGCGGCGGGCTGCAACCCTGGTATTTCCTCGACGGCAACCGCGAAGTCGAAATTCCGGTGACCGGTCCGGTGATCGTCAACGAACAATCGGCGGTCATCATGGCGGTGCGGACCGGTGTCGCGCTGGGGATGACCGCCGAACCGGTGCTGACCGAACATATCGAGCGCGGCGAGCTGGAGGTCGTGCTGATCGAGCGGGCGGTATCGACCGCGGGCCTGTTCCTTTATTACCCCAGCCGCAAACAGGTGATGCCGAAACTGCGCGCCTTCATCGATTATGCGCGCGAGTTTCTGCCCGAGGATCTGACGCGGATTTAGCAGGAACGGCGTCCGCGCGCGGCGCGAACCGGCGCAAAAACAAATCCCTTCATCGACAGCAGAAAATTTGCGCTGGCGTCGGGCGCGGATTCGGGGCAGCCAGTTCTCAACTGATAAAGTTGGGATGAAACTATGATCGATTTCGCGTCCATCGACCTTATGGCGCTGCTTCCCTTCATCCTGATCGGTTTTGCGGCCCAGCTGGTCGACGGGGCGCTGGGGATGGCATTCGGGGTGATCTGCAACACGCTGCTCGTCGCGGTGCTCGGCGTGCCGCCTGCCACCGCATCGGCGCGCATCCATGTCGTCGAGATTTTCACCACCGGCGCGTCGGGGCTCAGCCATTTGTTCCATCGCAATATCGACTGGCCGCTGTTCTGGCGGCTGCTTATCCCGGGCGTGATCGGCGGGTTCATCGGCGCCACCGCGCTCGCATCGCTCCACGCCGATGCCGTGAAGCCCTTTGTCCTCGGCTATCTGGTACTGATCGGGATTTGGTTGCTGGTGCGCGGACTGCTCTATCCGCCCAAAATCTCGAAACCCAAGGTCATTGCACCCTTGGCTGTCGTAGGTGGCTTCCTCGACGCCGCAGGCGGCGGCGGCTGGGGTCCGGTGGTGACTTCGAATTTGCTCGTCCAGGGCGGCGAGCCGCGCAAGGTCGTCGGCACCGTCAACAGCGTCGAATTTTTCCTGGCGGTAGCTGTCTCTGCAACCTTCATCTGGCATCTGGGGTTCGAGGAAATCCTTGGCCCGACGCTGGGGCTAATCATCGGCGGCGTCGCCGCAGCGCCGCTGGGCGCCTATATGGCCAAGCGCTTTTCGCCGAAGGTTATGCTGGTGATGGTCGGGGTCGTGCTGACCGCGACGAGCGCGTTCGGGCTGTACCGGGCGTTGGTATAAGGATTGGTACCTATATTGTTCGTCATTGCGAGCGCAGCGAAGCAATCCAGGGCGGTTTACGCCACTCTGGATTGCCGCGTCGCCTTCGGCTCCTCGCAATGACGGTACAAATCAATTCGCTGGCTTGGTCTCGTCGATCTTTTCGACCCATTCGGGATAGAAACTCGGCTCGCGCGCCGACCAGCCGGGGGCAGTCGCAGCGGCTTCGCTGATCGACTGGAGCAATGTCTTGCGCTTGTCGGGGTGCAGGTGCGGCAGCGATGCCGCGGCGCAAAAGGCGCCGGGCAGCCACGGCCGCGCGTGCGCGCCAAGCAGGCGTTCGTAGAGGAAGCGATAGGAGGCAAAGCCGGGCAAGCGATCCTGCCCCAGGTCGAAAGCCGATACCGCCACCAGCGGCGCCATGAAGCCTTCGAGCGCGTCGAGGCCGCTGTCATCGGGGATATGCTCGCGGATTTCGCCGATCCGCTGATACACCTTGGCCTGGACGCGGATCGCGGTTTCCTCGACCACGTCGCGCGACCAGCGGGCGATCGCGTCCTCGCGTTCCAGCCCGATGTCGAGCGAGCGGCGGATGTACCGCTGCGTCGCCGCGGGAAAGCCCGCGAATTCCTTGATTTCCGCAATCGACAGATTACCGGCTGCCGGTCCCGAACGCGTCGCCATGGTCGTGCTCCTGCACGGCGCCCGGGGAGCCGTCCCCCCGGAGGCCTGCAACTCTGCAATGTGCCACTAAAATGGTTAGCGGCGAGTTAACCATGATGTCGGCGATCGTTCAGCCAGTCGAGGGGCGTTGCGCGGCAGCGCGAGCGGGCCTAATCAGCGTGGCTTGAAACCATAAGACACGCAGGTCCACCATGTCGCACACACCGCAGCCGGTCCTATCCGCAACCGGCCTGTTCACCCCCGCCGAACGCATTGCCAACGAAGAACTTGTTGCGAGTTTTAACGCGTATGTTGCGTTGCACAACCGAAAAAATGCAGCGGCGATCGCGGCGGGCGAAATTGCCGAACTGACTGAATCGAGCGTCGAATTCATCGAAAAGGCGAGCGGCATCGGGTCGCGCTTCGTCGTCGACAAGGCGGGCATCCTCGACCCCGAACATATGGCGCCGCGGCTGCCCGAACGCAGCAATGACGAGCTGTCGATCCTCGCCGAAATCGGCGTCGCGGCGGCGAAGGATGCGCTGGCGCGCGCCGGGCGCGATGCGGCTGAAGTCGACGCGGTGCTGTGCGCGGCGTCGAACATGCAGCGTGCCTATCCGGCGATGGCGGTCGAGATTCAGGATGCGCTGGGCATCGACGGATTCGGGTTCGACATGAACGTCGCCTGCTCGTCCGCGACCTTTGGTATCCAGACCGCCGCCGATTATATCCGCGCGGGCCATGCCAAAAGCGTGTTGGTGGTGAATCCCGAGATTTGTTCGGGGCATTTGAACTGGCGCGACCGCGACAGCCATTTCATCTTTGGCGATGTCGCCACCGCGATTCTGGTCGAGCACAAGGCGATTGCGCCCGCGGGCCATTGGGACATCCTCGGGACCAAGCTCAAGACCGTCTTTTCCAACAATATCCGCAACAATTTCGGCTTCCTCAACCGCGCGCATGGCGGGATCGATCAGGACGGGCCGAAGACCGACAAGCTGTTCGTCCAGGAAGGCCGCAAGGTGTTCAAAGAGGTCGTGCCGATGGTCGCGAACATGATCGTCGAGCAGATGGAGGTGCTGGGCCTCCAAGGCGCGGACATGCGGCGGCTGTGGCTGCACCAGGCAAACACCAACATGAACCGGCTGATCGCGCAGCGCGTGCTGGGGCATGAAGCAAGCGACGACGAAAGCCCGACGGTGCTGGACACTTACGGCAACACGTCGAGCGCGGGGTCGATCATTGCCTTTCACCTGAACCATGACGATATGGCCCCCGGCGACACCGGGCTGATCTGTTCGTTCGGGGCGGGCTATTCGGCGGGGACGGTGTTCGTGCGGAAGACGTGAGGCCGTCGCTTTTCAGTCGTCATTGCGAGCGGCGAAGCCGCGCGGCAATCCAGAGCCCGCGTAAACCGCTCTGGACTGCTTCGCTTCGCTCGCAATGACGAGAGGTTGGCAAATTGCCTTACGGCACAAAGGTCGTGAACAGGTAGATCGCGAACAGCATCAGGTGGATCACCCCCTGCAGCACCGTCGTGCGCCCGTTCGCCAGCGTCTGCGACGCGACGATCAGCGACAGGAACAACAGCACGGTCGACTTGGCGTCGAGGCCCAGCCCGATCGGCAGGTCGATCGCCAGCGACAGGATCGCTACCGCCGGGATGGTCAGGCCGATCGTCGCCAGCGCCGAACCGAGCGCGAGGTTGAGGCTGGTCTGAAGCCGGTTCGCCTTGGCGGCGCGCACCGCCGCAAGGCCTTCGGGCGCCAGGATCACCGCCGCGATCATCACCCCGAGCACCGCGGGCGGCGCGCCCCATTCGGCGAGCAGCGCACCGAGAACGGGCGAGAGATATTTGGCGAGCAGGACGACGGCGACCAGGCTGGCAAGCAGCAGCACCGCCGACAGCGCGGTCCGCCGGTTGCCGGGCGGGACGGCGTGGATTTCGGGCTCGTCCTGATCGTCGCCGTCGGGCAGGAAATAGTCGCGGTGGCGTACCGTTTGCACCAGCGCAAAGGTCGCATAGAGGATCAGCGAAACGACCGCGACAAAGCCGAGCTGGGTCGCCGAATAATAGGGGCCGGGCGCGCTGGAGGTGAAGTTGGGCAGCACCAGCGCGACGACGCTGAGCACCGTCAGAGTCGCGAGCGCGGCGCCGATGCCGGTGCGCTGGAACCGCTGTTCATGGTGGCGGATCGCGCCGCTGAGGAGACAGAGACCCATCAGCAGGTTGAGGATGACCATCACCGCCGCGAACACCGTGTCGCGCGCCAGCGTCTGCGCCTTTTCGGGTTCCGCCTGCATCAGCGTCAGGATCAATCCGACCTCGATCACCGTCACCGACAGCGCGAGGATCAACGTGCCAAAGGGCTCGCCGACGCGGTGCGCAATGACTTCGGCATGGTGGACCGCCGCGACGATCGCGCCGATCAGGATCAGCGCAACGAACCACGCACCCAACGGCAGCGCAAAGCTGGCGATCGCGGCGACGAAGCCGAGCACGGGCAGCATGTCGTGGGTGCGGTTCGCGAGGCGGAGCTTGGCGGTCATGGATCTTATATTGCAGCGGGGCCGTCGCGTGACCAGCCCCCAAGCTTGCCTCCCTCACGTCATCCCGGCAAAGGCCGGGGTCTCACCATCGCGCCATGTCGCACCGGCGAGACCCCGGCCTTTGCCGGGATGACGATCAGATTAGCGAGTGCTGGAGTAAGCCCGCACCGGCAACCCCGCCGCTGCAAGCCGCGCATGCGCCTCGGCAATCGTTGCTTCGCCGAAGTGGAAGATGCTGGCGGCGAGGACCGCGCTCGCGCCACCTTCGACCACCCCGGCGACGAGATGGTCGAGGTTGCCGACCCCGCCGCTGGCGATCACCGGAACGCTGACCGCATCGGCGATCGCGCGGGTGAGCGCGAGGTCGTAGCCGTCCTTGGTGCCGTCGCGGTCCATGCTGGTGACGAGCAGCTCGCCCGCGCCCAGTTCGGCCAAGCGGATGGCATGGTCGAGCGCGTCGATCCCGGTAGGTTTACGCCCGCCGTGGGTGAAGATTTCCCACCGGCCTTCTGCCACCAGCCGCGCGTCGATGCTGCCGACCGCACACTGGCTGCCGAAGCGGTCGGCGATGTCGGCGACCAACTCAGGACGCGCGACCGCGGCGCTGTTCACCGCAACCTTGTCGGCGCCCGCGAGCAGCAGCGCGCGTGCGTCGTCGGCGCTGCGTACCCCGCCGCCGACAGTGAGCGGCATGAAGCAGACCTCGGCGGTACGGCTGACCATGTCGAGCAGGGTGCCGCGGCCCTGGTGGCTGGCACTGATGTCGAGGAAACACAGCTCGTCGGCGCCCGCGGCGTCATAGGCGCGCGCGGCCGCGACCGGATCGCCCGCATCGCGCAGGTCGACAAAATTGACGCCCTTGACGACGCGCCCGTCGGCAACGTCGAGGCAGGGGATGACGCGGACGCGGACGGTCACGAGCCCGGCCTCCCAACCCCGTTCGTGTCGAGCGAAGTCGAGACCCGCCGAAAGGTAGCGCCCAGCCAGGACGTGTCTCGACTACGCTCGACACGAACGGAGGTGGGGGTGTTCCTCATCCGCGGCCCACCGCAATCGCCTCGGCCAGGTCCAGCCGCCCATCGTACAACGCCCGTCCCGTAATCACGCCTTCGATGCCGTCGGCGACATGCGGGCGCAGCGCATGGATGTCAGTGATGTCCGCAACCCCGCCGCTCGCGATCACCGGAATGCTCACGGCTTTGGCGAGCGCCACCGTCGCCGCGACATTGCAACCCTTGAGCAGCCCGTCGCGGCCGACGTCGGTGAACAGCAGCGCCGCGACGCCCGCATCCTCGAACCGCCGTGCGAGATCCTCGACGCGGACGTCCGACACATCGGCCCAGCCCTCGGTCGCGACCATGCCGTCGCGGGCATCGACGCCGACGACGATGCGGCCGGGCAGGTCGCGCGCCGCGGACTTGACGAATTCGGGGTTTTTCAGCGCCGCGGTGCCGATGATCACGCGATCGACACCGAGCGCGAGCCAGCGATCGACGCCCGCGCGGTCGCGGATCCCGCCGCCGACCTGAACCTTGCCCGGAAAGGCAGCGCTGATGCTCTCGACCGCGGCGCCGTTGACGCTTGCTCCGGCAAAGGCGCCGTCGAGATCGACGACATGGAGGTGGCTCGCGCCCGCGTCGGCGAACAGCCGCGCCTGCGCCGCCGGGTCGTCGCCATACACCGTCGCGCGGTCCATATCGCCCTCGGCGAGGCGCACGACTTGCCCGCCTTTCAGGTCGATCGCGGGGAAGATGGTCAGGGTCATCTCAAATCCTCCCTGTGCGAAGCATGGGGAGGGGGACCGCCGCGAAGCGGTGGTGGAGGGGCGACGACAGTCGCGTCATCGCCCCTCCGTCAGCGCTCCGCGCTGCCGCCTCCCCATCGCTTCGCGACAGGGAGGATCTGATCGTTACGGACGCCATGCGAGAAATCTCTCTAATGTCACAAGACCATAGGCCTGGCTTTTTTCGGGGTGGAACTGGACACCAACGATATTGTCCTTTGCCACCGCGGCGGTGAAGGTCGCGCCGTGGCTGCTGGTGGCGGCAACGTCGGCGGCGTCGGCGAAATGATAGCCGTGGAGGAAATAGGCCTCGCCTTGGGCGATTACCGGATGCACGGCGGTCGGCACGACGTCGTTCCAGCCCATGTGCGGGATGCGCAGCCTTGGTGCGGGCGTGAAGGCGCGCACCGTTCCGCCGATCCAGCCGAGGCCTTTATGCGTCCCATGCTCCTCACCCGCATCGGCGAGCAATTGCATACCGACGCAGATGCCGAGGAAGGGTGCGCCGTGGGTGCGGACGCGGCGATCCATCGCTTCGACCAATCCGGGGATAGCGGTTAGCCCGTTCATGCAGGCAGCGAAGGCGCCGACGCCGGGCAGCACGATGCGGTCGGCCCTTGCCACGACATCGGGATCAGCAGTGACCGCGACATTATCCGCACCCGCCGCGACGAGCGCGTTACGCACCGAGCGAAGATTGCCCGCGCCGTAGTCGATCAGGGCAATGGTCACCTAAATCCCCTCCCGCTTGCGGGAGGGGCAACAAGGCTTGCTAGCTTGCTGGCTAGCCGCAGTGGGGTGGGCAGCGGTGGCGTCAATGCCCACCCCGCTGCGACTAGCGGACAGGTCCGCAAGTCTCGCTGCCCCTCCCGCTTGCGGGAGGGGAGAACTCACAGCACCCCCTTCGTGCTGGGAATCGCGTCGCCCTTGCGCGGGTCGATTTCGACCGCTTGGCGCAGCGCGCGGGCCAGCGCCTTGTACATGCTTTCGGCGATATGGTGGTTGTTCTCGCCGTAGAGCGTCTCGATGTGCAGCGTGATGCCCGCGGTCTGCGCAAAGCTGTGGAACCAGTGCGGGAACATCTCGGTGTCCATCTCGCCCAGCCGCGGCTGCGAGAAGCCGGATTTATAGACGCAGTGCGGGCGCCCCGAAATGTCGAGCACGCAGCGGGTCAGCGTTTCGTCCATCGGCGCATGCGCCTCGCCATAACGGGCGATGCCGCGCTTGTCGCCGAGCGCCTTCAACACCGCTTCGCCGAGCGCGAGTGCCGAATCCTCGACCGTGTGGTGCTGGTCGATGTGGAGGTCGCCCTTCACCTGCATCGCAATGTCGATAAGCGAGTGGCGCGATAATTGTTCGACCATATGGTCGAGGAAACCGATGCCGGTGGAAACCGAATAATCGCCGGTTCCGTCGAGATTGACGGTGATCGCGATATCCGTTTCCTTGGTCGTGCGCTGGACGGTGGCGGTTCGCATGGCCGCCGCCATAGACGCATTTTTTCGCGTTGCAAGGCGACTCTGTCCGCCTCGATCCCCCCTCGACCCCCCTTGACCAGCGCGCCCGGCCCGTTCATCCCCCTGCCCCATGAGTGAAGACGTCCGCGACAGCCTGATTCCCTATGACGAAATCGTGCAAGACGCGCTGCGTGCCGTGGTCGGCCGCGTGCTGCGCCAGATCGAAGGCTTTGACAGCCTGCCCGGCGAGCATCATTTCTATATCACCTTCAAGACGCAGGCGGTCGGGGTCGATATTCCGGCGCATCTGATCGCCAAATTTCCCGACGAAATGACGATCGTGCTGCAGAACCGGTTCTGGGATCTGAAGGTCGGCGACGATCATTTCAGCGTCGGCCTGTCGTTCAACCAGACACCGTCGACGCTGGTGATCCCCTATGCCGCGATCACCGCCTTCGTCGATCCCTCGGTCGATTTCGGCCTGCAATTCCAGGTCAGCGAGGACGAGACGACGCCGCCCGAACCGCATGACGAAGCCGACAATGATCGCCCCGCCGCGACCAGCGAGGACGGGTCGAACGTGGTGACGGTGGATTTCGGCAAGCGGAAATAGCGCCGTGGCGCCGCCATGGCCCCCCAGCCGGTTCTGGCAATTTTGGGCACTTGCCGGGATGCCGATCCTCGCCGCCGCCTTCTGGTGGGGGGTCGAGGGCCATGTCGCGTTCGAAAGCGCCGCCCGCCGCAGCCAGATTGCCGACGGCCTGCTGCATTTCAGCCTGTTGGTCCTGACCCCGGCGTTGGTGCTGGCATGGCTGGTCGCCGCCTGGCTCCGCCGCCGGGTGGGTGAAGGGGGGTACTGGAAAATGCTGGGGCTGGTCGCGATGATCTGGGCCGGGTCGGTGCTGGTCACGGTGCTGTTGGCGCGATGAGCGGAACGCGCACCGAAACCGACAGCATCGGCGCGATCGAGGTGTCCGCCGACGCCTATTGGGGGGCGCAGACCGAACGCAGCCGCCACAATTTCCCTTTTCCGGCGCACGAGCGCATGCCGCTTCCCATTGTCCATGCCCTGGCGCGGATCAAGGGCGCGGCGGCGCGGGTCAATCGGGCGCACGGGCTGGATGCGGGACTGGCGGAGGTGATCGCCGCCGCTGCCGATGCGGTCGCGGCGGGAAAACACGACGACCAGTTTCCGCTCGCCATCTGGCAGACGGGCAGCGGCACCCAGTCGAACATGAACGCCAATGAGGTGATCGCGGGGATCGCCAACGAGGCGCTGGCGGGGACGCGCGGCGGCAAGGCGCCCGTCCACCCCAACGACCATGTCAACATGGGCCAGTCGTCGAACGACAGTTTCCCGACCGCGATCCATGTTGCGGTGGCGGTCGAGACGACGGCGCGGTTGCTGCCCGCGCTGGACCGGCTGACCGACGCGCTGGCGGCGAAGGCGGCGGCGTGGGGCTACATCGTGAAGATCGGCCGCACCCATTTGCAGGACGCGACGCCGCTGACCTTGGGACAGGAATTTTCGGGCTATGTGCAGCAACTGACCGCGTGCCGCGCGCGGATCGAGGGCGCGCTGGCGCAGGACATCTGCAAGCTGGCGCAGGGCGGCACCGCGGTCGGCACCGGACTGAATGCCCCGGCGGGCTTCGACGTCGCGATCGCGGCAGAACTGAGCCGCGCGACCGGGATCGTGTTCGAGCCCGCGCCGAACAAGTTCGAGGCGCTGGCGTCGAACGACGGGCTGGTGTTCTTTTCGGGCGCGCTGGGCACGCTGGCGGTCGCGCTGACCAAGATCGCCAACGACATCCGCCTGCTCGGCTCAGGGCCGCGCGCGGGGCTGGGCGAGCTTGAGCTGCCCGCGAACGAGCCCGGCAGCTCGATCATGCCGGGCAAGGTCAATCCGACGCAGTGCGAGATGCTGACGATGGTGGCAGCCCAGGTGATCGGCAATCATCAGGCGGTCACCGTCGGCGGGATGCAGGGGCATCTCGAGCTCAACGTGTTCAAGCCGCTGATCGGCGCCAATGTGCTGCGGTCGATCGAGCTGCTGAGCATCGGCATGGCGACCTTTGCCGACAACTGCGTCGAAGGGCTTGAACCGAACCGCGGGCGCATTGCCGAACTGGTCGATCGCTCGCTGATGCTCGTCACGGCGCTTGCCCCCGAAATCGGCTATGACAAGGCGGCGAGGATCGCCAAGCAGGCGCACGAGACGGGATCGACGCTGAAGGAAGCGGCGCTGGCGCTGGGCACTGTCGACGCGGCGACGTTCGATCGGCTGGTCGATCCGCGCGCGATGCTGGCGCCGGAACCCAAAGCCCCCGCCGCGAATTGATGCAGCAGAAGGAGACGGGATCATGATCGGCAGGATCGTTGGCGGCGTGCTCGGAAGCGCGATCGGACGGAAAAAGGGCAATCACCCGATTGCGGGCGCGGTGATCGGCGCCGGCACCTTGTTCGCGGCGCGCCGACTGTTCCCGCAGCGCTATGCCGCGATGGCGGCGTGGGCAGCAGCGGGTTACCTCACCAAGAAATGGGCCGAACGCGCCGAGGCGCGCAAGGCGTCCGAAGCCGCGCATGCGGTCGACCCCGAACTGGCGCGCGCCGGTGTCGTCGACAGCTATGCCGGAACCGCCGAACCCGCACCCGACGGCCAGGCGATGGGCGATGCGCTGCCCCCGGCGATCCCGCTCGACAAGGACGGCAATCGCCCCGCGATTCATTGATCGGGAGAAGCCGCACTTCGCCCGGATCGCGCGACATATCGAACCGCCCAATTGTGGCATTTTGTGCCATATAGGTTATTATACTTGACATTGATGCGCCGATGTGGCACAAGCGCCGCCTCATCAGCAATGCGGACGGGCCGGACCCGATTCGGTGTCATAGCGGTGCCGGGCGTTAAACTGACCCGGTACCTTGCCATGCCCGGTGCCCGCTGTATTGCCGAATTAATACACGAGCGGGAGGGAATGGGGCATGGCGCGCGGCGGGATATGGCGGGCAATCGGGATGGCGGTCGCCGCGTTCGCCGGTCAGGTGGCGCTGGCGCAGACCGGCGATAGCGGGGCGACCCCCGCGCCGACTGCCGAAAACCGCGAGGCGCAGGACCGCGCTTTTGCCGCCGACTTCGACCGCTTCCTCGACACGGCGATGGCGCGTTTTCCGTCGGTCCCTGCCCTGTCGGTCGCGGTCGTTCGGGACGGCGCACCGGTGTTCGTGGGCGCCAAGGGGCGCGCCAATGTCGAGCGCGGGGTCGCGGCCACCGCCGACACCCCCTTTTACATCGCGTCGTCGACCAAGGCCTTTGTCGGCACCGCGCTGGCGCAGCTCGACGCGCGCGGGACGATCGACCTCGACTGGACGATGCGCGAACTGGCGCCCGACGTGAGTTTTGCCCCGGAGATCCGCGCCGACCAGATCAGCCTGCGCGACCTGCTGGCGCACCGTCACGGGCTGGCGGGCGATGCCATGGCGTTCCGGCTGGCGTATAGCGGCGATTATGACGCGGCGGTGCTGGAGCGCCTGCTTGCGGGGTTGAAGCCCGATGCCGAGACGCCCGCGGGCACGTTCCGCTATGGCAATATCGGCTATAATGTCGCGGCGCTGCTGATCGAACGGCGCACGGGGATGCGCTGGCAGGACATCCTCGAGGCCGAGCTGCTGACGCCGCTGGGCATGACCGGCACGCTGGCCGAAGGGCTGGAGGCGCGCGGATCGCGCTCGCCCGTGGCCACGCCCTATAGCGGCGGCGAACGCGTGTATCTGACCAAGGTCGACAAGACGATGCACGCGGCGGGAGGCATGGTCGCGAGCGCGAACGACATGGCGCGCTGGCTGGCGCTGCAACTGGCGGGCCGCGGCGCGATAGCCGCGGCGGCAGCAGCGGCGCGTGAACCGGTGGCGACGCTCGACAGCGCCTTCGGGCCGTTTAAGCGGACCGGATATGGGCTGGGCTGGTACTCCGGCCCGTTCGAGGGCGGCACCCTCTATCACGCGTTCGGCTCGTTCGCCGGGGCGCGGGCGCATGTATCGGTGCAGCCCGCAACCGGGCTGGGGGTCGCGGCGACCGCGAATGACGATGGCGTGGGGTTCCGCCTGGTCGATCTGGCGGCGCTCTATGCCTATGACTGGTACCGGCTTGGCGCGGCGGAGGCGGAGGTGCGGGCGACCGCGCAATTGGACACGCTGGCGGGCCAATGGGCGAAGCAGGTCGAAAAGCTTACGGCACAGCGCGCCGAACGCGCCGCGCGCCCGTCGCAGCTGAGCCTGTCGCCCGCTGCTTATGCCGGCGATTATTGCAATGTCGATTACGGCACGATCCGCGTCACGCCACAGGGGACGCAGCTCGCGCTGACGATGGGACGGCTGCGCGGCGTTACCGAAGCGGGGACCGAAGCCGACACGGTGCGCGCCGAGCTGATCCCCGGGCAAGGCGAAATCTATCGCTTTACCGTCGCGGGCGGCGTGGCCACCGCAATCGAGGCCTTCGGCAGCCGGTTCGATCGCTGCCCCGACGGCAGCGGCAGGGTCAGCCCGCCGCCTGCCACTCCTTGATCGCCTCGATGGGCGAGACGAGCATGAGGACGTTGAGCGTCAGATTGTCGCGGATCGTCCACAGGGTGAAGAGTTCAAAGACAATCGCGATGGCGAGCGTCACCCACCAGCGCATCCGGCTGGCGGCGAGGAAGCCCGCGATCATGAACAGCGCGTCGCTGACCGAGTTGAGGATCGAATCGCCGCTGTAGCCGAACGCCATCGTCACTTCGCGGTAGCGGTTGATGATGACGGGCGAGTTTTCGAGAATTTCCCACGCCGCCTCGATCCCGATCGCCAGCGCAAGCAGCACCCAGAGCGGCTGGCGCGGCAGCAGCCAGCGACCGAGGCCGAAGAAGATAAAGCCGTGGATGATGTGGCTGAAGCTGTACCAGTCCGAAATCTGCTGGCTGTTCTGATCGGATTGCACGACGCCGTGCCACAGGCTGATGGTACCGCAGGGGCAGATCGGCGGGCGCCCCATTGCGAACAGGATCGCGGTGAATATGGCCAATAGCGCGGCCGCAACGAGCCAGCCGGTGCGTGAAATCCCCATCATCCCTGCTGCCCTTCGCGCTTGACCGTTGCCGTCCGTCAGGCGAATAGCGCGCATGGCTGAAAGCGTCCATCTGAACCGCCGCGGCGTGTTGTTCGTCCTCTCCTCGCCGTCGGGCGCGGGCAAGACCACGATTTCGAAAAAGATGCTGGGGGTCGATCCCGACATCGCGCTGTCGATCTCGGCCACCACCCGCCCGCCGCGCCCCGGCGAGGTCGATGGCAAGGATTATCATTTCGTCGATACCGAGACGTTCAAGAAAATGGCCGCGGATGGCGAATTTCTGGAATGGGCGCATGTGTTCGGCCACCGTTATGGTACCCCGCGGGCGCGGGTCGACGAATTGCTCGACGCGGGCAAGGACGTGCTGTTCGACATCGACTGGCAGGGCGCGCAGCAGCTGTATCAGGAAGCCGGCCCCGATGTGGTGCGCGTGTTCGTGCTGCCGCCGACGATGGAGGAGCTGGAGCGGCGGCTGCGCAGCCGCAAGACCGACAGCGACGAGGTGATCGCGGCGCGGATGGCGCGCGCCGCGAACGAGATCAGCCACTGGGACGGCTATGACTATGTGCTGATCAACGACAATGTCGACGAATGTTACGGCGAAGTCATGGCGATCCTGCGCGCCGAGCGGCTGAAGCGGCGACGGCAGATCGGGCTGATCGGGTTCGCGCGCGATCTGATCCGGTCGGTGCCCGAGGGCGATACGGCGATTTAGCGACACTCGTCATTGCGAGCGCAGCGAAGCAATCCAGAGTGTGCGTAAACCGCTCTGGATTGCTTCGCTTCGCTCGCAATGACGAATTATTCTGCAGGCGTCGCCAGATTGGCGGTCAGTTCGGCGACCATCTCCGCGCGCAGTGGCTTGGCCTGATTGTCGGTGCGGCACACGACCACGGTGTCGCAGGTGGCGATGCAGCGGCCGTTCTGGAACATCGCCTGGACGATCCTCCAGCTCGAGGTGCCGAGGCGGCCGATGCCGGTTGCGATCTCGACCGGATCAGGGAAATTGCCCTCGGCCAGATAGTTGATCTCGACCGCCGCGACCATGGTGCGTTCGTTCGCCGGGCGCTCGCCGAGCGGGCGGACCTGGCGGTTGAGCAGCACCCGGCCGCTTTCGAACAGCGCGGCAAAGGCCACATTGTTGAGGTGGCCGTTGATGTCCATGTCCTGAAACCGCGTCTGGAAGCTTTCGCAAACGGGGTAGCTGGCGGGGTTCAGCCGCCAGCTCTCCGGTTTCGCCATATTAACGCGGGCCCATGCGGATACCGCCGTCGAGACGGACGTCTTCACCGTTGAAATAGCCGTTTTCGATCATGCACAGCGCGAGCGCGGCATATTCGGGCGGGTTGCCGAGGCGTTTCGGGTTGAGCACCGAGGCGCCAAGCGCGTCGCGGACATTCTGCGGCGCACCCGCGAGCAGCGGGGTGTCGAAGATGCCCGGCAGGATCGTGTTGACGCGGATATTTTCCGAAGCGAGGTCGCGCGCGATGGGGAGGGTCATGCCGACAACGCCGCCCTTCGACGCCGAGTAAGCCGCTTGCCCGATCTGGCCGTCCTCGGCCGCGACCGACGCGGTGTTGACGATCGCGCCGCGCTCGCCGTCTTCCATCGGGTCGAGCGTCATCATCCCCGCCGCCGATTTGGCGATGCAGCGGAAGGTGCCGACGAGGTTGATCTGGATGATCCAGTTGAAGGCGTCGAGCGGGAAATGCTTGATGCTGCCGTCTTCTTTCGAGCGGCTCGCAGTTTTGATCGCGTTACCGGTGCCGGCGCAGTTGACGAGGATGCGCTCCTGCCCGATCGCTTCGCGCGATTTGGCGAAAGCCGCGTCGACGCTGGCGTCGTCGGTGACATTGCATTCGCAGAATACCCCGCCAAGCTCGGCGGCGAGCGCTTTGCCCTTTTCTTCCTGCAGGTCGAAGATCGCGACCTTGACGCCCTTGGCAGCGAGCGCGCGGGCGGTCGCGGCGCCGAGGCCCGAGGCGCCGCCGGTGACGACGGCGGATACGGTGGAATCGAGTTTCATGTGGTTTCTCCTGCTTAAAGCCCCTCCCCTTTAGGGGAGGGGTTGGGGTGGGGTTTCGCGGCGTAGAGCAAGGTCGATGGACCCCGCCCGCTGCGACTAGGCAGCAAGCTGCCAAGTCTCGCTGCCCTCCCCTGAAGGGGAGGGCGTAAGTCGTTACAGCCGTTCGATGATCGTGACGTTGGCCTGGCCGCCGCCTTCGCACATCGTTTGCAGCCCATATTTGCCGCCGGTCGCGTCGAGCACGCCGAGCAGGGTCGCCATCAGCTTGGTGCCGCTGGCACCGAGCGGGTGGCCGAGCGCGATCGCGCCGCCATGCTGGTTGATCCGCGCATGGTCGGCGCCGAGATATTTGAGCCAGGCGAGCGGGACCGGGGCGAAGGCCTCGTTGACCTCGTAGGCGTCAATATCCGCGATCTTCATGCCCGCTTTCTTGAGCGCGCGTTCGGTCGCGAACAGCGGTTCCTCGAGCATGATCACCGGATCGCCCGCGGTGACCGAGATATGATGGATGCGCGCGCGCGGCGTCAGGCCATGATCCTTGAGCGCCTGTTCGGACACGACGAGCGCGGCGCTCGCGCCGTCGCAGATTTGCGAGCTGGTGGCCGCAGTGATCGAACCGCCTTCCTGCAGGATCTTGACCCCCGCGATGCCCTCCAGCGTCGCGTCGAAACGGATGCCTTCATCGACGAGGTGGGTTTCGCGGCCTTCGGGGGTGTCGATTTCGACCCCGACGATCTCGCGCTTGAAATGGCCCGCCTCGGTCGCCGCCTTGGCGCGGCGGTGGCTTTCGAGCGCATAGGCGTCGAGGTCGTCCTTGGTCAGCCCGTGCTTTTTGACGATCATTTCGGCGCCCATGAACTGGCTGAACATGATGCCGGGATATTTTTCCTCGAGCCGCTCCGATTTATAGTGGCCGAGCCCTTCCTTCATGAACAAGGTCGCGACGCTGCCCATCGGCACGCGCGTCATGCTTTCGATGCCGCTGGCGAGCACGATGTCCTGCGTCCCCGACATTACCGCCTGCGCCGCGAACTGGATCGCCTGCTGCGACGAACCGCACTGGCGGTCGATGGTGACGGCGGGGATCGAGTCGGGCAGCTTCGAGGCGAGCACCGCGTTGCGGCCGACGTCCATCGTCTGCTGGCCGCCCTGGCTGACGCAGCCGGTGATGACGTCGTCGATCGCCCTGGTGTCGAAGTCGTTGCGGTCGGCGATCGCGTCGAACACGGCGGCGCCGAGGTCGACGGGGTGGACGCCGGCGAGCTTGCCGCCGCGCTTGCCGCCCGCGGTGCGGACGGCGTCGACGATATAGGCATGGGCCATGGGATAGTCCTTTCACTTCCTGTTCCCCTCTCCCCTTGCGGGAGAGGGCTGCGAAGACTTGGCGGCTTGTCCGCCTAGTCGAAGCTGGGTGAGGGGCTGGGGCGTGGCTTGGGACGCCTGGGTCAGAACCCCTCACAAGACTTGCTAGGCGGCGAGCCGCCAAGCCAAGTCTTTCTCTCCCTTAAAGGGAGAGAAAAATCTTCAGAGCTTCCGCCCGATCAGTTCCTTCATAATCTCGTTCGTGCCGCCGAAAATCCGCGTCACGCGCGCGGCGCGCCAGGCGCGGGCGATCGGATATTCATTCATATAGCCGGCGCCGCCGAACAGCTGGAGGCATTTGTCCATCACCTCCCATTGCAGATCGGTGTGCCACAGCTTCGCCGCGGCGCCTTCCTCCGGCGTCAGTTCCTTTTTCAGGTGCCGCGCGAGCGCCCAGTCGAGGTGCGCCCAGCCGACCTGCAATTTCGCTTTCAAATCGGCGAGCACGAAGCGGCTGTTCTGGAAATCGAGGATCGGCTTGCCGAACGCCTTGCGCTCGCGGGTATATTCGACCGTGTCGTCAAAGGCGCGCTGCGCCGATGCCTGCGCCGACACCGCGATCGAAAGCCGTTCCTGGGGAAGCTCGCTCATCAGATAGATAAACCCCTGCCCTTCTTCGCCGAGGCAGTTGGTGATCGGCACGCGGACGTCGTTGAAGAACAGCTCCGACGTATCGGCCTCGTCCTGCCCGATCTTGTCGAGGTTGCGACCGCGCTGGAAACCCTCGCGGTCGGCTTCGACGAGGACGATCGACACGCCCTTCCACGCGGGCTCGGCATCGGGATCGGTCTTGACGCACACCAGGATCAGGTCGGCATTCTGGCCGTTGGTGATATAGGTTTTCGACCCGTTGATGACATAATGATTGCCATCCTTTTTCGCCGTCGTGCGCATCCCCTGAAGGTCGCTGCCGGTGCCCGGTTCGGTCATCGCGATCGCGGTGATGACCTCGCCCGACACCATCTTGGGCAGCCAGTGCGCCTTCTGCTCCTCGCTGCCGTAGCGGACGATATAATTGGTCACGATGTCCGACTGGAGCGAAAAGCCGGTGGTCACGCGGCCGTAATAGGCGCTTTCCTCGTCAACGATCGCATTATAGCCGAAGTCGAGGCCCAGCCCGCCATATTCCTCCGGCACCGTCGGGCAGAGGAGGCCCAGTTCGCCGGCCTTGGGCCACAGGCTCTTGGGCACGATGCCGTCCTCGGCCCATTGCGCCTGGTTGGGGGCGACTTCCTTTTCGAGGAACTGGCGCACCGTCGAACGGAACGCCTCATGATCTTCGGTATAGGCGGTGCGCGAGAGGCTATCGAGCGACATCTGGTTCCTTTCCCTTGGGCGCGGCCGAACGAAGCCGGGGAGTCGGCCGCCTGATTGACCGGCAAGAGACCTTACGTTTACGTCCACGTCAAGTAGAAATGCCGCTACGGCGCGTAAACTTTTTTGTCGCCTCGCGATGGGGGCGACCACTGGCCGCCTGAGCCGCCCTTTCTTTCGTCATCCCGGCGAAGGCCGGGATCTCGCCGGTGCGGTAAACCGAGAGGGTGAGATCCCGGCCTTCGCCGGGATGACGGTTTTCAAGACGGCTGCCGTCGCCACCAGGACAGGACATTGATCGGTCGCATCGCGCTGAATAGCTTTGCAGCCGCTGGGCACCCTCGCCCTCCCGCGCTAAGACCCGGCCATGGTCCAACTCCTCCTCGACGCCCGCGCGCTGCTCGGCGAATCGCCCGTCTGGCACGCTGCCGAAGCGCGCCTCTATTGGGTCGATATCGAAGGCCGCCAAATCCACCGCACCGATCCCGCGACGGGAGCCGACGAGGTGATGCAACTCGCCGAACAGGTCGGCTGCATCGCGCCGCGCACGAAGGGCGGCCTGGTCGCCGCGCTCGAAAATGGCTGCGCGATCATCGACCATTGGGGCGCCTCACCGCGGCCCTTCGGCGCAGCGGTGCTGACCGGCAAGCCGCACCAGCGTTTCAACGACGGCCGCGTCGATGCGGCCGGACGGCTGTGGGTCGGCAGCCTGACCAGCGACAAGCCGAAACGCGACGCGGCGCTCTATCGCCTCGATCCCGACGGCGCCCTCACCGAAATCTTCGGCGGATTGATGACCAGCAACGGCGCGGCCTTCAGCCCCGACGGACGCACCTTCTATCATGCCGACACGCCGACACACTGTGTCCAGGCTTATGACGTCGACCCGGCGACCGGCACGCTGGGCGGCAAGCGGCTGTTCCACCGCTTTGCCGAGGGCGAGGGCCGCCCCGACGGCGCCGCGGTCGATGCCGAGGGTTGCTATTGGTCGGCGCTGTGGGACGGCGGGCGCGTCGTCCGCCTGTCACCTGCGGGCGAATTGCTGCAAACCGTCGACCTGCCGGTGCAGCGCCCGACGATGATCGCCTTTGGCGGCGCGGACCTGAAAACCGCCTTCGTCACCAGCGCGGGAAAGAGCCTGACCGACGAAGAGCGCAGGGCCCAGCCGCACGCCGGCGGCGTGTTCACCTTTGCCGTCGATGTGCCGGGGCTGGCGCAGGACATGTTTGCCGGGTGAAATATCCTCCCTGTCGCGAAGCGATGGGGAGGTGGCAGCGCGAAGCGCTGACGGAGGGGCAATAACGCGAGGTTGCCGCCCCTCCACCACCGCCTGCGGCGGCGGTCCCCCTCCCCATGGCTTCGCCACAGGGAGGATAGTGCCGCACCCTTGCGCTCCCCTGTCATATCTGGTTAATCCACCCCCCGACATGGTTTCGTCCGAAACCTTTTCACCGGGAGATTCCGAATATGCCGCAGAGCGCGCCCCGCCTTGCCCGCAAGCTGTCGATCATGCTTGCATCCACCGCGATGATGATGGGTTATAGCCAGATGAGCACCGCCGTCGCCGCCGAGCCCGCCGCCAAAACCGTCCCCGCGGGTCAGAACCCGATGCTGGCGCCGTGGACCGGCCCCTATGAAGGGGTGCCGCCGTGGGACAAGCTGGACCCCGAACTGTTCCCCGACGCGTTCCAGAAGGCGATGGACGAGGTGAAGGCCGAAGTGCAGGCGGTGATCGACAATCCCGCCGCGCCGACCTTTGACAACACGCATGTGCCGATGCAGCTGGCGGGCGACACGATCCAGCGGATCTACGCGCTGTGGGGCGTCCAGACGTCGAACCGGTCGAACGACCGGGTCGAGGCGATCGACGCCGAATGGAGCCCGAAGCTCTCGAAATTCTTTACCGAACTCTATCTCGATCCCAAGCTGTTCGCGCGGTACAAGGCGGTGTACGACGCGCGCCACACCAGCGGCCTCGACGCGCAGCAGATGCGCATCGTCGAGCGCAGCTATGAAGAGATGGTCCGCGACGGCGCCAATCTGTCACCGGCCGACAAGGCGAAGCTGGTCGAGATCAATTCCAAGCTCGAAGGCCATTTTTCAAGCTTCTCCTCGAAGCTGCTCGGCGACGAGAAACTCTATACCTTTGTCACTGACAAGGCCGAACTCGACGGGCTGGAACCCGCCTTTGTCGCATCGCTTGCCGCCGCAGCGACGGAGCAGGGCAAGCCCGGCCAGTGGGCGATCAAGAACACCCGCTCGTCGGCGCAGCCGGTGCTGCAAGGCGCGACCAACCGGGGCTTGCGCGAGAAAGTCTGGCGCGCCTTTGTCGGGCGCGGCGACAATGGCGACGCGAATGATACCAAGGCGGTGATCGCCGACGTGCTGAAGCTGCGCCAGCAGCGCGCCGAACTGCTCGGTTTCGCGACCCACGCCCATTACCGCATGGCCGACACGATGGCGAAAACGCCCGAGAACGCCGACGCGCTGATGATGAAGGTGTGGCCCGCAGCGGTGGCGCGGGTGAAGGAAGAGGTCGCCGACATGCAGGCGATCGCCGATGCCGAGGCCAAGGCGGGCAAGGGACCGAAGATCACCATCGAACCGTGGGATTACCGCTTCTATGCGGAGAAGGTCCGCAAGGCGAAATATGACCTCGATGAAAGCGAGGTGAAGCCCTATTTCCAGCTCGACAAGCTGGTCGACGGGATGTTCTGGGCCGCGGGCGAGCTTTATGACATGGGGTTCAAGGAAAACACCGGTACGATCCCGGTGTTCGACCCCAAGGTGCGGACGTTCGAGGTGTTCAACCTCAAGACGAACAAGCCGATCGGCGTCTTTTACCTCGACAATTTCGCGCGCGACGGCAAGCGGTCGGGTGCGTGGATGACGACGTACCGCAGCCAGCAGAAGCTGGGCGGGGAGCGCAATGTGCTGGCGTCGAACAACAATAATTTCACCGAAGCCGCGAAGGGCGAACCGACGCTGATCAGCATCGACGACGCGCAGACGCTGTTCCACGAATTCGGGCACGGCATCCATTTCCTGCTCTATGACATCACCTATCCGGCGCTTGCCGGGGTGCCGCGCGACTTCGTCGAATATCCGAGCCAGGTGAACGAAAACTGGCTGATGACGCCCGAAGTGCTGTCGAAATTCGCGACGCATTACCAGACTGGCGAACCGATTCCGCAGGCGCTGGTCGACAAGATCCTGGCGTCGGACACGTTCAACCAGGGCTTTTCGACCGTCGAATATCTGGCGAGCGCGATCGTCGATATGAAGCTGCACAACCGCAAGGTGCCGCCGACCGACATCGCGAAGTTCGAGCGCGAGACACTGGCCGAAATCGGCATGCCGAAAGAAATCGTCATGCGCCACCGCCTGCCGCAGTTCGGCCATTTGTTCAGTTCGGACAGCTATTCGGCGGGCTATTACAGCTATTTGTGGTCGGAGACGATGGACGCCGACACCTGGGCTGCGTTCAACGAAGCGGGCGGGCCGTGGGACCGCACGATCGCCGACAAGTTCCGCACCCTGCTGCTCATGACCGGCAACGAAACCGACCGCGCCGAAGCGTATCGCGCCTTCCGCGGCCGCGATCCGGACGTCAAGGCGCTGCTGAAAAAGCGCGGTTTTCCGACCGAATAGGGCGAACAAGACCGGGGAGGCAAAGGGGGTCGTTACGGCCCCCTTTGTTTTGCGTTGACGTCAGTCGATATCGATATAAATATGATATCATCTTTATATCGAATCGGAGGGTAAGATGGTTGATGGAGGGGCACCCGCACTGAACCGCAGTCGCGAGACGCGCGCGCAGACGCAAAGCGGTTATCTGATGCTGCTGATCTGGTTCCTGCTCGCCGGACTGGCGCTGTGGGCGGGGATCAGCAACGGCACCGCGGACTATCAGGTGGCGTGGAAATGGGCGGTTGTGGCGGGGTCGGCGCTGGTCGGCTTTCTGATCCTGTGCGGATTTTACCTGATCAATCCCAACGAAGCCGCGGCGATCCAGCTGTTCGGCAGCTACAAGGGCACCGACCGCGAGACCGGGCTGCGCTGGGTGCTGCCGTGGCTGACCCGCAAGAAGATCGCGGTGCGCGCGAACAACATCATTTCGGAAAAGATCAAGGTCAACGACGCCCGCGGCAACCCGATCGAGATGGCGGCGCAGGTCGTGTGGCGCGTCACCGACACCGCGCAGGCGTTGTTCGACGTCGACGATTACAAGGAATTCGTGCTGGCGCAGATCGAGGCCGCGGTGCGCTCGATCGGGTCGCGTTACCCCTATGACGACCATGACCACCACGACATCACGCTGCGCGGCAACCATGAGGAAGTGGGGATCGAACTGCGCAAGGCGCTGATCGAGCGGCTCGACGTCGCCGGGATCACCGTCGACGAATGCGGGCTGACCCACCTTGCCTATGCGCCCGAAATCGCCGGGGCGATGCTGCGCCGCCAGCAGGCCGAGGCGGTGGTCGCGGCGCGCGCCAAGCTGGTCGAAGGCGCGGTGTCGATGGTCGAAATGGCGCTGACCCAATTGTCCGAAAAGCAGGTCGTCGAGCTCGACGACGAACGGCGCGCGGCGATGGTGTCGAACCTGATGGTCGTGCTGTGCGGCGAACGCGACACGCAGCCGATCGTCAACACCGGCTCGCTCTATTGAGCCGCGCCGGACGAGCGAACGATGCCCGCATCCGCCAAGAAAGCCTTTGCCCTTCGCCTCGATCCGGCGCTCTACGCCGCGGTCGAGCGGATGGCGGCGACCGAATTGCGGAGCGCCAATGCCGAGATCGAGGTGCTGCTGCGCGAGGCGCTGGCGCGGCGGGGCGTGACCGTAAAGCCGCCGGTCGCGGCAAAGCGCGGGCGACCGCCCAGGGAAGAGGGCCGAGATGCTGCACCTGATGTTGGATAATCGCCCGTGGTTTCGCGCCCGGACCGAGGGTGGCTGGCGCTGGCGGTGAGTTTGGTCGAGGGCGTGGGGGGGGGTAGCGGCAGTTTGCAAATCCTCCCCACTGTGGGGAGGTGGCAGCGCGAAGCGCTGACGGAGGGGGCTCGCGTTCGCACGCAGCGTAGCGTCAGGCTGCCAACCCCCTCCACCACCTTCGGTGGTCCCCCTCCCCGCAAGCGGGGAGGATCTTACGGCCGCAATCGTTCGCAGTTCGCCCCCAACCCGCTTTTCCACCGCTAGCGGCGCTGCCCCGCTTGCTCCCCAAGGGGTTGATGGTTAAGGCCGATGGCCATGACTAGTACCCCCGCCCCCGTCCGCATCGCCCCGTCGATCCTGAGCGCCGATTTTGCCGCGCTGGGCCAGGAAGTGCGCGCGATCGAAACGGCGGGCGCCGACTGGGTCCATATCGATGTGATGGACGGCCATTTTGTGCCAAACCTGACGATCGGCCCGGCGGTGGTAAAGGCGCTCCGCCCGCATTCGACCCTGCCGTTCGACGTCCATCTGATGATTTCACCGGTCGACCATTTCCTCGACGCCTTTGCCGCGGCGGGCGCCGACATCATCACCGTCCATCCCGAGGCGGGGCCGCATATCCACCGCAGCGTCCAGCACATCAAATCGCTGGGCAAGCAGGCTGGCGTGTCGCTCAACCCCGCGACCCCCGCCAAGATGCTCGACTATCTGATCGACGATATCGACCTGGTGCTGGTGATGAGCGTCAACCCCGGGTTCGGCGGCCAGAGCTTTATCACCAGCCAGCTGCGCAAGATCGAGGCGGTGCGCAAGATGATCGACAAGAGCGGTCGCGACATCCGGCTGGAGGTCGATGGCGGCATCGACGTGAACACCGCGCCGCTGGCAATCGCCGCGGGCGCCGACGTGCTGGTGGCGGGGACCGCGACCTTTAAAGGTGGACCCGATGCCTATGCAGGCAATATCCGGCAACTGCGCGGCGCCTGACCGATGGAGGGGAGACCGTTGACTTCGGCCCCTGCCGACCCGCCGCCCGACCTGGCTGACGATGCCGCGCCGATCGACGACACGATCGAACCCGGCAAGCGGCTGATCCGACTGCCCGCCGACAAGGGATTGTCGCTGGGCGACCGGCTGGCCAATGCGATCACGCGGCTGACCTGGCGCACCCCGCTCCATGCCTTTCGACTGAAAGGGCGATTTCCCCTGAAATTGCTTGGCGTTCCGGTCGATCCGGTGCCGGGCGACACGCGCGCGGGGACCGCGATCCGCGCCGGGCATTTTCTGCACCGCGGGCTCAAGCTGCCGCTGGGTGAGCTCGACTTTGCCAATCTGACCGTTGCGCCGACCTTTGCCGATTATCTGCACAGCTTTGCCTGGCTCCGCGATCTGGCCGCGACCGGCACGCGCGCCGACGGGGCGCCGATCGCCGAGGCGGTGGTGCGCCACTGGCTCGGCACCCACGGCGAGACAGTGAGCGAGCCGGCATGGAAGGCGGACAACACCGGATGGCGCATCCTGTTCTGGGCGTGCCACGCGCCACTGATCCTGTCGTCGAGCGACCTCGTCTATCGCTCGGCGGTGCTCAATCATCTCGCGCGCGCGGCGCGGCATCTTGACCGCGTTGCGGACAAGACGCGGCCGGGTACTGGGCAGATGGTTGCGTGGATCGGCATCGTCGCGGCCTCGCTGCTGATGCCCGGCGGCGAACCGCGGCAGATATTCGGCGAGGCCGGACTGCGCAAGGTACTGGAAACCAGCTTTTACGCCGACGGCGGCAATATCTCGCGCTCGCCGCAGGCGCAGCTCGACGCGGTGATGGCACTGTCAATGCTCGCCCGTGTCTATGACATGCGCCGGATGGAGGTGCCGCCGTTCGTGCAGGAGGTGCTGGCGCGCGCCGTCCCGGCACTGCTGGGATTGCTGCACAGCGACGGCGGCATGGGCAATTGGCAGGGCAGCGGCGCCACCGCCGCAGCGCAGGTCCAGGCGATCGTCACGGCAAGCGGGGTGCGGACCCGGCCGCTGAAACAGGCGCGCGACTGGGGATACCAGCGCCTCGTCGCGAACAAGGTCGTGCTGCTCGCCGACGCGGCGCCGCCGCCGATCGCGCGCGTGACCGAGGCCGGCTGCGCGTCGACGCTGGCGTTCGAACTCAGCGACGGCGACGAACGCATCGTCGTCAATTGCGGCGGCGCGGCGCTGACCGGCGCAACGATTCCCGCCGATCTGGCGCGCGGGCTGCGCACCACCGCAGCGCATTCGACGCTGGTGCTGGCCGACACCAATTCGACCGCGATCCTGGCGAGCGGATCGCTGGGCAAGGGCGTGACCGAGGTCGAGCTCGACCGCCGCGAAACGCCGCAGGGCAGCCGCGTCGAGATGAGCCACGACGGCTATGCACGGCGCCACGGGCTGATCCACCGCCGCCTGCTCATCCTGTCGCCGAACGGGCGCGAGCTGCGCGGCGAGGATATGCTGCTCCCCGCCCCGCGCAGCCGCCGCAAGGGCGACAAGCATTTCGCGATCCGCTTTCACCTCGGCCGCAATATCTCGGCCAGCCTGACCGCCGACAAGCTGGGCGCGCTGCTGCGGATTAGCGGCGGGCCGCTGTGGCAGTTCCGGACCAGCGACGGCGCGCTCGAAATCGAGGAAAGCCTGTGGGTCGACGGCGACGGCCGCCCGCACCCGACCGAACAGCTGGTCATCACCGGGGGTGCGCCCGCGGGCGGGATCAGCATCGGCTGGATTTTCAAACATATCGGCTGACGGGCACGCGCCCGATACTTGCCCCCACCGCCGTTCGCGCCTAGGGCGACCGCGTCATCCCATTGCCAGCCGAGGCCTTCGCTCCATGACCGATCTTGTCCCCGTCCGCCGCGCGCTGTTGTCCGTCAGCGACAAGGCGGGGCTTGCCGACCTGGCCGCCGCACTCGTGCGTCACGGGGTCGATCTGGTGTCGACCGGCGGCACAGCGAAGGCGCTGCGCGAGACGGGTCATGATGTCCTAGATGTCGCCGACCTGACCGGTTTTCCCGAGATGATGGACGGGCGCGTCAAGACGTTGCACCCGACCGTCCATGGCGGCATCCTGGCGGTGCGCGACGATGCGGCGCATGTCGCGTCGATGGACGCGCATGGCATCGGTCCGATCGACCTCGTCGTCGTCAATCTCTACCCCTTCCTCCAGACCGTGATGTCGGGTGCCGACCGCGATACGATCATCGAGAATATCGACATCGGCGGCCCGGCAATGGTGCGCTCGGCGGCGAAGAACCACGCCTTTGTGAACATCGTCACCGAGCCCGAGGATTATGCCGCGGTGATCGCCGAGATGGACGCAAACGGCGGCGCGACAACGCTGATGCTGCGTAAACGCCTCGCCGCTACGGCCTTTGCCCACACCGCGACTTATGACGGGATGATCGCGCGCTGGTTCGCCATCGCCGATCAGGGCAAGACATTTCCCGATACCCTGCCGCTGACCGCGAAGTTGGCCAGCGAACTGCGTTATGGCGAGAATCCGCATCAGAAGGCGGCGCTTTACATCCCCGCCGTGCCGGGACCGCGCGGGATCGCGGGCGCCGAGCAGGTGCAGGGCAAGGAGCTCAGCTACAATAATATCAACGACGCCGACGCCGCGCTCGAACTGGTTTCCGAATTTCGCGACGCCGATCCGACCTGCGTCATCGTCAAGCATGCCAACCCGTGCGGCGTCGCGACTGCCGCGACGATCGCCCAAGCCTATGACGCGGCGCTGAAATGCGACGATGTGTCGGCGTTCGGTGGGATCATCGCGGTCAACCGGCCGCTCGACGGCGCGACCGCCGAGGCGATCAGCGGTATCTTTACCGAAGTCGTCTGCGCCCCCGACGCCGACGCCGATGCGCGCGCCGTTTTTGCGAAGAAAAAGAATCTCCGCCTGCTGCTGACCGGCGAACTGCCCGATCCGGCGCGCGGCGGGCTGATGCTCAAGACGATCGCCGGCGGCTGGCTGGCGCAGAGCCGCGACAATGGCCGCATCACCCGCGCCGACCTGAAGGTCGTGACGAACCGCGCGCCGACCGACGCGGAACTGGCCGACGCGCTGTTCGCGTGGACGCTTGCCAAGCATGTGAAATCGAACGCGATCGTCTATGCCAAGGGCGGCGCCACCGCGGGCATCGGCGCGGGGCAGATGAACCGCCGCGACAGCGCGCGCATCGCCGCGGCAAAGGCGCGCGAAGCCGCCGAATCGCATGGCTGGGCAGAGCCGCGCACCGTCGGCAGCGCGGTTGCGAGCGACGCCTTTTTCCCCTTCGCCGACGGCCTGCTCGCGGCGGTCGAGGCGGGCGCGACCTGCGTTATCCAGCCGGGCGGATCGATCCGCGACGACGAGGTGATCGCAGCGGCGAACGAGGCCGGGCTGGCGATGCTATTCACCGGCATGCGCCATTTCCGGCACTGATCGCGCACCATGGCCATCCTGATCGACCCGACCGCTCGCCCCACGGCAAAAAGCCTGCTCGCGCGCCTTTATAACTGGACGATCGCCAAGGCATCGCACCGCCACGCCCAATGGTGGCTGTTCGCGATCGCTTTCATCGAATCGAGCTTTTTCCCGATCCCGCCGCATCCGGTGCTGGGGCTGATGTGCCTGGCCGACCCGAAGCGCGCGTTGCGCTTCGCCGCAATCTGCACCGCCGGATCGGTGCTGGGCGGGCTGTTCGGCTATGCCATCGGCCATTTCCTCTACGAAAGCATCGGACTGTGGCTGCTCGGTGCGCTGGGGCTGACGCAGAAATTCCCGGTCGCGGTCTGTTACCTCAACCAATATGACGCGGAGGCGATCATCATCGCCGGGGCGACACCGATCCCGTTCAAGCTGATGACGCTGACCGCGGGCTTTACCGGCATGAACCTGGCAACCTTCATCGGCGCCAGCATCGTCGGGCGCGGGATGATCTTCATGGCGGTCGGCGTGCTGTTCCGCCTGTTCGGCGCCCCGATCAAGGCGTTTATCGAGAAATATCTGGGCATGGTGACGACCGCCTTCGTCGCGCTGGTTATCGGCGGGTTTCTGGTGCTGGGCCTGCTCTCGGGCGACGGCAAAAAGACCGTCGATGCGTGCAGCGGCGCGACGATGGAGAGCGTCGGGATGGCGCGGAAGTAGCGGCGAACACCCAACCCCGTTCGTATCGAGCGAAGTCGAGATACGCACGGCTTGGCTTATGGGACGAAAGGCCGTCGAACGGGCTTGGAGACTTCGACAAAGGTGACGG
>NZ_JADKYM010000008.1 GCF_015475875.1 Sphingopyxis solisilvae | reverse complement strand
TCGGGTTCGTCATTGCGAGCGAAGCGAAGCAATCCAGGGCGGTTTACGCAGGCTCTGGATTGCTTCGCTTCGCTCGCAATGACGATTCAAGCTAAGATTCTACCAGGATTATCCCGGCCGCTCGGCCTTCAACTCGCGCACCAGCGGCTGCAACCGCTCGTCATATTTCGCCAGCATCGTATGCGCGCCGGCATGGTCGTAAAAACTCACCAGCTCGCGCCCGTTCCAGCGGTGGAGCGCATAGGCGGGGTCTTCGGCGACGATCATCGGGCGGTCGTCGGGATGATTCTCGTCGATCGGGCGAAGGTCGAGCGACACCTGCGGCGCGGTCGACGAACAGATCGCCACCGTGCGCCCTTCCCACGCCACGGTGACGCTGCGGTGGAGGTGGCCGCAGATCAGCCCGCGCACCTGCGGGTGGCGCCGCACGACATCGGTGAAGGTCGCCACCCAGGGTTCGTCGGGGTGGGTGTTCATCCACTCGATCCCGCTTTCGACCGGCGGATGGTGCATGACGATATAGGTTGGCTTGGCCGGCGCTTTCGCCAGTTCGGTGTCGAGCCACGCCGCGCGAGCGGCGCAAAAGGCGCCGCCGTGGCGCCCCTCCTCCAACGTGTCGATCGTCACCAGCCGGAGTTCGGGCAGGTCGACCGCATATTGGACAAAGCCGTTGCCGTCGTCGAAGCCCGGAAAGCGCGCATGAAAATTGTCGCGCAGGTCGTGATTGCCGACGCTCGGCCACACCGGAAAGGGACAGCGCGAAAAGGCGGTCGCAAGGCGGCGATAGCTGTCGGCGTCGCCGCGGTCGGTGATGTCGCCGGTGGCAAGCAAAAGGTCGGGGCGGTTCGGCCCCTCGATCAGCACGTCGAGCACCTCGTCGAGGCGCTTGCGATTATATTCGGCCGGATTGTCCGGATCGAACCCGATATGGATATCGGTGATCTGGGCGATCAGCATATCCGTCCCCTGCTGTCACCGGCTGGTCCCGGCCCGATAGTTCACCCGCCCCGCCTTGCCCCGTGCAAAACCGGTGTGCGCCACGTCACATGATAAAGGCCGCGCGTCGCGGCACCTGTGATCGCGCTCACACCCGCCATAGCATCGGCGCGTTTATTTGTAATTGCCGCGCTGTTAACCTTCCGCTGACGGTTCGGCACCCACGGCTGGCCGCCGTCGGAATGATATTCGTGGCACATCGCGCAGGGTGATTCGGTAGCCGTCTGTACCTTGACCAGCCGCGCGCCGCTTTCGCCGACATGGCAATCGCGGCATTGGCGCAGGCCCGGGACGAGCAGGTCGGTCGAGGCCTTCGACGCGGGCGCCGCGGTATGGCAATCGGCGCAGTCGGTTTCCTTGTGCGCGTCGTGATCGAACCAGCCTTTTTGCAGGTAGCGCGGCGTCTGGTTGACTGCCGCGACGCGCCAGTTGTTCCCGGCCGCGGGCGCAAAGATCGTGTGGCAGTCATAACAGGCGCCGCCTTTCGAGAACACCGCGCGCACCGCGTCCTGCGCCCGACTCGGCCGCAACGCCACCTCATTGAAATAGATGTTGTAGACCTGTCCCTCGGCATAGGCGCCCGGCCGCCGCCGCTGCATCCCGCCGAGCTGGAGCGGCCGCGACGGCGGGGTCGAACGATAATGAGCGGTGAGGTCGGCGATGACCTGTGCCGGTTCGCCGTGGCGCAAGGTGCGCGTCGTGCCGCCGACGGTCTCGAACGCCAGACTGTGGCACATGGCGCAGTCGCGCTCCATCTCGACCGGCTTGACGCGCACCCCGTCGGCCTCGACGCGGTGGCAATTTTCGCATTCGAGCTTCTGCCCGAAATCATGGCGTCCGCGGAAACTCGCCGCCATCCGCGCGACGCCGCCGGTCGCCTGAAGGTGAACGTCGTGCGGGAATTTCAGGCCGTTGTAATCGACCGTCCCCTTGCCCGGCGCCGCGCGCGCCAGCTTCGCCCCCGGCGCGGCGCGGACGAGCGGGCGGAACTCGGGGTGGCCGGTGCCGAAATCGGCCGCATCGCCCAGCAGCGTCGGATGCCCCGCGCCTTTCAGCCGCCCCTGCATCCCGTCGTGGCAATCGGCGCAGAATTTCTGCGGCGTTGCCGCCATCGGCCCGGCGCCTTCATGCTCGGTATGGCAATCGACGCAGCGCCCCTGCGGCCGGTTGAAGGCCTCGCCGACATTGGCGAGGAATTTGTCGAAGCCACCTGCGGGCGCGCGCGCCGCGAGCAGCATCGCGGTCGGCGCATTGGCGTGCGCCATACTCATCGCCTTGTGCTCGCCGGTGTGGCAATTGACGCACGCGGTGTCGGTGACCGCCACAAACGGTTCGACGTGGCACGACTGGCAATCCTTGGTCAGATTGGCGTGGGCACTCGACAGCGGGCCCGAAATCCAGCTGCGATCGGCGTGGAGCGTGCCCGGCCGTTCGTCGACAGTCTTGTAACTGTACCACGCCCAGATCGGCCCGACGAGAAACGCGAGCAGCATCAGCAGGCCGAAGGTCCATGCCCCGACGCGCTTGCCCGGCATCACGCCCGCGAGCGAGAAGGCCTTCACCTCGTCGACGTCCTTCGACGATTGCGACAGCTCGTCGATGCGTTCGACGAGGAGGATGATCTTGTCGTCCTCGCGCGCGATCGTCAGGCGGTGGCCGCCGAACCGCAATTCGCCGCCCGCGGCGCTGTCGATGTCGGCAAGGGTTTCGGTGCGGCCGTTGAGGTCGAACCCCAGCCCCTCTTGCGCGGTCACCCGCACCGTGCGCCCGTCGCCGCTGGCGATCGTCGCATGGTGCGGATTCACCGCGAGGTCGGCGACATGGATGGTGTTCGCGCTGTCGCGGCCCAAGGTGATCGTGTCGCCGGGCAGCGCCTGGTCGCGGACGATCTGCTTGCCCGTCTTGGTCGTCGCGATGCGGCGGAGAATGAAGCTCATCGTCCCCGCCTCACCAATAGAAAAAGACGCTGATGATGTGCGCCGACAGCGCCGCGATCAGCGCAAAAGTCAGCGGCACATGCACATAGAGCCAGATTTCGAGCAGCGCGCGGAGGCGCAGATGCGCGCGCAGCCGCGCCAGCGCCGCTTCTTTCTGCAACAACAGCTGGACGACCTTGGCGCGCGCGTCGGCGTCGCCGCCCTGCGATGCCGCCAGCGTCCGGCGCGCCGCGGCGGTCGCGCAGGCAGGATAGCGCCCGCGCAGCCGCGCCCACGCGCCGCCCGCGAACGGGTCCTGGTCGAGCGAGGCGAGCACCGCGGCGCTGTCCGCCGAGGTCAGCGGCTGCGCGGCGCTGTGAAGCTGGCGGTCGAAGGCGCGGATGGCTTCCAGCATCTGCATCTGCGTCATCTGCTCGCGGTTGTTCGACAGCGCGGCGGGCAAGGTCGCGTATGCGATGACGCCATAAAGCCCCGACAGGATGACGAGCATCATCAGCACCCAGGCGAGCGTGTGGACATTCCAGCCGAGCTGGAATCCCGTGTGCCAGGTGCCGATGACGATCAGGCTTAGCCCCAGATAAACATGCGCCGACGTCCACGCCTTCAGCGACCAGTAATCGCTCGTCATCTTGCGCTTGCGATAGCCGAGCGCGGTCAGCCACAGAATGAGCAGCGCACCGATCGTGCCAAGCGTATAGCCGTACCAGCTGCCGCCATTATGCCGCGGCGTCACGTCGACCAGCGCATACGACAGGATGATCAGCAGGCACAGCCCGCCCGAAATCTTCGCCCAGCGGAACCCTGCATAGCGCAAGAAGCCTTCGTGCTGGCGCTCGCGCACCCGCTCGACCTGCGTGGCTTTCGACCGGCGGCGCTGGAACAGGCTGGCCATCAGTCGGTCGCCTCGTCGAGCCGCGCAATCGACAGGAATTCCTCGGGCGACACGCGGATCGCGGCGCCGGTCGGGCAGGCGCGCACGCACGCGGGGCCGCCGGCGATGCCCTTGCACATGTCGCATTTGACCGCGATCTTCTTGGGCTTTTCCTCGCCCAATTGCTTCTTGGTCCATTTGGGCGAGGGTTCGCCCGGCCCCGGCCCCTTGCCGAGCAGCAGCCAGCTCAGCAGTCCCGGTTTGGGCGGCGGCGCCGCCTCCATGCGGATCACCCCATAGGGGCAGTTGCGCATGCAATTGCCGCAGCCGATGCAGCCCGGCTCCATGAACACCTCGCCGTCGGGGCCGCGGTGGATCACGTTCGGCGGACAGTCGGCCATGCAGTGCGGATGCTCGCAGTGGCGGCAGCTCGTCGGGACGTGCAGATGCGCAAAGGTCTTGCCCGCCTCGCGGTCGAGCCGCGACAGGCCTTCGTGGCTGTCGGCGCACGCCTTTTCGCAATTGTCGCAACCGACGCACAGATTCTCGTCGATCAGCAGCGCATCGGTCGCCTCGCCCAGCCCCTCCTTCATGATGAAGCTGGCGGTGTCCGAATAGAGATCGACCGCGCTCGAATAGCTGGCCTTGCGCGATTCGATAAAGCTGTTCATCGCCGCGCGCTCGGCCACCGCCGCCTCGGTCGCCGCGCGCACCTGCGGCCGCGCGGCGAGCATCTTGCGGAAACTGTCGCCGGTCAGCTTGATAACCTCGCTGCCGACCGCGGCCTTGACCGTGGCGTTGCGCGGCTGCCCGCTCAGGACGCCCATTTCGCCGAAGAAGCTGCCCGCCGGCAGGTAGCGGAGGAAGATCGGTTTGCCGCCGATGTCTTTCTCGACCACCATCGATCCCGACCGGATGACATAAACATCGTCGCCCTGCTCGCCCTCGGTCAGCACGACCTTACCAGCAGAAACACGCTCGACCTCAGCCGTCTCGACGACCGGCGCCAGATCCTCGACGGTCAGCCCGCCCTTGAAAATTTGCAGCAATTGCCGTTCGAGCGAGATGCGGTTGATCGCGCGCTTCGCCCCCGGCACTGCCGCCATCAGCTTGAGCGCCGCGGTGCGCGACACCTCGACAAAGATGCTGTCGGCGCCCGCGCGGATCGTCGCGCCGCGCTTACGCCCCGAAATCAGCCCGACCTCGCCAAAAATCGATCCCTGCTCGATCGGCACGGTGACGTCCGGCGCGACCTCGACCTCGGCATGGCCATCAGCGATTGCGAACAGCGATGATCCCGGCTCGCCCTTCTCGAACACGACGTCACCCTTGCGGTAAAAGGCGACCTTCGAATCGAGCATGAACTCGCGCATCTGGAGCGGCGAGACATCGGCAAAGATGCTCACCCGTTCGCGCAGATAGTCGAGCCATTCGCTCACCGATTTCTGCTGCGGCAGCCCCGCAAAGACCGCCGCCAGATCCTTTTCGTCGGCGGGGGTCAGCGCGGTGTTGCCGCCCAAGAACTCGACGACGTCATAGCCCTGGTTCATGCAATGCTTGATCAGTGGATAGCCCGCGAGCGCGCCGATCACGAAAATGCCGGGCACCGTCGATTCAAAGGTCGGTGACAGTTTGGGAAAGGCCTCGCGGTCGGGGCCGGTGAACTCGATCCCCATCGATTCGACGAAAGCGCGCGGCGCGACCGACCCCAGCCGCGCGACGATGACGTCGCACGGAATGCGTTCCTCGCCGTCGGGGGTGTCGAGCGTCAGCCAGCCGGGTTCGACCTTTTTCGGCTGTGTCTCGGTACGGATCGACATCAGGCCGTTTTCGCCCGCCTCCATCATGTCGGACACATTCTTCGCCTTGGCGCGCGCGAAATCCTTTGACCGGTTCAGGATGGTGACGGTATTCTCCAGCGCCTCCTCGGCGACGCCCAGCGCATTTTCGATCCCCGCGTCGCCCGATCCGACGACGGTGATATGCTTGTCCTTGAAATCCTCGGGATCGTCGACCTGATAGATGATGTGCGGCAGGTCGGCGCCTTCGCATCGCATCCGGTTCGGATTGCCCTGCGTGCCGATCGCCAGCACGATATTTTCGGCGTGAAAGACATCGCCCTTCGCGGTCCGGATCGCGAACGCGCCCTTCTCGCCCGTCACCTCGGCAACGTCGGCGTGATAGGCCACATTCACCTTGTTGTTCGCGGCGTCCTCGTCCCAATTGCCCAGGATATATTCGCGCGCGCCCTCGGCAAAGCGGCAGTCGGATCTAAGGTCAAGCCGCTCGGGCGTCGCGAGTACGCGCTTGCCCTTCTGATATTTGAAGATCGTGTCCGACAGATGGTCGGTCTTTTCGAGCAGGACATGGCTGAGGCCCAATTGTCCTGCGCGCGCCGCGGCGCTGAGTCCCGCCGGGCCGGACCCGATGATCGCGACCTTGACGCGGTCAGCGGCGCCCGGCTCGCTCATGCGCGCGCGCCGGCGCGGCGACGGTCCGCGATCATGCTGCTGGCGAACATGCGAACGGGCATCCTATTCCCCCCAATCGCCTACCCCTAAGCGACCTCAACCTGGATGCGACCCGGACTTAATATCCTGGAAGATGAAGCTATGCCCTTGAATGCGGGAAAAGGTCAACCGGAAGCGGTGATATACTGGGCGCTTGCGAGACGTTCGCAGTTAATTTGCGGTGGAGGGTGGGGGGCGGCCGGTTGCGGCCGTCGCCGCTCCTCTCCGCTTGCGGGGAGGGGGACCACCGCCGCAGGCTGTGGTGGAGGGGGTTATCGGCCTGACGTGCCGCCGAAGGACGCCACCCCCTCCGTCAGCGCTTCGCGCTGCCACCTCCCCGCAGGCGGGGAGGATCGTCTTGTTTCTGCCCCAGCGCGGCAACCATCATCACGCCAGTTCGAACATCTCCGCAATGCTCTGCGCCGCGCGCGGTTCGAAGCGGGTCCAGCCGTCGGGGCCGAGCCGTTCGAGCGGGCGGAAGCGCGCCTTGTACGCCATACGCGCCGATCCCTCGATCCAGTAGCCAAGGTAGACATAGGGCAGGCCGGCGCGGGCGGCGCGCTGGATATGGTCGGCGATGATGTAGGTGCCCAGCCCCTCGCGCAGCGGGTGCGCGGCGTCGAAGAAGCTGTAGATCATCGACAGCCCGTCGCCCTGCCGGTCGGTCAGGCAACAGCCGACCAGCCGCCCCTTGCTGCCGTCGGCGGTCGGCTCGCGATATTCGACCATATAGCTGTCGACCGGGGTCTGTTCGACCATGTCGGCGAAATCCTGTTCGTCCATGTCGGCCATGCCGCCGTTGGGATGGCGCGAGGCGAGGTAGGACCGCAGCAGTGTATATTGTTCCTCGGTCGCCCACGGGCGGCACGCCGTGGCCACCAGGTCGCTGTTGCGCCGTATCGTCCGCTTCTGCGACTGGCTGGGGGCAAATTCGGCGGCGCAGACGCGCACCGAAACACAGGCCGAACAGTCGGCGCAGCTGGGACGATAGGCGACCGACTGGCTGCGGCGAAAGCCGATGCGACCCAGCGCGTCGTTCAGCTCGTTCGCCGTGTTGCCGCTGAGTTCGGTGAATACCTTGCGTTCGGTCTTGCCCGCCAGATAGGGGCAAGGCGCGGGGCTGGTGACGAAAAAGCGGGGAAAACGGAACGGTGCGGACACGCGGGCTAAACCTCCAGCTATGCGATGCGGAATCCCCCCGACGCGGGTCCGACGCTCACCACCCACCAACTATGCCGCGACCCGTCAATGGTGCAAAGCCTGTTTACCATTTTTCATCGTGCCGATCTGAATCAGGTCGAAAATTTTGTGAATCGCGCGGTAAGGATTGTGCCGATTTGAATCGATTATGGCCGGAATGGTCCTCCCTGTGGCGAAGCCATGGGGAGGTGGCAGCGCGAAGCGCTGACGGAGGGGCCATCGCGTTGACGTTGCTGCCCCTCCACCATCCGCTTCGCGGACGGTCCCCCTCCCCATGGCTTCGCCACAGGGAGGATTCATGACTCAGCTATACCCGCGCAGTTCGTCGCCGGTCAGCGTCGCGACGTGCAGTACGTTGGTCGATCCCGGGGTTCCGAACGGCACCCCCGCCATCATCACCAGTTTCGACCCCGCCTTTCCGATCCCGTGGCGCAGCGCCATGCGCTTGCCCTTGGCGATCATCTCTTCAAAGCTGCCGATGTCCCTGGTCGATACGGCGTGCGCGCCCCACAACAGGCCCATGCGCCGCGCGGCCTCTTTCTTCGGCGTCAGCACCAGCAACGGCGCCCCCGCCCGCTCGCGCGCGACGCGGCGTGCGGTCGATCCCGAAAAGGTGAAGCAGATGATCGCATCGGCGTCGATCGTGCGCGTGATGTCGCCCGCCGCCTCGGCCAGCGCGTCGGCGGTGGTGGCGTCGGGGGTCGTCTCGGTGAAGTGCAGGCGACGGAAATAATCAGGATCGCTTTCGACCGAACGCGCGATCGAATCCATCATGGTGACTGCTTCCACCGGCCACGCGCCCGCTGCGGTCTCGGCCGACAGCATGATCGCGTCCGCCCCGTCGTACACCGCCGTGGCGACGTCGGACACTTCGGCGCGCGTCGGCGAGGGTGACACGATCATCGATTCGAGCATCTGGGTCGCGACGACCACGGGCTTGCCCATCCGCCGCGCGGTCGCAACGATGCGCTTTTGCAGCGGCGGTACGGCTTCGGGGGGAAGCTCGACCCCCAGGTCGCCGCGCGCGACCATCGCGGCGTCGGCGAGCTCAAGGATTTCCTCGATCCGCTGCACCCCGGACGGCTTTTCGAATTTCACCAGCAACGCCGCCTTGCCACCAATCAGCGTCCGCGCCTCGGCAACATCCTCGGGCCGCTGCACGAACGACAGCGCGATCCAGTCGACGCCCTGTTCGAGTGCGAAGGTCAGGTCCTTGCGGTCCTTTTCGGTCAGCGCCGCGAGCGGGACGACGACGTCGGGAACATTGACCCCCTTGCGATCCGAAATCTTGCCGCCGACCTCGACCACCGTGTCGATCCGCTGCGGCGACACCGCCTGGACGCGCAGCACCAGCTTGCCGTCGTCGATCAACAGCCGCGTGCCCGCTTCCAGCGCTGCGAACAATTCGGGGTGCGGCAGGTGAACCCGTGTCGCATCGCCCGGTGCGATGTCCGCGTCGAGCGCAAAGGGCGCGCCTTTAATCAGCTCGACCGGCCCATCGGCAAAGGTGCCGACGCGCAGCTTCGGCCCCTGCAGGTCGACGAGGATCGTCGTCGGACGCCCGGTCTCCTTCTCCAGCGCGCGGATCGCGGCGATCACCTTGGCGTGGCCGGCATGGTCGCCATGGCTCATATTGACGCGAAAGGCATCGGCGCCTGCGCGGTGCAGCGCCGCGATCATTTCGGGATTGGCGCTGGCAGGACCAAGCGTCGCCAGGATGCGCACCTTGCGCTGGCGGGGGGTAAAACTCTGGGCCACTGATGCTCCGAACCGATAAAAAGCTGGGGTCGCTTGCGTAGGCGCGTTGCCCCCGGCAAGGCAAGCCGCGTATAGCTATTCATCCCCTCAGCAGAAGGAATAACGCCATGTCTTGTAGCGACGATCAGGCCATCTCGAACGATGCGCTCGATACGCTCGACGATGCCGTTGCCGCCGCCGCCTTCCGCCGCCTCGTCCGCCTGCTCCAGCATCGCAGCGACGCCGCGAATATCGACCTGATGGGGCTTGCGGGATTCTGCCGCAACTGCCTGGGCGACTGGATCGCCGAGGCAAGCGACATGGACAAGGAAGCCGGCCGCGCGATCGTCCACGGCATGCCGACCGCCGAATGGAAAGCCCTGCATCACACCGCCGCCACCCCCGAACAGCTCGCGCGGATGGAAGCAAGCATGGCGAAGAACCCGCGTCACTGATCTTGCTCTGACCGCGCTTTGCGGACATGAGGTTGGGAAGCGCCGCTTAGGCACGGAAAATGGGGAGAATATGGCGATGCGCATGATGTTGACAGGAGCGATGCTGGGTGTCGCCCTCATCGCCAGTGGCCCGCTCGCCGCCGAGCCGTCCGCCACCACCTATATCCATGCCGGGCATTTGCTCGACCAGCCCGGCCGCGAACCACGCGGGCCGTCGACGATTGTCGTGCGCGACGGGAAGATTGCCGAGGTCCGCGACGGCTTTGCGGCGCCCGAGGGCGATGCGCGGGTGGTCGACCTGAAGAACGCCTTTGTCCTGCCCGGCCTGATCGACATGCACGTCCATATCTCCAGCGACGACAATCTGCTGCGCAGCCGCCTCGAAAGCTCGGGCCGCGACGTCGAGGATGTGTTCGTGATCGCGCAGGATAATGCGCGCAAGACGCTGGAGGCCGGGTTTACGACGGTACGCGACTTGGGCGGCGATGGCCGCACCACGACGACACTGCGCGATGCGATCAACAATGGCGTGATCGTCGGACCCACGGTCATCCCCGCGGGGACGATGATTTCGGTGACCGGCGGCCATGGCGGAGTCAACGGGCTCAACCGCACGCTGACCCACGCGGTCGCGGCCGAGCGCACCAATATCTGCGACGGCCCCGACGGCTGTGCCAGCGCGGTGCGCACGCAGATTTCGCTGGGCGCCGAGGTCATCAAATTCGCCGCGACCGGCGGGGTGCGCTCGAACGTCGCGGGCGGGCTGGGCAAGCAGATGTCCGATGCCGAGATGAAATCGGTCGTCGACACCGCGCACAGCTTTGGCCGCAAGGTCACCGCCCATGCCCACGGCAAGGAAGGCATCGACGCCGCGCTACGCGCCGGGGTCGATTCGATCGAACATGGCAGCTTTATCGACGATGAAACGGTCAGGCTGTTCAAGGCGTCGAACGCCGCCTTGGTGCCGACCGCGGTCGCACCGATCGCCGCACTGGCGCAGGCGCGCCGCGGCGACGCACCCGCGCCGCAGCTCGCCAAGGCCGTGGAAGCGGCGGCATCGCACGCGAACAGCATCGCGCGCGCCGTAAAGGGCAATGTCCGCATCCTGTTCGGCACCGATTCGGGCGTCGCGCCGCACGGCGACAACGCCAAGGAATTTGCGCTGATGGTCAAGGCGGGGATGACCCCGGCGCAGGCGATCAAGGCCGCGACGATCGACAACGCCGCCGAACTCGACCGGCCGATCGGGGCGATCGTGGCGGGGCGCGATGCCGACATCGTCGCCGTCACCGGCGACCCGCTCGCCGACGTGACAATGCTGGAAAAAGTCGATTTCGTGATGCGCCGCGGCGTCGTCCACAAGCTCGGCGGCAAGCGCCAACCTTTCCCGCCCGAATAAGCAGACCCCACCAACTAAGCATGGCGAAAATGCCGCAGGACGATTAGGGACGCGGCAGCCGCGATTCTCGCGCCGCATCATCCCAATCACCGGAGTCCAAAATGAGCGAAGCCACCGTATCCGACGAACAACTGCGCCTGTTCATCGAGCGCATCGAACGGATGGAAGAAGAGAAAAAGGGCGTCGCCGACGACATTCGCGACACTTATAATGAAGCGAAATCGCAGGGTTACGACCCGAAGATCATGCGCCAGATCGTTCGCCTGCGCAAATTGCCGCCGAACGACCGCAAGGAAATGGAAGCAATCCTCGACGTTTACAAATCGGCGCTCGGTATCGACTGAGCCGCAACCTTTATCAGCACAGGAGAGTGACGATGTTCAGCACCACCACCAACACTATCGAAGGCCATCCGGCCCGCGAATATCTGGGCATCGTCACCGGCGAAGTCATCGTCGGCGCGAACCTGTTCCGCGACCTGTTCGCCAGCATCACCGACATCGTCGGCGGCCGCTCGGGCAAATATGAAGACGTCCTGTCCCGCGCCCGCAAGGAAGCGATCGCCGAGATGGAAGCCGAAGCCGCGAAACTCGGCGGCAACGCCGTGATCGGCGTCGACCTCGATTACGAGGTGCTCGGCCAGAACGGGTCGATGCTGATGGTATCGGCCAGCGGGACGGCGGTCATCATCTGACGGGAGGGTTTATGGGGGCACGATCGACAAGGGGGGCGGCGCTGATATTCGCTGCGGCGATGTTCGGCGGACAGGTCGCGGCGCAGGATACCTTGCCCGATCCTGCGACGATCAACGTCCTCGACATAGCGCCGTCAGCCGATCCCAAGGTGCAGAAGGAAGGATATAAATTCTTCTTCTTTCACAATCCGGCCGTCAGTTTCGCCCAAGCCTATGCCGACATTGCCGAATGCCGCAGCTTTCTGGTTCGCGACGGCGTGACGACCTTGCCGACCTTCCGGCCTTGGGTCGAACCCCTCAAGCGCAAGCCCCAAGGCTACACCGCCGGCTCCTATGGTCTCGTCGGCGAAGCGATGGCTTCAATCATCGTGCCGAAGCTGGAACGCGGACAACGCAACAACAAGCTGCGCCGCTGCATGCAGCCCCGCGGCTACGCCCGCTACGCGATCGCCGAGGCGGATTGGGACCGATTGAACGACGGCGATGAGGCGACCCTCATCGCGATGCAGGCAAAACTCGCGTCCGGCCCCAAACCCTCGACGACGGAGGTCAGCGAATGATCCGCCTGCTCCTTGCCTGTTTGCTGGTGCTCGCACCCGGAATCGCGCTGGCAAAGGGCGGCGATGGCGTTCTCAACCACAAAGTCGCGCCCACCGCTCTCGATCCCGCCAAGGCCTATCTGCTGTTCCGGTCGAGCACCGCGAAATCGGGCATGATCAACATCGAGCATATTTTCCTGCGTATCCCGACCGAGGCGGAAGTCGCCGCCTATCGCAGCGCGAAGGAAGCCGCTTATGCGGCAGATCTGCCAAAGCTCACCAAAAAAGCGAAGGACGGGAAGCCGCCGGCGATCGACGAATATGCCTTTACCTATGATGGGCCGGTAAACGCCTTTGCCGTCGATGCCGGGGATTTTCTGGAAGATGGCGCAATGCGCACCTTTCTGGTCGAGGTGCCTGTTGGAACCTATATTCTCTACGGCGTTTCGGTGGGCGGACGCGGCATCACCACCTGTAATTGTCTTGGCACCGTCAAATTTGCGGCGCGCGCCGGAGTGATTACCGAGATGGGTTCGCTGTTCGCCGACAAGGTACACAAAGAATCACCGATTCCGCATCTCGAGGACAATTTGGGACCGTCGATGTTCGCCTATGGCTTCACCCTGGGGCAAGCGCTTGTTCCGCCAACCGATGCTCTTATACGACCGGTTTCGCTCGCCGCCCTTCCCTTGGAGATCGCCGACTATCACGCGGTGGGGCTGTTTCCCGAGCCTGGGGCCGATTGGATCAATCGGCTTGCCCCGGTTCCCGGCATACTGGGCTATGAACGCGGGCGCGTGATCGATCTGCGCACAGGAAAGCCGGCTGAATAGGCAAAGGCTAAAGCGCAAGGGCGTTGAAAATAGTCGCCCGCTACGCGATAGGCCGCTTCACCAAATCACTTTCAAGCAGGATCCTCCCGTGGCCGGCCATAGTAAATTCAAGAACATCATGCACCGCAAGGGTGCGCAGGACAAAAAGCGCAGCAGCCTGTTTTCAAAGCTCAGCCGCGAAATCACCGTGGCGGCGAAGATGGGCCTGCCCGATCCCGACGCGAATGCGCGCCTGCGTGCGGCGGTCAACGCCGCCAAGGCGCAGTCGATGCCCAAGGACAATATCCAGCGCGCGATCGACAAGGCGAGCGGCGGCGAAGGCGAGAATTACGAGGAAATCCGCTACGAAGGCTATGGCCCGGGCGGCGTGTCGCTGATCGTCGAGGCGCTGACCGACAACCGCAACCGCACCGCGACCAACGTTCGCACCGCGTTCAGCAAGAATGGCGGCAACCTCGGCACGTCGGGCAGCGTCAGCCACGGCTTCGACCGGCTGGGCCTGATCAACTATGCCGCCAGCGCGGGCGACGCCGACACGGTGTTCGAAGCCGCGCTCGATGCCGGCGCCGACGATGTCGAATCGTCCGACGACGGCCACGACATCTGGACCAGCGTCGACAGCCTGCACGAGGTCGCGAAGGCGCTCGAAGCGAAGCTGGGCGAAGCCGAAGGCGTCAAGCTGGCGTGGCGTCCGACCCTGAAAAGCGAAGTCGCCGACGAAGCGACCGCGCAGACGCTGTTCAAGCTGATCGACACGCTCGACGACGACGACGATGTCCAGACCGTGTGGGGCAATTATGAAATCCCCGACGCGGTGATGGAGAAACTGGGTTGATGAATATCCTCCCTGTGGCGAAGCCATGGGGAGGGGGAGTGCGCGGTTGGATTGCCCCCGGCAATCCAAGCCCAGTCCGGGGGACTGGGCGACCGAGCACTCTCGCGAAGCGAGGGGTGGAGGGGCCGCGACGTTTGCGCCATCGCCCCTCCGTCAGCGCTCCGCGCTGCCACCTCCCCATCGCTTCGCGACAGGGAGGATCGAAAATATGATCATCCTCGGCCTCGACCCCTCGCTCAGCTGCACCGGCTGGGGCGTCATCCGCACCGAGGGGAGCCGGATCAGCCACATCGCGAACGGTCAGATCAAGACCGACGCCAAAGCCCCCCTGCCCGACCGCCTCGCGCATCTCGACACCGTGCTGGCGGCGGTGATCGCCGACCATGCGCCGCAATGCGCCGCCGTCGAGGAAGTGTTCGTCAACGACAACCCGCAATCGACGCTGAAGCTGGCGCACGCGCGCGGCGTCGTCCTGCTCGGCTGCGCCCGCGGTGGGCTCGGCGTGACCGAATATGCTCCGCGCCTCGTCAAGAAAGCGATCGTCGGCACGGGCAGTGCGGCAAAGGAGCAGGTGCAGGCGATGCTGCGCGTGCTGCTGCCCGGCGCGAAGGTCGCGGGGGCGGATGCCGCGGATGCGCTGGCGGTCGCAATCTGCCATGCGAACCACCGGTCGCGGTATTAGAAATATCTCACGCAAAGGCGCGAAGGCGCAAAGAAAAGGAAATCTCACACAAAGACACAAAGATGTCGGTTCCTACAGCGGCGTTGCGTCTTCCTCAGTGGTGGCTTCATTTCCTTGCCGGACTTCGTCCGGCCTTCAACCGCGAAGGTCGGTCGTCAACCGCTCAGCCAGCGGCAGCAACCGCCCTCTTTGTGTCTTTGTGTGAGAACAATCCTGTATCATTCTTCTTCGCGCCTTTGCGCCTTTGCGTGAGACCCCTTTCTCCTTCCCTGTTCCCTTTTCATTCTCCCCGCGCTACGCACAGCAAATGATCGCAAAACTTACCGGACGGCTGGACTCCAGCGGCGCAGGCCATGCGGTGATCGACGTCGGCGGCGTCGGTTATCTGGTTGAGGCATCGGCACGCACGCTCGACGCGCTCGGCGCCACCGGCGGCGAGGTGACCATCCACACCGAAATGCTGGTCGGCGAAGATTTCCTGCGCCTGCTCGGCTTTGCCAAGGCCGAGGAGCGCGACTGGTTCCGCCTGCTCACCAGCGTCCAGGGCGTCGGCGCCAAGGTCGCGCTCGCGATCCTCTCGGCGCTCGAAATCAGCGACCTGCAACGCGCGCTCGCCAGCGGCGACAGCGCGATGATCGCGCGCGCCAACGGCGTCGGCCCGAAACTGGCGCAGCGGATCACCCATGAATTGAAGGACAAGGCCGGCGCGCTCGGTGGCATAGCGGGCAGCGGCGCGACCTACATACCCACCACCCCCGGCCCCCTCGCCGACGCCGTCACCGCCCTCACCGGCCTCGGCTTCAAACCCGGCGAAGCGAGCGCCGCGGTCGCGGCGGCGAGCGAGGAATTGGGCGCGGAAGCTGGTCTCGATGCGCTGGTGCGGCTGGCGCTTAAGAAGGCGGCGAAGTAGGATGTCCGTCGGAAGGAAAAGATCATGCAGGTAACAGCTGTGCTGACCCCGGCGAAAGAAGGCGGTTTCGTTGCCTATAATCCCGAAACCGGAACGACCAGTCAGGGCGAAACGATCGAAGACGCGATCGCCAATTTGCGTGAGGCGGTCGAACTCTATCTTGAGATGTTTCCGATGACGTCAGGCGGCCCGCCGCTCGTCACCTCGTTCGACGTCGAAGCCCACGCCGCCTGAATGCCAAAATTGCCGGTTCTTTCGGGTCGCGACGTCGTGGCCGCACTCGAACGGCTCGGCTTCATCCAAATGCGCCAGCGCGGCAGCCATGTGATTCTCCAACGCGATAGAGTGGGGGTCGTGGTGCCGCTCCACCGCGAGTTGAAGACGGGGACGTTGGCGGGAATCATCCGTCAGGCAGGCTTCTCGCAGGATGATTTCTTGGCGGCGATCAAGTGACCACCCGCCACGCCTCCTGCCGCTGCGGCCAGATCCGCGTCACCTGCACCGGCGAACCCATCCGCGTGTCGGTGTGCCATTGCCGCGAGTGCAAGGCGCGCAGCGGCAGCGCCTTTGCCGCGCAGGTCCGCTTCCCCGCCGAACAGGTTCGCATCGAGGGCGAGGCGAATGCGCGCATGTGGCAATATACCGGCGATAGCGGCAACACCGCCGACTTCTATTTCTGCACCACCTGCGGCTCGGGCGTCTGGTACCGCGCGCGACCCTTTCATGACGCTTTCGCGATCCCGCTCGGCAATTTTGCGCCCGGCCACGGCTTTGTCCCTGATTACTCGGTGTACGAGGACCGCAAGGAGCCTTGGGTTTCGATCACCGGCGAGGCAATAGAGCATTATGACTGAGCCCGCCGCCCGCCGCCGCCCCAAAGCCCTCGCCTTCGACGTGTTCGGCACCGTCGTCGACTGGCGCAGCAGCATCGCGCGCGAATCCGCGACATTTCTCGCCAAGATCGACCGCAGCGACATCGACCCGCATGACTTCGCTGACCAGTGGCGCCGCCGCTACCTGCCCGCGATGGCGGCGGTCAGCAGCGGTCAGCGGGGCTTCGTCAAGCTGGACATCCTGCACCGCGAGATGCTGGGTGCGGTGCTCGACGCGCAGGGCATCGACCCCGCGGCGCTCGACCCGGCGCTGCTCGCCGACTGGACCGACGCCTGGCACCGGCTCGACCCCTGGCCCGACAGCGTCGCGGGGATCGCGCGGCTGCGCACCGCCTTTCCCGTCGTCACGCTGTCGAACGGCAATGTGTCGCTGATGATCGATATGGCGCGCCGCGCCGGGATCGTTTGGGATGCGATCCTGGGCGCCGAATATGCGCGCGCGTACAAACCGCAACCCGCCGCCTATCTTACGACCGCCGATGCGCTGGGGCTCGCGCCGCAGGAACTTTGCCTCGTCGCCTCGCACCACAGCGATCTGGCCGCCGCGCGCGGTTGCGGGCTGATGACCGCTCATATCGACCGGCCCATGGAATATGGCGGCGCCCGCGCGCCCGATGCCGACGCGGCGCAGGATTGGGAGTATAGCGCCGACAGCCTGACCGATCTCGCGGCGCAAATGGGATGCTGAATTGACCGACCTCACCACCCCCAATCGCACCCCCGAGGACGCCGACGCCGCGCTGCGTCCCAAGACGCTCGCCGAGTTCGTCGGGCAGGCGGCGGCGCGTGAAAATTTGCGCATCTTTATCGAGGCCGCCAAATCGCGCTCCGATGCGCTCGACCATGTGCTCTTCTATGGCCCGCCCGGCCTCGGCAAGACGACGCTCGCGCAGATCGTCGCCCGCGAACTCGGCGTCGGCTTCCGCTCAACCAGCGGCCCGGTGATCGCCAAGGCGGGTGATCTCGCCGCGCTGCTCACTAATCTTGAGGACGGCGACGTGCTGTTCATCGACGAAATCCACCGCCTGTCGCCCGCGGTCGAGGAAATTCTCTATCCCGCGATGGAGGACCGGGCGCTCGACATCATGATCGGCGAAGGACCGTCGGCGCGCAGCGTGCGGATCGACCTGCCCAAATTCACCCTCGTCGGCGCGACGACGCGGCAAGGTCTGCTGACGACGCCGCTGCGCGACCGCTTCGGCATCCCGGTCCGGCTCAATTTCTACACCCATGGCGAGCTGGAGCAGGTGATCACCCGTGCCGCGCGGCTGCTCGCGCTGCCGATCGCGCCCGACGGCGCGCTCGAAATCGCCAAGCGCTCGCGCGGGACGCCGCGCATCGCCGGACGGCTGCTCCGCCGCGTGCGTGACTTCGCGACCGTCGCAGGCCACGCCATTGTCGATGCCAAGGCCGCCGACGCCGCGCTCAACCGGCTCGAAGTCGATGCGCTCGGCCTCGACGCCATGGACCGCCGCTATCTGACGATGATCGCCGACATCTACCGCGGCGGGCCGGTCGGGGTCGAAACGATGGCGGCCGGCCTGTCCGAACCGCGCGACACGATCGAGGATGTGATCGAACCCTATCTGCTCCAGGTCGGCCTGATCGCGCGCACCGCGCGTGGGCGGATGCTCAATGCCAGCGCGTGGAAGCATCTGGGGCTCAATCCGCCGGCGGGGTCGCAGGACGGGTTGTTCGATAACGGCAAGTGACCGTGCCCCTGCGCAGGCAGGGGCCCATCACCTGCCGCCACACAAACGCAGCACGACTTCAATCAGGATCGTCATTGCGAGGAGCCGAAGGCGACGCGGCAATCCAAAGTCGCGTAAACCGCCCTGGATTGCTTCGCTTCGCTCGCAATGACGAGTGAGATAAACTGACCTCAAAACAGACGCAGCTCAGCAACCAGACGTCCGGTGATGGGCCCCTGCCTTCGCAGGGGCACAACGCACTCGGGAATATAACGGATTTCCGCCATCATCTCCCACCAAATGGCCCCCATCTGCGACAAACCGTCGATCAGGGGTTTGCGACGAGTCGAAGGCCCGCTATCGATCAACCCCATGGTAAACGCCCCGCCCCCTTTCATCCCCGGCGCCTTCGTCGGGGCTGAGCACCATTATCGGGCGCGCGTCTATTTCGAGGACACGGACCTCAGCGGCATCGTCTATCACGCCAATTATCTGCGCTTTATGGAGCGCGCGCGGTCGGACATGCTGCGGATCGCGGGCATCGACCAACGCGCCGCGATGGAAGGCGGCGAAGGCAGCTGGGCGGTCACCGACCTGACGATCAAATACCGCCGCCCGGCAAAGCTCGACGACGATCTGCTGGTCGTCAGCACCGTCGAAGCGGTACGCGGCGCGAGCGTCGTCATCGCGCAGCGCATCCTTCGCACAACTGACACGTTCATCGGCGAGACATTAACCGACGGGCAAGTCACCGCCGCCTTCCTGTCACCCGAAGGCCGGCCGCGCCGTCAGCCGGCGGGGTGGGCCCACCGCTTTACCGCCATCATGAATGGAGAGAACATCCCTTGCTAGACAATATCTCGCTGGCCGCCGATGCGGCGACCCTGTCCCCGGTCGCGCTGTTCCTGCAGGCCGACATTATCGTGAAGGCGGTGATGATCGGGCTGTTGCTCGCGTCGATCTATGTCTGGGCGGTGATCTTTACCCATGGCCGCGGCGTCGGCAAACTGATGCGCGCGTCCGAAAATTTCGAGCGCGATTTCTGGCGCGCCGACAATATCGACAAATTTTACGACAAGAACAGCGGCGAGGATCTGCCGAGCGCGAAGGTGCTGGGCGCCGGGATCGGCGAGTGGCGCCGTTCGACCAAGGGCAAGATCATCGACCGCGACGGCACGCGCGAACGGCTGGGCATCGCGATGAATTCGGCGATCGCGGGCGAGGTCGACCGGCTGGCCGACAAGATCGGGACGCTGGCCACGATCGGCTCGGTCGCGCCCTTTGTCGGCCTGTTTGGCACCGTGTGGGGCATCATGCGCAGCTTCACCGCGATCGCGGCAAGCAACAACAGCAGCCTGGCGGTCGTCGCGCCGGGCATCGCCGAAGCGCTGTTCGCGACCGCGATCGGGCTGTTTGCGGCGATCCCCGCGGTGATCGCGTACAATAGTTTCTCGCAGCGGCTGAACCGGCTCGAATCGCGCCTCGGCCGCTTTGCCGACGGGCTGCACGCGACGTTCAGCCGCGAGCTGGAGGTCGACGCCTGATGGGCATGACCGGTCCTGCGGGCGGCTCCGGCGGTCGGCGCGGCCGCGGCGCCCGCCGCGCGCCGATTTCCGACATCAATGTCACCCCGCTCGTCGACGTCATGCTGGTGCTGCTGATCATCTTCATGATCACCGCGCCGCTCCTCGCCTCCGCCGTCCCCATCGACCTGCCCGAAAGCCGCGCCAAGCCGGTCGAGACCGAGGATCAGGAACCGGTGCAGCTGTCGATCAACGGCGACGACACGCTGTTCATCGGCGAAGAGGTGGTGCCCGAGGCCGAGCTTCCGGCGCGGCTGGACGCCATCGCGCGCGAGAATGCGGGGCAGGATCGCCCGCGCCAGATCATGCTGCGCGCCGACAAGGGGCTCGATTATGGCCGCGTGATGCGGGTGATGGGCGAACTCAACCGCGCCGGGCTGACGCGCATTTCGCTGGTGACCACGGGTGCGAGCGGGGACACCCCTGCCGCCGCCGCGGTCACCGACGGTTCAGAAACGGCGCCATAGGGTTCCGATATGGCCACCACCATGGCAGCGAGGGGTAATGAAGGGCGCGGCTTTGCCATCGCGGCGATCGCGCATGTCGCCATTATCGGTTTGCTGTCGATCCAGTGGACGGCGGGCGAACGCCGGTTCGACAATCCGCCTATGGAGGTCGACCTGATCGCCGAAACCGCGGTGCAATCGACCGCTCCCGTCATCAGCGAGACTCCACCCGCCGCGCGGCTGGGCGAGGAAGATAATGTCGATATCGCCGCGCCCGAGCCAATGCCGACGCCGACCCCGCCGGTTCCCGAACCGATCGTTCGGCCGACCCCGGCGCCGACGCCCAAACAGGTTGCGCAGCCCAAGCAACCGCCAAAGGCGACCCCGCCCGCGGTCGACAAAGCGCCGCCCAAGGCTGCGCCCAAGGCACCACCGGCGAAGGATCGTCCCGCGCGTCCAACCGGGCGCCTTGACGGTATCGCCGAGGGGCTGTCCAAATCGCAGCCCAAGGCACCGGCGAGCAAAGGGGCGCCCGCCGCGGCCACCGCCGCCGAGGTGCGCCGCTCGATCGATGTAGCAATAGATGGAAAAATCCTCCCCTATTGGCGCCGGAACGTACCGTCGGGAGTCGATATCGATCAGTTGAGAGTCGTGCTGCGTATTCAGTTGGCACGCGACGGTCGGGTAACCAATGTCAGCCAGGTCGGTGAGCTCACGGGGAAAACCGACAGCAACGCACCTCAACAGAAGCTTTTCGTTGAGCGAGCGGAACGCTCGATTCGGCAAGCATCACCGTTCGACCTACCCGAAGAATATTATGATCAATGGAGGGTTTGGGACGTAACCTTCCGCACGAAAGGAATGTAATGCAAGCTCTTCTGGTTCGGATCAGCCTCTTCGCATCGGCGCTCGGTGCTATTTCAGCATTTTCTGCGTTGGCTCAAACTCCGCCTGCTCCGCCAGCGGACACGCCACGGACAGCGGAGGTTGTGGCGGAGGTGTCCAACGAACGCACCGTCATCGCGGTCCCGTCGTTCGCCACCTCGTCGGTGCAAAGCGTCGCGGGGCTGCGCACCGACAGTCTGGGCCGCCAGATTGCCGAGGTGATTTCCGCCAACCTGGAACGCAGCGGACTTTACCAACCGATCGGTCCCGGCGGCGTTCGCGCGATTACCCGCGCCGAGGTCCAGGCGCCGCGCTTTGCCGACTGGCAGGCGCGCAACGCCGAAAACGTCGTCCACGGCTTTGTCGATGCCGGATCGAACGGCAGCCTGGTCGTCGGCTGCTATCTGTACGACACCGCGCTGGGCAGCGAACTGGTGCGCAAGGGGTTCGAAATCCAGCCCGCCGACTGGCGCCGCGCCGCGCATAAATGCGCCGACGCCATCTATTCGCGCCTGTCGGGCGAGGCGCCCTTCTTTGACAGCCGCATCGCCTATATTGCCGAGAGCGGACCCAAGGGGAACCGCATCAAGCGCCTTGCGATCATGGACAGCGACGGCGGCAACCACCGCTTTATCACCAACGGTCAGGCGCTCGCCATTTCACCGCGCTTCTCGCCCGATTACAAAAAGATCGTCTACGTCTCCTATCTCAACAACCGCGTTCGCGTGTTTATCTATGATGTGGCAGCGGGGACGCAGAAGCTGGTGACCGAAAGCGGCAACGCGACGTTCGCGCCGCGCTGGTCGCCCGACGGCAAGCAAATCCTCTATTCGATGGCGGTCGGCGGCAACACCGACATCTATCGCATCTCGGCCGATGGCGGCACGCCGGTGCGGCTGACCACCGCGCCGGGCATCGACGTCGGCGGCAGCTTTTCCCCCGACGGCCGCAAGATCGTGTTCGAAAGCGACCGGTCGGGCAGCCAGCAGATCTATACGATGAACATCGACGGGTCCGACCAGCGCCGGATCAGCTTTGGCGGCGGCCGCTACGCCACCCCCGAATGGTCGCCGCGCGGCGACCTGATCGCCTTCACCCGCATGGGCGGCGGCGAATTCCGCATCGGGGTGATGACCCCGACCGGCGGCGGCGTCCGCATGCTGACCAACAGCTGGCAGGACGAGGCGCCGACCTGGTCACCCAATGGCCGCGTGCTTCAGTTCTTTCGCACGACGCCCGGACGTGAAGGCAAATCGAGCATTTGGCAGGTCGACCTGACCGGCGTGAACCTGCGCCGTCTGCCGACGCCGCAGGACGGATCGGACCCCAGCTGGGGTCCGGTTCTGCCGTGATGGCGGCGGAACCAAAATCGCCCATCCGGGTTCCCATATTGGCATAAAACGGCCATAAAACGCGCCGAAACGAAATTTTCCGAGCAACAACAAGAGGACAGACGACATGACGATACGCAAAAGCACCGCGATGATCGCGGCGATCACCATGCTGGCTGTGGGCGCCTGCGCGAAAAAGACACCCAATGTCTTGCCGCCTGCGCCCGATGGCGTCGATGGCGGCGGCGATTCGGGTTATGGCGGCGTCGTTCCGGGGTCGCAGGAAGATTTTCTCGCCAGCGTCGGCGCGATGGGCGACCGCATCTTCTTCGGTTTCGACCAGTATAACATCGATGCCGAGGATATGACGACGCTACGGACGCAGGCGCAGTGGTTGCAACGCAACCCCGCCGTGCGCGTCACGCTGGAAGGCCACGCCGATGAACGCGGCACCCGCGATTACAACATCGCGCTGGGCGAGCGCCGCGCCAACGCCGCGAAAAACTATCTCGCTTCGCTCGGAATCGACCCGTCGCGGATCAATGTCATCAGCTATGGCAAGGAACGCCCCGCCGAACTCGGCTCGACCGAAGAAGCCTATTCGCGCAATCGCCGCGCGGTGACGGTCGTCATCGGGCGCTAATCAGCGGCCAGAACGGCACCGTCGCGAAGGCGGCGGTGCAGGCAAAGACACCGAAGGGGACCGGTCGCTGAGCCAGCGGCTGGTCCCCTTTTCGTTGGACCAAGAGCGCCCAGACGATGCCGCCCAGACTGGCGAGCAGCAGCATCAGCGGCAGCGCCTGCCAGCCCAGCCAGCAGCCGATCGCCGCCACCAGTTTGGGATCGCCGCCGCCCATGCCGTCGCCGCCGCGCGTGCACCGATAACCCCAAGCGATCAGGGACAGTATCACGCCACCCGCCAGCGCCCCGATCCACCGGTCGAGCAGCGACGCGCCGAGCAGTGGCCCCGCCAGCAACAGGCCGGTGACCGCCAGCAAGGCGTTCAGCCGGTCGGGCAACCAGAAATGCCGCGCATCGAGCAGCGCGAGCGGCAACAACATCCAGCCGAGCAACGCCCAGATCCAGCCGGTCGTCCCCGGCATCACCGCCAGCGCTGTCGCGCCGATCAGCGCCGATCCCAGCTCGACCCGCCAGTGGAACGGGTCAATCGCCGCGCGGCACTTTCGACAACATCCGCGCGCCACCATCGCCGACAGCAGCGGCACCAGCTCGATCGCTCGGAGCACCCGCCCGCAATCGTCGCACTGCGACCGCCCGAGCACCGACCGCCCGGCGGGCCAGCGCAGCACCAGAGTTGCAATAAAGCTGCCGAGGACCAGCCCGGTCAGCGCGGCCAAAGCGACGCCCGTGCCAAAGGGCAAGGCATCGAGAAAGGTCACGTCAGAACCGGCCGCTGGTCGCCAGCACAAAGCCGCCCGGACCCGCCTTGAACCCCAGCATGGCGAGCGCCGCGGCCATCGCGGGGTCGCGAGCGACGTCGATCGCCAGTCGCGCCCGATAGGCACCGCTACCATCAAAGGACAGCGTCAGCCGCTCCATGCCCGACTGGCTGGCCAGCGCCGCCTGCGCGCGTCCGTCCACACAGCGCAGCGGCCCGGACAAGCCACGCGACAGATCGAGCCCCGCGATCGGCGCCGCGACGGAAAGTTGAACGCGTCCCGACGCGGCGACGCATTTCCCGGCAGCGTCGAAGCGCAGCGTCGCCCCCTGGAACATCACGCGGTCGACGGGCAGCAGGCCAAGTCCGCCCGACATCAGCGCGCTGCCATCGACGCCCGAAACGCCGCGAGGATTGCTGCCGTGCAGCCGCCCCGCCAGCGCACCCAGTCTTTCGTCCGTGCGCGAAAAGGCGAGTTCCGCATTGCCGCCCAGCAAGGCAAGCGGCGACAGGCTGGCGCGCACGGTGCCAAGCGGCAGCGCACCCAAGCGGGCCTCGACCAGTTCGCCTGACCAAACCGACCCCCGCACCTCGCGCGCGGTGACCCCGGCCTTGCCGGCCCCTGCCATCGCCAGCGCCAGCCGCATGGGAAAGGTCGCGGCGATCAGCACGAACGCCAACAGCAAAGCAGCGAGAATCCAGCGCCGTGCGGTCACCGGCCGCCCTTTCGGAGCTCGGCGGTCAGGCCGACGGTGCCGTCGGCGGCGGGGGTGATCGTCAGTTGGTCGATGACAAATCCCTGCCCCTCCAGCGACGCCAGCCAGTCGGTCAGCACCGGCGCGCGTGCGGCGGCGATCGCAATCGTCGCCTGGTCCGACCCCCGCGCCTCGTTACGGTCGAGCGTCAGTCCGATCTCGCTCGCCGACTGCGCCAGAAATTGGTCGATGGACCCCGCTTCGACGATCGTCGCCGATGATTTCGCCGGACGCTGTGCAAGCAACCGAACCTTTGCCGCAACCCGCCCTTCGCGCTCGAGCGCAGAACGGTGGTGGTTTTCCATGTCCACAATGGCGGCATAGGCCGGACGGCCCAGCCCCCACAGCAGAACCGCGAGTGCCAGCATTGCCGCGACGGCAACGAGCCAGCGTTCACGCAGGCTGAGACCCTGCCACCAATTGTGCAGCTTGTCGGTCATGGCACCGCCCGGATGGTAATATTGGCCAGTTGTTGCCCATCGCTGCCAGCCATCGGCTGAGCCGTTATGCGATAGCCGCGCGCCTGCAACGCCAGCAGGACCTGATTGATGTCCTCGACGCGCGGCGCCGCCAGCATCGTCGTAAGCGTCCCGTCGGTGCGGTGCGAAAGCGACCGGATCGAAACCCCCGGCGCGTCACGCATCGCCGCGTACAAGGCCGATGCGGGCACCGAGAACGCCAGCGGGCCGCCGCCTGCCGCCGCCAGCCGCCGGTCGATCTCGGCTTCCGCCGTGATGGCGTCGGGTGCGTTGATCCCTGCCGATTTCGCCATTGCAATGACGGCGGCGTCGGCACGCCGGGTGTCGCTGGCGACCCTCAACATATGAACCACAGGGATCAACAGGCTGACGGCCACCAGCGCGATTGCCAACCGCTTTGCCAGGCGCACCAGCGCCGGGTCGAGTGCCCAGCGGCGTTTCGGTTTCCACGCGCCGCTGAGCAGATCGAGCGGCGGCGCCGCGACGGTGAGCAACAGCGCCTCGCGCATCCGGTCCGCCGCGAGCGGCAGGACAGGGTGCGACGCCGCGATAAGCGGGTCGAGCGCGGGATCGGACACATAGGCCCGGTCGGCGCTGCGCACGATATGCTCACCCCCCAGTTCGGCCCGCCACAGGCTTTCGGCCTCGGGCGGCGGCACCGCGGCCGCCGCGGGGATGATCGCGTCGGCGGACAATCCGCGTTCCGCCAGCCAACCGGTCCAAACGGCCATCGCGGCATGGGTGGTAACGGCAACCGGCACCGCCTGCCCCGTCGTGGCGGGTTCACCGGCGACAATATGCAGCAACGCGCCTTCGCCAAGGCTGTCGCGGAGCGTGTCGACACGGGCGGCGGCCGCAGCCTGCGCCGGTGCGGCGTCCGGGTAGCGCCGCCAGCGAATTGGCACGTCGATTGCGGGGGCGAGTGCGATGAGACGATCGTCGGCATCGGCGACGCCCGCCGCCCGTTCGCCGGCGTCGATCCATCCTTCGTCCTGACCGCTATCGACAATCACCCCGTCATCGGCACGCAGCCATGCCGGATGGAGCAGCGCATCGTCTTTGCCGTCGAGCGCCGCGACCGGAGGCAACCAGAGGATCAAGGTACGGCTCACGTCAGTCGCTTTCGACCCAGTTGCGACGCACGATCATCGGCGGTGCCTGTCCGGCGGCAGGCGCGCCACCATTGGCGTCGATGAGTGAAACTGCCGTCAAGAAACCGTCCCCCATCGTCACATTCGTCGTCAGTTCCAGCCAGCGGCTGGTCACCGCCGCCTGCTCGGCGACATCATTCGGAGGGTCGAACCGTTCGAGCGGACCCGATTCCCAGAATCGCACGCTGCTGCCATAGCCGCCCGCTGGCCGCGCCGCCAGCGCCGCCCGTGAATCGGCAAGCGTCAATTCGCCGGGGAGCAGCATGGCGACGAGCGGCGCCTGTTCGGGCGCGAGCGTATTCACATTAAGCCGCACCGGATCGGTGACCGGCAGGACGCAGATCCAGGGTTTCAATCGCGCGTAGATTTTGGGGCTGACGCCGCGCACCGCGCGCAACTCGCTGACGTCGACCATCTTGCGATTGGCGGCAAGATAGGGGGTCGGCATCGACCGGTACACATTGTCTTCCGCGCCCAGCGGTCCATCGTTGCCGTCGCTGTCGATCCAGTCCGCCACGGCACCGGCAATCGCCTGTGCTTCGCCGCCGTCGATACCGATCGCGGTCATCAGGGCAGCGAACTGGCGCATCGCGCCCGATCGCTGGCTGAATCGCCCGGGGGCGGTTTCGGCAACCAGGCTGTTGAGGTTAAAACAGTTGCTGGCGTCGCGCAGGCGCGCGCGGCCTTCCCCGCCCGGCAATGGCAGCACGAAATCGCGCCCCAGCCAATTGCCGGCCAGCGTCAGCTTTGCGGGATCGCGCCCGACAAGGTCGCCGACACGGCGGAGCGCAATCTGTTCGGCGGCAAAGCTGTAGGCACGCCCCTGATCGACCACCGCGGCGCTGCCCGCGATGCGGGTCGCAAGCGTCAGCCGGTCCAGCGCGGTGGCGGCGATCACCGCCATCACCGCGACGAGCAGCAGGACGCTGAGCAGCGCAGCGCCGCGTTCACCGGAAGCGCGGCGCGTCACGGCAACGGACTTTCGGATGCCGGGGACGGTGCGGGCAAAGTCGGCGCGGTCAGGAACAGCATCGTCAACGGCTCGCGCCCGCCGCGGGTCAGGCGCACCTCGACCGCGACCGGCAGGCGATCGCCGGGTTCCGAGTTCCAGCTGTCTGCCCAGTTTCCGGCCGTGTCGCGATAGCGCGCCGCAACCGCCACGACATCGCCGACGAGCCGGTCCCCGCTGCCCATTGCGCTCCCGTCGAGCATCGGTTGCGTCGCGCGCCGCCACTCGCCATCGGTAAAGGCATAGGCAACGCGCTCGACACCCGGACGCGGGGAACCCTCGTCCGTGGCGGCACCTGCGTGAACGAAGGTGAAGCCGGTGGAGCTGCCGACAAAGGCGGGAACCGCCTCACCCGCGACGCCGCGAGTCGGACGCTGCACGGTCTGCGCCAGTTCGTTGGCCATGATCGCGCGGACGCGATTGATCCCGCCCATTGTCTGCAATCGCGCCTGAACGGCATCCTGCGTATCGACGCTGCTGCGCAGCAGGCCGACGCCAATCGCCGCGATCGCGGCGAACAGGGATAGTGCCACGAGCATTTCGACGAGCGTGAAACCGCGTTCGTCGTTCATCGTGACGACCGGATGATCGTCAGCGCCGCCTGCCCGCGTCCGTTTTCGGGCCGCACGATCAGGTCAACACGCAGCAGGCTGTCGTCGGCGGTGCGCGCGACGCGCTGTTCGACGCGCCAGTTGCGTCCCGCGTTCGCGACGCCGATCGCGCTGTTGCCGATCGTCGGCGGCGCGGGATCGGTCCACAGTTCGACGGCGCGGTTCTGCGCGACGATCCCGGCGACGGTGCTTTCGTCGAGGTCGCCCGCGGTACGTACCGCGAAGGCATCGAGGCGAACGAGGGTCAGCGCGGCGATGCTGATCACGCTGAGCGCGACCAGCATTTCCAGCAAGGTGAAGCCCCGCTCGCCGCGCTGGGGGCGCTGGGGGCGTTCATTCGCCACGGCTGATCTCTCCGGTCGCCGACACGCGCACGACCGCGCGCGCGTCGCCGCCACTCAGTACCACCGTCTGCGGGGTCGGGCTGGTGCCGACGCGGTCGAAGAGGATGCGCGCGACGCCCTGCCCGTTGCCCGCAGCGAAACGCACATTGCCCGGCCAGTTCCGCTGGGCAAAGGCGCGACCGGGCAGCGGTTGCCACTCGCCCGCGATCCGGCGTTCGAACCCGTAGCCCGACGGCGCGAAATTCACCGCGACGCTGCGGCCCTCGATCACCGCAATATCTCGCGCGCCCGCCAGCCGCGCTGCGAGCCGGTCGGCTTCGCTGCGTACGCCGCGATCCTCGCCGGGAATCGTCAGCACGACGGCCGTCGCGGCCAGCGCCATGATGGCCAGCACGACCATCAGTTCAACCAGTGTGAAACCGTTGGTAGCCGGGCGTCGGCGCGGCTTAGCTGTCGCTGCGAATATCCGCATTATCGTCGGTCCCGCCGGGGGCGCCGTCGGCGCCGAGCGACCAGACGTCGAACGCCTTCCCGTTCGGGCCGGGCGCCTGGTAATTATAGGGCCGCCCCCACGGATCGGCGGGCAGTTTCTTGACATAGCCGCCGCGACGATAGCGCTCGGGCTGGGCGAGCGACGGCGGAGCCGAAACCAGTGCGTTCAGCCCGTCGGTCGACGCCGGATAGGTCAGATTGTCGAGCCGATATTGTTCGAGCGCCGTTTCCAGCGTCGCAATGTCGGCCTTTGCCTTGGTAACCATCGCGCGGTCTTGGCTCGGCAGGACGTTGATCATCACCACCGTCGCGAGCAGGCCGATGATGAAGATAACGACCATCAATTCGGTCAGGGTGAAACCCCGCTCGTCCTTTTTGCGGCGCCGGGCCGAGGTCGGGCGCGACGGATCGAGCATCAGGCGAATGAAAAGCTGCATCAGCGACATTTATTACAGTCCGGCCAGATTCTGCAACTGAAGGATCGGCAGCAGAATCGCGAGGATGATAAGAGCGACGCACGACCCCATAAGCACAATTATGACAGGTTCGAGTAAGGCCATCGACGCTGCGGTGAAACGATCGAACTCGCGCTCGAGATAATCGGCGGCGCGTTCGAGCATGACCTCGAGCCGTCCGGCGCTTTCGCCGCTGGCGGCCATGTAAACAAGCAAGGGCGGGAACACCCCGGCATCGCGCAGTGCCGCCGACAGGCTGCCCCCGGCACGGACCTGATCGACGATCGCCGCCGTGGCGCCGGCCAGCGCCGCATTGCGGATCGTCGGCAGGGTCAGCCGCAGGCCGTCGACGAGCGGCAGCCGGCTGGACACCATCGTCGCCAGCGTGCGGGCAAAACGCGCCGCATAGAGATCGCGCAGCAACCGCCCGAGCAGCGGGAGGCGCAGAAGCCGCGCATCGACGCGCGCCTTGAAGGCCGGGCGCCGCATCGCGGCCACCCAACCGAACGCCGCGGCGATCATCAGCAGCGCGATCAGCCACCACCAGTTCGCGGCGAAGTTAGAGATCGCAATCACCGCACGGGTCAGGAACGGCAGTTGCTGGCCAGTGTCGGTGAATTGTTCGACAACGCGCGGGACGACAAAGATCATCAGTGCCGCGACGACGCCGATCGCAACGACCGCGAGCACGATCGGATAGGCGAGTGCCGCGATCAGCTTGCCGCGCACCTCGGCCTGCCGTTCGAGCAGATCAGCGAGGCGTGCGAGGATCACCGTCAGGCTGCCGGTGGTTTCCCCCGCCGCGACCATCGCGCGATAGAGCGGCGGAAAGCTGGCGGGCTGGCGCGCCATCGCATCGGCGAGACGGCGCCCTTCGAGCAGCCCGGCGTGGACGTCGCCGATGACATTGCGGGCACTTTCGGCCTCGCTCTGGCGGGTCAAGGTGCGCAGCGCTTCCTCGAGCGGCGCGACCTCGGCGAGCGTCGCCAGCTGGCGTGTGAACAGCGCGAGCTGTTTGCTGTTCAGCCGCTCGCGGCGGAACGCGAGCAGCGACCCGCTGGCGGGCTTTGCCCCCGCCGCCTCGACCGCGACGATATGGAATTTTCGCCGCACCAAATCGGCGCGCGCGGCATCGTCGCTGGCGGCGGTCAGCCGGCCCTTGCGCTCGCGGCCTTGGGGATCGATCGCCACATAGCGATAATCAGGCATCGACTTCCTCGCGCCGCGCGATGCGGATCGCCTCCTCGGCGGTGGTGAGCCCTTTCGCGACCATCGCGCGCGCGGCCGAGGCGAGCGTCGGCGCTTTCAGAAACGCATGTTTCGCGATCATCGATTCATCGCCGCCGGCGTAGATATAACGGCGCACCGTCTCGTCGACCTTGATCGCCTCGAACACACCGATGCGGCCCTTGTAGCCGGTGCCGCCGCATGCCTCGCAGCCCTTGGGGCGCCAGATGACGGTGCCGATGTCGAGACCCAGCATCGCCGCGACGCTGTTGTCGGCCTGCACCGGTTCGCGGCAGTTGTCGCAAAGTTTGCGGACAAGGCGCTGGGCGAGGACGGCGCGCAAAGTCGAAGCGAGCAGAAAAGGTTCAACCTTCAGATCTTTCAGGCGCGTGATCGCGCCGACCGCGTCATTGGTGTGAACGGTCGACAGCACGAGGTGGCCGGTGAGCGAGGCCTGCACGGCAATGTCGGCGGTTTCGCGGTCACGGATTTCGCCGACCATGACGACATCGGGATCCTGGCGCAGGATCGCGCGCAGGCCCGCGGCAAAATCGAGCCCGACTTTGCTGTTCACCTGCGTCTGGCCAACCCCGTCGACGGCATATTCGACGGGATCCTCGACGGTCAGGATATTGCGCTGGCCGTCGTTCAATTGCTTGAGGGCGGCGTACAGCGTCGTCGTCTTGCCCGAACCGGTGGGGCCGGTGACGAGAATGATGCCATTGGGTTCGGCCAGCGCCTCGCGCAAAATCTGGTCGGCGGCGCCCGACAGGCCGAGGACGTCGAAATCGATCCCCGCCGCATCCTTGTCGAGGATACGCATCACCACCCGCTCGCCCGCGCGGCTCGGCAGGGTCGAGACACGGACGTCGACCGCCTTGCCCGCCAGCGTCAACCCGATACGTCCGTCCTGCGGCACACGGCGTTCGGCGATGTCGAGCCGCGCCATCACCTTGATGCGGCTGACGACGACGGGCGCGACGTGCGGCGGCATGCGGAGATGTTCGCGCAGTACGCCGTCGGCGCGCATCCGCACGACAAGGCCGCTTTCATAGGGCTCGATATGGATGTCGCTGACCCCCTGCCGCACCGCTTCGGCGATGATCGCGTTGATCAGGCGGATCGCGGGGGCATCGTCGGCGCTGTCGAGCAGGTCTTCGGCGCTCGGCAGGCTGAAATCGATATCACTGCCGTCGAGCGATCCCGCCATCGCGGCGGCCGAGCTGTCGACGGCATAATGGTCCGACAGCAGCCGGTCGAAATCCGCCGCATTGGCGGTCACAACCGTCAGCGGCGCGGCAAGATAGCGCTTCACCTCGATCAGCACTGCGGGGTCGGCATCGTCGCGCAGGGTCGCAAGCCACGCGCCACCGTCGCCCGGCGCGATCACCACGCCGTGCTGGCGCGCAAAGCCGTAGGGAATATCGACCGGCGCGGGCGGCGCCGCGATCGGTTCGGGCTCGCTCACGGATATTCTCCCGGCGGCGGCGCGGGCGCGTTCGACACGGAAGGGGGCACATCGGTCGATATCACCCGTCCATCGGCGCCGCGCAGTTCGGGCAGGTTGACCGGACCGACGGTGATGTCGGCGGCGGTCGGCTCGGTCGGTACCGGCGGCACCGCGCCCAGATAATCGCGCACCAGCGTGTCGATCGCGGGTTCCTCATCGGGGTTCCGCTGCAACTGGAAGTCGCGGATATAGCCGTAGCGCCGCGCGGTCAGTGCCGCATTATCCTCACGATTGCGCAGGATCGTCGGGCGGATGAACACCATCAGATTGGTTTTCGAACGCGTCCGGCTGCGTGACTTGAACAGCTCGCCGAGCAGCGGAATGTCGCTGAGCAGCGGGATGCGCTCGATCGTCTTGCGCTCGTCGTCGTTGAGCAGCCCGCCGATCGCGAGGATTTCGCCATCGTCGACGGTCAGCACGGTTTCGAACGACCGCTTGTTCAGGATCAGGTCGCTGTTGCGCGACGATACCGGACCCGCGACGCTGGACACTTCCTGGCGCAGGAACATCTTCACCTCGCCCGCGCCGTTGACCTGCGGCGTCACTTCCAGCTTGATCCCGACCTCTTCGCGCTGGACGGTGCGGAAGGCGTTTTCGAAGTTGGTGCCGAGCTTTTCGCCGGTCGTGATCGGCACGTCCTGGCCGACGAGGAATTTCGCCGCCTGATTGTCGAGGGTGACGATATGCGGCGTTGCAAGCAGGTTCGACGTTGTGTCCGATTTCACCGCGTTGATGATTGCGCCGAAAATCGTGTTCTTGCCGATGTCGCCGGCAAAGCCCGCGAAGCCGCCGGTTGCCCCCAGGATCGACGCGGCAGCCGCCTCTTGCAGGCTGTTGCCGAGCGCGCTCGTTGTCTGGGTCACCACCGTCGTGCCGTCGACCGTGGTCGTATCCTGCGTCAGCCGGGTCGCGGCATAGGCGCCGCCGAGCGTGAAGATATTCGGCTGGGCATTGCTGTAGTTGGTCGCGACAAAGGGAATGTTCTTGCCGCCGAGCAGGAACTGGACGCCCAGCCGTTTCGCCGCATCGTCGCCGATTTCGACCACGATCGCCTCGACCAGCACCTGTTGCCGCCGGCTGTCGAGCTGGCGGATCAGTTCGCCGAGCATCCGCTGCACCTCGCTATTGGCCGCAACGATGATCGCGTTGGCGCCTTCGTAGCGGGTCACGATGGCGGGGCCGCGGGTCGAAATGCTGCCGCCGGAACCGCCGACGGTGGCCGCCGTCGTCTGGGCGGGAGCGGACGACGACGCATCGCCGCCACCGGAGGCCGCCGCCGGGGAGAGCCCCGCCTTTTGTGCCGGATCGCTGCCACCGCCGACCAGCTGTTGCAGCGTCGGCAGCAAGGTTTCGGCGTTGGCATGTTCCAGCCAATAGACGCGCAGTTCGGTGCCGCCTGCGGCCTTTGCGTCGAGGTCTTTCGCCATCTGGACAAAGCGCGCAACCAGCGCCTGGTCACCGCGCAGCGCGATCGCGTTGCTGCTGTCGATCGGCACGATCGCGACCGGCGCGCGCGCACCCTCGCCCGCGGCGGGAACGAGCGCGGTCAGCGCGGCGGCGATTTCGCGCGCGCCGGCATTTTTCAGCGTCACCACCTGGCTGGTCGAGCTGTCGCGGTCGATGCTGGAGGCAAGCGCGCGGATACGCCGGATATTGTCGGCGAAGTCAGCGACGATCAGGCTGTTGGCGTTGCGGTTCGCGGTCAGCGATCCCTGCGCGCTGACCAGCGGGCGCAAGGTTTCGACCGCCGCAACGGCGTCGATATGGCGCAGGCGGATGATTTCGGTGACGAACTGGTTCTGCGCCGCGCCGCCGCTGCCGATCCGGCCGGGCTGTGCCGCGGCTCCGTCGATCGGCTGGACGCGGTAGCTGCCGTTCGGGCCGGGCACTGCGACCAGGCCGTTCGAACGCAATGTCGACAGGAAAATCTCGAAATACTCGCTGCGCGACAAGGGTCGGTCGGTGACGACCGACACTTTGCCATTGACACGGCCGTCGATGACGAAGGTGCGCCCGGTGATCCGCGCAGCGTCCTGAATGAAGGCGCGGATGTCCGCGTCGCGGACGTTCAGCGTATATTGCGCCTGCGCCGGGGTGGCGGACAGCAAGGCGGCGGCAAGCATCAGGGAAAGTTTCAGACGCATAATCTCTATTTCGACAAAAAGATGGCGACGGGAACGACGCTGGCGCCGCGTTCGATTTCGAGCGAGATGCGCGCACCGGGCGCAATCTGGTTGGCAAGCGCGGCAGCATCGCCGGCCGACCCGATCGGCCGTCCGTTGATACCCCGGATCACGTCGCCGGGACGCAGCCCCGCGGCGCGGAACACCGCACCGTCGCCTTGCGGCTGGACGACCAGGCCGGTGACGCGGCCATTTTCTGTGCGCGGCGCGAACCCCACGCCCGCCTTCAGACTGTCGGGCGACAATTCGCCGCTCGCGTTGCTTCCGGCGGGCACTGCCGCAACCTCGGGCGTTGGCGCAGGCAATGCCGTTGCCGCAGCGGCCACCGCCGCTTCGCCGCTCTGGTCGAGAAACAGGCTTTCGCGCGCGCCGCCACGGTCGATCAGGACATGGTCAAAGGCCACGCCGGCTAGCTTGACCCCCGGGGCGATCTCGTCACCCACTGCGTAGCTGGTCTGCACCCCGTCCTCGCCGGCGATGATGGCCGAGCCGCTGCCGGTGGCTTCGTTGATATTGACCCCGAACAGCGTCAAACCGAGCGCGGTGACGGTGGCCGAGGCCGGCCCCTGTTCGGCGGTGCGGAAAAAGGGATCGACGCTGCCGAACAACGCGCGGCGTTCGGCGGGCGACGCGATGACCGCCTCCTGCGGCTGCCACGCCCCCAGCGGCGACAGCGGGGTCATGACGGTCCACAACAGGCGTACCGCCTGCCAGACCAGCAAGGCGCCGAGCAACGCGACAAGCAATCGCGGGCCGACATCGCGCGACGGTCCGCGCGTGACGCGCAGCCAGGCAGGCAGCCCGCGCGGCAAGCTTACGGCCGATCCGGACATCAGCGTCGCCATGAAATCGTCCTGTCCCCCGAGGCTGAAGTTGCCGTCGCGAATCGCCTAGAGGCGATTGATGACAATCAGTTGACCGGAAGATTACAGTTTTTTGACCGGCGGGCGAGTCCGGTGGTGGGCTTGGCGCACCAACGCCCTCCCCTTCAGCGGAGGGCAGCGAAACTTGCGAACTTGTTTGTTAGGCGCAGCGGGTGAGAGCCAGCGGCCTTGCGCATGGCCGCTGGCCCCACCCCACTACAACCAGGCAGCAAGCTGCCAAGTGCCCCTCCCCTGAAGGAGAGGGGCTGATTCATGCGTCAGAACTTCAGCGACGCGCTCAGCGAAAAAGTACGACCGAGCTTGTAGCGGTTGAGGAAGATGCGGTTGTCGCCCTTTTCCTGCACTTCCTGATAATTGCGTCCGGTCAGGTTGCGGGCTTCGAATTTCAGTTCGATCTCGCGGTTGAGCAGGTTCAGTCCCTGGCGCGCCACGAAATCGAGCGAAATGCCCGGTTTTTCGCGGATATCGGGCTGTCCCGACGGACCGCGGCTGGTCACGCGCGGGCTGGCATAGGTGACGAGGATCGTCTGTTGCGACAATTTGTCCTGGTCTTCGAGACCGATCTGGAAATTGACCAGATGATCGGACTGACCGGTCAGCGGCGAACCGTCGAAAAAGAAGTCGGCGGCGTTGAGCGTGACGCCGTTGACGACCGTGGTATCACCGGCCCCGACCTTGATTTCCGATTGGGTGTATGTGTAGTTTCCGATCAGAACCAGGCGACGGCTTTGCCAGAAAGCCGCATCCGACATTTTGTCGAGCGCAAAATATTTCTGCACCTCCACCTCGCCGCCGTAGAGCGTCGCCTTGGGCGCGTTGGCAAAGCTGGAGTTGGCAACCGAGTCGGTGCTGATCGAGGTAAAGGTTTCGATCGGCCGGTCGATCGACTTGTAGAAACCGGCGGCGGTGAACCGCTGGTCCTTGCCGAAATACCATTCGTAGCGGACTTCGGCATTCCACAGCTCGCTGTCGACGAGCGAGGGGTTGCCGCGAAACTGGCGGTTCGATTCGGGGTCCTGATAGATTTGCGCGATCAGCTCGCGGAACTGCGGGCGGGCGATCGTTTTCGACCCGTTGATCCGCAGCTGCATGTCGGGCGCCACTTCCCAGGTCAGGGTGATCGCGGGCAGCCAGTAATCATTGTTCAGGCTGGTTTCGACGATCGCGCTGCCGCCGGTTCCGAACAGATCGATCGGCGCGACGCTCTGCTTGCCGTCCTCGTAGCGGACGCCGGCGTTGATATTGACGCCCGAGAACAGCTCGGCCTGGATCTGGGCATAGCCGGCGTGCGTGACCAGATCGGCGCCAAAAGCAGCCGTCCCGTCCTGCGCCGAAGATTCGATCAGCGTGATATCGTAAAGCTGGATCGTCGCGTCGGAGAGCAGATAGTCGGGACGCAGCTGCTGGACGGCGATCGGCAAATTCGACCCGCGAATCTGGAACGCGCGGCGAACCGCGACGCGATGCGTATCGCTATAGGCATAGCCGATCGTCGCCGAAATGCGCGGGGCAAGTTCGTACGACAGGTCGATACCGCCCGACCACAGATCCTCGTTCAGGTCCGAAAAGGCGATATTCGCACCGCCGCGGTTGCCACCAAGGTCATTGACGAATTTGTTGCCGACCGGATCCTGCTCAAGCGGCAGGTTCGAGCGGACATAGGTGAAGCTGCGTTCATAGGGTGCCTCGCGCTGCGAATTGGCATAGCCGCCGCGCAAATCGACCTTCAGGCGGTCGAACCGAAGTTCGCCGACCAGCTGGGTGTTGATCAGCTGGCGCTCGTACCAGGCCGTATCCTGCACCAGCGTATCGCGCAGCTGGACGTTCTGGTCCTTGCCGAGGCCGAGGCGTGACTGCTTCAACGTGTCGCGAATGTACAAATTGGTCCAGCGAAACTTGTGGTCGCCAAGTTCAAGACCAAATCCGAGCAGCCCGTTCACCACGACGCGATTGTCGGTGATGACGCGCTGGAAATCGGTCTGTGGCGGTCCTTCGAGGTTGGGGTCAACCGACGTCTGCTGGGTCGCGTCACGGGTGCGCCATTTGTTGCTGATCCCGGCGGTCGCGATGACACCAAGCTGTCCGTCGGCCAACGCAATCGACGTGCCACCGGTCAGCCCCGCCGACCAGTTCACCGGAATATGGTTATTCTGTTGCAACAGGGTGGTCGGCGCATTGACCAGTTCCATCATGATCGCCTTGAGATCATTCTGGGAAAAGTCCGCTCCGTCGAGGATAGGCTTGCCGCTGGCCAGCGCCGCCTTGAGCAACGGCGGAACGTCGCGGGTGCCGTTGTCGAAGCCCGTCCAGTCGGTACGGCTGCCGTAATAGGTGTAACCGAGCTGGTTGGTCGTTTCGCTGTCCCAGCCGATGCCGCCCGAAACCGTCAGAAAGCTCTCGCGCGGGATTGCCTTGGTGGTCAGGTTGATGACACCGCCACCGAATTCGCCGGGGAAGTTCGCCGAATAGCTTTTCTGGACCAGCGTCGAATCGATGACATTCGAGGGAAAGAGGTCGAGCGGCACGACGCGCTTCAGCGGTTCGGGGCTGGGCAGCGGCGAACCGTTGAGCAGGGCGAGCGAATAGCGGTCGCCCAGGCCGCGCACATAGACGAAGCCGCCGCCGACGACCGACAGACCGGTTACACGCTGGAGCGAGCCCGAAATGTCGCCTTCGCCGGTGCGCGCGATATCGGCCGACGATAGGACCGAAACCACCTCGGGCGTCGCGCGCACAACATTGGGCGTAAAGCGACCGGTGACGACGATTTCCTGGTTTGCCCCGCCGGGAATCGAGACGTCGAAATCTTCTTCGTCCTGCGTCGAGGGCGCGGGGGGCGCGTCGACGTCGGGCGGTGTTCCGGCGTCCTGCGCAAGCGCCGCGGGGGCAACAAGCGCCGAGCTGAGGAAAAGCAGGCTGGCAAAGATCGACCGCTTGGTCATGATGGAAAAACCCCCAAACTATGCAGGAAGGGAGCGGGCCTGCCGCTGGGCGTGCCCGCTCCCCAATGTGGATCGCGAGCGATCAGGTCGTCGGGATCGCGCTGCAGTTGCCGCTGGCCGTGCCGAAGTTCGCCGTCGACGAATTGCAGGTCCAACCCTGGTACCAGGTGTCGTTGGCATCGCGGACCGCACCGACATAAGCGGTCGTGTCGAAGAACGCGTTTACCGTCTTGGCGTCGAAGGGGGTGAAGCCCGTTTCGGTCGCCCCGTTGATGAAGACGTTCGTCAGGCTGGGCACATAGTTGACGCGGTTGTTCGTGCCGCCTTCAAAGATCGCCTGAACCTGCGCATCGGTCACGCCGCTGGTGCCGCGGAACGGCTGCGAGTTGCACTGCATCGACACCGAGTGGAAACGCGGCGGGCCGACCTTGTCCAGCGCCGGGTTGGCGGCAGCGATCGTCGTCGCGCTGTTGATACCGATACAGCGGAAGCCCGGCGCCACGATCAGACCGTTCATGAAGGTATAGTCGGCACCGCCGCGGATCAGCAACGCCACACCGTTCGGACCGGCATTGTTGCGGTTGATGAAGGTGAAGTTCGAGATGGCGCCGTTCTGGCGCGGCACCGCATCTTCGTTACCGTTCGAGTCGATTTCCATCATCGAGTCGCCGATCGCGCCGCCTTCGCGGTGGACGGCGATGACATATTGGACATTGCCCTTCCAACCCACATCCGAATCGAACGCGTCATCGTCGATGCCGGTGAACACCAGATGCTTGAAATTGGTACGGCCGCCGAACACTTCGATCCCGTCGTCCGAGCTGTTGTGAATGTGGATATGGTCGATCTGGGTGCCCGATCCGGTGCCCGAGGGAGTCAGACCCTGAAGCTCGCTGTTCGCCGACAGGATGAAGCCCGAATAGCGGATCTGGACATAGGACATGCGGCCCGAGTTGTCGGCCGGCTGCGCGCCGCCGTACAGAGCGTTCGACGTGCCTTCGGTGTCGCGTTCGCACGCCACCGTGCCGGGCGCCGCGCCGGGCGCGAGGCAATCGGTGATCGGTGCGCGGCCGAGCAGGACGACGCCGCCCCACAGCTGCGAGGTCTGGTCATTGGCCGAGCCGACGACGTTGCCGCGGCCGGTGAAGATGATCGGCTGGGTCGGGGTGCCGACCGCGTCGATGCGGTTGCCGCGGTTGACCGCGAGGAAGGAAACGCCGGTGGCACCAAAGATCGTGACGCCCGGATCGATGGTCAGCGTGACCACGGTGTTGGTGCTGGCGGCACCCTGGTCCGTGCCGACATCGACACGGCCGGGGAGCGAGTAAATGACGCCCGGCACCTTGGGAATTGCGGTCGTGGCGGTGAAACGCGCGGGGAAGCCGCAATTGCGCCAAGTGCCCTGCGGACCCGTGATCGTGCCGAGGTCGGAAAGCTGGTCGGGACCGGCGATCGTGGGGCAGTTCGCGGCCGGGGTCACCGTGCTCGGCGGGGTCGGCGTCGGGGTGGGGGTCGGCGTCGGAGTGGGGGTCGGCGTCGGGGCGGGGATGACGATCACGCCCTCGCCCGGCGAAGCCACGCCGTCAGCGCCGCAAGCGGCCAGAATGGAACAGGCCACGCCGCTGAGCATGACCATACGAACGCGTGCGAAAGCCGCCATGAAAATCTCCGTTCCCGGTGTGCGCCCCCAAACCGGTCGAGCGGCGCCCCTGATGAAAAATCACCGGTGAACGAAGTTTCGCCCCCGGTGACGCCGCCACTAGGGTGATTCGATGACGGTCTGACGCCAGAGCCGTGACAGATGCGTGACTCTTTTGAGTCCGGTCGATGACAAGCGCGGCACGGCGCGCGTGGCAGGCAGCACCACGCCTTCGCACCCGCAAAAATAAATGCCGCGAAGCTTGCTTGCATCGCCCCGCAAGCTTTGCTAGGCGCCCGCTCCTACCCGGAGCCGGACCCGTTCGGCCCCATCATGATGTGCGGTCGTGGCGGAACTGGTAGACGCGCAACGTTGAGGTCGTTGTGGCCGAAAGGCCGTGGAAGTTCGAGTCTTCTCGACCGCACCAGTCAGTCCTAAGTATTTGGAAAAAATCAGTTATTTCGCGAGCCGGCCCAAAAGGGCGGGCTTCTGCGCCCATTTCGAGGCGTCATTTTCATGCCTGAGGCGAGAGACCGAGATCTCGAGCTGAACAGCACCGGGAACTTGCTCAAAGTCTCCTGCGTCAAAATTCGCGCCTCAATGGAATCAGGTGAGTTGCAGTCAGTACATCTTTCGAGATGCTGACCCGAGGATTGCGCGTCGGGTTGCCGGCGACTGACATATCCGTGCAACGAAGATAGCTCACCGCCGCCCGAAAAGCGAGCGATACCAATCTGCAATGCGGAGCCAATCATGCCGAGACGCTTCACACGACAAGAGTTCTACGACCTCGTCTGGTCGAAGCCGATCACGCACATCGCGAAGGATTTCGGGCTGTCCGACGTGGCGATCCACAAGATCTGCAAGAAGCACGGCATTCCAAATCCGCCATTGGGTTACTGGGCCAAGAAGGCCAACGGTAAGCCTGTCACGCAAACGCCTCTGCCTCCGTCCGAGAAGGGTCTGCACGATGCCATTGTAATCACCGAAGGGAATAGCTTGTCCGAGCCCGACAGCTTTCGCGCAGCAAGGGAACAAGCGAGGATCAACGCAAGCTCGATGATCGAGGACGAGCCTGCTGTACCCCATCCCGTCGTAGAGCGAACCATCGCAGCACTCGAGAAAGCCAAGCCAGATGAAAAGGGACTGGTGCGCTCAACCAAGGCGAGCTACGCCAATGTAGCGGTAAGCCCTGCATCGATTACGAGGTTGAAGCTTGCGCTCGATCGTCTGTTCGCCGCTGCTGCCGTGCAGGGATTTCAGGTGGTCAAATCCGAAGAGGGCACGGTGTTTTCCGGCCATGATGTTCAGATTGCATTCGGCATCCACGAGACCGTGAAGCGCGTAAAACACGAGCTGACCCCGGCTGAACTCGAGGAAGAAGAGCGGCACAAGAAGAAGCTGCGACCCAACGACTGGTTCTCAGCCGATTACTTCCGCCGACGATTCCCTGAATGGGACTACATACCGACCGGCCAACTCGCCGTTGAGCTGGACGACATATATTTCTCAGGCGCTGCACCCCGACGCAATTTCCGTGACGGTAAAACCCAGAAGGTCGAGGCTATGTCCGAGGACATCGCTGTCGGTCTCGCGGTCTTTGCTGCTGCGAAGAAGGAGAAGGCCCGGCGGGACAAGGAGTGGGCCGAGCAACTGGAGATTGAACGGCAACGACGCCAGGAAGCTGAGCGACGGGAGCATATTGCGAAGCGGCGCAACGAAGAAATGACGGACGTTTTGGCAGATGTCGAAAAGGCTACTCGACTTCAGCAGCTCGTAACGAACCTGAAGACCGATATGCCGTCCGACGAACATCCACGGACGGCCGAGTTCGTTGCCTGGGCAGAGAAATACATCGAAACGTTGTCCGAGAACCTGTCGTCGGCACGGCTCGATGAGCGGTTTGCGGGAAAGCGCCTGTTCGGCCCGGACGACGATTACAACTTCTACCCGAACCGCTGGTAAGCCCCAAGATCAATCAAATCATTGAAACAAAGCCACAAAAACCCATGCAACTTCTTGGGGTCAAAATCGGAGAAAAGTTCGTAACACTGCGTGCGCACCATACAGTCCTTCGAGACTATGTATTTCAGTAAGGCGAGAGAGCTGAGCCCCAAAGCGGCGCGGTTCCGCGCGACTTGCGGAGTGCGTTTCAACCGATTGAGGCGAGAGCACTTCTTCTCTGTCAAGAAACCCTCCCAAAATACGTCGCAGTCTCCAGTCACAAAAAGCCCGCCTCAATGGACGGGTCGCTTGCATCGCGGGGTGCATCATATTCTGGCCTAGCTGAAGCGGAGAAGATGCTCCTGCAGCGACCAGCAGGACGGAAGGTCGACGGTCATGAGCCGCTTTCGGCTCAAGCTGGGCGGATGGGTGCCACGCATCACTCCGTCGACGATGCGCGGTGACAGCCAGCTGAGCTTGAGAAGCTGCGTCATCTGCTTCCGGCACCGCCCTTCCTTCTCAGCAAGTTTGTGAAGCGCAAGTTCAGGCGACGCCATGACGAGCGCCCTTGTTTCTATCGCTTCCGAGATCAGCTCGACAAGCTTCTCGTCACGCTCAATCTTTTGATTATCACCTGCGGAGATCAAGAGCTTGGCCTCGCGAAATGGCTTCCGCGGCGGCGATGCAAGTGTGAGATCCCAATCGGCTACGTCGATCCCATCACCGATCAGCACGTCTGCGGCGACGTTGACGGCAACGTCTGCCGAATTGATCTGAACCCTCTTTACCAACGAACGAACTGCGGCTTCGCGGCTGGACGGCTCCTCGAGTTCCTGAAGGAGCCGGTCGGCATTGGCGAACAACGAATTCAAGCGCGCGCCTTCCGTGATGCACGATATGCGCCGGAGCTGATGCTGATCGCCGAGCAGAGCAGTCAGATGCCCGACGATATCGGGCTCGGTCTGTAGCATGTTTAGTGCGAGGCGAACGTCAGCGAGCACCGTGCGTGCAGCCAAGGTCGTTTAAGAATCCCTTTTCAAAGACTTCGGACCAGGCAGAGCAGACGGAACCGCGCCGCCCGTCTCTACCGGAATTGCTAACGGGGCGGTTCAGATAACACGGATGCTCAACCAACCGCGATAGCGGGGACGGAATTCACTATGGTGCCTAACTCTCCAGTACAGCATAGCTAGGTAGATAACGGTAAAGGCGCTCGAAGTTTGCGGCTTGTGCATTCGGTATAGTCCCCGTCTCTAAGGCTGCGGTACTCTTGAGCGGCAATTGCGCTTCGAGCAGTTTGAACTCTTTTGGCGTGATTAGTGGAACCTCGATTTTGAATGCGGCTTTTTCTGCTGAGGCGAACGGCAGGTTTTCGAAGCCGCATTGTTCAAACGTCGCTCGATCCTCCTCCTTCAAAAACATGCCCACGATCGTCGTCATCAAAACACCATCGGCGTACTCGAACGAGCAAACCGTCTCGAATCTCCAATCTTCCGTGGCTTTCCGATTTCGCGCTATCAAAGCCGTCTCAATTTCCCCGCGCAGCATGTCCCGGCTGACCTTTGCGAAGGGACGACCATATAAGTCTTCCTCCTCGATCACGGCCGGAACTCTCGCTCTGTTGAAGGCCGTTCGGAAGCGATCAAGGGCCGAGAGACCCGTGCCGTCGGCATCGTCTTCGGCTTGGTCTGCTTGTCGAGCGCGTTGCGCACGCACTGTCACCGCCAGCAGCGTGCCCGATTGTGCTTTGGCACTCACCGTGCGCAGATCGAGTAACATGTTTGCATCGATCGCGTCATCGTAGTCGAGCCAAAGGAAGGCTCGTTTGGTCAGGTCCAGACGGGTGAGCACTTTTTCGGATCGGCCCAACTCCAAGTCGATTCTGAAGGGCGCGTTGTCTTTGATGCGGTCGAATGCCTTCGCTTTGCATTCGATCGAAATCATATCTCGCACGCCGAGCGCGCGATGGAAAAGTACGAAATCCGCGAACCAGACCGAACCAAATCCGATGTACGTATAGGTTTCCGGCGGTGCAAACGGTGCGACTCGACGGAAGACGTCTCGCAGCATCCGGCGCTCGGCATACTTCGCAGGGCGAAGAGAGTAATCAATTTTGTCGAAGCTGCCGGTCATTCGCCACGCGCCTTCCGCAGCGCGTTATCGAACGTGCGCTCGCCGACCGCCTTGGCTGACCCGACGCCCAAAATTCCTTTTAGCTCGGCGACATCGTCCAAGGGTCTTGAGTATTGAATTTTCGTATAGGGCACCACGTCCGGAAGTTCCTCAATGGAGGGGACTTCGAATTCGGCGGCCATCGGTAAAGACTCGTATTTGACGAGCGGCGTACCAGTCAGCGCTTGCAGGAGGGGGCTGCGATCCCGCCCGTGCTCCTCGATATCTGCGTCGAGCTCGTTGAGGAAGTCGATGACAGGCCGCATCAGTTCGATCATTTTTTCGCGAGCAGCCCGCCAGATTGCGCTGTCAGCGTCGATATCTGTCTTAGTCGTATTCCACGGCACGCGCTGCGACGAATCGGATTCGAAGATCGCCATTCCTCTAAATCGGGCGAATTGGCCGTGATATTTTGGTAGCGACAACTCTTCGGTTATCTCGCCCCAGCCAGTGGCATTTCGCGTATCTGCCTCCAATACGACGCGGCCGTTGCAGATTACGTACCAGCCTGCTTCGCGAGGCGCCGATGTCCCAACGCCAGCGACAAGCTTTATCCGCACCTCAGGCTCGCTGCCCTCTTCTTCGAACTTATCGGAAAAGATGCCCGGGCGGACCTGCTGGCCAGAATATAAGGTCAGATCGAGCGGTTGAACACGAGTGCCGTTGACCGTGACGTCCAGCCCTTTTGAGATGAAGCTACGGTGCTTTGATTTGATTAATGCGATGATCTGGTTTTCGAAATATTTCGAGCCGAACGTGTTGCCAACGGAGGGATGCAGAGGCGACACCTCTATCTCTGTGCCGGGCTTGGCCTGCGAAACTTCGCCTTGAGGGGAGAAGGGCGCCCAGTCGAACGTCCATCCCGGGGCCCTCTCCCAATTCTCAACGTTGACGTCGATGCCCCACGAATCGTCAGTCGTTGCCGAATAGACTTTGAAGCGCTGGCCAAACTTAAAAAGCGCTCGCTTCATTCCCACGCCGAATTGCCCGATCGCGCCTGCGGTACGTTGCGCCTGAACTTCGGGGGTGTCGAAATCGCGGCCGAAGCGAAATGCGTAATCGCGCGCGGCGCGTTTGTCGAAACCGCCGCAGTTGTCGTCGATCCGGAAAGTTTCTTTACTTAGTGTGATCTGGACGGCGTAGCCGTCAAGGGGAAGGGCTCCTTCCTTCGGAGAGCGGCGCGCTCCATCGACGCTGTTATCGACCAAATCGAGCACCGCCTGCTCAAGTGCGATATCCTTTGTAAACATCTCGACGAAGAAGCGCTTGGTCGGCTCCGCCGTGATGCGATCATCCGAGCCACTGGTCATGTCGATCTCCCCCATGCTGGACGTTAGCAATAGCTAGCGCACATTCTACAAAATGTTACAGTCTTGTCGGCCAGTTTTGTTCGTTGCTACCATGGCCGCGAGTATCAGGACGGGTTTACGCTCTCGAGCGCGTCGCCATCTGAGCAGAGTGATTGGGGGAAAAGCGCGACGTGTCCGCGGTAGGAGAAAGTTCCATCAGCGTTTCTTCCGTTCCGATCCATTTCGGGGCCGAGCCGGCTTATTTGATTAGCGGGCTCTCGTCCGACGTATCGACGATGGAGTGTATGTACGACTTGGTCGACAACTCTATCGATGCCGCTAGAAACGAACTCCTGAAGCGAAGCGCTCCTGCGGTCGATGATCGAGGTTTGCCTTCCTCCTATGCGGGCTTCCACATCGACATCGAACTAACCGGGACGTTCGTTCTGGTACGAGACGATTGCTCGGGCATGGAGCGGGAAGATCTTTCACATCGGGCGTTTCGCACGGGCGCGAAGTCGCAGCATCCGTACGGCATCGGGCATTTCGGGGTCGGGCTGAAGAGGGCGATCTTCAAGCTTGGTACGACCGTCTCGCTTGAAACGGACAACGGCGTCGACAACTTCGATTTCGAATTTACCGAACAGGGCGTTCTGGCGGCGGGCGATGAGCCGTTGGTCGCCGAACGAAGGCCGTCGTCCGGGAAGAAGGGCAATGCGCTGCGTATCGGAGGGCTGCGATCAGATGTGGCTGTCGATTTCGGTTCCAGCCTCTGGGTGGAGCGTTTGGCCCACGGTTTGCGGATCCGATACGGTATCTTCACTCGAAAGGGGCTCGCGATTAGCCTGAATGGTGAGCGCATCCCCATGTTTGGCCCGGCTGTGCGCGACCAAGACGTCGGACCCGTCAAGTACGCGAAGCAAATCATGCGCACGGAGAAAGGCGTCCGCATCTTTGCAGAAGCGGGGCTACACGAAGATTACCGCATCAAGGAACTGGAGGCTGATTACAACAAGAACCGTCACGTTGAGATTTCAAAGGAGCAGGGATGGTATGTAGTCTGCAACGACCGCATCATCCTTATATCCGATCGGTCAACTCGAACGGGTTGGACGACTGGTTGGCACCAGGAATATGCGGGTTTTTTGGGGTGGGTGCACTACGTGGCGGCGGACCCGGAACTGCTGCCGTGGGACAGCAAAAAGTCCGGGATAAACGAATCCAGCGAAGCGCATCGCGAGTCGGTAGCTTGGCTTAAGGCGATAGCCGACGACTTCAGAGCTCAAAAAAACAAGCTGCGTGATAGAGGCGGCCGGCGCCGCGGCGATCACCGACCCGACGCCGATTCGACGCCAACATCGTCGACGACGCGGCGCCAACCCGATGCGACCCCGGTGAGGCAGATTCCTACCGCTTCGCTCCCTCGCACAGCCGTTCTCACCCATACCGAAACGCATTCTACCCTCTTCCACGCCTGCGAGATCAAGACCACGTCGCCAAAGGTCAGGTCTCTCGCCGACGAGGCGGCAAGGTTGGAGATCAAAGACTTTCCTTACGGTGCAGCGCTGCTCCTGCGAGCTTTCTTTGAGATCGTCCTGATCGACTATTTGAAAAGGCTGGGGCGTTACGGGGAGGTCAAGCAATCGGTTTTTGACAAGCAGGCGGATCAGGGGCGCGGCTTTACGGACGCGCAAAAAAAGAACTTCGTGCCCACGTTGGACAATATTCTCGAGTGGGTACTGAAAAACGAGGAGGCGTTTCCGGAGCACGAACGACGAACCTGTCGCCGCGGGTGCGAAAACTTCAAAGGGCACGTGAAGCGCATCAACGGGATCGTCCATGAGGATGGCGTGCTGACGGGCGCTAACCAGGTCGTAGAGTTTCGGAATGATGTGCTGCCAACGTTGCGCATCCTCCTAGAGCATTGAACGAGCGACGTCGGGCTCTGTGTTCAAACGCGACCGCCTCCGTCCGGGCGGCAACCGGCGTGCCCCTTGCACCGCTTGCGAACATTCTACCGAGCCGGTGCGAAAGGGGATTCTCGAAAGCGCTTTGTTTTGCTAGACCCACGCGCGCGAGGGGAAAACGATGCGCGCTTTTTCAATATGAGATTGGTTGAATTGTTCTGCGGAACCGGCGGATTTTCTCGCGGAGCGCACCTAGCCGGTTTCGACGTGGCGGCAGCATTCGACATCGACGAGATTTTGAGTTCGTCATACACGTCGAATTTTCCTAACACTAAGCTTGTTCGTTACGACGTCTCGAAACTGACGGCGGAGAGGCTCGAACGTGAAGCCGGCGGACCCGTCGACGGAATTTTTGGAGGCCCTCCTTGTCAGGGCTTCAGTGATATCGGACGGCGCGACATCACCGACGTCCGTCGCAAGTTGCTGTGGCACTTCTTCCGGTTAGTCCGCGAAGTGCAACCGACCTTCTTCATCATGGAAAACGTTCGAGGACTTCTCTATCCTGAAAACGTCGGCGAGCTCGAAGCGGCGATCGAGCTGGTCTCTGACATCTACGATGTCCGCGATCCGCAGGTGTGGGATTCGAGCCAGTTTGGTGCCGCCACCAAGAGACACCGACTCTTCGTGGTCGGGATGCACAAAGATCGAGCCGATCCGGTTACTCCGGAGGACATCGCGGTCTGGAAGCGGCCGGCGGCAACGGTACGCCACGCGCTCGCCGATCTCCAATCGGCTTCCTTCTTGGAGAACGACGAAGATGGCTTCGATTGGTGGCGCATAGAAAAGCGCGGCAGGCCCTGCGATTATGCCATGCCTCTTCGCGTTCGCGACCCTAAGCTCGTAGGTCGTTTCACCGGCAATCGCATAACCGCGCACACGCCAAAGGTGATTGAGCGGTTCTCGGACGTGCCCCAAGGCGGCATGGAGAAGGTGGGACGCCATCCGAGACTGTCTTGGACCGGCCAATGCCCAACGCTTCGAGCCGGAACCGGCGTTGATCGGGGGTCCTATCAGTCGGTGAGACCCATCCATCCGGAGGAGAATCGGGTGATAACCGTTCGGGAGGGTGCACGGCTCCAGGGTTTTCCCGATTGCCACAAATTTCACCCCACCGTGTGGCACAGCTTCCGAATGATCGGAAACAGCGTGTCGCCCATAATGGCGCAGGCGGTGTTCCGCGCAGTTTCGGCGAAGCTTGAAGGTGTAGCTACTCGCGACGAAGCGCCGGCCATCGCGGCGGAGTAGGCTGCTGGTAGATAGGCTCACTCCCGAGCGCCGCTCGTGGCTGATGTCGCGGGTAGGTTCGAAAAATACGTCGCCGGAAATGAGGGTGCGGCGTCTGGCCCACTCGATGGGCCTTCGCTTTCGGCTTCATCGGAAGGATTTGCCCGGAAATCCCGACTTGGCATTTCCGAAGTACGGGGCCGTCCTCTTCGTGCATGGCTGCTTTTGGCATCGCCATCCCGGCTGTAGGAAGGCTTCGACGCCGAAATCCCGGACGGAGTTCTGGGACGCGAAATTCGTATCTAACGTGAAACGCGACCGACGCAACGAAGACGCTCTACGTGCGCAGGGCTGGCGCGTTTTCACGATCTGGGAATGCGAAGCGAAATCGGATGAAGAAATTCACGCCGTCTTGTCGCAGATTCCGCTCAGCGATCGCAAAGAGGTCGCGAAGCGCGAAGCGCGGATAAAGAAGCGCCGGTCCACATGAAGACCGCCGAACAACGCCTGATTGCTCAACGCGATCGCTATGTTGCGGCAGTTACGGGGAACTGGCGCGGCTACGAACGGGAATTGCTGATCGCGCTCGTTCGGGCGCTCGATTTCGCCGCGTATATCCACTGCATCGCGAAGGTTGCCCAAGACGGTGAGCCCGGCATGAGAATGCGCGGCGCCGCAACGGCTCTGCGCCCTCTTCTCCAGGCGGTTGCAGATATGCCGGGGGCGATTCCCTGGGCTCCCAGTCCGCTCCCGTACGAACCCGCCTTCGACAACCACCTTGCTACCTGCGGACGCTTTGCGGCATCGATCCGCTTGGCGGCCATGGAGCGTTATGGCTTGGCCGAGACCAAGGTCGTCGGCGACAGAATCCTGATCGAAGTAGCACCCGACGTCGGGGAACGGATCGAGGTCGAGGCGGGCCACGCGGCCAACGCGCGAGCCCGCGAGGCTCTCCTAAAGCGGCATCCGCATCTAGCCGTCAGAAATCCTGAAATTCGGCGGCGGCTTGAGCGATATGGCAAGGTCGTCGACGGCTGGTTCATCGGCTACGATAACGACCAGGTTCTCGTCGATCATTATAGGGCGCACGCGCGCATCGAGGCCGCAGGGACGGTCGAAGCCGAAGCGCTGCCGCTGACGGCCCCGATAGGCGGTCGTCTTTTCGGCGACTGGAGCGAGGCCTCAACCGTCGCCTATGGGGCCGTGCTTCACCACATCGACGCCGCCGGCTGCCTGTGCGAACGCATGCCGAAGCTGAATCCGCGCGACCTGCTCACGATCTTCGCGCGACGGGAGGATATCGTCGACGTCTTGATGGAGCGCGGAGACGATCACGCTGGCGCGCAGCAGTTGATGGAGGGGTTAACACTGGATGCCGAAGGTGCCGCGTGGAGCGAAGGTCGGCACGAGATCCCGCTTCCCTACTATATCGACGCCGGCAAGCATTTTGTCCTCTTGCCGACGTTCGGCGGCCTGATGAATTCGCATGCTGGTCTTCTCGACCATCTTCGTCGAAAGTACCGTGCCGACTGGGACAAGATCGTCGATGGCCGGGAGGACGTCTTTCGCGAGGACCTGCGACGCCTCTTACCGGAGCCCCGGTACAAGGTTCTCGAAAAGGGCCTTAAGCTTCGCCGTAAGGACAAGTCGATCCTAACCGATGCGGACGCAGTCGTCCTCGATCACCACACTGGCGTCGTGATATTCGTTCAGATGAAGTGGTACGATGTCCATGGGTTCTCCTTGGCCGAGCGCGATAGTCGCCGTGAGAATCTACTGACGAAAGGAAACGAGTGGGTCGATAAGGTCCATGGTTGGATCGACGGGCGTACCTGCGCGCAGATCGCCCAAATTTACAACTGGGGCGTTGCCGCCGACGTCTCGCCCGAAATCTTAGTGATGGCCCGTCATTCCACCCGCTTCGCAGGTGAGACGCGATACGATCCTCGCGCTAATTGGACCACTTGGCACGCCCTTACCGAAGAGATGCACGATCCAGCTTGTGAGGGGTTTGTTGCCGGGATTGTCCGGAGTCAAAATCGCAAGCCAAAGCGACAAGATTTCAGCGGAACCACGACCTTCGAACTTCCGGGCATGGTGGTTGAAGTTCGCACTCGTGACTAGGCCTAGAGTTTAGCGATTCATAGAAGGGCAATGATTGCATGCGCATATTGCTCCGGCATAGCTGCGGTCGCCTTATCGTTTGAAATCAACAGATAATTCGGCCCGAACGGCAGTAGGATATCTTCAGCTTCGGCGGCCACATCCGATTACATCGGCAGGCTCCCGCCCCCTTGCCAGTACGTTCGCTCCGGTCGATACTAGCGCGCGACGATGGAGGTGAAGATGGGTGACGACATTCGGGAACGGCTTTGCGGCTGTGGGGCGAGCATGAGCCGGAATGACGATGGCGATTGGGAATGCGACAATTACGACGGTTGCGATGCCGGAGCTGATCTTGCCGATCGATTTGTGGAAGACGATGACGGAGCGTGAATGCGATTTGGGAACCATGGCCTTTTCTTGACCAGAACTGGACGTGGATATTCGCCGTTCGATAACCAGAAGCGGTCAGTCTCCTACCGGCCCCTTGCAACGGCAAGAAGTGGGGCCGGCCGGGTGGCCGGCCCCACTTCGGAGCAGGGTTTAACGGAGAGCCGCCAGAACGGCCTCGGCCAGCGGCAGGCTGGAGGCCGGGTTCTGACCCGTCAGCAGATTGCCATCGCGCACAACATGGGCGCCCCAATTGGGACCCTTTTCATAGCGTGCCCCCAACTTGCGCAGCGTGTCGGCCAGCAGCCAGGGTGCGTTGTCGGCGGTCCCGAGCTCGACTTCCTCCTCGTCGCTGAACGATGTCATCGCGCGTCCGGCGAACGGCCAGCTCCCGTCGGGTGCGCGGGTGGCCAGCAGCGCGGCCTGACCGTGGCAGACGGGGGCGATAAGGATGCCGGCACGATCGGCCTCGACGAGGATGCGGCCCATGTCGGCATCCTTGTAAAGATCCTCGACGGGGCCATGTCCTCCGGGAATGACGATCGCGTCGTAGCGACGGCCATCGATATCTGCGAGGACGAGCGGACTGGTGAGCCGGTCAGCAATACTGTCGAGATAGGTACGAAAATGCTCGACATTATCCTGGCCGACGACGTCGGGGTTCATGCTGTGCGGGTCGATCTTCGGCGCGACGCCGCCCGGCGTGGCGATATCGACGGTGCAGCCTTCGGCAAGGAACTTCTCGTCCATCACGACGAATTCTTCGGCCCACACGCCGCTTTCATATTTGGAACCGTCGGCGCGGGTCCAGGTGTCGGCAGCCGACAGAACTATCAGAATCTTGGTCATTGCTCTTCTCCTAACAGCGGTTCTGCGAAAGCGATCAGCCCCGGGGTCGGGGAAACGGGCACGGGACGGATCTGCCGAGAGGCATGTCGGCCAACCGCACGTGGTCCATCGGCGCACGAACGGCATCGTGCACGCCAACAATCCGTAATGCGGTGGCTTATTCATTCCTCAGAGGCAGGCCTGCCTCATGCTCGGTGACCGTCAGATATGTCATGAGACAGCGGCCCACAAAGACTTTGCTTCTGGGTCAGTCATGCCTATGAGGCATAGCTAATGGAACTGCGCCATCTTCGCTATTTCGTGGCCGTGGCCGAAACGGGCAGCCTCACCGAGGCCGCCGAGAAGAGGCTGCATACGTCGCAACCTTCCCTCAGCCGCCAATTGAGAGATCTTGAGGCCGAGGTCGGCGCCGAGCTTTTTGTCCGCGGGCCGCGCGGGATCGCGCTGACGCAAGCGGGGACTGTATTTCTCGATCACGCCCGGCTTGCGCTCGCGCAGGCGGGCGAAGCCATCGCCGCGGCGCGGCGCGCGGTACGGCCTGTCAAGGCGAGCTTCGCCGTCGGCTTCCTGACGGGGCATGAGGTCGAGTGGCTGCGACACGTCACAAGCCTGCTGCGCGACGAACTCCAGGCGACCGACTTCCGTGTCACGAGCGACTTCTCGCCGGCGATCGGGGCTGCGGTCCAGCGCGGCGAGATCGATCTCGGGTTCTCGCGGATCGAGCCGCAGCCAAATGTGACCTACAAGGTCATCGACTATGAGCCGATCCTCGTCATCCTGCCGCGCAAGCATCCGCTCGCGGCAAAACCCAGAATCGATCCGCGCGAGATCGATCCCGCTTCTTTCATCGGCTACTCCGACACGCCGCATGTGCTCAGGGATATCGTCGCACGCTATTTCCGCGAACGCGGGCTTGCGATGACACCGACGCACTTCCTCGACGGCTATGCGACGGGGATATCCCTCGTGGCATCGACCCAAGGGGTCACGCTCCTACCCGCCTATGTCGAAGCGCTGCTCCCGGCCTCGTTGGTCAGCCGGCCGCTTATCGAGAACGGGCCGGTGATCGAGGTCGCTGCGGGGTACCGGGCAGATAATCCATCGCCCGTTCTGGCGGCGTTCCTGCGCAATATTGACCGCCTGGCGTCGGCGCGGCGGGCCGAGCGAGAGGTCTAGCTTCATCGCGTCTCGCGCGACCCTTCAAGCTAGCTGACGTTCCGGGAATTCAATGTTGTCGGATTGTTTCATTGCGCCCAGGGATGCGACGGCTGCTTCTCGCGAGCCAAATCTGGAAGCTGACCGTCTGAAAGCGGCCAGTTGATACATTTTACTGCTAACCTATCGAGAAAACGAACGGGCGCGCACGTATTCCGGAACCCTGATGTTAGTGACGCCGTCCCAACCATGCATCTGTTCCCTCAATACGCTCCGGCGAGCGCTCGGGCATCGTGGCCTGCCGGAAAGCGCAATTGCCCCCCAGTGTCATGAACGGCGTTCCACACAGCTTCGGCAACATCGCTCTCTTGCGTCGTCAGGGTCGGCGCTGCGAACGCTTCCATGATAGGATGGGCGAAGGCGGCATAGGTTTCGGGGATGAGCTGATCGACCGGCATGATGGCATTGGCGCCAAACCGCGTGGTCGGTGCGTAACCGGGCTCCACCAGTTTCGCGCGGATGCCGAAATGAGCCAGTTCATGCGCCAGCGAACCGGTGAATCCCTCGATCGCCTGTTTGCTCGCCGTATATGCCGCGGCCAAGGGGAAGGCGCCAAGCGTGACGCTCGAGGTCACGTTGACGATTGTGCCCGCGCGGCGCGTCCGCATTTGCGGGATAACTGCCTGACACATGGCCATCACGCCGATCGTGTTCGTTTCGAAGAGTTGGCGTACCAGCGCCATCGGCGTCGCTTCGAACGCGCCTACCGCGCCAATGCCGGCATTGTTGACCAGCACGTCGATGGGGCCGGCGGCCTTGATCAGCGATGCAATGCTGTTGGCGTCCGTCACGTCGAGCGGCAAGACGCGAAGCCGGCTGGTCTCGGCTTCGAACGCGGCAGCTTGCGGGCGGCGCATCGTGGCGATGACATGCCAGCCTTCGTTCAAGAAATGCTCGGCGATGGCCTTGCCATAGCCTGATGAGGTACCGGTGATGAGGATGGTGTCGGTCATTGTCTGTCTCCTTGAACGTCGGTCACCAGGAGATAGACAGGCAAGTCAATACGATATATAATCAAATATCCAATAATAGTTACGGATCGTCCAAATGGATCCCTTGAGTGATGTCGTCTCCCTGCTGCGCCCAGACGCGGCCGTCTCCAAACCCATCTCCGGCAAGGGGGCATGGGGGGTTCGCTATGCCGCCCATGATGCACCCGGCTTCACCATCGTTCTAGCCGGGAGTGCCTGGCTGACGTTCGCAGGCGAGGCGCCGCTTCTTCTGATGCCGGGCGATTTCCTTCTCCTTCCGACGACGCCTGCTTTTACGCTGAGCAGCGAACCGGGCATCCGGTGCGATTCTGTCGAACCGCGCGTCGAGCCTGTCCGCTATGGCGATGGGGAAGGGGAGCCCGATTTCGTCGCGCTCGGCGGCAGCTTCGCATTCGATCGGGTGAACGCACCGCTGCTCCTTGCCTTGCTCCCGGGCCGCATCCATATTCCCGCATCGCAGGGCAGGGCGACGCGCTTCGGACGGCTCATTGACCTGCTCGCCGAGGAATGCGCTGCCGATCGTCCTGGCAAGGACCTGCTCCTCCGGCGGATGCTGGAGGCCCTGCTGATCGAGGCGCTGCGCTGGCAGAGCGTTTTGACGGATGGCGCGGCCGCGGGTCTGTTGAACGGCATGCGCGATCCGGGGCTCGCCCGCGCGCTGGGGGCGATCCACGCAGACGTCCGCGCGGGTTGGACGGTCGGCGGCCTCGCCGCCGTCGCCGGCATGTCGCGCTCGGCATTCTCGGCCCGGTTTGGAGAGGTTATGGGCTGCCCGCCTATCGAATATCTGGCGCGCTGGCGAATGGCGATCGCAAAGCAGGCGCTCGCAGAAGGCGCCAAATCGCTCGATCGGATTGCGGACGAAATCGGCTATGAATCGGCCAGCGCGTTCAGTACGGCATTTCGTAAACGACAGGGCTGTCCACCCGGGAAATTCGCCAGAGAGGCGGCCGCTTAAGTGAAAATCTGCTCCTGGTCTTGAGGGTAATCGCTGTCTTTGGCGCGACCTGCGTCTGGGCACGTTCTGACAAATTCGTATGAGGTCAGATTAAACGCGGTGGGTCCAGCCTACGAGGATGGAGCGGGAATGGCAGCTATAGCCCCGTGTCTCTTCGAAACCTGCCAGTCCGTAACCGGCCAAAAACGGACCTTTGCTTCGAGGACTGCGCACACCAGCAGAAGGTATGGCGACGCTTCCTGAGAATTATGTCAAGGTAGGTCCAGACTGGATCAGATCGATCCGCGTGCCGTATTGACCGCACTTGAGATGCGCGGCGGAGGCGACGGAAAACGTTTCAGCGAACACAGCTGTATGTTTTGGCAGACGATTGACATTTGTCTTCCAAAATGGAATGTGCATCTGCAACAACGGACGGCGGCCCAGTCAAGCAGATCACGGAGAGAAAATGTCCCTTCCCACCCTTCTCAAGAAATTGCGCGCCGGAACGGGCGAATCGCTTCAGCAAGTCGCTGATAAGATCGGCGCTTCGAAAGCATATCTATCGGAACTCGAGCGCGGGATCGCTTCCAATCCTGGTATCGACATCCTGAAGGCATTGGCCGCGAACTACGGTGTTTCGGTAGCATCGCTCATCGGTGAAGCGGATGCACCGCCTCTCCCCCCCCCCGCCGCCGGACAGGTCGAAGCTTGGGTGACAAACATCCGTAAGGAACAGGCTGCCGGCTTGGACCTCGAAACGGCCGCACACGAAGCGCGTGCCTCGTTCGAGCGCTTCCTCGGGCCGCTGGACGCACAGCATGAAGCGAACTGGAAGGCTGCCGTCGCAGAGCTCGAGTCCGCCTACGAGAAGAAGATCGAATTCCTCGGCAACTATTCGCTGCGCAAGCCGCGTCGTCCGCACTGGTACGACGGCCCGCGCGCGGGGGACCAGCACTGGCCCAAACTGGAGTCTTACCTCCTCACGAGGAAGAAGTGGCCGAAGGAGACCGTTGAAAGCATCGACGCAACGTCAACGGAGGTCGTCTCTCTGCTCGAGAACCCTGGGCAATCGGAGTTCCGTGGTCGCGGCCTGGTGGTAGGGTACGTGCAGAGCGGCAAGACGGCGAACATGGAGGCCGTGATCGCCAAGGCTGTGGACGCAGGCTATCGCTTTGTCATCGTCCTGACGGGCATGACCAACTCTCTACGCAGGCAGACGCAGGACAGGCTCGAACTCGATCTGCTCGACCGAAACAAGTATGGCTGGCACCTCCACACGACGAGCGATACCGATTTTCACAAGCCGGCCAGCAAGTGGTTCTCGATCATGGATGCCGTGCAGATCGCCGCGGTAAAGAAGAACGTGGCGCCGCTCGATGCACTGCTAGCTACGATCCAGAAGACGCCCCCCACCCATCGCGCGCGCATGCCTGTACTGATCATCGACGACGAGTGCGACCAGGCCGGCGTCAACGCGACCGGCAGTCAATACAACATGACCGCCATCAACGAACGGATTCGCAGGATCCTCGCCGCACTGCCGAAGGCCCAGTATGTCGGCTACACGGCGACACCGTTTGCCAACGTGTTGATCAATCCGGAGAAGCCGACGGGCGGTCTGGACGACCTCTACCCTGAGGACTTCATCACCGACCTGCCGAAGCCCGACGGCTATTTCGGTCCGGAGAGCCTGTTCGGCAGGGACGCCATCGAGGCCGACGAGGAAACCCCCGAAGAAGCCGGACTGGACATGATCCGGGACGTGCCCGACGCAGACGTACCGCTGGTACGGCCGCCGTCGGCGAAGGATCGACTCACGTTCGAACCGGCTATCCCGGGCTCCCTAGCGGATTCCCTGTGCTACTTCCTGCTCGCGACAGCCTGCCGGTACGTGCGAGGTCAGTCCGCCGACCACAGCTCGATGCTCGTGCACACCACGGTCTACACGCACCCCCATCACGCGCTCGCCGACAAGATCAGCGACTGGAAAGCTGAAATCGCGGCAAAACTAGCGAAGGACGACAAGACCGTCCTGAAACGGCTCGAGAAGCTCTGGCACGACGAAACAGCTAGGGTGGATGCGTCCCGCTTCGAGCTGGCGCCTGTGTCCTTCGCAGCCGTCCGCGAGCAGCTCGGGCAGGTACTCGCTGACATCGAGATCGTCGTCGAGAACAGCGACAGTGAGACGCGCCTCGACTACACGAAAGGGCCCAAAAAATACATCGTGGTCGGCGGCTCGGTCCTAGCACGCGGCCTTACCATCGAGGGGCTGGTGGTCAGCTACTTCGTCCGGTCGTCTAACCAGTATGATACCCTTCTCCAGATGGGGCGCTGGTTCGGCTTTCGTCTCGGCTATGCGGACCTTCCCCGCATCTGGATGACCGATGACCTGCAGGGTGCCTTTCGCGACCTCGCCTCTGTCGAAGCGGAAATCCGCGCCGATATCCAGCAGTACCGCAAGCGTGACATAACGCCGGCAGACTTCTCGATCCGCGTGCGGCGGATTCCGGGCATGGCGATCACTGCAGCGAAGAAGATGTACGCCGCGCAGGCATGCGATGTCAGCTTCTCCGGCGAGCATCTCCAGACCATCCGTTTTCCGCACCGGGATAAGGATACGCTCGACCACAACTGGACGGCGGCCTCCAGGCTGATAGACGCGGCCGCCGGCGAGGGCATCACGACGGTACCGCGTGGGCGGCTCATTACGGGAGTCACCTACGAGGACGCCATGGCGTTCCTCGAGAACTACCGGAGCGATCAGCGCGATCTCGTTTCGGGCAAGCTGCTCGAGTACATCCGCCTCGAGGCCGGAAGGGCAGATCAGCCCTACAAAACGTGGAATGTGGGCATCGTCGAGGCTGGCGGAAAGAACAAGTCCAACCTCCCGCTCGGCGCGTTCGGAAAGGTCGGTCTCGTCAATCGCGCCCGCCTCAAGGGTCTGACCCGGGATGGTCTTGCCGACATCAAGGGCCTGATGTCGCGCCAAGACCTGCTCATGGACGTGAACGGCAGCCCGGACGACCCCTCATGGGACTCAATCAAGGAGTTCCGGCAGGCGCAGGTGGGTGACCGTATCCCGCTTCTGCTGCTGTACGCGATCGACGCGAACTCGACGCCCAGGTCCGACAAGCTCCGCGAACCGCTGGACGCGGTGAGTGACATCCTGGCAGTCGGGCTGGCGCTTCCTGATCGCGGGACGAAGACCAGCTACGTCCGAGTGCCGATCGACCATGACGATGGTGAGGAAGAGGATGTCGAGGCGGACGTCGGCGCTGACGGGCAAGCCGCATGACGGACACGCTCGCCGGTGTAGGATGGAAGCGCCTGAGGGAGGAGACGGGTCGCAACAACGACCTAGGCGTCCCCTCCCTTGTCGTTGACGTCGAAGTCCGCGCTGGCCCGGTCAGGCTCGCGATCGGAACCGAGCGCGAAGCCCGGCTGCTCGTCCCGTTAATGCCGGGCGAGAGGTTCCCCGCAATCGACGACACGAACGGCCTTGAACTTCGCGACAGCGTCCTCCTTCAGCGAGGCTTGCCGGTCCGCTTCATCGACCTCACCTGTCGCGGTGAACGACTGGAGGCAGTGTTCGAGAAGGTAGTTGCCGACATAATCCGGCGCCTCGGCGCCGGGGGCGAGCCTGCCCGCGGTATCGAGGAAGCAATCACCGACTTCCGCAGCCTGCTGGTTGGCGCCAACCGCGATCGCCCGACGCTGGAGGTCGCGCTCGGGCTGCTCGGTGAGCTCGTGATCCTGAACCGGCTGCTGGCCGTCCGGAACGACGCTTGGGAACTCTGGCTCGGCCCGACGGGAGCTCGCCATGATTTCCGGGCCGGTGGCAGGGCGATCGAGGTCAAGACATCGCTACGGGCGCAATCGAGGACGATAGAGGTATCGGCAATCGACCAGTTGATGGCACCGCAGGATGGCTCCCTTCATCTCGCGCACCTCGTCCTAGAATTTGATGCGGCTGGCGAGCTGTCGATCCCGGGTGAGGCCGAGCATGCACTGCGTATTGCGAGCGACCCGGGCGCGGTGGCCGATCGTCTGGCGATGGTCGGATATGCTTCGGAGCTTGCCAATGACTGGACCGGATTTAGGTTCGGAATGCTTTCTACCGAATTCTATTCGGTGGCGGATGGTTTCCCGCGCCTCACCCCGGCCTCATTTGCCGAGGACCCGCTGCCCGCGGGCGTCAGCCACTTCCGGTACCGCGTCGATCTGGACTTCGCCTCCGGGTTCCGCGTGGCGGCGGCTTCCGTCGACGGCCTGCTCGAGGAGATTGTCGCATGCCTGAACCCCTGACCCTTCACGCGGAATGCTTCAAGGCTGCGGGAGGCATGACGGCCGACGGAATGAAGAAGCTCCTCGGCACGCCGGCACTAAGCTTGCTGGATACCGTGATCCGGGAGACTGTCCAGAATTCGTGGGATGCGAGACGGGAGGACTTCGGTGTCGGCTACCGTATTCGCCTGCGCGCACTCCGGCCGAAGGAACTCGCGATCCTGGAAGAGGAAGTGTTTGCCGAACTGCCTCCTCACCAGTCCTCCGCCATGGGTATCCGGGAGTTCCTCGATGCCGATCGCCAGGTGGTTATGGAGATTTCCGACTGGCAGACGGCGGGCCTCGGCGGACCGGTCCGGGCTGACCGTATTCCCGAACGGGGCGAAGCCAACGACTTCGTCAACTTCGTCCGGAACATGGGCGCGCGACGCGACGTCGCCGGAGGAGGCGGCACCTACGGATATGGCAAGAGCTCGCTCTATCAGCTGAGCCGGTGCAGCACCGTGCTGATCGACACCGTGACGCTTTCCTCTAAGGAGAAGCCCATCAATCGCTTCATTGCCTGCCACCTCGGCGAGGCCCGCGACATGAGGAAGCATGGTCGCCTGACTGGCCGCCACTGGTGGGGCACTGAAGTCGAAGACGAGGATGTGGTGGACCCGGTAACCGGGCAGCAGGCTGCTCGCCTTCGCCGGCTGCTGGGACTGCCCGACCGCGACGATGGCCTTACGGGAACCACGCTGGTCGTCCTGGATCCGGACTTCGACGACGGTCTTTCGCTGGAGGACATTGGCGCGCAAATACAGGAGGCGCTGCTTTGGTACTTCTGGCCAAAGATGCTGCCCGGACTTGACGGCGAATTGCCGATAGAGTTCGAGGTAGAGATCGACGGCGAGGTACTGCCGCTGCCGGCACCAGAGCAGTTTCCACCACTGGACCTGTTTGTCGAAGCCTATCGCTGCGTGAAGGATGGCGGCCCTAACCTGTACGACATCGATTCCGAGCGCCCCATACAGCACCTTGGGAAATGCTCAATCCGGCGCGGATTCCGGCAACCCCGCCGGTATCTGGTCCCGGAGGGCGAGAGCCTGCTGCCGTCGTCGAGTGCGCACATCGCCCTAATGCGGCCGGTCGAGCTTGTCGTGAAATATGTCGAGGGCACTCAGCTGCCGAGTGACACGGTCGAGTGGGCCGGGGTCTTCATATGTAATGATGACCCCGAGGTCGAACAGGCCTTCGCGGATGCCGAACCGCCGGCACATGACGACTGGATTCCGGATCAGATGCCAAAGAGCTGGGCGAAGACGTATGTACGGGTCGCCCTGTCTCGACTGAAATACCTTGCGACGTCATATGCCTATCCGGGGCCTGGCGCTGCCTCCGGAGGTTCGGAGCAACCTCCGCTTGCCCGGGCCGCAGACCGACTGGGCAACTGCATCCCGATATTCGGCAACACGCGCGCGGGGGGCGGACGTCCCGGCGGCGGTGTCGGTGGAGGTTCCGGAGGCCGGGGAGCGGGTCGGCGTCAATGGCACATCGGCGAACCTCGGTTCCGGAGGATCGAGGAAGGAACTGACGGTGTCGAGGCAGTATTTCAGATCGACGTCGCCAACAGCAGCGGCCATTCGCTGCGACTCGTCGCCACGCCTGCCGCAGTGATGGACGGCGCGCTCGCGGACGCCGAGGATGACGATCAGGATGTATCCTTCATATGCTGGGAGGACGAAGCGGGAACCCGACTGACGACTTCGACGGGGATCGTAGCCGCGTCAAACTCCGACACGACATTGTTCGCACGTATCGCTTTCCCCGACGATGGCGCGGCCGGAATCCGGGTGACCGCAACCGAGCAGGTTTCCTGATGGTCGAGATCGCATATCCGTACCTTCGCCCGGACGGCGATGCCGTCGTGGCGAGCCCTTGGCTCGCAACGCTCGACGGCGAGCCGTGCGTGATCGACAACCATCAGATCGAGCATTTCGATTATTCGGCGTCGCTCAGGATGGAGCGTCATGTGAGTGTGGACTTCGCCCGTGCTGCGGACGAGATTGGCATTGCTCCCGACAGCCTCCAGTTTCTCTGCATCGTCACGCAGGGCACCGGCAATCAACGTATTCCCCGAGGCCAGCAGATTGTCGTGCGCCAAGTGCTGGACGCAGAGCATCCTACCGCCAGTCTCGAAATCGCGGTTCATGGTCACGACGTGTCGCGATCGCTGAATCTGGCGACCGAGCTTGTTCTCCATTCGACCGGCTCGACAACCGGCCGCCTGTCGCCGAAGCATCGCGGGGCCCGGCTCTGGAAGGACAGCGTCCGCATCAGCGTCGATCCGGCGGGCATGCGCTTCCCGATGGAAACCGTTAGCTTTGCAGAGGCGTTTTCGGAAGGTCACCGGGATGCCCAATGGTTCCTTGACTGGTCGCCGCAGCATCTCGACCAAGAGTTCACGAGTTCTGTCCGCCTCTATCTTAATGAGGACCGTCCGGAGTTCGTGGAGGCGGTCCAGAACGAGGAGGACATTGTTCTGAGGATGCTCATCTGCTCGGTCGCCGGACAGATGATTCGCTCTGCGATCACGCTCGACCACTTCCCTCCCGACCCGGCCATCAGCACGCCAGGTTCGACGGGTTCGGTGATCGAGGCATGGATAAACCAGGCTTTCCCAGGACAATCGGTGGGCTCGGTGCGCACGCTCGCCGAAAACGATCCGGCGCGTTTCGACCTGTCGATCGGCGGCCTTTTCCAGGGAGAGCTCGATGCCGAATGACGTACGTCTCATGCCACGCCTCGACGAGATCGGAGTTCGCAGGCTGCTGGGCTCTCCGGACCTCCTGCGCGAGGGTACGATGGCCGAGCGCCTGGCGGCCGCAGCGAGCTCGATCACCCACGCGGCCAGCGGTGGATCGCGAGCGTCACAGGATGATCTCCAGACACTTCTCGATGGCCTGACCGCACTGGCAGTGCAGCATGGCTTTCCGAACAGCGGCGGGGCGACCGACCGGGCTGCCTTTGATGCAGCTTGCGGCGCCTGGCTGGGCGAAGGGGGCATTCTCCACAAAGCCGAGGCGATGCGGGACGACGTGTGGGCCTGCGTCGCGTGCTGCATTGCGCCCGGCATCGTCCTCTGGCGCTTCGAAAATGGGCATCCGGACCGCTTTCGCGGTGGAGTGCGGAACACGTTCCAGAGGCTCTGGCTCAGGGCTCGTGCGGTAGACCGCGGCGAGGATCACGAGGACAGGTGGGGTCTGCTTCGTGCCCTGTCCGAAGATGCTTCCGTGCAGATTACCGAAAGGCCCGGCATTGGCGCGGACTCGAATATTGCGCGCGCGCTGGCTGAAGCCTGGGTGGTGAGTTCAGCCCGTGTCGGCTCGAACCGCATGGAGCCGATCACGCGGCGCGCTGCGCGCATGATCCGGCGGGATAACGAGATCACCTGCCTCGGCGCGCTCGGCGAACAGGAGAGGCTGGCTCGAGTGCAGGGGTTCTTCGAAAGGGCAGAGAAAGCCTGAAAGGTTCCTGTCAGGGCACCAAGGCTGCGGGCCCGTCAGGAGAGCAGTGCCGGACCGGCTCCCGCGGGCTCCGTGGGGATTTCGAGCATCCCCTCGTCCGACTGCATCCACGTGAGGAGCACCCGTCACGACGTCGATGTTGCGGGCCTTGAGCGCGCATTCCCAGACGATCGCAACCGTCCAGCCGGCATCGCGCAGCAGCATCACGTTCCGCTTGTCCCTTTCGACGTTCGCACGGAACTTCGCATCCCAGAAGTCGGGACTGGTCGACAGTTTGGTTGCCAGGCGGCAATCCTCATGGAGATGCCAGAAGCAGCCTCGAACCTCGATGACGACGCGCCAGCGCGGAAGCATGATGTCAGGCCGGCCGGGTACGCCTCGAAGTTTTCGACGCCTGGTCTCAGTCGTTTCGCCACAACTCTACATGAACTCGATCTCTACGAGATGCCTTCCGGGAAGATCAGGGATATCCTTCCGAAGGAATTCCAGAAGTGGCTTTCATAGTAGGTGAAATCCACCTCATAGGCATTCTGCGAATTGTTCAATCGCGAGTGTTCGGTTCCAGCAGCGAATGGACGACCTTGGCGATCTGATGTGCGAGCAGAGGGGGCACTGCATTGCCGACCTGGACATATTGCTCGGTCCGGTTGCCCTCGAAGAAATAATTGTCGGGGAAGGTCTGAAGCCGGGCAGCTTCGCGAACGGTCAGACTTCGGCACTGCAGTGGGTCTGGATGGATGAAATAATGCCCGTCCTTCGAGATGTGACTCGTGATCGTGGTCGACGGCTCGTTCCAGAGCTGTACCCGAAACCTGTCTGCGAACTTTCCGCTTTCCCAGCTGCGGTGGTCCGGCGCGAGCGCGCGGGGATACTCGCTCGCCTTGGGCGAGCGATCGCGTCGCTCTGCGAAGGTGGCAGCGAAGGCGTAGCGCGCGAGGTCCGTGACCATGTGACCCCGTGTCTCGTGATTGGGCAGTGCCCGGAGACGATCGTCGATCAGCCAGTCGCTCAACCAGTTGTCACGAACCGCGGTGACGCGGCGATCACTGCGGGGCAGTTTCTCCTTGGCAGCTGCCAACGTAGCGCGGTGGGCATCCAGCGCGGTCCCTACCTCGTCCAGTTCGCCCGAACCTGCCTCTCTGCACGCGCGAGCGGCCGCCTCGAATGCGTCAACGGCAGCCGAACGCCAGGCACTTTCGGAATCGACCTGTCGGCTGAGCCCGCTGCGCAGCTTCGGCATGTCGCCAAGCACGTCCGCGACGCTGCGCGTACCCGTATCTGCAGAAAGCCAATGATTCATTAGGATGGATCGAGCGGCCAGTCTGTCCGAACGCATGCCAACAAGGATCACACGGTGTCGACGCTGCGGAATACCGTAGAGCTCGCTGCGGATTATATGCTCTCCGTGCCTCCCCCTCCCGTCAGAGACGAGCGGCAGAAGCGTGTATCCGTCAGGGGCGCCACCAGCATTCCGGAGATCGGCAAGCACCTTCGCGAAGATGCCCTCACCTTCGACCTTCGATGACAGGATGCCCTTGACGTTTTCCATGACGAAGGCGGCCGGGCGAAGGCGATCGAGAATCCGGATATATTCCCGATAGAGGAAGTGCCGATGATCGGCTGCAGCATCATATGCGCTGTTTCCGCGGTTTCGAGCTCGGCCAACAAGCGAATAGGCCTGACAGGGGGGGCCGCCAATCAATACGGTATCGTCATTCCCATTCGCCCGGATAGCGTCCAGTCGCTGGTCGATCTCCGCCTTCGCATTATCGGTCCCAAGTTCGAGAAGCGCAGTTTCGTTCTCGGCGGCTTTCCATTCTACATGGTGTGCCGCGATTAGCTCTTCGCGCGAGATCTCGCCGGCGATGTAGCGATAATAGGTATCGGGTATCCGGCGAAACTGCCGCGTGAACGCCCGAAGACGCAATGTCCGGAAAGCGGAAGGTTCCTTTTCTACCGAAAGGGCAATGTCGAATACGGGGCGGCCAGCGTTTCTGATCGACGAAAAGCCTTCGGCCAAGCCTCCCGGTCCGGCAAACAGATCCACGGTCTTGAAGATACGGCTCATCGTGACGAAATTTCCCTTCGCGACGTCCTCATACCAGGACGTGCCGAACACGCCAGGGAGAATACGGATTGGTCGACATTGTCGACGTTGCCACCAGATCAAGGATGATGGCCAATATCCGCGGCAAGGATACGAAGCCTGAACTGCTTTTACGCAAGGCCATGCATGCACGAGGCTTTCGCTTCCGGCTGCATGACAAACGTCTACCCGGCAGCCCCGACCTCGTATTTCCCCGCTACAGGGCAGCGGTTTTTGTTCACGGATGCTTCTGGCATCGTCACGAGGGTTGCCGGTTCGCGACGACACCCGCAACGAGACCCGAGTTCTGGGCCGAAAAATTTCAGGCCAACGTAGCGCGCGACAGAAAGCACGAAGCCGCCTTGCTCACCGCCAATTGGCGGGTTGCCATCGTATGGGAATGCGACATCAAAAGCTCGGATGCGACTACGGCTGACGAGCTCGCGAGCTGGCTCAAGACGGATCAATCGACCAGCATTATATCAGATGTGAAGAGGCGATCAGCGTAGGAGATCGAAAATGCAGTTTGTCGAGGCGTTCGAGCACCTAGGATATCATGTTGAAGCGCCGCGGCAGGATTGGAGTGCCGAAAACGACGATGGCGTTTGCATCTCCCTCTGGAAGAAGGAGGTAGGAACGCGCGATGGTCTCATGTGGATGAATACGGTGGTCCATGCCGACCCGATCGAGAATTGGGGCACCAAGTCCGGCAATACCAAACGCATCCGGCACCTTCGCCGAGCGCTGGAGGAGTTCGGGGGCCGCGTTGATGTCGTCATAGTAAGCGGCGAGCCTGGTGAAAGCTACGGCACGGCACAGCCGTGGGTAGCGAAGGATGGCCGCGCTGACACCTATTGGGAGATCACAGAGTTTGATGGCGACACAGGGCATTTCGAAGTGGTTCTCGTCAGACAAGTTCGAACTGCGCCCACGTCGCAAGATTGAGTCTCGAACACCCCATTGCCGAGCGAACTGATGTTCAGCGCTTCAGGTGAATTCCCCACGGTCCCTCTGCGATAGGTCGTTCAGGCGCGCGGCAATGGTCTTCCACATCTCTACACCGGCCGTGTCACCTTGCAGCGCAACAGCGCCAATTCGGTCCGCCACAAAAACCGCCGCCTGCGGTCAGTGCTGTCGTTCGACGGCAAGAGCACAGGCCCTAATATGCTGTTCAGGAGTAACTGATCCGTCGGGGGGCTTTTAGACTGGCGTCACGAGGCGCAAACTGGCGCTTTCCTACATTATTTCGCGCTGCCAAGCAGAGCGTATGCAAGAACGCGAACCGAAATGGCGTGACCGGGCGATCGCTATCGAATTCTGGATCGCGACCGCGTTGGTAGGAGGCTCATTCCTCGTCGGCGCCTGGCAGGCGCTTAAATATTTGTTCTAGGGGTGTAGGTGGCGCACAGGCACTACGCGCCGGCAGCGAGCGGCGAGGAAGCAAAATTGTCAGGCGCTACTCCGTCGACATCGACCAGGTCTTCACCCACCACGATGCCGGTAATGCGAACACGCTTTTCGATGTGGTCGACCGGAACGCGGTGCAAGTCGAGGCGCCACCGGCCGCCAAGGTCACGGCGAAGTGAAAAGCCACCCGCGTCACGGAGCAAGGTTCCCGTTTCTTCGATTCTCGTGCCGATCATCGTCATGTCGTTGGCCTACGCATAGTCGAAACACCGCGCCAGAAACTTTGGCTGAAGGCCATTCAACCCAGGCTAATCGCTCAGCGCCGCCGAAATGGCTCGCAAGCCACCCCGTCACCGTCGCCATCCATCTCTGGCCGATATCCAGGCTGACCGCGATAAAGGGGCGCTGCACCCGCTGCCCAAGCCGCACTACAATTGCGGTAATAGACGCCCCCGGGCGAAGGCGATGCGATCGGCTGGCGAGCGGTCGATACCGGCCGCTTCGGTTGATGCACTCTGGGATTGGCGGCCCGATAGTCGGCCGGCTGTTGAAAGTCTGAGTTCCAGATGCCGAGCTTCATTGCCTTGGCGCGCGCCTCGGCGCCGAGATAGCGATCACTAGATTGTGGCAACGCGACTGCAAGTCCCGCTTCGATCATGGCTTGGCCCAGATCTACCTGCCGCGCGGTGCAGGTGGCAACGATCCGGTCATAGCCATCAACATCGCGCTGCTCACACCGCAATTCCGCACCATTCACCAGCTGCGCCAATTTCGCGGACGCTTCTTTGCCGCATGCCCAGCTTTGCCCCTGACGCGAGCACGTTTGGTTAAGCTCGGGGGCATCGACGCCGTGCAAGCGGACAACGATCCCCGCCATGTCGAGGGAGTCGCCGTCCATCGCTCGCCCCGAGCCACTAATATACTGCGCGGATGCTGTAAGCGGCATCAGCGTCAGCCCGATTACGAGAAGCCATTTCATACGAAGCAATCTAGCGCGGCTAGCTTACCAATTTCTTGAGCAAGCTCTCGATCAATCGGCGCGCGGTTACCTTGAAGTAATTGTTGGGGTCTATCTCACTCGGGAACTGAGAGGAGCGGGCATGTCGAAGAATATGAAAATTGCCTTCATTTTGTGCTTTGCGGTCATAGCCTTGATCTCAATTATCCCGACTTTTACATCAAAACCCACTGAAGTAGCTGCAGCGCCGCCGCCCATGCCGGCGAAGAAAGAAGCAATCGAAACCAAAACGACCTCGCCGATCACGAATCTAGCGATCGCTCCGTACACAAAAGAAGACTATCCGGGGGTCGTGGCAAAATTCGGCAGCGCCATTCCGGCGATCAACGCTGATCGCAAGAAGGCGGCAGAAATTGCCGCGCGGTCCGGTGCCTGCGATTCCGTCCAGAATTCTCAGGTCTCCCGCCGGTCGCCAAAGGATAATCGCCACTACTGGGTGGAATGTGGCAACCTGACGCGGCTCTATTTTGACGAAACATCTCTCGCCGAAGGCGAACCAGTCGAAATCCAAACCAAAGCCGATTGGCTCGCGAACGGTCTGAAGGAATGGTGATCGCCCTAGCGAGCGACCTCCACTAGGTTAGCGCCTTCCGCACACTCGCCTATCCGGAAACCAGTTCCGAGGAAGCGTTCGATTAGGCTGGCGGCCGTCCGCGTATGCTCACTGATCTTGACAGTCGTGAACGCGCCTCCGCGGGCAAGAGCCATTGGGAGCAGGAGCTGATCCTGCAGATAGGGGCCCGCGAAAGCATCCGCCGTGAGATATCCTGCCATGCGCTTCGCCGCCGTCTTCGCCAAGCGTTCGGCCGGAACGCCAATTTTGCCAAATCCCGACATCAGCTCTGTCACATGCTCAAAACTGGCCTCGAGCAAGAGCGCATTGCCCGGCCCCTGGTCGGCAGGAAGCTGCCGCGTCACAAAGGCCTCCGCGGGCCATTCCACGAGCACTTTCTGTGCCGCTTTCAGCTCACGATCTGCAACGTCAAAAGGGATACCTGCAATGATTGCGGTCGCCTGCACCGGTCCAGTTGTACCGCGCTCGATGCATTCAATCGCGCGGAGCGGAGCGGGCTCGATATCAATCTCGATACGGCCACCCCCACGCGGAAAGAAACCGTGCCGAACCAGCCTTGCCGTAATCGTCGGCCCCATGCGGTTGATGACCGGGAGCAGTGTCCGCTCGATAAAGTCGAACGGGGGAGCTGCCAAGGCATGGGTGCCGCCCTCGATCACAAGCCGAGACGGCGCATTGGCAAGCATAAGCGGCACCATGACCGTCTGGAGCACAAGCCCCGTGCTGCCCGCCGTGCCGACGGCAAAATGATAGTTGCCGGACGTGACGGCACCGGGTCGAAAGCCGATGCTGGTCGATCCCACGGCAAGCCCGGAGCACTCTGCGCTACCGATTACGCATGCGGCTTCGATCGCGGTTACATGCTGACGCATGAGCCCCGGCTTTTCTCGCCCGCCGCGGATGTTCTCGATTGTGAAGGGCTCGCCAGTAAGAAGCGATAGGGCGCAAGCATAGCGCAGCACCTGTCCCCCGCCTTCGCCTTCGGCGCCGTCGATGGTAATCATGTCTTGTCTCTGGATCAATTTGGCGGCGGCGTGAAGGGTCACCCCTTCACGCACACCACCTGCTTTAGCGTATGGACGATCTCGACAAGGTCGGCCTGAGCCGCCATCACGGCCTCGATCGGCTTGTAGGCCTTGGGCGTCTCGTCGATGACGCCCTCGTCCTTGCGGCATTCGACGCCCGCGGTGTCGGCGATATGCTCGTCGAGCGTGACGAGCTTCTTCGCCGCAGTACGACTCATGACGCGGCCAGCGCCATGACTGCAGCTATCGAACGACTCCGGGTTACCCAGCCCACGCACGATGAACGATTTCGCGCCCATCGAGCCCGGGATGATCCCCATCGACCCCTTCGCCGCCCGCACCGCACCCTTGCGGGTCACGAGCACATTCTCGCCGAAGTGGTTCTCACGCGTCACATAATTGTGATGGCAGTTTACCGCTTCCGCTTCGGCCTCAAAGGGCTTGGCAATCTGCTGTCGGAGCGCGGCGATGACATTTGCCATCATCATGCGCCGGTTCAGCGCTGCAAAGTCCTGCGCCCAACCGACCGCTTCGACATATTCGTCGAAATGGTCGGTCCCTTCCGGGAAATAGGCCAGATCTTCATCGGGCAGGTTGATGAACCACTTACGCATGTCCCTCTTCGCCAGCTCGATGAAGTAGGTGCCGATCGCATTGCCGACGCCGCGCGACCCCGAATGCAGCATCACCCACACCCGCGCATCCTGGTCGAGGCAGAGCTCGATAAAATGGTTGCCCGTACCGAGCGTCCCCAGATGCGTGAGGTTGTTGGTGTTCTTCAGTCGCGGGTGCTTGGCGACGATATGACCGAAGCGTTCAGCGAGCGTTGCCCAGGCCTCGACGATCGCCGCGGGCGGATCGCCCCACGAACCATGGTCACGTCGGCCGCGCCCAACCGATCGCCCGTGCGGCACCGCTGCCTCGATCGCGCTACGGATGCGCTCAAGATTGTCGGGCAGGTCGTGCGCCATCAGCGTGGTGCGCGCCGCCATCATGCCGCAGCCAATGTCGACACCGACCGCTGCCGGGATCACCGCGCCTTTGGTCGGGATCACCGATCCGACCGTCGCGCCAATGCCGACATGGACATCGGGCATCGCAGCGACATGCTTGAACACGAACGGCATCTGCGCCGCCTTGCGCAGCTGTGCACGCGCCATGTCCTCCACGGGCACACCGCGGGTCCACATTTTCACCGGGCGTCCGCCCTCGACGTTCAGCACTTCGTAGGTCGTCTGGGTCATGGCTGACCTCCTGCTTTCTCTTTGCGGCAAGCCTCGCTTGGTGGCGAGCCTTGCCGAACGTTCTTCACGTCGCCTCAAATGCGTTCTGGGGCGGCCGGCCTATTCCGGCCGCCCCATCGCTTCGTCCTGTCGGGAGACGTGAACCCCGACGCCCATATGGTTGCAGAAGCCGTGCCAAGCAGATTCGCCAAGCGCATATTAGTAATATTCCATTGTTATATAACAATATTTTTGACTGTGAATTTCGGCATCGCCGCTGTGCGTTCGCTAGGATGAGAGATACCTGTATCGCTTTTTATATTTCTGTATAACGTTGAATCATGAAACCGCTCACTGTCATCGGCTTTTTGGGGTCAACACTCGACGCTGCCAAGTTCGGCCCTTCCCGCTGGAACAAGTGGCGGCCGACGGTCAGCATCTGCATGCAGGAAGATTTACGCGTTGATCGCTTTGTCCTGCTCCACGGCACCCATCACCGCCGCCTCGCTGAATATGTCGCCGACGATATCCGCGACGTGTCACCCGAGACTGAAGTGGCCCCACAACTCCTGGACTTTGATGACCCTTGGGATTTCGAAGAGGTTTATGGAAAGCTCCTCGACTTCGCGCGCAGCTTTCCGTTCGATCCCGACAATCAGGATTATCTGATTCACATCACAACAGGTACGCACGTTGCGCAGATCTGCCTCTTCCTACTGACCGAGGCGCGCTACCTGCCCGGCAAGCTGCTCCAGACGCAGCCGCAACGCGGCGCGCCGCAGCCGGTGGGAACATGGAGCGCCATCGATCTCGACCTTTCGCGGTACGACAGCATCGCGACGCGCTTTGCCGAGGCGAGCGCAGAAAGTGCGAGCTTCCTCAAGAATGGAATCGAGACCCGCAACGCCGCCTTTAACCGCATGATCGACGAGATTGAGCAAGTCGCGGTGCGCAGTCGTGCGCCGATCCTCCTCATGGGTCCAACGGGCGCGGGCAAAAGCCAGCTCGCGCGCAAAATCTATGAGCTCAAGAAGCTCCGGCACCAGATCGGCGGCGCTTTCGTCGAGGTCAATTGTGCGACCCTCAAGGGCGATAGCGCGATGTCGGCGCTGTTTGGGCATCGGAAGGGCGCTTTCACCGGCGCGGTCCAGGATCGTCCTGGCCTGCTCAAGACCGCCGACAAAGGCGTCCTTTTCCTCGATGAAATCGGCGAGCTCGGTCTCGACGAGCAGGCGATGATCCTGCGGGCGATCGAAGACGGGGTCTTTTTACCGGTAGGCTCCGACAAGGAGGCTAAGAGCGCCTTTCAGCTCATTGCCGGCACCAATCGGGACCTCGTGGACGGGGTGGCGGCGGGGCGGTTTCGCGAGGATCTATTTGCGCGTCTCAACCTCTGGACATTCAGCCTCCCTGGCCTGGCCGACCGCCGAGAGGATATCGCCCCCAACCTCGACTATGAGCTCGAGCGTTTTGCCGAACGCGAGGGGACGCGGGTGACCTTCAACAAGGAAGCCCGCGATCGCTATCTGCGCTTTGCCGAAGATCCCGGATCACGCTGGCGCGGCAATTTTCGGGACCTCGCCGCCAGTGTTACGCGCATGGCTACGCTGAGTCAGACCGGGCGCATTGACGTCGACACCGTCGCGTTGGAAGCGTCCCGGCTTCATTCGCTTTGGTCAGGTGACAAGAAGGTAGGCGATGGACTCGAGGCTCTATTGTCGCCCAATCAGCTCGCGCAAATCGATCCGTTCGACCGCGTTCAGCTCGCGTATGTCGTCAGGACTTGCGGCGATTGCGGCAGCCTGTCGGCCGCCGGGCGGCAATTATTCTCCGCCTCGCGTGAACAGCGCAAATCGACGAACGACGCTGACCGGCTGCGCAAATATCTGGCGCGCTTCGATCTCGATTGGGCCAGCATAACAAGCGAAAAGTAGCGGCATGGCGTGCCGACCCTGGCACGCCATGCCACGCGGCCGAATTATGCCTTCCGGCCTGGTGGGCTTCTTGCGGGTTCGCCGCCCTTCCCACCTCCGCGCTTGATCCGCCCCACGGTGCGGCGTCTCCCGCGGTCCCCGCGCTTATCGGGTCCGGGTCCCCATCAACTCATGACATTGCCGGCTCGGGCACCGGCACGAGAGTCTCGATCTCCGCGATGCGCTGGAACTCAGCGAGATATTCTTGCCGATTGCGGGTCAGCCAGCGGATCACTTCCGGATTCCCAAGCAGCTTACAAATGTATCCACGCGCCAGGGTCAGGTGCAGATTATCGATCCCGTAGCTATCCTCAACGGACTTGATGCGCGACTGGAGCACGGCAAGTTCTCGCTCCATGCGCGAGAGCTGTTCGCTGTTCGGCGGTTCCCCGTCCTCGGCCTTTCTCTTACGGCGCCGCTTGGCAAGCTGGTCGTCGGGTGTCGCAGCGAGCAACGCTTTGGCGAACAGCGATGTGAAATTGTTTTGCCCCGTCATGAGATCGGCCGCCTCGGCCTGGCGCGCGTCCGACATCCGCCGAAGAAGATCGAACACCGCCATCGGACAATTCGTGTCCTTTAAAATCTCTGCCGCTTCGGGACAGATGCCGTCGAGAAGCTTCGAGCGCTTCTGGATAGTCCGAACTTCAAGACCGAGCGCTTCGGCGATCTGCGCGGGCGCAACTCCGCGCTCGATTGCCCGCGCGATCATTCGATACTCCTGGATCGGAGCAAGGCGGTTTACCCGCTTGTTATACGTGTAGGTTTCTTCGTCCGTCGCGACGAGACAGCTCACGCTGTCGATACCGAGTTGCTTCAGTGCCTCGATTCTGAGGTGGCCATCGAGCAAATAATATTGCCCATCGCCGCCCGGCGCCGAGATGACGACGGGCGCCTCCACAAGGCCAATCGTCTCGATCGAGGACAGAACCTGCGCGTATTTTTTGCTTTCGTGGACACCATCACGAAGTCTCTTCAGTGGAACTAACTTCTCGATAGCCACCTCGACATATTCGCGCTCGAAAGCCTGATGGACCGGTGCGATGTCGCCGGCCATGTCGTCGTGCCAGTCAAGCCTCGACATCGCCGCTCATCCTTGCCTGAAGGGCTCGCGGCACGGTTTCTAGGCCCTCGGCCCGAAGCAATGTACAAAACCCTTCGTCAGCAAATAGATCTTTCATCGCCTCGACGATGAACAGCAAACGCGTCTGCGCAAAATCGGATTTCTTGACGAGCAACCGCTGCTTTTCTGCCTCGCGCTGGTAGATATCGACCAGGTCGGTCGCGGTTAGCCTGCGGTTTACACCGCGCCGGCCGAGCTTGCCGGGGTGCATGTCCTTATGGCCGCTGCGCATTCGCTTCTCGAGCATGCGCCGAGCAGCGACGAGCTTCTTTCCTCGCAGCTTCCCCGTCTCGTAGGCGTCCATGAGCAGATCCTGGATCTCTCCCGTGTTCGCTTTGGATATCTCGACGGCAAGGCTGATAGGGAGAAGCCCCGTCTCGACAGCAGACAACAGTCGCTCCTCGCCATTGTCGAGGAGCATCAGCACCAAGCTTACCCAAGAGATGCTGACACCGATTTTCTCCGCGATCTCGGCCTCAGTATGCCCACGCGATCGAAGTTCGCCGATTTCCTTCATGACGTCGACCGGGCGCTGGATCCGGCGCGCGATATTTTCGACGAGGCTCATGACGAGGCATTCGCTCTCGGATGCATCGATCACAACCGCAGGGATGTCGTCCTGTCCGAGCGCTTGATAAGCCTCAAGCCGCCCCTGCCCGCACACGAGATCATAGCGCGTGCCATTACCGCCTTCGCGCCGACTCACGGTGATCGGACGTTTGAGACCAATCGCCTCGATATTGTTTACGATCTCCCGGTGTTGGCGTTTGTTCCGCGCACGCGGATTGAGCACCGAGATCCGTCCGATGGGAATCATCTCGACTTGCACGGCGCTCGCCATCACGCAGCTTCCGCAAACCGGACCGGGGCCGCCATTTCATATAGATAATCGAGACTCTCGAACCGGTAGGCATCGAGGCTCAGGCCATTCTCTTCGGCAAGCCTGAGCCGCTGCGAAGCCACATCAAGTCGAGGAAAAAGAAAGAAATCGAGCGGCTCTCGGTTTCCGGGGTCCATGCGCACGACGATGGTGATGTCAGGCCGGAGCGACGTGTCAAACCTCAACCTCCAGCGGAGCAGGCCCGTGGGTGTGGAAGCACAGCGGACGATGACAACGGATGCGTTGAACTCGCCGTTCACGATTAATTGATCATCACCATCCTGGCCAACGATACTGCCGCTATCGCGAAAGCCCCCGAGAACTTCTCCCAAAATCTCGGGATAGCGCCGACGAAGCATTCGGTTGATTTCGACATATTCATAATCTCGATCCGGGCGAAAGCCGACGAGGCTGTAGGCGCGAAGAAGACTTCCAAAGCGGTTGCTGTAAGCGCTGCTCGAAGGAAGACCATCGGCCTCATCGATCACGAGCCCTGATAAGAGGCCGCGCGCTTCATAAAGCGCACGAAGCGAGTGCAGCATTTCATCGTCGGTGAGCCGGAATGAGCGGGCGCTGATGATGGAGTGCGCAGCATCGAAGAGGTCCCTCGCAACGATAGCCTCAAATGCATCCTGTGACCGGATCCAGGTCTCGGGCGCATTGCGCACGCGCTTTTGCTTGAGCTTGAACGACTGCCGATTCCAGACATTGTCGCCGGCATATTTCTCGTTGACGAGGATCTGGTGCACCGTACCGCGGGTCCAGGGCCTTCCGAGGTCAGTTTTAACTCCTCTGCGATTGAGATCGTCGGCGATATCTTGCTCGCTTTTTCCCTGATGGACGAAAGCTTCGTATATTCCCTGCACGACCGCGACCTCGTCCTTGGGGCCGGGCACGAGGATCACGCGATCAGTCTGAATGCTCTTATGCTCGCCTGCCCTTAGCTCCCCTTTGCGCGCGCCATGCTCATCTATGAGCATTCGTCTCAGCCCCAGCCCTGCGGGGCCGCCCTGCCGAAAGCCTTTCTCAATAAGCCTGCCCTGCCCGGCAAAGACCTTTGCCGATAGCTCACGGCTATATTCACCAGCCATCGCGCGCTTCACGCCTTTCACGATGGTCGCAACGGGACTCCCGTCATTGTCGAACTGTTCGGCACAATATTCGACCGTGATGCCGGCACGCTTACAGATATACTCGTAGTAAGCGCTTTCATCAGCATCCTGAAAGCGGCCCCAGCGGCTCACGTCGTACACCAGCACCATCGAGTAGTCCGCAACGCCTGCCTGGACGTCGTCGATCAACTGCTTGAGCGCGTCGCGGCCCTCCATCTTGAGACCGCTTTTGCCGGCGTCGGCATAAGTGCGCACAATCTCAATGTCGCGCGCAACAGCATAGCGGCGGATGGCATCGGCTTGGTTTTCGGTCGAGTATTTCTGATGATCGGTCGACATCCGCACATATTCAGCGGCTCGGATTGGCAGAGACTTGCCTCGCATTGGGGCAGTTGGGCGGCGCCGGTTTGCCAATTTGCTGATCTCCACAACACGCGCTCGCAAATCGCCAAACTACTATGAGCGACCGTGCGTATCCTTCGAGTCGACGAGAGCGTTCGTCGCCAATCATACCCCTCAAGGAGCGGAAAGATGTTTCCGAAAACGGGCAATAAGTTGCACGCCGGTCACGAAGAGCTCGTCTTTGCGTCTATGATGTCAGAGGCGCTGGTGGAGGAACTGGGGACGACACACCAGGCGGTGAAGACAGCAATGCGCTGGACCGGCGCCAGCGAAAGGAGTGTGAAGCACTGGCTTGCAGGAACACATGCCCCTCGGGGCATGCACTTGCTGAGCCTCGTGAAGAACTCCGACGAAGTGCTCCGGCGGCTCTTGATAGCCTCTGGGCGTAGCGAAGCGATCATTGCCCTTGAGGTGTCGCTGCTTCGCACGCGACTCATTGAGACGTTGGGCTTTCTCGACAAGCTCTTCCCGCCCGAACCACATGGCGACGACGAAGGGCGTTCTGAGCCTAGTCGAGCAACCTGGAAGCAGTGACCCCAAACGGGACTGCGAGCTTCTCGAGAACGGTGATGGTTGGATTCCGCCTCCCCCTCTCGATGTCGCTTACATAGGTACGGTGGATGTCCGCCCGGTCGGCATAATCCTCCTGGCTCCAGCCCTTCTCTTGACGAAGCGTGCGAATATTCCGGGCAAGGCGAAGGCGTATGTCCACGGCTGCATAAGCAGCGGGATGTGACCGATATATCTACAGACGATGAGTGACAATCGACTTGACTTGTCACCGCTGCCCAAGGCTATTGGCCACAATGTTACTGATCGTCGACAAGGTGGATTGCTGATGGATGCTTTCGAACAACTGGTGGCCGAGCTCCTGCGGGCGGAGGGTTACTGGGTGCACCAGGGTTACAAGATCGATCTCAGCAAAGAAGACAAGCGAGCGCTCGGCAACCCTTCTATGCCGCGCCCCGAGGTCGACCTCGTCGCCTACAAGCCGGGGACCGGCGAGCTGCTGTCGCTCGAGTGCAAAAGCTATTTTGATAGCGGCGGGGTTCATGCCCGAGACCTCTTGCCGGGGGGCCGCAACCCGCAGCGCTACAAGATGTTCGTCAACCCTGAGCTGCGCGCCATGGTGCTCGAGCGATTGGTCGATCAGCTTGCCGCAAGTGGGTCGGTGGTGGGGCGACCGGTTGCTAAGCTCGGGCTGGTTTATGGCCATGCCACCGCCGTCAACGCCGACATGCTGAAGGCGCATTTCGCCGAGAATGGCTGGGAGCTTTTCGGTCCTGAATGGATCGAGCGGCATTTGAGGAAAATGGCTCTCCGCTCATACGACAACCAGGTCGCCAGCGTGGTGGCCAAGCTGCTGCTCCCGCGCGGGGCGGCAGCGCGCATGGAGATAGCGGCATGACGCTCGGGACGATTATGATATCAGCGGCCGCAATATTGATGCCGGCGCCAGCATCAGCGCAGGACAAGCCGGCTCCCACTTCGCGCTGGATGGTGAGTGATGAACGCGTACCGCTGACCGGCGCCCGAGCCCTCACCGCGGTGCTGGAATCCAGCAATGAGCTGGTCGGTATCCTGGGGAACGCTAAGCGAGCTGCGCTGGTCGTGCGCTGCAATTCTGGCAGCCTTGCCGTACATGTGAATTGGGTCGAGACCGTGAACTACAACGGGCAAAATATGATGGGCCAGTATAAGACCATGGCGATGTGGCGGATCGACAACGGCAAGATCGAGGGCAATCTCTGGGACATCGATACGACCTTCACGGCAGCCGGCGAGTTCAAGAACAAAAATGCCCTCAAACTGCTCTCGCGGCTGGCGACCGCGCGGACCTTCGTTGTCCGTCTGTCGGGGCGGCAGACGCAGGATGCCGAGTTCCATATCGATGGCATCAATCAAATCGCCACTAATGCCGCAGCCGCGTGCGGGGTGGCGTTGAAGCGCTAGTTCAGACGCACGAACCCGTCGCGCATCAGCGTACCGGCTTCCTCACTGGTAACCCATAATGTGCCGTCTGAATCAATCGGCACCACGGAGCCGTCGCGCAATGTCGCGCGATTGACACGCCGCGGCGCGCGCAGGTGCACGGTGCGATGCTCGCGGTGGGCGATTTGCTTTTCATGTTGTTGCCGCATGTAATGCCACAGTCCACCCGGATTCCCTTGCTCGCGAATCCACGCCAGCGCCTGCGACGTGGAATCGACCTGGTCATCATATTTGGTGCCAGGAAAGGAACAGAGTTCCTGAAGATAATCATCGAGCCATGCGCCATAATGCGGGACATGGAGACGCCCCTCCTCGATCATCGCCGTGACCCCGGCCATGCGGCTGATCTTATCCGTCGTGGGAAGGACCGCCCTGCCTTTCCAGAAGCCGGACGCTTGTAAATCCTGAAGCAAACTCGTGCCGGACCCCTTATCCTCGATGAGGACAAGCTCGGCCTTATAGCGGTCTGCTTCGTCGATGACGCGCCGTTTAAGCGCCGGAAAATCAAGACGCTCACGCACCACGTCGATGAGATAGATGCGGTCGCTCTTCAGCGCCCAGGTCGTCCCGACGCTGTAGTCGTTGAGCTGCCCCGCCTTCGACGCAGTATCCCAGGACTGGATAATCCGTTCGGGGCCCATGATCTCGAACGCTTGATAGCGCCGCAGCCATGCATGTTTGACCATGCTGCCTTCGAGCGGGATCGGGGCTTGCAGATATTGCGCCGAGAAAAAGGCCGATCCGAGCAATTTCTTCTGCTCGGTCAATATCTCCAGCGGCTCGCGCTCAGGGTGTAGCGCCTCACCCTCCCGACGTCGGAACTGCCGCCGCCCGAAGGGGGTACGATATTCGTGCAGCTCGTCCGCTTGCGCGATCGCGGGGAAAGAAAGCAACCTGAATGTCCCCGGCGCTTTTTCGTCGATACTTCCGATCGTATCGTCGGGATGCAGGCGCTGCATGACTACCAGGATATGACCGTTGAGCTTGTCGTTGAGACGCGTGAACAGCGTGTTCTGTGTCCAGTTGTTCGCCGTGCCGCGCTCGGCATCCGAAAGAGCGTCGGTAGGCTTCATCGGGTCATCCAGGATAATCCAATCGGCCCCGAACCCGGTTAGCGTGCCGCCGACCGATGTCGACATGCGGCCGCCGCCGGCGGTCGTCTCGAAGTTGGCAAGCGCCTGGCGCCCCTGTCGCAGCACCGTCAGTGGAAATAGGCGGCGATACCATTGCGACTGCATAACCTGCCGGCAATCGCTCGCAAGCTTGTCGGCCAAGTCCTGACCATAGCTCACGCAGATGATCTTGAGCGTCGGGTCGTGACCGAGCAGCCAGGCGACCCACGCCACCGATATGATGATCGACTTCAGGCTGCGCGGCGGCATCGCAACCGCGAGGCGGGTACTTCTCCCCGCGCGCATCTCTTCCAGCGCCTCGCACAGGACGTGGATATGAAAATTGTCGAGATAATTGGTGCCGGGATTAAGCTCGGCAAAGGTCCGTTCCACAAACAGCGCAAAATGCAGCCGCGTGATCGCGTCGAACTCCTTGTAGGTCATCAGCGTCATGCGCCGTTCCCTTCGAGGTGGCGCCGATATTCAGCAAGGAAGCGGCTGGCGATTTCCTGGTCGCTGAGCGACAATGCAGCATCGAGCGGAGCAGCATCGCGCTCGTCAGCTTCCGCGCGCGCGGCATAGTCGAGCAGCAGCTTGCCGGCGCGCAGATCTCCGGCGGCACCCTTGTTGGCGACCTGGGTTGCTGCGGCCTCGATCTTCCTGACGCGCCGCCGCTTGCCATTCTCCGACACCATCACTTTGCCCTTGGCGGCATCCAAAATCGCCCGGCTGACGGTTTGGGCCTTGCGCGGTCGGCCCTTGGGATTGGGACAAACGCCCTTCTTGAATCGGCCATTGCCGTCGCGGTCGTCACTCATTGGTCGACGCCGCGATTAGGGCCGCAGCCTCAAGATCGTCGAACAGGGTCCCGTCTGCACGGTGCGCTTGCGCGCCGGACCAGCGCTGCCAGCGCCGAATGATCGTGTCGACATAGAGCGGATCGAGCTCAAGCCCCCTCGCCCTGCGCCCGACCTTCTCAGCCGCGATGATCGTCGATCCGCTGCCCATGAACGGGTCGAGCACGATGTCACCGCGCTTAGTGCAATCTAACAGAATATCGACGAGCAGCGCGAGCGGCTTGACGGTCGGATGCAGAGCGAGCAAATTTCCTTCGTCGCTCGTCCTGCTGAACCCGGTCGCACCAGGATAACGCCATACGTTGGATCGCGACCGACCGAAGCGGCCGAGTTGGACATTGTTGCGATGCCGCGCCTTGCCCTTACGCCACACGCCGAACAATTCGTATTGGCTACGGTACAGGGAACCCATCGCGGGCGCATGCTTCGTCCAAACGCAAAGGTTGAGCTGCTGGTCATAGACACTGCGCGCCGCGGTCATCAGCTCGAACAGATGCCGCCAATCCATTGCCCAATAGTGGAGCGAGCCCTCGCGCGACGCCTCTGCCGCATTACGCATCGCTGCAGATAAAAAAGCTATGAACTCAGTTTCGGTTAGCTCCCCACTGCATTGCACGAAGGGGCGATGTTTTACCTTCCCGAGCCCGCTCACGTGCCCATCTATCGGCACATTATAGGGTGGATCGGTGACAACGACATCGGCAAGCTCGCTCGCCATCAACGCCGCGTAGGATGCCGCCTGCAAAGAGTCTGCGCAGAGCAGGCGATGATCGCCAAGATGCCAATGATCTCCGACGACTGAGACGGCTGGTCCGGGGTCGGGTTCATCCTCGTCGCGGTCGGAATCTCCTCCTCCTTCCGGCAGCAGCAACAGATCGATTTCACCGACGGAATAGCCCGCGACCTCAATATCGAAATCGAGGTCGGCCTCCGACAGCTCGAGCAAAATCGCTGCGAGATTATCACGATTCCAGCTGCTGAGATCATGGAGCCGGTTATCTGCAATCATGAAGGCCTGGCGTTGCTGCGCGTCGAGATGAGCAAGGTAGATTGCTGGCACCTCGGTCAGGCCGGCAAGCTTGGCCGCCTCCAGCCGGCCATGTCCGGCAACGACCTGGTCAGACTCGTCCAGTAACAGTGGCACATTGAACCCAAAGGTCGAAATGCTCTTGGCCAGCGAACGGATATGGCGTTTGCCGTGCTTCCGGGGGTTGCGCGGATTTGGCCGCGGCCGATCGATCGGAACATGCTGAATCACATGCTGCGTAGGTTGGATAGCTTTTGTCATCGCGGGCTCCATCACTGAGGGAGCCACCCATAACTACCGTCGCTGCCCCGCCCACTAGGGGCAAAAACTTGCTTTCATTCGATCCACTCGATGTCGATCAGCTTCGACGCCATGTTTTCCAGGCCTGGAGTGTTCCGGATGTAGCGGGCGAACAGCCGTGAAGCAGCGACCCATTTCCGAAGAAAATCCAGGTCTTGGCAATCATAATGATCCCTGGAATCTATTCGCGCCAACATTTGCAGCGCCCCAGCGAGGTGAATGAAGGGATAGCGGGAACGAACCTGGCGTTGTTTGATGGAGTGAAGTCGTTCGAAATATATATCGTCGGGCTCGTCGGGGTTCGCCGGCCATAAATAGGGAACAATCTGATCAATCTTCATGCGCGTCATGGTCGGTGGGACGAATGGATCTTGCCCTAAAGCCGCCCGTTTGATCAAGGGAAGTAGAAGCGTCCCCGCTCTCAATGCTTCATCCCTATGCGCTCTGGCATTTTTGCGGCCGACGCGAATCTTCGCGGGATTATATTCGGGGTATTGCTTAAGCAATTGAGCACGGAGGCTTGGCTCATCGACCAATGTTACCTTGATCTGGTCCGCGCAGGCTGCACGCACGAGCCGTGCCGTCCGCTCAGATGACACGTTCGGATATGCTATTGCGATGTCGAGGCGTGCCCCAATTTCGAAGGGTTCAAGTTGACGAGTATCGAGAACGAGGGAAGCCATGGCCGAGATCCTGAGCTAATTGCAAAATAGCGTCAGGCCTGCCGCCGGGACTCCGTCCTGCATGATGCAGGAGTTACCGGCTCGCAACCCTGTTGTCCTATCCAGGTCTCGCGGGTTCGACGATATACTGAAATCGTCACGATGCAATGGTGCCGCGACCATATTCGCCTGTTTGCACCCTGTTTCGAGCCTGTTCCCGAGCAGATATAACACGTTGGCGATGCATTAGAAAACTTCGAATTTTTAGGCCCTTACCGAGGACCTGCATAATCCGGCGCCTATTGTTTCCAAATAAACAGGAAAAAACAGGCAATTCAGGGGTGAGACCGGTCCGGTGCGGACTGCGTCACGCACCATTCTTCTGAATCGCTGGCTACCGACCAAGCGCCGCAAGGGCTTGGCCCGTTCAGTTTGCCCAGTAGATATAGTCCTGCCTGTCCCGCCACGGCGCGTTCAGCGGGACGTCGATACGCACCGGGCCTTCGATCAGGCCGGGCCAGATCGGTTTGGCCATGCCCTTGTTCTGTGCCTCGATCATCGCGCGCAGCGCCGCGACGCGTTGCGGGTCGCTGGCAGCGAGATCCTTTTGTTCGGTCGGGTCGGTTGCAAGATTATAGAGGCGCGCCTGTTCGGGCCGTTTCGTCACCTGCAATTTCCAGTCGCCCGCGCGCACCGCGCGATAGTCGCCCGACCGCCAGAACATCGCGGCCCGGCTGGCCGGACCGGCGAGGATATTCTCGCTGTCGATCGTCCGGTCGCGCGGCACCGCGGCCCCCGCCGCCGCCGCTATCGTCGAAAAGATATCGAGATGGCCCGTGACATCGGCGCGCCGTGTCCCGGGCGCGATGCTGCGCGGCCAGCGCATGAACATGGGAGTGCGGATGCCGCCTTCGAAAAAGGTCGCTTTCCAGCCGCGGAAGGGCGCGTTGAGGTCTGCGATCCCGTTGTACCACGCGCCGCCATTGTCGCTGGTGAAGATGACCAGCGTATTGTCGTCGATCTCCTGTTCTTTCAGCTTGGCCATGACGTCGCCGATCCGCCGGTCGAGCTGCGCAATCATCGCACCATAAACGCGTGTCTGGTGATCCTTGATCGCCGCCAGCTTGTCGTAATCGGCCTTCGTCGCCTGAAGCGGCGTGTGCGGGGCAGTGAACGAAAGATACAGGAAGAAGGGCCGGTTGCGGTTCGCCTCGATCGCCTTGATTGCCTCTTCGGCGAAATAGTCGGTCATATGGCCGCGCGGATAGAAACGCTTGCTGCCGTTGAACGTCACCGCGTGGCGCAGATTGGCCCACAGGAAGCGGTCGATCGGGTCCCATGGCAGTTTGGCGTTGACGACACCGGGATCGTCCTCGCGCATGAACATCGCGCCGCCCGCCAGCACGGCCAGGCTTTCGTCGAAACCCTGCGCGTCGGGGCGCAGCGCGGGCGCCTCGCCCAGATGCCATTTGCCGATATGCAGCGTGTGGTAGCCCGCCGCCTTCACCGCCTCGGCAATCGTCACCTCGCTCGCGGGAACCCCCATGTCGGGATAGTCGGGAATATCGGGGTTGATCCGGTCGCCGTGAAAAATCGCCCGCAGCGGCCCGACACCCTCACCATGCGCCAGATTTTCGGCGAACTGGACCGGCACCGCGGTAAATTCAAAGCCGAAGCGCGTGGGATAGCGCCCGGTCATCATCGCGGCGCGCGAGGGCGAGCAGGTCGCATTGGCGGCATAAGCGATGGTGAAATTCACCCCCTCGCGCGCCAAGGCGTCGATGTTCGGCGTCTTGACGATTCCGCCGCCGACGCCACCGCCGTTCAGGCTGATGTCGTTATAGCCAAGGTCGTCGGCGACGATCAGGATGATGTTCGGCGGGCGCTTGCCCGCGGCCGGTGTCGCCGGTCCCTGCTGCCACGCGACCGGCTGGTTCGGCTGCACCGGATCGCGCCAGTCCTGCAGGATACCGGGCAGGCGATATTTGTTCGCTTCGAACGCAGCGTAGCCGCCCGCCCCCAGCGCCGCGATGACCCCCAATGCGATCCATCTTTTCTGCATGGCAACCCAGCCCCCTTGCCGTCGATATTATGGCACTATATGTGTCACTATATTGATGACAGCGCAAGATGGCGCAGAACGAGGTCATTGACCCCGGGACCAAGCTGGGCCAGCGGAGAAGCCATGTCCAAGGCGGCGAGCAAATCGATGGCGACGAAGGCCGATCCCCCGCGGGTTGACGGCCGCCGCGAACGCGGACGGTCGAGCCACAAGCGGATCGTCGAGGCGATGATGGAACTGATCGTCGGCGGCGACCTGGCGCCGAGTGCAGCGCGCGTTGCCGAGGAGGCCGGGATCGGGCCGCGCACCGTGTTTCGCCATTTCGACGACATGGATGCGCTGTACGCCGAAATCACCGCGACGATTACCGAGCGGGTCATGCCGATTGTTGCCGCGCCCTATCCCGATCAGGATTGGCGCGCCAATGTCCGCGATATGGTGCGGCGCCGCGTCCGCGTGTTCGAAACGACCCTGCCCTTTCGTCTCGCCGCCAACATCAAGCGCTACCAGTCGCCGTTCCTGATGGGCCAATATGGCAAGGTCGTGATGCTGGAGCGCGACCTGCTGCTGCGGCTCCTTCCCGGCCCCGTCCTGACCGACCGGATCAATGTCGAGGCGCTGTGCGCGACGCTGTCGTTCCAGAACTGGCGCGCTCTGCGCCACGATCAGGGATTGTCGGCCGAGGAAGCCGGGACGGTGACGATGCACATGGTCGATGCCTTGCTGGCGACGATCGGCGAGGCCGCTTGAGATACCGCAGCGCCGCGCTGTTTCCGCTCGCGTTGATCGGCGCGCTGGCGGGGTGCGGCAAGGCGACCGAGGCACCGCCTGCCGAGGCCGCGGCACCCGCCTGCCCCGCGATGCCCAAGCAGGACTATGTGTGGATCCCTGGCGCGACCTTCGCGATGGGCGCCGACGCGCAGCTGCCCGAGGAAGGTCCGGCGCGCGAGGTCCGCGTCGACGGTTTCTGGATCGCGACGCACGAGGTGACCAACGCCGAGTTCGCCGCCTTCGTCAAGGCGACCGGGTACAAGACGCTTGCTGAGCGCGACCCGCCGCCACTGCCGGGTGCGCCGCCCGATATGCTGATCCCCGGCGGCGCGGTGTTCACCGCGCCGACCGACGGCAATCCCAATTGGTGGCGCTGGGTCGTCGGCGCACAGTGGCGCCACCCCGCGGGTCCCGGCACCGCGATCGACGGGAAAGACCGCGAGCCGGTGGTGCAGATCGCATATGACGACGCGCTGGCCTATGCGCGCTGGGCGGGCAAAGCGTTGCCGAGCGAGGAACAATGGGAACTGGCCGCGGCGACCGGCGGCGCCGACCGCAATGTGCCGGTCGATGCTGCGGGCAAGCCGCTGGCCAATTATTACCAGGGCGCTTTTCCGGCGCGCGACCTTGGCACCGATGGCTTCACCAGTCGCGCCCCGGTCGCCTGCTTTCCGGCGGACGACCACGGCGTCCACGACCTGATCGGCAATGTGTGGGAATGGACGACGAGCAAGGCGAGCGGCGAAAGCAATATCATCAAGGGCGGCAGTTTCCTGTGCGCCGCCAATTATTGCGCCCGCTATCGCCCCGCCGCACGGCAGTTTCAGGAACGCAGCCTGGGGACGGACCATATCGGGTTTCGGCTGATCGATCCGGCGCGCGCGGCGCCTGTCGGGTAGGTTGGCGGTAAGGTGATGAACGAAATGGCGGGTTACGACCATTCTAGGCCGTTGAGATGCTATCGGTATTCTGCCAATATTAGACCAAAAATGGCGAGTATAGGAAGCAGACTGAATGACAGAAGATGTGAATGTGAAGGCTGGTCGATGCCATTGCGGGGCAGTGTGTTTCGAGGCGTCGCTTAGCGACGGCTTCAATACAATCCGACGCTGCACCTGTTCATATTGCCGAATGCGAGGTGCCGTTGCCGTTTCCGTAGAAATGGGTGGGATCAAGTTGCTGAGAGGCGATGATATGCTGACAGCTTACCGTTTCAATACTGGATCAGCACAGCATTTTTTCTGTTCAATCTGTGGAATATACACCCATCACCAACGGCGATCCAATCAGAATCAGTATGGCGTGAATGTGGCTTGTCTCGATGGGATAAGCCCGTTCGATTTCCTTGAGGTTCCCGTTCTAGATGGCGTCAACCATCCAAACGACAGTGGTAATGGGCCACGTCGAGCAGGCACACTTCAGTTCATTCCCGTCAAATAGCTTCGTTATCACTGCGCGGCTGCTTAGCATTCTGTCTGCCTAAAACCCGACAGTCCGCCAACCACCCCAAAACCGACGTGATGTCCGCCTCTCAGCTTACCGCGTGTCTCCGCCGCCGCCAGCTCCAGATCAAAAGCGCCAGTGCCAGCAACCCGCCGCCCAGCCACAGCCCGGCCTTGATCGCGCGCTTTCGGCCCTGTTGCGCCCACGCATAGGCGTTGATCTGTTCGTCGGCGGTGTAGCCTGCGGGCATGTCGAGCACGCCGTTCGCCTTGGCATAGGCGCGGTAGTCGGCGAGCATCGCGGCGTATCGTTCGGGCTGCGCCGCCGACAGGTCGCGCGTCTCGCCGGGATCGGTCTTGAGGTCGAACAGCCGCCATTTGCCGTCGCCCGTCGGGGGCAGATTGCGGACGAGCTTGTAATCGCCCCGGAACAGCGCCGCATTGCCTGATAATTCATAGCCGAGCGGGGTGTCGCCATGGACGCTGTCGGTTGCACCGCTCAGCATCGGGACAAGGCTGCGGCCCGTGACCGGCTCGACATCCTTGCCCTGCCAGCGGCCGCCATGACCCGCGACCCCGGCGAGTTCGGTCAGCGTCGGCAATATGTCGGTCACATGCGCCAGCCCGTGGCGGATCGCCCCCGCCTGCACCTGATCGCTCCCCGGCCAAGTCACGATCAGCGGAACGCGCAGCCCGCCCTCGGTCGCGCTGAATTTATATCCCGACAAGGGCGAGGCGGCGGCGCTCGCCCAGCCGGGTCCGATCGCGCTGAAACTGCCGCGGCGGCCGATATTGGCGGTCGACAGATCATATTGCATGCCCAGGAACAGCCGGTTGCGCAGACTGGCGAACGGATTGGTCGGCTCGGCGCCGTTGTCCGACAGGAAGACGACGATCGTGTTGTCATAATCGCCGGTCGCTTTCAGATGTGCGACCAGCCGCCCGACCTCGCGGTCCATCGCGGTCGCCATCCCCGCATAGGCCTGCATCACCCGCACCGCGGCGGCGCGTTCGGCGGCGCCCAGCTTTTGCCAGTCGGGGGTGGTCGGCATGGTGACGATCGGGACACCCGCGGGGACGATGCCGAGCGCCGCGGCGCGCTTCGCCCGCGCGGCGCGCAGCGCGGTCCAGCCGTCCTTGTATAGCGCGGCATAGCGCGCGATGTCGCTGTCGGGCGCCTGCACCGGGATATGGTTGGCGAGGAAGTTGATCGAGGCGAAAAAGGGTTTGCCGGTCGCGCGGTCCGCCTCGACATAGTCGATCATCTTTTGAACGACGAAGCGCGACGAATAATAGTCCTTGGGCAAGGTCGCGGGTTTGCCGTTTTCGGTCCAAGCGGCGGTATCGTACAGCCCCTCGATCGGGCGCTGTTCGAAATTGTCGGCGCCCGCATCGGCGAGGCTATAGGCCCGGTCATAACCGCGCGCGTGCGGCAGCCGTGTCGCGTCACTGCCCAAATGCCATTTGCCGGTGAAGTAGGTGCGATAGCCCGCGGCCTTGAGAAGCTGCGCGATCGTCACCACGCGGTGGTTCATCACCGTGTCGTATCCGGGCTTGCCGCGATGTTCGTCGGGGATCGTTTCGGGCATGTTGCCGAGGCCGTTGCGGTGATTCATCACCCCGGTCTGGAGCATTGCGCGCGTCGGCGAGCAGGATCCGGCGACATGGAAATTGGTAAAGCGCGTTCCGGCGTAGGCGAGCGCGTCGATGTTAGGTGTCGCGAACTCGGCCCCGAACGCGCCGACGTCGGTAAAGCCCCAGTCGTCGGCGAGCAGGATGACGATGTTAGGGTGGCGCGGCGGTGCCGATTGCGGCTGCGCCTGTGCGGTGATGGCGGCGAGCAGCGCGGCGCTAAAAATGATGGCAGTACGCCGGAACCGGCCCTTGCGACCCGGCACGTTGGTGGTCCTCACGCGCACTGCCATCGCCCCCTCCCCTTGGGATAATGACACTTACTATGCCAATATATCGGCGAGTCAAGTTGACGCGCGGGCTATCGTTCGCGATATTCGGGCGCGCGTTTCTCGAGGAAGGCGGCGAGCGCTTCGCGATGATCTTCGGTCGCCGACAGGATGACCTGCTGGCGATCCTCGATCGCCATCGCGGCGTCGAGGCTCTGCGCGTCGATATTGAGGTTCAGCGCCTGTTTCGACAGCCGCAGGCCATGCGGGCTGGTCGCCAGCATCTCGTCCGCCAGCGCGAGGCCGCGACCCAGCAATGCGTCCTCATCGACGATCTCGCTGACCAGCCCGGCGCGGATCGCGCGCTCGGCGTCGATGAAGCGCCCGGTCAGGATCATTTCCGCCGCAAGGCTCGCGCCGACCAGCCGCGGCAGGAAATAGCTCGACGCCATATCGCAACCGCCGAGGCCGATGCGGATGTAAGCGGCGTTCGCCTTGAACGACGGCGCCGCATAGCGCACGTCGGACGCGAGCAGCAGTGACAGCCCGCCGCCGCACGCGGCGCCGTGGCCGAGCGCGATGATCGGCTGTGGACAGGCGCGCATCTTGCGATAGATGTTGCCGATGGCGGTCTGGGTGCGGAGCGTGCGGAGCACCGGCGTCTCGTCCGACGACCGGTCTTCCTGAATGTCGAGCCCGGCACAGAAGCCGCGCCCCGCCCCGCGCAGGATGACGACGCGCACGTCTGGGCGGTCGGCAAGCCCGGCAAAATAGGCGTTGAGCTCCTCGACCAGCCTCTCGTTCAGCGCATTGAGCCGGTCGGGGCGGTTGAGCGTCGCGATCTCGACCGGCCCGCGCGCCTCGATCAGCAGTTCGCTCACAGCGTCTGACCGTCGTCGATAGTGAAGACGCTGCCCGTGATGCCGCGCGCGGCGTCGGAGCAGAGCATCAACAGGGGCGCGTGCAGGTCGCTCGCCGGACGCATTCGCTGGCGCGGAAAGCTTTTGACCATCGCCGCGCCAAGGTCGCTGTCGAACAGCTCGGCGGTCATTTCGGATTCGAAATAGCCGGGTTGGATCACATTGACGCAAATCCCGCGCCGCGCCCATTCGCGCGCCAGCGCCTTGCCGAGATGGCGCACCGCCGCCTTGGTCGCGCCATAGACCGAGGTGGCGGGAAAGATCTTCTCGGCGGTAATCGACCCGATCAGGACGATGCGGCCATGTTCCTTCTCGCGGCTGCCCGCCTTGTCGAGGCGCTTCGCGCCCTCGTTCGCGGTCAGGAAAACGCCGCGGACATTGGCCGCGAGCAGGAAATCGACGTCGTCAACCGACAGGCCCATCGCCATTTTCTCGGTCGCCACACCGGCGTTGGCGACGATCGTATCGACGGTGCCGAACGCAGCTTCGGCAGCGTCATAGGCGGCGATAGTGGAGGCTTCGTCGGTGACGTCCATGCTGACCGCAATCGCCTGCCCGCCCGTCGCCTTGATCGCCGTCACTTGCTCGGCGAGCTTGTCAGCGCGGCGTGCGGCGAGCACGACCCTGGCCCCCGCCGCCGCAAGCGCTTTCGCAAAGCCGGCGCCCAGTCCCGAAGAGGCGCCGGTGACGAGCGCCACGCGCCCGGACAGATCGAACTGGGGTGCTGCGGCCATCATCTCTCCCTTTCGTTGCTACCGCTGCCTTGGCGCCGATTGACGTTTACGTCAACGCTCGGTCCGGCGCGGCGATGAGAACAAAAGGGGGTTGACGAGGCACAGGTGTTCACCTATTGTTCCATTGTGCACGACCAACCTCGTCCCCCGTCGCGGCTGCCAAAGGTGGCGGACGGGGGACAAAGGTTTCCCTTTGCTCCTCGCGAAAAACGCCTGCCGGTCAGCTGTTGGCACCGGGCATATTGCCGCGGATCAAGTGGCGGCTGGCGTAAATATCCTCGGCGGTTTCGATAATCAGCCGTTCGGCGTCGCGGCGCCGCGTATCCTCCATCAGATCGGCGATCGTTTCCTCGTCAACCTCCATCGCGCGCAACGCCTCTTCGGCCAGCAGCAGCGCCGATTCAAAGGTTTCGCGGATCTGGTACGTCACCCCGGCGCGGTTGAGCTCGGCGGCATGTTCGCGGTCGAACGCGCGAACGAACAATCGGGTGTTGGGAAATTCGGCGCGGATCAGCTCGACGATGCGGTTCGACGTTTCGCGGTCGTCGACCGCCACCACGATCAGCTTGGCGGCGTGCGCCCCCGCGGCGTGCAGAATGTCGAGCCGGGTGCCGTCGCCATAATAGATTTTGAACCCGAACGCCTCCGCCTCGCGGATCGCGATCGTGTCGGTATCGATCAACGACAGCGAGCAATTTTGCGCGATCAGCGGCTGGCTGACAATCTGCCCGAATCGGCCGAAGCCGATGAGCAGCACGCTGGCGCGCAAATCATGCGGAATTTCCAGCCCCTCGATCGACGGCGCGACCTTGGGCAGGAAGCGGTCGTGCAGGATCACCATGATCGGGGTCAGCACCATCGACACGATGATGATCGCGGTCAGGATCGCGTTCGCCTCGGCATCAATGATCCCGACCCCGACGGCGGCGGCATAGAGGACAAAGGCGAATTCGCCGCCCTGCGCCATCAGCACCGCGCGCTCGATCGCCTCGCCGCGTTCGTGCTTGAACAGCCGCGCAACGCCATAGATGGAGATCATCTTCAATATGATATAGGCCACCACCGAAATTGCGATTAGCCCCGCGTTCGCGGCGACGATGTCGAGATCGAGCGCCATGCCGACCCCAAGGAAGAACAGGCCGAGCAACACACCGCGGAACGGCTCGACATCGGCTTCGAGCTGATGGCGGAACGAGGATTCGGACAACAGCACCCCGGCCAGGAACGCGCCCATCGCCATCGACAGGCCGGCAAGCTGCATCAACAGCGCCGACCCCAGCACGACGAGCAAGGCCGCCGCGGTCATCACCTCGCGCGCCTTCGTCCGCCCGAGCAGCCGGAACATGGGGTCGAGCAGATAGCGGCCCGCGACGATCAGCCCCAATATGGCGCCAATCCCGATCGCGATCGCGAGGAATCGGTCGGCGGTCGATACCGCCTCGCCGCCCGGTGCGAGGAAGGCGACGAGCGCGAGCAGCGGCACGATCGCCAGATCCTCGAGCAGCAGGATCGCCACGACGCGTCGCCCGCGCGGCTGGCCGAGCGCATTGCGCTCATCGAGCATCTGCATGGCAATCGCGGTCGATGTCAGGACGAAGCCGGTCCCCGCGACAAAGCTGACCGCGACCGGATAGCCGAGCACCAGTCCGACGCAGGTCAGCAGGCCCATCGCAATGCCGACCTGCGCCAGCCCGAGGCCGAAAATCTCGCCGCGCATCGCCCAGAGCCGCGACGGCTGCATCTCCAGCCCGATGACGAAGAGGAACATGACGACGCCCAGTTCGGCGACGTGAAGGATTGCCTGCGGGTCGGAAAACAGCCCAATCCCGAACGGCCCGATCGCAAGCCCCGCCGCCAGATAGCCCAGCACCGAGCCGAGTCCCAGGCGTTTGAACAACGGCACCGCGACCACCGCCGCGGCCAGGAGCACGACGATCGGCAGCAGGTCGAAGCCGTGCGCCGCGGCCTCCGCAGCGTGGCTGGCTGTCTCTACTGCCATGAATTTCCCCCTGTCATCAAACACATTCAGCGTGCGCGCAAAGCGCCTCCGAAATCAAGGGCAAGCGACAAAATAGCAGCGTGAGAGAATATCGGCTTGGGGGACGCAGACCGCAGCGAGATGCCGCATGTTCTGGCACCCGACGGTAAAAACAACGTCCAAGCCTCCCGCCTTCGTCAGGCGGGAAACGGTGGACGGGGTGCGACCGATTGGTGTCCGGTTGGGTTATCGCCGCGGCGCGCGGTCGGGCGCCGCCAGCTCGGCTTCCGAGGGCCAATGGCCCTGCGCGTTTTCGGCGATGATCTCGGCCAGCAGCGCCTTGGCGCCCGCTTCATCGCCCGCAAAACGGCGCTCCATCGCGATCGCGAACTTGATCGTGCTGTCCTTGGTCGCACCGACGTCGGCGGGCTTCAGCCGCCCCTGCATGATCTGCACCGCCTGATAATAGATGTCGTTCTCGATCAGTTTCAGCCCTGGTTCGATCGCGTCGATCGCGGCGCGCGCCTTGGCATGCTCGCCCATCTTCCGGTAAGCGATGTACGTCCAATAGGCGGTCGGCACGCGCATGTCGTCGCGCGCAAAATCGGCCGCCAGCGCGAGCGATTTCGCCATGCCGTCGACGACGGTCTGATAGTCACCGGTCGCGAAGCTGGTCTGCGCGTGATAATAGACGATATTGCCGCGATAGGTGCTGATCGTCAGCCCGATCGGATTGGGCAGCCCGTCGGGTTCGAAGCTGTCGGGGGTGTCGCCCATCAGTTCCAGCGCCTTGCTATAGTCGGCGAGCGCCGCGTCGAACTGGCGCGCGCGGGTCAGGTCGCGGGCGCGAAAGCGATAGAGTTTATAACTGTTCGGAAAGGCCTTCAGCCCGTCGGTGAACGCATCGACCGCGTCGCAGATCCGCCCGGCATAATCGAGGCGGCGCCCCAGCCAGATATGCGAATCCTCGCGGTCGGGCGCGATGCGCAGCGCGGCGCGGGCGATCTCGATGTCCTGATCGAGCCGCTTTTGCGTCGCCTCCGAAAATTTTGGCAGCGTCAGCGGGGTGCCGATCAGGCTGGTCGTGCATTGGCCCGCGCTTGTAGCGGCAGGCTGCGACGCCGCCGGACCCGCCGCGAGTACCAGCGCCAGTGCGATCCCTGCGCCGCCCATCAACCGCACGCTCATCCGACCACATCCTGATAGATGCGGCGGACATTGGTTCCCATAATCTTTTCGACATCGCTCGACGCATAACCCAGCTTGCGCACCCCGTCCCACACCACTTCCATCCGGCGCGGGCCGTTGAGTTCGTCGATGAACAGCGGCCAGTCGGCCTCGTTAAAATTGGCGCCCTCCTCGGCCTTCAGTTCAGCGATATAGGCGTCGGTCATTTCGACGACGCGGTGGTCGCGGTCGCTGCCGATCGCGACATGGTCGGCGCCGATCAGCTTCACCGCATGGTCGATATGACGGAAATAGTCGGCGAGCGCGCCCTGGCGCTTGGTGGTCAGGAACGGCCGCATCTGGCAGATGCCGACCACCCCGCCCTTGCTCGCGAGCAGCCGCAGATTCTCGTCGGTCGTGTTGCGGACATTTTTGTGCAGCGCCATGCAGGCGGTGTGCGAAATGATCACCGGGTCGGTCGATGCGTTGATCGTGTCGGCCATCGTCTGCATATTGGCGTGCGACAGGTCGATCAGCATCCCGAGCTTGTTCATCCGCTCGACCACCGCGCGGCCCCAGTGGGTCAGCCCGTTGCTGCCCAGCTCCTTGCACCCGGCGCCCGCCCAATTCTGGTCATTATAGGTGATCTGCGACGATCGAACGCCCAGCTTGTAGAACAGGTCGATGTTGTCGAGGTCGCGGCCGAACTGGGTGCTGTTCTGGAACAGATAGTAGATCGCGATCTGGCCATTCCGGCGCGCAACATCGATATCGGCGGTGCGCGTCGCTTTCAGGAACAGCGCGGGGTTGACGGCGATATGCGCGTCATGGTCGAGCACGGCCTGGATCGCGTCCTCATAGGCACGGGTTTCGTAGGTCTTGGGATCGCACAAGGTGACGGTAATTGCATCGAGCCCGCTATCGCGCATCTGGCCGACCAGCGCCGCGTCATATTCGAAGCGCACCTCGCCCATCGCGTCAAAGGTCAGCGGGCGAGTAGACTGTTTCGCCGCCAAAGCGGGCGCCATCGCCACCGCCGCTGTCATCGCCGCGCCCGAGAGCACAAATTGCCGCCTGTCCATCCTGCCGACTCCCAATATTTTCTATTGGAAATTTATAGCCGATAAGAAAATTATTGCAAGCGACGCAATTTTCCGCGCCAAGCACGCGAAGTCGGCGAAATCAACCGGTGTTCACCCAAAGCACAACCGCGTCCTGCTCACTGGTCGAATAGGCGGCGTGCTGCATACTGCTGTCGATATAGACGCTGTCGCCGACCCCCAGGATTGCGGGTTCATAATGCTCGGTCTGGAAACAGATTTCGCCCTCCAGCACATATAGGAACTCCTCGCCGCTGTGCTGCGACCAGGTCTTGAAATCCTCCAGGCTGCGCGCCTTGATCGTGGTAACGAACGGCAGGATCTTCTTGTGCTTCAATTCGACCGCGATCAGGCGGTGATTATAGACCGGGGTTTCCATCGGGCGCCCCGCTCCGGCAAGGGTGATGCTGCGCCGCCCGGCCGCATCCTGTCCGCTATTGCTGGCAAACAGTTCGGTAATATCGATGTCGAACCCCAGCGCCAGCTTCTGCACGACATCAAAGGTCGGCGACATCTGGTCATTTTCGATCTTCGACAGCGTCGATGCGGCGAGCGACGTCAGGCGCCCGGCATCTTCCAGCGTCATCCCGCGTTCGCGGCGCAGCTGGTGCAGGCGGCGCCCCAGATGAAATCCTTCGGTTCGGGGCCGCTTCGATTGACGAACGGCACCCAGAATTTCCGGCTCATCTGCTGTTTTGGGGGGCATATATCGGCGGTCCTTACCTTGGCCAAACAGTGCAAGATCGACGGGTTCGGATCGGGCATCAAGACAAGCCCCATCCTGTCCGCTTCACGATCCTATAATGCACAAATTTCCGATAGGCTACGGCGCTGACATTCGCCCATGTCAGCGCCGCATATGCCCACCGGAAACAGTCTGCGTCCCGCGAGGTGCGAGGATCAGAATTTATACTTGGCGTTCAGATAATAGAAGCCGCCGGCAACCCCGAACACACTATGGTTGTCGTAGATCAGGCCGGCGCGTGCACGCGCCGGACCGCGATCGGGCGGGAAGATGTTGAAGATGTTGCGCGCCCCGACGCTCAGCTCGACATCCTGGATCCCGGTATAGGAGATTTCGGCGTCGAACAGCGTCACCGCCTTGCGCGGCAGGAAGGTGGCGCCGTCGAGACGGCGCCAGGCGCCATAATGGACGGCGCGCGCCATGAACCCAAAATCGCCAACCTTGGTTGTCGTCGAGAAATTACCGCGCCAGCGCGGCGTGCCCCGTTCGAATTCGGTGACGATCGCCGGACTGAACCCCGGAGGCGGCGCCCCGCGCAGATGCTGCTCGTTATAGTTCACCGCCAGACTGAAATCGGTCGAGGCATTGTCGGACCAGCCGTGGCGATAGGTGCTGACCAGATCGAAACCGCGCACCCGCGTGTCCATCTCGTTCTGGAAATAACGTACTTGCTGGATGTCGCCGCCGTTCGGGAAGTTGATCGCAGCCAGCGCCGCACGCTCGGCAGCGGTCGTGTTGCGCGACGGGGTCAGCAGCAGGCGATCGTCCACGTCGATCTGATAGAAATCGAGCGTGGCGAGGAAGCCGTCCAGACCGGTGAAGACGATCCCTGCGGACATGTTGAACGACGTTTCCGGGGTCAGCGCCTTCGACCCAAAAACCTGCGCCGCGGGCGAACCGGGGACGAGGACCGCGTCGAGGATGAAGCCGCCGACGCCATCGAGCTGCGAGGTCAGGCTGGTCCCGAACACCTGCCCGGCCGCCGGAGCGCGGAAACCGGTGCTGACCGAACCGCGCAGCGCAAACGCATCGCTCAGTTCGAACCGCGTCGCCGCCTTGTAGCTGAAATTGTCGCCGAACTGGTCATAGTCTTCGAAACGCGCGGCGACCGACAGGTTCCACCACGGGGTGATGTCGGCGTCCACCTCGGCGAACACCGCGTAGCTGTTCGAGTCAAAGCTTCCCGCAAATTCGGGCGAGAAGCCCTGGAAGCCGTTCGAGCCGGCAGGCAGATCGCGCAGCGGCCCGGTCAGATAGCTCGCAAGATCACCCTGGCCGATGACATAGGTTTCCCGGCGATGGCTGGCGCCTGCGAACAGCAGGATCTGGTCGTTCAGCTCGTACGAAATTTCACCGTCGAACTGGATTTCGCGCTGGGTCAGCGAACCCGGCTTGAACGACGTCGGCGAATTGACCCCCATCGACGCGTTGATCGTGCCGGTGATCGAATAATCGACGGTGTTGGTGCCATAACGCGCCGACAAATCCCAGGTCAGCGGGCCTTCCTGATCGCGAAGGCCGACAAGGGCGCTGAAATCTTCGAGATGGCCGCCAAATTCGGGGGTGAAGCCGCCCGGATAGATGGCGGTCAGGTCAAACAGCTGCGGATGCGCCGGCGACAGGTCGAAGGCCGAATTGGCATAGGTACCATGCCGGTTCAGCCCGCCCGCGGTGATCGGCTGGCGCAGACCAAAGGTGACCGAGCTTTTGCCGGTCATATAGTTGCCGAAGGTGTAAAGTTCGAGCGCATCGCTCAGCTCGATTCCCGCGTTCCACACCGACTTGAACGCCATATAGCGCGGGTCGAGATTGCCTTCGGGATGCGCGGGCACGCCCTGAATACCCGCCGCGCGCATCGCGACGGCCCCGGCATGGCTGGCCTTGCGCGCATAAGCCTTGGCCTGATCGGTATATTGGGCCGCCAGGTTGAAATAGGCATTGTCGCCGACCGGCACCGCGATATGGCCCTGGATGTCATAGGTGCGGCCACCGCTGCTGAAATATTCGCCGACCTGCCCGATGATCGAGCCGCCGCTTTTCTGTTTTTTCAGTTCCAAGTTGATCACCCCGGCGATCGCGTCGGAGCCATATTGCGCCGACGCACCGTCGCGCAGCACCTCGACGCTCGACAGCGCGATCGGCGGAATGACGTTGAAATCCTGACCCTGCGAACCCGACGTCGACGAGTGACCAGTGCCGATCTGGACGATCGAGGCGCGGTGGCGGCGCTTGCCGTTCATCAGCAGCAGGACATGGTCGGCGGGCGAACCGCGCAGCGTGATCGGGCGCACGAACGACGAACCGTCGTTGCCCTGCAGGCGCTGGGCGTTGAACGCCGGGACGAGCGTGCGCAGCGCGTCGTTCACGTCGGTATAGCCGGTCGCGGTGATGCTTTCCGGCGCGATAACGTCGATCGCGACCGAACTGTCGGTGACCGAGCGGTCCTTGCGGCGCGTCCCGATGACGACGATGTCGTTGCCGCCCTCGCCGGCATCGGCACCGTCGGCTTCGGGCGGCGGCGTCTGCGCCTGGGCAACCGGCGCCATCGCGAACGCCAGCGCCGACGACAACAACAGACGTGAAACGAACTTCGACATTATTTCCCTCCTTGGTAACCCATTATCGACCCCGAAACGTCCAATTTTCCGAGCCTTGTCTTATTCTTGAAATTTTTCCTATCATAAATTTTATTGCCTAGCTAGCAAAATATTCCTATGTGGTAGCTCAAGGGCTGCCGCTGATCTGCACCGGCCCGATCGACGGGGAGCTTCAAGACGTGACCGACATCGCCAACCCGTCCACGCGTGTCCTGTCGCGCCGTCGCCTCGGCGCGTTGTCAGTATCGGCATTGGCCACGCTGATGGCGGGCGCCGCGGGAGCGGCCCAGCCGGACCCCGCCGCGCAAGATCTTGTTATCCATGCGGGATCGGTGATCGCGGTGCCCGGCGAGCGCCCACTCGGCCCAACGACGATCGTGGTGCGCAACGAGCGGATCGCTCAGATCCTGCCGGGCTATGTCGACGACGGCGACGCACGGGTGATCGACCTCAAGGACCGCACGGTGCTGCCCGGCCTGATCGATACCCACGTCCATTTCAGCTTCTCGCCCGCGACACCGCTATGGTCGGCGGCGATCGATACGCCCGAAGACGTCGCGCTCTTTTCCTTTTCCAATGCGAAAAAGACCTTGGAAGCAGGCTTCACGACGGTCCGCGATGTCGGGTCGGACGGTTATGCGATCCATGCGCTGCGCGATGCGATCAACGACGGCATCGTGGTCGGCCCGCGCATTTTCCTGTCCGGGACGTCCTTGTCGATTGTCGGCGGCCATGGCGACATGTCGGGGCTTAACCGCAAGACAACCGAGGCGCTGTTTCCCTATGACTATACCGGCGCCTGCACCGGCGCGGTCGAATGCGCGCTGCGGGTGCGGGAGGCGGCGAAATATGGCGCCGACCTGATCAAGATCACCTCGACCGGAGGCATAATGTCGCAGCAGGCGCGGGGGCTGGGCCAGCATCTGAGCGACGAGGAACTGAACGCGATCGTCTCTACCGCGCACGGTCTGGGGCTGAAGGTCGCGGCGCATGCGCATGGCGCGCAGGGGGTCACCGCGTCGGTGCGCGCCGGGGTCGATTCGATCGAACATGGCACCTGGCTCGACGCCGACACCGCAAAAATGATGGCCGCACGCGGCACCTGGCTGGTGCCGACGCTCGGCCTGCTCGATTCGCACAACGCCGCCGACACCGCGCGCATCACCCCCGCGGTGGCGGCCAAGATGGCCGAGGCGCGCAAGGTGTCGGGCGACAATATCCGCCTTGCCGTTCGCTATAAGGTCAACATCGCCTTCGGTACCGACGCGGGGGTTTCGCCGCACGGCGAAAACGCGCGGCAGTTTCGCAAGATGGTCGAACAGGGGCCGATGACCCCGATGGCGGCGCTCCGCTCGGCGACCGTAGACGCCGCAATACTGCTCGGCCAGTCCGATAATATCGGCACGATCGCACCGGGCAAATATGCCGACATGATTGCGGTCGCGGGCGATCCCTATCGCGACGTCACCGTGCTGGAGAAGGTCGCTCTCGTCATCAAGGACGGCCAGATCGTCGCGCGGGATGACGACTGACCAATGCAATACCCACAAACCACCGAATCCATGGCAGAAAAGAAACTTATGAACGCTCCTGAAAATATTACGAAAATTCCGTCGACCCGGCACGCGAACTCCCCGCTGGCGACGCAGGCGGCCGCCACCTTCGATCAGCTCGGCCTGTCGATCGACGACCGCCGCGGGTCGGATCTGCCCGTCTTTTCGCCGATCGACGGGTCCGAACTCGCGGTGCTGCGCACCGACACCCCCGCCGATGTGCACGCGATGGTCGCCAACGCCCGCACCGCCTTTGCCGCGTGGAGCCAGGTTCCCGCCCCGCATCGCGGCGAATTGATCCGCCGCTATGGCGCACTGGTGCGCGAGCATAAGGAGGCGCTGTCGCTGCTGCTGTCGATCGAGAACGGCAAGATCCTGACCGAAGCGCGCGGCGAAGTGCAGGAAGTCATCGACATCTGCGAATATGCCGTCGGACTGTCGCGCCAGCTGTTCGGGCTGACCATCGCATCGGAGCGCCCCGAACACCGGCTGACCGAATATTGGCACCCGATGGGGGTGCTCGGGCTGATCTCGGCGTTCAACTTCCCCGCCGCGGTGTGGGCATGGGGGACGACCGTCGCGCTGGTGTGCGGCGACAGCGCAATTTGGAAACCGTCCGAGAAAACCCCGCTCACCGCGCTCGCCTTTGCCGGATTGCTGGCAAAGGCCGCCGACGAATATGATCTGGCACCCGCCAATTTGATCCAGGTCGTCGTCGGCGACGCGCGCTGCGGCACCGCGATCGCCGACCACCCCGACGTCGCGATCGTCAGCGCGACGGGCAGCGTGCGAATGGGACAGGATGTCGCAGTGCGCGTCGCCGGGCGCTTCGGCCGCTCGGTCCTCGAACTCGGCGGCAACAATGCCGCGATCATCGCGCCCAGCGCCGACCTCGACCTCGCGCTGCGTGGCGCGGTGTTCGCGGCGACCGGCACCTGCGGCCAGCGCTGCACAACGCTGCGCCGCCTGATCGTCCACAACAGCATCCGCGAGGCGTTCGTTCAGCGGCTGATCGCGACCTTCGCAACGCTGCGTATCGGCTCGCCGCTCGACGACGCCACGCATGTCGGACCGCTCATCGACCGGATGGCGTTCGACGGCATGCAGCGCGCGCTCGAACAGGCGCGGCGCGAGGGCGGGATCGTCCATGGCGGCGAGCGCATCGATCTCGCGGGCGTCGCCGACGGCTATTATGTCCGCCCGGCGATCGTCGAAATGCCGCAGCAAAGCGACATCGTGCGCGAAGAAACCTTTGCTCCGATCCTCTATGTCATGGGCTATGACACGCTCGACGAAGCGATCGCGCTGCAGAACGGCGTGTCGCAAGGCCTGTCGTCGAGCATCTTTACCAGCGACGTCCGCGAGGCCGAGCGCTTCCAGTCGGCGCAGGGCAGCGACTGCGGCATCGTCAACGTCAACATCGGCACCAGCGGCGCCGAAATCGGCGGCGCCTTCGGCGGCGAAAAGGTCACCGGCGGCGGCCGCGTGTCGGGCTCGGACAGCTGGAAAAATTACATGCGCCGCGCCACCGCGACGGTGAATTATTCGGCATCGCTGCCGCTGGCGCAGGGCGTGAAGTTCGACCTCGACATCGATCCGTGAAACAGACGCACAAGAAACAAGTCCAAGGAGAGTGAATATGATCCCCCGCACCCTGAAACTGCTCGCGTCGGCCAGCCTGCTGATGCTGGCAACGCCGACGCTGGCCGCCGCGCAAGAGGGCAGCTTCCAGGGCACCTCGCTGCTCGGCCAGCCGATGGTGACCACCCCCGCCCGCAACGTCGGGGTGGCCGACGTTGCGCTGCTCGAGCGCGCGGCGCGCGACGCCAAGGCCGCCTATGAAAGCAGCATGACCGTCGATACCGCGACCTGGTACGGTCGCATCCTCTTCTATCAGGGCTATTCCAAGGAATCGGCGGCGGTTTACGAAGCCGCGCTCAAACGCTTTCCCAATTCGGGCAAGCTGATGCGCCACCTCGCGCACCGCCATTTCTCGCTGCGCCAGTTCGACAAATCGATCGATGTCGGGCTGAAGGCCGCGAAGCTTTACGAGGGCAAGCCGCTCGAACGCGAAAAGCCCGGCCCCGACTATTTCCCCGGCTCGCCCGACGTGGTGCAATATTATCTCTATTATCACCTCGGTCAGGCCTATTTCGCCAAGCACGACTATGACAATGCCGCCAAATGGTTCGCCAAGTCGGCCGAATCCGCCGCGTTCAACCATGATGTCGAGGCGCGCACCGCGAACAGCTATTGGGAATATCTGTCGCTTGCGCGCGGCGGCAATCTGCGCGCGGCGCAGAAGGTGCTGGACGATTACGACCTGACGCTGTTCGAGGTCCAGCCCAACGGCAGCCCGGACACCTATTTCGACGGCATCCAGCTGTTCAAGGGGAACCGCTCGCCCAAATCCTTCTTCAGCGCCGAAGACACCGGCCGCGCCTTTGCGACCGCCGACGGCGTCGCCGCATCGACCGCCTACAGCCTCGCCAACTATTACATCCTGATGGGCGAGGCCGAAAAGGCGAAACCTTGGCTCCAGCGGTCGATCAACGTCGACAGCTGGAGCTTTTTCGCGCGCATCCAGGCGGAGGCCGACTGGCTGCTGCTGTTTCCCGGCGAGAAGCCCTGACGGCCGATCGCCGCCAGCCGCCGTTCCCGTGCGTGGTCCCTGGCGCGCGGGAACGGCCGGCAAGGAAATCGGGATGCTGCGGCAAGGGCGTCAAAGGTACCGTCGCGGGCTTGACTTGCCCAGCGGACAGGCGGGCATCGCCGCATGATAGTGGCGGCAGGACACCGGCTGGCTGGGGCGGCAGGTCGCTTGAAGATTTTTTATCACATTGAATATTATGCCTTTATTGGCACTTATCCGACAATATACCCGTGTCTGGTTCGGGATTTTGGGGAGCTGCAGCGAGTATTTTTGGGATAAATTGTGAATTTCGATAGGCCGTTCGAGTAGTACGGCGAACTGATTATTTCCCCCGTCGAAAATGAGCCGACACGCTGAGCCGGGCGCGCGCCGGCAACTGGCAATAGTGAGTCCTGCCTGCATGGCCGCAACTATCGACGCGACCCAGTTATCCGCAATCGTGCCGCCAAAAGACGAGACACCGATCACCATCCTCTGCGCGTCTCTGGCGCGTGCCTGTTCGAAGTCGATTTCGGAAAGGCCCAGGTCGACCTTGCAATTCTCCAGCGGGTTCTGGCCAGCACATTTATCCGGCAGCCGATCGAGCAATCCCAATGCAGTGAAGATGCCTTTATCGCTCCACCGCTTTCAGCGATTGTATAACGTCTTGTGCGGGCAATAGTCCTTCGGCGCATTTTGCTACCTCAGCGCATTGCGGTTGACGAAGATGATCCCGTTCAAAGCACGCCTGTGATCAACGCGCTCACTTCCATGGCTCTTCGGAAAATAGGGCCGAAGACGCGCCATCCGCTCGTCCGCCAGCCAGAGTGGATCGCTCAAATTCGGGCTCCTTCGCGGCCGCCTGAATCACGATCACACCCTCAATCAATGGGTCCTGACCCTAGCGAGTTATATCTCTCGGTCCCGCTGTCGCTCCATCAAGCGCAGCCCGCGAAAGAGGTACGAAATCCCCGCGGAGGCCGTGTTTGAGCGCAGCGAGCGCCAGTCCGCGACGCGCGACCTCGGCAAGACCGGCGCCCGACCACAATCCGTCGAGCACGCCGGCGGCGAAGGCGTCGCCGGTTCCGACACGGTCAACGATTGGAGAGATCATCATCGGCTCAGTGGTCCGTCCGTCATCGCGACTGTCGATCCGCGCCGTCATTCGGTGGGCATCGGGACCAAGTATCTCGCGGGCGGTCGACGCCACAAGCTCAATTGAACCAAAAGTGTCGAGCAGCGCCAGCGCGGCCGTACGTCGACGATCCTCGCCTTGTCCCGAAAATTCGCGTCCGAGGAGGAGTGCGGCGTCGCGATGATTGCCGAACAAAACTGTTGTTTGTGCAACAATGGGTTTCAGAACCTCCGCCGGATCGGGCTGCCAGCGTTCCCATAGGCGGCCTCGCCAGTTTCCGTCGAACGACACGCCGATGCCGACCGCCCGCGCGCGGGTTGCTGCTTCGAGCGTCGCAGCAGCGCCCTCCGGTCCAAGCGCGGGGGTAACGCCTGACAAATGGAGCCAACCGACACCGTCGAGCAGCGCGTCCCAATCCCAGTTCTCGGGAGTCATCGCCGCAAAGGCAGAACCGGCGCGATCGTAGATTACCTCAGCCGGACGCAACGCGCCCCCGTCGGGAAGATGGTAATAGAGGCCGATCCGGCCCGCGCGGCGCTGCACCCGAGCAACGTCAACGCCATGGCGACGAAGTTCCGCGAGGACGCCGTCACCAATCGCGCCTTCGGGAATCGCGCTGATCATAGCCGTCATGCGACCCAGAGCAGCGAGCGCGACAGCGACATTCGCTTCCGCGCCTCCGACGTAGGCGTCAAGCCGCGGCGACTGCAACGGCAGTTCGCCATATGGGACCGAGAGGCGCAACACGACCTCGCCAAAACAAGCGATAGCACCGCGAGGAGCAATCATGGCCGAAATCCGTTCTCCGCTATGGCGGTACAGGCAATTTGCGCGTCAGCACCAAAACGCGCGGTGGCCACCTGTCCGATGGCTATTGGATGAACCCCCGTGATCGCTCCGGCCGAAATCCATTGTCCGGGTTCGAGCCGGATCAAGCCGCGCCGGTGGAGGTCAATCAGGAAGTTCAGCGATCCCCATGGCCCGTCGAGCACCTCATTGGGTCTCCCGGTTCCAACGACCTTTTCCCCGACCCTTGTTTCCACCATGATCGCCGCGAAATCGGGGCGATCGAGCCGCGGCCCGAGGAGCAACCCGTTGTTGATCCCGATGTCTGCAATGATGCCGTAGGGGGCGTGGCCGTGTACATCGGGCGCCGGTGAACTCGCGATTTCGAAACCGGCCCGGATTTCGTCAACGCATCCCGTGCCTTCGGAATCCCAGACCGCTGGCCTGTCCGGAACGTCACGAAGATGCAGCATGACCTCCGCTTCGATCGCCCCGGCTCCCCCCACAAAGACCGGCGCATCGCCCGGCGCGCACCCGTTCAGCTCGGTGATGCGAAATACCGGGCCCGCAATCCGGTCGGTGCCGAGCGTATCGACGAGTGCCGGCGGGATTCGCCCCACCTTCCATCCAAGCACGGTTGCCCCGAGCGCGGCAACGAGTTGACGCTGCATCGCATAAGCGTCCGCAAGCGTCGTCGGGACCGGCGCGGGAAAAGTCGGCAGTGCCCGCCCCGAAAGACGCGCGGCGAGCAACACCGCGACGGGATCCGGGGCTCGCGTCATCAGGCGAGCTTGGCGCTCAAAAGATAACGCTGGCGGCTTTCCGCGGACTGGCGGCGCAGCTCGACCATCGCGCGCTCTTCCGTCTCGTCCAGCATCGATTCGATTAGGCGGTTGAAATGACGCCGCATGGCCAGCCGCGCCCCCGCTGCGTCGCGCTTGCGCAGCGCTGCGACGACATCGGCATGTTCGGCCTGGCGCGCCGCACCATCCTTGCGGCAGACAAGCGAATGGCTGCTCCGAACTTCGGGCAATTCCATGCGCATCCGCCACAGACTTTCGATCACATGGATGATCGCCTTGTTGCTCGACGCTGCGGCGATCGTCATATGGAACTCGCGATCAATCGCGCTGATCTCGTCCTCGCTCTTGCTGTCGTCGGCCATGGCAACAAGCAGTTCGTCAAGTTTTTCAATAGTTTCGCTAGAGATCGTCGGCGCTGCGAGCGCCGCAGCCTCGGCTTCAAACAGCGAACGTGCCTCGGTCAGTTCGAAGGCGCTGACCTTTGGCAGGATCGCATTGTCTCCGGGCAGCACAGCTTCGACATAGGCGCCTGCGCCGGTCCGGATGTGAATCCACCCCGTCGCCTGCAGCGCAATCTCGGCCTCGCGGATCGTCACGCGACTGACCTCGAACCGCTCCGACAATTCGCGTTCTCCGGGCAGGCGCGTCCCGGGGGGATAGCTCCCATCCAGAATCAGACGTCGGATTTCGTCTGCGATGTCCTCAAAAAGGCGGCGTTCGGCCATAATTAATTGTCTCCCCGTGATGTCTCGGGAAGGTTCATACATTTTGGTATGACAAGTTTGAAGCCCATCAACATGACTTGGTCAGATTTCGCACGAAGCGGTCGCTGTCAGCTTTTGGGTGCATAGGAAGGCGAGTATCCGGCGGGTGAGCAGTAACTGGCTTGCAGCATCAAATCTGCCGTGCCCTCCGCCGCGAACAATATGGAGGTCAGCCTGAACCCCCAGATCGTCGAGCCGTTTCTTGAACACCTCCGACTGGGCCAGCGGTACGATTGGGTCAGCATCGCCGTGCACAATGAAAATCGGCGGACTTTGCGCGCTCAGCCAGGCAGCGGGCGACATGCGATGGGCGAGTTCTCCGGCGTTGCGTCTTGGGCCTATCCAGTTCGCGACGGTCGGGTGAAGCGCCGTAGTGCCCGGCCGCAAAGCGGTAAGGTCGGTCGGCCCATAGAAGTCGAGGATCGCCGAGGCGCGCGGCGCTCCCGCACATTCGGGCGGGTCGATGTCATTCGCATCGGGCAATAGTCCGGCCATCAGGGCCAGATGAGCACCTGCCGAGGTTCCCGACAGCACGATCCGCCTCGGATCGAAACCCATTTGCGCGGCATGTGTGCCCACCCAGCGCAGGGCGCAGCGGGCATCTTCAACGGCGGCGGGAGCGTGCGCCTGTCCGGCGAGACGATATTCAACCGTCACCACCGAAAATCCCGCGGCCAAATAGGGACGAAAACCAATCCAGCTGGCTGGGCGCATACCTCGCGCCCAGCCTCCGCCGTGGAAATGCACCAACACCGGACTTGGCGTCCGCATCGCCTCGGGGTGGACATAGATGTCGAGACGCAAGCTACGCCCGTCGACGGTGCGATACACCTCGTCCTTCAGGATTTTATGCGGCGTCGCGTCGCTGGCGACGACCGTCGCCGGAAACATCGCTGCCAAAACGACGCCCAGAAAGTTGCGCCACATCCGCCTAGATCCGCGCCCGGATGCCGATCAGATATTTCGATCCGTAGTAGTGATATTGTCGACTGCTGCCGTAGACGGGCATGTGGGTGGTCTTGGGCTCGTTGAAGATGTTGAGCGCCTCGAGCCGCAGCGATACTCCCCGCATCAACGCCAGCGACGCGCGCAGATCCAAGGTTTCGTTCGGTGCGACGAAGCGCAGTTGATTGCCGCCGCCGACAAAATCCTGATAATATCGTCCTCGATAATTATAGATTGCCTGAAGCGATACCCGCCCTATCTCGTAATAGCCCTGCGCCGAGAGTACATGCTTTGAATATCCGGAGATGTTTGCCGGCGGGATGATGCCGGACGATACCGTATCGGTCTCCGGGTCATATATATCGCCGAGGCGGATATCCTGGGTCTTGAAGTTTGAATTGGCGTAATTGTAGCTAATTTTGGCACCAAGACCGTCCAGCGGCTTCGGCAGAAAGCTGAAGCGTGTCGCGGCGGTGATTTCCAGACCATAGATCCGCGATTTGTCGTCGCTATTGCGCGTCTGGGTCACGGGGATGGTCACCGCCTGCCCGTCGATCACAAAATCCTCGTCAAATACCACAGGCTGAAAACCGCCGGTAAATTGCTTGTAGTAGACGGTTGCGGACAGCAGGCTGTCCTTGTTCGGATACCATTCGAACGCAATGTCACCGTTCCAGGACATCAGAGGCTTCAGGCGCGGGCTGCCGTTGGCAGTGATGTTCCGGATCGCATCTTCGACCGAGGAGAAATTGTTGCCATCCTCGAGAAGAATTGTGCGGCCCGCCCCCAGATCGTTCGGCGCCGGCCGCGACATTGCACGGTAGATCGCCGCCCGTATCAGGGTGTTGGGTGCAACCTCGAAAATCGCGTTCAGGCTGGGAAGAAGACGCGTCGATTGACTCCGGATTGTCACTGTTTCGAAATCGCCGCTCGAAACGAGCCGGATCGACCCGTCGGGGTTCGTTACGATGTCAAGATCGCTGCGTAAGCCATCGGACGTAACGCGCGTGTTCACGATACGGACGCCCAAATTTCCACGCACCGGCAGGCTGCCGAGGTCGCCTCGATATTCGGCCATGACATAGGCCGCAAGTGTGCGTTCGGTTACATCGACGTTGGCGACCGAGCGGATATCCGCGGGCAGGCCAGGATCTTCGACACCCATATATTCGCGGAACAGGCAGTTCACGTCGAATGTCGCCCAGCTGTTAATGCTGTTTCCTTTCGCCGCGGACAGGAAACTGGTTTGCGGAAAACGCGTGCGACATAGATTGTTGATGCGCGCGTCTTCGGTCATCGGCGGGTTGAAATTGAAATCGCCGTTGCGCGCGCTGTATGCGCTATATTTCTGCTCGGTCCAGCGTCCGCCCGCTGACAATGCTCTCAAGAAGCCGTCCAATTCATAGGTGAGATCGACGCGACCGGCGACGATCTCGTTGTAGCGGCGCGTCTGGTCGCGCCGGAAACGCGCGTCGTCCCAGAAAAGATCGTGATTGTTGAGATCGAAACGCGGGTCGATCGTGATGACCGGAACGAAGCTGCCGGGCGCCAGTTCATAGGTATAGGGCACACGCATGTTGTTGGCAGGAAATCCATTGCCGGTGACGCTGAAGAAATTACGCGCGTTGTTTACGTCGAACGGGTCGGTCCGGAGGCGCGAATTGCGATTGACCTCAACGCGAATGGTGCGCGAATAGCTGGCGTCGGCAGCGACAGTCAGACGATCGGCGGGTTTCCACTCGGCAGCAATGCCGCCGCCCAGATATTCTTCGGAACGGGTCAGTTCGGTTGCGTTCGATTCGATGGCACTGAGGCCGTTCAATCGGCGAATGATGCCATGCTCGTCATATTCGACATTGGTCAGGCCAAAGCGGCCTTCGGACAGGTTCAAATCCTGCCGGTTCTCGACAAAGGTGCGGTCCGAATATTGCAGGTCGAAATTGAGGTTGAAGCGGTCCGACGGGCGCCACTGGAGGGCGCCGAAGATCGCGTCGCGCCGGTCCTTTTCGCTGATCTGCCGAAAAGTATAGGCATTGGGTGCAAGATAGAATGGGCGGTCCTGCCCATATTGGGCGCGCGTATATTCGCTGCAATTATTGTTCGCCACGACGATATCGGCGCGGCATGCCGTCCAGGTCGTGCTGGCGGCAAAGGTTTCTTCGGGATTGTTGGTCTCGTTGCGCTGGACGCCGATCGCGATGCCGATCGTGTCATTGGCGAACTGGTCCACGTAACTCAGCGTTCCGCGCCAGCCGATGCCCCCTGACCCAATGACCCTGTTTCCATAGGGATTATACTGGGCCTTGACTTCACCTTGAATACGGCGCTTGCCGAAGTCGAGCGGGCGGAGAGTTCCGAGTTCGATGGTGCCAGCCACGCCCCCCTCGACAAGATTCGCCTGCTGCGTCTTGTAAATCATGATCTTGTTCACCAGCTCGGACGGGAACTGGTTGAAATTGACCGCGCGGTCGCCGCTGCCGTTGCTGGCGTCGCGGCCATTGAAAGTGGAATTGCTGAGGAAGGGACCAAGGCCGCGCAGCGCGATTTCCGAAGCATCGCCCTTTTCGCGGTGGGTTGTGGCGCCGGTAATGGTTTGGATCGCCTGGCCGACCGATATGGCCGGGATGTCACCGATGTCGTCGGCGCTCAGGACATCGACAATCGCCGTCTCTTCGCGCTTTGCATTGATCGAATTCTGAATGGTTTCGCGGATCCCGGTCACGATAATCGCATCGTCATCCGGTTCGGCCTGCGGCGCAGCCATCTCCTGAGCCGCGGCTGGCGCCGCCAGGACTAGCAGAGTCGAACCGGCGCCAGCCAGCAGCGCGGCGCGCAAGCTGCGCGCGCGAATCGGATTGCGAGAATTCACGTTATCTCTCCCTGAGTTGATTCTTTTCTTATCCCAACCGTCAACCATGGCGGCCACTTTGTCAACAATCATGTATGTCAATTTGGTTAGTCCATATTGATATACATGATCAGGGAACAAGCTGGCTCCTGAGGCCGGGAACCACTCGTGCAAGCGCCTGGGTTACAAGTTTCGCCGTTACCTCAGCGCCGACATTGCCGAGATGCGTATAATCGAACTTCCTGGTCACCTGCCCGCGTGCGCCGTTACCCGCGATCGGCGTGGGCTCAGGCGGCGCCGGACGTGCAGCAAGCGTCGTACCGGCCTTCGCGGCTGCCAATTCCTCGTCGGTCGGTGGCACCTGTGCGAGCATGGTCGAAGTCTCTGCTCCCATTTTCTGCACTTGCGCCGCACTGAGCGCATTCAGGTCGACAAGCGGCACGTCCATCGCCTTTGCAACGCCGCGTACCTGATCCGACCAGCTGGCAAGCGTGTTGCGAAGCTTGCCCTCCTTGAACTCGCGGCGCGTCAGCGGGGTAACAAGCACGGGGGTAGCGCCAGCAGCCCTCGTCTCTTCAACAAAACGGCGGAGGTTCGCGGGGAATTCGGTCGTTTCGTCGGTCCAGCGTTCGGCGCGCGACGACTGGTCGTTGTGCCCGAACTGGATCAGCACCCAGGTACCGCGGTAACCGGGCACCCGCGCTTCGGCGAGCGCGATGTCCCAGCTGCCTTCCTGCCGATAGCTGCGGGTCGAGCGCCCGCCGCGCCCCGCGTTGACGCACGCAACCGACGATTTGACATGCTGCGCGCAGAACGCGCCGCCCCAGCCGCTGTGGGGCGCCATCGTCGAATCACCGACAAGGATGATCTTGTAGGGCGACAGCGGTTCGGCATCGGTGCGTTCGCGCTCCTGCGCCCCGGCCCCGCTGGCGAGCAGGGCGCAGGCAGCGACTGCCGCAAGCCTGCGCATCACGAGAACGCCAGCCCGCCGTTGACGTCGAGGCACACGCCCGCGAGGAAGCTCGCGGCAGGCGAGGCGAGATAGACAATCGTATCGGCAACCTCGTCGGGGTGGCCTTCGCGGCGCAGCGGCGTGTTGCCCGCGACCGCGGCGCGCCCTTCGGGCTTGGAAAAAATGTCGTGGAAGCTGGTGCCAATCAGGCCGGGGCAAACCGCGTTGACGCGAATGCCCTGCGGTCCCAGCTCCTTTGCCATCGCCCGCGTATAGGTCATCAGTGCGCCCTTTGCGGTCGCATAGACCGACGCGCCGGGGCCGCCGCCGTCGCGGCCGGCGAGCGACGACACGTTCACCACCGCCGACCCTTCGCCAAGGAAGGGCTGCGACGCCTGAAGCACGAGGAACGCCGATTTGAGGTTGAGCGTCATCACAAGGTCGAAAAAGGCTTCGTCCATCTCGCTCAGCGTCTTGCGCGCGACCATGCCGCCCGCAAGGTTGACGAGGATGTCGAGCCGCCCGCTGAACGCGACGCCAACCTCGTCGAGCATGGTTCGCACAGCACCGCTGTCGGTGACGTCAGCCTGTACCAGAAAGGCGTCGCCGCCTGCATCCTTGATGGTTTTCAAGGTGTCCTCTGCTGCCTTGCGGCCGTTGTTGTAATTGATCGCGACGCGGACACCGGCGCGCGCGAGCGCGATCGAGACCGATCGGCCGATGTCGCGGCCGCCGCCGGTAACGAGCGCGGTTTTGCCTTGGAGAGTCATGTGGTGAAGTTCCTTATTCTCGGGTGTTGGCAGGTTTGACGGTGACCGGGACGACGCGACCGCCGACCAGCCAGAAACACAGAAAAGCGGCGGGGACGATCGCCGCCGAGAGCGCAAAGATGGGCGCGTAGCTCGTCTCGGTAAGCGCGGGGACGAGCCAGGTGGTGATCAGTGTCCCCGCAACCGCCGCGGTGCCGCTGAACCCCGCGAGGCTGCCGACGGCACCGCCGCCAAAATAATCGCTCGGCAGTGTCTGGATATTGCCGATCGCCATCTGGAAGCCGAAGAGGATGCACGCGATCAGCAGCACGGCATTGAGCGGTTCGCTGGCGCCAATGGTCAAGAGCAGCGACGGCAGCATGATCGCGCAGCCAATGCCGATCGTCGTCATGCGCGCGCGGTGGACGCTGCCGCCAGCGCCGATGATCCGCCCGGCGAGCCAGCCGCCGAACAGGCTGCCGACCATGGCGCCGACGAACGGCACCCAAGCGAAAAGCCCAATCTGCTTGACGTCAAAGCCGAAGGTTTCGGCGAGATAGATCGGCAGCCACGACACGAAGAGCCACCAGACCGGATCAAGGAAAAAGCGCGACAGGATCACGCCCCAGCTCTGCCGATAGCGCAGCAGCTCGCCGAGTGGCACGCGGCGGCTCTCGTCGCGCCCGGCTTCGGTGCGGCCGGTCAGGATATAGGTGCGCTCTTCCTCGCTGATACCCGGATGGGTTTCCGGATCGGCCTTGTAGAACCAGAGCCACGGCACCAGCCAGACAAAGCCCAGCAGGCCGATGAGCAAGAAGGTTCCAGCCCAGCCGAACTGGATGAACAGCAGCGCGATCAACGGCGCCGACACGATGCCGCCGAGCGAGGCGCCCGCGTTAAAGATGCCCTGCGCCAGCGCTCGCTCGCGCGAGGGGAACCAGAGCGCGTTCGCCTTCGCCGCGCCGGGCCAGTTGCCCGCTTCGCTGACGCCCAGCGTTGCGCGCAGCACCATCAGCAGCGGCATCGAGCGGACGAACGCATGGGCGGCGATCGACAGCGACCAGATGACGATCGAGATGGTAAAGCCCATCCGCGTCCCGATCGCGTCGAAGATGCGCCCGAACAGCGACTGGCCAAAGGCGTAGAAGATCATGAAGATCGTTACCAGCAGCGCGTAATCTTCCTTGGTGGCGCCGATGTCCTTCGACACTTCGGGCCACATCACCGCCAGCGCATTGCGGTCAATGTAATTGATGACCGTCGCGAGCGCGATCAGCGCGATCACGCACCAGCGAAAACGGCCCTTGATATTGCTCATTTTTTCGCTCCGGTTGCGGCGATGTCGAGGCGGCCGACCGGGCCTGTCCATGCAAGGGTGTGGCCGTCGACGGTGACCCTGTGCCTGGCATCGGCCGCGACGTCCTGCGCAACCGCGATCGCGATGCGGCGGCCGTCGACGAGGGTGACGAGCACCAGATCGAGGCCCTTTTCGCGGCGGCGCTCGAGTGCCAACACGCGCGCGCTGCTCGCCACCACCGTCTCCGCGGAGGCATCATAGGTGCCGTGCGGTTCGAGCAGGCTGACGAAGGTGGCATGCGATGCGCCGACGACGCGCTGGATCAGAGCGGGTTCGCGCCGCAAGTTGAACTCGGGATCGTTCGCGCCGCTTTCCGCCAAAATGAAACGCGTGCCCGCAGGCGGCGCCATATGATAGGAATAGAAGCGACTGCCCTGCATCCACGTCAGCCGCGCTTTACCGGCCTTGCTGCCCTCGCCGTCGACCCACAGATGCTGATAGCCGTTCGCTTCGCCCAGCACCGGGCGTTCGGCGAGATTGCGGGCAAATTCAATATCGCTGTCGATGATATGCCCGGAAAAATGCAGCGGCAGGTCATAGACATGCCTGCCGCCGCCAGTTCCGTGGAGGATATCGAGCGAAAGGGGATTGGTCAGGCCGTCGACTTCGATCAGCAGCAGCGCGCGGCGCATCGTCACGCCCTTGTACGCGCTGTCGATTTCGCCGATCGCATAGCGGGTGGGGCCATCAAGCGACACGGCAAGCTGGCGTGTGCCGTGCCGCTCGCCGACTTTCCAGTTGCCGCCGAAATGATTTTGTTCGTCGACGACGAGCGTATTGTGCGCGATCGTCGCGCTCGCCCAGCTGTCGTTTTCGGGCAGGTAGCGCCCGCCGCGCTTCGCCTCGACATTCAGAAAGCGCGCGGCGCCATAGTCGGTCACCACCGCGCCGGTTTCGTCATAATAGACCCAGCCGAGGCGGTCGAAATGACCGTGCCCCATGCCCTGCACGGTATTTTTGGCGACGAGCAGCGGGCCCTTGGGATCGGGCTTGCTGCGCAGCAGGACGAGCGCGCCGCCCTTGCCGTCGGGACCGTCGGCGAGCAGCCGGGAGCCGAAGGACCAGGGCTTCGCCTTGCCCGCGGCCAGGTCCGCCGCCAGCGCCTGCCCCGCGGTGGTCAGCACGGTGCGGCCCTGCCAGTCGGCGATCGACAGGAAGGCCGGGTCATTCGTCGCCGAATAGGCAATCGCGACGGCGTGATAGAGCTCCTCGGTGCGCAGGCTCTTGTCGGGCATCGCGTCGTTGATCGGCAGGAAATATCCGTCGTGGGTCAGGTCGATCGCGGTGCGTACGGCCTTCAGGACGATGCCGTCCCGATATTCGAAAATCTTCCGGTCGGGATCGTTCGCGGCGATCGCCGCGGCAAAAACGACGAAGGGCTGGAGCGCATAGCGCTGATAATAGGGGCCTTCAGCATAATAGCCGTCGGGCGAGAAAAGCAGGTCGAGTTGCCGCAGGAACCCCGCCTTGCCGCTCTTGTCGAGCCCGAGCAGCGCCTTGTCGACAAGGTCGCGATCGCCGAGCAGATAGCCTGACAGGCCTACCCCTGCCGCTGCCCAAGTCGCGTGATTATGGATACGGTTGATGACCTCGGGCGATTCGTCGGACAGGAAGCGCGCCATCGGGCGGATCACCTTGTCGTCGATCCGCTGGCGGTCGGCGGCGGACAGCGACCCGCGGATCGCGGCGTAGCCCTGCGCGGCGTTGACGAGGAAAACACTATCGTTGAGGCTTTGCCAGAATAGCCGTCCCGCGGTCTGGTTCGCCTTTGCGGGATGCGGCCCGAGCCCCGGATAGAGATCGGCATAGGCGAATAGCAGATCGCGGACATGATCGCGGTAACGCGCTTCGCCGGTCAGGCGGAACAGCTGTCCGCCCTCGAAAATGACACGATAGTTGCGCTTATGCTGTTCATGGGTGAAGCCACCGCCAGGATCCTTGGGCACGGGCACGTTGATGCCGGCGCGGATAGAGGCATCGACGGTGCGCTGCGCACGCTCGACTTCCGAAGCGAACAAGGGGGCAAAGGCCTGCGCCGCGGCGGCGGGCGGCGCCACCGCCGCCGCAGGCCCGGCTGACAATGCGGCTGCGGTGAGAAGCAGCGCGGCGGCGCGGGACGAAAATGCGATCATGGCTGACCCTCCACGAGATTACCCTCGATCAAGCCGCGCGGCGGCCCCTTCCAGACGAGTTCTTCGATCCGCGGCGCCGGGGTTGCGGCGAAGACGTTCGATGCAATCCGCGTTTGAGGCGCGCCAACCGAATGGATAACCAAAATGCCGCCCGATCCCGCAAAGCTGTTCTGCGCGATATCGCTATGCTGCGCGCCCGCGATGCGCAGCGACACGCCGCCCGCCCCGCTGTCGATCACGCTGGAACGGGTCATCGCTAACCAGGGGCCGAACGTGCTTTCATCATTGCCCCTGCGCAGCAGATCAGCAACCATGCCGACACGCTCGAAGCGGCTGCCGGCGATCGTCAGTCGTTCCATTGGATACCAACCTTTCGGTTCCTGCTCGCCAGTCCCCAGGACGACGACGCCCATTTCGGCAAACTCGCTGTTCGTAAGGGTGACGTCGTCGGCGAAGGTGCCCGGCGCCATGGCGATGCCGTCGAGGCGGCCCTTGCCGGGACCGCGCACCGATACGCCGTCAAAGGCGATCCTGTAATTGGGGGCGACGCCGCCCTCGACCGCGACCAGCGCGCCCTCGCCCGCGGCTGCGCTTGCGTCAATCGCCAGATTTTCGAGCCGCAACCCGCCACCGGCCGCAACCCGCGCCAAGTTGGATGCGACGCGCAGCAAAGGCTTGGCGTCATGGGCCCCGGCGATGGTGAGCCTGCGTTGAATGGTTAGCGGCGCAGCAATGTCATAGACGCCGGTCGCCAGCGCGAGCGTATCGCCCGGCCTGCTATCAGCCACCGCCTCGGCCAGTGATGCCCCCGCAGCGAGCGAGCGCGTGGTACCGGCCCCAAATGCCGGCTCAGGCGCGTCTCCGCGATACCATCCGGCACCGACCTCTGCGCGCGCCACCGGTTTGAGGTCGCGCGGCGCACCGACGCTCGCGAGCGCCGCGTCGGTGGGATAGAGGAGGCCGTTTGCCGCGCGTTCGAGCTTGACCTCGCGCTGCTCGATCCCCGGCAGCGGATGCGCAACCGCCGCCTGGACATTGCCCGCAAGCGCGATGCCGGTGATATCGCCCTCGGCGCGGAACGGGTTATGCCCCTTCGCGCCGACGATCAGGTTGCGCTCGAAGCGACTGTCCACCGGCGCCGCCGATCGCTCGGCATCGGCGCCAGCGGCCAGCGTGATGCGCGCGCTGTCGATGATGCTGTTGCCCGCGATCCGCGCGTTCGCGACCTGATGATACCGGTTTATGACCGAATTGGGCACGCCGTTCATCACGCTGATCGCGCTTTTGAACGAGGTGCCCGCCAGCCCCTCGAAATAATTGTCGCGCACAATCTGGTCGCGGTTAATCACGCGCACGCCGCCCGTGTCCGCGACACCCCTGCCCAAAAAGACGTTGCGCTCGACCAGATTTCCGTTGCCGTGGCGCAGCACGAAGGCACCTTGTGCTTCGAGCACCAGATTTTCGCGCAGGATATTGCCGCCCGCTTTGACCGATACGATCTCGACCTCGCCGCTCGTGCGGTCAAAGATGTTGTGCTCGACAATGGTCAGGCTGTCCGACAGCGATTCCTCGCTCGTGCCGATGCGGATCGTCTCACCGCCGTTCGACCCTAGCGGCGGGCGCGGGCCGAAATAATTGTGGTCGATACGATGGCGATTGGCTTCGCCCTGCCCCTTGGGCCGAATAACGGCGAGCGTCACGCCAGCGTTGGTCTTGCCTTCGAAATGCGAATGGTCGACGCGGTTGTCGGTGCCGTAAAGCGCAACCCAAATATCTTCAGCGCGGCGGTCCGCCTTGCTGAAGCCGTCGATAACGATTTCGGTCACCCGCGCATTGCTGGCAATCGTTTTCGAATCCCGTCGAAAGCTGATTACTGCCGAGGTGGGGCTTGAGCCGTTCCTGAAAACGAGTCCGGAGACGAGGAGATGACTGCCGCCGATGCGCAGGTTGGACTGGCCGGTCAGCAGCACCTTGCCTTTGGTCTGCGCGGTCAGAACAATTCGGCGTCCGGGAGCCCCCACAGCTGTAAAGTCGATCTGGAAATCGCGCCATTCGCCGTCCGCGAGGACGATGGTGTCGCCAGGCGCTGCGCGCTTCACTGCCGCCCTATATTGCCCTTGGTCCGATACCAGAATGTCGCGCGCCAGTGCCGGATGCGCTGTCGAGACCAGCATCGCTGCCGCCAGAACCATCTTTATATACACCTAGCCTCACCCATTTTTCGCTATTTCGCTTTGGACTATACAAGCGGTAGGACAATATCAAGCGCATATTGGTTTACAATCAATGTTGACATATTGGTCTGACAACGCAACTCTTGCCCAAACAAATTCGGTTAGGGAGAGTGGCATGATTCGGGGCAGCCTCGTGCGCGGTCGATGCGGTAACCTCAAATGCGCGGCAGTGTTGCTGGGCTCGACGGCGATTGCGATGGGCTCCGCGCCCGCATTCGGACAGGAGGCGTTGCAGGATGCCACCGCTGACGAGGCAGGTGATGATGCAATCGTGGTCACCGGCATTCGCAGTTCCCTTGCCAGCGCATTGGGCGAAAAACGCACCTCCGACAATATCGTCGAGGTTATTCAGGCGGAGGATATCGGCAAACTGCCGGACCAGAATCTCGCCGAAGTGCTCGAAAATGTCACCGGGGTTCAGATCACACGCCAGGCGGGTGTCGGCAATGCGGTGCAAATCCGCGGCACCGATGCTAATCGCACCGAAATCAACGGTGTATCGACCGTGGGCTCAGGTGCCGGTCGCTCCGGCATCAGCTTCGAGGATTTGCCAGCAGCCTTGATTGCCTCGGTCGAGGTCACCAAGGTTCCGACCGCGCAGACCATAGAAGGATCGGTCGGCGGCACGATCAATCTGCGCACGATCCGTCCGCTCGAGCTGCGCGATCCGCTGATTTCGGCACGGATTCAGGTGGAGAACAGCGATCTGTCGAAATCGACCCTGCCGCGCGTTTCGGCGACACTCGGCAATAGTTGGGACACCGGCATAGGCGAGATCGGTATCGTCCTAAGCGGCAGCTACGCACGGCAGGATGTCGCCGCCTTCAAGCCGCGCGTGGATCGCGACGCGCTCGTCCTGCCTGGCTCGGGGCCAAGTGCCGAGGCATTTCCTTTTCTGCGCATCCAGTTCCTCCAGCAAGGACTGGAGAATTACGAGTATGAAACGTACAACGGCACCGCTGCCCTGGAATGGAAACCGAACGACGACCTGAAATTCTATTTCGACGCGACCCTGAACAATCAGCAGCGCGGCCAACAGAGCCACCGCGTCCAGATTTCGGGCACCGCAACCCCCTCCGTCGTCGATGCGATGAATAACACGGCGTTCGAGACGATTGAGTTCGGCAGGCTGGATGGCCCTGACGGTCCCATCAACCTTGGCAGTGTACAGGCCGCACTCGCAGGGACGATCGGTATCGGCGGCGCTACGGGAACGGTCATCGACCCAAATCTGCGCACCTCGAGCGATACCGGTGCGCGCGTGACAAAAAGCCGTGTCTTCGACCTTGGCTCCGAATGGCAGGTCACCGACAAGCTGAAGATGCGAGCCGAGCTTTCGCTGTCGACCTCGAAGTCAGATTTCCCCAACTTCTCAACCACGCTCGACTTCATCAATCCAAACGGCCCGCAGCCGGTGATCGGCCGGAGCATCGACAACGGGGTGCCGATCGAATTCGATCTGCGCGGCAGCACACTGCAGTTTGGCATCGACCAAGCCAGCCCCTTTGCGCCCACCGCCGCGCAGTTGCTCGATCCGGCGAACTATCAGCTGCAGCAGGTGACGCAGGGCGCGAATTCGACCGACAATCAGGAGCGCGCCGCGCGGCTCGATTTCGCTTACGATACCACCGATCTCAACCCATTCGTGACGTCGATCGATTTCGGCTGGCGCTGGAATCGGACGTCGGCCGAGAATAATGTGTTTTCGAACAACGTCAGCCTGACCAACACGACCACTGCCTGGAACCGGCCGTCAGGCAATCTTTTTTCCGATATATTGATCCCGGGCCCGAGCAATTTCAACGCGGCCGATGGGCGTCGGCTCTATTTCGGCGACTTTCTGCTGGTTGATGGAGCACTGGCGTTCCGAAATCCGGCAAGCGTCCTCGCCTCGCTCAACCAAGCAATCGCGGCAAGCAACGCGGCCCGCACACAGGGCCCCGCGGTCGCCTCGCTTGCGACGCCAACCGAGTCTTTCGCGGGCTTCTTCAAAATCAGTGAGACGACGAACGCGCTCTATTTTCAAGCCAATATGGAGAGCGAAATCGCCGGGATGCCGGTACGCGGCAACGCCGGTGTTCGCTGGCTGCAAACCAAATTGTCGTCGACCGGCAATAATATCGCCAATGGCACCGTAACCGGCCAGACGGTTGCAAACAGCGACTACACCTTCTTGCTGCCGCGCCTTAGTCTCGTGCTCGAACCCGCCGACCGCCTTCTGGTACGTGCAGGGATCGCGCGCGATATCCGGCGGCCCAACTTCGATACGTTATCGAGCTCCTATTCATTCAGCACTGGCCCGAACACACCCGTTGCCGTCGGCAACCCCGATCTCGTCCCCGAGGCCGTGTGGTCGTTCGACCTGTCCGGCGAGTATTATTTTGCGCCGTCGAGCCTGTTCAGCATCGGCGTCTTCCACAAAAGCCGTACAAACTTGTTCGCGCAGCGGCAGGAGGATCCGGCGCCAAACCTCGACGCAAATGGCAATCTTAACGTCTCGATCGATCCAGCCTGCCCCGGCGGCGGAATCTATAATCCTATTGCGAATCGCAACATCAACAATCCTGTTCAGGGCGTCGGCATCTGCGTGCCGCGCAGTTCGACCTTCAATGTTCCGGGCAGCACCACGCAAACAGGCATCGAGATCGCCTTCCAGCATGACCTTTCCGCTTGGGAGAACACGCTGGGCTTCGCCTCCGGCTTCGGGGTTATTGGCAATTTTACCTATCAGAAAGCTGGCGGCTCGGCGCGCGAATATCGAGTGGCAGATGGTCCGCGGACCGTATTTACCCAGCTTGGGCTGCCCAATTCGCAGGATCGGATCACGCTTAGCAACCTGTCCAAATATGCTTACAACGCCACGCTATTTTATGACAAATATGGGCTGAACGCGCGCGTGCGCTACACTTGGCGGTCGAGCTATGTCTCGAACGATCCGTTCTTTTTCGGCCTGCCACTGATCAACGGCGCGCGCGGTCAGCTCAACGCCAGCATAAATTACGACATTACCGAGAATATCAATGTCGGGCTGGAGGGCATCAACTTGCTCCGCGGCGATCAGAACCAGTATTGCGTGAACAACAAGGCACTGCTGTGTTTTCAGGGTCTCACCGATCGCAGACTGACCGCCGGTTTGAGCGTTAAGTTTTAGGGTCAGGACTTCCGTGGTTGCCGCCCGTAATGCAAGAGGGTTTCTGACCGAGAGATCGATAAGCAAGAGGCTTGGTGACCGCGGCAAACTCGGGCCGTGGTCTCGGCCGCAGACAGCTTCTGCGACGCTGGCTCGACCGTTCCCGCCGACCATGCGGAGGGTTTAAACCTCGTCAAATCGTGATTGTCGCGGCCCTGAACCCTGCCGCGCCGCGTCTGGCGGCGAGATTATGCCGCAAGGACCACGCCAACCAGCGCCAGCAGCGCGCCGCAGAGCAATCCGCCAATGGCCTCCCAGGCCACCCACCAATCCTGTTCCGCGTTCGACCGCTTCTGCTTAATCATGCCCTCGACGCGGCCGAGCGACCGGGCCAGTGCCTCGCGGGCCTCGCCGACGGATTTGCGATCTTCGGCGCCATAGCGTCGAGATGCTTCGTGGCTCTCGGCGGCCAGGGTCAGCGGGGTGAGCCGCATCGCCGGCTTGTCGAGAATGCTTTCGATTTGCTGGTCGAGGCGATCGAGACGGGCCGCCATATCCCGAAGCGTGGGCGAGTAATCGGGGAGTTTCTCCTTCGCCGCCGTGAGGCCTTCGATCGCGGTTCGCTGCAGCGAGATCTCACGGCGGAGCTCTTCGAAGGCCTTGGCGGCGTCGGTGGCGGGCGGGGTGCGGACAGGCTTCTGGGTCTTGGGTGCAGCCTACATCGACATCCCCATGTCTCGTCCACGGCCGAGATATTGCTGGAGATCGTGAGACATCGATCCTGTCGCAGAAGGTTTCAGGCCGAGGTCCGCGCGGCGATTCCGGAGCAGCGACTCGAGCTGCGGGTCGCGATGCAGGCTCTTCGCCATGTCGGTCAGATTGGCGCGCGCCCGGTCTCGTTCGGCATAGGTCGGCGCGTCCTTCGCCCGCGCGCTCTGCTTTTTCCAGTTCGCCACAAACATCTCGGCGCGCTTCTCGTGCGCCGCGGCCAGCTGAGCGCGCTCGCGCGCCGTGCGTTCGGCCGCTACGCGCTGCGCGCCCTGTCGGTCCATCGCAGCGATGGCGGCGGCAGTCCGCCCTTCGGCCGCGTCGCTGGTGAGCTGGTAGCTTTTCTCGAACGCCTCGCGCAGATCGCTCGCGCCGCCTGGACGGAGCGCATCAAGCTCCTGGCCGGCTTTGCCATAGGCGGCGAGTTCGTGGGGCAGCTCCTTGCCGCCAGCCCGCCGCACATCGACGATGTCCTTGGTCGCCCGCGCAAAGCGCGCGACCGCTTTGTCGAGCGGCGAGCGCGCTGCGGCCGGATCGAGACTGCGGGCATTGATTTTCACCTCGGAGAGGCGATCATCGCGCCGCAGTTTGGGCGCAGGATCTTCGAGCGCCTTGCGCGGGACAGTGCGCTTGAGCCCGTGGAACATCGACCGCCTGGGCTCGACCACCTTCGCGGGTTCCGCCGCCTTGTAATCGCTCGCCATATCCTTGCCGCGCTCGCGCGAGGCGGCGCGGACAAGCCTTGACTGGCTCGCAAAATCGTCGCGTCCGTAGTAAAGATCGACCCGCTCGCGGTGTCTGGACAGCGCGACGTACGTCGAATGGCTGTCTACCCCCGGCGTCGCGAGCATCTTTACCCGATCGACGGTCATGCCCTGCGCCTTGTGGATCGTCGCCGCATAGCCATGATCGACATGGGCATAGTCCTTCAGATCGAACGCGACATGGCGCCCGTCGTCGAGCATCACGCCCATGCGCATCGCATTCACCGCCTGCACGGTGCCGAGCGAGCCGTTCTTCACGCCCATGCCGCGCTCGTTCCTCAGGAACATGATGCGGTCGTTGGCGGCGAACATCCGCTCGCCGCGCTCGACGCTGATGGCAATTTCGGCGCCGAGCGCTCTGCTCGCCTTTATCCGGTCGCGCACCGCGTCGTTGAGCGCGCGTACTTCGTCATTTGTGTGGGTCAGGATGATCCGGCTGGCATGCGGATGCGCCTGCCGGTCGCGGTCCCACGCATCGACCAGCGCGGCCCGCGCCGCCTCGCGCGTGTCGGCGGCGTGAACATGGCCCGCCTCGACATAGCGCCCGATCGCCCCGCCCGTCCTTCCGGTCGCAAGCTCGCGCGTCGCCTCGCGCTGCCACTCTTCCTGCTGGCGGCGAATGTCCATGATCTCGACGGCGCCGTGACGCTCGGCGACCGAACGGAACGCCGCGCCCGCCTCTATCGCTTGCAGCTGCTGCGGATCGCCGACCAGCACCACTTTCGCACCCTGCCGCTCGGCTTCGGACACGACGCGCTCGAGCTGCCGTGTGCCGACCATGCCCGCCTCGTCGATCACGAGGATATGTTTGTCGGTGAGACGCTCGCGGTCATTTGCCCATTGATGCTCGAGGCTGGCGAGCGTGCGCGAGCCAATGCCGGAACCCTGTTCGAGACCTTCGGCGGCAATGCCCGATAAGGCCGCCCCCTGAACCCGATAGCCCGCCGCTTCCCATGCCTCGCGGGCAACGCCGAGCATCGCGCTCTTGCCCGTTCCGGCATAGCCGATGACATTGCTGATCCCCCGCGCCGACGTGACATGTTCGAGCGCGCCGCGCTGCTCGATCGACAGGTCGAGCCCGCGTGCCGACGCCCGCGCCAGTGCGCGCTCGCGATGACGCGCGGCAACGCCGTGATTGCGGCGCGCGTCGAGCGTTGCGGTGGCACGTTCGAGCCGCTGTTCGGTCTCGATCATCGCGCGCGACGTGAACCGCTCCTCGCCGCGCCCGTCTTTCCCGAGCGCGACCAGATCGGGCGATCCTTTCACCGCGCCTATCACCGCATCGAACTGCGCCTTGCCGTCGCTATGGCGGTGCACGAACATTGCAAGGTCGCGGGTCGTGAACGTCGCCTGGCGGTGCGTGATGGCGTCGAGCGCGATCGAAGGATTGGCGATGATCTTATCGCCGTTCGCGCGTGCGATCTCGATATGCTCGGCGAGCCGATCAGCCTCCAGCCCTTCAGCTGCCATCCGCGATGCCGCAGGACCGATCTTGTGCTGGGGTTCGAGGTCGATCCCCTGCGCTTCCAACGTGCGGTGATCGACGCGTGCGTCGATGTCGAGCGCGGCCAGACGCTCGTTCACATGATCCGCCCACGCCTCGCGCCAGTGCGACAGCAGCTCGGTGCGGTTCCAATCGCGCACCTTGGCGCCGAACTTAGCGCTGCCATCGTCGCCGATCCTGATCTCGCGCATCGTCAGCATGACATGCGCGTGCGGCCGCGCGAGGCCATCGGCGCCGATGTCCCAATGGACATTGAGGTCGGCAACCATGCCGCGGTCGACGAACTCGCGGGCTACGAAGTCGCGCGCGAGCGCGATGCCCTGTTCCTCGGTCATCTCGCGCGGGATCGCGAACTCGATCTCGCGGGCAAGCTGGGCATCCTTGCGGACCTCCGCAGCCTCGACGTCATTCCAGAGCTTTTCGCGGTCGCGCCACTGTTTGTCCGCCCCTTCGGGCAACATGACCTCGCTATGGACGACACCCGCCTTGTTGGAGAAGTCGTGGGCACGGCCGAGCCGCTCGTCGTGGAGCCGGTCGGCCGACCGGTAGGCCGCGGCCGCGACCGCGCTGCTGCCGCCAGCGCGGGAAATCACTTTGGCTGTGAAATGATAGATCGCCATAAGGGCTATCCATTTACAGCTAAACGAGCACGTCGGCACGACGTATAAGCGCGCCCTCACACGATTTCATCGCGCTCGGGATCACAAAGTCTCGGGAGATTTCAGCTGCTTGTGCACGCGTGAGACTCGGCATAGCCGGATCGTCCGACCCTCACAAATGGAAGGACAGACGATGCGCAAACCGAGAAATTTCGACGCCGAACTCCAGGCGCTGACCGACAAGGCCAAGGCGCTCAAGACGAAAAAGCAAAGTCAGCTCGGCGAGCTGGTGATTGCGACGGGGGCAGATGCGCTGTCGATCGAACAACTTGCCGGTGCGCTGCTCGACGCCGTCGGCGCAGACGCCGCGCGGAAGGAGATGTGGCGCAAGAGCGGCGCGGCCTTCTTTTGCGGGGACGGCGCCCGCGCTCGCAAAGGCGCTGGCCGCAACGCGGGCGGCGCTGCGGCGAGCGGTGCAGGCGCGCAATCGCCTTCAGGCGAAACGGGCGCGACATGACACGCGGGCATGGCAAGTGAAGCGCCGCGAGCGCACACGCCAGCTGATCGAACTTGGCGGGCTCGTCGCCAAAGCCGATCTGGTCGAGCTCACCGGCGACGATCGCGCGGTCATTCTCGGGCTGCTTGTTGACGCGGCCGCGACGCTGCGCGGCGAGGCACGCGAGCAGCAAGTTTTGCTATGGCGCCGACGCGGGAAGCGGGCGTTCGCCGAGGGCGTCAGCGCCGATGCGAGGTCGAAATCTTGACCGAGCTGCAAAGACCGCAGGGCCGCTTCTCGCGGGCATAATCGTTCGCACCGCCGAGGCCGCGTGTCACAACATTGGCCTGCGAGCGCACCGACAGATTGAGACGGTCTGTAATGCAGTCATCGCAAATCGAGACACCATCGAGGCGCTGGATCAGCGCTTCGATCTGGGCGGCGATGGTCATTTTGCCTTCGCACGACCTCGCGCGCCAGGCTTGCGGCCGCCGCCACGGCCTTTCGTGCCGAGACCGATCTGTTTCGCAAGTTCGCGCCGCTTTTCGGCATAGTTCGGCGCCACCATCGGATAGTCCTTCGGCAGGTTCCACTTCGCGCGATATTCATCGGGCGTCATGCCGAAATTGGTCTGCAGGTAGCGGCGCAGCATTTTGAGTTTCTTGCCATCTTCGAGGCAGACAAGATAGTCGGGCTTGACCGACGCGCGGATCGATACTGCGGGCTGTTGCGGTTCGGGTTCGGGCTCGGTCTTCGATGACAGACCGGCGAGCGCCTCGTGCACCGAGCGGATGACCAGTGGGATATCCGAGATGGTAACGCTGTTGTTGCTGACATGCGCGGCGACAATATCGGCGGTCAGCGTGACCAGCGTTTCGGCATCTTCCATTCGGGCTTCCCTTCGAGGACTAAGCTATTTCGCTTGGCGCTCTAGCAAAGCAATGCGTTCGGAACAAATGGCTTGAACCGCGCGGCCCAATTCTTCGACATGACCGCTGAGCCAGCGCAGTTCCTCTTCGGTAATCCGGTAATGTTTCGAGTAGCGCGCCTTCACATAGTTCCAGCGAAATAGCCGCCGGTAGCTCTGGGGCGGGCTGGAGAGCGCCGTAGCTAATCGTATTCATCAAAGCGATCTGGTCTTGGTCGAAATGGAACGAGTAGTAGGCGTGGACCGTGACGAACGGATTGCACTCATTCTCGGGCGTCGCTTCAATGCCTCGCGCTCGCACGATCACCAAATCGCCCACTGGCGTGGCTTCCAGCAGGTCAGTTGGTTGCGGAGCGGGCCACCGAAAACTCGCCCGTCGCAAGCTCTCGGTCGAGCGCTCGATTTCTTCGAACGACCGCGCCTGATCAATCTTCTCGAAAAACCTCTCGACTAGTCTTAAATGTTTTTCCTGCGTCTGCCTGTCAAATACAGGGTCGGGGCGAGGCGATGATATCTGACAAGACAGTGCCGTTCCCGGCATGAACGTGGCGCACGCCACCGCTGTGATTGCCTTTCGCCTGCCGATCATCGGTCGCTCCCCCAAACATATAGTGGAGGATACATACAAAACCGACGTCCGCAATCGGTCGCTTCCGATCATGGTTGTACGGCGGGCTGCGGAGGTCCGCTTCTTCCGGTCTCTCGCCAAAACCGGACCGTCCCTAAACAGCCAGAATGCTACGGACAACCGTCAATTAGTCGCGGGACATTTCGCGACCGATATCTCCTATGAGCGAAAAGGGCGCCCAGGCGCTAGGGTGCGACCAGCTTTTGAGATAGGGATCGTCGCGCGCGTCGCTGCGGATCTCGCGTTCGACCTGTTTCAAGGCTTCGGCGCGTGACAGCTCCGGATGGGCATGCAAGATCTCGAACAGGCGCACGGTGAGCACGGCCGCGACATCGTGACTACTGTCATTTCTCATGTGGCAGCTTGGTTTCAGTTTCTAACAGTTCGCGAACATACAGCCGCTTTACCAGCACGAATGCAACGACCGTAAGCGGGGCGGCAAAAATGATCCCTACGATCCCGAACAGGGCTCCTCCGGCTACCACGGAAAAGAGCATAAGCGCCGGCGGCAGATCTACTGCATATCGCTGAACAAGAGGCTGTATGACATTGCCTTCGAGCTGCTGCACGATCACGAAGAGCCCCAGCGTCCACAGGGCGAGTTCGGGACTCTGCGAAAATGCCACCAAAATCGCGGGGGTGGCAGCGGCGATGGGGCCGACGATCGGCACAAACTCTAGAAGGCCTGCCAGGAGGCCCAGGGCTAGCGGAGATTGGACGCCAAGCAGCCACAAGCCGGTGCCGGTGACGGCCGCCACCAGACCCATCGACACCAAGGTGCCCAACATCCAGAGGCGGAGAGCCTCACCGCAATGCAGCAAGGCCTCGTCCGCCAGATTGCGCCTTGCCGCTGGCAAGAGTTTGAGTAACCCAGCGCGGTAGAGCTTTGGTTGTGCGGCGAGGTATATACCCCCAGCGATCACGAGCAGGATGTTTGCAATTGCACCAAATAAGGTCATCACCAGACTTCCCACCCGGCCTAGTAAGTTTTGCTCGATGTCAGCGAGCCTGCCTGTTTTGGTCTCGATTTCCGCCGCCTGCGCCCTCGCCAGCTGGTCGTTCTCGCCAGTGTCGCCGGTACGCAAAGGCGGCACGTTCACCCCCCAAGTCGAAAGCCGTTGCCGGACGCTGTCCCATGCCACAGGGATCTGCGTCGAGAGCTCTTGCGCCTGCTTAGCCGCCTGCGTGCCAAACAATGCACCGGCCCCTGCAATGGTACTTCCTACAATCAAGATCGAAATGGTCAGTGCGAAGCCACGGTTCAGTTTTGTCCAGCGTTCGATGGGGTTGGCAATGGATGTGAGCAGAACGGCGATCACGACGGACCCAAAGACTAGGATCAGGAGATCGTGCAGCGTGATGACCAGTCCGACGGCGACAGCGACGGCGCCCAAAATCAGCACCTTTCGCACGAAACGGGCCTCCGTGTCTGACGTGTGCTGGTCTGTCATTTCTCACCCTGGAATCTGTGTCGCTGTTCAACCGTTGCGCGTGACGCCAGCTTCCGTGCGACGCAAAACACGATCGATCGGCGCATCCACTGCTCACTGTAAGTCTCCGGGAGACACCATCGTTCCCTGCATCAAAGTATCACAGGGATCGGAACGGTGTGTGAGGCGACCTTTCCGCTGGTGTCTCGTCAAAGGGGAATATGGACCGCCGAACAGCAGCTTGAGCAGATTTGAGTCGGAAACCGGACAGTCACGAAGCGGCCAGAGATTCTGCCAGCGGGCCGTGTTCAATCGGGTCCTTAACCGTTCACAATTGTGCCGCCATTGGGATGAAGGACTTGCCCCGACATGTAGCTGCTGTCGTCGCATGCGAGAAACAGAAAGCTTGGCGCGACTTCATTGGGTTCGCCCGGCCGCTTCATCGGAGTGGTTTCGCCGAAAGTGGCGACCTTCTTAGCAGGCGCACCGCCTCGCGGGTTCAGCGGGGTCCAGATCGGACCGGGGGCAACCGCGTTCACCCTGATGCCCTTGTCGACAAGATTTTCGCTGAGGGACCGAGTGAAGGCGGTGATAGCCCCCTTGGTGGCGCTATAATCGAGCAGGCCGCCGCTTCCCTGATACATCGTCACGCTGGTGCAGTTGACGATGGCAGAACCCTTTTTGAGGTGCGGAAGTATGGCCTGCACCAGATAGAACATGCCGAAGATATTTGTCGCGAACGTCAGTTGCAGCTGCTCCGGGCTAATATCACGAATATCTTCCGCCGGGTGCTGCTCACCTGCATTATTTACGAGGATGTCTATGCGTCCGAACTTCGCCAGAACCCTCGAAGCTATCTTCTCCCCGGCGCTTGTCTTGCCGACGTCAGCCTTGATCAGAATTGCGTCACGTCCTTCGCTTCTCACGATTGCCGCCGTGTCGTCGGCGTCGGAAATGTTGTTCTTGTAAACGATCGCGATATCTGCGCCTTCGCGCGCAAAAAGCGCGCACACGGCCCGTCCGATTCCGCTGTCGCCCCCGGTAACGATGGCCACTTTGCCTTTCAGCCGGTTCGAACCGGCATATCGCGGTTCCCACTTCGGGGCGCGGTCCAGGTCCGACTCCTTATCCCTCGGCGATCTGCGTATCGTTTCGCCGCTACCCACATCCTTCCGGAGCTTGGAAGCGGCAATTTGTTTGCCGCGCTTCTCGGATGGGGATTCTCCTACCTTCCCGGCCTGAGGTTGTTGCGCCATCGAATTTTCCCTTCGAGCCTGTCGTTCATCTTCAAACCGACAGCGCTGGACGTTGGTTGCGGATTACACGATAACGATCGCGCGCACGTCATGAGTCTTGCGGGCGTCGTCATCTCCCGACGGGCGGCAGAGGCAATGTCGGCTCTCGCCCTTCTCGCGGCTGAAGCCGTCTGACCGCTGTCGGCCAGGTCCAGTGATAGCGGGGGGCCGGCGGGCTGGGTCGCGATCCAGTCGGACGTTTCGGAGCAACTTCATTTGGACCGGCTTGAGTTACCAAATCCTCTTGGCGACCATGCCGCCAAAGATTGACACCGACAGGCCGATCGCACCGAGCGCGATCCAAAGCATGTTAAAATTCGAATAGGAATCTTGCCGAACGTCCTGCGGGTTTGAGCGCAAGTAATAGACCTTCGGCCTGTATCAAACGCCGGACAACCGGACGCTGTTCCCGTCCGTGCCCGTTGACCGGGCGGCTTCGGCTGGCGGTGTGCAAGGGACGGCCCGACTTGCAGGGCGGGTCTCGGGCGCCCTCACCGCCTCAATTTTGCTTTCGGCAGGCTCGATAAAATTGGCGGCTCCGATCTCATTTGGAATCCCCACTATTACCGCATTCGCATCTGCCGCGATTGTGTGGCGACAAATGCCTTGCTCTGCGCCCAAATAGGCTTAGCCAGCCTTGCTCAGCGAAAATTCGACCAGATAGGGGCCCTTCTCGTCGGCGCGATTTGCGGTGACGTCGATGGTCCCGTCCGCGCGCGCGCGATAAACGATGCGCTGAACGTCGGAGGAGGAATCTGTTGCCTCGAACACGGCCTGACCAGGCTCGGCACTCGCTAGCCGCATGACGCTCGGCCCATTCGTTTCCCACGTGCGATAGTCGGAATGATAGCGCTTGAACCGCATGACTACGGCGTCGCCCTTTTGTTCGACCACGGCGAAGCGAAGGAAGCGCACCGCGGCGTCCTGAGTGCCTCGCGACATGCCGATGACGACGCCGGCTTCGGCGGAGGTCCAGTTTTCCTCGATGACGAAACCGCTGCGGTTGCTCGTCCAGCTCCCTTCGAGAAAGGCAAGGTCGGCGAGTGATTGCGCATGTGCAGGACTGACGCCGAGGCCGATGGCAAAGGCGAGGAGGGCGGAAGCTAGTTTCATGGTCTGTCCTTCGGCTTTTCAGATCGGCCCGGATTATCGGGACTCGTTTTGAGCGTCCAATAGCCGCGCTGCATCGTTATCATGCCGGAAAGACAGCCGCGTTTGCGCCGCCCGTCAAAGCCGCTGGCAGAAACGGACGATCGGTTCGCGACCGGTGAAGCGTAGCGCCAGATGGCCGGCTTGGCTCGCGAAGTGCTCCAGCGAACATCGCTCGCCTACCCCTTCAGAGCCCCACCCTTTGTCCAGGTTCCGGCCGCCTTTACGAGCTGCCGGCCGATCACGGCACGGTCGTAGCCGGGGGTATCGATCAAGACGCCGTCTAATCCGATTGGGAAATGCAATGAGCGCATTGATCCTATAGCAAAGCGCAATTTTCCTTACCCGCGGCGGCGGGTGATACCGGCCTGCGACAATCTTCGCAGGAGTTCGCACATGAATCGTTTCAAATCGTTCGTTCTGGCCATGGCGGCGGGATCGCTGCTGTCGGTCGCTCCGGCTGGCCGTGCCAGCGAAGTCCCCGTTCGCGCTCAAACGGCGGGCGACGTATTGACGCTAAAAAGCGCCAATGGCTTCGACGCCACGGTGAACAAGCTGGTGGCCGACGTCACTGCTAAGGGCATCCAACATTTTGCGACGATCGATCAAGCTGAACTCGCGCTCGGCGCGAGCCTGCCGCTTCGCCGCTCGACGCTCATATTGTTCGGCAACCCGCCGCTTGGCGTACAGTTCCTCCAATCGAATCCGCTTGCGGGGCTCGATTGGCCGGTGCGCATGCTGGTGACGGAGGATTCCGCAGGGCGCGTAGCTGTGGCGTGGACCGACTTCGGTGCGATCGCGAACCGCTACCACATCACCGATCGCGAGGCGCAGTTCAGGATGGCAAGCGAGGTGGCGGCGTCGATCGCGAGCGCCGCAACGCAATGATCCCGACGATTGCCGTTTTGGTCATCGCACTTTTGTCGGCTGCGCTGATGGGTCTCGCCATTCAGCGCGGTGCGACGTGCCTGGTGGCCGCCATCGACGAGCTGCTCAATCACCGGCGCGCTGGCCGGGCGCTGGCATTGGCCGAGGCAGCTGTTTGGGTCGGCGGGCTGGCCTTTTTGGCGACGGCTGCGGGTTGGCTAAACATGACTCCGGCCGCCTATCCCGTCAGTCCTGTCACCATCGCGGGCGGAGTACTGCTTGGCATCGGCGCCTGGGTGAACCGGGCCTGTGTCTTCGGCGCGGTCGCACGCATAGGTTCCGGCGAATGGGCCTATCTTGCGACGCCTTTCGGCTTCTTTCTTGGCTGCGCCCTGCCGATTTCGGTGGCCGCTCCGACAGGTGCCGCCACCCAATTAGGAGCCGGTCGGGGGAGCGCGGCCATCGCGAGCCTCTTTTTCCTACTCTTGATCTGGCGGTTAGCGGGTGCGATCCGCGCACCGCACCTCGGCCAGTTTCTCTGGCACCCGCACCGCGCGACCTTGGTTATCGCTGTTGCTTTTGTGGCGACGCTGCTGAGTGCCGGCGCTTGGGCCTATACAGATGCACTTGCTGCGCTGGCGCAATCGATGGATGCGATGCTGCCGCTCCGTCTCGCCATGGCGGCGGCGTTGCTCAGCGGCGCTATTGCAGGCGGCGCGATCGCTGGAAGATTGAGCCACGGTCGCCCGCGCGCCGCGACTATGCTACGCTGCGGCGTCGGCGGGGCGCTGATGGGGATGGGTTCGATGCTCGTTCCGGGCAGTAACGACGGCTTGATCCTGCTCGGTCTGCCAGCGCGGCTCGCTTATGCGTGGGCGGCCGTTGCGGTGATGACATTGTCGATCATCATAGCAATGCGCCTGTCCGCTGTAACTTCCGTCGCGGGGGCGACGAACCGCTAGTCAAGGGTGGCGTGGAGCACCGACCTTGGTCCGCGTTGATTAGGGAACGACGCCAATGGAAATGCAACAGATCCGCTATTTCGTCGCGCTTGCCGAGACGCTCAATTTCACTCGTGCCGCCGAGAAATGCAATGTCAGCCAGCCCGCGCTCACGCGCGCGATCCAGCAGCTCGAGCACGAACTGGGCGGGCCGCTGTTCCACCGCGAACGCAGCAATACGCACCTGTCCGAACTCGGCCGGATGATGAAGCCCTATCTGCAAAGCGTTACGGATTCCGCGCGCGCGGCCAAGGCCGTTGCGCTTTCGGCGAAGAGGGCCGAGAATATCACGCTGACGCTCGGCGCGATGTGTACGATCGGTCCTGATCTGGTGGCCAACCTGATCATCCGCTTCCAGGCCGCGCATCCCGACGTCGAGGTGCGGGTGATCGATGGCGAGGCGTCGTCGATGATCGACGCGCTCGAAAAGGGTGACCTGCACCTGAGCCTGGTTGGCGTGCCCGAAGATTTGCCCGACCAGTTCCACCAGCTGCCGATCTTCGAGGAGCGCTTTGTGATTGTGCTCCCACCGGGACATCGATGGGCCGAGCGCAACGCCATCCGCGTCGCCGATCTCGACGGCGAACCCTATGTCAGCCGCTCGACGTGCGAGGTGTTCAAGGCCGTAGCGCGCGATTTTGCATCGCGCGGCGTGGTGCCGAAAAAAGTGTTCAGCAGCCCGCGTGACGAATGGGTCCAGAAGATGATCAAGGCGGGACTCGGCTTCGGTTTTTTCCCAGAACATAGCGTGACCGACGCCGACCTGGTCGTGCGCCCGCTGATCGAGCCTGAATATAGCCGCACCGTCTATCTGGCCACGATGCGGGGTCGCCCGCATTCACCGGCGGTTGGGGCGTTCGTCCGCGAGGCACGCCGGCACGAATGGCCGACGCTCGCCGCCTGAGCACTAACAGCAGTCCGGCGTTGGAACGCTTTCGGCAAGCAGGTCGTGGCATTCGGCGAGCGCGTCGATCGCCGCGGCGACGCCGGCATGCGCTGCGGTCTGGATCAGGATTTCGGTGATTTGGTCGCGGCTCCAGCCGAGATGGAGAGCAGCTTGGACGTGCTGGCGGAGCTGCTTATTTGAGCGGCCCAACGCGGCAAAAACGGCGACGGCCGCCAATTCGCGTGTCTTGAGGTCGAGGCCCGGCCGCGCGAAAATCTCCCCATAGGCGAAGCTCACGGCTGTCCGGATGAAATCGGGCGCGACCTCTGCGGCACGGTTGCGGCGCGCGTCCTGTGTCGTTCCGGTTTGTGCGAGGATATCGATTCCGGCGCGATAGGGGTCGGTCAAAATGTCATTCCTTGCGCGAGAATCGGAAACGGCGCGGCATCCGGTGCTGCAAGCAAGGCTGCCGCGCCGGGAGCGGTCCGGGACGGAGGTTCGGACACGCTCCGGTACCGCCTGTCAGTCGCGCGCCTTCACATCGGCCGACAGGAGTATTGCGGCAGTCTTGCCGTTGTTGCGCCACCAGTGCGAAATCCCGTCGGATTCGCTCGAAATCTCGCCCGCGCGATGGTCGATGCCGACCTTGCAGCTGCTGCGATACTCGGTGATCGCCCCCGATACGACGATGATCAGCGCTGGGCGGCCGGCATGGCTGTGCATCGGAACGATGCCGCCCGGCTGGACGACCAGGCGGCGCATCCGCAGGTCGCGGTTATCGACGCCGATTTCCTTTCCAAGATCGACAGACCCGATGACGGTGTCGGTGACATTGCTCGGCATGGTGGGCGCATCCTTGAGCGGATTGGCGCCGACCTGGCCGGTGGGGCAGGTGCCGGCGAAGGCGGGCGTGCTGGCCAGAAGGGCGACCGACGCGGCGGCCACCGTCGAAAAGCGATTAAAGTTCATAGCGATATTCCTCTGTTGTTTGCGAACCTGTTGTCCGCGGGAAGCGACGACGCCGACGCAAGGGGGCCAGGGAGTCGGTAACGGCGGGGCCGCTTCCCGGGACATCTGGAACCTAGCCGCAGCCACTCCGCGCGGACATTCGATTGTCCTTATGGTTTCCATGCACGAACGGCATTTCCGCCGCGGCGTCGCGCCCGACATCTTCGGAGCATTCCAGTTTCGAGGAGAAGAGAGATGACCGTTCAGCCGCTGGCCGAACTCAAGCCCGCCCCGCCGTCCGTCCGTCCGCTCAGCGGGCGCGTCGCCATCGTCACCGGATCGACGAGCGGCATCGGCCTCGGAATCGCGCGCGCGCTTGCCGATGCGGGCGCCGACATCGTCCTCAACGGACTCGGCGAGCTGGCTGCGATCGATCGCCTCTGCGCGCAGATCGAGGCGGGCAGCGACGTGCGCGTCCACTATGACAGCGCCAATCTGATGCGGCCCGAGGGCGCGGCCCGGCTGGTCGATGATACGCTATCGCGCTTCGGCCGTGCCGATATCCTGATCAACAATGCCGGCATCCAGCACGTCAGCCCGATCGAGGATTTTCCCGTGGACAAATGGGACGCGATCCTCGCGCTCAACCTGTCGGCGGCGTTCCACACGATCCGCACCGCCTTCGGCCCGATGAAGGAAGTGGGCTGGGGGCGCATCGTCAACGTCGCATCGGCACATGGTCTTGTCGCCTCTCCCTTCAAGAGCGCCTATGTCGCCGCGAAGCATGGCATCGTCGGGCTGACCAAGACGGTTGCGCTCGAAGGCGCGCGGCACGGCGTCACCTGCAACGCAATCTGCCCGGGCTATGTCTGGACGCCCCTGGTCGAAAATCAGATCGGTGACACGGCAACGGCGCGCGGCATCACACGCGAGGAGGTCATTGAGAATGTCCTGCTCGCCGCGCAGCCAAGCAAGAAGTTCGCGAGCGTCGACGAGCTGGGCGCGCTCGCCGTCTTTCTATGCTCGGACGGCGGGCAGTCGATCACTGGCACGGCGCTGCCGGTGGATGGCGGGTGGACGGCGCAATGACTCTCCCGACACCGCCGCTCGCGCCACATCTCGCTGCTTTCTTCGTCTCCAGGCCGGTGCAACCGTCGCCGCGCGGTCAGGGTGTCACCCCACCGCGCGGCGTCTTGGCTGAGTTGGCACAGCGCGGGGGTAGGCGATGAAAAGCGACGCCTCGCCTCTCCATGTCCTGATCATCGGGGCCGGTTTCGGCGGCCTCGCCGCCGCGCGAGAATTGGCGCGCGGCAATGTCCGCGTGACGTTGATCGACCAGCGCAACCATCATCTGTTCCAGCCCTTACTCTACCAGGTCGCTACCGCCGGACTTTCGCCCGCCGACATCGCCGCGCCGATCCGCTCGATCGTGCGGCGACACAAAAATGTGAGGGTGCTTTTAGATACCGTAATCGATATCGATGCGGGCGAACGACGCGTGCTGATGGCGAGCCGCCGCACGGTGCGCTTCGACAGGCTGATCGTCGCGACGGGCGCGCGCCACAGCTATTTCGGACGCGACGACTGGGAAATCCACGCGCCGGGGATCAAATCGATCGATGACGCGACGACAGTGCGCCGCAAGGTGCTGCTCGCGCTCGAGCGCGCCGAGACCGAACCCGATCCGCTGCGGCGCCAGGCGCTGCTGACCTTCGTTGTTGTCGGCGGCGGGCCCACCGGGGTCGAAATGGCCGGCGCGATCGCCGAACTTGCGCGGCGGTCGGTATCGCAGGATTTCCGCAGCATCACTCCGCATTGCTCGCGCGTGCTGCTCGTCGAAGCGGGCTCGCGGCTGCTCGCGTCTTTTCCGCCGTGCCTTTCCGACAAAGCGCGCAAGGCACTCGAAGGTCTGGGCGTCACGGTGATGACCGACAACAGGGTAAGCGCGATTACCGACACCTATATCGACATCGGCGGCGTGCGGGTGCCCACGCACAGTGTCATCTGGGCGGCGGGTGTCCGCGCATCGGATGCCGCCGCCTGGTTGGGCGTTGAAGCGGACCGCGCCGGGCGCGTCATCGTCAGACCAGACCTGTCGGTCCCCGGCCTGGCGGGCATCTATGCGATCGGCGATACCGCCTCTTTCACCGACGGGACGGGACGCTGCCTCCCGGGCATCGCGCCCGTTGCCAAGCAGCAGGGACGCCATGTCGCGCGCCAGATCCTTCGCGGTCGCGCGATGCCCTTCCGCTACCGTGACTATGGCAATCTCGCGACGATTGGCCGCCACCGCGCCGTCATCGACTTCGGTTGGCTGCGGATGTCGGGCGTACTCGCCTGGCTCGTCTGGACCACTGCGCACATCTTCTTCCTCGCGGGCTTTCGCAACCGGCTTCTCGTCGGCGCGAACTGGCTCTGGAACTATCTTACCTTCGAACGCGGCGCGCGCCTGATTACCGGCGGCGACACGCTCAGCCCTGGAGAAATCAAATGAATCTGACCAGCGAACTCAAGGCACATGGGCAACAAGTGCTGGTACTGCAGGGTGGCGGCGCGCTTGGCGCCTATCAGGTTGGCGTCTATCAGGCGTTGCACGAAGCCGGGATCGAACCCGACTGGGTGATCGGCACTTCGATCGGCGCGATCAACGCGGCGATCATCGCCGGCAGCGCTTTCGATGACAGGATGGACCGGCTCGGCGAATTCTGGCGCCGTATCGAGCATGGACACATCTTCGACGAGGGGCTGCCGACACCGATCGCAAGCTTCTTTCGCAACTTCACAACGATCGTCGGCGGGCTGCCAACCTTCTTCAGGCCCAACCCTGCGGCCTTTGGCAGCGTCTATTCTACGTTGGGGGCAGAGAATGCGGGCTATTATTCGGTCGAGCCGCTGCGCGAGACGCTTTCGGACCTCATCGATTTCGACCGCGTCAACGCCGGCGAGATGCGGCTGACCGTCGGCGCATCCTGCGTGACAACCAGCGAGATGCGCTATTTCGATTCGCGCGACACGCCGCTTTGCCTCGACCATGTCATGGCGTCGGGCGCGCTGCCGCCGGCCTTTCCGGCGGTGCGGATCGACGGCGACCTCTATTGGGACGGCGGCATCTTGTCGAACACGCCGGTCGAGGCGGTGTTCGACGATAATCCGCGGCGTGATTCGATGGTCTATGCGGTTCACATCTGGAACTCGCATGGGTCCGAGCCGGAAACGATCTGGGATGTGATGAACCGCCAGAAGGACGTTCAATATTCGAGCCGCGCCGGCACCCATATCCGCCGCCAGCGCCAGCTCCACCGACTTCGCCATGTGATCACCGAACTGAGCGCTCACCTACCCGGGGCAAGCCGCAAGGATCCCGAGGTTGCCGAACTCGCCGCCTATGGATGTCCGACGCGCATGCACGTCATTCGCTTGCTCGCCCCCGCGCTGGCGGGCGAGGATCACAGCAAGGACATAGATTTCAGCCCGTCGGGCATCCGCCAGCGCCGTGAAGCAGGTTACGCCGATACGATGCACACGCTCGAAGCAGCGCCGTGGCGCGGCGATTTCGACCCTCTTGAGGGCTTCATTCTGCACGAGGCCATCGGTGGGCATATGGTCGAGCCAACCTGCTGACGCGCTAAGCATGGAAACGATGCGATTTGGGTAGCGGACTGCGCCCTCGTTTCAGCCGATGAGGAGGCACGCCCTTAAGGGCGTTCACAACCGAAAGGATTTCATCATGAACAAATCGACAATCGCGCTTGCCGCCGCCACCCTCTCGTTCCTTGCCACCGCTGCCGTCCAGGCTGGTCCGGTCGCGCCGCAGCCGACCAAGGAGAAGTGCTACGGCGTTTCGCTGAAGGGCAAAAATGACTGCGCTGCGGGTCCGGGCACGAGCTGCGCCGGCACTTCGACGACCAACTATCAGGGCAACGCCTGGAAATACGTCGCCAAGGGCACCTGCACGAAGATCAAGACGCCGAACGGCGTCGGCTCGCTGACCCCCAAGAAGCGCTGACCGGATGCCCCGGCCGCGGGCCGGGGCTCCCATCCTGAGGAGAGGATGTGATTATGTCTGATATTGCCACTGTCCAGCGGACGGCCCTCGACGCCCGCGGTTTATTCGGCGTACCGCGCGCGCCGCGCCGCGTGCCACAGCCGAGCGTGGTTGTCGAAGCGCTTGCCTGCAATTATCCGATAGTCGCCGCGATACTTGGGCGGGCGCCATTTCACGATCTCGCGTGCGAGTTCGTTGCTGCAGTCCCGCCCGACGGTCCCGCACTTGCCGCCTATGGCGATGTTTTCCCGGAGTGGATCGTCGGTCGGAACATCGGCCGCGTGCTGCCTTACCTCTCGGCGGTCGCGAGCATCGACCGGCTGCAGCTCGCGTCGGCGCGCGCGCCGGCCGATGCTCCTGTCGCACCGGCGGTTATCGCGGACATGACCGCCGAGCAATGGTCGTCGAGCCGCGCCAGGCTGCACGCCGCGACCAGATTCGGGTGGTTCGCGGTGCCCGCCCCCTCGATCTGGCTCGCGCATTTCGCGCCGCATCGCGCCGAGGTCACGACTGAATGGCAGGCCGAGGGGATTTTGATCACGCGCCCGGCGGGCACGGTCCGCGCGCGCCGCATTGGCCCTTCCGAACACCGTATCCTCTCGGGCCTTCGGATCGGCGAGACGATCGGTGCAGCGTCGGCCGCGGCGCACGCGCTCTATTCTGATGCCGACATTACCGGCGCGGTCCACGCGATACTGGACAGCGGCGCAGTCGCGACGCTGCGCCCGTCGCGATAATTGGGCGCGGCGTAACCTCCTCAAGAAGGGCTGCGAACCGGCAGACGATGCAATCGCTCGCATCGCCCATTTTCCCAAGGGAGATTGAAATGACCAACGGACTGAAACTTTCGCTCGCCGCTTCGGCCGTTCTCGCCATGGCTGCCGGCAACGCTTTCGGCGGGGCCGCCGTGGCGGCCGAAGGCAAGACCGAGAAATGCTATGGCGTATCGCTGAAGGGCCAGAATGACTGCGCCGCAGGCCCGGGCACCAGCTGCGCCGGTACCTCGACTGTCGATTATCAGGGTAATGCCTGGAAGAGCGTCGCCAAGGGCAGCTGCGTCAAGATGGGCGGCACGCTGACCGCACACAAAGGCAATGCCAAGCCGGTTCCGCGCAAGGGCTAAGCCTTTCGTGACCGCTCCCCCGCTCAAATCGCTGCCGCCGCGTGCTGGCATAGGGCTCAAACCTCAGCACTATGCCGATGTGCTCGCGGCGGCGGAGCGCGGGACGGCGCCCGCCTGGGCCGAAGTGCACCCCCAAAACTACTTCGGCGCGGGCGGGCCACCGCATCGCTGGCTGACCGCGATTGACCAGTGTCTGCCGCTCAGCTTTCATTCGGTCGGTCTGTCGATCGGCTCCGCCGCGGGTGTCGATTTGGATGAACTCGAGGCGCTCGCGGCGCTGTGCGACCGGTACCAGCCCGCGATGATCTCGGACCATCTGAGTTGGAGCAATGGCCCGAACGACAAATTTCCCGACCTGCTTCCCATCCCCTACACGCATGCGGCGCTCGATCATTTCGTAGCCGAGGTGGAGAAGGTCCAAAACCGGCTCGGCCGCACCATCCTGATCGAAAATCCATCGCGCTATCTCGCCTATGCGCAGAGCGATTGGGACGAGGTCGATTTCCTCCACGCGCTTTGCCGGCGCAGTGGCTGCGGTCTTCTGCTCGATATCAACAATGTCGAGGTTTCGGCCTTCAATCTCGGTCTCGATCCGATCGCATGGCTCGACGCCTTCGATCCCGGTCTTGTGGGCGAGATCCATGTCGCGGGCCATGCCGTGAAGGACGACGACATGGGCGGAATGATCGCGATCGACGATCACGGCTCGCCCGTTCGATCGAGTTGCTGGGACTTGCTGACCCGATTGCTTGCGCGCGGCGGGCCGAAGCCCGTACTTGTGGAATGGGATACGGACGTCCCGGATTATGCGACGCTCATGGCGGAGGCGATGACTGCCGACGCGCTGCTGCTATCCGAGGTGACCTTTGCTTGAGTGCGACCAAAGGGCTCTCGCAGCGACATTGCTGCACGGACCCGGCCACCTGCCCGACGCGCTTTTCGCCGGGGACGAGGCCGCCGTACTGCGCGGGCTGCGGGTTCACGCCAACACCATCTCGCACGCACGGCTCGTCGCGCTCGAAGAGACGTTTCCCCGAACGCGCGTCCATCTGGGCGAAGGGCCGTTCAACCGCCTTTCGCGCGCGTTCCTCGATGCCGGCGGGGCCGAGGGGCGGTCGCTGACCGACATTGGCGCAGGCTTTGCCGACTGGCTGGGCGATTCGCTGGCTGCCGAGCTGGCACGCGTCGAGTGGGCTTGGCTCGAAAGCTATAACGCTGCCGACGCATTGGCGCTCGGGCTCGCCGATCTCGCCGGATGTGACGAAGCGACTCTTTTCGGAATGGCCGTTCGCCTCCATCCGGCGGCGCGGACCCTTTCCCTTGCGACCGACGCAGCGCCACTCGTCGATCCCGCGCTGCGCTGCGGTCCGATGACCCTGCTTTTCACGCGTCCCGCCGCCGATGTGCAACTATGGCCCACTGACGCTGTCACGGCAGGCGTACTCGATCTCGCGAAAGAAATTTCGCAGCTCGGTAACCTGCTCGCACGTCTCGCCGAAGACCATCCTGACGGTGGCGCCGCACTAGCGGCGTTGATCGACGCCGGGGCATTTGAAAGGCTTGGATGATGAATCGCTTAGTCGCACTCTATGACCGCGGCGTGGAGATCGCTGCCTCGCGCATTCCCGAATCCGTCGCAATATTTTTGCTCCGCCTCGCGCTAGCGGGCGTGTTCTGGCGATCGGGACAGACCAAAGTGGTCGAGGGCAGCTACTTGCAGATCGACCCGTCGCAATATGATTTGTTCGCATCCGAATTTTCGGGGCTGCCGCTCGATCCCGTCCTTGCAGTGCCGCTGACGACTTTTGCCGAGCATTTCTTCCCGATCCTGCTGGTCTTCGGCCTCGCGACGCGCTTTTCGGCGGGTGCGCTGCTGGTGATGACGCTCGTTATCCAGATTTTCGTTTTCCCCGATGCCTGGTGGCCGGTGCATTCGCTGTGGGCAGCAATGGCCGCAATCCTCATCGTGCGCGGCGGTGGGCTGTTCTCGCTCGATGCGCTGCTTGTTAGAGTGCGGGCGAAATGACCCTCGACGAACCTTCGCTCGCGCGCCTGATGGCCGCTTCGCAGCGGGGGGATCGTGCGGCATATCGTGCGCTGCTGGCCGACTGCCGTAAATGGCTCGAACGCTATTTTGCACGCCGCATTGCGCCGCATCAAATCGACGATCTTGTTCAGGAAACACTGGTGTCGATGCATCGAAAGCTCGCGACGTGGGATTCGAACCGGGCTTTTCTGCCGTGGCTCGCGGCCATCGCGCGCTATCGCTGGATCGACGTGCTGCGCCGACAGCGGGTCGAGGTCGAACTTGGCGATAATGATGCTGCCGTTGGTGCCGAAGACGAAGCGGTGCATGCGCGGCTCAGCATCGAACACCTGATGTCTTTGCTGCCGCCAAAACAGGCGCAGGCGATCACCCTCGTCAAGATTGAAGGCGCCTCGATAGCCGAAGCGTCGAAAGTCTGTGGCCAGAGCGAGTCGCTGGTCAAAGTGAATATCCATCGCGGTTTGAAGAAGCTCGCCGCCCTGATTGAAAGCGAATGAGAATGACCGACGCATCGATCGACGCGCTGATCGAGGGCCTGGCGGACAAGCTGAAGCCGGTAAAGCCACGCCGGATAGAGCAGGGGTCGAAGGCAGGCTGCTGAAATCCTGCGCCGCCCAGATGTGCAACTCGCAGTGCTCAGCATTG
>NZ_JADKYM010000007.1 GCF_015475875.1 Sphingopyxis solisilvae | reverse complement strand
ACCGGCGACGTCAGCACGATCGACGGCGAAGGCTATATGCAAATCACCGACCGAGCGAAGGATGTCGTGAAATCGGGCGGCGAGTGGATCAGTTCGATCGAGATCGAATATATCGTGTACTTCGACTGGGATCAGTCGAACATCACGCCGGAAGCGGCCGCGACGCTCGACAATGCGATCAGCGCCTACAACCGCGGTTGCTCGGGTACGCAGATCATGCTCGCCGGTCACGCTGACCGTTCGGGTTCGGCGACCTACAACGTCGGCCTGTCGAACCGCCGCAACGCATCGGTCCGCAGCTATCTGACCGCTCGCGGTATCTCGGATGGTGCGATCAGCGCGCAGGGCTTCGGCGAAAGCCGTCCCGCCGTTGCCACCGCCGACGGCGTGCGCAACGACCAGAACCGTCGCGTGGAAATCACTTACGGTCCGAACTCGGGCATGTAAGACGGGTTTCCATTCCCGACCGGGACTGGAAGAAAAAGAAGGGCGGTACCGCAAGGTGCCGCCCTTTCTTTTTGCGCCAATCGTTCGGGAAACGCATGACGCACACCGCCTGGTTTCCGGATCGCGGGTTTCGCTTGTCAGATCGATATAATGTTATACTATAACAGAACGATCGGGCGTCCGGTCGAGCGGACTCGGGCGCAGGATCAACGAATGCGCTGCCGCTCGCCGGTCGGGAAAGACAGCATCGGCTGCGCCCTTAGGGGAGAAAGACCATGCGCCGACGCCGCAGCATTTTCCGCACCGATCCCAATGCGAGCCCGCTGATCAACACGACACCGCTGATCGACGTGATGCTGGTGATGCTGGTCATGTTCATCATCACCATTCCGCGCCCGACGCACAGCGTCGACATAAGCCTGCCCGGCGTCGATCCCGGACCCGCCGTCGTCCTTGACGAGAACCGGGTGACGATCGACCGCGCCGACGTCATCCGCTGGAACGGCGAGGCGGTCGATCTGGCCCAGCTGGGGCGGTTGGTGAAAGTGGCGTCGGACCGACCCGAAGCGGCGACGCTGCACTTTGAGCCGGAAGCGCGCGCACGGTATCTGCGCGTCGACCAGGCGATTGCGGCGATCCGGCGCAACGGCGGAACCAAGCTCGCCTTTCCCGGAATCCACCAATATGCTGCGGTTATCTGACGCCGGGGCCGTGCCGCCGCGATCAGGCGGCAGGCGCGGTCCCGGGGCGCAGATAGGCCATCATGTAACCGACATAATCGACCTTGCCGAGCGGTATGCCCATATGGCGGAGGATCGTATAGGCTGCGACAAGATGGAAATAGAACTGCGGCTGTGCCCAGTCGCGGACATAGGTGCGCGCGGTCATGTCGAAGGTCATGCCGTTGGGCAGATCGAAGCTGACCTCGCGGTCGGGATCGGTGTCCAGAACGGCCGCGTCCAAGGTGTCTAGCCAGGCGAGCGTCGTCGCAATCTGCGCTTGAAGCCCAGCAAAATCGGTTGCGTCATCGGTCAGGTCAGGCGCCCCGGCGGCGCCGAGGCGGGTCGGCGGCTGGAGTGCCTGAAGGCAGCTGAAACGCACTTGCGACGCCAGCGGAAACATATCGGGCGCGAGGCGCGCGACGATCAGTTGCAGATCGCCGATGTCGTTGTCCGCGCCCCATGCGCGCGCCTTGTCGAGCTGCCCAGAAAGCGCGCGCAGGCCGTTACGGTAAGCCGGGATCGTCATTTCGTAGAGCATCACGGGATCCTTCGGTCGTTTGCCTGTCAGGCGGGGGCAAGATTGTCCTGAAATTGCAGCCGCGCGAGGCGGGCGTAGAGGCCATCGGCAGCGACGAGCGCGTCGTGTTTGCCTTCCTCGACGATGCGGCCTTCGTCCATGACGATGATCCGGTCGGCGGCACGGACGGTGGCGAGCCGGTGCGCGATAACCACTGTCGTGCGGTCGTGCATCAGCGTTTCGAGTGCATCCTGCACCAGCTTTTCGGATTCGGCGTCGAGCGCCGAGGTCGCCTCGTCGAGCAGCAGCAACGGCGCGCGGCGGAGCAGCGCGCGGGCGATCGCGACGCGTTGGCGCTGGCCGCCCGACAGCCGCGCGCCGCCCTCGCCCATGAAAGTGTCGAGACCTTGCGGAAGCTTGCGCAGAAATTCCTCGGCATTGGCAGCGCGTGCGGCGTCCCACAGCTGGTCGTCGGTCGCATCCCAGTTGCCGTAGCGCAGATTGTCGCGCGCCGAGGCGGCGAAGATCACGGTTTCCTGCGGCACCATGGCGATGCGGGCGCGAATGTCGGCGGGATCGGCGTCAGTGAGCGGGACGCCGTCGAGCAGGATTTGCCCCGCTTGCGGATCGTAGAAACGCTCGGCGAGCTGGAACAAGGTCGATTTGCCGGCGCCCGACGGGCCGACGATTGCGACCGTTTCGCGCGGCTGGATTGCCAGGCTGAAACCGTGAAGGGCGGGGGCGTCGGGGCGTGTCGGATAGTGAAATTCGACGTTGGCGAATTCCAGCGTGCCGCGCGGGGGTTCGGGGAAAGCGCAGGGCCGCGCCGGCGGCGCAATGCCGGGCTCGGCGTTGAGCAGCTCGGACAGCCGCTCGGCGGCGCCCGCGGCGCGCAGCAGGTCGCCATAAACTTCGGTGAGGGCGCCGAACGCGCCCGCGACGAGCCCACCGGTGAGCACGAAGGCGGCGATCGTGCCGCCGGTAATCGTGCCTGCGGCAACGCCTTCGGCCCCGTACCAGAGCAACGTGGTGATGGCGCCGAACAGCAGGCCGATTACGATCGCGGTCATGATGGCGCGCAGGCGAATGCGGCGCTTGGCGGTGGCAAAGGTCGCCTCGACCGCCGCCGCAAAGCGGCCCGCCTCGCGCTCCTCCTGCCCGAAGGCCTGAACGATCTTCATCGCGCCCAATTGTTCGGAGGTGGTGGCGCCGATGTCGGCGACGCGGTCCTGGCTCGACCGCGCGACATTCTGGAGACGCCGGCCGAGCAGGACGATCGGCATGATGATCACCGGAATGCCGAGCAGGATGCCGCCGGTCAGTTTTGGCGACAGGGTGAACAGATAGGCGATGCCGCCGATGCCCATCACGGTGTTGCGGAGCGCGACCGAGACGGTGGTGCCGACGACCTGTTCGATGATCGTGGTGTCCGATGTCATGCGCGAGGCGATTTCGGACGGGCGGTTTTCTTCGAAAAAGCCGGGGGCGAGCCGGAGCAGGTTGCGCTGAACCGCCTGGCGGATGTCGGCGACGGTGCGTTCGCCCAGCCAGCTGACGAAATAGAAACGCAGCGCGGTGGCGACGGCAAGCGTCAGTACGATCGCATAGAACAGGCGGAAATGCGGCGCGACATCGCCGCCGCCGGCGACAAAGCCGCTGTCGATCATCTCCTTGAACTGCCACGGAATCGCCAAGGTCGCGAGCGCTGCGACGCCCAGCGCCACCGCAGCGATCAGCAATTGCAGCGGGTAGGCGCTGGCATAGCGCCAGATCATCCGCAGACTGCCGAGTTTGCGGCGGGGACCGGCGGGCGCCGGGACAGGATTGGGGTCGGGGGCGCTGGCCATCGCTTCGCCCCTAGCAGCGGCGCGGTGCGCGCTCAACGGCAGAGAATGGCCTTTCGCTTCATGCGCTTTGAAGCGCTGCTGCATGGCGGGGCGTACAGGATCGGGACCGCCGCCGCGCGTGCGGCGCGATTATGACGCATTGCACAATGAAATGGATGCCCTAGACTGGTCCGACAAACGGGCGCCGCAGAGCGCCGGGGCAAGGAACCGAACGACAATGCTGTATCACGCTTTCGAAATGCAGAAGAGTTGGCTGGCGGGCGCGAGCGCGCTGGCGACCGCGGGGGCGCAGGCGATGCAGCACCCCGCCAATCCGCTGGGTTATTTCGGCGGCGGTCCGATGTTCGCGTCGGCGCTGGAAGTGTTTGCGCACGCCGCGGCGCCGCGCGGCAAGCCTGAGTTCGACCTCTATGAAACGATTGTCGACGGCGAGGCGGTGCCGGTCACCGAGGTCATCGAAGCGCGCAAACCCTTTGGCCAGCTCAAGCATTTCAAGCACAAAGGGACAAAAGACGCGCCCAAGCTGCTGATCGTCGCGCCGATGTCGGGCCATTATGCGACCTTGCTGCGCGGCACGGTCGAACGGATGCTGCCGGGGCATGATGTGTGGATCACCGACTGGCGCGACGCGCGCAACGTGCCGCTGGAGGCGGGCAAGTTCGACCTCGACGATTATATCGATTATCTGATCGGCTGGCTGGAGCATATCGGCCCCGGCGCGCATGTGCTGGCGGTGTGCCAGCCGTCGGTCCCCGCGCTCGCGGCGGCGGCGATCATGGCCGCCGACAAGCATGAATGCCGCCCCAAGACGCTGACGATGATGGGCGGACCGATCGACACGCGCAAGGCACCGACCGCGGTCAATCAGCACGCGATGACGCGTCCTTATGCGTGGTTTCAGGAGAATGTCATCGTTACCGTTCCGGCCTGGTATCCGGGTGCGGGTCGCCGCGTCTATCCGGGCTTCCTGCAACTGGCCGGGTTCATGTCGATGAACCTCGGCAATCATATGATGAGCCATTGGGCGATGTTCAAACATCTGGTCGACGGCGACGGCGAAGAGGCCGACAAGACCAAGGAATTTTACGACGAATATCGTTCGGTGTGCGACATGACCGCCGAATTCTATCTCCAGACCGTCGACCTGGTATTCCAGCGCCACGCGCTGCCCAAGGGCGAGATGCTGCATCGCGGCAAGCCGGTCGACCTCAACGCGATCGAGGATATTGCGCTGTTGGCGATCGAGGGCGAGCGCGACGATATTTCGGGGATCGGCCAGACCAAGGCGGCACTGACGCTGGCCAAATCGCTGCCCGCGGAGAAGAAGAAATATCTGATGGCCAAGACTGTCGGCCATTACGGCATCTTCAACGGCCGCAAATGGCGCGAGGATATTGCGCCAGTGGTTGAGGGGTGGATCCGTAGCAACGGGGGGTGAGGCGGCCGGAAGCGACCAATTGCGGGCGCTTTCAGGTCATTGTAATGTCTGCATGGGAGGCGCTGATGTCCCAAGCCGAACGAATGAATTCCGCTTCAAACGATTGGGAAGCCGATCCTTGGGATGCTTCCGATGTGATCGCGGAAGCGCAACTGACTGGATTCCGTGAGCGAGCGGCAAAGGCTATTGAGTGGGCGTCGATGCGCAACACAGGCGCATCTGTATTCGGCATTGAAATTGAAAAGCTTCTTGGCGCTGACGTCGCATTTTTCGCTACGCATGATGGCGAGGAACTGCTGCTGATGCAGTCAGTTTGGCACGGCTTTCCTGATCCGCCAGAATGGCGACTGGCGACACGAGCAACCGGAAGCGACGACCAATGGTCATCGTGGGGCCATTTTTCTGAAATGCCGGGCAATTGGCAGCTGCCGCCAAGCGGCAGCTAACCACCCCAAAGCAGACATACGGGTAATCGCGCGCTCAGTGCATCGGCGACGTGCGCACCGCCCAATAGACCAGATGGAGCAACCCCGCCCACAGCAGCAGGATGAACACCATGCCCGCGCGGCTCGACGGGCGGGCGCTTGCGGCCTCGGCGGCGGCGTGCAGTTCGGCCCATAGCGCGTCGGGGATCAGGTGGCGGACCGCCCACAGCCCGAGCGGGACGATGAGCAGATCGTCGAGCCAGCCCAGTAGCGGAATGAAATCGGGGATCAGGTCGATCGGCGACAGCGCATAGGCAGCGACCGCCACCGCGAGCAGGCGCGCGAGCATCGGTACGCGCGGGTCGCGCGCAGCGAGCCAAGCGGCGTGCGCCTCGACCGCGAGATGGCGGCCGAGGTCGCCGATGCGTTGGGAAAGGGATTTGCCGGTCATTCTTTCGACCATAGACATTTTGTCGGTCATTGCGAGCGAAGCGAAGCAATCCAGGGTGGCCCGGCACCGCCCTGGATTGCTTCGCTTCGCTCGCAATGACGATGTTGTGGGATGGCAGTCTTCGCTTATGATCGGGGGATGACGATCCAACTGAGAAGCGCGCGCGTCGAACGCTGGCCGATCGCGGCAGGCTTTGTCGCGGTGCATGGTGCCCATATCGACGTCATCGTGGCCGAAGTGGCGGGCGAAGGCGCGATCGGGCGCGGCGAGGGGACGCCGGTCGCGGCGCTGGGCGAGGACGCCGCCACGTGCCGCGACCAGATCCTCCGCGCCGCGGCGCACCTTGGCGGGCTCGACACCGCGGCGGCGCGTGCGGCGGTGCAGGAGCTCTTGCCGCCGGGGGCGGCGCGCAATGCGCTCGACTGCGCGCTGTGGGAGCTCGAGGCCAAGGAAAAAGGTCTGCGGCTGTGGCAGCTGGCGGGATGCGACGCGGCGCCGACCGCGCGGGTGACCGCATACACCCTGTTGCCCGGCAGCCCCGGCGCGATGGCCGAACAGGCGGCGACGGCAGAGGCCGACGGATATGGCCTGCTGCGGATAGAATGGACCGGCGACAACGACCGGCTGCGCGTCACGGGCGCGCGCAAGGGCGCGCCCAACGCCCGGCTGATCGTCGACGCCGCCGCGCGCTGGGGCGAGGCGGACATATTGAGCGAGGCCGAAGCGCTCGCCGACCTTGGCGTCGAAATGATCGAACAGCCGGTGCCGGTGGGCGCCGATGCGCTGCTCGATCCTGTCTATGCGCCGGTGCCGTTTGTCGCCGACGAAAGCTGTCAGACCGCCGCCGATGTGGCGCGCATCGGCGCCTTTTACGACGGGCTCCATATCAAGCTCGACCAGACGGGCGGGCTGACCGAGGCGCTGCGCATCGCCGACGCGGCGGATGCGGCGGGACTGGCGATCATGGTGGGCAGTGCGGTATCGACCAGTCTCGCGATCCTGCCCGCCTTTGTCCTCGCCCAGCGGGCGAAATGGGTCGATCTCGGCGGGCCTACCCATCTCGCGGAGGACCGCGAGGGCGGGTTCGAATATCGCGGCGGGCGGATCGGCCCGCCGGTTGCTTGATGCTATCCTCCCTGTCGCGAAGCGATGGGGGAGTCGCAGACGGCGCGCAGCGCCAGCGGGACCGCCGCGGAGCGGTGGTGGAGGGGCTTCGCGACGGCCGCGCCATGGCCCTCCGTCAGTCCTTCGGACTGCCACCTCCCCATCGCTGCGCGACAGGGAGGATAGTTCTACAGCGCCACCTCGGCATGTTTGCCGAGGTCGCTTTCCTTCATCTTCATGCCGGTCATCAGCTTGAACATGCCCTTGATCCCGACATCGGCGGTCCAGATTTCGGCATCGCCCAGGTCAAAGCGGAGCAGGACCAGGTTCGGATCGTCCTTGCCGCCGTCGTACCACGCGGCGACGCCGTTGCTCCACAGCCTGTCGAGCACCGCACGGTCGCTTTCGCGGACCAGCGTGCCCGAAATGCACGCGAACAGGTCGTGGCCCTTCGACGCGAACTGTGCCATCGCCGGGCCGCCGTTCGCCAGCCGGTTGTCGGTCGAGGTAAAGAACCAGAAGGCGCTGTCGGCATCCTCGTCGAGCTGGGCGTTCATCGGGATATGATGCTCGCCGCTGCCGGTCTTGCCGACCATGACATAGGGGCTGTCGGCGAGGGCTTTCCAGAACTGCTTTTTGATATCGTCGCTCATCGATGTTGCTCCTTTTCCCTCGATGAACCTTCAACGCGGCAGGCGCGCCATTGTTGCCCGCCTCAACCGCGCGCGCGGTCGGAATAGCTCACCACCTCATATTCGATGCCGTCGGGGTCGAAGAAATAGAAGCGGCGGCCGGGTTCATAATCGGCGTGGTTGAAGGGAGCGAGGCCCGCGGCCACGACCCGCGCCTCGACCGCGTCGAGATCGTCGACCTGCACCCCGACATGGTTGAGCGGTTCGCCCTTGGGATAGCGGATCCCCGCATGTTGTCCGTCGGGACCGGTGTAGAGCGCGACATAGGCAGCATCGCTGCCGAGGTGGATCGTGCGGCCGCCGTCGCGCGCCGGGCCGCGCCAGCGTTCGTGCCAGCCGAAGATCGCCGACAACAGGGTGGCGGTGCGATCGGGATCGCTGACGGTCAGATTGACATGTTCGATAAAGGCGTGCGTCACGGACAGGCTCCTGATTGGGGTTGACGCAAGGGCCTATAAAAGCTGAAGTGAAGTTTAGATCAATATGTGATCGTCATTGCGAGCGGAGCGAAGCAATCCAGAGCGGTTTACGCACCCTCTGGATTGCCGCGTCGCCTGCGGCTCCTCGCAATGACGGCTAGGAGGTAGCATTCACCGCACCGACCTGATCGCGATCGGCGAACTCGCCGCGCGTACCGGCGTCGCAGTGTCGGCGATCCGTTTCTACGAGGCTAAAGGATTGCTCGACGCGCTGCGCACGCGCGGTGGCCAGCGCCGCTTTCTGCGCGCCGACATCCGCCGCGTGTCGTTCATCCTGATCGCGCAGCAAATGGGGCTGAGCCTCGACGAAATCGCCGCCGAGCTGGCGCGGCTGCCCGCCGGGCGGACACCCAATGCCGCCGACTGGACGCGGATCAGCACCGGGCTGCGCGCACGCATCGACGCGCAGATCGCGGCGCTGACGCGCACGCGCGGGCTGCTCGACCAGTGCATCGGCTGCGGATGTCTGTCGTTGAAGAAGTGTGGGCTGTACAATGCACAGGACAAGGCGGCGCAGCGCGGGGCGGGGCCGCGTTATGTGCTGGGCGACCGGGCGGGGGAGATTGCGGAGATACCGTAATTGTCCCTTCTCCCCTTGCGGGAGAAGGATACGAAGCCTTGTCACGAAGTGACTAGGCATAGTTGGATGAGGGGTTGGCGAGCGTGAGGCTCGCGCGGTCGCAAGCGACCGCAACCCCTCACCCAGCTTCGACTAGCGAACAAGTTCGCAAGTCTGCGCAACCCTCTCCCGCAAGGGGAGAGGGACGAAACCCCCTCAAACCCCGCTCAGCTTCTCGATCTCCGGCGCCCCCGCCAGGCACGGCCCCAGTTTCGCGCCCAGCGTGCGGAAATGGTCCGACGCGCGGTGGGCGTCGACTGCGGCCTCGTCGTCATAACATTCGAGCACCTTGTACACGCCCGCTTCTTCGGCGCGAAACAGGCGGTAATAGCTGTTGCCGGGCTCGTTCGCGGCGACCGCGGGCGCCAGTTCGGCGAACACGCCCTCGAATTCCGCTTCCTTGCCGGGCTGCACGCGCAGCGTGGCGATGATGCCGATGGCCATGTTTCTCTCTCCTTGCTCTATTTGCGAAGGTCTGGGTCGACGTCCCAGCCGTCCTCGACCTGAACGCCGAAGCTGTTCAATATCATGGAAACCTGCGTGTACTGGCCGACCGTCATCACCAGATCCATGCGGCCCTTGTCGCCGAGCGGTGCCAGCGCCGCCCAGGTCGCATCGGTGACGAAATGGTGGCCGGTCAGCTCGTCGGTGGCGCGCAGCATGGCTTGGTCAAGCTCGCTCCAGCCGCCCGCATCCGGCCCCGCCTTGATCCGCGCAACCTCGGCTTCGGTCAGACCGCAGTCGAGCCCGATGCGCTTGTGCTGCGTCCATTCATAGCCCGACCGGCAATTATAGCCGGTGCGCAGGATGACGAGTTCGCGATCCCGGGGGCTCAGCGCATTGCGCTTCGACAGGATGTAGTTGCCCCAGCCAAGGAACGCGGTCAGCGCCTTCGGTGCATGGGCGAGGGTGCGGAAGATATTGAGGATCTTGCCGCCCCCGACCTTTCCACCCTCGGTGGAAAGGAAAGGTTCGAGCGCGGCGCGCTGGTCGGCATCGAGCCGGCCCAAATCGACCGGCTCGATACGCGGGGCGCCGAGGCGCATCAGAAGACCTCGAACAGACCCGCTGCGCCCTGGCCGCCACCGATGCACATGGTGACGACGGCATATTTGACGCCGCGACGTTTGCCTTCGATCAGCGCGTGGCCGACGCAGCGCGCGCCGGTCATGCCGAACGGGTGGCCGATCGAGATCGAGCCGCCGTTGACGTTGAGCAGTTCGTTCGGAATGCCCAGCTTGTCGCGGCAATAGAGCACCTGCACCGCGAATGCTTCGTTGAGTTCCCACAGGCCGATGTCGTCCATCTTGAGCTCGAAGCGTTCGAGCAGCTTGGGGATCGCAAACACCGGGCCGATGCCCATTTCGTCGGGCTCGGTGCCCGCGACCGCCATGCCCACATAACGGCCGAGCGGCTGGAGCCCGCGCTTTTCGGCGACCTTGGCTTCCATCACGACGCACGCCGACGACCCGTCGGCGAGCTGGCTGGCATTGCCGGCGGTGATCGTGTGGCCTTCGCCCATCACCGGCTTCAGGCTGGCGAGCCCTTCCAGCGTCGTGTCGGGACGGTTGCACTCGTCCTTGTCGGCGACGACGTCCTTGAAGCTGACTTCCTTGGTTTCCTTGTCCATCACCGCCATCGTGGCGTTGCAGGCGACGATCTCGTCGTCATATTTGCCCGCGGCCTGCGCGGCGGCGGTGCGCTGCTGCGACTGGAGCGAATATTCGTCCTGCACTTCGCGGCTGATATTGTAACGCTTGGCGACGACCTCGGCGGTGCCGATCATCGGCATATAGGTGTCCTTGTGCATCGCGATCAGCTCGGCATCGGTCTCGATGAACACCTTGCCGCTGCCGCTGACTTTCGAGATGCTCTCGATGCCGCCCGCGACGCAGATGTCCTGGCGGTCGACGATGATCTGCTTTGCGGCGGTCGCGATCGTCATCAGGCCCGACGAGCATTGGCGGTCGATCGACATGCCGGGGACGGTGACGGGCAGGCCCGACCGCAGCGCGATCAGCCGCGCGACGTTCATCGTCTGCGACCCCTGCTGCATCGCGGCGCCGAACACGACGTCGTCGATTTCGCCGCCCTCCAGGCCCGCGCGCTCGACCGCGGCCTTGACCGAGAAAGAGCCCAGCGTCGGCGCGAGCGTGTTGTTGAACGATCCGCGCGCCGCCTTGGTCAGCGGGGTGCGGGCGGTGGAAACGATGACGGCGTCACGCATGATATTTCTCCTAACAATTCCATCCCTCCCCTTCAGGGGAGGGCAGCGAGACTTGGCAGCTTGCTGCCTGGTCGCAGCGGGTGGGGTCCATCGGCCTAGCGCAAGGGCGAGGGACCCCACCCCAACCCCTCCCCTGAAGGGGAGGGGCTTAACTACGTCAAACGAAAAACTGGCTGATCCATTCGGCGATCAGGGCGGGCTTTTCCTCGCCCTCGATCTCGACGGTCACTTCGTTGGTCTGCTGCCACTGGCCGGGGCGCTTTTCTTCCAGCTCGAGCAGTTTGATGTGGCTGCGCACGCGCTTGCCCGAACGGACGGGCGACAGGAAGCGGACTTTGTTGCAGCCGTAATTGACGCCCATCTTGACGCCGCCGACCTTCGGCCCGTCGGTGCTCTGGCCCAACATCGGCATCAGCGACAGGGTCAGGAACCCGTGCGCGATGGTGCCGCCGAACGGCGTCAGCTTCGCCTTTTCCTCGTCGATATGGATGAACTGGTGGTCGCCGGTCGCGTCGGCAAACTTGTTGATCATTTCCTGATCGACCAGCACCCAGTCCGACGTGCCCAGATGCTCGCCGACCCTGGTCTGCAATTCCTGCGGCGTGATGGTGGCCATTTGTCATCCCCTATATTCCGGTTCGGGGCGCGTTCTAGGCCTCTCCTGCCGCGTTGCACAAGGGCCAAGGGCTTTGGCTACGGCGCCGTAGCGTCAGTCTTTGCCCTCCACGGGCTGCTTCATCGTCACGCTTTCGGCATAGGGCAGAATCATCGTCCCGTCGGGGGCGGCGGTGAAGGTGGTCTGGGTGGGATAGGCGAATTCATAACCCGCTTCGGCCATCGCCTCGAACACGCGGATGCCGACATCGGTCCGCGCCGCGGTAACAACACCGAAATCCTCGCTGTACACATCGAACAGCAATTCGAAATCCAGGCTCGATTGCCCAAAGGTGACAAAGCTCGACCGGATGAACTCGTGCCCCGCCGCCTGAACCTGCGCCTCGAGCAGCGCGGGAAGGTCGCGCAGCATCGTCGGGGTCGTCTGATAGATGACGCTGATCAGAAAGGTGACGCGTCGCCGGTGGAGATGGGCAAAATTGGTGATTTCCTTGGACAGGAGGTTGGTGTTCGACACCACCAGCAATTCGCCGTTGATCGAGCGCAAACGCGTGCTTTTCAGGCCGATGCGTTCGACCGTCGCGGTGCTGGTGTCGTACCGGATCGTCTCGCCGACGCGGAACGGGCGATCGAAAATGATCGAAAGCGACGCGAACAGGTCCGAAAAAATACCCTGCGCGGCCAGGCCAATGGCGATGCCGCCGATGCCCAGACCCGCGACCAGCCCGGTGACATTGACCCCCATATTGTCGAGGATGACGATCGCTGCGATCGCAAACAGCGCGATGCTGATCAACAGACGGATGATCCCCATCGCGTTCGACAGCGTTTCATTATGGCCGTCTGAAGCGCGGCGCTGGATCAGCCCCAGGATGATTTCGCGCGCCCAGATGGCGACCTGCAACACGACCGAAACGGTGAAGACGAACTGGATGATCTGCATGATCACCGCGGGTGGCTGGGCATAGCCCGCGACCAGCCGCAGCGCGACAATGGCGAGCACGAACGACTTGGTTTTGTGCAGCACCCGGCCGACGATGTGGGTCAGGGTGAATTCGCCCGGCGCCGCCTGCGCGCGCTTCAGCGCAAAGCCGCGGACCATCGACAGCAGGAAATAAATGGCAAGGCCCGCCGCAATCGCGATCCCGATCTGCAACCAGTGGCTGTTCACCCACGCGACGCTGCTGTCCCACCACAGGCGGATGTCCTCGATCGGGTTGGTCGCGGCGGCGGGCTTGGTCGATGCGGGCTTGGCGGCGGCGGTCGCCGCGGCAAGGATGGAAAAGGTCAAGTCGGTCCTCGTGGATGTGGTCAGGCGGAACGAAGCAGCGCCGCGGCATCGGGCGCCTGCTCCAGATAGGTCAAAAATCCGCGTTCGTAACGCGAAAGATATTTGGTCGCGCGCGGCAGGCGGCCGACGGCGGCGGCGAAATCTCCGCGCGTCTGCGCCGCGTCGATCATCGCGGGGTGGACATAGGATTTGCGTGCGATCGCCGGCGTGTTGCCCAATCGGTCGGCGACATGTTCGACCATCGCTTTCAATATCGGCGGTTCGGGCGCGTCGTACAGGAAGGCAAAGGCCTCGACGCTCGCGGTCCAGGTGCGGAAATGCTTGGCGCTGAAATCGCCGCCCATTGCCTCGCGGATATAGGCGTTGACGTCATCCGACCCGACCGCGCAGACGCCACCCGCATCCTCATATTGGAACAGATGCTGTCCCGGCAGGTCCTGTAACCGGCGGACCAGCGTCGTGATATTGCGGTCGCTGATCGCGACTTCCCGCCGGGCGCCGCCCTTGGCGCGGTAACTGAGGCGAAGCGTCCGGCCGGTCAGTCTGGCATGGCGGCGGCGCAGCGTCGTCGCGCCGAAACTCTTGTTCGCCGCGACATATTGTTCGTTGCCGACGCGCAGCGCCGCAAGGTCGAGCAGCCGGACGACTGCGCCGACGACGCGTTCCTGACACAGCGTCCGCCGCGCCAGATCGCTTTCGAGCCGCGCACGGAGCAGCGGCAACGCGTGACCGAAGGCGGCGCAGCGGTCATATTTGTCGGCCTCGCGCGCCAGCCGGAAATCGGGGTGATAGCGATATTGCTTGCGCCCGCGCGCGTCGTAACCCGTGGCCAGGATATGCCCGTTGGCGGCCGGACAAAACCACGCGTCTTCATAGGCCGGGGGCAGCGCGATCGCGTTCAGCCGGGCGATCTCGTCGCGGTCGCGGATGATCCGGCCTTGCGGATCGCGATACCGCCAACCCTCGCCGACGCGTTCGCGGCTGATACCGGGCAAGCTGTCGTCGACGTGGATCAGGCCGGGGGAGGGCATGCGGGGATAGCGCGTTGCCCGGCCGATAGTTCCCATCTGCTCGTCATCCCGGCATTCGCCGGGATGACGAGCAGATGGGGAACGCTAGGGACTTGCCGCCGGATGCCGCGCCGGAACCTGCGCCGGACGCGCGGTCAGCGGCCGCCACCCCGCTTCCTGCTCGCGGCGGCGGCAATAGGTCGACAGACCCATCTCCAGCGCCAGCATCATGTAGATGAACGGCTGGAACGCGATGCCGACGAACAGCGATCCGACCATATAGACGATGTGGCCGTGCTGGAGCGCGGTCGCCAGCGGCGCGATCCATTGTTCCTCGGCGCGCCGCGTTTTCAGGTAACGGCGCCTGAGCCGCTCCATCTGGACGATGCCGACGATGTGCAGCAGCAACCACAGCGCCAGCCCGGGATAGCCCTGTTCGCCCAGCATCTCGAAATAGCTCGAGTGATAGGCGCGCGACTGTTCGTCATGCACCGCCGTCTCGGCATTCTGGGGATTGTCGGGGTCATAGCGCGATCCCGTCGTTTCAACGCGCAGCCGGTTCTGGATATAGGCTTCGAATCCGCCGCCGAACGGATTGTCCTTGGCATATTCCCACGTCCACGCCCACACCGCGACGCGCGTCGATGCCGACTGGTCGGACTTGTACCCCTGGATCGTCTCCATCCGCTCGGTAAAGCTCTGCGGCAGAAACGGGATAGCGGCGATCGCCAGCAATCCGGCACCGGCGATATAGAGAAACCGGTGCTGGACCGCGCGCAGCGACAGCACCGCCAGCACCGCCAGGCAGACCAGCCCGGTCCGCGCCTGCGTCCCGATCGGCAGCAACATGCAGGCGAAACACAGCGCGAAACAGAATGTCGTCACCCGCCAGTCGGGCGGAAAGATCGTGCCGTGGCGGCGATACCACAGGATCAGCGGGATGATCGCAATGCCGACGGTCGACATGATCGACCCTTCGTACAGCCCGTAATTTTCGTTGAGCAGCAGTTGCAGCGAACCATAACCGCCGCCGCCCGCCGCGGTCTTGATCCCCCCCGCGATCGCGATCGACGCCGCCGACAGCAGCATGATCAGCGCCAGCGATTCGATCCGCAGCTTGGTGCGCAGCGTCAGCGGCAGGAAAATCGCCCAGATCAACGCTTTCCATACCCAGCTCCATTTGTCCGCCGCCTCGACCGGGAAATCGGCCTGCGACGTTGTCAGGCCGCAATATATCAACAGCGCGACCAGCAGGAACTGCCGCCCCGACCAGCGCGTGTCGCGTTTGTCGTCGATCGCCAGCCAGCCGACGATCGCCAGCCCGAACACGATCAGCGAGATCGGGATCGAATTGATCAGAAAATAGCTCAGCCGCTGCGGCGCGACGATGTCGATATAGCAAAAGCACAGCACGAACAGGAACGGCTTGCGAAAGCCGAGCCCGATAAAGGCGAACAGGAAAGCGATGAACGCAATGTCACGCATCGGGCCGGGCGTCCGTGTCGGCGGCTTCGGTGTCGCGGCGCTGCTGCCATTGCAGGCGCGGGCTGACCTCGCGGTCAAGATCGTCGCGATAAAGCAGGCGCCAGAGCGCGATCGCCATCAGCAAGTGCGTGAGGCCAATGGAAAAATTGTCGACCATGTCGGCTCCCGCTACGCTATCGGGGTTGACGCCGCGTTAAGCCTTCTCTGCCAAAGACCCCCGACGATGACCCGCATCCTCCACGTCCTCGATCATAGTCTGCCCGCGCACAGCGGCTACACCTTTCGCACCCGCGCGCTGATGAAGGCGCAGCAGGCAAAGGGATGGGCCGTTGCGGGCGTCACCGGGGTCCGCCATCCCGAACCGGGACCGGATAGCGAGACGGTCGACGGGCTGACCTTTTACCGCACAGCGCCGATCACGCCTGCTCGCGCGCCGATCCGCGAATGGCGCGAAATCGGCGCGCTGGCGAAGCGGGTCGAAGCGCTGGCGCAGCAATGGCAACCCGACCTGCTCCACGCCCATTCGCCGGTGATGGACGGACTCGCCGCGCTCCGCGCCGGCAAAAAACTTGGCATCCCCGTCATCTACGAAATTCGCGCCTTTTGGGAGGATGCGGCGGTCGGCAACGGCACGGGCCGCGAGGGCAGCCTGCGTTATCGCCTCACCAAGATGCTCGAAACACATGCGGTGCGATCCGCCGATGCGGTCGCGGTTATCTGCGAAGGCTTGCGCGGCGATCTGGTCGCGCGCGGCATCGCCGCGGACAAGATCACCGTTTCGCCGAACGGCGTCGACCTCGACCTGTTCGGCGATCCGCCCCCGCGCGACGATGCGCTGGCAGAAACGCTCGGGATCTCCGCCGACGATGCCATGATCGGCTATATCGGCAGTTTCTATGATTATGAGGGCATCGACGACCTGATTGCGGCGATGCCCGCGCTCGTCGCGGCGCAACCCGCGGCGCGCCTGCTGCTCGTCGGCGGCGGACCGATGGAGGTGGCGCTAAAGGCGCAGGCCGCCGCCTCGCCCGCTGCGGCGCATATCCATTTTGTCGGCCGCGTGCCTCACGACCAGGTCGAGCGTTATTATTCGCTCATCGACATCCTGGCCTATCCGCGGAAGAAAATGCGGCTTACCGACCTTGTCACCCCCCTGAAACCGCTCGAAGCGATGGCGCAGGGCAAGCTCGTCGCGGCATCGGATGTCGGTGGCCATCGCGAACTGATCGAGGATGGCCGCACCGGCACTTTGTTCGCGCCCGACGACCCCGCCGCGATCGCCGCCGCTCTCGCAAAATTATTGGCACAGCGCGACATCTGGCCGGAACGACGGAGCGTTGCGCGGATTTTCGTCGAAACCCATCGTAACTGGTCATCAAACATTTTACGTTACGAGCCGGTTTACCAGCGGTTGTTGCACGGGCGCGCTTGACCATGCGCTTGCGGCAACCGCACATGGCCCGCGCGGGTCGTACGGATTTGGACGATATGGACGACAGCAGCGACTTTTCTGACCGGACCGCCCCGAACCCGTGGCTGCGCGTGCTGCGGCCCGCGATTCCGGCGGTGATCGGCGGCGCCGCGCTGACCTTTTTGTTCGCAGCGCTGATGCCGATGACGTGGGTCGCGGCGATTTCCTGGAACCTCTATCTCGACCGGCTGTCGGATTATTTCGTGCCGCCGGTCGGCAATGCCGCGCGGCTGTTGCTGGCGTTCGGCTTTGCGACCGTCGCGGCGATTGTCGCCGGCTTTGTCGTGCTGTTGCTCGGCACCCCCGGCGCCGGCGGACTGGCGTCGCTGCGCAATCCATTTCGCCGTCCGGCGGCCGACGATAGCGATGCGGTCGACGATATATCGTGGACGCGCCGCCGCCGCGTCGACCGGCATCCCGACGATCCGGTGCGCCCGCCGATTCGTGCCGGTCGTGATCTGCCGGCGGGCGGTCTGGGCGCGCTCGGCGCTGCCCCGACCGACGGTGACCACCGGCCCGATCACGCGCCCGAACCCTTTGAGGCGCCCGACACCGACGAGCTGGTGCTCGTCGATCTCGCGCATGACGAGCTGGATGCGGGCGACGAGCCCTGGCTGCAACCGGCTGAAATGACGACGCCCCCGGCGCCCGCGCCGACCGACAATTCGCTCGGCGCGATGGTCGCGCGGCTCGAGGCCGGGCTGGCCCGGCGGCGGCACGTCGCCGACACGCCTGCGGACGCGGGCGATATGACGTCGCCCGATGCCGAGGTTGATTTTGCCCTCGAAGCGGCGCTGAGTACGCTGCAACGCATGACCCGCCAGTCGGTGGGTTGACCGCCGCACGGCGTCAATCCTCCACCGTCAGGATTTCGATGCGCAGCGCCTTTCCGGCGCTTTCCGGCTCGACTACCGCGTCGGCAACGATGTGACCGGCCAGCGGCCATTCGGCCGAGTTCAGCGTCGATTGCAACGCGGCTGCGGTGGCGCGGTCGTCGCCTGCGGGCAGTGCGCAGGCAAAGATATGCCGCGCGCCGACGAAATTGGCGCTCGCCCACGGCCGGAAATTTGACTCGCCCAACGCCAGCCCGACCGGCAAGGCGCGGGCGACCAGGGTGCGCAGGCGGCGGTGCGGACAGCCGGGACGCGGGGCGCGGGCGGGCGACCGGAACATCATGCCGATACCCTCGGCGCGGTATCGATCTGCGCGGCATCGGTCGATCGGCGGCGGCGCCGAACGTAGCGCGCGACGCGCCCGGTGTGAAAATCCGCCCGCCATTTGTTCATGAAATGTTCCACGCGGCACGTGACACGGATCCCCGTTTCGCGCCCCGCCCGCAGGTCGGAAACCAGCCGCGGATCGCCGATCGCCGCACGTCCGAACACCGTCGGCGGCATGTCCGATTCGCGCAAAAAAGCTTCGACCCGCTGCACCAGCCTTTGCTCCATTCTGTCCTCCCTGACCGCGCCTGCTACCGGGCGACTCACCCGATAGGATAATTCCTATCTGCCTTTCGATTTCCTACTTGTCTAGGAAAAATCCGTTTGCTAGGAAGAAATAGGAAATATGGGACCGCCACCGCCATGACCGACGCTTTTGCCGACCCGCGCACGACGCTCGACCGCCTGCTGACCGAAAAGGGCATCGACTATGCGCGTCTGTCGCAGGTGATCGGGCGCAACCCCGCCTATATCCAGCAATATATCAAGCGCGGCTCGCCGCGCCGCCTTGCCGAAGCGGATCGCGGGCGAATCGCTGCCTATCTCGGCGTGTCCGAAGCGTTGCTCGGCGGCCCGGTCCAGCGCGTCGCGACCCCGGCGCGGATGCGTGGCCCGGGGATGATCCTGGTCCCGAAACTGGCGATCGGCGCCTCGGCGGGCGCAGGTGCCAGCGTCGAAGGCGAGCCCGTCGAGGGCGAGGTGGCGTTCGACCCCAAATGGCTGCGCGACCTTGGCGCCGATCCGCGCGCGCTCAGCATAATTCGGGTCGAAGGCGATTCGATGGCGCCGACCCTGAACGATGGCGACGACATATTGGTCGATGGCGGCGACGCGGCCTCGCGGCTGCGCGACGGAATCTATGTGCTGCGCATGGACGATGTGCTGATGGTCAAACGCGTCGCGCGCGCGCCGGGACCGGGGCGGATTTCGGTGATCAGCGATAATCCGCATTACCGCAGCTGGGACGACCTGCCGATGGGCTCGGTGCAGCTCGTCGGCCGCGTCGTGTGGACGGGACGGCGGGTGCGGTAAGCCCTATCGCGGCGCCGCCATCATCGCCTCGATCTCGTGATCCAGCACTTCGGCGCGCTTGCATTGGCCGGCGTCGCCGTCGCGGCATTTCTTCGCCGCCTTGTCGCGTTCGCGCGCCAGCTTGCCCAGCTTTTCCTCGTGCTTGCGCATCTCGCGCCCGCGGTTCCGGTCGGCCTCGTCCTGGCTCGTCGTGGTCCAGTCGGCAACCTGTCCGACCGCCTTGAACGGCGCGGTCGCGACCGATTTCACGGTGCTGACGCACCCGGCGAGCAGGGGCAGGGCGGCAAGCGCAATCAATGGGGCACGCATCGTCGGTCTCCTCCTCGCAACTCGCGCCTCATCGCATAGCGGGCGCGATCTGAACAGCAGCTTGCGACAGACCGGCACCGCCTTGCGGCCTTGTGTCACAGCATTGAAACAAATGGTTAAAGCGGTGTTTACCAACCTCGCTTAGGCAGCGCATCGACATCGACCGTCTTGCCAGGAAAGAAACGACGCCCGCCATGGAATCAGCTCTGACACCGTCTGCGGGCGACGCCGTCGCTGTCGCTGCCGACGCGCCGATGTCCGACGTGATCGACCTGTTCCGTGCCCATCCCGACCTGCGCGCGCTGGCGGTGCTTGATGCGGAAAGTCGCCCGATCGGCGTCATCGCCGAACGGCGGGTGCGCGAACTGCTGTTTTGCCCTTTCTGGTTCTCGCTGATGCAGAATCCGACGATCGGCGGTTCGATCGCGTCGCTCGTCGAACCCTGTCCCGTCGCCGACATATCCAGCCCGACGACCGTGCTGCTGCGCATTGCCGCCCGCGCCGCGGGGCCGCAGACCCTCATTCTGGTCCGCGATGGCCGCTTCGTCGAAACGCTCGACAGCGGCCAGCTGGCCAAACTCGCGATGCTGCGCGAGGTCGAAACGGCGCAGGAACGCGCTGCCCGCGCCTCGCACCTCGACGATGCCGGGCGGCAGTTCCAGCAGGAGATCACCGCGCTCACCGCCGCGCTGTCCGACATGGCGGCCAAGGTCGAGGCGGTCGCCGGCACCCTGACCGACCGCGCGCGCCAGACCGGCCGCGATGCGGTGTCGGTCGCCGGCGCCACCGCGCAGACGCTCGGCGGCCTCAATGAACTGGGCGATCGCGGCCATGCGCTCGCCGCGACGATGGCCAGGATTGTCGAGGACAGCGCGCGCGCCAGCCGGATCCGCGGCGAGGCGCATGGCAAAGTGCAACAGGCGGGCGCCCGCACCGCGGCACTGCGCGCGGCCAGCCAGTCTATCGAACAGATGCTGGCCCTGATCGTCGACATGGCCAGCCGCACCAACATGCTCGCGCTCAATGCGGGGATCGAGGCGGCGCGCGCGGGCGATGCGGGGCGCGGCTTTGCCGTGGTGGCGACCGAGGTCAAGACGCTCGCCAGCCAGACGCGCGCCGCCGCGGGCGATATCACCCGGCATGTCGACCATATCCGCGCGATTGTCGAACAGGTTGCCGCGGGCTTTGACGAGGTCGAGCAGGCGATCGATGCGAACAACGGTTTTTCCGATGCGATCGACCGCGCGGTTGATGGCCAAGGCACGACGACGCTGATGATCGCAAGCTATGTCGAACAGGCGGTGGCGGCGGGGCGCGAGATCGACCTCAGGGTGCGCGAGATCGGGCGCGGTGCCACCGCGGTCGGCGACGAGGCACAGGCGCTCGGCCAGTTGTCGGCGCGGCTGACCGCCGCCGCCCAGTCGCTCCACGCGCGCGCCGCCAGCTTCGTCCAGGCGGTCGCGGTGGCCTGAAAACGGGCGTCCCGACAAGGGGTTGCCCCTTCGCCCTGCGCTGATAGGATGGTGCGGCGCCGGAGGCGTCGATGGCCGCCGGTGGGGAGGAGGGTCACATGACGAATATGCAAAAGGGTCTGGCCGAATTTATCGGCACATTCTGGCTTGTCTTCGGCGGGTGCGGCAGCGCGGTGCTGGCGGCGGCATTCCCCGACGTCGGCATCGGCCTGCTCGGCGTCTCGCTCGCGTTCGGTTTGACGGTCGTCACCATGGCCTATGCGATCGGCCATATTTCGGGTTGCCATCTCAACCCCGCGGTCACCGTCGGCCTGTGGGCGGGCGGGCGCTTCGACGCGCGCGACATCCCGCTCTACGTCATCGCGCAGGTGCTCGGCGCAATCGTCGCGGCATTCCTGCTCTTCTACATCGCCAGCGGCAATCCCGCCTATGACCTCGCGACCAACGGGCTCGCAGCGAACGGCTATGCCGCGGGATCGCCGGGCGGCTACGATATCTGGTCGGGGTTCATCATCGAAATCGTGCTGACCGCCTTCTTCCTGTGGATCATCATGGGGTCGACCGACGGCCGCGCACCGGCAGGATTCGCGCCGCTGGCGATCGGCCTCGCGCTGGTGCTCATCCACCTGATCTCGATCCCGGTCACCAACACCTCGGTCAATCCGGCGCGCAGCACCGGTCCGGCGCTGGTCGTCGGCGGGCTCGCGATCCAGCAATTGTGGCTGTTCTGGCTCGCCCCGCTGATCGGCGGCGCGGTGGGCGGCCTGCTCTACAAGACGCTGGGCGCCGACAGCTTCCCGAAACCGAATATCGAGGGCGAGTAAGGAACCCGTCGACCATCAAGGTCAGATCGTATCCTTTCGAACCGTCATTGCGAGGAGCGAAGCGACGCGGCAATCCAGGGTGGCGTAAACCGCTCTGGATTGCTTCGCTTCGCTCGCAATGACGAAACTGGCACACCAATCTGATCCTGCTTTAACCAGCGGCAGTCTTACTTGAACGGCGGCTCGTTATTTCAGCAGATCGATCGCAAAGGCGCGCACTTCGTCGGCCATGTCGGGACGTTCGAGCGCGACCGCCAGATTGGCCTGGATATACCCGGCCTTCGATCCGCAGTCGTACCGCGCACCGTCGAACGTCACCGCATGGAACGGCTGGTTGCCGATCATCGTCGCCATCGCGTCGGTCAGCTGGATCTCGCCGCCCGCGCCCTTTTCCTGTCCTTCCAGCACCCGCATCACTTCGGGTTGCAGGATGTAGCGGCCCGAAATGATCAGGTTCGACGGCGCGTCGGCGACCGCGGGCTTTTCGACCAGCCCCTTGACCTCGGTCAGCGCCCCGTCGCGCCCGCCCGGCGCGATCACGCCATAGCTCGACACCTGCTCGCGCGGCACTTCGAGCACCGAGATCAGGTTGCCGCCAACCTTGTGATACGCGTCGACCATCTGCTTCATGCAGCCGGGCGATCCGTGCATGAACTCGTCGGGCAGGAAGATGGCAAAGGGTTCGTCGCCGACGATATCGCGCGCACACCAGATTGCGTGGCCCAGCCCCATCGGCTCCTGCTGGCGGACATAGGCGCAATTGCCGGGGCCAAGCCGCGTCGGCGCCAGCACCGACAGGTCCTTGCCGCGCTCGGACATCGTCTTTTCCAGCTCGAACGCGATGTCGAAATGATCCTCGATCGCGCTCTTGCCGCGCCCGGTGACAAAGATCATCTGCTCGATCCCGGCCTCGCGGGCCTCGTCGACGGCGTACTGGATCAGCGGGCGGTCGACGATCGGCAGCATCTCCTTGGGAATCGCCTTGGTCGCGGGCAAAAAGCGCGTGCCGAGACCGGCGACGGGAAAAACGGCTTTGCGGATCGGTTTCATGGGCAGCGGCTTAGCGGCCAAACATGACAAGGAAAAGGGCAGGTTTGGACATTGGCTGCCGGTCGCCTATTCCGGCGACACGATCACCACGACACGGCGGTTGTCCTGCCGGCCTTCCTCGGTATCGTTGCTCGACATCGGAAAATCCTCGCCGCGACCGACAATCCGGTCAGGCGACAGCGGCATTCCGGCCGCCTGCATCGGCGCCGCGACCGCGTCGGCGCGCGCTTTCGACAGCTTCAGATTATAATCCGCCGCGCCGACCGAATCGGTGTGCCCCTCGACCCGGGCGTTGGTAATCCCGACGCGGACCAGCCGCGCCGCGATTCGAGCGATCTGCGCTTGCTGCTCGGCCGAAATCGCACTTTCATTGGTCTGGAACAACAGGCGCTCGGGCATGTTCAGCGACCAGTCGAAACCCTGGTCGATAAAGCCTTCGGCCTTGAGCACCGCGACCTGTTCGGGCGTGAAACCGGTCTGCGGCGGCACCGTCTGGCACGCCGTCAACAGCGCGGCGAAAGCGATCAGGAACAGGGAGCTGATCTTTTGGGGGATAATATTGGTCACGGCGTCTCTCCGTTGGTTACTTCCGGGAACGATTGCTCAGCTTGTCGGCGTACATGGCGGCGTCGGCGGCGGTCAGCAGCGCGGTCGCATCGGCACCGTCGTCGGGATAGAGCGCGACCCCGACGCTGACCGACGCGCGATAGGTTTCGCCGCCGGGCAGCGCCACGGGCTGGGCGACGCAATTGCGGATGCTCTTCGCCAGATCCTCGCGGATGGTCTCGGCGTTGACGCGATCGACGATGACGATGAATTCGTCGCCGCCGATCCGCGCCGCGAAATCCTCGGGGCGCAGCGAATCTTTGATGCACTGCGACATCGCAACCAGCACCGCGTCGCCCGCGGCATGGCCGAAATTGTCGTTCGCCGCCTTGAAATTGTCGGCGTCGATGAACATCAGCGCAAACCGGTCGTCGTGCGTCGCCGCCGCGGCGATGCGCTGCGCCAGTTTCTGGTCGAACGATGCGCGGTTGGGCAGCGCGGTCAGCGCATCGTGCGACGCGCGGTGCGCCAGCATCGCCCGCTCGCTCTCCATCGTTCCCTGCCAGCCTTGCAATTCGTCGAGCAGCGCGTTGATGTCGCCGCCCAGCCGGTCGAGCTCGGCGATACCCAGCGGTTTGACGCGCTTGTCGAACCGGCGGTGCAGCCGGACATCATGCGCAACCGTGGCAATCTCGTTCAGCGGTTTGACGAGTTCATATTCGAACCGCCGTGCCAGAAGGATCGTCCCCAATGCGGTAACGAGCAGGCAGCCGAGCCCGGCGAGCAGGCCCAGCCGGACATAATCGACCAGCGTCGAACTGTCGCCCCACACCTCGACCGCGCCGATCGTCGATCCGTTCCGCTGCACCTTCACCGAAAAGGGGTGGGGAAAGAAGAAGCGACTGAGTTGCGGCGCCGGATCGGCGGTCGGCGACGCCCATTGGACGAGCGGTTCGCCGCGATCGTCGAGCACGCGCAGGCGCGCGATGCCGGGAATACGCGTGAGCGGTTCAATTCCTTCGCGCGCGGCCTGCGGGTCGTTGAACACCAGCGCGGGCTCGACGCCATAGGCGCCCAGTTGTGCGGCGAGTTCGATATTGCGGTCGGCATAGCCGCGCAGCGCGGTCACCCCGGCAAGCAGGATGGTCAGTCCCGACAGCGCGACGGCGAACAGCGTGATGCCGAAGTGGAAGCGCGACAGCAGTTTCTGCAGCGTGGTGCGTGTTCCGATCCGTTCGGGGGACTGGCCGGTCATGGCGTCCCTCCTTCGTTGCGCGCGATGCTCAGCACCCGCGGGTCGATCCGCAGCGGCCCGCGCGCGATGGCGTCGAGGTTGACGGAAAAGCTCAGGCTCGCGCCGCGCTCCATCAGGCAGAACATCGCGCCATAAATGCACGGCGCATCGTCGTCGGTCATCGTCAGGACCGGACGCCCGCGAACCCAGGCGATCAGCTGGCGGCGGTCGGCGACCGTCATGCGGCCCAGAAACAGGATGTCGCAATCGTTGCGGCTGACAACCGCCGCCGCACTCAATCGCCGCACCAGCACCGATCCCGCGCCGGGTACGTCGGGCGCCAGGCGATTGGTCAGCCGCGGCGTTCCGACGACACACATCACCCGCGGACTATCCGCGGTCCGGTTCGGCCAGCGCGCATAGCTGATGATGCCGCCGGCCATCCGGTTGACGGCACGCGCCATGCCGTCCTCGCTGTTTTCGACAATCGTCTGGCTTGCGGTCTGCACCGACATCTGGGGCGTCGTCATCGACGCGCCGATCAGGAACAGCGATACCAGCACCTTGCAGCGACCCCCAACTGCGCTTCGACCCATTCTGCCCCAGCGCGGGGGCGTCCGCTAGTCAAAAGGACTGGAAAGTCAATGAAAAGTGACGTCATGCGGCCATCGGGCAACAGTTGCCCGGCACCGCCGGGGCGGTTCAGTCCTCGCGCAGCCGGTCGGCGAAGCCCTTGCGCAACTTGGCGAGCTTCGGCGGGATGACCGCCATGCAATAGGGATTGCGCTGACCTTCGCCGTCCCAATAATCCTGATGATAATCCTCGGCCGGATACCATTGCTCCGCGGTTTCGATCGTCGTGACGATCGGATCGGCCCAATCGGCGGCGGCGCGGTCGATCGCCGCGCGCGCGGCCGTTTCCTGCGCGGCATCCAGCGGGAACAGCGCGCTGCGGTACTGGGTGCCGACGTCGTTGCCCTGGCGGTTCAGCGTCGTCGGATCGTGCGTCGCGAAATGGACGTCAAGCAGGTCGTCCAGGCTGATCACCGCCGGGTCAAAGGTGATGCGGATCGCCTCGGCATGGCCGGTGTCGCCGCTGCACACCTGCTTGTAGGTGGGATTGGCGACATGGCCGCCGATATAGCCGCTTTCGACCGCTTCGACCCCGGCCAGCGATTTGAACACCGCTTCGGTACACCAAAAGCAGCCTCCGGCGAAAATGGCGGTTTCGTGGGTCATCGGGTCGATCCTTGATCGGAGTGAGCGTTGCGGTGCAGATAGGGGTCGCGGCGCTTCATTCCAAGGGCGGCAGCGCATCGACCAGCGGCGGGCGCAGCGTTTCGCCGCTGGCCCGCGCGGCGGCAATCACTGCCGCTTCGGCCTGCAGCGTCGCGACGCGCTCGCGCCAGCCGGGGTGGGTGCCGGGCGGGAACAGCGGGCGCCCCTTGCGCTGTCCGAAGCGCGTCCAGAATCGCGCCGCGGCGTCGGGATCATAGCCGGCCCCGGCGAGCAGCCAGACCGACAGCCGGTCGGCCTCGATCTCGGTCTGCTTGAACAGCCGCGCGCTGCGGCCGAACTGTTTGCCCGGCCCGCGGTCGACCCCCGCGGCGTCGAGCCGTTCGCGGTGGCGCAGGATGTTGTGCGCGAGTTCGTGTGCGATCGCCGCGGCCAGTTCGTCGTCGCCCGGCGCGAATGCAATCAACCCCTGATGCACCAGCACCATCCGCCCGTCGGCAACCGCGCCTTCGCGGTTACCCGCCTCGACCCGAAAATCGCTGACGCAGCCCGTCATCGGCACGACGGTCAGCGGTTCGCCCGCGCCGGATGCGACCGACAACGGCGCCGTCGGCGACCGCGCGGCGAGCCCGGTTTCGATCGCGGTGATCCGGGCAAAGGGATGATCGTCCGCGCCGTACGGAACCGGCTTGCTGTCCAGCGCTGTGATCACTTGCCCGACCACCAGCCCGGCAACCGCGGCCGGCGACGACGGCGCCACTGCGGCAACGAAGGGTGCATCTCCGACGCTTGCGCCATAAGCCGCCAACGCCTCGCCGCGTCGCTCCGGCGCATAGAGCCGCGGGTCGCCCCACACCCATCCGAACTGCGGCTGTTGTTTCGCGCACCACCCGGCATTTTCGGTGGTCAGGCGGAAACCGATCGCGGCGACCCGCGCCTCCTGCGCAGCGAGCGTCGCATAGAGGGAGGGTTGGGGCGCCGCCGCGGCAGCGCTCGCTGGCGCGGCGGCCGACAGGGTGCAAGCGGCAAGGATGGTGCGGGCGAGCGATAGCATGCCCGCCGCTTAACAACCCGCGGCTGTCGCGGCCATGAATTTCCCCGCCGACGCCGCTGCCGACCTCTTGCCTATCGGCCGGCAAGCGCCGATAGGGCGGGGCGATGACGAACGCCGCCTCCCAGTCCTCGCCTGCCGCCCGCCAACCCCGCCCCGCCGCGCTCGCGCGCTGGCTGTGGGCGGTCGCGTTGCTGGTCGTGGTCGTCGTCGGGGTCGGCGGGATCACGCGGCTGACCGAATCGGGGCTGTCGATCACCGAATGGCGGCCCGTCTCGGGCGTCCTGCCGCCGCTGAACGAAGCCGACTGGGTCGAGGAGTTCGAGAAATACAAGCAGATCCCCGAATATAAGGAGATCAACCGCGGCATGTCGCTGGACGGGTTCAAGGCGATCTTCTTCTGGGAATGGCTGCACCGCATCCTCGGCCGCGTCGTCGGTTTGGCGATGGTGGTGCCGCTCGCCTGGTATGCGTGGCGCCGGGCGATCCCCGCGGGCTATGGCGGCCGCCTGCTGGCGATCACGTCGCTCGTCGGACTGCAAGGGGCGATCGGCTGGTGGATGGTCGCCTCGGGGCTCGAATATCGTACCGACGTCAGCCATTTCCGGCTCGCCGCGCATCTCCTGACCGCGCTGTTCCTGCTCGCAGGGCTGGTCTGGACCGCGCGCGATCTTGACGGGCTGGCGCGTGGCACCACTGCCCGTCCGGCGCGGCTGACCGGTGGCGGCGTTGCCGTGATCGCGATCCTGTTCGTCCAGTTGCTGCTCGGCGCCTGGGTCGCCGGCCTCAACGCGGGATATGTCTCCAGCAGCTGGCCGTTGATGAACGATCATTTCGTGCCGCAGGGGATCGACTGGAACGGCGGCGCCTGGTTCGCATTGACCCATGATCCGTTCCTGATCCATTTTCTGCACCGCTGGTGGTCGTGGATGGCCGCGCTGGCGTTGTTGCTGCTCGCGCGCAGCGTCGCGCGGCGCGGCGGACGGACCGAGGCCGGGTTGCTGGTCGCCGTCGTCGCTGTCCAGATGGCGCTCGGCATCTGGACGGTGCTGTCCGGCGTGTCGATGTGGGTTGCGGTGGCGCATCAGGTCGTCGGCGCGATCCTCGTCGCGATCGTCGCCGCTGCGCTGCACCGGTTGGGACGCCGCGCCGCATGACCCTGCCGGTTACGGTGGCCGCCGCGCTGCTGCTCTTTGCGCCGTCCATGCAACCGCTTGCCGATGCCCCGACAACGGCAGTGGCAACGGTGAAATTCGCGCCGCCGCTCGGCCGCACGATGACCTACCGGGTTACCACCCGCCGAATCGGTCGTGACGGGTCTCCCGTCATATTTACCCTGGCCTACACGCTGCAATGGCAGCGGCTCGGGCGCGGCTACCAGCTGGAGGCAGTGCTCGACCGGATCGAATCCGACGCCCCGCCCGCGGTCGCCCGCGCGCTGACCCTGATGCTGCAACCGCTGATCGGCGAACGGCTTACCTATCTGGTGCCGGTCGACGGCAGCCGTATTGACCTTGTCGATCCCGAAGGGGTGTGGGTGCGCGTAACGGCACGGGTCGAGGCGGTCGGGGCGAACGGCAACCGCGAAGAGGCGCGGCGCCTCGCCGCCTTGATCGCCGCGCTGCCGGACGCTGAACGCGACCGGCTGGCAACCGCCGACGTCCGCGCGCTGCTCGTTCCGGCAAACGCGATCATCGGCCAGGCCGTGACGGAGGACGCGGCAGCGAACGGACCGCTGCGCACCATGGTCCGGGTCGAACGGGACGGCCGCGCGGGTTCCGTCCCGCTCCGCATCGACCAGCGCTGGACGATCGACACGGCCACGGGCCTGGTCATGCGCGAGCGCCGGCAGAGCTGGGTTACGCCCACGACCGGCGGCGAACCGATGCTGGCCGAAGAGCGTTTGCGGGTGCTCGAACCGGCGCCGGAAATCGGCAAGGTATCATAATACCCGTCAGCAAAGCCGCGATACGCTTGACTTTCGCGCTTCAAATCGTCATTGGCCCGCTCCGAAGCGCCGCTGCGTCCGCCAGGGACACGCGGCGCAACTGTTTCGGGGCGCTGTTGCTCCGGTCCATATCTGTCAAGGAGCGTGCCATGAAGGCGCTGACCAAGACGACCGTTTCGGCGAACGCCGCCACGGTCGAAAAGAAATGGGTGCTGATCGACGCCGAAGGCCTGGTTGTGGGCCGCGTCGCGACGATCATCGCCAACATCCTGCGCGGCAAGCACAAGCCGTCGTTCACCCCGCACGTCGATTGCGGTGACAATGTCATCGTCATCAACGCCGAAAAGGTGGCGTTCACCGGCAAGAAGATGGCCGACAAGCGCTATTACAAGCACACCGGCTATGCCGGCGGCATCAAGGAAACCAGCCCGGCGAAAATCCTCGAAGGCCGTTTCCCCGAGCGCGTGCTCGAAAAGGCCGTCGAACGCATGATCCCGCGCGGTCCGCTCGGCCGCCAGCAGATGCGCAACCTGCGTATCTTCGCCGGCAGCGAACATCCGCATGAAGGGCAGAACCCCGAAGTGATCGACGTCGCGTCGATGAACCGCAAGAACAAGGTGGGTGCATAATGGCTGACGAACAGACCATGACCGATCTCAAGGATCTCGGCGGCGCCGTCGAAGGCACCGTCGCTCCTGCAGCGCCGACCACGCCGCTGCGTGAAAAGATCGTCGACAAGCAGGGCCGCGCCTATGCAACCGGCCGCCGCAAGGACGCCGTCGCCCGCGTGTGGCTCAAGCCCGGCACGGGCAAGATCACCATCAACGGCCGCGACCAGGAAGTCTATTTCGCGCGCCCGACGCTGCGCCTCGTCATCAACCAGCCGTTCGGCCTGACCGATCGCGTCGGCAGCTACGACATTGTTGCCACCGTCAAGGGCGGCGGCCTGTCGGGCCAGGCGGGCGCCGTGCTGCACGGCATCGCGCAGGCGCTGACCCGTTTCGAACCCGCGTTGCGCGGCGTGGTGAAGTCGGCCGGCTTCCTGACCCGCGATAGCCGCGCGGTCGAGCGCAAGAAGTACGGCAAGGCGAAAGCCCGCCGCAGCTTCCAGTTCTCGAAGCGCTAAGTTTTTTCCGCCGACGGGTGGAAAAGGAAGGGCGGTCCGGCAACGGGCCGCCCTTTCTCGTTCCGGTGCCGGCGCGACGAACAGAGTTAAGCAACGGTAAATAGGCCATTGTCTTAATCCGCCGACTGGCTAAGCTACCCCCACGCGCCAAGTCCCCGACCCGGATGCGGCGCACCCAACATACTACGGGGGTAGTTATGAATTTTGTGATGGATTCGCGGCGCTTGCGCCGCGGAGGACTGCTTGCATCCGTGTGTCTCTTCGGGCTGGCGCAGGCCGTTCCGGCACTGGCGCAAGATGCCGGCCTCTATGGTCCGGATGACGACGCGCGGCCGACCGGGGCGGTCGAGATGGCGCACAATGCCGGCTTCGTGCCCGGTACGGGAGAGGGTTTCATCGATCCGGGCGACGCGACCGATACGCCGCAGATCGTCATCAACAACAATTTCACTCCGACCGACGTACGCGATCCCACCAATGTGACCGGGATCGGCCAGGTCGTCACCGATGCCGGCGGCGGGTCGGTAGGCCTTTGCACCGGGACGTTGATCAACCCGCGCACGATCCTGTTCGCCGCGCACTGTGTCAACACGCGCGCGGCGACGGCTTATGGTGCGGGTTCGGGCGGGGTCGGCATCGCCGTAGCCTTTGAAACCAACACCCGCGCCAACGCGCCGGGCGAGACCGACGAGCTGGTGCGCTGGTTGCTGGGGGCGGCCGGTGGTGCCGGCCGGTTCCAGAGCAACCAGGCGCAGTCGCTTTACAACATCAATCAGGTGTTCTGGAATCCGGCGTCGCGGGCGGCCGCGTCGTGTACATCGGCAACATCCTGTTTCCTCGAGGCGGACGTGGCGACCGCAGTGCTCGACACGCCGGCGGGCAATGTCCCGACCTGGGCCTTGCTCTTCTCGCCGCTGGCGACGCCGACCAGCATCAATCCGGCGACCGGCACCGGCTACCATGTGACGATCGCCGGTTATGGCAACAATGGCGTGGGGTCGACGGGCGTCGCGGGCAGCGATTTCCGCCGCCGCGTGGCCGAGAATATGCTGGGCGCGCTTGTCTCGCTCAATACCCGTAACACCTTCCTGTTCGGCACGCCCGGCTCGCCGTCGCGCCCGCAGCAGCTTTATTTCATCGATTTCGACGATCCCGCGCGCGGAACGGCGACCGCCAACGCCCGCGATTTCAACGGATTCCGTGACAATGCCCTGCCGCGGGAAGGCACCACGGGCCCCGGCGACTCGGGTGGTCCCCTGATCCTCGACCAGACATTTTCCAAACCGGTCGTGATTGGGGTGCTGTCGGGTGGCTCGACCTTCTTCGCCGGCCAGCCACAGGGCAGCTATGGCACCCAGGCGTTTTACCAGCCGCTGTTCCTCTATTGGGACTGGATCGTCGCCAACAATCCCTATCGCTACGTCACCGCAGTGGCCGGCAATCGCAACTGGGAAGATGGCACGGCGTGGATCACCGAACTGGATCCGGCCTATCATATCATTGCGGGCGGCCAGCTCGTCAACGGGTTGCCGACCAACCTCGGCGGCACCAATTCAGGCAATGGTCCGCAATTCGGCGAAATGTGTTTCCAGTCGCCCAGTACCTCGCCCAATCCGGCGAGCAACGAGTGCGTCGACATCGCGACCGGTGCGGTTCGCAACGGCGTCCCCAACACCGCGACCGATTCGAGCAGCCCGCTGGTGATCGACCTCGCCACCGGCGAAGGCATGGCGCCGACCGAAACGGCGATGGCTGACCCCGGCTATTCAGACACGCTGCGGCCTGCCCCGACGATCGCCAATGGCCTGCCCGGTGCGACCGGCTTCGTCCCGAACAATGTCGATGGTGTCCGCACCACCGGCGAGATGGGGCGCTACTACGACGTTACGCTGCGCAACACGGGCGCCATCACCTTGAACTCGTCGGTCACCGTCGACCGGTTCACTGTTGCCGGCGCCACATCGCAGCTGAACGTCGCAAGCGGCGCGTCACTCAACAGCCTGATCGAGGTTCGCCAGCTAACCGGCACCGTTAACACCAACGGTACGATCCAGACCGCCGGCGACTATCTCCTGCTCTCCGGTCTGCTCACCGGTGCGGGCACGGTGCGCACGCCGTTTCTCACCAGCGTGCTGGGCAGCATCGCGCCCGGCACGATGACGACGACCGGTACGCTGACGATCGCGGGCAATCTGGTCCTCTCGTCGGGCAGCAATCTGTTCATCGACCTCGGCCCGAGCGGCGCATCCGACGTGCTGGCGGTGGTTGCCAACGGCAGTTCGACAGGTAACGCGACGCTGGGCGGGGCAGTGTCGTTCTCGCCGGTCTCGGGCTACCGGATCACCGCGGGCGACCGTTTCACCTTCCTGACCGCTGCGGGCGGCGTGACCGGCACTTTCGGCTCGGCCTCTTCGCTGTCCGCGATTCTGACGCCGCGGCTGACATACGGGCCCAACAGCGTGTCGGTGGAGATCCAGGCGGGCCTCTACCGCAATGTCGTCGATCCAACCGCGGTCCAAGGCGCCTATGCCCAGCTGCTCGACCAGTCGCGCGGCAATGCGGCGCTGGCCGGCGTCTATGGCCCGCTCGACCTGCAGAGTGCGGCGACGATCCGCGCAACGCTCGATAGCTGGGCGCCGCGCACCGAAACGCTGCGCGGCTCGCTCGCGACGGTGGCGGCGGACAATATGTCGCGCTTCTATCGCGATCGCCTGCTCCAGCTTGACGGCGGCGACATGGGCGGCACGCTGGCGATGATCGGGCGACCGGTTCAACTGGCGCACCTCAACATGACCGCGGTCGGCGCAGCGTCGATGCAGGTCCGGTCGGACAGCGATTCGGTCACGGTGCAGCAGGGGCGCCTGCCCGACGACACCAGCGCCTTCCTGGCGGGCGGCTATCTTGACGGCGACAGCCGTCCGATGGCCAGCGCGCTGCCGGGTGGCGGGCGCGACCGGTTCGACGGTTTCTATCTGGCGGGCGGTATCGAAAAATCGCTGGGCGACAACGGCGTACTCGGCTTCTCGCTCAGCTACACCGATATCGACGGCACGACGCCGGTTGGCGGGCAAAAGGCCAGTGGCACCCTGTATCAGGGAACGCTGTACGGAAAGACCGGCCTCGGCGGAGGCATCGAACTGTCGACGCAGCTCAGCGCCGGCGCGTTCGATTCGCGCACCACACGGATCGCCGATCTGGTGGGCACGCCCTTTACGCTGACGGGCGACGATACGTCGCTGATCGTCACCGGCGAGGTCAGCCTGGCCAAGAACTTCGATCTGGGGTCGATCGAATTCGGGCCGCGCGTTGCGGCGCGGGCGAGCCACATCGGCTTTTCCGACATCAAGGAAAATGGTGGCGGTCCGGCGCTTCGGCTCGACCGGTCGAGCTTCAACAGCGTCCAGGGGCGTGCCGGTCTTGCGCTGTCGGGCAAGCGCGGGAGCAGCTTCCAGCCGCACCTCAGCGCCGATTATGTGCATGAGTTCAAGGATGCCCCGGCGTCTTTTGGTGCCACTTTCGTCGGCGGCCCCGGACCCAATGCCATCTTCGGCCTCGCCGGAACCGACAAGGACTGGTTCGAAGTCGGCGGCGGGATCACGTTCAAGACGGGCAATGTCGATCTGTCGATCGGCGCCGACACGACGATCGGTCGCAAGGATGTGTCGAACCAGAGCTATCGCGGTTCGGTAACCTTCCACTTCTGATCACGACCCGAAAAAAGGGGGAGAGGGCGGTCCGGCGACGGGCCGCCCTTTTTCTGTGCCGCAACGCGCGCGGCACGATGCAACGAGCACAGCGGCGGCAGCGTTCAGGATATTCATCTTGGAAAGGAATATCTCATGGCCAACACCGAACCGCTCGCATCGCAGCGCATCCTGATCATGGCCACCGACGGCTTCGAACAGTCCGAACTCGAAGTCCCGCTGGAGCGGCTGCAGGACGCGGGCGCCGACGTCGACATAGCGTCGCTGCAACTGGGTGACATTACCGGCTGGGACGGCGACGATTGGGGCGACGAGATCGAGGTCGATCTGAAGATCGGCGACGTCAAGATCGACGATTATGCCGCGCTCGTGCTGCCCGGTGGCCAGATCAACCCGGATCTGCTGCGCGTCGATGATGCCGCGGTCGCACTGATCCGCGACTTCGCCGCAGCAGGCAAGCCGGTTGCCGCTATCTGCCACGCGCCGTGGCTGTTGATCGAAGCGGGGCTCGCCCGGGGCAAGCGCCTGACCAGCTACAAATCGATTCGGACCGACGTGGTCAATGCGGGCGCCGATTTCGTCGACGAGGCGGTCGTCGTCGACGGCAATATCATCACCAGCCGCTGTCCCGACGATCTGCCGGCATTTTGCGACGCCATTGTCGCCGCACTCGCCGAGCGCCGCATCGAGGCCTGATCGCCAAAGTTCAGAGCAGATCCAGACTCCCGAGCGCCAGCGCCTGCCGCGCTGGCCGCTCGGCCATCACCGCAAACATCTCGTCGCCGCGGTCGGTGCGTTCGACGTTCATCGATGCAAAAACCGCCATGAAATAGCCGCTGAGCGCCCCGACGCGATAATCGTCCCACAGCGCGGCGATGTCGGGGTCGATGCCCTGTGCCGCCAACGCCGCGATCCAATGGTCGAACGCCGGGCGGTCGGCGGCGGCGCGTTCGAAAGGGTCGGCGATGCTGGTGCCGACGAGATAGGCCAGATCGGTGGCGCCGCTGCCGCGGCCCAATGTCTGCCAGTCGACCAGCCAGCACGCATGTCCATCGGGGGCGAAAAGGATGTTGTCGATGCGCAGGTCGCCGTGGACGATCGTCCGCGCCGCGGGCTCGCGCGTCAGATAGGCGTCGAGCTTCGCCACCATCCCGGCACCGACGTCGAGCAGTTCGGGCGCGAGGCGTGCGGCATAGCGCTCGCGAAATCCCTGATACAGCTGCGGGAAAAGCGCCCGTACCAGATCGCCATTGTCGCGCGCCAGCCACGCGATCTCCGCCAGCCGCGGATCATTCCACAAATGCGCGTGCAACCGCGCCGCCGCGTCGATGCACGGCGCGAGCCCCGCCAGGCCAAGACCGGCCAGCTGGTCGCCTTGCCGCGCCGGGGTCAGGTCGGACAGGATCAAAACGAAGTCGACGTCATCGTCGGCGATCTCGGAGTGATAGCAGTGCGGCGCCGGAACCCCGCTGGCAGCAGCAAGCTCGCGGTACCAGCTGACTTCCTTGACATAGGTGCCGGTCAGCTTGGCGATGTTGCGGCTGGCCGCGTCATGGCTCGGACATTTGGCGACCACGGACGCCGGAGCATCGACGCCGCCGTCCCAGTCGAGCGTCAGGCGGTAACTGTCGCACATCTGGCCGGTGCCGATGCGATCAGCCGTAAAGCCGCGCAATCGCCCGGCGTGCCCCAGAACCGCGCCGAGCCACTCGGCCGTCATTGCCCCGGGCCAGGTCGGAAAGCTCATGCGGCGGGGTCCATGAGCCCGGTGAGACCGGTTGGCGCGTGCGGGCCGACGAACAATTGTTCGAGGACGCCGATACCGACGTCGCGGCGGTCGCCGTCGACGAGTTCGGCAGTGACCAGCGCCTGCACGTGCATCGCCAGCGGATTGCCCCACGCCCGTTCGGCTTCGGACAGGCGGTCATGCGCAACCTCCAGCCCGCCATGATCGAAGCCGTGACCCCAGACCGGGTGGGTGTAACCGAGGCCGCTCATCGCGAACAGCGGTCCGGCAGGCGTAAGGGTCAGGCGTGTGCTGCGATCCAGGTCGGCGGTCAATTTCTGCAGCCGCCGCGTGCCCGGCTGCCATTCAACGGCAAAAACCGGATCGGCGAAGTGGCGCTCGCCGCCGTTGCTGTCGGCCAAGACGGCGCGGCGGTTCCACGCGTCGCCCGCGCCATCGTCATTGCTGTGAAAGAACAGCGAGCGGTCGGAAAAATTGCACGGCGTCCACAGCCAGAAAAATTGGTGAAAATTGCCCTCCGGCGGCGGTTGCGGTTCCGCGGCGCCGACCGGGCGTATCCCCCAGCTGCGGTCGCGCGTCCCCGCCCAGTCGGCGCCCGCCTCGATCCGCTGGCCGCCCACCGCCAGCCGGCCCGACCAGTGGCCGTTCTGGGTCATGCGCGTATAGTCCATGAACAGCCGGGTGCCGTTGCGGCGTGTGAAGCGCGGTTCTTCGATCGGAAAATGGCGCCCGGTGAACTGCAACTCGCCTGATAAAGGGCCGTCGTTGGCCAAAATCTTCAGCGTCAGCTGCTCCAGCGGCGCGTCGATCCGGATCGAAATCGGACCGACGGCAAGATCTAGCCGCTCGCCCGCCGACCGCCTGCTGGCGCGCAGATTATGCTGGACCCCGTCGATCAGCACGCAAAAGGCGGCATCGACGATCCCCAGCTGCGGATAAAAGCCCATCGCCGCGGCAAAGAATACCGACCCGTCGGGCGCATAGCCGTTGAAGAAATAGCGATCGTAGAAATTGCGGTCGGTGCCGGCAAAGGCGATCGGCTCGGCGCTCTGGTGCAGCGGGAAATCGTCGCCCTTGGTCAGCATCTTTTGTCCTCTTCCCGTTTTTTCTTGCAACCTAACGGGATCGGACGCGCCGTCAATGCACCGGGGGATCGACCGGCGGAACGGCGTGGATCGGGGCCACCGGCTCGCCGGGCTCGCGCGGCGGCAGCGCGTCGGGCGGAACATCGGGAATCTGCATCTGCGGGGTCGGCACGTCGGCGATGCTGCGCACCCGCAGCGCGATCGTGCCGCTTGCAATCCGCAGTTCGTTGAAGCTCGGCGGGGTCGACCGGATACGCTGTGACAGGGTTCCCGCACCGATCATGCGCACCGGTCCGTTCGCGGTTCGCGCGACAAGATCAAAGGCGTCGTGGACATGGCCGGTCAGCACCGCCGCGACGCCGCGCGACGCCAGCGTGTCGAGCGCATGTTGCCCGCCGCGGGTCAGCGCGCGCCCCTTCGTCCCCGCCTCGACGAGCGGATGATGCGCGGTGACGATGACCTGTTTGCCCGGCGGCAGCGCGTCGATCGCGGCTATGGTTTTGGCGAGCGCGCGGCGGGTCACCCATCCCTTCGACCAGTCGAGCCGCCACTGCGCGCGCGCCGTGGTTTTCAGTGGCACGACCGCAACCCGGTCGAGATCGAGTTCGTGCTCGACGAGCCGCTCGATCCGGCGGATGCGGCGGTAAGGCCAGAAGAAGCGCGCGAAGGGATTGAAATAGGGCAGGTCGTGATTGCCGACCTCGACGGTGACCGGCACGTCGAGCCGTTCGATCCAGTCGCACGCCGCCGCGAATTCATGGCTGCGCGCGCGCATGGTCAGGTCGCCGGTGATCAGGACGGCATCAGGCTGTTCGCGGCGGACGCAGCCCTTGAACCAGTCGAGCGCGGTGCGATCCTCCAGCCCGAAATGCAGGTCGCTGATATGGAACAGCCGCGTCATGTCGTCGCGACGAAATCGACCGCGCTTGAGGCGAGCGTGAATGTGACGGGCGAGGCGGTTTCGTCCAGTTCGCCGTCATATTCCAGGCTGATTGGCGCGTCGCTTTCCAGCACCACCATGTCCCCCGCCGTGATCGGCTCGCTCGGCCCGTCGCGGAAATCGCCGCCGAGCCAGGCGAGCCCGTGGCGCAGCACGTCGCCGGTGCCTTCGGTCAATATCCCGTCGGCTCGGATACCGCCGTGCGTGGGGGTCAGGATCACCGCCGGATAGGCCGTGTCGTGTCCGGCCACGCGCACCCCCGGCGCGTTCATCATTTCGTCGAGCGCGTCGGGTGCCGACCGGCTCGCCTCGATCAGGCCGTCCTGCCGCATCGTTTCGCGCACCTCGGCCCAGCGTGTGGCGGGCCCGGCGATCACCGTGATGAACGCCTCGCTTTTATCCGACCGGATCGTCGGTATCGGTCGCCGCTGTCCCTTGCCCGCCAGCGCGTCGGCCAGAATCTCCGGCGCCGGTCGGTCGCCGTGCAGCGCCTTTGACAACAGGTTCAGCGTGCCGCCGGGGAGCGGCAGGATCGCGCCATCCCAGTCCGCCGTCTTGCGCGCGGCGGCGTTGATCGTCCCGTCGCCCGTCCACACCAGCAACAGGTCGATGCCATCGGCGGCCAATTGCGCGGCATCCGGCACATCGTCGTCAGGCAGGGCAAAGGTCGCGGCAAGCGGCGCGCCATGGTCGCGGCAGACGGTTTCAATCTGCGCGCGAATGGCTTCGTCGTGGCTGCCGCTCTGGACGTTGCAGATCAGGGCAGGGCGGGTGAACGAGCTGGTCATGCCCGTCCTACGCACGAACGCCGAAAAGGTGGCAGCGCGCGGCGCGTTCCGCGCGATACGCCCGCCTTGTTCGCGGCGATCCGGCGCTGTAGGGCGCTGGCGATGACCGCCAGCATCCCCGCCATCGTGTTAGCCGGCAGCCGGCCCGGACCCGATCCGTTGCTTGGCGGCAGCGGTGTGTCGACCAAGGCGCTGCTCCCCGTCGTGGGCCAGCCGATGCTGGTCCATGTTTTACGCGCGCTGCGCGCCTCGTCGCAGGTCGGGCCGATCACGGTGCTGGCGCAGAACAGCGCCGAACTCGCCGCCGTGTCGGGCCTTGCCGCCTTCGCCGATCTGCATTTTGTCGATTCCGGAAGGGGCATCAGCAGCTCGCTCGCTGCCGCACTCCCGCCGCATGACGCGCCGGTGCTGGTCACGACCGCCGACAATGTGTTGCTGACGCCGACGATGATCGCCGAGTTCTTGGCTGGCGCAGAGCAAAGCGACGTCGCGGTGGCGATGGTCGAGCGGAACGTCCTGTTCGCGCGCTATCCGCAATCGCGGCGCACCTGGCTCAAGTTCCGCGGCGGCTGGTGGTCGGGGGCCAATCTGTTTTACCTGCGCGGGCGGCGCGCGCTGCCGCTGCTCGATTTCTGGGGGCGGATCGAACGCGACCGCAAAAAGGGGCTGAAGATCGTCGCCGCTTTCGGCCCGTGGCTGCTGATCGGCGCGCTGCTCGGCCTGTTCACGATCCAACAGGGGGTCGCGCGCGCGGGCCGGCGTTTCGGCCTTGCCGCGACGGTCGTGCCAATGTCCGAACCCGAAGCGTGCATCGACGCCGACAAACCGGCCGATATCGCGCTGATTGAGACGATTATGGCAAGCAAAACCGGCCTCTAATTTCCGCTTGTGTCGAGCGAAGTCGAGACACGTGAAGTCGTGCACGAACCCAGCGTGTCTCGACTTCGCTCGACACGAACGGAGAGGTGGGGGTCAGGCGGAGGCCAACGCTCTATCGACGGCCGCGGTCGCCAACGCCAGCTCCTCGGCATAGGGCATCGTCGCGTCGATATCGACGATCGGCGCGCCGTTGAACAGCAGCAGCGCCACCGTTTCGACCTTGCGGGTGATCAGCGTACGGTCGTGGTCGGGCTTGCGCGCCATCACGGTATCGACATCGACGTGCAGGCGAATCACCAGCGTCGGTCGGTACGCCGCCATCTCCACATAGAGCGCGTATTCCGCGGCCTGCATCGCGGCGAGCCGCTGGCTGGTCGCGATGCCCGCGAGGATCGGTCCGTCGTGCAGGCCGGGGACTTCGACCTGGGGGTAACGGTCGGTAACGATCACCTTGCCTGCACGCCGCTGCGCGAGGAGCGCGTCGAACCTGGCACGGCGCTTCCGCGACTTGTTCAGTGCATAGCGCGCGGCCAGATAGCCGGGGATCGGCTCGCCGGGCTCGCGCAAGCGGTCGGCGATGCCGTCGAGGAAGCGGTGCAGCGGCGGGCCGATGACCGGCCAGCGTCCGATCCGCCGCCCCTGCTCGCCCGAACCGAGACCGAGGTAGCCGGACTCCGCCGCACGGCTCTGCTGGATATGCGCGAGCAGGTCCGCCGACAGCGTCGACTTGCCCGACCCGTCGCTGCCGACGACTGCGATCAGGGGAGCGAGGTCGCCCCCCATCAATTCAGCTCAATTCCTTGAAGAAGCCGGCCATTTTCAGCCCGCCGATGATAAAGCGGACGACGACCAGCGCCGCATAGGCATAGACCCAGTTCCATTGCGCTGCGGTCAGCGCGTCGAAATTGAAGTCGAGCCGCGCGAACCAGGTCAGGAAGACGGTGGTGGCGAGCAGGAACAGCTTGTTCTGTTCGCGCCAGATCATCCGCTTCCACCAGAAGGGATATTTGGGTTTCACCCAGCCGTGCAGGCGGGGAAGCAGCGCGGGAACGTCCTTCGCCCATTCGGCGTGCGCCGCGCCGAATTTTTCGCGCAGAAATTCTTCCTCATAAATCGAAATGCGTTCGTAGATCAGGATCGCGAGCAGGAAAACGATCGCGCCGAACACCCAGCTGCCCGACAGCATCGCGATGCCGGTGAAGTTCAGGATGCGCCCGACGTAGAGGGGGTTGCGCACCAGGCTGTACGGCCCGGTCGTGTTGAGTTCGCTTGCCTCCGCGGCGACCTTGGCGCGGCCTGAAGTCCCGAGCGCGGCCCAGCCGCTGGTGAACACGCGCACGATCGCCCCGGCGCTGGCGACGCCGAGCGACAGCCAGAACCAGGCGCAATCGCCGAACGCCGATTGGAACGGACCCCAGTCCTTGCTGCACCAGGCAATCAGCACCGAAATCGCGATGGTGATATAGATATAGGTGCCGCGAATGAAAAAGAGGCGCTTGCCGCTGCGCGCGAGTTCGGTCTGGTACATGGGTTCCGCCTGTTGGCCGCAGTGCGGCATCACGATAAGTGGCACCGCTCTAGCGAATTTTGCGGCCAAAATAAGACCGAATCTTTCAGACGAGCCGCAGCTTGCGCCCCATCTTGCCCAGCGAAGTGCGGTCGGCGTGGGGCAGGGCAAAGCGCAGCGACAACCAGATCGCACCGACCGCGAGCAGCACGATCAGCGGCAGCGCTACCGCGTCGGGCAATTGCCCCGCCAGCAGCGCGGCGCCGCCGGCGACGAGCATGATCGCCAGTCCCTTGATGGCCACGGCCGGAAACTGACGGTCAAAGGGGTGGAGTTTTTCGTTCAACGCCAGCTGCACCATCGGAATGCCGCCCATGACGACCAGCCCGATCGACATCGCCAGCGTGACACCGGTCAGTGCGTCCATCCGCCCGACGATGAGGGTGCCTGCCGCGACGGCCACGATCACCCCGATGATGCTGGCGGTCAGCTGGTGACGGAAAGCGGCGACGACTTGCAGCACGGGCAGCGAGATGCCCAGCACCGCTTCGACAGCGCGCGCAAACAGCAGGATGACGAGCGCGGCCTGCGCAACCCTGGCCTCGGCGCCGAACAGGCTGAGCAGCGGTGCGCTGCCCGCCGCCAGCACCGCGGCGAGCGGCAGCGCGATCGCGGCGATCAACCGCGTGGCATAGGCATAGATGTCGGCCACTTGCGCGCGATCCTCGCGCTCGGCGCTCGCCGCCAGCGGCGCCATGACATAGACGAAGGCGATGCGGACCAGCTGGACGACGCTCGACAATTTGCGCGCGATCGTGAACAGGCCCGCCGCCGCCGCGCCCGCCGCGCCGGGCAGCAGCAGGTTGAGGATCAGCGCCGGCGCGTCGCCGAACAGCCGCGCGATCACGTTCGACGGCAGGATCGACAGTCCCGCCCAAAAGGTGTTGCGCGCCGTTTCGCTGCCGCGGCCGCCGCGCAGCAGTTCGCCGAATACATAATAGCGGCGCAGCAGGCGAACGCACAGGATCGCGGTAATCGCCAGCGAGCAGAGGTGCGCGATGAACAGGCCTTTCAGCCCCAGCCCGCCCGCAAAGAACATCCCCGCGAACACCAGTCGCATGATCTGCTCCCACACGATCCGCAGGCGGATTTCGGCGCCGAACACCATGCGCGCGCGCATTGCAGACGTCGCGATTTCGACAAACGCCCACAAGGGCAGCGCCCACACGAACAGCTGGATCGCGGGAATGACGAGCGGCCGGTCGCGTTCGGCGACGTTCAGCAACGGCGCGAGGTCGGCGGCGAACAGGGCTATGATCGCTGCGACGATCAGGCACGGTCCGACGCCCCAGAACATCGCGGTGCGCAGCGCCGCGGCGGCCTCGGCATCGCTCGCCGATTGCGGCACCGTGCGCTGCATCGCGCTGGTCATGCCCAGGTCGAAGATATTCTCGAGCAGGTTGATCGTAGCCCACAGCACGGCATAGAGGCCGTATCCCGCGAGCCCGAACATCAGCACATAAAGTGGCTGCGCAACGATCTCGACCACCGCGCCCAGCCGTGCGAGGACCGTGGTGCCAAGCCCGCGTGCAACGTGACGGCTGGTGACAGCAGGTTGGGCGGCGCTTTCGGTCATCGCCGCGGCCCTAGCGCCTTGCCCGCGCCCCTGCCAGCGGCTTTCGCATCACCCCTTGTCGTTGCCGCCAATCGGGTCTAGTCAGCCCGCAATTGCACAGGGAGCCCGCGACATGGCCGAATTCCGCCTGCCCAAGAACAGCCGCCCGCAAAAGACGGGCCAGGTCCACAAGGCCGAGGGCGCGGCGGCGGTCAAACGGTTCAAAGTCTATCGCTACGATCCCGACAGTGGTCAGAACCCGCGCTTCGACACGTTCGAGATCGACACGGAAAAATGCGGTCCGATGGTGCTCGATGCGCTCATCAAGATGAAAAGCGAGCAGGATGCGTCGCTGACCTTCCGCCGTTCGTGCCGCGAGGGGATTTGCGGCAGCTGTTCGATGAACATGAATGGCAAGAACGGCCTCGCCTGCACCACCGCGATCGAAGATCTGAAGGGTGACATCACGATCACCCCGCTGCCCGCGATGGACGTGATCAAGGATCTGGTCCCCGACTTCACCCATTTCTACGCCCAATATGCGTCGATCGAACCGTGGCTCAAAACCAAGACGACGACGCCGAGCGGCAAGGAACGGCTGCAATCGCCCGCCGAACGCGAAAAGCTCGACGGCCTCTACGAGTGCATCCTGTGCGCCTGCTGCTCGACCAGCTGCCCCAGTTATTGGTGGAACAGCGACAAGTTTCTGGGCCCCGCGATCCTGCTCCAGGCCTATCGCTGGCTCGCCGACAGCCGCGACGAATATACCGGCGAACGGCTCGACGAGCTCGAAGATCCGTTCCGTCTCTATCGTTGTCACACGATCATGAACTGCTCGAACGCCTGCCCGAAGGGATTGAGCCCGGCGCGCGCGATCGCCGAGATCAAGAAGCTCGAGGCCGAGCGGCAGGTGTGAACGACGGGATCGAGGAGCCGCGCCGCGCCGACCATTTCAGTGCCGAGGCGCAGGGCGATGGTTGGCTCAGCTGGGATCTGAAGGACCCGACGCGGTTCAACAGCTTTATCGAGCCGCTGACGGTGCGGGTCGAACCGCCGACGCCCGATGGTCGCCCCTGTGCGCGGGTGCGGATGATCCCCGAGCGCAAGCACAGCAATCTGGGCGACAATGTCCATGGCGCGGTGACGCTCGCGCTCGTCGACATCGCGTTGTTCGCGGCGTCGCACCAGTTCGGGTCGCTGAACGCCGGCCATTCGGTGACGCTCGACCTATCGACGCAGTTCGTCGGGGCGGGACGCGTCGGCGAACCACTGGACGCGGTCGTCGAGCTGGTGCGCGAAACGGGACGCCTGATCTTCCTGCGCGGGCTGGTCGTCCAGGGTGAGCGTGACAGCCATATTGTCCTGTCCTTCGCCGGCACCATTCGCAAGGCGAGCAAGGATCGCGGCTGATGTCGGTGCTGGCGGCTTATGACGCACTCGTCGCGGGCGGCGAACTCCGCCCCGACCCCGAACAGCGTGCCGCTGCCGAGCGCTTGAACGCCCTGCAAACCGAACTGGAAGCTGTGCCGCCGCGCGGCAGCCTGTTGTGGCGGCTGACCGGCCGCAAACCCGATGCGCCGCGCGGGGTTTATCTGTGGGGCGCGGTCGGTCGCGGCAAGTCGATGCTGATGGATCTGTTTTACGACCAGCTATCGATCGCGCGCAAACGCCGCGTCCATTTCCACGCCTTCATGCTCGACGTCCATGCGCGGATGCGCGAGGTCCGCAAGAGCGAGGCGGGCGATCCGATCCCGCTGGTCGCCGACGCGCTGGTCGCCGACGTGCGCTGCCTGGCGTTCGACGAGATGGTGGTGAACAACAGCGCCGACGCGATGATCCTTTCGCGCCTGTTCACCGCGCTGATCGACCGCGGGGTGTGCGTGGTCGCGACGTCGAACCGGCCGCCGTCCGACCTGTACAAGGACGGGCTCAACCGCGAGCATTTCCTGCCCTTTATCGCGCTGGTCGAGGCAAAACTCGATGTCATGGGACTCAACGGCCCGACCGATTATCGCCGCGACCGGCTGGGCGACGGCGCGCGCTGGTTCGTTCCCGCCGACGATGCAGCGAGCGCGGCGTTGTCGGCGGCGTTCTTTCGCCTCACCGACTATCCGCCCGAGGACCGCGCGCACGTACCCTCGCTCGATCTCGACCTGGGCGGCGGGCGGACGCTGCATGTCCCGAAAGCGCTGAAAGGCGTCGCGGTCTTTTCGTTCAAGCGGCTGTGCGCCGAAGCGCGCGGTGCGTCGGACTATCTGGCGATCGCGCGCCATTTTCACACCGTCATCATCGTCGGCATCCCGCGCATGGGGCCGGAAAATCGCAATGAAGCCGCGCGTTTTGTGACGCTCGTCGATGCGCTCTACGAATATAAGGCCAAGCTGCTGGCCAGCGCGGCGGCGATGCCCGACGATCTGTATGTGGCGGGTGACGGGGCATTCGAGTTCGAGCGCACTGCGAGCCGTCTGTCCGAAATGCAGTCGGACGATTATCTTGCGCTGGGCCACGGACCCGGCGACGGCGCGTTCTCGGGGTCAAGCCAGGACCAGTAATATACCGCTGGCGATCTTGCCCCAGCGCGACGAATTGACCGTGACCGCAACCACATCGCGGACATAACGCACTTCGTGGGCCAGATGACCGTACCCCTGCTCGATCACGCGGCGCAGGGTGCGGAACGGTCGGGGCGCGGGAACATGAATGCGCACCGGCCGCGCCGGGGGCGCCGGCAGGCTGGCGATCCCGCCGCTGGTCACCCGCGGATCGTCGGCGACGGCGCGGCACAGCGCCTCCATGCGCGAAATCGCCAGGCGGTTCGGCACGCGCCGGTCGCGGCTGAGCAGTTCGAAACTGTGGCTGAAGGCCGAAAACTGGACCGCGCCGCTGGCGGCGGCATGGTCCAGCGCGTCGCGCATTTCCTCTTCGGACATCGCGCACAGCTGGGCTGGGCGAAAGCGGCTGGCGCGGTCGCGCAGCCCGCTGACCGGTACCTCGGCAACGCCGTGATGGATCCGCACACCCAGATTGGCGGCGTCGAGCGAAATCGCGCAGCCGCGACCCAGATAGGCGCCGTTGAAGCTGCTGTCGAAAGCAAATCCCAGCGCCGCGAGCGCGCGCAGCGTGTCGTCGTTGGCGCCGAAATTGCCGGCACGAAACGCGGTGGGCTTTGGTGCCCCGGCACCGACCAGAATGTCGCGCGCCAGCGCGATGAGCTTTTTCTGCGCCGCCAGCGGAAAATCGCCGATGTTGCGGCCGGTCAGCCGCCCGACCGGATTGAAGCGGGCGAATTTCAACCATTCGGTGTGGATATGCAGTTGGACTTCGTGTCCGCGCCGGACGATCGGCTGGACGATCTCGTCGATAATTTTGGGCCCATAGACCAGGGCCGGCATCGGGTCGACGAAATAGACCCCTTTCAGGCCGTGCTGCTCGAGCATGTCCATCTGGAAGTGAATGCCGAAATCGCCTTCGCGGCAGCGGCCAAGGATCGAGCTTTCGAAATTGGCACGCATGTCCACGCCCCGTTGGTAGAGGCCGGCGGACATTTCGGTGTCAAAACTGATGATCGCTCGCGTCACTCCGGAATCCTAGCGTTGCCGGAATAAAGGAGGGTTAACCCGGGACTGTGGTCCGACGCAATCGCCGGTCAAAAGACCGGTCAGAAACGCAGAGCAAGATGTGCCCCGGCACCTTTGGTATCGGCCCAGGGGACCAGTTGCACCTGTGCGTTCGCCTTGCGGGTGACCAGATGGCCAACAGCGGTGCCAACGGCGGCGCCGACCAGCACGTCGCCGACGCGGTGCTTGCGCGCCTCGACCCGCGACAACCCGACGAACGAGGCGACCAGATAGGCGGGAAGGCCTGCCTCCCACCCGTAACGATTGTGGAGTGTCGCCGCCGCGGCAAAGCTGGTGGAGGTGTGGCCCGACGGAAAGCTCTTGTTGTCGCTGCCGTCGGGCCGGCGCGACGGAAACACTTCTTTCATCCCCTGGGTCAGCAAAATCGTCCCGCCGATGCTGCCACCCGCCTGCAATACGCCGTTCCAGTCGCGCTGCACCGCCGGTACGCCAAAGGCCGCGACCACCAGCGCATTTTTGGCGACGGTTCCGGTGTCGTTCCAGCCCTTTTCGCTTGCCCGCGCGGGTGCGGCAGCGGCAAGCGCGACGGCGACGGCCGCCAGTCCGAGGGTTCTTGCGGCCATGACTTGTCCTTCCGATTGGTTCCGCTCCCGGCTGCCCGCGCAGCCATCCCGATCATACCGTACCCCGCTTCGCGCACCAAGGCTATGTTGCACTTTCGTGACAGTGCCGAGCGTGAGCGATTGCCACCTGCCGCCATTTATTACTATTGCGAACTATTTGCAAAAAAACCCTGATTTTCGCCCTTTTCGCGGTTGTTTCCTTAACGGAATCGGCGTAGGGCGTCGCCAGTCTTAGGACTGGAATCGGAGCTTTGGCCCGTGCTCCTGCCGGTCTGTGAACCAATTGCCGGGCTTGCCAGGAAGGGAGTGCCGCGCGCCATGGGACGCAAGAAGATCGCTTTGATCGGAGCCGGGAATATCGGCGGAACGCTGGCGCTGCTCGCCGCGCAGAAGGAACTCGGCGATGTCGTCCTGTTCGACGTCGTCGAAGGCGTGCCGCAGGGCAAGGCGCTCGACCTGTCGCAGGTCGGTCCGATCGCGGGCTTCGATGCCAAGATCACCGGCTCGAACGATTATAACGACATCGCGGGCGCCGACGTCATCATCGTCACCGCGGGTGTCGCGCGCAAGCCGGGCATGAGCCGCGACGATTTGCTCGGGATCAACCTGAAGGTCATGAAGGCCGTCGGTGAGGGTATCAAGGCGAACGCCCCCGACGCTTTCGTTATCTGCATCACCAATCCGCTCGACGCGATGGTCTGGGCACTGCGCGAATTCTCGGGACTCCCGCACGACAAGGTCGTCGGCATGGCCGGCGTGCTCGACTCGGCGCGCTTCAGCCACTTCATCGCCGACGAATTCGACGTGTCGGTGAAGGATGTGAACACCTTCGTGCTCGGCGGTCATGGCGACACGATGGTTCCCGTCGTCCGCTACTCGACCGTCAACGGCATCCCCGTCCCCGACCTCGTCAAGATGGGCCTGTCGAGCCAGGACAAGATCGACGCGATCGTCAAGCGCACCCGCGGCGGCGGCGGCGAAATCGTCGCGCTGCTCGGCACCGGTTCGGCGTTCTACGCCCCCGCGGCCTCGGGCATCGCGATGGCCGAAGCCTATCTGGGTGACCAGAAGCGCATCCTGCCGTGTGCCGCTTATGTCGATGGCCAGTATGGCCTCGACGGTCTTTATGTGGGCGTTCCGGTGCTGATCGGCGCCGGCGGGGTCGAAAAGATCGTCGAGATCGAACTCGATGCCGAAGACAAGGCGGGGCTGCAGGTGTCGGTCGACGCGGTCAAGGAACTGCTCGACGCCTGCAGGGCGCTGGATGCTTCGCTCGTATAAAGTCCTGCCGTTGCTTTTCCTCTTGGCGAGTTGCGGGTCGTCCGTCTCGCAGGAGGAGGCTGCGGCGGATGGCTGGAACCGTGGCGAGGTTTTTACTCGATGCTTGGAGCAGATGTCTTTTTCTAAAGGCTCCGGCGGGGGGAAGGAAATGGACCTCGAAAACGGCGTTCCGCGCGACAAGCATATAAAGCTGAAACGCAACGGTGATTTTGTAATCGAGATACCGAGTACGGATCCTAAGGAAGCCACAAAAACACTCTTCGGTTGTGCAGGCAACTACAAGAGCAGGACACTCAATTTTCTTGAACTGAACGGCGCTACCCAACGGCCTCGACCGGGCGAAAGCTGGAGTTATTAAATGTCTATCCTTATCGACAAGAATACCAAGGTCATCACGCAAGGGATGACCGGCGCCACCGGCACCTTCCACACCGAACAGGCGCTCGCTTACGGCACCCAGATGGTCGGCGGCGTCACGCCGGGCAAGGGCGGCACTACGCACATCGGCCTGCCGATGTTCGACACTGTCGCGGAAGCCAAGGCCGCGACCGGTGCGACCGCCAGCTGCATCTATGTGCCGCCGCCGTTTGCCGCCGACTCGATCCTCGAGGCGATCGATGCCGAAATCCCGCTGATCGTCTGCATCACCGAAGGCATTCCGGTGCTCGACATGGTCAAGGTGAAGCGCGCCCTCAGCGGTTCGAAGTCGCGGCTGATCGGCCCCAACTGCCCCGGCGTTCTGACCCCCGGCGAATGCAAGATCGGCATCATGCCCGGCAGCATCTTTTCCAAGGGCAGCGTCGGTGTCGTCTCGCGCTCGGGCACGCTGACCTATGAAGCGGTGTTCCAGACGACCAATGCGGGTCTGGGTCAGACGACCGCGGTCGGCATCGGCGGCGACCCGGTCAACGGCACCAACTTCATCGACGTGCTCGAACTGTTCCTAGCCGATGAAGCGACCAAGTCGATCATCATGATCGGCGAAATCGGCGGCGATGCGGAAGAGCAGGCCGCGCAGTTCCTGATCGACGAAGCCAAGCGCGGCCGCAAAAAGCCGATGGCAGGCTTCATCGCGGGCCGCACCGCGCCTCCGGGCCGCCGCATGGGCCATGCTGGCGCGATCGTGTCGGGCGGCAAGGGCGACGCCGAAAGCAAGATTGCGGCGATGGAAGCGGCGGGCATCACGATGTCGGCCAGCCCGTCGGAACTCGGCACGACGCTGGTCGAAGTGCTGAAAGAACGCGTGTGATTTAAGCGCCCGCTGGCAACAGTCGTTGTCAGCGGGCGTTGCTCCCATATCCTCCCCGGAGCCATTTCTCTTTCGAGAATGGAAAAGACAATGAACCTCGAACGACAAAGCTTTGACATCGACCAGCCGCAGGCCGGCCCCAGCTGGGCGCCGAAGAACTGGCCGCTGATCGACAGCGACGATTTGACCGCCGCGCTCGATCCGCAGCAGATGCAGGTTGCGGTCAAGGCCGCCGCTGCCAAGGGCGGAACGCCGCTGTCGTCGGCCGAGGTCGAGCGCGCCGCGAATGATTCGATCCGCGCGATGATGCTGATCCGCACCTATCGTGTGCGCGGGCATCTGGCCGCCAATCTCGATCCGCTCGGGCTGAGCGAGCACGAGCTGCCGGCCGATCTGACCCCTGAATATCATGGCTTTGTCGGCGCCGACCAGGACCGGCCGGTGTACATTGGCGGCACGCTGGGCCTGGAAAAGGCGACGATCCGCGAGATCGTCGCGATCCTGCGCGCCAATTATTGCGGCAATGTCGGCCTCGAATATATGCACATCGCCGACATCGAGGAGCGCCAGTTCCTGCAGGAGCGGATGGAAGGCGCCGATAAGATCATCGAATTTTCGGTCGAGGGCAAACGCGCGATCCTGAACAAGGTGATCGAGGCCGAGGAATGGGAGAAATTCCTCGCCCGCAAATATGTCGGAACCAAGCGCTTCGGGCTCGACGGCGGCGAAAGCATGATCCCCGCGATGGAAGCCATCATCAAATATGGCGGCCAGTACGGGGTCAAGGAAATCGTCTATGGCATGGCGCACCGCGGGCGGCTCAACATGCTCGCGAACGTGATGGCCAAACCCTATAAGGTCATCTTTCACGAATTTGCCGGTGGATCGGCCAATCCCGACGACATCGGCGGGTCGGGCGACGTTAAATATCACCTCGGCACCTCGACCGACCGCGAATTCGACGGGATTTCGGTCCATATGTCGCTGGTTCCCAACCCCTCGCACCTCGAGGCGGTCGATCCGGTCGTGCTCGGCAAGGTGCGCGCGCAACAGGTGGTGCGCGACGATCTGGTGAAGCACGAACAGGTGTTGCCGGTATTGATTCATGGCGATGCGGCGTTCGCGGGGCAGGGGATCGTGTGGGAATGCCTCGGCTTTTCGGGCATTCGCGGCTACAATACCGGCGGCTGCATCCATTTCATCGTCAATAACCAGATCGGTTTTACGACGAGTCCGCAATTTGCCAGATCGTCACCCTATCCGTCGGATGTTGCCAAGGGGGTCCAGGCGCCGATCCTGCACGTCAACGGCGACGATCCCGAGGCGGTGACCTTCGCCTGCAAGCTGGCAATCGATTTTCGGCAGCGCTTCAAGCGCGACGTCGTGATCGACATGTGGTGCTATCGCCGCTTCGGTCATAACGAAGGCGACGAACCCTCGTTCACCCAGCCGCTGATGTATGCCAGCATCCGCCAGCACCCGCCGGTATCGCAGCTGTGCGCGGCCAAGCTGGCAGCCGAAGGCGTGATCGACGCTGGTTGGGCCGACGCCCGCCGCGCCGATTTCGTCGCCTATCTGGAAGGCGAGTTCGAGGCGGCGAAAAGCTACAAGCCGAACAAGGCCGACTGGTTTGCCGGTCGCTGGTCGGGACTTTACGCGCCGACCGACCCCGAAGGCGCGCGCCGCAACATCGCTACCGGCGTGTCGGACAAGCTGTTCGATGCGATCGGCCGCACGCTGACCACGATCCCGGACGATCTGGAGGTTCACAAGACGCTGCGCCGCGTCATCGACGCGCGCGCCGCAATGTTCGCCGACAAGGGGGACAAGGAAGTGTTCGACTGGGCAACCGCAGAAAGCCTCGCCTTTGGTACGCTGCTCAGCGAAGGCTATCAGGTCCGCCTGTCGGGACAGGATTCGGGCCGCGGGACTTTCAGCCAGCGCCATGCGGTGTGGGTCGACCAGAAGGACGAGCGCAAATATGTGCCGCTGACGACCGTGCCGCACGGCCGGTTCGAGGTGCTCGACAGCCCGCTGTCCGAATATGGCGTGCTCGGGTTCGAATATGGCTATGCAATGGCCGATCCGAAGTCGCTGGTGCTGTGGGAAGCGCAGTTCGGCGATTTCGCCAATGGCGCGCAGATCATGATCGACCAGTTCATCGCGTCGGGCGAAGCCAAATGGCTGCGCGCCAACGGCCTCGTGCTGCTGCTCCCGCACGGCTATGAAGGGCAGGGGCCCGAACATAGCTCGGCGCGGCTCGAACGCTTCCTTCAGCTCTGCGCGGGCGACAATATCCAAGTGTGCAACATTTCGACCCCGTCGAACTATTTCCACGTCCTGCGCCGCCAGATGCTGCGTCCGTTCCGCAAGCCGCTCATCATCATGACGCCCAAATCGCTGCTCCGGCACAAGCTGGCGGTGTCGCAGCGCAGCGATTTCATCGGCGACGCGCATTTCCGCCGCATCATGTCCGACCGCACCCCGCCCGCCGACGCCGACGTCAAGCGCGTCGTGCTATGTTCGGGCAAGGTCGGTTACGACCTGATGGAGGCGCGCGATGCGGCGGGCCTGACCGACACGACGGTGATTCGCATCGAACAGCTCTATCCCTTCCCCGGCGAGCCGCTCGCGGTGCGGTTGAAGCGGATGCCGAAGCTGGAGGATGTCGTTTGGGCGCAGGAAGAACCGCGCAACAACGGCAGCTGGTTCTTTGTGAACGAGCTAATCGAGGACGCACTGAACGAGGCGGGCAAGAAGGACATGCGTCCACGCTATGCCGGCCGAGCCGCCGCGGCTTCGCCCGCGACGGGGCTGATGAGCCGCCACCAAACCGAGCAGTCGGCGCTGGTCGCCGACGCTCTGGGCCTGAGCGTCCGCGCCGAAATTCGCCGCAGCAAGAATAAAGCCTGATCCAGGCACAAGACCCCCAAGGAACTGCACCTATGAGCACCGAAGTCAAAGTCCCCACGCTGGGCGAAAGCGTCACCGAAGCGACGATCGGCGAATGGCTGAAACAGCCGGGCGACGCGGTCGCGCTCGACGAGCCGATTGCCAGCCTGGAAACCGACAAGGTCGCGGTCGAGGTGCCGTCGCCCGTCGCGGGCGTCATGGGGCAGCAGGTCGCTGCGGTCGGCGACACCGTGAACGTCGGCGCGGTCATCGCCACGATCGAGGCCGGGGACGGCAAGGCTGCCGCTGCCGCGCCCGCCCCGGCGAAGGCCGAGACCGCCGCACCCGCTCCGGCCGCGACCGCACCCGCCGCCGGTGAAGGCGTCGATACCGTCGCGACCATGTCGCCCGCGGTACGCCGTCTGGTGCTCGAGCATGGATTGGACCCGACGAAGATCAAGGGCAGCGGCAAGGACGGCCGCCTGACCAAGGAAGATGTGCTGGCAGCCGCCAATGCGGCGCCCGAAGCCGCGCCGGCGTCGGCCCCCGCACCCGCAGCAGCGCCCGCCGCAACCGGCGCGCCGGGCCGCCAGGAAGAGCGCGTCAAGATGACCCGCCTGCGCCAGACGATCGCAAAGCGACTGAAATCGGCGCAGGACACCGCGGCGATGCTGACGACCTTCAACGACGTCGACATGTCGGCGGTGATCGAGGCGCGCGCGCGTTATAAAGACCTGTTCGAAAAGAAGCATGGGGTGCGGCTGGGCTTCATGGGCTTCTTTGCCAAGGCGGCATGTCTGGCGCTCAAGGATATTCCGGCAGTCAACGGGCGCATCGACGGCGACGAGATTGTCTATCATAACTATATGGACATCTCGGTCGCGGTGAGCGGCCCCAGCGGACTTGTCGTGCCGGTGATCCGCAATGCCGAAACGCTCAGCTTTGCCGACATTGAAAAGACGATCGGCGATTTCGGCAAGCGCGCCAAGGAGGGCACGCTGACGATGGACGACATGACGGGGGGTACTTTCACGATCTCGAACGGCGGCGTCTTCGGGTCGCTGATGTCGACCCCGATCATCAACCCGCCGCAGTCGGCGGTGCTGGGCCTGCACCGCATCGACGAACGTCCGGTTGTCGTGAACGGCGAAATCGTCGTCCGCCCGATGATGTATCTGGCGCTCAGCTACGACCACCGCCTGATCGACGGCCGCGAAGCGGTGACCTTCCTCAAAACGATCAAGGAAGCGATCGAGGATCCAACGCGGTTGCTGATCGACCTTTAATATCCCACATCCGTTCGGGCCGAGCTTGTCAAAGCCCCGTTCTTTTCTTGAGAGCGACGGATTGAGAAAAGTACGGCCCTTCGACAAGCTGAGGGCGAACGGAGACGAATATGTCTGACTTTGACTACGACGTCCTTGTCATCGGTGCCGGTCCCGGCGGTTATGTCGCGGCGATCCGTGCGGCGCAGCTGGGGCTCAAGACCGCGTGCGCCGACGGGCGCGAAACGCTGGGCGGCACCTGCCTCAACGTCGGCTGCATCCCGTCGAAGGCGATGCTGCACGCGTCGGAGTATTTTGACGCCGCGGCGAACGGCGCGATGGCGAAGATGGGGATCGACGTGACCCCCAAGCTGAACCTGCCCGCGATGCACGCCCAGCGTGTCGACGCGGTCAAGGGGCTTACCGCGGGGATCGAATTTCTGTTCAAGAAGAACAAGGTCGACTGGCTGAAGGGCTATGCGGCGTTCACCGGCAAGGACAGCGTCGAGGTCGCGGGCAAGACCTATCGCGCCAAAAACATCATCATCGCTACCGGATCGTCGGTCACCCCGCTGCCCGGCGTCGAAGTCGATAACGACAAGCAGATCATCGTCGATTCGACCGGAGCGCTCGAACTCGCGAAGGTGCCCGGCCATATGGTCGTCATCGGCGGCGGCGTGATCGGGCTGGAGCTTGGCAGCGTGTGGCGCCGTCTGGGCGCCAAGGTCACTTGCGTCGAATTTCTCGACCAGATCCTGCCCGGCATGGACGCCGACGTCCGCAAGGACGCAAACCGCATCTTCAAGAAGCAGGGCATCGAATTCAAGCTGAAGACCAAGGTCACCGGCGCGGTCGTGAAGGGCAAGAAAGCCGTGCTGACGCTCGAACCCGCCGCGGGCGGCGACGCGGAAACACTCGAAGCCGATGTCGTGCTGGTGTCGATCGGGCGGCGTCCGAACACCGACGGACTGGCGCTGGACAAGGCGGGCCTGACCGTCAACGCGCGCGGTCAGATCGAAACCGACCATGATTTCCGCACGGCGGTCGACGGCATCTGGGCGATCGGCGACGTCATCCCCGGCCCGATGCTGGCGCACAAGGCCGAAGACGAAGGCATCGCCTGCGCCGAAAATATCGCGGGTCAGACCGGCATCGTGAACCATGACGTCATCCCGTCGGTCGTATACACTTGGCCCGAAATCGCCGGGGTCGGACTGACCGAGGAACAGGCGAAAGAAAAGGGCGAGGTCAAGGTCGGGAAATTCCCGATGGCGGGCAACAGCCGCGCCAAGACCAACCACGAGCCCGACGGCTTTGTGAAGATCATCGCCGATGCCAAGACCGACCGCGTGCTCGGCGTGTGGTGCATCGCCAGCGTTGCGGGCACAATGATCGCACAGGCGGCGCAGGCGATGGAATTCGGCGCGACATCCGAAGACATCGCCTACACCTGCCACGCCCACCCGACGCACAGCGAAGCGGTCAAGGAAGCCGCGATGGCGGTGACCGGCAAGCCGATCCACATTTGAGCGGGCGGCGGCGTTGTTCGACATCGACAACGCGCTGATCGTCCGCCTGCTCGACCTTGCCGGCATCGCCGTGTTCGCGCTGTCGGGTGCGCTGATGGCGGTGCGGATGCGCCAGACGCTCGTGACCGCCAGCTTCTTTGCGCTGGTGACCGGGGTCGGCGGCGGCAGCGTTCGCGATCTGCTCATCGGCGCGCCGGTGTTCTGGGTGCAGGACGGCGCGATCGCCGCGGTGTGCATCGCGATCGCGCTGGTCGTGTGGATCACCCCCGAACGCTGGTGGCGCGGACAATTGCTGGAATGGGCCGATGCGGTGGGGCTTGCCGCCTATGCGGTGTTCGGCACCGCCAAGGCGCTGGCGTGGGGAGTGCCGCCGGTTCCCGCGCTGATGATGGGCGTCATCACCGGCTGCGTCGGCGGGACCATCCGCGATATATTGGCGGGCGTGCCGTCGATCATCATGCGGCCCGAGGTGTATGTGACCGCAGCGGCGCTCGCATCGGGCCTGTTCCTGCTGCTCGAATGGCTGGGGACAGGAACGCCGGTCGCCGCAGTAGCGGGCGCCGTCGCGGGCTTTGCACTGCGCGGCGCCGCGATCCGCTGGTCGCTCGCGCTGCCGTCCTATCGCGGGGCGCGGGCCGACTGACTTGACGTTCGCGTAAACTGCGCCATGCTGTCCGGAACATGGACAGCAACGGGGACGGCATGACCACCGCACAAGCGAATATAAACGGCATCAGCATCAGCTATGAGGACAAAGGGCCGCGTGACGCGCCGGTGATATTGCTGGTGATGGGGCTGGGCGGCCAGTTGACGCTGTGGCCCGACGAGTTTGTCGATGCCCTCAACGACCGCGGTTTCCGCACCATCCGTTACGACAATCGCGACGTCGGTCTGTCGACGCGCTTCGACGCGGCTGGCATTCCGAATGTGAAGTGGATGATCGTCAAATCGGTGCTCGGCTTGCCGGTGCGCCCCGCCTACACGCTCGCCGACATGGCGGCCGACGGTATCGGCCTGCTCGACCATCTGGGCGTCGCCCGCGCGCATGTCGTCGGCGTGTCGATGGGCGGGATGATCGCACAGCATATCGCGGCGCGCTATCCGCAGCGCGTCCTGTCGCTGACCTCGGTGATGTCGACCACCGGCAACCGGCGCCTCCCGCGCGCGCAGAAAGAGGCGATGCGCGTGCTCGCGAACCGGCCGATGAGCGGCGACAAGGAAGCGCTCATTGCATATTCCGTGAATGCGGCGCGGGTGATCGGCAGCCCCGGCTACCCCGCCGACGAAGCCCGCCTGCAACGCCGCGTACGCACCGATTTCGAACGCGGCTGGTATCCGCAGGGGGTCGCGCGCCAGATGGCGGCGATCGTCGCCGACGGGGACCGGCGGGCGATGCTGAAAGACATCACGGCGCCGACGCTGGTGATCCATGGCGAGGATGATCCGCTGGTGCCGATCGACGGCGGACGCGATACTGCCGCCAACATCGCCGGTGCGCGGTTGCTGACGATCCCGGGGATGGGCCACGATCTTCCGCTGGCGCTGGTCGATACGCTGGCCGATGCGATTGCGGAGCATGCGAAGGCCGTTGCGGTGGCGGCTTAAATCCTCCTCCCCTCCCGCAAGCGGGAGGGGAGCAATCAGCGGAGCAGCATCGCCGCCGTTGCCAGCAACCCCTTTGCCTCGGCCGCACGCGTCCGCGGCACGGCGGGCAGATAGCCGCGGCAGTCGAGGCACGCGGCCTGCACCGAACCCGAGCGGGTCAGCAGCGCCATATCCTGTACCAGCCGCCGTTCGGTCAGCTGGCGGTTCATCGCCGCGATGCCGAACCAGCCGCGCGGCGCGGCGGCGACCTCTTCCTCGCTTTGGCCCCAGCTGGCGAGCATCTTGGCAAACGCGCTTGGCTCTTCCTCATAATATTTGGCGTGGAATTCGCCGTCCACCTTGGCGAGTTTCGCCGCCTCTGCCAGCGCCTCGGACAGGCCGCCGAACTGGTCGACCAGGCCCAGCTGGCGCGCGGTGCCACCGGCCCAGACGCGCCCTTCGGCAATTTCGCGAACCTTTTCGATCGGCTGTTTGCGGCTTTTGGCGACCAGCCCGGTAAAACGGGCATAAATGTCTTCCACGCTCGCCTGCGCCAACGCGTTGAATTCCTCGTTCACCCCGCCGAACACGTCGGGTTGGCCCGACAGCGGCGTCGTGGCAATGCCGTCGGCATTGACCCCGATCTTTGCCAGCGCCTGCTCAAAGCTCGGCAGAATGCCGAACACTCCGATCGAACCGGTGATCGTGTCGGGCTCGGCAAAGATGCGGTCGGCAGGGGTCGAGATCCAGTAACCGCCCGACGCCGCGACATTGGCCATCGATACGACCACAGGCAGCTTTTTCGCCTTTGCGGCCAGCAACGCCTGCCGGATTTCTTCGGACGCGAGCACCGACCCGCCGGGCGAATCGACGCGCAGGACAATCGCCTTGGTGCTGCTGTTCGATGCCGCGTCCAATATATGCTGGGCGATGGTGGCGCCGCCCGCGGTACCGGTCGGCGCTTCGCCATCGACGATCTCGCCGACGACAGGGACGACCGCGATCGCGCTGCCCTTGGTCTTGAGCGGGTTGGCGGCGACCCAATTGTCCAGCGGGATTGCATTATACTCCCACGGCCTGCTGCTGTCGCCGGCGCCGCTGATTTCGGCAACGCGGGTGTTGAACGCCATGCGGCTGCCCAGCTTGTCTACGAGACCTGCGTCGAGCGAGGCTTTCGACAAGTCGTTCCCGGCCGCCTGGACCGCGCCTGCGGTGTCGGTGATATAGGCGTCGATCTTTGCTTTCGGACGCGCCTTTTTGACGTCGGTCAGCCAATTGTCCCACAGCACGCTGGCATAGGCGAGGCTGGCTTCCTTCGCTTCGGGCGACTGGTCGTTGCGGAGAAAGGGTTCGACTGCGCTCTTGAACGTGCCGACGCGATAGATGTTTGCGGTGATGCCAAGGCGGTCCATCAACCCCTTGTAATAGAGTCGCGATCCGCCGGGACCGGCGATGGCGACGCCGCCGATGCTGTCGGCCCAGATTTCGCTGGCATGCGATGCAATCTGGTAGCTGTCGGTGGTATAGGCGGTGGCAAAGGCCAGCACCGGTTTCTTTTTCGCGCGCACCTTGTCGATCGCATCGCCGATGTCGGCCAGCGAGACCTGACCGCCGCCCAGAAAACGGTCGAGGTCGAGCACCACCGACGTCACGCGCTTGTCGTCGGCAGCGGTTTCCAGTGCGTGGACGACATCGCGGGTGCGGATTTCGCGGAGCTGATTGCCGCCCGACAGCGCGGCGAACGTATCGACCTCTGCCGGCTGTTCGCTGACGATGCCGTCGAGCTCGATCAACAAAGCGCCCTTGCTGACCGGCAGCCCGGCATTGGGGCGTCCCGCGAGCAGCCCGAACAGGACAACGAAAAACAGCAGTAGAAAGATCAGCGCGAGCGCGTCCTTGATGGCAACCAGCAGTTTCCAGACCTTGCGCGGAAAGCTGGTCGTCGATTTCGCCTTGTCGTCGCCGGGCAGCGGGCGGCGTACGGGAATGGCCCAAGGGCCGGCGGGATCGTTCGGGGTGTTGGCGGTGGTGTCGGTCATGGGCGCGAACCTAAGGCTGCGGCCTGCCGTTGGCAATGCACGCTTCGACCGGCAGGCAATAGCACCCTATCGGCGACATCACAGCCAGCCTTCGCGGCGATACCAACGCACCGTTTCGGCGAGCGCGTCGTCGGTTTCGCGTTCGGGGCGCCATAGCGCTGCGGGGGGATGCGCGCCCGCGGTCGCCACCCAGTCGGGATGGGCGATGTAGCGCGCGCGGTCGGGGGTCAGTTTGGCGCGGCTGCGGCGAAGGAATTTGTCCATGCGGCCCCCGGCCCTGAGCACGACGCCTGGAATGGCAAAGGTCGAGAGCTGACCGCGTCCCACCGCGCGCCCGATCGCCTGGGCAAAGCCGCGGTGCGACCAGCCGTTCGGCTTGCCATCGTCGGGTTCGTAGATCGCGCCGATGCCTGCGGTGCGGTCAGCGGCCAGCGCGACGAGCAGGCGCGCCAGATCATCGACATAGATCGCCGACATGCGGCCACGCGGCGGCAACAGCGCGATGCCGCGCCGCGCCATGCGGAACAGGTCGAGCATTTCGGTGTCGCCGGGACCGAACACCGCGGGGGGGCGGACGATCGTCCAGTCGAGCCCGCTGGCGGTCACCGCGGCCTCGGCGCGCTCTTTCGACCAGCCATAGTGGGACAGGCCGGGCTCGCGCGCCGCGAGCGACGAGACATGGACGAAACGCGTCACCCCGGCGTTGCGTGCCGCATCGATGACGTTGGCGGTCGCTGTGGCATTGCCCGCCTCGAACGCCGCGCGGGTCGGGACGTTGACCACCCCGGCAATGTGCATCACGACATCGCTGCCCGCCACCATTTCGGCGATAGCATCGGGGCGGTCGAGCGCGCCCGCAATCCAGGTGACGCCATCACGATCGGGTTGCGGACGGCGGGTGAGGGCGCGGACGTGCCAGCCGGCGTCGATCGCCTGCCGCATCGTCGCGCCGCCGACGAAGCCGGTCGCGCCGGTCACGGCCAGCACGGCGCTCATAAAATCCTCCCCACTTGTGGGGAAGGGGACCGCCGCGAAGCGGTGGTGGAGGGGGTTGGCGGTGTTTCGCCACGTTGCTGAAGGACGCACCCGCCCTCCGTCAGCCGCGGGGCGTCTGCCACCTCCCCATGAATGGGGAGGATCATAAGAGCACCATATGGTCGCGGTGGACCATGGCACTTCTTGGCGCATAGCCGAGCGCCGCCTCTTGCGCGTCGCGGCCAAGGCCGGTGATCGCCGCGGCATCGGTAGCGGGATATTCGGACAGGCCACGCGCGATCACCGTCCCGTCGGGGCCGACGATGTCCAGCACGTCGCCGCGGGCAAAGCTGCCCGTCACGCCGGTGACTCCCGCGGCGAGCAGGCTGGCGCCGCCACGCAGCGCCCGCGCCGCGCCGTCGTCGATCAACAGTCGCCCTTTCGCGGTCAGCCCGCCCGCGAGCCACGCCTTGCGCGCGCTGGCGCCCTTTTCGGCGACGAACAGGCTGTGCCGTGCCGCGGTCGATAGCGGCCGGTCGATCCGCCCCGAGGCGATGGCGAGGTGCGCGCCCGCGGCATTGGCGATGCGCGCCGCGGCGATCTTTGACACCATGCCGCCCGATCCCATGCCCGACGCCGATCCGGTATCGGCCATCGCCTCGATGCTGGCGTCGATGCGCTCGACTTGCGCGATATGGCTGGCACCGGGCAGCGCCGGATTGCGATCGTACAGCCCGTCGATGTCGGACAGCAACACGACGCCGCCCGCGCCTGCTGCCTGTGCGACGCGCGCCGCGAGGCGGTCGTTGTCGCCAAAACGAATTTCCTCGGTCGCAACGCTGTCATTCTCGTTGATGATCGGCACCACGCCCAGGCTGAGCAGCCGGTCGAGCGTCGCCGCGGCATTCAGATAGCGCCGCCGGTCTTCCAGATCGTCAAGCGTCACGAGCATCTGCGCCGCAGTCAGTCCTTCGGCGCCCAGTACCTCGGCCCACACCTGCGACAGCGCAATCTGGCCGGTAGCGGCCGCCGCCTGCGCATCCTCCAGCGTCCCGCGCCCGCCCTTCGCGAGGCCCAGTCGCCGCGCGCCGAGCGCGATCGCCCCCGACGACACAACCGCAACCTGCTGCCCCGCGCGCGTCCGCTCGGCAATGTCGGTAGCGATTCCGCCCAGCCAGTCGCGCCGCACCGCGCCCGCGGGATCGACGAGCAACGCCGACCCGATTTTGACGATCAGCCGGGGGCAGGTGGGGGGCGCGAACAACATGCCGCCGCCGATAGCGCGCGGCGCCGCCTGCGCCAATGCTATTACGTCAGCGCCCACCCCCGAAAGTATAACTCAACGCAACCCCCACCGACGGCTGGCTGCGGCTGCCGAGTTGGCGGGTGATCGGCGAGTCGGCGGCGTCGCCGACCAGCCGGTCGTAGCGGCCGTAAACCGCGATGCCCCAATCGCGTCCGAGCATCCGGTGATAGCCGGCGGTCACACCGACCGACTGGATGCCGCCATCGACGTCATAGGTGGCAAGGCCGGAGGTCGCGGCGGCGGCGGGGGTCACGCCGAAATAGGCGTTCTTGTACTTGGCGTCGCCCAGCGTGACGCGCGGGCCGATCGAGAACAGCCAGTCGTCGCCCTGGCGCGCGACATAGTCGGCGCTGACTTCGCCCGTCCAGCCCTTGTGGCCGCTGACCGCCTTGCGGCCTTCGACGCGGACGCGCAACGCCGGGGTCAGGTTGACCTGCGCGAACCCGCCGACCTCGAACGAAAAGCCCACTTTGGGGAGGTCGGCGCCGATGTCGGCGGCGGTGCGTTTGCCGATAAACCCCAGCGACGGTCCGAACGCAAAGTCTCCCGTCTGGATCAGCGGCCCCCCAAAGCTTTCGTCGGCGGCTTCGAAGGTGAATTCGGTGCCGGCCCGCTCGCGCGAGACGTCGATATAGGGACCGACCGACAAATCCTTCGATCCCGGCCAAGACGGCGACAGTTGAGGCCCCAAAATGAAGCGGGTGCGTTTTTCGCTGCTGGCACCGTCATTCTGGGCGTAGGCGGGGCTGGCGAGCGCGGTGGCGGCGGCGAAGCAAAGCGCGGCGAGGGGAGCGTGTCGGGTCATGCGAAATCCTTGTTGTTCCGCACGAAATTCCCCAGCGGCGGGTTCGTTCCTAAACCGGCGACCAGTCGGTCGATTCTTCGCCATCGTCGGAATTGCCCGCGGCGCGCTTTTCGGGGCCGATGATCTCGAGCAGCTTGTCGAGCACCGCGGGTACGCCTGCGCCGCTGGCGCCCGACAACGCCATCACCGGATGCCCGCTGGCTTCGGCGAGTTCGGCGGACAGCGCCGCGACCAGTTCGTCGTCGAGCGTATCGATCTTGTTCAATGCGACGATCACCGGCTTGTCGGTCAGGTCTGCGCCATAGGCTTCGAGTTCGTCGCGCACGATGCGGTAGCTGGTGGCGACATCTTCGTCATTGGCGTCGACCAGATGGAGCAGGACGCGGCAGCGTTCGATATGGCCGAGGAAGCGGTCGCCGACCCCGGCGCCGTCGGCCGCGCCCTCGATCAGCCCCGGAATGTCGGCGACGACAAACTCATGCCCCTTGTGGCTGACGACGCCCAGCTGGGGGCGCAGCGTCGTGAAGGCATAGGCGCCGACCTTGGCCTGCGCATTGGTCACCGCGTTGATGAAGGTCGATTTGCCCGCGTTGGGCAGGCCGACGAGGCCCGCGTCGGCAAGCAGTTTCAACCGCAACCACACCCACATTTCCTCGCCCGGCCAACCGGGGCCGTGCTGGCGCGGAGCACGGTTGGTCGAGGTCTTGTAGCTCGCATTGCCGCGCCCGCCGTCGCCGCCGCGCAGAAAGACGATGCGTTCGCCCTCTTTGGTCAGGTCGGCGAGCAGGCTGCGTTCCTCGTCGTCGTCCAATATCTGCGTGCCGACCGGCACCTGGATGACAAGGTCGGGACCGCCCGCCCCGGTGCGGTCGCGGCCCGCGCCGGGGGTGCCGCGCTTTGCCTTGAAATGCTGGGTGTAGCGAAAGTCGATCAGCGTGTTCAGCCCCGCGACCGCTTCGAAAATGATGTCGCCGCCCTTGCCGCCGTTGCCGCCGTCGGGGCCGCCATATTCGATATATTTTTCGCGCCGGAACGACACGGCGCCGGGGCCGCCGTCGCCCGACTTGATGAAAATCTTGGCTTGATCGAGGAAGTGCATGGGAGACCTTTGGAGCGGTAACATCGCGTCGGCAGCGCTGGAAGCGATGCCGGCAATGGTCCCGGTTCATGCGGCGGCATCGCTTCCGGCGACGGCGCCCGGCATGAGTGACGGGATCGGGTTGCGCCCCCCTTAGTCGCCGCGCGCCGAAATGGCCAGTTTTGTGATGCGCCGCCGCCGCGTTCGATGAAAAGCACTTGCCAAGCGCCAAGCCGACGCAACTTTGCGGGCTGGTGCCCGTTGGGTGAACAAGGCAGCGCATAACGCCTGCTCGCTGTTTTCCCGAAAGGATTTCAAATGTTTGACAACAAGAATGTCAGCACGCTCAATTCGCTGATCGCAACGACGCTCGACAGCGTCGATGGCTATCGCAAGGCGGCCGAAGAGGCGAACGCGGCACGGTTTCGCGAGATTTTCCTGAACCGTGCCAACGAGCGGCAGAGCATCGTGACCGCGTTCCAGACCAAAGTGCGCGAACTTGGGGGCAACCCCGAAGACGACGGCACGGTGCTGGCATCGGCGCACCGCGCGTTTCTGGGGCTGCGCGACGCGTTGACCGGCGACCGCGACGATTCGGCGGTGATCGCCGAGGTCGAGCGCGGCGAGGACCATATCAAGGCGAAGTTTGAAAGCGCGCTGAAGGACGGCGATCTGGACCTCGCGGTCCAGCAACTGATCCAGACCAGCTACGCTTCGGTCCGCGACGGCCATGACCAGATGTCGGCGCTCAAACATCAGCTGAACGCCAGCTAAGGCCTTCTCCCGCCCTCCCGGAGAAGCATGGAAACGGCGGTTCCGATATGCGGAGCCGCCGTTTTTATCGGGCGTTCGGTTCGGCCCAGAATTTCGCGATGCGGCCGCTGATCAGCTCGGTCGCAAGGACGCGGCCGGTGTCGCGCGGCAGGTCGAGCGCTTCGGCCATCGGTCCGCCGAGCTGCGCATCGCCGAGCGCCATCAGCACCAGCGCCAGCGTGTCTTCGTGCATCAGCCGCTTTTCATGCGCGTCGGGGGCCATGCCGTCGATCAGCTTGTGGATCGCGGCGACGATCGGGTCGAGCGCGTCTTCGTTCCCCGTCGCCGCCATCCACGTCGCCAATGCGCCCGCGCCGCCGCTGTTGAACGCGTCGAAGGCCAGATCGACAATCTCGCGCACATTGCGCTCGCCCGGCGGCGATTCGGCCATCTTGGCGCCGATCGTCGCGCAGACGGTTTCGGCGAGATAAGCGGCAAGCGCCTTTTGCAGCCCCGCGGCGCTGCCGAAATGATGGAGCAGATTGGCGTGGGTGCGATCGATGCGCGCCGCCACTGCCTTCAATGTCACCGCCGCCGGGCCGGTTTCGATCAAAATCTCGCGCGCCGCATGCAGCGCGGCCGACCGGCTTTCTTCCGGGCTCAGGCGCTTCTTCACTATTGACATATATGTAAGTAAACCCTAGTTTTCATCCCCATCGCCCCTTTCCGCCTGTGAGGCCCATATGTCCAGCCTTTCCCTCTCCCCGACTCCCGCCGATCTGTCGATCACCCCGCGCGACATGCGCTTTGGCCGCGACGACAAACAGGGTCGCTGGTGGTTGAACGGCGACCCGATCGCGTCGACGTTCCACACCGCGCTGTCGGTGACCTTTCCGCGCGGCGAGGCGATGTTCATCGAGGCGGTGAAGGCGCACCGCGACGGCGTGCCGGAGAAGCTGGCGCGCGAAATCCGCGCGTTCACCCAGCAGGAGGTGATCCACAGCCGCGAGCATGTCGTGTTCAACAAGAAAGCGGCGGAGGCGGGTTACGACCTTTCGGAGCTCGAGGCCGACGTCAACGAGGTGCTCGACCTGATCAAGACGCGGCCGCAGATCGTCAACCTGATGGCGACGATCGCGCTGGAACATTATACCGCGATGATGGCGGCGATCATGCTGCGCGACGGCCATATGTACGACGGCGCCGAGCCCGAATGGGCCAGCTTGTGGAAATGGCACGCGGTCGAGGAGATCGAGCACAAGGGCGTCGCGTACGACACGTGGCTGCACGCAACGAAGGACTGGAGCCGGTGGAAACGCTGGCGCGCCAAGTCGATCATGATGCTGCTCGTCACGAGCCGCTTCTGGCCGAAGCGGATCAAGGGCATGAAGAATTTGCTGAAGCAGGACGGGCTGACCGGCTGGCGCGTCACCGCGCGCATCTGGTGGTATCTGGTCGGCAATCCGGGGATATTGCGCAAAAGCTTTCTGCCGTGGCTCAGCTATTTCATGCCAGGGTTTCATCCGTGGATCCATGACGACCGCGCGCTGATCAAGCTTTACGAGAGCGATTATGCCGATGCGGTGATGCCGGCGCATGCGTCGGGGCCGGAGCGGGTTGCCGCGGCGGCGTAGTCTTTTCTTTGTCTCTCCCCTTGAGGGAGAGATACGGAGGCTTGGCAGCTTGCTGCCTAGCCGCAGTTGAGAGGGGGGTTTGCCCCCGCTGACGGCGCATCCCCTCGCCAAGCTTCGCTAGCTCCTGACGGAGCAAGCTGCGCTATCCTCTCCCTCAAGGGGAGAGGATGATAGTGCGCCCCCCGGCTGCCCCCGGCTTGATCCGCGCGGGCTGGACGCCGCGCCCCGCGTCCCATATCCCCGTTCCAGTGGAGGGGACCATGCGACCACATATGACCACGGCCGAAACCACCCAGCTGGAATTGCAGCTGGCGGGACTGGGTTCGCTGCTCGAGTTTGGCTGTGGCGGCAGCACGCTGGTGGCGGCGCGGCAGGTGCGGCGGATCGTCAGCGTCGACAGCGACGCCGCCTGGCTCGCCGAGGTGCAGACCGCGATGGCGGCCGCGGCGGTCGAGTTCACGCCGGTGCATATCGACATCGGGCCGGTCCGCGAATGGGGTTATCCCGCCGACGAACAGCGGCTGCGCGACTGGCCGCGCTATCATTCGCAAATCTGGCGGGGGATGAGCGGCAGTCCCGACGCGGTGCTGATCGACGGCCGGTTCCGCGTCGCCTGCCTGCTCCAGTCGGTCATCCACTGCAAACCCGACTGCATCTTTCTGTTCCACGATTTTGCCGAGCGCGATTATTACCGGGTGGTGTTGAAGCATGTCGATATGCTCGCGTGCATCGACACGCTGGCGGTGATGCGGACGAAGGCGCGGGTCGATGGCACCGCAGTGCTGCACGACCTGTTCGACCATTTCCTGATCCCCGATTGACCCGCGGGGCGCGCTTCGGCACATCCGCATCATGCCGACCCTTGCACCGATCATCGAAACGGCGCGCCTGCGCCTGCGTCCCGGTCGCCTGGCGGACAAGGACACGCATATCGCGATGTGGGCCGACGCGCGGGTCACGCGCTTCATCGGCGGCGAACCGCGCGCGCCCGACGTCAGCTGGGGCAAGTTTTTGAGCGCGGCGGGGCTGTGGCCGGTGATGGGCTTCGGCTATTGGGTGTTCGCCGACAAGGACACGGACAAGCTGATCGGTATGGGCGGCCTCAGCTATTTCGGGCGCGGCATCGCCGAACTCGAAGGATTGCCCGAGGTGGGCTGGGCGTTTGACGCCGACCATTGGGGTGCAGGCTATGCGACCGAAGCGATGACCGCCGTGCTCGGCTGGGCCGACGCGAAGCTCGACGCGGCGGAAGTGCGCTGCATCATCGATCCGGGCAATGACGCGTCGGAACGGGTGGCAGCCAAGCTGGGTTTTCGGCGCATCGGGGAAAGCGACGCACTGGGGCATGTGGTTGAAATTTACAGTCGGCCGCGCGGAGGGTGACCCATATCGTCATTGCGAGCGCAGCGAAGCAATCCAGAGCGGTTTACGCGCGCGCTGGATTGCCGCGTCGCCTTCGGCTCCTCGCAATGACGAGGTTTGCTGAAAAATCTAAACCGCCTCGACCACCAGCAGCCCGCCGTCGGCGCTGACGACGCGGACCTTGGCGCCTTCCGCAACATCGGGGCCGCGCACCGGCCATTCGCCGTCACCGACCTTGGCACGGCCGCGACCGTCCTCGATCGCCTTGGTCACCGTCAGCACCTCGCCGACCAGGCGATGGCCGCGCTGGTTCAGATTGGGATCGGTCGTGGTGATCGGGTTCGTCTTCAGCCAGCGGCGTCCGCCATAGAGCGCGACGAAGGACAGCACCGCAAAAATGCCGAGCTGAAACGGAATGCTGAGCGGCACAATCCAGGCAATAACCCCGGTGACGACCGCCGCCGCGCCGATCCAGATCAGAAAGAAACCGGGCATCACGATCTCGGCCGCGGCGAGCAGCACGCCGAGCGACAGCCACGCCCAATGCGGTTCCATATTGGTCAGCCAGTCGGGCATGTCAGCTTCCCTTGCGTTCGATCGCGTCGCGCGCGAGTTCGCCGATGCCGCCCAGAGTGCCGATCAGCTGCGTTGCCTCGACCGGGAACAGGATCGTCTTGCTGTTCGGGCTGGTCGCGAACAGGCTCACCGCCTCGACATATTTTTGCGCGACGAAATAGTTGATTGCCTGCGCATTGCCGCTGGCGATCGCGTCGCTGACCATCTGTGTCGCCTTCGCTTCGGCTTCCGCCTCGCGCTCACGCGCCTCGGCGTCGCGGAATGCGGCTTCGCGGCGGCCTTCGGCTTGCAGGATCTGGCCCTGCTTCTCGCCTTCGGCGCGGAGAATTTCGGAGGCGCGCAGCCCCTCGGCTTCGAGGATCGCGGCGCGTTTCTCGCGCTCGGCCTTCATCTGCCGCGCCATCGCGTTCGAAATGTCGGCGGGCGGGCGGATGTCCTTGATCTCGACGCGCGTAATCTTGACCCCCCACGGTGTCGTCGCATCATCGACGACGTGCAGCAGGCGGGCATTGATCTCGTCGCGTTTCGACAGCGTTTCGTCGAGGTCCATCGATCCCATGACGGTGCGCAGGTTCGTCGTCGTCAGGTTCATGATCGACAGATACAGGTCGCTGACTTCATAGGCGGCCTTGGCGGCGTCGAGCACCTGGAAGAACACCACCCCGTCGACCGCGACCATCGCATTGTCCTTGGTGATGATTTCCTGCCCCGGGATGTCGAGCACCTGCTCCATCATGTTCACTTTACGGCCGACGCGGTCGAAGATCGGCATGATGAAGTTCAGTCCCGGCTGTGCGGTGTGCGTGTAGCGGCCAAATCGTTCGATCGTATAGGCGAAACCCTGCCGCACGGGCGTCAGCGCCCAGATCAGAAAGACAAGGGCCAGTACGACCAGCGCCAGCGCGAATTCCATCGATCATCCCCTCTCGCACGCGGATCGCTCCGCAACTAGCTTCCTTATTGCGGCAATGGCGTCGCTGCGCCACAGAAAAGCGCATGACCGACTTCGCCCCCCGCTCGCTGCTCTATGTCCCTGGTTCGAACGCCCGCGCGCTGGAAAAGGCGCCGGGGCTTGCCGCCGACATGCTGATAATCGACCTCGAGGATGCGGTGCCGGCCGACCGCAAGGACGACGCGCGCGCGGCGATGCACGCCGCGGTCACCGCGGGCTTTCCGGACAAGCGCGTCGCGGTGCGGATCAACGGTGCGGGCAGCGCGCATCAGGCGGCGGACATCGAATCGCTCGCGGGACTGCAGATCGCCGCGGTCGTGCTGCCCAAGGTCGATGCGGTCGCCGATCTCGAACCTGTGCGTGGCCTCCACCTGCCGGTCTTGGCGATGATCGAGACCCCGACGGCCATCTATGCCGCACGCGAGATCGCCGCGGATCCCGCCGTGGCCGGGCTGATCGCGGGGCTTAACGATCTGGCGCACGAGCTGAAGCTGTCGGGCGGAACCGACCGCGGCGCAATGGGCCACGCGATCCAGGCGATCGTGTTGGCGGCGCGGGCGGGCGGGGTGTGGTGCTTCGACGGCGTTTACAACGCGATCGACGATGCCGCGGGTTTTGCCGCCGAGGCGGGCGAAGGGCGGCGGCTGGGGTTCGACGGGAAGACGCTGATCCACCCGTCGCAGGTCGATCTGTGCAACATGGCCTTTGCGCCGTCGGCGCGCGAGATCGTCGCCGCCAAGGCGCTGGTTGCGGCGGCGACCGGCGGGGCGCAGCGCTACGAGGGGCGAATGATCGAGGATATGCACGTCGCCGCGGCACGGGCGCTGCTGGCGCGGGCGGGGGTCGCCTGATTCTCCCCTCCCGCTTGCGCGAGGGGAGCCCGCTGTTCGTCGTTCGACGAACCGCCTTGCCTGCCTGAAGTGGACATGCCATGCGGCGCGCCCATGCAGACGATCAAGTTTCGCGCCGCGATTGCGGCTGTCGCCCTGGCGGCCTTTGCCGCCGTTCCCGCAGCCCACGCCAAAGCGGCCGAATCGCCGGTTACCGAAGCCGATCTGGCCGCGCACATGAAGATATTGGCGGGCGACGCGTTCGAAGGGCGCGCGCCGGGCACCGATGGCGAGGACCGGACGATCGCCTATATCGTCGGCGAATGGGCCAAGGCGGGGCTGGAGGCGGTTCCCGGCAGCGCGACGCCGTGGTTGCAGCCGGTACCCTTTGTCGAAACAAGGGCACTGGACGGCAGCGCGACCTTCAGGCTTGGCGGCCGCAATCTGGCCATCGCCGATGACGGCGTGATCCTGACCGCCCGCGATGCGTCGGTGTCGCTGGCCAATCTGCCGACATTGTTCGTCGGCTATGGCGTCGATGGCGCGGGCAAGGTCAATGCCGACGTCAAGGGCAAGCTGGCGATCATGCTGTTCGACAATGCGCCGTTCGGTGACAAGCTGCCGCGCTTTCGCGAGCGGCGGCAGTCGCTCGCCGACGCCGGCGCCGCAGCGGTGCTGGTGATCGCGACCGACGCGGTGCCGTGGGACCAGCTGCGCGACAGCGCGGGCAGCAGCGCGATGCGACTGGCGAGCGCCCCGGCGGGCGCCTCGGTGAGCGGCTTTCTGTCGGCGGCGGCCGCCGATGCGCTGTTCGAACAGGCGGGACAGGACGGTGCGGCGCTGCGCGCGGCGGCGAAATCGGCCGATTACAAGGGCGCTGCGCTGCCGGTCACCGCCGACCTGACGGCGCAGTCGGCGACCCGCGCCTTTGCCAGCAACAATGTCATTGCCAAGCTGCCCGGCGCGAACCCCGACGGCAAGGCGGTGCTGTTCCTCGGCCATTGGGATCATCTGGGCATCTGCGGCAAGGAAGGCGACGCCGACCGCATTTGCAACGGCGCGGTCGACAATGCGAGCGGGATCGCGGTGCTGATCGAGGTGGCGAAGCGGCTGGCGAAGGGGCCGCGCCCCGACCGCGACATTTATTTCCTCGCCACCACGGCGGAAGAAAAAGGCCTGCTCGGCGCGCATTATTTCGCCGCCAATCCGGTGGTGCCGCTGGCCGACATCACCGTTGCGCTGAACATCGACACGATTGCGATTTCGCCGCGCGGTACCCCCGTTGCGACGATCGGGCGCGGCAAGCCCGCCTATGACGCGGTGGTGCGGTCGGTGGCCACTGCGCTCGGCCGCAAGCTCGACGAGGATGGCGAGGCCGACGCCTTTGTCCAGCGGCAGGATGGCTGGGCATTGGGCGCGAAGGGTGTGACGTCGCTGATGGTCGGCGGCAGCTTTTCGGACATGGCGCTGCTCCAGGCGTTTCTGGGCGGCGACTATCATGGCCCCGGCGACAATTTTTCCGACAAGATCCCGCTGGGCGGCGCCGCCGAGGACGCCGACCTGCACGTCGCGCTGGGGCGGGCGTTCGCCGATACCAAGCGGTGGGCGGGGAAGTAATCATATAGATCGTCATTGCGAGCGAAGCGAAGCAATCTAGGGCGGTTTACGCCTACTCTGGATTGCCGCGTCGCTTCGCTTCTCGCAATGACGAGGTAAGGGGAATTACGCCGCCTGCTTCGCGCGCTCGCTCATTTCCTGATTGAGCATTTCGGCCAGCAGGAACGCCAGTTCGAGCGACTGCCCCGCATTGAGCCGCGGATCGCAATGCGTGTGGTAACGGTCGGCGAGGTCCATCTGGGTCACGTCCATCGCGCCACCGGTGCATTCGGTGACATTCTGGCCGGTCATTTCGATATGGATGCCGCCGCCATGCGTGCCCTCGGCGCGGTGGACGGCAAAGAAGCCGCGCACTTCGGCGAGGATGCGCTCGAACGGGCGGGTCTTGTAGCCGGTCGAGGTCTTGATGACGTTGCCGTGCATCGGGTCGCACGACCAGACGACCGGATGCCCCGATTCCTTCACCGCGCGCACCAGCTTGGGCAGGTGCGCCTCGATCTTGTCGTGGCCGTAGCGCGTGATCAGCGTCATCCGGCCCGCGACATGATTGGGATTGAGCGTGTCGAGCAGGCGCAGCAGCACGTCGGGCTCGAGGCTCGGCCCGCATTTCATGCCGACCGGATTGCCGATCCCGCGCAGATATTCGATGTGCGCCGACCCTTCAAAACGGGTGCGGTCGCCGACCCACAGGAAGTGCCCCGAGGTGTCATACCAGCCGCCGGTCAGGCTGTCCTGCCGCGTCAGCGCCTGCTCATAAGGCAGCAGCAGCGCCTCGTGGCTGGTGTAGAAGCTGGTGCCCTTGATCTGCGGCACGGTTTCGGGGGTCACGCCGCACGCTTCCATGAAGGCGAGCGCTTCGGAAATGCGCGCGGCGGTTTCCTGATATTTCTTGGCCCACGGGCTGCGGTCCATGAAGTCGTGCGTCCACGCGTTGACCTGGTGCAGATTGGCGTAACCGCCGTTCGCAAAAGCGCGCAGCAGGTTCAGCGTTGCCGCCGACTGGTTATACGCCTTGACCATCCGCGCGGGGTCTGGCTCGCGGCCCGCTTCCTCGAAAGCGATGTCGTTGATGATGTCGCCGCGATAGCTGGGCAGCGATACGCCGTCGATGTCTTCCATATCCGCCGACCGCGGCTTGGCGAACTGCCCAGCCATGCGGCCGAGCTTCACCACCGGCATTTTCGAGGCAAAGGTCAGGACGACCGCCATCTGGAGCAGCACGCGAAAGGTGTCGCGGATGTTGTTCGGATGGAATTCGGCAAAGCTTTCGGCGCAGTCGCCGCCCTGAAGCAGAAACGCCTTGCCTTCGGCGACGCGGCCGAGTTCGGCGGTCAGGTCGCGCGCCTCGCCTGCAAAAACCAGCGGCGGATAACCGGCGAGTTCGCGTTCGGCCGCGGCAAGTGCGTCGGCATCGCGGTAGGTCGGAAGCTGGCGCGCCTCGTGCGAGCGCCAGCTGTGCGGTTGCCAATTTTTTGTCATTTGCCTGTCGTCTTCACTGTCCAAACCGGGGCCGCCATGGCGCGAATGGCGCCGTGACGCAATGCGCCCGACAATCGCGATGCAAAAATTAGCATTATCGTGACATTTGCGCACCTATGCTTTTCTTGGGGCGGAAAAACTGATAGTTTATTTCAGATTTTTCCCTGCCCGGCGCATCAAGGCAGTTGGCTATCGGCGACGTTATACACCAAGAGACCTGATTCCGGGTCCCCACAACGCGATTGGCGGTGGCTATGACGAATTTCGAGTCCGCCTGGTTTGTTTATGGAGCATTGCTGTTGCTGCTGGCGACAAGCTTTGTCGTGCGCCTCGATTATGTGCGGATCGGACTCGCTGCTGCGGCGCTGGTCGCGGTACCGCTCGTTCTCTTTCGCGAGCCCGATCTGGGTTACGGGGCGCTGGTGCTGGCGATCCTGATCGTCAATCTGGCGATATTGGCGCGGCTGTGGCTTCGTCAGCAGCAAGTCCGCTTTTCGGCCGAGGAAGATGCGCTGCGGCGCGAGCATTTCAACGGACTCAATGCGGTCGCGGCGCGCGGGCTGATCGACCAGGGCCACTGGATTTCGGCCAAGCGCGGCGAGGTGCTGATCCGCGAGAATCAGGCGGCGCCAAGCCTTTTCTATCTGGCGGAGGGGCAGGCGACGATTCGCCGCGACGGCGTCGATGTCGGGCGGCTCATGGACGGCGCGCTGATCGGCGAGGCGACGGTGCTTGACGGCACCCATGCGACCGGCACCGTGGCGCTGGCCAGCAATGCCCGGCTGTGGTTCGTGCCCGCTGCCGCGCTGCGCGCCTATCTGGCCGCCAATCCCGACATCGCAAGTGCGCTTCACGAAGGGTTTGCACGCGCGCTGCGCGGCAAACTCGCCAGCGCGAACACCCGGATCGCCGACCGCGCGTCGGCCGCCTGACGGCTGGGCCCGGTCGCGCGCCTCGAACTTGTCATCGGCTGCTGCTAGGGCAGAATCATGACGATGATTCTTTACGGCATTCCCAATTGCGACACGGTGAAAAAGGCGCGGCGCTGGCTTGACCAGCAGGGCGTTGCCTATCGATTCCACGATGTCCGCAAGGACGGGCTCGACGCGGCGCGGTTGCAAGGCTGGATCGACGCGCTCGGGTGGGAAAAATTGCTCAACAAGGCGGGCACGACCTTTCGCAAGCTGCCCGACGACGCGAAGACCGGGCTGGATAGCGCCGCGGCGAAGGCGCTGATGCTCGAACAACCGGCGATGATCCGGCGACCGGTTGTTGAAGCCGCGGACGGGGTCAGCGTCGGATTTGCCGCCGCCGACTGGCAGGCGCGATTTGCGGCATGATCCGGTTTATCACGGCCTTGCTGGCCCCGCTGCTGCTCGTCGGCTGCGCGGCTGAACCGGTGACGGCGCAGCCGACCCTCGACGGCCGGTCGCCGATCGTCATCGCGCATCGCGGCGCGTCGGGCGAGCGCCCCGAACACACGATCGCGGCGTACAAGCTGGCGATCGAGCAGGGCGCCGACTTCATCGAGCCCGATCTGGTGCTCACCAAGGACGGCGTGCTGGTGGCGCGGCACGAGAACGAAATTTCGGAAACGACCGACGTCGCTGATCGCCCCGAGTTCGCGGCACGCAAGGCGACCAAGACGATCGACGGGCGCGCGGTGACGGGGTGGTTTACCGAGGATTTCACGCTGGCCGAGCTGAAGACTCTGCGCGCGCGCGAACGGCTGCCGAAACTGCGCGCGACGACTTATGACGGCCAGTTCGACGTGCCGACCTTCGAGGAAATCCTGACGCTGCTGGCCGAAGTCAACCGGGATCGCGATACACCCGTCGGCGTCTATCCCGAAACCAAGTACCCGAGCTATTTTACCGCGATCGGCCTGCCGCACGAGGCGCCGCTGCTCGCGCTGCTCGATCGCTTCGGCTATCGCGGGCGGCAGGCGCCCGTCTTTATCCAGAGTTTCGAGGTGCGCAACCTGATGGACCTGCGCGCCAAAAGCGACCTGCCGCTGATCCAGCTGATGGACGCCGAGGGCGGTCCGCCCGACATGCCCGGTACCAGCTATGCCGCGATGGCGCGGGCGGAGGGGCTGAAGCGAATCGCCACCTATGCCGACGGGATCGGCCCGAACAAGGCGATGGTGATTCCGCGCGGCGCGCTCGGGTCGCTGGGCCAGCCGACGACGCTGGTCCGCGACGCGCATGCGGCGGGCCTGAAAGTGCATCCCTGGACCTTTCGCCGCGAAAATTATTTCCTGCCGTTGGGTCAGCGCGGCGGGGTGAACCCGGCGGGGCATGGCAAGCTGGGTGCCGAGATTGCCGCCTATCTGGCGACGGGGATCGACGGCCTGTTCAGCGACAATGTGCGCGAGGCGGTGGCGGCGGCGAAAGTGGCACAACGCTAAGTATACACCAACGGCGGATGATGATCGATTGCGGTCATAATCGATCCTCCCCGCTTGCGGGGAGGGGGACCGCCGCCGCAGGCGGTGGTGGAGGGGGCTAACGGCCTGGCGCGCCGCTTAAAACCGAGAGCCCCCTCCGTCAGCCCTGCGGGCTGCCACCTCCCCGCAAGCGGGGAGGAATATTTTGTTCCACCCCATCACCGCCCAAACCCGGCCCGCCGCCACCGGGGAGAGGCGTGGGCCGGGCCGCGCGGCCGCGCTGTTTCAATCGCCGCCGGTCTCCCACTGAAAGACCGCTTCGAGCGGTTTGCCGAACACCTGCGCGATGCGAAAGGCGACTTCGAGCGACGGCGAATATTTCCCCTGTTCGATCGCCGCGATCGTTTGCCGCGTCACGCCCACCCGGTCGCCAAGATCGCCTTGCGTCATCTCGCCCGCCAGAAAGCGCAGGGTGCGGATATCGTTGGTGAAAGGGAGTTTAGCCATGCCAGCCCCGCCGATAGCTCATGAGGACGACGACGCTATTTGCCAGTTCGGCGAGTACGATTGCCAGCAGCCCGCAATTCGCCAGCGGCACGCCGCTTTCGACAAAAGGCATATAGACCCCGACGACCATCATACCGACCAGCAGGACATAATAGCCGGCGGCGGCGCCGCGGCGGCGGATGGCGCGGTCGCGTTCGTCGGCGCGCGCGCGCTCCGATTTCGGTGCCTGCGCCGACAGGATGATCGTGCCGACAATCACGGTGATCGCATGCGCAACGGCGATCGATCCGAAGAGCCACAGCATCGGGAACACCTCGCGTCCGGCGGGGTGCCCCGACAACAGGAGGCCGAAATAGAAGATGTAGGCCACGGTCATGGCGATGACGTTCAGCCAGGCCGTCTTTTCACGAAAGTTCATCGACAGGTCTCCGGAGTCGTCGTCGGCCACTTGCCGGGCGGATTTCAGGATCGCGGGCGACATGGCTCAGCCGATCCGGATGCCGGTGAGGCGCGGATAAATTGTGCCGGGCGTCGTGCCCGTCAGCAGGCGGGCGGGCCGGTTGTTGGTGGACGATAATTCGGGCATTTCATTCACTCCGACAGGAAATAGAAGCACGGCCAGCGGCATGGGCTCGGCAAGCGGCCCGCGAAAATAGTGGCTGGCAGCCAGCAGGATCGCGATCAGCGTCGCCCATCCGATTTTTTCGACAATTGACATGGCAACCTCCGGGATCGCGGTGAGCGCGCTGTTCAACTGCGCCGGTAAAGCCAGATCTGCGATCCGATCCGCAGCAGTTCGGACATCACCACCATCGCGAGCAGCAGGTTGAGCAGGATCGCGGGCGGGGCTTCGGCAAAGATCAGGCCGATCCCGGCCCAGGTGCCGACCACCATCGGGTAATAGGCGAGATGGGTGCCGTACCAGTGGATTGTCCGGTCGCGCTCGTCCTCGGCGATATGAACCTCGCTGCGGTTGCGGATCGCCATGATCGCGGTCGCCACCGTCATCACGACAATAATGCCGATCGTCAGGGGAATCAGCATCCCGCCCGCCGCCCACAGTGCCGCCGGCGACGCGGCATCGCGCCACGGGAAGGCGAGGAAATACCAGCCGAACGCCAGCAGCATGGCGATAAAGGCGATCCAGTGGATTTTTTCGCGAAACGACATTTGCCGATCTCCATGTCTCATGATTCGAACACAATGTCCGATATTTTTAACATGGAGTCAATCAGAAATAACATCGTGCGGCTTTGTCGCTTTCGCGCCGCAGCATAAACGGCTAAGCCGCGCGCCATGTCTACGACCCCGAAAACGCTCACCCTCGACACGTCCACCAGCCGCGCCAATCCGACGCCGCAGCCGATGAAGCGGCTGACGGTGCCGCGCATTCGCCAGCGCAAGGGGGGCGAGCCGATCGTGATGCTGACCGCCTACACCGTCCGCATGGCGCAGCTGCTCGATCCGCATTGCGACATGCTGCTGGTCGGCGATTCGCTGGCGCAGGTCATCTATGGTCTGCCGCATACGGTCGGGGTGACGATGGAGATGATGGCACTGCACGGCGCCGCGGTGGTGCGCGGCAGCTATCATGCCGCGGTCATCGTCGATATGCCTTTCGGCAGCTATGAAGGCAGCCCCGAACAGGCGTTCGACAATGCCGCGCGGTTGCTCAAGGAAACCGGCGCCGCCGCGGTGAAAGTCGAAGGCGGCAAGGTGCTCGCGCCGACGATCGAATTCCTGACCCAGCGCGGCATCCCGGTCATGGGCCATGTCGGACTGACCCCGCAGGCGGTGAACATCCTTGGCGGCTATGGCGTGCGCGGCAAGAGTGCGGAAGAGGCGCGCTCGATCGTCGAGGATGCGGTCGCGGTCGCGCATGCCGGTGCCTTTTCGATCGTGATCGAAGGCGTGCTCGAATCGATCGCGATCGAGATCACCGACAAGGTCGCCTGTCCGACGATCGGCATCGGCGCATCGGCGCGCTGCGACGGGCAGGTGCTGGTCACCGACGATATGCTGGGCATGTTCGAGCGCGTCCCCAAGTTCGTCAAAAAATACGAAGATATGGCCGGGGTCGTCAGCGGCGCGGTCCAGAATTATGCGAACGAAGTCAGGTTGCGTTCATTCCCGACCGAGGATCAGACCTACGCCGGTTGACGTGATCGTTCCGCGAAAGGCGACGCGGAGTGAATCGCTTGGCGTTTTTCCGCACCGTCGCTAAGGAAGCCGCGGCGGGCTGTTGGCCCGACGCCATGACTGTTTGATGGAGGTTTGATTGGCCCTGCGCCCGACCAATGACGCCGCGCTGTTGCAGGAAGTCGATGAAGCCGTTCGCAAGGACCGGCTCGACACGATCATGCACAGCTATGGCCGGTGGATCATTGCAGCCGTTCTGGCGGCGCTGGCGGGGTTTGGCGGTTATCTTTACTGGGGCCATCATCAGGACACAGTGCGCGGCGAGCGGGCGGAGGAGCTGATCGCGGCGTTCGAAAAGCTGGCGGGCACCCAGCCGACAGCGGCAAACGGCGAACTGCAAAAGCTCGCCGCGGGCAGCGAGCCGGTGTATCGCGCGGTGGCGGTGATGCAGCAGGCGAACATCAAGGCGCAGAATGGCGACCTGAAGGGCGCGGCGGCGCTGATGGCCGGCATCGTGGCGGACAAAAAGATCGACCAGGCGCTGCGCGACCTGGCGCTGATCCGGCAGACCGCATTCGAATATGACAGCCTGAAACCCGAAGCGGTGATCGCGCGCATGAAGCCGCTGGTCGATGCCAAGGATCCGGCGTCGAGCTGGTTTGCCAGCGCTGCCGAACTGTCGGCCACCGCGCATTACCAGCTTGGACAATATGACCAGGCAGGGGCGCTGTACGGGCGTATCGCCAAATTGCCGGGCGTCGCCAAATCGCTGCAGTCGCGGTCGGTGCAGATGGCGGGAATGCTGGGTGTCGATGCCGTCGACGACCGGGCCGACGCCAGCGCGGGGACGGAAACCAAAACGGCGGCGCCGGGCGCCGCGGACCAGAAAGGCAATGCCGCGCAGGGCGCAGCGGCAGCCGCCAAAGCCGAGGAAGCCAATTAATATGCGGAAGACGCGTTTGGGAATCTATGCAGCGCTGCTGGCGCTGCCGCTCGCCGGATGTGGCGTGTTCAAGGGTGACGGCGGACCCAAGACGCCAACGGTCGGCGAGCGCGTGTCGATCCTGTCGAATGACAGCAGCGTCAAGGTCGATCCGGCCACCGCGGCCATTGCCGTGGTCTTGCCCGAACCGGCGGTGAACGCGGCTTGGGCGCAGTCGGGGGGCAATGCGTCGAAATCGATGGGGCACCCCGCACTGGGTGCAACGCGCAGCCGGTTGTGGCAGGCCAATATCGCGGGCAGCACGAACAAACAGCGGCTTGCCGCCGCGCCGGTCGTGGCGGACAATCGGTTGTTCGCGGTCGATACCGATGCGGTGGTCACGGCCTTTGCCGCCGATACCGGAGCGCGGCTGTGGAGCACCGCCATCGGCAGTCCCGGCAAGGAGTTTCGCAACTCGTTGTTCGGTGGCGGCGCCGGGGTGGACGGCAATGTCGTTTATGCCACTAGCGGCGTCGGTGATGTCGCGGCGTTGAATGCAGCCGACGGGTCGGTCATCTGGAAGGTGAAGCCGGCTGGTCCGCTGCGCGGTGCGCCGACGATCGCCTTTGGCGGCGTCTATGTCATCAGCCAGGACAACCAGATCATCGCACTCAATGCGGCCAACGGCGCGGTGTTGTGGCAGGCGACCGCCTCTCTGGAGGCTGGCAGCGTGTTCGGCGCCGCGTCGCCCGCCGCCGGACAGGGAACGATCGTTGCCGGCTTCTCGTCGGGCGAGGTCCAGGCCTATCGTTACGAAAACGGGCGTGACCTGTGGGAAGATGCGCTGGCGCGCACCTCGATGGCGTTGTCGGTATCGACCCTGACCGACGTCGACGCCGATCCGGTCATCGACAACGGCCGCGTGTTCGCGCTGGGGCAGGGCGGCCGCATGGCGAGCTATGAGTTGCTCACCGGCCAGCGGACGTGGGAAATTTCGATTGCCGGCATCTCGACCCCCTATGTGGTCGGGCAGTGGGTCTATGCGATGACCGACGACGGCAAGCTGCTGTGCGTCGCGCGCAACACGGGCAAGGTCCGCTGGTTGCAGCAACTGGCGCGTTTCCGCGTCGAAACCGACAAGAAGAAAAAGGATCCGATCCGCTGGACCGGGCCGATTCTGGCCGGTGGTCGCCTGATCGCCGTCAACAGCGAGGGCACGCTGGCTGAATTTTCGCCGACCGACGGGACGCTGCTGGCGTCGACCGAGTTCAAATCGCCGCTGTCGCAGCCGCCGGTGGTCGCGAACAACGTGCTTTATATATTGGCCGACGACGGCCAGATCACGGCCTGGCGCTGACAAACACGGAATAAATAGGGACAGTCCCTATTTGATGGGACTATTTAATAGGGATTGTCCCTATTTATTGAGGGAAAATCGATGTCGCGATCCGCGACGATAGCCATTGTCGGGCGCCCCAATGTGGGCAAATCGACGCTGTTCAACCGGCTGGTCGGCAAGCGCCTGGCGCTCGTCGACGACCAGCCGGGGGTGACGCGCGACCGCCGCGAGGGCGATGCCGAACTGTTGGGGCTGAAATTCACCATCGTCGATACCGCTGGGTTCGAGGATCAGGACGCGGCGACGCTGCCCGGCCGGATGCGGGTCCAGACCGAAAAGGCGGTGCGCGAGGCCGATGCGGCGCTGTTCATGATCGACGGGCGCGCCGGCGTCACCCCGCTTGACGAGGAAATTGCCCGCTGGTTGCGCAGCGAGGACACGCCGATCATTCTGCTGGTCAACAAGGCCGAGGGGAAGCAGGGCGAAAACGGCCTGATGGAAAGCTATTCGCTGGGCTTTGACAATCCGGTCGCATTGAGCGCCGAACATGGCGAGGGCGTCGTCGACCTGTTCGACGCGCTGCGCCCGATCATCGAGGCGCACGACGCCGAGGACGATATCTCGCCGGAAATCGACGACGACGGTGACGACGAAGACGATGCGCCGTCGGGGCCGATGAAGCTGGCGATCGTCGGGCGACCGAACGCGGGCAAATCGACGCTGATCAATCGCATGATCGGCGAGGATCGGCTGATCACTGGACCCGAAGCCGGGATCACGCGCGATTCGATCCGCGTCGATTGGCAATGGGAAAAGGACGGCGAGGTCCACGAAATCCAGCTGTTCGACACCGCCGGGATGCGCAAACGCGCCAAGGTGCAGGACAAGCTGGAAAAGCTGTCGGTGGCCGACGCGCTGCACGCGGTCGATTTTGCCGAGGTTGTCGTGCTGCTGCTCGATGCGACCAAGGGGCTTGAGGCGCAGGATCTGCGCATCGCCGACCGGGTGCTGCAGGAAGGCCGTGCGCTGATCGTTGCGCTCAACAAATGGGATGTCGCCGAAGAGGCGTCGGCGCTGTTCAACGGCGTCCGCAATGCGCTCGACGACGGGCTGAGCCAGGTGAAGGGCGTCCCCGTGCTTACCGTGTCGGGTGCGACGGGGAAGGGCATCGACACGCTGGTCCGCGTCGCGTTCGAGCAGCGGGCGATCTGGTCGGGCCGCGTATCGACGGCAAAGCTCAATCGCTGGTTCGAGGGGGCGGTGGACGCCAACCGGCCGCCCGCGCCCGGCGGCAAGCGAATCAAGCTGCGCTACATCACCCAGGCGCGTACGCGCCCCCCGACCTTTGTCGTTTTTGGCACCCGCACCGATGCCCTGCCGGGCAGCTACACCCGCTATCTGGTCAACGGGATGCGCAAGGAACTGGGGTTTCAGGGCGTACCGGTGCGGCTCAACTTCCGCAATTCGCGCAACCCCTATGACGAATAAGGGATCGGCGACGGTCGTCGATGCGCGCGGGATGCGCTGTCCCTGGCCCGCGCTCCGGCTGGCCCGCGCGATGCGCGACGCGCCCGAGGCGGTGTTGATCGCCGACGATCCGAACGCGGCGCGCGAAGTCGCGGCGCTCGCCGCCGAGCATGGTTGGGCGGTGACGTCCGAAGGCGGCGGCGATGACGATGGCGACGGGGCGGGGCGCTGGCGCGTCCGCCGCTGATCCAAAATGGGGCGGTTCGGTGCGCAGGTGCCAACCACCGTAACGGCTTTTTTACCCAAATCCGGCATGGCTGCGGCGGGACCACCGACCGAATTGCTATGCCAAGGGACACGAAGTTGGACGACATCCTGGTCGATTGGGAAGAATTCCGCGCCACCCGCACGCAGCTGGGGGCCGCGTTCGTGCGCATTCTCGGCTATTTCCGCGAGGACGGCACCAAATCGGTGGCCGCGATCGAAGAGGCGATGCGCGCGAGCGACGCGCGCGGCATGGTGATGCCCGCCCACACGCTGAAAAGCGAAGCGCGCCAGTTCGGCGGTGAAAAGCTGGGCGCGGTTGCCGAGGACATCGAAATGTTCGCGCGTCACTGCGTCGAAAGCCAGATCAGCCCCGACGAATATCTTCCGCGCGTCGTCGAACTACGCAAATTGTTCGAAGAGACGTTGAGCGCGCTCGAACGCGAGGCCAATCCGCTGGTCCAGCGACGCCCGAACGGTTTTGGTCGCGCCGTCGGCTATTGATCGGCGGTGCCCCTGCGCATCGGTTGAAGCTGCCCGCGCGCCAGACTGCGCCACAGCCATTCGAGCGGGCCGTAGCGGTAGCGTTCGAGCCACGGCTTTGACCAGAGCAACATGAGCGCCCACATCGCGGCGCAAGCCAGATAGAGCGACCAGCGCCCGACGTCGCCGAACAGCCCCAGCCCGTAACCGTAAAAGACCGTGGTCATCACGATGCTGGTCCCCAGATAGTTGGTAAAGGCGGCGCGGCCCGCCGCGGCGACGCGCGCCAGCCAGGCGCTGCCCGCGGCGGCGCGAACGAGCAGGATCAGCAATGCCGCATAGGCAATCGTCATCATCAGCCGGCCCGGCGCCGCCCACGCCAGAAAGGCGTTGATCGCGACGATATAGTCGAAGTCCGCACGCCACTGGATCCACGCCACCAGCAGCGTGAGGGCAAGCCCCGACGGCAACCAGCGCATCGCCATCCGCCGATATTCGCCGCTGCTCCACGCGCCGGTCAGGAACCCGTTGCGATACAGCGCCATGCCCAGCATCATCAGTGGCAGCGTTTCAAAGAAGGACATCAGCACCATGACCAGCGGATCGGCCGCATTGTCGAGGCGGTCCTGCAGGATCGGCAAATAGGGACCGCGGAACAGTTCCAGTTCGCCTGCTACCTCGTCGTCGATCGCGGCATATTCCTCGCGCAACGACTGCCCCGCTTCAGCCATCGGCGAGGACGGGTCGTCGGCGGCGGCAGCCACGGCGAGTTGCGCCCCGAAGAACAGCGACGTCAACACGACGCCGAGCGCGAACAGGCCAAGCGCCCGTTTGACCAGCCGCTTCGCTTCCCAGTCGCGATAACGAAACGCCACGCAACCGACGGCGGCGTACAGGAACAGGATGTCGCCCCACCAGATGAAATAGAAATGGCACAGGCCGAACACCGCGAGCCAAGCCATGCGCCGGTAATGCACCGACCGGGGGTTTTGCCCGCCCGCCGCGGCCCGGTCGATGATGAGCAACATGCTGGCCCCGAACAGGATCGAGAACAGCCCGCGCATCTTGCCGTCGAAGAGGATGAAACCGAACGCCCAGGCGGCAATGTCGGATGCCGTTTCGCCGCCATAGGCGCGCGGCGAGACATAGGCCATTTCGGGCATGGCAAAGGCAATGATGTTCATCGCCAATATGCCCATGACGGCAAAACCGCGCATCGCGTCGAGGGTGATCAATCGGGCGCTGTCCTCGCCGGTAACATCTGTCATGCCGCCCTCCGCTGTATTATCGTTCTAGTACGGTGATCGAGGCGACCGGTCCAGCGCTATCGCAACCGATTTCAGCTATTGACATTATTGTCAGTAATGCTATCTGGGCTATACCGGAACTTGAAACGAGATTCGCGATGAACACCATCCCCCTCTACCATCCCGACCGCACTGACGGCGGCTTTCGCCCGCTCAAGGCATGGCGGCATTTTCGCAAGCTGATCGCCGACAAGGAAGACACCGAACAGGTGTTCCATATATTGGAAGCGCTGCGCGACAGTCGTTTCGCGCGATCGGCCGAACGCTTTTTCGCGACCCCGACCGGTCGCAAGGTGATGGCGGAGCGGCAATATCTGCCCGCGATGCTCGACGACCATGACACGCTGCGCCAATTGCCCGAGGGCAGCGTCGGCCGCACCTATGTCGACTTCATGGAACGCGAAGGGCTGACGGCGCAGGGGCTGGTCGACGAGTTCGACAAATTCCGTCACGGCCAGCCGCGCCATGACGACATGCTCGAACTTTATGGCAACCGGCTGCGCGACACGCACGACCTGTTCCATATCCTGACCGGATACGGCCGCGATGCGCTGGGCGAACAATGCGTGCTCGCCTTTTCATACAGCCAGACGCCGAGCTGGGGCACCTTGTTCATCGCCTGGGCCGGCGCGCGCGAAATCCGCAAGGGGTTCGGCCGCCGCTATCCGATCTATGGCGCGGTGCGTGAGGGCCAGCGGATCGGCCGCGCCGCGCAGCAGATCGCCTATCAGGATATCGAGGCACTGCTCGCCGAACCGCTGGACGCGGCGCGGCAGCGGCTGGGGATCGCCGAGCCCAGAATTTACAAGCAGGTCCACGCGATGATGCGCGCCGACGGCATCGACCCCTATGACCTGCTGGGCACGAAAGCCGCCGAAGCCGCAGCGATGCCGGAGCTCGCCCGCGCGGCGTGAATGATCGATGTCCCCGGCGAAAACCGGAGACATCGAAGCTGGCTTAGACAGGCCGACATTGCAGCCGCGCGCCCTAAGATGAAGAGCTTGTCAGGCCGCTCTCCGGCCAGACGCGCGGACTCCGGGGCGTTTCCAACCGGTAGTCGGAATAGGCCCGGGAAAAAATGTCCCTGCCAAATCGTTGGGCGTTTCCGACCGGGTTTGTCGGATCGCGCCGTACCTCGCCGCGGCTGTTCCCGGCGCCCCGCACCACGCCAACGAAGTCCGAATTGGTGTAGCGGGAAAATTCCTGAATCTGGTGGATAATGCCAAGTGCCACACCGGGATAGGTTTCCTCGGACGCCAGCACCAGGCCGAGCCGTTTGCGCGCCATCGCCGCGAGCGCATCCTGCGACCCCGGATAGGAGGCCGCATAATAGCAGAAGCTGCGGTCGAAGAACGCCTTGAGCTGAGCGGATACGCCATACCAATAAATTGGCGTGCAAAAAATCACCCCGCGGGCGGGCAGGAAATCGTCGAAGAACAGCGATCGGTAGCGGTCATCGATGGCGCATTCGCCATCGGGTCCACGGCATTGGCGGCAGTCGCGCAGAAACGCGGAAATATGATCGTCGAGATAGCGAAGCGTAACATCGCTGCCTCCCGTCAGTGCCCCTTTCCGAACGGCATCGGCGAGCGCCGCAGTGTTGCCGTTTCGCCTCGGGCTTCCCACAAGTATCAGCAATTTGTCGGACATGAAGATCGGATCCTTTCTCGCTGGAGGCGGCGCTGGCGCGACGCCGTGTTGATCGCGAGATGGAGTGGCGATATACTTTCGATTAATCAATTACCTACTTATTTGTCATATACTGACTTTCTGGTAAGAAATGGATAAAGTGGCGATACGAAAACAACCTTACAATGACGGTCTTGGGCCGGTATTCGGTATCATCGGCGGCAAGTGGAAAGCGGTTATCCTGTGGGAATTATCCGATGGCGCTGTGCGGTTTGGCGCGCTCAAACGGCGTATTCCCCAGATCAGCGAAAAGATGCTGATCCAGCAATTGCGGGAGATGGAAGCGGATGGGCTGGTCCATCGGGAAATGTTCCATCAGGTTCCGCCGCGCGTCGATTATTCGCTGACCCGATTGGGCGGATCGCTGAATGACGCCCTGACGCCGCTGTGCGAATGGGGGAAGCAAAACCTGCAAGGTCATCCCGTCGCTGACGAAACGCGCGATTAGCGCCAGGTTTATGAACGAACGGCCGACCGCGGCGAGGCCTCTCGCCCTCCGCTCTCGTCGTACCCCTTACTATCAGGCTAGCCGCGCGATCAGCGCTTGTGCGGCGGCGGGGTTGCGGACTTTGGCGCCGGCGATGAAGAAGAGGAAGACGTCGCGCTCGCCCGCGGCCCAGTCGCGGGCCTGTTTGGCCCAGCCGTCCAGCGCCTTGTCGTCATAACCTGTTTCGACGTCCTCCTGCGACCGCTGAAGCCGCGCATAGGTGAAGTCGGCGGTCTGTTCGTCGATGCAGGGAAATTCATCGCTGTCGGCATAGACGATCGCCATGTTGCGCTCGCGCAGCATGTCGATGAACGCCGGGTCGCGGAAGCTTTCGTGGCGCACCTCGATCGCGTGGCGCAAGGGGAGGCCGTCCTGGCTGTCGGGCAGCAAATCGAGGAAACCCTCGAAATCGTCGCGGTCAAATTTCTTGGTTGCCATGAATTGCCAGTGGATCGGACCGAGCCGGTCGCCGAGGCGGGTCAGCCCCTGCGTCAGGAATTTCTCGATCGAGGCGGCGCCATCGGCCAGCACCTTGCGATTGGTCGTGAAACGTGACGCCTTGACGCTGAATTTGAAGCCGTCGGGAACCGATGCGGCCCAGTTCGCAAATGTCTCGGGCTTCTGGCTGCTGTAATAGGTGCCGTTGATCTCGATCCCCGTCAGATGCTGCCCGGCATATTCCAGCTCGCGCTTTTGCGGGTGTTTGTCGGGGTAAAAGGTGCCGCGCCATGGTTCGAAGGTCCAGCCGCCGATGCCGATATGGATGCTCATGGACCTCTCATCTCCGTGCCAAATAGCCCCTCGTCATTGCGAGCGTAGCGAAGCAATCCAGAGTAGGCGTACACCGCTCTGGATTGCTTCGCTACGCTCGCAATGACGAAGTTACGCGAGCGCCGCGTCGGCGCCCATCAGGTTCGGGAAAAACCCCTCATGCGCCTCGCGCAGTTCCGCCAGCGTCACCTCATGATCGCTATCGGGCAGCTCGAACACGATGCGGTCCTTGATCGTCCGCCCCACCGGATCGACCGGCACGTCGGCGCGGCCCGCGGCGTCGAGGAAGTCGGCGAGGCAGGTGTCGCAAACGGTGACGAGATACAGCCCCTGGTCCTCGCCAAAGAAGCTTTCGGCGACGCCGAACGGCTGTTCTTCGCTGACCAGCACGCCGATGTTCGATTTCAGCGCCATTTCGGCGAGCGTCACCGCGATGCCGCCGTCCGACACGTCGTGGCAGGCGGTGATCCAGCCGGCGTTGATCGCATTGCGGATAAAGTCGCCGGTGCGCTTTTCGCAGCGCAGGTTGACCTCGGGCGGCGGGCCTTCTTCACGGCCATGAATTTCGCGCAGCCAGATCGACTGGCCGAGATGCCCGGCGCGTTCGCCGACCGCCAGCACGATGTCGCCGGTGCGCTTGAAACCGATGCCGACCGCCTTGTTCAGATCTTCAATCACGCCGACGCCGCCGATCGCGGGGGTCGGCAGGATCGCGCTGCCGCCGCCGGTCGCCTTGCTCTCGTTATAGAGGCTGACATTGCCCGAGACGATCGGATAGTCGAGCGCGCGGCACGCCTGCGCCATGCCGTCGAGGCAGCCGACGATCTGGCCCATGATTTCGGGGCGCTGCGGGTTCGCGAAATTGAGGCAGTTGGTGATTGCGAGCGGGGTGGCGCCAACCGCGCTGATGTTGCGCCAGGTTTCGGCGACCGCCTGCTTGCCGCCCTCGACGGGGTCGGCGTAGCAATAGCGCGGGGTGCAGTCGGTGCTCATCGCGAGCGCGCGGTTGGTGCCATGGATGCGGACGAGCGCGGCGTCGCCGCCGGTCTGCACCGTGTCGGCGCCGACCTGGCTGTCATACTGCTCCCAGATCCAGCGGCGGCTGGCGATGTCGGGGGTCCCCATCAGCGTCTTGAGGTCGGCGGCGACGTCCTTCGTCTCGGGAACGTTGGTCAGCGGCGCCTGTTTCGGGGTCGGGACGTGCGGTCGGTCATAGAGCGGCGCATCGTCGGCGAGCGGCGCGAGCGGAATGTCGCAGACGATCTCGCCATGATGTTCGAGCACCATGCGGCCGGTGTCGGTGACGGTGCCGATGACCGCAAAATCGAGCTCCCATTTGTGGAAAATCGCCTTCGCAAACTCCTCCTTGCCGGGCTTCAGCACCATCAGCATGCGTTCCTGCGATTCGGACAGCATCATCTCGTATGCCGTCATGCCGGTTTCGCGCTGCGGCACATCGTCCATCTTTAGGTGGAGGCCGACGCCGCCCTTCGACGCCATTTCGACCGACGAGCTGGTCAGGCCCGCGGCGCCCATGTCCTGAATCGCGACGATCGCGTCCGATGCCATCAGTTCGAGGCACGCCTCGATCAGCAATTTTTCGGTGAACGGGTCGCCGACCTGCACCGTCGGGCGCTTTTCCTCGGCATCCTCGCCGAAGTCGGCCGACGCCATGGTGGCGCCATGGATGCCGTCGCGGCCGGTCTTCGATCCGACATAGACGATCGGATTGCCGACGCCGCTAGCGGCCGAGTAAAAGATCTTGTCCTGTTCGGCGACACCGACCGTCATCGCGTTGACGAGGATATTGCCGTCGTAGGCCTTGTGGAAATTGACCTCGCCGCCGACCGTCGGAACGCCGACGCAATTGCCATAGCCGCCGATGCCGTGGACGACGCCCGAGATCAGATGCTTCATCTTCGGATGGTCGGGGCGACCGAAGCGCAGCGCGTTGAGGTTCGCGACGGGGCGCGCCCCCATCGTGAAGACGTCGCGCAGGATGCCGCCGACGCCGGTCGCTGCGCCCTGATAGGGTTCGATATACGACGGGTGGTTGTGGCTCTCCATCTTGAAGATCGCCGCGAGCTTCTTGCCGTCCGGCCCTTCGCCGATGTCGATCACGCCGGCATTTTCGCCGGGACCGCAGATCACCCACGGCGCCTCGGTCGGCAGCTTCTTCAAATGGATACGCGAGCTTTTGTAGCTGCAATGCTCGGACCACATGACCGAGAAGATGCCGAGTTCGACGAGATTCGGCTCGCGCCCGAGCGCGGCCAGGACGCGCTCATATTCTTCCGGCGAGAGGCCGTGTTCGGCGACGATCTCGGGGGTGATGACGGAGGCGGGCGCGGTTGCGGTCTGAGTCATGGCGCGCCTTTAGCGGGGCGCGGGGAAAACGAACAGACCCCATAATGCCTTTTTGGGCACCATGGGGCCTGCGGTGTGAAGGGGTCAACGCGCGGCGAGGGTGGTGGCGGGTTTGGTCAGCGGTTCGACGTCGCGCAGCGGAAAACTCACCTGTTGCGATCCGACGGTGCCGCGGACGCGGTGCTGGCCGACGCGCAGCGTGAAGGGTTTGCCGGTGCGTTCCTCGACGCCGCTGATGACGCGGACATCGCCGACTTGGGTGACGGTATAGCGGTAGCTGGCGCCCTTATGCTCGAACCGCTGCGTCACGGGTTCGTCAGCTTGGGCGCTGGCGGGGGTGACGGCGAGCAGCGCCAGGGCGGGGAGGAAGAGTTTTTTCATGATGCAAGTCCTTGTTTACCAGAACAAAACTTGCCTTTACGCCCCTCTCTCTTGTGCAATGCAGCATGATTGGCCGCGCGCCGCGCGGCAATTGCAAAAAGCGGAATCGTGATTGTCGAAAGTGAAGCGGGTTTAAGTGGCTCGCGGCAGCAATGTGAGCACCAGCCACGCCGCTGCACCCGCGGCAAATCCCGTCGCCAGCGTCCCCCATACGATGTCGAGGAGCGTCACCTTGGTCGACCAGATTTTCATCGTCGCATGGTTGGTGAGGTCGTAGGTCATGTAACAGAAAAAGCCGAACATCGCGCCCCATTGCGCCGCGACCTGCCATTTGCCCGCCGCCAGCGCCGGCGCGACCGCGAAAATCTGGATGCCCAGCATATAAAGTGCATAGAAAATCAGGGCCGGGGCAGGGCGCCAGCCGTCCATCAACAGCGCGCCGATTTCGGGGCGATAGACTTTCGTCAACATCGTGCGCAGCCAGATCGCGTCGAGGACGCCGAAAATGATGGCGGTGGCGAAATAGGCGCTGACGGTTTGCAGGGTCATGGCAGAACTTTCGTCGAGGCGATCGGATATGGGCCAGCGTAGGCGGACGGGGTGCGACGTCAAGCCTGACCGCACTTGACCATGGGGGGGCGAAAGGGCCAAAGCAGGGCTATGACGGACACCCCCGACGCCGCTGCCGCACCCGCCCCGGACCCTGCCATCACCGCGCTGTCGTTCGAGGCGGCGATGGGCGAGCTCGAAACGATTGTGCGGCGGCTGGAAAGCGGCGACGTCAATCTGGAGGAATCGGTCGCCCTTTACGAACGTGGCCATGCGCTGCGCGCGCATTGCGAGGCGCGGCTTGCCGCGGCGCAGGCGCGGATCGAACAGGTCAGCCTGGGCGCCGACGGTCGTCCGACCGGGACCACCGCGTTCGGCGAAAGCTGAGCGATCATGGCTTTGACGAACGACGAATTGACGCGCGGATCGGACATCTTGCGCAGCGCGCAGGCGGACATCATGGCCGATATCGACCGGCTGTTCGACCGGCTGCTCCCGGTTCCGCACGATCCGCGCGCGCCGCTGTACGAGGCGATGCGCTATGCCGCAATTGCAGGGGGCAAGCGGCTGCGCCCGCTGCTGGTCTGCGCGACCGGTAATTTGTTCCACGTCGACCGGACTGCCAGCCTGCGCGTCGGGGCTGCGGTCGAGGCGATGCACGTCTATTCGCTGATCCACGACGATCTGCCGTGCATGGACGACGACGATATGCGCCGCGGCAAGCCGACGGTGCACAAGGCGTTCGACGAGGCGACCGCGGTGCTGGCAGGCGATTCGCTCCACGCGCTGGCGTTCGAGTGGCTGTGCGATCCGGCGACGAGCAACGATCCGTTCGTGCGCGGCGAGCTGTGCTGCGAACTGGCGCGCGCCGCGGGACCGGCGGGGATGGCGGGCGGCCAGATGATGGACCTTGCTGCCGAAACGGCAAACTTCGACCTGCCGACGGTGACGCGGCTGCAACAGCTCAAGACCGGGGCGCTGATCGCCTTTTCGGTCGAGGCGGGGGCGATCCTGGCGCGCATCCCGCCCGAGGGGCGCACCGCGCTGCGCGCCTATGCCCGCGACATCGGGCTCGCGTTCCAGATCGCCGACGACATCATGGATGTCGAGGGCGACGAGGCGCTGGCGGGCAAGGCGCTGCACAAGGATGCGGCGGCGGGCAAGGGTACGTTCGTGACGCTGATGGGGCTGGAACGCGCGCGCGAACAGGCGACCGCGCTGGTCGAGCAGGCAATCGGACATCTGGCGAGCTTCGGCGACGAGGCGGCGCTGCTGCGCGCGATCGCGCGCTATGTGGTGGAAAGGGACCGTTGATGCGCATTGGGGTTTATCCCGGAACCTTCGACCCGATCACCTTGGGCCACATGGACATCATCCGCCGCGGCGCAAAGCTGGTCGATCGGCTGGTGATCGGGGTGACGACAAATATCGCCAAATCGCCTTTGTTCGACGATGACGAGCGCATCGCGATGGTGCGCACCGAAGTCGCGGGGCTGGGCGGCGACATCCGCGTCGTCGGGTTCAACTCCCTGTTGATGGATTTTGCCGAGCGCGAAGGCGCGGGGATGATCGTGCGCGGGCTGCGCGCGGTCGCCGACTTCGAATATGAATATCAGATGGCGGGGATGAACCAGCAATTGAACGACCGGATCGAAACGGTATTCCTGATGGCCGACGTCGGCCTGCAACCGATCGCGTCGCGGCTGGTCAAGGAAATCGCGATCTTTGGCGGCGACATTCGCAAGTTCGTGACGCCTGCGGTCCGCGAAGCGGTGGTGGGTCGCATTGCCGAGCGCGGGCTGCTCCAGGGTGAGCGCTGATACCGATCATTGAGCGTTCAGCTTTTTCCCGCTAGGGCGCGCCAACGGGGCGCAACCGCAAACGATTTTTCCAAGGGCCGATCCAGCATGAAATTTACCTTTCGCCCCACGATCCTTGTCGCCATGACGCTTGCGTTCGCGGCCCCTGGCGCGGCGCAGGAAGCCGCTCCGGCCCCGGCAGCCGAAGCCACGGCCGAAACGCCCGCCGCTCCGACGATGTCGCCCGATCAATATATCAACAACCCCGAATATATGCTCAACCTCGACCTTTCGACGGGCGGCCGGGTGGTGATCCAGCTCTATCCCAATGTCGCCCCGGGCCATGTCGAGCGGCTGAAGCAGCTGGCCCGTGCCGGCTTTTACGACGGGGTCAAATTCCACCGTGTGATCGACGGGTTCATGGCGCAGACCGGTGATCCGACGGCGACCGGGCAGGGGGGGTCGCAGTTGCCCGACCTGAAAGCCGAATTTAATCCCACCCCGCACCTGCGCGGGACCGTGTCGATGGCGCGCGCCGAAAGCGAAGACAGCGCGAACAGCCAGTTCTTCATCATGTTCCAGCCGCGGTTTTCGCTCGATCGGCGCTACACCGCCTTCGGGCGGGTCGTGTCGGGGATGCAATATGTCGACGCGATCCAGAAGGGCGAGCCGCCCGCGGTGATGTCGCGGATGGTTCAGGTGTCGGTCGCGGCCGACAACCGCCCGATGCCGCCCGCGTCGATGCTGGTCGAAGCGCCGCCGCCACCCGCCGTCGAAATCACCGCCGACCAGCTCAACGCCCCGATCCGTTAAGGGATTCGCGCGCGATGCGCGTCGATGCTTTTGATTTCGAGCTGCCGAACGAGCGCATCGCGCTGCGCCCGGCGCGGCCGCGCGATGCGGCGCGGATGCTGGTGGTCGAGGGCGACAATATCGTCGATGCGGGCGTGCGAGATCTGCCGTCATGGCTGCGCCCCGGCGACTGCTTGGTGTTCAACGACACGCGCGTGATCCCCGCCCAGCTGGAGGGTCGGCGGGGCGACGCCAAAATCGGCGCCACCTTGCACAAGCGGATCGACCTGCGCCGCTGGCAGGCGTTCGTGCGCAACGCCAAACGGCTGCGCGTCGGCGAAACGGTCGATTTCGGCGCGGGCGTGTCGGCGCAGGCCGAGGAGCGGCTATCCGACGGCAGCTTCATTCTGGCTTTCGCGGGTGATGAGCCGGTCGAGGTGCTGCTCGAACGCGCGGGCACGATGCCGCTGCCGCCCTATATCGCGGGCAAGCGCGCGACCGACGAGGACGACCGGTCCGATTACCAGACGATGTTCGCGGCGAAAGACGGCGCGGTTGCGGCGCCGACCGCGGCGCTGCATTTCACCCCCGGCCTGCTCGCTGGGCTTGCCGCGGCAGGCATCGCGACCGAAACGCTGACGCTGCACGTCGGCGCGGGCACCTTCCTGCCGGTCAAGGCCGACGACACCGACGACCATGTGATGCACGCCGAATGGGGCCGGATCGAAACCGACACCGCGGCGCGGCTGAATGCGGTGCGCGCAGCAGGCGGTCGGATCATCGCGGTCGGCACCACCAGCCTGCGCCTGCTCGAAAGCGCGGCACAGGACGACGGCACGATCGCGGCGTTCGCTGGCGACACCGCGATCTTCATCACCCCCGGTTATCGCTTCAAGGCGATCGACGGGCTGATGACCAATTTTCATCTGCCGCGCTCGACCCTGTTCATGCTGGTCAGCGCGCTGATGGGACTGGAGACGATGCAGGCGGCCTATGCCCATGCGATCGGCGCCGGATATCGTTTCTACAGCTATGGCGACGCGAGCCTGCTGTTGCCGCGTCCGAGCGACCGTTCGGCATAGATTGCCATCGCCTCGGCGATGAATTCGGGGCAGCCGGGCAGCGTGCCGTCGTCATATGTCGCGCGAAACTCGGGATTCTCGACGTAAAAGCGACCCAGGCCCGCGAATGCCGCGGCGTCGGGAGTCCAACTGTGCGAGACCCAGCGGCAATGGCGGTCGGTGACCGCCTGCACCGCGTCCGACCCCGGCGCGGCGCCGCCGCGAAACAGCTGCGTGAAGTCGTCGCGGATATCCGCCATCTCGCGGCGGATATGATCGACCTGTTCTTTCGTCAGCGCGCGCGCCTTTTCATGCGCCGCGGCGACCGCCTCCTTGCCCCAGAAAGCTTCGGCCTCGCGCTCCCAGCGGTCGCGCGTTTCGGGGGCGATGCCGGCGTAATAATCATTGTCTTCCATCATTTCGTTCCTTTCCAGTGATGCGATCGTGCGATCGATGGTCTGGATGAGGTCGCGATATTGCGCGATCCGGCGCTGAAGCGCGGCGCGATGCCCGCGCAGCGCGGTAAGCAGGTCGAAGGCGGGATCGTCGAGCACCGCGCCGATCTCGGCGAGTGGCATGCCGAGCTCGCGGTAAAAGAGGATCTGCTGGAGCCGCAGCAACTCCTCTTTCCCGTAATAGCGATAGCCGTTGGCCCCGACATGCCCGGGGCGGAGCAGGCCCACCGCATCATAATGATGCAGCGTCCGGACGCTGATCCCCGCTGCCGTGGCAACCTGTTTGACCGTTCGCAACGCCTGTCTCCTCATCACGCCGCACCCTATCGGGGATGACGCAGCGTCAGGGTCAAGCGCTTTTGTTTGGCGATCACGGTATCGCGACACCGCAATAGTTGCTGATCGCGGCATGATGATTGTGGAAGGTCGCTAGATTTCAATGATAATCTTGACGTTGTCGGCGCTGACATCGGCGGCCTCGGCGATCTGCGCCTTGGCACGGGCAACGACGTCGCCGATACTGACAGGCTCGTCGATCCCGAGCAGTTCGGATATCGGAACCCCCAGCAGGATTGCGAGCGCTTTCATTCGTCCGGCCTTGGGCCTCGCTTTGTCCTGTTCCCAAGCTGAAATCGACTGTTCGCTGACGCCCAGTTCAGCTGCGATTTGAACCTGCGTCAATCGCTTGATGGTGCGCAATCGGTGCAGCCGGACACCGAAGCTGTCGGTCACGGGCTTAGGAAAAAAGTCGGTCTCGTTGGGAGGGGCATCGCCAACGCCTCTCAACTGGGCGGCGCTGAGCGTCGCAGGCGAGATCGGTGTGTCGAATTCGCAACCGCAAAGCACGCCGCTGATCCAGACCACTCTGGCGCGCGTCACACCCGCATGAGGCAAGGTTACGTCGATCCCATGGCCAGGTGCCAGCCCGACTTCGCCTTCGAGGAGCAGGCCCGTCGCCGATATATTGTGCAACAACACCTCGACTTCGACGCCATTTATTTTTGTGCCTGGCAATTGCAGGCGGAGCTTTCGCCGCATGCTTTGACGCTTGTCACGCGACTGCGCGACCTTTTCGATATATGCTGGAATAGCCATCGGCCCCGATAATCAACCTGGCGCGGTTAAGGGAGCGTTACCGGGAGCGAAATACGGCGAGGCGTGGTATCGACGCGACCCGTCGCTTATTTACATAATCGCAATCCCTTACGCCCATAGCCGTGCTCAATGTGGGGTTCAGCAAGAGCATGAATTGATGGATGGGCCGATGCGGATGGGGGCTGCCCAACGTGAGGAAGATTTAGTCGATGAAGGCCAGCGCGGCTTTTTCGGCAAGTTCGGCTCGCGTATCGGCAAACCGCGGATCGACGCGGCGCCTCCCAATCTGCACACGCGCGAGGCGCTGCTCCTGCTCCAGAATTACGAGGAAAGCGGGCAGGGCTGGTTCTGGTCGACCGATGCCAAAGGCCGGCTAACCTATATTACCGATTCGGTTGCGCAACTGATGGGCCGGACGAGCGGGCAGATTCTGGGTAGCTATTTCACCGAATTGTTCCTGCCGGTCGATGGCCATGGCGAGCACCAGCGCACGTTGCCCTTCCTCCTGACCAAACAGTCGAAGTTCGACGAACTGCCGCTGCGCAGCGCGTTCGAGGGCGACGATCGCTGGTGGGCGATTTCGGGTCGTCCGCAGTTTGATGCTGGCGGCAGGTTCACCGGCTATCGCGGCAGCGGCACCGATGTCACCGCGCAGCGCCGGTCGGCCGAGGATGCGTCGCGGCTGGCGCTCTATGATTCGCTGACCGGGCTCGCCAACCGGTTCAACATCTCGAAAAAGCTCGATTCGACGCTGGCTGCCTTTGCCCAGCAACAGCGGTCCTGCGCGATCATGCTGCTCGACCTCGACCGTTTCAAACAGGTCAACGATACGCTGGGGCATCCGGCGGGCGACGCGCTGCTCAAGCAGGTCGCCGAACGGTTGCTCAAGATCGTCGGCGACAAGGAAATGGTCAGCCGCCTTGGCGGCGACGAGTTCAAGATCATCCTGCCCGACGTCGACGATCGCGGCAAATTGGGCGACCTGGCGGCGGATATCATTGCCAGCCTGTCGCAACCCTATTCGGTCGATGGCAGCCGCTGTATCATCGGCGCGTCGGTCGGGGTCGCGATCGCACCGTTCGACGGGGTGAACAGCGACGACCTCGTTCGCAACGCCGACCTCGCGCTCTATGCCGCAAAGGGTAACGGCCGCGGTCGTTTCGCCTTTTATTCGAGCGAACTCCATCAGGCGGCCGAAGTGCGCCGCGCGCTCGAGGAGGATCTGCGCGATGCGCTGGCGCGCGGCGAGATGGAGTTGCACTATCAGCCGGTGGTGCAGGCGAAGACCAATATGGTGACGGGGGTCGAGGCGCTCGTACGCTGGACGCATCCCGAGCGCGGCGTGATTTCGCCGGGCGTGTTTGTTCCGATTGCCGAGGAAACCAATCTGATCTGGCCGCTTGGCGAATGGGTGTTGCGTCAGGCGTGCGAGGATGCCGTGCGGTGGCCGGGGGACATGCGCGTCGCGGTCAATGTCTCGCCGATCCAGTTCGCCAATGCCGATTTGCCCAAGGTCGTCGCCAAGGCGCTGGCGGCGACGGGATTGTCGCCCGACCGGCTCGAACTCGAGATCACCGAAAGCGTCTTTCTGGGCGATTCGGCCGACACCGCCCAGATGTTCAAGGCGCTGAAAGGACTCGGGGTTCGCCTGGCGCTCGACGATTTCGGCACCGGCTATTCGTCGCTCGGCTATCTGCAGAACGCGCCGTTCGACAAGATCAAGATCGACCAGAGTTTTGTGCGCGGGGCGACGGAAAAGGGATCGCGCAACAGCGCGCTGATCGCCGCCATCGTCGCGCTGGCCGAAGCGCTGGAGATGGAAACCACGGCCGAAGGTATCGAATCGCTCGACCAGCTCGACCTGATCCGCAAGCTCAACGTCAGCCACGTCCAGGGTTATGTGTACAGCAAGCCGGTGGGCAATGCCGAATTGCTCGAACATGCCGAGGCGGGGTCGTGGACGATCAAGCCAGCCGGGCCGGCGCGACAGCGCAACGATCGCTTCTCGCTGTTCCGCAAGGTCGGGGCGGTCCACGACAACCATCGTTACGACGTCGTCATCCGCAACCTGTCGGCGACCGGCGCCTTTATCGAAGGGATATTGGATGTGCCCGTCGGGACGCAGTTCGTCATCGATTTCGGCGAAGGGCAGCTGGTGACCGCGACCGTCCGCCGGTCGATGAAGCACCAGCAGGGCGTCGAGTTCGAACAGACGATGGTCAGCGACGGCAACGGCGGCCTGTGTACGCGCCACCGCGTATCGCCCTATCTGATCGCCGCGGCCACCCAGTCGACGGCGGGCATGGCGCTGCCCGCCTTCACCACGACGAGCGACTGGAAGGCCGCCTGATCGCGGACCGGGAACCGTCGGCGTGATAGTCCGTTCTCCCTCGCAGAGGAGACGAACATGGCCGAAACGAAAATCTTCGCGCGACTGAAAGCCGACCACGATCGCCACCGCGAACTGCTCGACCGGATCGACCAGACCAAGGGCGACAGCCCCGAACGCGAAAAACTGTTCGAAGCCTTTCGCGTCGAGGTGACTGCGCATGCCGCGTCGGAAGAAATGTCGCTGTACGCCACGATGCTCGGCAAGCCCGACCTGCGCGACGAGGCGCAGCACAGCGTCGCCGAGCACAAGGAAATCGACGACATGCTGACCGAGCTTTACGAGATGGATTTCGGCTCGACCGGCTGGCTGACGCGGTTTCGCACGATGAAGGACCGCTACCTCCACCATATCGAAGAGGAAGAGGACGAGATGTTCCCCGAAGCCGAGGAGGGACTGTCCGAAGCGAAGAAAAAGGAACTGCTGGCAATCTTCGAAAAGGAAAAGCCGAAGGAGAAGGCGAAGGCCGCTGCCGACGAGCCGTCGAGCGAGCACGCGCGGGAATAGGCGATTGTCGATCCTCCCTGTCGCGCAGCGATGGGGAGGGGGACCGTCCGCGAAGCGGATGGTGGAGGGGCTTGGCGACGTCGGCGCAAAAGCCCCTCCGTCAGCGCTCCGCGCTGCCACCTCCCCATCCCTGCGCGACAGGGAGGATTGACCAACCTCGACTTTATCGGGCTACCCCGCCATAGGCGCGCGCGATGACGACAAGATTCGCCTTTTCTATCGCCGCGACCGACGGTGCCGCGCGCACGGGCACGATCAAAATGCAGCGCGGCGACATTCGTACGCCCGCGTTCATGCCGGTCGGCACCGCGGCGACGGTGAAGGCGATGCGCCCCGCCGAGGTGTGCGCGACCGGCGCCGACATCATCCTCGGCAATACCTATCATCTGATGCTGCGCCCGACGGCCGAACGCATGGCGCGGCTCGGCGGGCTGCACCAGTTCATGGGCTGGGACCGCCCGATCCTGACCGACAGCGGCGGCTATCAGGTGATGAGCCTGTCGGCCCTGACCAAGCAGAGCGAAGATGGGGTTGCGTTCAAGAGCCACCTCGACGGCTCGCGCCATATGCTGACCCCCGAACGCTCGATGGAAATCCAGCGGCTGCTGGGCAGCGACATCGTGATGGCGTTCGACGAATGTCCGCCCAACGGCGTCGATGCGAAGCGCGCCGAGGCGAGCATGGAGCGGTCGATGCGCTGGGCCGCACGCAGCCGCGCCGGGTTCGACGCGGGCGAGGAACATGCCGAACGGTCGGCGCTGTTTGGCATCCAGCAGGGTTCGCTCGACGAAAAGCTGCGCGCGCGATCGGCGGCGGCGCTGACCGATATCGGTTTCGACGGCTATGCGATCGGCGGGCTTGCGGTGGGCGAGGGGCAGGCGGCGATGTTCGGCGTGCTCGACTATGCCCCCGGCCAGTTGCCCGCCGACAAGCCGCGGTACCTGATGGGGGTCGGCAAGCCCGACGATCTGGTCGGGGCGGTCGCGCGCGGGGTCGATATGTTCGACTGTGTGCTGCCGACGCGATCGGGGCGCAACGGCCAGGCCTTTACCTGGGATGGTCCGGTCAACATCCGCAACGCCAAGCATGCCGAGGATCAGGGACCGCTCGATCCGTCATGCGATTGCCCGGTCTGTACGACCTGGTCGCGCGCCTATCTGCATCATCTTGTCCGCTCGGGCGAGATGCTGGGCGCGATGCTGATGACCCAGCATAATCTGCATTTTTACCAGGCGTTGATGCAGGCGATGCGCGACGCGATTGCGGAGCGCCGCTTCGCGGTATTCCAGTCCGAATTCGCAGCGCGCTACCGGCGCTGAGCTCAGTCGAGTTTGCTGAGCAGGTCGAGCATCGACTGGGGAATCGTCTCGTCCACCGTCGATTCATAGGCACGGCGCAGGGCGCCATTGACGTCCTGCGTCCGGGCGGGGGGTCTTTTGGCAGCATCCTTCCCCGACGTATCGCCGCGTGGCGAACCGGTTTCAGACGACATTATCGGGGCATCCGCTTGACATGGGGCCTGTTGCTAACCGCGCATTCATCAAACCGCAATGGCGTGTTTGTTCTTCCCCATGAAACTAATTTGCGGCTAATTCGTTCCCATTGGGTGAAATTATGTCGGCGGCCGCCGCGTTGCGGCGGTTTTGCCGGCTTTTTCGCGGGTTGCAGCCCGCTCAGGAGGGAAAATATATGTCATTGGGTCAGGCGATCGCGCCGCATCTTCCATATCTGCGGCGTTATGGTCGGGCAATTTCGGGAAGCCAGCAAAATGGCGACGCGCTGGTCGCGCGCCTGCTGGAAACGCTGGTGGCGAACCCCGACGCGGTCGATACCGGCAGCGACCTGCGCATCCAGCTGTACCGGATGGTTCACGACAATTTTGGTCTGATGGCCGAGGCGGCCGCTGCGGCGGATGCGGATGACGGCACCGACATCGCGATCGCCGACGCGCGGCTGCGCCGCATTCCGTCGCTCGCGCGCCAAGCGCTGCTGCTGACCGCGGTGGAAGGCTTTGACATCGAGGACACCGGCCGCATCATCGGTCGCAGCGCCGACGATGTAAAAACGCTGATCGCCGAAGCCACCGCGGAAATCGACCGCCAGACCCGCGCGCGCATCCTGATCATCGAGGACGAACCGATCATCGCGATGGACATCGAAATGATCGTCCGCGACCTCGGCCATGATGTCGTCGCAGTCGCCACCACCCACCGCGAGGCGGTTGCCGAAGCGCAAAAGCACCAGCCCGGACTGGTGCTCGCCGACATCCAACTCGCCGACAACAGCTCGGGGATCGAGGCGGTGCAGGAAATCCTGACCGACCTCAAGGTGCCGGTCATCTTCATCACCGCCTTCCCCGAACGGCTGCTGACGGGCGATCGCCCCGAGCCGGCGTTCCTGCTGACCAAGCCTTATCAGCCGGCAACGCTGCGCGCGGCGATTTCGCAGGTGCTGTTTTTCGACGAGAGCACGGTTCCGGCCTGAGGCGCGGTCGCTTCGACCGGATCGTCATTGCGAGCGTAGCGAAGCAATCCAGAGCGATTTACGCAACCCCTGGATTGCTTCGCTACGCTCGCAATGACGAGGAGGGGTTGATACCGTAATGGTGGCGGGCGATAGCCACCGCCGATGACGATCCTCGACGCTTCCAGCCGCCGGTCCGCGCTCGACAGGCTTACCGCCCACGCACCCTTTCTCGCGCGACTCGCCGAACTGAACCCCGACGACGTCTCGCGCTTCCTCAGCGATGGAACCGACGCGGCGCTCGACCATGTCCTGCCGCCGCCGGTCGATGACGATATCATGCGGACCATGCGCCAATGGCGCGGTCGCGTCGCGTTGCTGCTCGCGCTCGGCGACCTGTCGGGCGAGCATGACGTCGCGGCGACGACGCGGCGGCTGACCGAGTTTGCCGACCGCGCCTGCGACATCGCGCTCGCCGCCGCCTTTGCCGAGCGGGTGCCCGACGAGGAACCGCGCGGGCTGGCGGTGATTGCGCTCGGCAAGCTCGGCAGCCATGAGCTCAACTATTCGTCCGACATCGACCCGATCCTGATCTTCGACCCCGAAACGCTGCCGCGCCGGTCGCGCGACGACCCGACCGAAGCGGCGGTCCGGATCGCGCGACGGATGACCGAGATTTTGTCGGCGCGCACCGGCGACGGCCATGTGCTACGCGTCGACCTGCGCCTGCGCCCGCATCCCGAGGTGACGCCGATCGTGCTCTCGATTGACGGCGCGATTTCCTATTATGAATCGGAAGCCCTGGCGTGGGAGCAGGCGGCGTTCATCCGCAGCCGCGCGTCGGCGGGCGACCGCGCGCTTGGCGCGCAATTTCTGGCGGCGATCCAGCCGTTCATCTGGCGCCGCAGCCTCGATTTCCGCCAGCTCAAGGAAATCGGCGCGATGAGCGACCGGATCCGCGACCATTTCGCGCAGGGGCAGGCGTTCGGCCCCGGATATGACCTGAAGCGCGGGCGCGGCGGCATCCGCGAGATCGAGTTTTTCGCGCAGGTCCACCAGCTTATCTATGGCGGGCGCGATGCGTCGCTGCGCGTCCCGGCGACGGTCGATGCACTCGCGGCGCTCGCGGCGGCGGGGCGGGTCGAGCCTGAGGTGGCGACGCGACTGTCGGGCCATTATGTGACGCTGCGCCGGATCGAGCACCGGTTGCAAATGGTCGAGGACCAGCAGACGCACTGCCTGCCGGTTCAGCCGGCGGCGCTCGATGGTGTCGCGCGGCTCGACGGGCTAGCCGACGGTGCGGCACTGCTCGCGATGCTCGAACCGGTGACTGCCGATGTCGGCGCCTGTTACGATCGGCTGGTTGCCGAACGTGCGGTAACCACCGGGCTGCCGCGCGACGATGACGGTTTGGCGTCGGCGCTGGCGGCGGCGGGGTTCGATCCCCCCGACGCCGCGCTGCGCACGATTGCCGACTGGCGCTCCGGCAAGGCGCGCGCGCTGCGCAGCCCCGCGGCGCTCGATGCACTCGAAACGATGCTGCCCGAACTGGTCAAGGCGCTGGGGGCAGCGCCCGATCCCGACGCCACGCTGCTCCGCTTTGACAAGCTGGTCGGGGGGCTGCCCAGCGCGGTGAATTTCTTCCATCTCCTCGCCGCGCAGCCCGCGCTTGCGCGGATCGCCACGCGCATCCTGGCGTTGGCACCGGCGCTGGCCGATGCTCTGGGCGCGCGGGTCGAACTGATCGAGGGGTTGATCGACAGCCGCGCTTTCGATGCCCCGGCGGACAAGGCAGTGCTGCTGGCCGAATGGGCGCCGGGGCTCGCGGCGCTCGACTATGAACGCTTGCTCGACCGCGTCCGCGACCACGTCGGCGAACGGCGCTTTGCCTATGGCGTCCAGCTCGTTGCGGGCGCGACCGATCCGCTGGTCATTGCGGCGGGCTATTCCGAACTGGCCGAGGCGGCGCTGCAAGTGCTCGCCGATGCAACCGTCGCCGAGTTCGAGGCCGCGCACGGGCGGATCGCCGACAGCGAACTGGTCGTGCTGGCGCTCGGGCGGCTTGGCGGACGCGCGCTGACGCATGCGTCGGACCTCGACCTCATCTATCTGTTCACCGGCGATCATCTGGCCGAATCGGACGGCGCACGCCCGCTCGGGGCGACAACTTACTACAACCGCCTCGCGCAGCGGGTGACGGCGGCGATGTCGGTGCCGACCGCGGCGGGCAAGCTCTACGATGTCGATACCCGGCTGCGGCCGCAGGGCGCGCAGGGGCCGCTGGTCGTCACCCTCGACAGTTTCGAACGCTATCAGCGCGAGGAAGCGTGGACGTGGGAGCATATGGCGCTGCTCCGTGCGCGGCCGGTCTATGGTTCCGACGCGGCGCGTGCCGCAGTCGAGCGGATCATCGCCGATCTGCTCGCGGCGCCGCGCGATGCCGCCAAGCTCGCCGCCGACGCGGCCGAGATGCGCGACAAGATCGCCGCGCACAAGCCGCCGCAGGGACCGCTCGACATCAAGGGCGGACCCGGTGGGCTCGTCGACCTCGAATTTGCGCTGCAGGTGACGCAGCTCGCCAGCGGGCGATGCCACGATCCCAATATTGCCGCCGCGCTCGCCTGTATGAAGGCGGCGGGTCTCGTGCCCGATAGTGTGTGCGAAGCGCACGGCCTGCTCGCGCGGATGCTCGTGATGCTGCGCCTGACCGCGCCCGAGGGGGAACCGGCGACCGCCGCCGCGCGTCAACTGGTCGCCAGCCAGTGCGGCGAGCCCGGCTGGCCGCAACTGCTTGCCGCGCATGACGCGGCGCGGCAGGAGATCGCCGACTGGTGGGCGTCGATTCGCCCTTCGCAACAGGAGACAAAGCCGTGACCCTCGCAATCGGAGATGCCATTCCGCCGGTGAAGCTGCTCGACGCCGATGGCGCGACGATCGACCTTGCCGCGATGAAAGGCGCGCCGCTGGTCGTCTATTTCTATCCCAAGGCGGACACACCCGGCTGCACGACCGAGGCGCAGGATTTCACGCGGCTTGCCCCCGACTTTGCGCACCTGAACGCGCAGGTGCTGGCGGTATCGCGCGACGCGCCGGCAAAACTGTGCAAGTTCCGCGACAAATACGGTCTGACCGTTCGCCTCGCATCCGATCAAGACGGCGCGGTGTGTGAAGCGTTTGGCACCTGGGTCGAAAAACAGAATTACGGCCGCACCTACATGGGGATCGAGCGTTCGACCTTTTTGTTCGGCGCCGACGGCAAGCTGGCCAAGGAGTGGCGCAAGGTGCGCGTGAAGGGCCACGCCGATGCGGTGTTGGAGGCGGCAAAAGCGCTCTGATGCCTTCGCTTGACGAAGCGGCGCGGGCGGTATTGTTGGCGGCGGACCCGCATGCCAAGCGCCGCGCCGCGCGCGCCTTTGCGCGGGCGTGGCGGCGGGGCGAGATCGACCATCGCTGCACCGCGGCGCTGCCCGACCAGCCCGCGTGGCCGGCACGGCCGCAGCTGTTGGCACCGAACCAGATGCCGAAGCGCGGCAAGGGCGGATCGGAACGCGGCCGGATCGCGCTTCTCCACGCGCTCGCCCATATCGAATTTGTCGCGATCGATCTGGCGGTCGATCTGGTCGGGCGGTTCGGCGACCAGTTTCCCCGCGCGTTTGTCGATGACTGGGTGGCGGTGGCCGCCGACGAAGAGATGCACTTTGCGCTGCTCGATCGCCGTCTGCGCCAATTGGGCAGCCATTATGGCGCGCTGCCCGCGCACGCCGGATTGTGGGAAGCGGCGCGATCGACGGCGGACGACGCGCTGGCGCGGCTCGCGATCGTTCCGATGGTGCTCGAAGCGCGCGGGCTGGATGTCACCCCGGCCACAGTCGATCGCTTCCGCGCCGTTGGCGACGAGGCTTCGGCGAAAATCTTGTCGCGGATCTACGTCGATGAAATCCGCCATGTGCGCGCGGGCACAGACTGGTTCGGCTGGTTGTGCGACGAACGGGGATTCCACGCCGTCGAAACGTGGCAAAGCCTCGTAAAATCGCGTTTTCGGGGAGTGCTTAAGCCGCCGTTCAACGACTCGGCGCGCCACGACGCCGGTTTAACGCAAGAATACTATGCCGTTATTGCGTCTTAACCATTGAGGCAGCACACAGGCTTCCGCGGGGGATGAGCAATCATCCAAACCAACAAAAACCGGCGCCAAGGCCTTTTTCGGACTTTGGCGACATGGCAAACGCGGGGTCGTCGTTTTGAGTAACACTCTTCTGGCGCAGAAGTTCCAGCAAGTCGCAATTGTCTGTGCAGCAGCCTGTTTCCTGACGGCAACGCCTGCCGTGCAAGCCGCCGAATCGGGTGCCGACGCCGGTGTGATCGTCCCCGATGAACCCGATGATGACAGCTTTACCGCGGGCATCCCTTCGGCCGCCGAAGACAGTGAAGCGCGGGCGATTTTCCAGGCATGGAAGCGTCTCGACACCGGCCTTGCCGCTTCGATCGGCGTCGCAGTGCCGTCGCGCCAGCCGATTGACAATATGTCGCTGTCGTCGTCCTACGGGATGCGGGTTCACCCGGTGACCGGCAAGCTGGCGCGCCACAACGGCATCGACATTCCCGCGCCGCATGGCACCCCGATTTACGCCACCGCCGACGGCATCGTCGGCCGCGCCCAGCGCCTCGGCGGCTATGGCAATTATGTCGAGGTCGAACATGGCAACATGATCCAGACGCGCTACGGCCATATGTCGTCGTACGTCGTGGTTCCGGGCCAGCAGGTCAAAAAGGGCGACATATTGGGCTATGTCGGCTCGACCGGGCGGTCGACGGGCAACCATCTCCATTATGAAGTCCGCATCGAAGGCGCGCCGGTCAATCCGATGCCGTTCGTGCGGTCGGACCAGATGGCGATCGCCGCGATCACCGGCAAGAATGTCGCTATGGGCGGTCCCGAATAAGAATAGACGAGCTTTCCCGGGTCGGAGAGGAGGGGCGCCAGACGGATAACCGTCGCGGCGCCCTTTTCATTTGGCCACAAACTCCTATCTAGCTGTCATGGCCACGCAGCTTTCCGATATCACCCTGTCGCCCGCCGCCGCGGCCCGCGTCCGCTGGATCGCCGACCGCAAGGGCGAAAGCGAAGCGGCGCTGCGCCTCGCGGTCGATGGCGGCGGTTGTTCGGGCTTCACCTATCGCTTCGGCCTCGCCGAAAGCATCGATGCCGATGACATCGTCACCGAAACCGACGGGGTGAAGCTGGTCGTCGATCCGGTCAGCATCGACTTGGTGCGCGGCTGCATCGTCGATTTCGTCGATTCGCTGGGCGGATCGTCGTTCAAGGTCGAAAACCCCAACGCCGCGTCGGGCTGCGGCTGCGGTTCGAGCTTCTCGATCTGACGCCTTTCGCCGCGCGGTGCTTGCTGGCATAGGTGCGGGCATGAAAATCGCCACCTTCAACATCAACGGGATCAAGGCCCGCCTGCCGCGCCTGATCGAATGGCTCGAGGAAACGCAGCCCGACGTCGCCTGCCTGCAGGAATTGAAATCGAGCGACGAGACGATGCCGACCAGGGAGATCGAGGCGGCGGGCTATGGCTTCCTTTATCACGGCCAAAAAGGCTTCAACGGCGTCGCGATCCTCGCCAAGGATGCGGAGCCCGTCGAAACCCAGCGCGGGTTGGCGGGCGAGGATGAGGACGAGCAGTCGCGTTATCTGGAGGCCGATGTCCACGGGATACGCGTCGCGTCGATCTATCTGCCCAACGGCAATCCGCAGCCGGGGCCGAAGTTCGATTACAAGCTGCGCTGGATGGCGCGGCTGCGCGAGCGGGCAAAGGCGCTGCTTGCCGCCGAAATCCCGACGATCCTGACCGGCGATTATAACGTCATCCCGCACGACGACGATGTGTGGGATCCCCGCGCGATGGCGACCGACGCGCTGATGCAGCCCGAATCGCGCGATGCTTATTTTCGCCTGCTCGGCGACGGCTGGACCGATGCGATCCGCAGCCGCCATCCGGCGGGGAAGGTGTGGACTTTTTGGGACTACAAAACGCGTGGGTGGGAGACGGACCACGGCTTTCGCATCGACCATCTGCTGCTCAGCCCGGCGCTCGCCGACCGGCTGGTCGACGCCGGGGTCGACAAGGACCACCGCGGCCGCGAAAAGGCCAGCGATCACGCGCCGACGTGGGTGGTGCTGTCCTGACCCGTCAGGCGAGCGGTTTGTCGTAAATCTGGTACACGCGGTTGACCCGGGCATCGATCGCCTCGGCGACCGCGTTCATCCCCTGATTGTCGTCGAGCACCCAGCCGATGTCGCCGCGCTCGGCGCCATAGTCGCGCACCGCGTCGCGGCGGATGAATTCGATCATCATGAAGGCCAGGGTGCTCGCCATGCGGCTGTTCTGCAGCTTTTTCACGACCCCCATCAACGGGACGCGCAGCGTGCGGCTTTTCGGCTTGCGCAGCCACCACAGCAGCCGCGCCCAGTTGAACGGCAGCAGCGAGCCATCCATGTCGATCAGCAACTCGTTGATGTTGGGCAGCACGATCATGAACGCGACCGGCTCGCCGTCGAGTTCGGCGACGCGGATCAGATCCTCGAACACGATGTCCTTCAACTTCTTGCCGACATGGGCAATCTCGCTGTCGGTCAGCGGCACAAAGCCCCAATTGTCGGACCAGGCATCGTTGAGAATGCCCATGATCAGCCGCGCTTCGGCATCGAACTGCCGCTTGTCGACACGGCGGATGCGGATCCGCGCGTTTTTCTCGCCCGCCGCGACGATGCGGTTCACCAGCGGCGGAAAGCCGTCGACGATATCGACTGCGAAATTCTTGAGCTGTTTGACCGGGCGGTAGCCTGAATTTTCGATCCAGGGCCGGTACAGCGGGCTGTTGTGGCCGAGCATGATCGTCGGCGGTTCGTCAAACCCTTCGATCAACAACCCAGGCTCGTCCCAGATCGAAATCGACAGCGGGCCGAGCGCGCGTTGCATCCCCTGGCTGCGCAGCCAGTCCTCGGCGGTGACGAGCAGCGCCTGCGCGACCTCCTCGTCCTCGGCCTCCAGCAAGCCCCAGTTGCCGGTGCCCGGGCCCATCCCCTGCTCGACCGGCTGCGCCAGCGCCAGCTCGTCGATATGCGCCGAAATACGCCCGACCGTGCGGCCGCTGCGCCGCGCCAGAAACTGCTGCGCCTTGCCATGTTCGTACCACGGGTTCTTGCCGGGGGTCAGTAGGTCGAACACCTCGCCCTTCAGCGGTGGCACCCACGCCGGATCGCCGCGATTGAGCCGGAAGGCGAGCTCGACAAATTCGCGCCGGTCGTTCTTGTCCTTCACCGGATGGATGGTGACCGGGGCGCCCGAATGTCCGCTCATACTGGTTTCCTGAACTCGCTGACCTATATTGTAGCGCAGGCATTAGGGCATTGCGGTGCCCGATGCGACCCGCATTTGGCCATTTTGCTGCCACGAAATGATGGTGAAGAGCGAGCGTTATGACGACGATCAATCCCCCCGCCGATCGGGTCGCGACGCCTTTCGCGCCTGCCGCGGTAAAGACACCCAAGTCGGCGATTGCCGACGATATGGCGATGATCCGCGCCGCGTCGGAGCTGACGCGCGACCTCGTCACGCCCAGCCCGCGCATCTATTGGACCGACTTTCTGGCATCGACCGTCATCGGTTATGCGGGCGTTGCGGGCGCCATTTTGGCGCCGACGCTCGCGTGGGCGCTGGTCGCCGCGCTGGTCGCGATCCTCGCGCTGTATCGCGCCGGCAGCTTCATTCACGAGCTGACGCATATACGCAAAAACGCGCTGCCGGGCTTCCGCTTCGCGTGGAACCTGCTCGTCGGCGTGCCGCTGCTGATCCCGTCGTACATGTATGAGGGCATCCACAGCCTGCACCACAACCGCACCAAATATGGCACGGTCGACGATCCCGAATATCTGCCGCTCGCGCTGATGAAGCCGTGGACGGTGCCGCTGTTCGTCGTCGCCGCGGCGTTCGCGCCAATCGCCTTGCTGATCCGCTATGCGGTGCTGACCCCGCTGTCGTTCCTGATCCCGCCGCTGCGCCGGATCGTTGTCGAGCGCTATTCGGGCATGATCATCAACCCGCTGTTCCGCCGCAAGGCGCCCGACGGCGAGTTTCGGCGCATGTGGGCGTGGCAGGAAGGCGGCGCCTGGGCGTGGTCGAGCCTGCTGATCGCCGCGGGCGTCTTCGGCTGGGTGCCGCTGCGCGCGTTGCTGATTTTCGGCGCGATCGCCGCGGCGACGCTGGTGCTCAACCAGATCCGCACGCTGGTGGCGCATCTGTGGGAAAATGACGGCGAGGTACTGACTGTGACCGGCCAGTTTCTCGACAGCGTCAACGTCCCGCCGCCGGGCCTGCTGCCCGAGCTGTGGGCGCCGGTGGGGCTGCGCTATCACGCGCTGCACCATCTGCTGCCCGGCGTCCCCTATCATTCGCTCGCCGAGGCGCATCGCCGGTTGAAGGATGTGCTGCCCGCGGATTCGCAGTATCATGGCGCGAATTACGACAGCCTGCCGAAGCTGGTAGCGAATCTGGTGGCGGGTTCGGCGCGTGGGGCTGCTGCCTGACCGTCAGCCTCGTCGCATGATATACCAGTCCGGTTCTTCGCCTGGTTTTCCGAACCAGCCGAAATCCATCAGTTCTTCGACGACATGGGTTTGTTTGTAGGCCGACCCACTTTCGTGCACGATGAAGATGGTGTCGGACAGGCTGCGGAGTTGCGGCCTGATTCGACGTTCTGTTTTCGGGCTCACAATCAAGGCGCCGTTGTCCGAGCCAAAGTCAGGCAAAAAGACTTCACAAGAAAAGGCTATTCCTGCCGCGTCCTGCAACTCGACAGGCGCCACGACTTCTATTCCAAGCTTGGTCGCGGCAGTTTTCCAGCGCGCAATCAGTCGCCGGTCCAAATTGATCTCCATCAATTGACGGCCTCCGAGCCCTATTCCTCGGTCCTGATCAAAATCATCTCGCCGATCAGCGCGAACAGGATGAACGGTCCCCACGCCGCGAGAAACGGCGAGTAAGCCCCCAGATCGCCCATCGCGAGCGCGAAATTGTCGGCGACGAAATAGGCAAAACCCAGCCCCATCCCCAGGATCGCGCGGACGAACAATTTGCCCGATCGCGCCAGCCCGAACGCCGCGACCGCGCCGAGCAGCGGCATCAATATCGCCGACAGTGGTCCCGAAATCTTGTGCCACAGCACGCCTTTCAGCGCATCGACCGGGCGACCCGCCGCCTCCAGATCGTCGATCGCCGCCTTCAACCGCAGGAACGGCAGTTCGTCGCCGTTGACTTGCGCCAGCGTGAACTGGTCGGGGCGCACGGACTTTGCCGCAACGATCGTGCCGAGCGGTTCGAGCGTCCCCGAGCGGCGCATGAAGCGCTGTGCACCGGTCATCTCCCAGCCGCCGCCGGGCAGCGCGCGCGCGCTGTCGGCCTTCAGCATCGACGACAGCACCCCGCCGGTGCGTTCGTAGATCGTCACGCCGCGCAGCACGATCGCCGGGCCCGCGGTTTCGACCGTCGCCGCGTTGATCAGATTGTCGCCGTCGCGCACCCAGATGTTGCTGCGGATACCGCTGTCTTTCGGCACCTGGGCGTAGCTCACCTTTTGCCAGGCGCTGAGCGCCGCGGTCGAGCGGGTGACGATGCGTTCGTTGAAGGTGAAACTGATCCCCGCCACCAGCAACGCCGCGAGGAACAACGGCGCCAGCACCTGATGCGCCGACATGCCCGCCGCCTTCATCGCGATCACCTCGCTGTTCTGGTTGAGCGTGATGAGTGTCAATATGGTGCCGAGCAGCACCGAAAAGGGCAGAAATGTCTCGATGATCTGCGGCAGGCGCAGCCCGACATAGCGCCAGACGTCGCTGTCGCTGTTGCCGGCGACCGCCAGAATCTTGCCGCTTTCGCCCAGCAGGTCGAGCGTCTGGAGGATCAGCACCAGCGCGAACAGGATCGAAAAGGAGCGGACAAGGAACAGCCGCCCGACATAAAGCGCCATCGTCCGCGAGGGAAAAAAAGAAAGCTGGTGCATCAGGTCAGCCGCTGCTTGCGCTGGAAAAGGGTCACTAGCGCGCGGACACGCTGCGCCGCCTTGGCCGCGACGCGCTCGAGCGCGCCGATCGGCTGGCCGCCGGGCACATGGGCGACGGTGTAATACATCCAGACCGCAAGCGCCGCGAACAGCAGGAATGGCACCCATAGCGCGATGACCGGGTCCACGGTGCCGCGCGCGCCCAGATCCTCGGCATATTGGTTGATCTTGTGCTGTGTCACCAGCAGCACGATCGACAGGAAAACCCCGAGCGACGAGGTCGACCGTTTGGGCGGGATCGCCAGCGCCACCGCGATCAGCGGGATCAGGAACATCGACATCACCTCGACGATGCGGAAATGGAAGTTTGCCCTTGTTTCCAGCCGCGTCTGTTCGGGCTGGTTCCGGTCACGCCCCGCGACGAACAGTTCGGGAATCGTCATTTCGCGGTCGGCGCCGCCGCGCAACCGGAACGCCTCGATCTTCGGCAGCGGGATCGGCAGGTCGTGGTTGTCGAAGGTCAGCACCCGCGGCACCGCGAACTTCGGCGATTCGTGGATCAAAACACCTTGCGACAGGCGCAGAATGATCGTTTCGGGATCGTCGGTCGCCAGGAACTGGCCGCGCGCCGCGGTCGCCGAAACGCGCTGGCCGTCCTTGTTGTCGCCGCGGACGAAAATCCCGCGCAAGCTCCGCCCCGCATTATAGCTTTCCTCGATCCGCAGCGTCATTCGATCGCCCAGCTTGGTGAACTCGCCGACCTTGATCGACGCGCCGAGCGCGCCCGAACGCAGCTCGAATTGCAAGCCTTCATAGGCGTAACGGGCAACCGGCTGGATGAAACCGACAATCGCCAGATTGAGTGCGGCGAGCCCGACCGCATAGGCAAAGGGAATACGCATCAGCCGCCCGAAGCTCATCCCCACGCCCTTCAGCACGTCGAGCTCGCTTGTCGTCGCGAGCCGGCGGAAGGCGAGCAGGATACCCAGCATCAGTCCGATCGGGATGCCGAGCGACAGATATTCGGGGATCAGATTGGCGAGCATTCGCCACACGACGCTGACCGGGCCGCCCTCGGTTGCGACGAAATCGAACAGGCGCAGCATCTTTTCCAGCACGAGCAGCATCGCCGACAGCACCAGCGTGCCGAGCATGGGAAAGAAGATGAGACGCGCGATATAGCGGTCGATGGCAGGCAGCTTATTCAATCTTTTGTCGCCCCATCACCATGATTTGGCCGCAAATGGTTCCGATATGCCGATGCAAGGGCGACAGGGACCCGCGCCAGCGTGGCTGAGGGCGGTATAACCATTAGGAGCTAGTGCGTCATGTCGAAATTTCTGTCGACGTCGCTCTGCCTGGCCCTGCTGAGTGTTTCGGTAGCGGCGCAGGCAAGCGGCCAGGTCATTGCCAACGATCCCGCCAAGTGCCGGAGCGGACCGTCGACGATTGTCCAGATCAACGGAATCAAGGCCGGCACCGGGATGGTGCGCGTGCAAAGCTATCGCGCGACGCAACAGGACTGGCTGGCCAAGGGTCGGTGGATCAACCGCATCGAGGTACCCGCCCGCGCCGGTTCGATGACCGTCTGCGTCCCGCTGCCCGACGCGGGCAGCTATGCCATCGCGGTCCGCCACGATGTCACCGGCAACGGCAAGACCGACCTGCGCTCCGATGGTGGCGGGATGTCGAACAACCCCAGCATCAACGTGTTCAACCTTGGCAAGCCAAATGTCCGGCGGACAGCGTTCGAGGTCGGCAACGGCCCCAAAACGATCTCTATCGCCATGCGGTATATGTAGGGGCGAATGGCCAGCGTCGCGCTCCTTTCCAATCCGCGCTCGACGGGCAACCGTGCCCTGTTGCCGCGGGTTCGCGAATATTGCGCGGCGCACCCCGACATTTTTCATTACGAAGTCGAACATGTCGACCAGATCGGCGAGGCGATCCGCACCATCGCGATGGTCAGCCCGCGTATCGTCGTCATCAACGGCGGCGACGGCACGGTGCAGGCGGCGCTGACCGAGCTGTATTCGGGCGGCCATTTCGGCGGATCGCCGCCGCCGGTCGCGGTGCTGCCGAACGGCAAGACCAATTTGATCGCGCTCGACCTGGGTGCCGAAGGCGACCCGATCAAGGCGCTCGAACGCGTCATCGAACTGGTTGCGTCGGGTCGGCTGGAGGATCATGTCATCCGCCGCCAGCTGATCGCGCTCGACCGTGGTGATACCGGTCGTCCGGTGCTCGGCATGTTTCTTGGCGGCGCCTATCTCGCCGATGTCATGCTCTATTGCCGCAACCGCATCTACCCGCTGGGGCTGCCCAACGGCCTGTCGCATTTCCTGGCGGCGATTCTGGGCCTGTTCGCGATGATGTTCGGGCTGGGCGGCGGGCGATTGCCGCCGGCGCCATCGCCGATGACGGTATCGCTGATCCGCCAGGGCGAGTTCCAGGGTAAATTTTCGTTGCTGATCGTCACCACGCTCGAAAAACTGTTGCTCAGCATTCGCACCAATGACGGCGCGGGGCAGAGCGGGCAGATGAAGTTGCTGGCGGTCGAACGCGGCATCGGGGCGTTGTTCCGGATGCTCGGCGCCACTTGGCGCGGCACGCTCGGCCAGCACCAGCTGGCGGGGGTTCATTTCCAGCAGGGCGACGAAATCCGCATCGAAGGCGAACGGTCGAACGTCATCCTCGACGGCGAGATTTTTCAGGCGAACAAAGGCGCGCCGATCATCCTGACCTCGACGCAGCCGGTGCCGTTCCTGCGCCTGGCCGCCTGAGCGTCCGCATGTCCGGTCTGGCCGACCTTGTCCGCGCCGAACTGTCGGTTCCCGTAGATCCGCGCGTGACGGCGATGGCGCAGGCGATCGCCGCGCAATATCCGGGCAGCGCGCGCGCGGTGCTGTTTTACGGCAGCTGCCTTCGCGAAAGCGCGCTCGACGGGCTGATGCTCGATTTCTATCTGATTGTTTCGGATTACGGCGACGCCTATCCCAAGCGCTGGCTGGCGGCGGCGAACCGGCTGATCCCGCCCAATGTCTTTCCGTTTCAGCACGATGGGCTGATCGCCAAATATGCGGTGCTCAGCGAGGCCGATTTTCACCGGCTGAACGGGCCGGAAACGCGCAACGTGTCGGTGTGGGCGCGCTTTGCCCAGCCGTCGCGGCTGGTGTGGGCGGTCGATGACACCGCGCGCGAACACGCCGTGACGGCGGTGGCGCGCGCCGCGCCAACCTTGCTTGCGGCCGCCGGGAAGGTCGCGGGAGAGGCGCCGCTCGACTGGTGGCGTCGCGCTTTTTCGCTGACCTATTCGGTCGAACTGCGCGCCGAACGGACGGGCCGTGCGCAGTCAGTGGTCGACGCCGACGCCGATCGTTACGAGCGCTTCAGCCTTCCGGCGATCGCGGCAATTCCGACCGGCACCCGTGGCGGCGCGTGGGGGCGGCGACGGATCGAGGGCAAGGCGCTCAGCATCGCGCGGCTCGCCAAGGCCAGCCTGACCTATGCCGGTGGCATCGATTATCTGGCGTGGAAGATCAACCGCCACGCGGGGACGGCGATCGAGATCAAACCGTGGCAACGCCGTTGGCCGCTCGTCGCCGCACTGACGCTGGTGCCGCGTCTGATCAAGGGCGGCGCGATCCGGTAATTGTTTGTCGCTGCGACGACCAAAGCGGTTAGCTCGCCAGCCGCTGCCCCTCGACCGCGCGCGCATCGCCGCACCGCCGGATCGCCTGATCCAGCGCGGTGAGGGTGAAGGGTTTGCGCAGCACATCATGGTCGCCGAAACTGGCGACCTCGCTCGCATCGCCCGCATAGCCGGTGACGAACAGCACCGATAGCTCGGGCCAGCGCTGCTTCAGTCGCGCGACCATTTCGGGGCCGGTCAGGTCGGGCATCAGCACGTCCGACAGGATCAGGTCGAACCCCTTGCCTTCGGCCAGCCGTCCCTCGACCAGCGCTTCGGCCTCGAGCGGGTTGGCGCAGGCGACGGCGGTGTGGCCCAGTTCGCTGACCGCATCGACGGTGGCGGTCAGTACCCGTTCGTCATCCTCCACCACCAGAATTTTCAGCGCTTCGGCGGGTTCGGCGTTGCCGTCGAGCGCCGCGGCGACGGGCTCGGTCGCATTGTCCGCCGGTGTCGCCGCGACCGGTAACAGCATCGCGACGCTGGTTCCTTCGCCCTCGGTCGACGAAATCTGCACCTCGCCGCCCGACTGGCGGCAAAAGGCGAACACCTGGCTCATGCCAAGGCCCGTCCCCTGACCGGCGGGTTTGGTGGTGTAGAAGGGGTCGAACACGCGCTCCAGCACCGCAGGCGACATGCCGCAGCCGGTGTCAATGACCTGCACCGCCAGCGCCTTGCCGTCGCCGTCGTCGAGGGTGCGGATGGTCAGCGCGCCATGCCCGTCCATCGCGTCGCGGGCATTGACCGCCAGGTTCAGCAGGGCGTTTTCGAACTGCTGTTTGTCGAGCCAGCAGGCGACGTCGCCCGCTTGCAGGTCGAGCGTCAGCGCGATGCGGTCGCCGATCGTGCGTTCGATCAACTCGGCAAAGCTGGCGATGCACGCGTCGATCGCGGTCATTTCGGGGCGCGCCGGCTCCGAACGGGCAAAGGTCAGCAGACGTCGGGTCAGGTCGGCGGCGCGGTTGGCACCGTCGAGCGCATTGACCAGATGGCGCTGCGCCTTTTCGGGCTCGCCGGGCAGCCAGCGTTGCGCCAGTTCCAGCCCGCCGACCACGACCGCCAGCATATTGTTGAAATCATGCGCGATGCCGCCGGTCAGCTGGCCAACCGCCTCCATTTTCTGTGCTTGCCGCAACTGCGCTTCGGCCGCGGCGCGTTCGGTCATTTCGCTGCGCAGCGCGATGTTCGCCTGTTCCAGCTCGGCGGTGCGCGCCTCGACCGCTTCTTCCAGCTGCATTGCGCGTTCGGCCTCGGCGGCCTGTTCGCGCCGCGCCAACCGCCGTTCGGCAACCGCGCGGACAAAGGAAAAAGTGGCGCCGATGGCGACCACTGCAATCGCCGCGCCGAGCAGGGTGAACAACAGGATCGCCTGGTCGAGGTTGGTCCGGTCGGCGGCGGCGGTCTGGTTGCGCTGGCGCAGCAGCGCGCGTTCGTTGGCGATGATCTGCGTCAACAGCCGGTCGATGCGTCCCAGCCCGGCGTCATGCCCCGCCGCATGATATTTCGAGATCGCCGCGACGGTCTGGTTGTAATTGGCGCTCAGCGCCGCGTCGCCCAGCTGGCGGCCGCGCGTATCCATTTCGGTGGTCAGCTGGTCGACCAGTTGGGATTGCGCCGGATTGTCGCGGACGGCGCGGTCGAGCCGTGCCAGATACTGCCGCGCCAGCCCCCATTGCTGTTCATAGACGCGACCGTCCTCTTTCTGCAAACCAACCGCAAAACGGCCGAGCGCCGCCTCGGCCCGCGCCAGCGCCGCGTCGAGCGACCGGGTCTGCGAAATGACCTCCAGACTTTGTGTCTGCCAGCGCAGCGACTGGTCGTAATTGTCGCTGGCGCGGGCCAGCAACAGCACCAGCGCCGCGACGACCCCCGTCAGGACCGTCGCCATGCCGATCGTCAGCCAGGTGCGCAGTCGCTCCCGCCGTGTCTCGGTTTCCGTATCGCCAACCCGCTCGAACACGCGCTCGTCTTACCGGACATGCGCGGCGCCGCAAAGGGCCGAACACCGGCAAACCTCGGTTCGCCGTGAAAAGGAATCCGCTGGTCGGCGGAGCGGCTCGGTTCAGCCGATAATCCCGACGCGCTTGCCGGCGCGTTCGAAGCGGTCGAGGATCTCGCCGACCTGCTCGCTGCTATGCTCGGCGCAGAGCGAACAGCGCAGCAAAGTCATGTTCGCGGGGGTCGCGGGCGGGCGCGCCAGATTGACGTACAGCCCTTCCTCCAGCAGCGCTTCCCACATCATCGCGCCGCGCTCCAGGTCGGGCATGATCACCGCGATGATCGCCGACTGCGGCTCGTCGGTGCCGAGCGTGAAGCCCAGATCGCGCAGCCCCTTGTGCAGCACCTTGGAATTTTCCCACAGATGCGCGCGCTTGTTCGACCCGTGCATCAACTTGCGGATGCTCGTCGCGGCGGTCGCGACGACGCTGGGCGGCAACGACGCGGTGAACACATAGGGACGGCAGACCAGCCGCATGATCTCGAACTTCGGATGGTTCGACACGCAAAAGCCGCCGACCGTGCCGACGCTCTTGCTGAACGTGCCGATGATGAAATCGACGTCGTCGATCACCCCCTGCGCCTCGGCGACCCCACGGCCATGTTCACCGATGAAGCCCATCGAATGCGCCTCGTCGACCAGCACCATCGCGCCGGCTTCCTTCGACACGCGGACCATCTCTTGCAGCGGGGCGACGTCGCCGAGCATCGAATAGACGCCTTCGAGCACGACGAGCTTGCCCGCCTCGGGAGGCAGGCGCTTTAGCCTTTTTTCCAGCGCCTCGACATCATTGTGGCGAAAGGCAACGATTTCGGCGTCGCCCATCTTGCACCCGTCGTAGATCGACGCATGGCTGTCGATGTCGAGGATGACATAGTCGCCCTTGCCAGCGATCGTCGAAATGATGCCCAGGTTCGCCTGGTATCCGGTAGAAAACACCATGGCATGATCCATGGCGTAAAATTCCTTCAGCGCGTCCTCGCACTCCTTGTGGCCCTGATAGGTGCCGTTGAGCACGCGGCTGCCGGTGGTGCCGCTGCCGAATTTGGCGAGCGCGTCCTTGCCCGCGGCGATGACATCCTCGTCGAACGTCATGCCCATGTAATTATAGGTGCCGAGCAGGATCGTCTCGCGGCCGTTGCAGATCGCAACGGTGGGCGAGAGCACTTTTTCCATCACCAGGCTGAACGGATCGGTGACCCCGGTCGCCAGCAGCGCCTCGCGCTGCTGGATCAGGGGGTCGAATTTCGAGAAGAGGTCGGTCATATCAATATCCTTGGCCCGTTCGTGTCGAGCGAAGTCGAGACACCCGTCGGCATGGCGTAAGGTCGAGGGGCATCTCGACTTCGCTCGATGCGAACGGCATCGGGGCTATCCTTGCAGCTTTGCCACCGCCGCGACGAGCTGGCCGACTGTCTCGATCTCGGCCTGCATGTTCATGCTGATGATGATGTCGAACGTGTCTTCGACCTCGGCGACAAAATCCATCACCGTCAGGCTGTCCCATTCAAGGTCGCCGGCAAAGGTTGTCGCATCGGTCAGCTCGACCCCCTTTTTGTTGAAGGGGGCAATCAGGCCATAAATCTGGTCGGTGAGGGCGGTGCTCATGTGGTGCGTCCCATAAAGGCATAAAGTTGCGCGCGGGAATGCCGCGCTCCCGCCCGATTGGCAAGCGAATGCGGCGGGAACAGGGCAGCATCTTGCCGCTGGCGGCACTTCATGGCATCGCGGTGACGGGTCGCTGACAGGGGGAGACACCATGGACAGCGAAAACGCATCGACACCGACGCCGCCGCCTGCGGTGTCTTTTCCGCCGAACGCGGTGCATCTGGTGCGCACCAACCAGCAACTGACGATGCAGCTGTCGCAGATGGCCGACCAAAAGGCGTCGATCCTGATGGGCGCGACGTTCGTCGTGTTCACGCTTGCGGTGGGACAGGCGCGCGCCGGGGCAGGGGCGCTCGCGATGCCGCTGACGATCCTTGCGACCTTTTCCTTCCTGTCGGCGCTGCTCGCGGTGTCGGCGGTCCTCCCGCGCGTCGGCAAGGCGCCGCCGATCGTCTATAAGGACGGCAAGGATCACAGTAACATCCTGTTCTTCGGACGCTTCGCCCAGATGGAGGAGGATGAGTTCATCGACGCGGTCAAGGCGCGGCTGCGGACCGAGGAGGATCTGTACGAAACGATGCTGCGCGACACCTATCAGAACGGCATTGTGCTGGCGCGGCGCAAATATCGCTATCTGGCCTATGCGTATCGGTTGTTCGTCGTCGGGCTGACGCTGACCTTCGGGGCGTTTGCGTTCGAGATGGTGGAGATGTGGCGGGGGTGAGATAGTTTCGTCATTGCGAGGAGCGAAGCGACGCGGCAATCCAGAGCCGTTGCGTAAACCGCTCTGGATTGCTTCGCTTCGCTCGCAATGACGACTTGCTTGGCACCTCTGTTGCCTTTTTGCCACCCCCGCCCCCGAAAATCCCGCCCATCACTACCCGTGATTGAACCGCCGGACCGCCGGGCCTATCCGGTCCGGCCATGTTGCAGCAGACGACGGTCTCGACCGCGGAAAAACCGCAAGAATGGCGCGCCGAATTTCGCGCGACGCTGGCGCTCGCCTGGCCGCTGATCCTGACCAACCTGACCATGTCGCTGATCGGCGCGACCGACGTGCTGATGGTAGGCTGGCTCGGGCCGACGCAGCTGGCGGCATCGTCGCTGGGGTTCAATCTGTCGATGTTGCTTGCCATTTTCGGCATGGGTCTGGTGACCGGCGCATCGCCGCTGATGGCCAGCGAGATCGGGCGTCGCGCCCATTCGGTGCGCGATATCCGCCGCACTTTTCGCCAGGCGCTCTGGCTCGTCGCGATGCTTTCGGTGCCGATGCTGCTCATCCTGTGGAACACCGGCGCGATCCTGCTCCTGCTCGGGCAGGACGCCGGGCTCGCGGCGCTCGCGCAGGATTATATCCGCGCCTATATGTGGTCGATCCCGCTGTTTCTGGCGACGCTCGTCTTTCGCAACTTTCTTGCTGCGCTCGAACGCCCGATGTGGTCGCTGGTCGTCGGTGTCGTCGGTGTGCTCGGCAACATCCTGTTCAATTACGCGCTGATCTTCGGCCATTTCGGGATGCCCGCGCTCGGCGTCGTCGGCGCCGGGGTCGGCAGCGTGCTCACCAATGCGATGATGCTGATGCTGATGATTATCGTCGTCTATCGCCATCGCCGTTTCCGGCGCTATCATTTGCTTGGCCGTTGGTGGCGCAGCGACTGGCCGCGCTTTTTCCAGATGACGCGCATCGGCACGCCGATCGCGGTCAGCCACGCGTTCGAGGCAGGCGTTTTTTCCGCCGCGGTCGTGCTGATGGGCTGGATCTCCACCGCTGCGGTCGCGGCACACGCCGTCGCGCTGCAACTTGCCTCGCTGACCTTCATGGTGCCGATGGGACTGGCACAGGCGGCGACGGTGCGTGTCGGCATTGGCCATGGCCGCGGCGATGCCGCGCATATCCGCCGTGCTGGTTGGACCAGCTTTGCCATGGGGACAGGTTTCATGGCGCTGATGGCGCTGCTGATGCTGGCGATCCCCGGCACGCTCACCGGCTTTTTCATCGACCGCAGCAACCCCGCCAATGCCGAAGTCGCCGAACTGGCGGTCAGCTTCCTGATCGTCGCCGCGCTGTTCCAGATCGCCGACGGGGCGCAGGTCGTGGGTGCCGGAATGTTGCGCGGCCTGCACGACACGTTCGTGCCGATGCTGTTCGCGCTGTTCGGTTATTGGGTGATCGGCATCGGCGTCGGCGCCTGGCTGGCGTTCGAGCGCGACTGGGGCGGCGTCGGCATCTGGACCGGCCTGGCGACGGGGCTCGGCATCGTCGCGGTGCTGATGCTCACCCGCTGGATGCAGCGCGCGCGGCTGGGCTTGCTGCCCGTTGCGGCGCCCTTGCGGCAGGGCGCTTCACTCCCCATCTGAGATTTATGATCGCGGGGGAAAAATTTCCGCGCGCCTGTCTTGACGCTGGCACAAGCCCCTCCCATATGGCCGCTGTTAGCACTCGCACCTTGTGAGTGCTAAGCGACATCCATTGCACTTCTGGAGGGAAATCCATGCAATTTCGTCCGCTGCACGACCGCGTGCTCGTCCGCCGTATCGAAGCCGAAGAAAAGACGGCTGGCGGCATCATCATTCCCGACACCGCCAAGGAAAAGCCGCAGGAAGGCGAAGTCGTCTCGGTCGGCACCGGCGCCCGCGCCGATGACGGCAAAGTGACCCCGCTCGACGTCAAGGCTGGCGATCGCATCCTGTTCGGCAAATGGTCGGGCACCGAAGTCAAGGTCGACGGCGAAGAGCTGTTGATCATGAAGGAATCGGACATCCTCGGCGTCATCGCCTGAGCGATTTCATCGAATCGAGAGTGAAGTTGCGCAGTTTCCTGCGCCTTTGAAAGGAACAAGCACATGGCTGCTAAAGACGTCAAATTCTCGCGCGACGCGCGCGAACGCATTCTGAAGGGTGTCGACACCCTTGCCGACGCGGTGAAGGTCACCCTCGGCCCCAAGGGCCGCAACGTCGTGATCGACAAGAGCTTCGGCGCGCCCCGCATCACCAAGGACGGCGTCACCGTCGCCAAAGAAATCGAACTGAAGGACAAGTTCGAAAACATGGGCGCCCAGATGCTGCGCGAAGTCGCATCGAAGGCGAACGACAAGGCCGGCGACGGCACCACCACCGCGACCGTTCTCGCCCAGGCGATCGTGCGCGAAGGCATGAAGTCGGTTGCCGCCGGCATGAACCCGATGGACCTGAAGCGCGGTATCGACCTCGCGGTCACCAAGGTCGTCGAAACGATCAAGGCGCAGTCGAAGCCCGTCTCGGGCACCGCTGAAATCGCCCAGGTCGGCATCATCTCGGCCAATGGCGACACCGAAGTCGGCGAAAAGATCGCCGAAGCGATGGAAAAGGTCGGCAAGGAAGGCGTGATCACCGTCGAGGAAGCGAAGGGCCTCGATTTCGAGCTCGACGTCGTCGAGGGTATGCAGTTCGACCGTGGTTACCTGTCGCCCTACTTCATCACCAACCCGGAAAAGATGCTCGTCGAGCTGTCGGATCCGTACATCCTGATCTTCGAAAAGAAGCTGTCGAACCTCCAGTCGATGCTGCCGATCCTCGAAGCCGTGGTCCAGTCGGGTCGTCCGCTGCTGATCATCGCCGAAGACATCGAAGGCGAAGCGCTGGCGACGCTGGTGGTCAACCGCCTGCGCGGCGGCCTGAAGGTCGCGGCCGTCAAGGCGCCGGGCTTCGGCGATCGCCGCAAGGCGATGCTGCAGGACATCGCGATCCTGACCAAGGGCGAAATGATCAGCGAAGATCTGGGCATCAAGCTCGAATCGGTCACGCTGAACATGCTCGGCCAGGCCAAGCGCGTCACGATCGACAAGGACAACACCACCATCGTCGATGGTGCTGGCGACCATGATGCGATCAAGGGCCGCGTCGAACAGATCCGTGCGCAGATCGAAACGACGACCAGCGATTACGACAAGGAAAAGCTGCAGGAACGTCTGGCGAAGCTCGCTGGCGGCGTTGCGGTCATCAAGGTCGGCGGCGCTTCGGAAGTCGAAGTGAAGGAACGCAAGGACCGCGTCGACGACGCGCTCCACGCGACCCGCGCTGCGGTCGAAGAAGGCATCGTCCCCGGCGGCGGCACGGCGCTTCTCTATGCGACCAAGGCGCTGGCCGGCATGTCGGGGGTCAACGAAGACCAGACCCGCGGCATCGACATCATCCGTCGTGCGCTGCAGGCTCCGGTCCGCCAGATCGCCGAAAACGCCGGCTTTGACGGCGGCGTCGTTGCGGGCAAGCTGTTCGACCAGAACGACAGCAACTTCGGCTTCAACGCTTCGACCGACGTCTATGAAGACCTGGTCAAGGCGGGTGTCATCGACCCGACCAAGGTCGTGCGCACCGCGCTGCAGGATGCTGCCTCGGTCGCCGGTCTGTTGATCACCACCGAAGCCGGCATTGCCGAAACGCCCGAAGACAAGCCCGCCATGCCCATGGGCGGCGGCGGCATGGGCGGCATGGGCGGCATGGACTTCTAAGTCCAAGCCGTTCGGCGCTCAGCCAACAGAAATCGGGCCGGGGGAGCAATCCTCCGGCCCTTTTTCGTTTCACCGCGTCCGCCTTGTGATGGCAAAGGGTCCGGCAGGACAGGCTCGGAGCGGTGGGACATTGCCGGTTAAGGCGATGCGGCATAGCTAGGGAGCAATGATGTTTGTCTTCGCCCTCGCGCTGTTCGCTGAACCCGCCGTTGCTGCGCCCGCGCCGCAACCTATCGAGCGCTGCGGCTATCGTATCGTCCAGACCTATCCGCACGACGCGACCAGCTTTACCCAGGGGCTGTTCTGGGACGGCGGCCATCTCTACGAATCCACCGGCCAATATGGCCGCTCGCGCGTCGCGCAGATCGACCTGAAGACCGGCAAGGCGCTGGCGCAAACGAAATTGCCATACGACCAGTTCGGCGAAGGCATTACCCGCTGGGGCGACCAGATCATCGGCGTCACCTGGCAGGGCGGGGTCGGCCATCGCTGGCGGATAAAGGATCTGAAGCCTGTCGGCACTTTTCGTTACGCCGGCGAGGGGTGGGGCGTCACCATGGTCGGCGACAGTCTGGTGCTCAGCGACGGGACGTCAGAGCTGCGCTTTTTCGATCCCGCCACAATGGCCGAACAGCGCCGCGTGACCGTTCGTTTCGGCAGCCGTCCATTGGCGATGATCAACGAGCTGGAGACGATCGACGGCGAGATCTGGGCCAATGTCTGGATGACCGACATGATCGTGCGGATCGACCCGGCAAGCGGCGCGATCCGCGCGTGGGTCGACCTGTCGGGGCTCAAGGAGGATGCTGGTGCGACCGGCCATGACAGCGTGCTCAACGGGATCGCTTGGGACAGCGACAGAAAACGATTGTTCGTGACCGGCAAATACTGGCCGAAACTTTACGAGATTGCGCTCGCAGATTGCGGCTAGCAAAAGATCCTCCCTGTGGCGAAGCCATGGGGAGGGGGACCGTCCGCGAAGCGGATGGTGGAGGGGCTTTGCGAGGGTCGTGCTAACGCCCCTCCGTCAGCGCTTCGCGCTGCCACCTCCCCATCGCTGCGCGACAGGGAGGATCATATCTGACGCCCCAACGCCTGCTCCATCCGCGCCGCTGCCGCATCATAAACGCGCGCTTTCAACCCAGCAGTGACCGCCTCCGGTGCGCGGTCGGGATGGCCACCGGCAAAGGGCGGCGCCGGATCATATTCGATTGCCAGCTGGATCGCCTGCGCCACCGCATCGCCCTGCATCCGCGCGATCAGGGTCAGCGCGAAATCGAGCCCCGAAGTCACCCCGCCGCTGGTGACGACACGCCCGTCCTCGACGACCCGCGCGGCTTCGTGCACGGCGCCGACAAGCGGGAGCAGATGGGTATAGCCCCAGTGCGTCGTCGCCCGCTTGCCCTCGAGCAGTCCCGCGCGGCCGAGCAGGAAGGCGCCGGTACATACGCTCGTCACCCACGCGGCGCCTGCGGCTTGCCGGGCAATGAAATCGATCGTTGCGGCGTCATGCAGGGCGTCGGCGACGCCGTGGCCGCCCGGAATGCAGAGAATGTCGGCTTGCGGCGCCGACGCGAAGTCATGCGTCGGCACGATCGAAAAGCCGCTGTCGGTGGCGATCGCGTCGGCGGTCTTTGCCGCTCCGACCAGTTTTGCGCCCGGCATCCGGCAAAATGCCTGGGCAGGCGCGGTGAAGTCGAGCTGGGTGATGCCCGGAAACAGCAGAAAGACGATATGGGTCGAACGATCGGTCATTCGGATCTTTCCTTGCCGGACGTTTTTTCCCCGGCGCCCGCATCGCCGACTGCCGCCGCACCGCCGCGGCTTTCCAGCATTTCGGCGGCATCGTCGAGCGCCTTGGCTTCGCTGACGGTAACCCCGCCGGGACCAGGCTCGTTGTCGGTCCGGCTGCATGCGGCCAGCAGCAGTATGGCGACGAGGGTGTAACCGGTACGGCGCATCTCATTCTCCAGCAAAAAAGGGCTCCATCCTTGCGGACGGAGCCCTTGATACCGGCCCGAAGGCAAGCCTGCGACTTACTTCTTGTCGTTGGCTTCGGCCTTCGCGGTTTCTTCTTTGATCTTGTCGCCCGCGGCGGCGGCGGCGTCGCCTGCGGCGTTCACGGTGCCTTCGACAGCATTGCCGGCATCGGCAGCAGCTTCGGCGGTCGCGTCGGCGGCGTCGGCAGCGCCTTCGGCCATGGCGTCGCCGGCGGCAGCCGCGTCGTCGGCCATCGCGTCAGCGGTTTCACCGGCGGCGTCCTGGGTCTTTTCCGAGCAGGCGGTCAGGCTGAAGGCCGCAGCGGCCATCGAAGCGATAAGAATCTTGCGCATGGGTTATTCCTTTCGAAAACAATGACCGGGCGACCGGTCATGGCGTCAGAGGGTTAGCGGCGGATCGGGGGCTTTGCAACAGCGCTGCGGACCCCTGTCCCAAAAGGACAAAGGGGCCGTCGGCGAACCGACGACCCCCTTGACTGTTTTCGGCAAAAAAGCCGGAAAGAAGCTTATTTCTTGGCTTCTTCCATCGCGCCCTTGGCAGCGTCGGCAGCTTCCTGGGCAGCAGCCGAAGCTTCGGCGGCCTTGTCGGTTGCGGTCGCGGCATCGCCGGCAGCCGCAGCGTCGGCGGCACCATCGGCCGCCGCAGCAGCGTCGGCAGCGCCTTCGGCTGCTTCCATCGCGCCATCAGCAGCGCCCTCGACGGTCGCGGCGTCTTCGGTGGTCGCGGCGGTGTCGTCGGCAGCCTTTTCACCGCAAGCGGCGAGGCCCATCGACGCGGCAAGGACGAGCGACAGAGTGATTGATTTTTTCATGTGGGAAACCCCTCTCGATTTGAACTGATCGACCGGCACAGGAACTGATCGATCTCCGATCATGCCAATCGCAGCGAGATTTACGCCTTCGCAAAAAACCGCGCAACGCGGTTTTTTAAAGGCTCCTCCATGTTTTGACTCAATCGGCCGATGCGGGCGCCGCTCGCCGCGGAAATAGGCGCCTGTTGCGCAGTTGACCACATATAAAGAAAGCTTTATATCTTTCGCGATGAGCGAGCTGATCGATATCTTCCGCGCCTTGGCCGATCCGACACGCCTGCGAGTCGTGGCGCTGCTTCGCGAGATGGAACTGGCGATCGGCGAGCTCGCGGTCGTGCTCGACCAAAGCCAGCCGCGCGTTTCGCGCCACGTCCGTATCCTCGCTGAAGCGGGAATTGTCGAGCGCCGCCGCGAAGGCAGCTGGGTGTTTCTGCGGATCGTCGGCGAAGGCCCGGTGGCCGAGGTGATCGGGCAAGCCGACAAATGGCCTTTTTCGGCGCGCGAGGCGCTGGTCATTGCGCATGACGCGCGGCGTCTGGCGGCGGTGCGTCAGGAACGCGCGGCGGCGGCGGAACGCTATTTTGCCGAACATGCCGCCGAATGGGATGCTATTCGCTCGCGCCATGTCGCCGAAAGCGAGGTCGAGGCGGCGATGCTGGCGATGATGCACAACCGCCGTCTTGGCCATCTGCTCGACATCGGCACCGGCACCGGCCGGATGGCGGAGATATTCGCGCCAACTGCGCGACGTATCACCGCGCTTGACCGCAGCCCCGAAATGCTGCGCATCGCCCGTACCAAACTGGCGGGGCAGTTGGTGCCGGTTGATCTGGTGCAGGGCGATTTCCTGAACTTGCCGGTCGCCGATGCCAGTGTCGACACCATCGTCATCCATCAGGCGCTGCATTTTGCGCACGAACCTGACCGGGTGATTGCCGAGGCGAGCCGGGTGCTGCGCGGTGGCGGCCATTTGCTGATCGTCGATTTTGCGCCGCACGAGGACGAGGCGCTGCGCGATCTGGCCGCGCACGCCAGGCTCGGCTTTTCGGACGCGCAGATTCGCGGCTGGTTCGCCTCGGCCGGTCTGTTGCTCGAAAATACCCGGACGCTCGAAGGCGGCGAACTGGCGGTCAAGCTGTGGCTCGGCCGCCGTCGCAGCGACGAAGATCAATCGCCGGTCGCCCCCGATGGCGACGGCCAACCCAAAAGGCTCGCGGCATGACGTCGAACTTGAACTCGCTGGCGGAGGCGCGCCGCGCCGCGGCATCGCCGCTGTTCGCCAATCTGGACGGTGACATCGGCGTGAGCTTTGAATTCTTCCCGCCCAAGACCGAAAAGATGGAAGCGCAGCTGTGGGACACGTTCCGCGCGCTGGAACCGCTGGCGCCGCGTTTCGTGTCGGTCACTTATGGTGCCGGCGGCTCGACGCGCGAGCGTACGCATGCCACCGTGGCCCGCATCGCCGCGGAAAGCGCCGTGGCGCCTGCGGCGCACCTGACCTGCGTCGAAGCATCGCGCGCCGAAATCAACGAAGTGGCGGAGGCTTATTGGGCGGCCGGAGTACGCCATATCGTCGCCCTGCGCGGCGACATGCCGGGCGGCGCGCCGTATCGCGCGCACCCCGACGGCTATGCCAACGCGGTCGAACTGGTCGCCGGACTCAAGCGAATCGCACCGTTCGACATTTCGGTCGCCGCCTATCCCGAAACGCACCCCGACGCCGATTGTCCGCAGGCCGATCTCGACAATCTCAAGCGCAAGCTCGACGCGGGGGCGAACCGCGCGATCACCCAGTTTTTCTTCGCGCCCGACAGCTTCCTGCGCTTTCGTGACGCGGCAGCGGCGGCAGGGATCGACGCCCCGATCATCCCCGGTATCCTGCCCGTTTCGAACGTGTCGCAGACGCGGCGCATGGCCGACATGTGCGGCACCGCGATCCCGGCGTGGATGGTGTCGCTGTTCGACGGGCTCGACGATCTTCCCGGCGCGCGCCAACTGGTCGCCGCGACCGTCGCCGCCGAAATGTGCCGCCGCCTCTATGCAGGCGGCGTGCGCGATTTCCACTTCTACACCCTGAACCGCGCCGAACTCAGCTATGCCATCTGTCATCTGCTGGGGCTGCGGCCGGTATCGCCCGCGAAGGATCAGGCCGCATGACGCTTAACTCGACCGAGGGTGCACGTGAAGCATTGCTGGCCGCAGCGAAGGAGCGCATCCTGCTCACCGACGGCGGCTGGGGAACGCAGATCCAGGACCGCAAACTGGGCGAGGCCGACTATGCGGGTTCGCTGGGTCTGACGCACGACCAAAAGGGTAATAATGACATCCTCGCGCTGACCCGCCCCGATATCGTTGCGGCGATCGGCGAGGCCTATCTGGCGGCCGGATCCGACATCGTGTCGACCAATACCTTCAGCGCCAACCGGATCAGCCAGGCCGATTATGGCGCCGAACATCTCGTCGCCGACATCAACCATGAAAGCGCGCGATTGGGGCGCGCGACGGCGATCAAATATGAAGGCATCGACGGTCGCCGCCGCTTCGTGGCCGGCGCGGTCGGGCCGACGAACAAGACGCTGTCGCTGTCGCCCGACGTCAACAATCCCGGCTTTCGCGAAATTGATTTCGACGAGCTGAAGGATGTCTATCTGGAACAGGTCGTCGCGCTGGCCGAGGGCGGTGCCGATTTCATCCTGATCGAAACGATCTTCGACACGCTGAATGCCAAGGCGGGGATCGCTGCGACACTGGAAGCAGAGGCAAAGGTCGGGCGCGAATTGCCGCTGATGATCTCGATGACGCTCACCGACCTCAGCGGCCGCAACCTGTCGGGGCACACCGTCGAGGCCTTCTGGTATGCGGTGCGCCACGCCAAACCGCTGACCATCGGGCTCAACTGCTCGTTCGGCGCCGCGCAGCTGCGCCCGCATGTGAAAGTGCTGTCGGACATCGCCGATGCGCTGGTCATGGTCTACCCCAATGCCGGGCTGCCCAACGAACTCGGCGAATATGACGAGCTGCCCGAAACGACGGCGGAACTGGTCCGCGAATGGGCCGATCATGGCCAGGTCAACATCCTCGGCGGCTGCTGCGGTTCGACCCCCGCGCATATCGCCGCGATGGCGAAGGCGGTTGAAGGATTGCCGCCGCGGCACATTCCAGAAGTGCCGGTGCGAACGCGGCTGGCCGGGCTGGAGCCATTTACGATGGCGGCTTGATTGATCCTCCCCGCTCGCGGGGAGGTGGCAGCGCGCAGCGCTGACGGAGGGGGTTCTCGGTCAGCAGCCAAGCTTTTTGACGAGAACCCCCTCCACCACCGCTTCGCGGGTGCACGGTTCGATTGTGCCCCCCGGGCACAATCTTGGCTTGCCGGGGGCAAGCCAACCCGTACACCCCCCTCCCCACAAGTGGGGAGGATTTTGGATAAACGATGACCGAAACCACCGCCTCCGCCACCAATTTCGTCAACATCGGCGAACGCACCAACGTCACGGGCTCCGCGGCGTTCAAAAAGCTCATCCTTGCCGACGATTACGCCGCGGCGGTCGAAGTCGCGCGCCAGCAGGTCGAAAATGGCGCGCAGGTCATTGACGTCAATATGGACGAAGGCCTGCTCGACGCCGAATATGCGATGACGACCTTTCTGAAACTCATCGCCGCCGAACCCGACATTGCGCGGGTGCCGGTGATGATCGACAGCTCGAAATGGTCGGTGATCGAGGCCGGCCTCAAATGCGTTCCGGGCAAGCCGATCGTCAATTCGATCAGCATGAAGGAGGGCGAGGAGCAGTTCCTCGACCATGCGAAAAAGTGCATGGCCTATGGCGCCGCCGTCGTCGTGATGGCGTTCGACGAGGTCGGACAGGCCGACACGAAAGAGCGCAAGATCGAGATTTGCGAGCGCGCCTACAAGCTGCTCATGACGATCGGCTTTCCGCCCGAGGACATCATCTTCGACCCCAATATCTTCGCGGTCGCGACGGGGCTGGAGGAGCATGACAATTATGCGGTCGATTTCATCGAAGCGGTGAAGATCATCCGGGTTCGCTGCCCGCATGTCCATTTTTCGGGCGGGCTGTCGAACCTGTCCTTTGGTTTCCGCGGCAATGAGACGGTGCGCCGCGCGATGCACAGCGTGTTCCTCTATCACGCGATCCCCGCCGGGCTCGACATGGCGATCGTCAACGCAGGCCAACTCGACGTTTACGACACGATCGATCCCGAACTCAGGACCGCGTGCGAGGATGTGATCCTCAACCGCAAAGTCCCCGGCGAAGAGCTCAGCCCGACCGAGCGGCTGATTGCGCTCGCCGAACGCTACAAGGGCACCACCGCCGCGCAGGAAAAAGCCGCCGAGGAATGGCGCGGCTGGGAGGTCGCCAAACGCCTCGAACATGCGCTGGTCAAGGGCATCGACGCCTATATCGTCGACGATACCGAGGAGATGCGGCAGCAGATGGACCGCCCGATCGAGGTGATCGAAGGCCCGCTGATGGACGGCATGAACGTCGTCGGCGACCTGTTCGGGTCGGGCAAGATGTTCCTGCCGCAGGTGGTCAAATCGGCGCGCGTGATGAAAAAGGCGGTCGCGCACCTGCTCCCCTTTATCGAAGCGGCGAAGGAGCCGGGCGCGAAGGGCAAGGGCAAGGTCGTGATGGCGACCGTCAAGGGCGACGTCCACGACATCGGCAAGAATATCGTCGGCGTCGTGCTGCAATGTAACGGCTTCGAGATCGTCGACCTCGGTGTGATGGTGCCGTGGAGCAAGATCCTCGAAGCCGCGAACGAGAATGACGCCGACATGATCGGGCTCAGCGGCCTGATCACCCCTTCGCTCGACGAGATGGTGACGGTCGCCGAGGAAATGCAGCGCGCGGGCATGACGATGCCGCTGCTGATCGGCGGCGCGACGACGTCAAAGGTCCACACCGCGCTCCGTATCGATCCCGCCTATCAGGGGCCGGTGCTCCACGTCCTCGACGCCAGCCGTGCGGTCGGCGTTGCCACCGCGCTCGTCAGCGACACCGGGCGCGACGCCTATGTTACGGGCTACAAGGACGACTATGCCCATATCCGCGACGTGCGCGCGGGCAAGGGGCAGAGCGTCCTCCACACCCTCGAGGAGGCGCGCGCCAATTATTACGACGCCTATTTGAGCGACAAGCCCGCGCCGCCGCTCCAGCCGGGGCTGCACCGCTTCGACGACTGGTCGCTCGACGATTTGCGCGAGTGTATCGACTGGACGCCTTTCTTTCGCGCGTGGGAATTGCACGGCACCTGGCCGTCGATCATGGACGACGAAGTTGTCGGCGAGACCGCGGTGGCGCTCAAGGCCGACGCCGATGCGATGCTCGACCAGCTGATCGCCGAAAAATGGCTGACCGCGCGCGGCGTCTGCGCCTTCTGGCCCTGCGCGCGCGATGGCGACGACGTCACCATCCACCTTGCCGACGAGGAACGCCATGTCACGCTCCCCTTCCTGCGCCAGCAGATCAAGAAAAGCCGCGACCGCGCCAATATGTGCCTTGCCGATTTCATCGACCCGGCGGGCGACTGGATTGGCGGCTTCGCGGTCGGCATCCATGGCATCGAGCCGCATTCCGAACACTTCCGTGCCGACAAGGACGATTATTCGGACATTCTGCTCAAAGCGCTCGCCGACCGTTTCGCCGAGGCCTTTGCCGAGCGGCTGCACCAGCATGTCCGCACAACGCTCTGGGGCTATGCGCCCGGCGAACAACTGACCAACGAGGCGCTGATCAAGGAAGAATATCGCGGCATCCGCCCGGCGCCCGGCTACCCCGCGTGCCCCGATCACAGCCTGAAGCCGATCCTGTTCGACCTGCTTCAGGCCGAGGAGAATGCCGGGCTGGTCCTGACCGAAAGTTTCGCGATGTTGCCGACCGCGGCGGTCAGCGGCTTCTATTTCGGCCACCCCGAAAGCCAGTATTTCGGCGTCGCCCGCATCGGCAGCGACCAGCTGGAAGATTATGCGCGCCGCCGCGGCGTCGATCTGGAAACCGCAACCCGCTGGCTGCGGCCCAATCTGGATTGAGGACTTCGCCGGGGCGACGAGTTAACTTGCCCACTCGTTACTGTCCGACAACAGGACACGCTTTGGATTAACCAGCTTCGCCCACGACTGGCGACCTAAAAACCGCTATAGCCCACCCATGCTCAAGCCCCTTTTCCGTCGGCCCCTGTTGCCGCTGCTCGCCCTGCCGCTGCTCTTCGCCCCGGCACCGCTGCCCGCGCAGACCGGCGGCGCGCCCTACAGCGTCGATGGCCGCGGTTTCAACCGCTTGCAGGACGCCGTCGATGCCATCGGCGAAGGCGAGGGGACGATCCGCATCGCGCCCGGCTATCACCGCGACTGCGCCGTGCAGACGGCGGGCCGCATCGCCTTTGTCGCCGCCGAACCCGGCCGCGCGGTGTTTGACGGGGTGACGTGCGAGGGCAAGGCGGCGCTGGTGCTGCGCGGCGCGGGCGCCCGGGTCAACGGGTTGGTGTTCCAGAATATGCGCGTCCCCGACGGCAATGGCGCGGGGATCCGCCTCGAAACCAGCAACCTCGACATCGTCAACGCGATGTTCCGTAACAGCGAACAAGGTATTTTGACCGCCGACGATCCCGCCGCCACGCTGACCATCGACCGCTCGACCTTCTCGCGTCTCGGCCGCTGCGACCGCGGCCTCAGCTGCGCGCACAGCGTTTACACGGGCATATATGGCCGGGTCGTCGTCACGCGGACCCGCTTCGAAAAGGGCAGCGGCGGCCATTATCTGAAAACCCGGGCGATCACCGTCGACATCAACGACAATAGTTTCGACGACACGCAGGGCACCGGCACCAATTATATGATCGATCTGCCGTCGGGGTCGGTCGGCCAGATCGCGAACAATCTGCTCATTCAGGGGCGCGACAAGGAAAATTATTCGGCGCTGATCGCGGTCGCCGCCGAGGAGCGCAAGAACCCGTCGCGCGGCCTGTCGATCACCGGCAATCGCGCCAGTCTGCCTGCGGGTATGGATCGCCGGTCGGTGTTTGTCGCCGACTGGAGCGGCGAGGCGCTGGCGATCGGGGCGAACGAACTGGGGGCGGGGCTGGCGCGGTTCGAGAAAAGATAACGCACCCTCTCGACACGAACGGATCGGGGGTGAGCGTTAAGCCTCCCCGCGCGTTTCAATGAGCGACGCCGCCAGCGCCTCGGCGGGCGATTTGCCGCCCCACAGCACGAACTGGAACACCGGGTAAAAGCGCTCGCATTCGTCGATTGCGGTTTCGATCAGCGTTTCGGCCAGGTCGAGCGGCAGCGACGCATCGCTGCCCAGCAACATGCCGTGGCGGAACAGGATCGTGCCGCTGTTCGACCAGAGCTCGAAATGGCCCAGCCACAATTGTTCGTTGATCAGCGCCAGCGCCTCATGCGCGACGGCGCGCTTTTCCTCGACCACGCGGATGTCGGGAAAGGCGAGCAACTGGATCACGCCATCGTCGGCGCGCCACACCGCGCGCAGTTCGTAGGTCGTCCAGCTGCCCTGCGCGGTCGCGACGATCTCGTCCTCGCCAACCATTTCGTGCGGCCAGTCGTGCGCGGCGAAATAGGACGCCAGCATGTCCATCGGCGCGGCGTCCTGGCCGTCTTCGTCGTCGTAAATATCGTCACTCATAGGGGCGCTTTAGCGGGTGTTTCGCGCCGTAGCGAGTCCGTACAGCTCACCAACAAACCGTCAACCCGGCGGAGGCCGGCGTCTCGCCGTTGCGTGATGATGCTCAGTCGAGATCCCGGCCTGCGCCGGGATGACGAAATCAGGGCTTGGGCTTCTGCGCCGGTTTCGCAGCAGCGGGCTTCGCCGCAGGCTTCGCTCCGCCTTCCAGCTTGTCGAGCCGCGCTTTCAACGCCTCGGTCTCGGCGCGCGCCGTCGCGGCCATCTGCTTCACCGCTTCAAATTCTTCGCGGCTGACGAAATCCATCCGGCCGACCCATTCCTTGGCGCGCTCGCGCATCGCGGCTTCGGCCTCGCGGCCGGCGCCGGCAACGGTTCCGGCAACGCCGTTCACCATCTTGGCCAGATCGTCGAAAAAGCGGTTTTCGCTCTGCATCTCAAAATTCCTTCGTGGGCGTTCGATCCCTTGCCGTTACCCTATCTGGGTGCTCGCGGCCGCGGGGACAAGGGTTTCGGCGTCGGGATTGCGCTGATCGATCTGAAAATTCAGGATCGCGGCAAAGCTGAGCCATACCATATAGGGGACCAGCAGCCACGCCGCCGCCTTGCGGATCGGCGCAAAGGCAAAGGCAGTCGCGATCGTCATCAGCAGGATGAAGATGATCAGGTACAGTGCGCTCGTCACCTGATTTTGCCCGAAAAACAGCGGCGACCAGGCAAAGTTGGCGATCAGCTGGACAAAGAACAAGGTCAGCGCCAGCCCGCGTCCCTTGGCGCCGCGCGCGTGCAGGATCATCGCCAGCGCCAGCCCGAGCATGATATAGAGGATCGGCCACACGACCCCGAACACCCACCCGGGCGGCGTAATCGCAGGCAGGTCGAGCGAGGCGAACCAGCGATTGCCGTAACCGCTGTTCGACAGCACGCCCATCAGGCTGCCGATCAGGACGATCGCGGGGACGGTGACCAGCGCCCAGCGCAGGTACGACATTCGAAGCTGGCCCGGTGTAGCGATCTCGGTCATGCACATGGTCCTTTACGCGGGAAGCGGTTGTTTAGAGGTGTCGCGGCGGGCGGGGCTGGCGTCAAGCGGCAGCTTTGATTGCGGCGATCAGAAATTCGACATTACCCTCCGGCCCGGTGATCGGGCTTTCGACCGTTTCAACGACCGTCCAGCCATTCTGTTCCAGCCAATCGCGCACATCCCTGCACACCCGCGCGTGGACCGCGGCATCGCGCACGACCCCCTTCTTGCCGACCTCGTGCCGTTCGGCCTCGAATTGCGGCTTGATCAGCGCGACGATGCGCGCGCCGGGCTTGGCGAACGACATCGGCACCGGCAGCACCTTGGACAGCGCGATAAAGCTCGCGTCGCACACGATCAGGTCGATGGGTTCTGGAATATGCGCGGGCGTCAGGATGCGCGCGCTCGTCTGTTCGTGGACGATGACGCGGTCGTTCTGCCGCAGCTTCCACGCCAGCTGGTTGGTGCCCGAATCCACCGCATAAACCCGCGCCGCGCCGCGGCTGAGCAGCACGTCGGTAAAGCCGCCGGTCGACGACCCGACGTCGATCGCGACCGCGCCCGTCACGTCCCAGCCGAGATGCGTCAGCGCATGGTCGAGCTTGACCCCGCCGCGCGACACCCACGGATGGTCGCGGCCCTTGACGCTGATGTCGGCGTCGTCCGCCACCTGCTGCCCCGCCTTGTCGATCTTGCGGTCGCCGACAAAGGCCAGCCCCGCGAGGATCAGCGCCTGCGCCCGCGTCCGGCTTTCGGCGAGGCCGCGGTCGACGAGCAACTGGTCGGCGCGGATCTTGGCCATAATTCCCTCCGTCATTGCGAGCGGAGCGAAGCAATCCAGAGTAGCGTAAACCGCTCTGGATTGCTTCGCTCCGCTCGCAATGACGAACCTGATGTCATTTCGTTTCCGCCAAATCTGTCAGCATCCCCGGCGTCAGGATCTGCGGCAGGATTTCAGGCTTCGCTGCACCCGGCGCGTACCACAGATACAGCGGCACGCTGTTGCGGCCATGTTCGGCCAGCGTCCGGGTGATGACCGGATCGCCGTTGGTCCAGTCGCCGACCAGCGTGACGACACCCGCCGCGTCAAACGCGTCCTGCACCGCCTCTCGGTTGATCGCGCCCGCCTCGTTCGCCTTGCACGACAGGCACCAGTCGGCAGTGAAATAGACGAACACCGGCTTGCCGGTCGCGCGCGCTTTGGTCAGCGCATCGGGCGAGAAGGTCGAGCCGCTCGCCGCAGTCGCGCGTTCGGTGTCGGCAACTTCCGTGACGGTGCCGCCAAGGCCAACAACGAAAAGCAGTCCGGCCGTGATCAGCAACCACGACCGCCGGTCACCGCGCTGCATCGCGCCATAATGGGTGAGCAGCACCAGCGCCATGGCGACCGCGACGATCGGCCAGATCAGCTGCGACCCGCTGCCGAGTTGCCGCCACAGCAGCCAGCCGAGCGCGAGCGCGGTCAACCCCATCGGCAGCGCCATCCATTTACGGAACCGGTCCATCCACGGCCCCGGCTTGGGCAGCCGGTTTCTCAGCGCCGGGACGAACCCGACCGCAAGGAAGGGAAGGGCGAGGCCCAGCCCCAGCCCGCCAAAGATCGGCAGCGCCGCCCATGCAGGTAGCACTAGCGTCGCGCCCAACGCCGCGCCGAGCAGCGGCCCGCTGCACGGCGTCGCAACAAAGGCGGCGAGTGCGCCGGTCCAGAAACCGCCCGCTGCGCCCTCCTTGCCCGCCAGCGCCTGTCCGCCGCCGAACGACGGCAGCTCATAGGTACCGAGCAGGTTGAGCGTGATCGCAATCGCGAGGATCAGCAGCGCCAGCACGCTGACCGGATGCTGCAACTGAAACGCCCAGCCGACCTGCTCCCCCGCCGCGCGCAGCGCCAGCAGCGCGGCGCCGAGCAGCAGCGCGGTGACGATTGCGCCCGCGGTGTAGGCGAGCGCCTCGATCTTCGCCGACCGCGCATCGCCGCCCGAGCGGGCAAGGCTGAGTGCCTTGAGGCTGAGGATCGGGAAGACGCAGGGCATCAGGTTCAGGATCAACCCGCCCAGGATTGCCCCGCCCAGCGCGGCCCAGAACAGCCCCATGTCGATCGCATCCGTCGGCCCCGCGATCGCCTCGCCCGCCGCCGGCACCGCGCCGGGTTCGAAGTTCACCGAAAGCCCGCGTCCGTCGCCTAGTTTCAGCAGCGCCGCGACCGGTCCGCTCGCCGTACCCTTGGCGCGTGTCTCGACGATGATGAAATCGCCGTTGCGGCTGAACGTCTGCGGCGCGACATAATCGACCAGATTTTGCGTCTCGGCGAACAGATAGGGTGCCTCTAGCGCCGATCCGGCGGGCAGCGGAATGGCAAAACGCACCATATCGCCGCGCCGATCCCAGCTTCCCTTGCGGTCGAGCGGCTGGGGCAACAGCGCGCGCCACGCGTCAAAGCGCGCCCGCGCCGCGGCGGGAACGGCGCCGTCGCCCGCTTTCAGCGTGACGGAAACAACGGCGCGCTCGGGCACGCACACCTTGTCGGTACAGGCGAGCCAGTTGGCGACCCCCGAAAGCGTCAGATCGGTTCCCTGCGCGACACTTTCGTCAACTTCCATTTCGGCAAGCAGCGCATAAGGATGCTCGTAAACATGGTTCATCATGCCAAACAGGATCAGCGGCTCGGGGACCGGATAACGCAGCGGCGCTACCGTCACGCCCTCCGGCAAGTTCCATTCCACCGACAGCCCGAACCCGGCATCGCCGCCATTGATCCAATAGCCGTGCCAGCCCTTGTCGGGGGTCATCGTCAGCGCCAGCGTCGTTGTGCCGCCAGGCGCCGGGGCGGTCGATTCGGCGACCAGCTGCGGCTGGATATGGATTGTTCGGGCCTTGGCAGGGCTGAGTGCGAGCAAGGCAAACGCCAGCAGCGCGAGCACCGAATGCCAAAGCGTTGTCACAAAAACGTCCTTGCCGCGATCCATGCCGGTTCCGCTGTCACCTGTCTCTCGAGGCTTGCCATATAGGCGGGTTTCGTCGAGAGGACAGCCCGCGCTGATACCCTTGTGCAACGGAGATGCCGCTCGTGACGCCGAACCTTCTCAAAATCGCCCTCGCCGCCACCCTCTGTATCGGCAGCGGCGGCGCCGTCCAGGCTCAGAATGCCGCACCTCAGGTGCAAAAGGTCACCGCCGCAACGCCCGCGCCCAAGCTGCTCGTGGTGATCGCGGTCGACCAGCTGTCGGCCGATCTCTACGCCGAATATCGCAGCCGGTTCGGCGGCGGTCTGGCGCGGCTCGGCAGCGGGGTGGTCTTTCCGTCGGGCTATCAGGCGCATGGCGCCACCGAAACCTGTCCCGGCCACTCGACCATTCTGACCGGCGGCCATCCGTCGCGCACCGGCATTGTCGCCAACAATTATTTCAACCTGGACGCGCCGCGCGACGACAAGCGCGTCTATTGCGCCGAGGACGAAACCGTTCCCGGCACCAGTTCGCGCAGCGGCCAATATGCGCCCTCGGTCGCCAAGCTGCTCGTCCCGACGCTTGGCGACCTGATGAAGGCGCGCGACCCGCGGGCGCAGGTCGTGTCGGTTGCCGGCAAGGATCGATCGGCGATCATGATGGCCGGGCACAAGGCCGACGAGGTCATGTGGCTCGCACCCGGCGGCCTCGCCACCTATCGCGGGACTGCGCTGTCGCCGGTGGCGCAGCAGGCGAGCACCGCGATTGCCGGCGCCATCGCCACCGCGCGCGGGCCGTTGACGTTGCCCGCCGAATGCGAACGGCAGGACATTGCGGTGGCGCTCGACGGCGGCAAGGGCAACGTCGGCACGGGGCGGATGGCGCGCGACGCCGGCGATTTCCGCCGCTTCCTCGCCTCGCCCGAAGCCGACGGCGCGGTTCTCGCGACCGCCGCGGCGCTGCGCCAGGCGCGCAAAATGGGCGAGGGCGATGCCACCGACCTGCTGATCGTCGGGTTGGCCGCGACCGACTATGTCGGCCACGGCACCGGCACCGAAGGCAGCGAGATGTGCCTGCAGATGGCGGGGCTCGACCGCGAGGTTGGCGATTTCCTGGCGCGCCTTGACGCGACCGGCATCGACTATGCAGTCGTGCTCACCGCCGACCATGGCGGTCACGACCTGCCCGAACGCAACCGTCAGAATGCCTGGCCCGACGCGCAGCGCGTCGATCGCGCGCTCGACCCCGAAGCGCTCGGCAAGGCGGTCGCCGAAAAGCTCGGCCTGCCCCAGCCGCTGATGTTGGGCGAGGGCGGCGACTATTATCTGTCCAAGTCGCTGACGGCAGCGCAGCGCAAGGCCGCGCTCGCCGAACTTCTCCCGCGCCTGCGCGCGCACCCGCAGGTGGAGGGCGTGGTGACGAAAGAAGAGCTCGCCGCGCACCCGGTGTCGAAGCGTCCGGCCGACGTCTGGACGCTGATGGACAAGCTGCGCGCGTCGTTTCATCCGGAGCGTTCGGGTGATTTCATCATCGCGCTCAAACCGCGGGTCACCCCGATTGCCGAACCGGGCGTCGGTTATGTCGCGACGCACGGATCGGTGTGGGATTATGACCGCCGCGTTCCGATCCTCTTCTGGCGCAAGGGGATGACCGGGTTCGAGCAACCCAATGCCGTGATGACGGTCGATATCATGCCGACGCTGGCGTCGCTGATCGGGCTGCCGGTCGATACGGCGACGATCGACGGCCGCTGCCTCGACCTGATCCCGGGACCGGAAACCAGCTGTCGTTAGAATTAGAAACAGGAATATGAACCAAGGTTTGCAAGATTTTTCGGGCCGTCTGCTGCTCGTCGGCTGCGGCAATATGGCGGGTGCGATGCTCGACCGCTGGCTGGCGGCCGGGCTGGACGGCGCCCGGGTGGCGATCGTCGATCCCTTTGCGGCGCCGCGCGACGGTGTCGTCCAATACGCGTCCCTCGCCGAATGGCAGGCCGCTGGGGGTGTCGCCGACTGGATCATGCTCGGCATGAAGCCGCAACAGCTGGGCGAGATCGCCGAAACGCTGGCGCCGCTGGCGACCGGGGACGTCCATTTGCTGTCGATCCTCGCGGGGGTGTCGCTCGCCGATCTCGCGGCACGGTTTTCCGGCGCGAGGGCGCATGTCCGCATCCTGCCCAATCTTGCCGCACGCATCGGCGCCGGGGTGACTGCGGTCGCGACCCTGGGGAACGTCGATCATGAAACAATCGCCGCGCTGCTCGACATACTGGGCCGGACGGTAACATTGCCCGATGATTCGACGATGGATCTGGTCACCGCCTTTACCGGGAGCGGTCCGGCGTTCGTGTTCCGGCTGATCGAATCTTATGCTGCGGCGGGCGAGCGACTTGGCCTGTCGGCGGAGGATGCGCTCGCGCTGGCCACGGCCACCTTTGGCGGCGCCACCGCGCTGCTTGCCGACAGCGGCGAAAAGCCCGGGACGCTCATCGCGCAGGTCGCCAGCAAGGGCGGCACAACGCAGGCCGGGCTCGACATACTCGACAGCGACGGACAGCTTGCCGCGCTGCTCACCAACGTCCTGCGGGCCGCGCGCGACCGCGGACGCGAACTGGCCGACCTGGCGCGCGGCGAGGGCTAGACCGCTTCCTTTCCCAGCGCCGCGATGCGCTTGCGGTCACGCACGGGGATCAGTGCCTCGCTGACGTGCCAGAATCCGGTCACCGCCTGCTGACCGGCGTGGGTATAGGCGCGGCTCATTGCGTCGCGCAGCAGCACGAAAATCGCCGCCTCGGCAGCCCGGCCGGCATCGGTCAGCCGCAGTTCCTTTTGCCGCCGGTCGCGATTGCCCGGGCGGGTCGTCAACATCGCGCGCGCTTCCAGTTCCTTCACGACGCGGCCGAGCGATTGTTTGGTGATCCCCAGCAGCGCGAGCAGGTCAGAGATCGTCAGCCCCGGCTGGCGCGCGATGAAATAGAGCGCGCGATAATGCGCGCGCCCCAATTGCTGTTCGGCCAGCTGTGCGTCGATCGACCGCCACAGCGATGCGTGGGCGAAAAACAGAAATTCGATGCCGCGGCGCACTTCGTCTTCGCGTAAGAAAAGAGCAGACGCAGCGGGGGTTTGCGAAAGAAAATTTTCCTCGGCCATGGTCACTACCGTTGCGCGCGCCGCCGGTCTTTGGCAAGAGGCGCGCTCCATCGACCCCCAGCCACAGGGATTATTTTGCATGTCCGCTCCCGCCTTCACCCATCTGCCGCACCCTGATCGCGTTGCGGACGATGTGCGCGCGGCGGCGATCGCTGATCCGGCGTTCGGGCGCGTCTTCACCGACCATATGGTGTCGATCCGCTATACAGAGGGGCAGGGTTGGCACGATGCGCAGGTGATGCCGCGCGGTCCGCTGACCCTCGATCCTGCGACCGCGGTGCTGCATTATGCGCAGGAAATTTTTGAAGGGCTGAAAGCGTACCGGCTCGACGATGGATCGATGGCGCTGTTCCGGGTCGAGGCTAACGCCGCGCGCTTCAACGCCAGCGCGCGCCGCATGGCGATGGCCGAACTGCCCGAGGAACTGTTCATTGCCGCGGTCAAGGAAGCCGTCGCCGCCGATGCTGCCTGGTTCCCGCCCGTCGACGGAGGCGCGCTCTATTTGCGCCCCTTCATGTTCGCAAGCGAGGTGTTCCTGGGGGTCAAGCCCGCGGCCGAATATCAGTTCCTCGTTATCACCTCGCCGGTGGGCAATTATTTCAAATCGGGCGCACCGGCGATTTCGCTGTGGGTGTCCGAAGACTACACTCGCGCCGCGCCGGGCGGCACCGGCGCCGCCAAATGCGGCGGCAATTACGCCTCCAGCCTGATCGCGCAGCGCGAGGCGATCGGCAAGGGGCACGACCAGGTGGTGTTCCTCGACGCCGTCGAACGCCGCTGGATCGAGGAACTGGGCGGCATGAACATGTTCTTCGTGTTCGCCGACGGCAGTATCGTCACCCCGCCGCTGACCGGCACGATCCTGCCCGGCATCACCCGCGACGCGATCATCACCCTGGCGCGCGACGCCGGGTTGACGGTGCGCGAGGAACCCTATGCGATCGACCAGTGGCAGGCCGATGCAGAGAGCGGACAACTGACCGAAAGTTTCGCGTGCGGCACCGCTGCCGTGGTGACGCCGGTGGGCAAGGTGACGCGTGGGCAGACCAGCTTCACCATCGGCGCCGGCGGCCCCGGCCAGGTCACCGCGATGCTGAAGGACAAGCTCGTCGCGATCCAGCGCGGCCGCGCGCCTGACCCTTACGGCTGGGTAAACCGGATCTGACGCGACCTGCCTTGCATTAGCCGGCGACGCGCTATAGAGCGCGCGTCGCACCGGCCGTTGGGGCGTAGCCAAGCGGTAAGGCAGCGGTTTTTGGTACCGCCATGCGCAGGTTCGAATCCTGCCGCCCCAGCCAGCCGGTGTTTCCAGAAGCGCTCACGAGGCCGCAGAGCGTCTCAACTAAACCAATAAAAACAATGATTTATCTTGAGACGGATTCGCGATTCCGCTCAGGCCGTCCCCTTGCAGCTCGACCCGTTTTTGGTCAATTTGTTGGTACGCATTTCGCCCTTACCAACAATTTTTCCGTGCGCAGGATTCGAAGTTGCAGCACGCGGGGAAGGTACCAACATGCTTACCAACGTCGCGCTCAAGGCGCTCAAACCGGCCGCTAAACCCTACAAGAAGTCCGATGGCGGCGGGCTGTTCATCCTTGTCCAACCGAACGGCGGAAAGGTCTGGCGCTTTGCCTACCGCTATGGGGGAAAACAGAAGCTGCTTTCGGGCGGACCTTATCCCGCGACTACGATCCTCGCTGCGCGGGCGTGGCGCGACATGATGAAGCATCAGCTCGCGCTCGGGCTTGATCCGTCTCAGGAGCGCCGGAAAGCCAAGGCGCAAACCTCGACGTCGCTAGCCGAGGTCGTCAACACGTTCGAGCATGTGGCGCGCGAATGGCTCGAAACGCGCATGCTCGCCTGGTCTCCGCGCTATGCTGCGCTTGTGGTCGGGCGGCTTGAAGCCGATATATTTCCGGTTATCGGCTATCTCGATATCGACACCATTACACCCCGGCAGATACTCGAGGCGATCCGCAAGATCCAGGCGCGCGGGGCGATCGAAATGGCGCACCGGGTCAAGAACCACTGCAGCGAGATTTTTCGTTATGCGATCCCGGACGGGCGGTGCGAGAGCGATCCGTGCCGTGACCTCACTCCGGCGCTCACCAAGGCGCGGCCGGTCAAGCATCATCCCAAGGTTGCGGCCAAGGATCTGCCAACGTTTTTTGCCAAGCTTAACGCGGACAGAGCCGAACGCATGAGCCATCTCGCGCTGCGCTGGACCATTCTTACCATGGTCCGCACGCAGGAGACGCGTTTTGCCGAGTGGGAAGAGTTCGAAGACCTCGATGGCCCCAACCCAATGTGGCGCATTCCGGCCGAGCGCATGAAGATGCGTTCGGAGCATCTCGTCCCCCTACCTCGTCAGGCACTCGATCTTCTCGCGGAGATCGAAGATATCAACGTCTATCGAAAAGCCGGGAATGCGAAGCTCGGTCGCTACCTATTTCCGGTGGCCTACACGAAGTCGAAAGTGATCAGTGAGAACCGAATGCTGGACATCATGTATCGGCTCGGTTTGCGTGGCAAGGCAACGGTCCATGGGTTTCGCGGCCTGGCCAGCACAGTCTTGAATGAGAGTGGACTGTTCGAACCCGACTGGATCGAAATCCAGCTGGCGCATCAACCCCGCGGCATTCGGGCAGCCTATAACGCCGCGCGATATTTGGCGCACCGGAGGCCGATGATGCAATGGTGGGCCAATTATCTCGACGAGGCCGAACGCAAAGGCGCTTGGGCTTGCGAAAGGGGCTAGCTTGCGTAGAATGGCTGATCGCCTGTTGACCAGCTGCTCCTGGGCGGCGGCTCGTCGAGAACGTCCCTCGCCGTATGTCCGATCGCACAGGCTGGCGCGCGAGCCGGCACACTGCGAGTGATGGGACCGGTGCGAAACTTGCGACGTCCCCTTGGTCCCTCTGTTCGGGTCGAACAGATGCTTCCGGGGACGCCGCAAGCCGTGTCCGCAGCATCATCGCTGTGTTCGTAACTCACCGTCTTCGCGGTGGGAGGCGATACAGCTCTTCCACAGACAGCTATGAAATAGCCGCATGACTTCGAGAGGAAAATCGTGGAATCTACTTAAGCATCTGCCCTGATCAACGCGGGAAGCCGATGTCGAGGATTGGCCGAATATATGAGGCTGATTACGGTCAAGTCTGGCCGGTTGGAGACAGTCAGCTTTTAGATTTCAAACAAAGAGAGCGGACGTTCTGCCGCGAGCCAAACCGCTCGCTCTCTAGGGTATCGAGATTTGCTGGTTATCTGGCCCGCATCGGGCCGATCGACCGCATGAAGATAGACGCAGAACAGGGATAAGATGATGATTACGACACCCCAGCCGTCCGGCGCGATTCCGGACAGGACTATCTATGAGCGCCGCGAATCGGCGGTCCGCAGTTATGCCCGCTCGATGCCGCGCCAGTTCGGCAAGGCCGAAAGCGTGTGGATGCACGACGACCAGGGCGGGCGCTATCTCGATTTCCTGTCGGGCTGCTCGACGCTCAACTATGGCCATAATCACCCGATTTTGAAGCAGGCGCTGCTCGACTATATCGGCGCGGACGGCATCACGCACGGGCTCGACCTGCACACCGATGCGAAACAGGATTTCCTCGCTACCTTCGAGGAACTGATCCTGAAACCGCGCGGGCTGGACCATCGCGTGATGTTCACCGGCCCCACCGGCACCAACGCCGTCGAAGCCGCGATCAAGCTCGCGCGCAAGGTTACCGGCCGCGAAATGGTGGTCGCCTTCACCAACGGCTTCCACGGGATGACGCTGGGCGCGCTCGCCTGCACCGGCAATGCCACCAAGCGCGGCGGCGCGGGCGTGCCGCTCAGCCACGCCGCGCACGAACCCTATTATGATTATTACGGGCCCGAGGTCGACACCGCCGACTTGCTCGAACAACGTCTCGCCGATCCGTCGAGCGGGCTCGACGCCCCTGCGGCGATCCTGGTCGAGACGGTGCAGGGCGAAGGCGGGCTCAACGCCGCCTCGGCCGAATGGCTGCGCCGCATTGCCGAGATTGCGAAGGCGCATGGCGCGCTGCTGATCGTCGACGATATTCAGGCGGGCTGCGGGCGCACTGGCGGCTTTTTCAGCTTCGAGGATATGGGCTTCACCCCCGACATCGTCACGCTGGCGAAATCGCTGTCGGGCATGGGCCTGCCCTTTGCGCTGACCCTCCTGCGCCCCGAGCTCGACCAATGGTCGCCGGGCGAGCATAATGGCACCTTCCGCGGCAACAACCACGCCTTTGTCACCGCGACCGCCGCGCTCCGTCATTTCTGGGCAACGGACGATTTTCAGCGCGACGTGCGCCGCCGCGGCGACCTGCTCGCGGCGCGGCTGGGCCGCATCGCTGCCGAACATGGGTTCGAGGTGCGCGGCCGCGGGATGATGCGCGGCGTCAACGTCGGATCGGGCGAACTCGCCGGCGCGGTGACCGCCGCCTGCTTCGACGCGGGGCTGATTATCGAGACCAGCGGCGCGCATGACGAGGTGATCAAGGTGCTTGCGCCGCTCGTCATCGACGATGCGGTGCTCGGCGCCGGGCTCGACATCCTCGAAACCAAAATCCGCGAGGCGATAGCGACCGATTACGCCGTCGCCGCCGAATAAAAACAGGAGAAACCGACATGATCGTTCGCAATTTAGGCGACATCCGCAAGACCGACCGCAACGTCCGCTCGGACGGCTGGGCCAGCGCCCGGCTGTTGCTCAAGGACGATGGAATGGGCTTTTCATTTCACTGCACCACCATGTTCGCAGGCAGCGAACTCAAGATGCACTATCAGAACCATCTGGAGGCGGTGCTGGTGCTGAAAGGGACCGGAACGATCGAGGATCTGGCGACCGGGGAGGTTCACGCGCTGCGCCCCGGCGTGATGTACGCGCTCAACGACCATGATCGCCATATCGTGCGGCCCGAAACCGACATTTTGACCGCCTGCGTCTTCAACCCGCCGGTCACCGGCCAAGAGGTGCATGACGAAAGCGGCGCCTATCCGACCGACGCGGACCTCGCGCGCGAGCCCGTCGCCGCCGACTGACCTTCACCCGAACCAGAAAGGGAGACGTCCGATGCAAGACCTCTACCCCTCGCGCCAAGCCGCCGAAGCCGAAATGCGGCCCCGGCAGGATCCCGTCGTCCATAGTCAATGGAGCAATGACGCGCCGATCAGCTCGCGCCAGGCCGCGCAGTTCGACCGCGACGGCTATATCGTGCTCGAGGATATTTTCTCGGCCGAGGAAGTCGCCTTCCTGCAGAAAGCTGCGGGCAAGCTGCTCGCCGATCCGGCGGCACTCGACGGCGACACGATCGTCACCGAGCCGCAGGGCAAGGAAATTCGCTCGATCTTCGAGATTCACGCGCAGAGCCCGGTGATGGCGCGGCTCGCCGCCGACGCGCGGCTCGCCGATGTCGCGCGCTTCCTGCTCGACGACGAGGTCTATATCCACCAGTCGCGGCTCAACTATAAGCCCGGTTTCAAGGGCAAGGAGTTCTATTGGCACAGCGATTTCGAGACCTGGCACGTCGAGGACGGCATGCCGCGGATGCGCGCGCTGTCGATGTCGGTGCTGCTGGCCGAGAACACCCCGCACAACGGGCCGCTGATGGTGATCCCGGGGTCGCACCGCACCTACCTCACCTGCATCGGCGAAACCCCCGACGACCATTATCTAAGCTCGCTCAAGAAACAGGAATATGGCGTGCCCGACGAGGAAAGCCTCGCCGAGCTTGCACACAAGCATGGCATCGTCGCGCCGACGGGCAAGCCCGGCACTGTCATCCTGTTCGACTGCAATTTGATGCACGGGTCGAACGGCAATATCACGCCCTTTCCGCGCGCCAACGCCTTCCTCGTCTATAATGCGGTCAGCAACCGGCTCGGAAAGCCATTCGGCGCCCTCAAGCCGCGTCCCTGGTTCCTCGCGCATCGCGGCGAGCCCGAACCGCTGGCGATCGAACGCGGCCCGATCGCCGAGACGGTGCCGGCATGACCGGGCATAGCGTCGAGAAAGTCGGCGGCACGTCGATGGCCGCGACGGCGACCCTGTTCGACAATGTGCTGATCGCGGGGCGATCGGGCGCCGATCTGTATAACCGCATCTTCGTCGTCTCGGCCTATGCCGGGATGACCGACCTGCTCCTTGAGAACAAGAAGACGGGCGCACCCGGCGTCTATGGGCATTTCGTCGACGACGACGATGCCGATGCGTGGCGGCGCAGCATGGCAGCCGTGCGCGCCGCGATGCACGCGCGCAATGCGGATATGTTCGCGCGCGGCGCCAGCCGGGCCGAGGCCGACCGCTTCGTCGATGCGCGCATCGATGCCGTCACCGCCTGCCTCGACGATCTCGCGCGGCTGCGCAGCCACGGGCGCTTCGGACTCAAGGACCAGCTCGCCACCGTGCGCGAATTGCTCGCCGGGATCGGTGAGGCGCATAGCGCGCACAGCACCGCGCTGCTGCTTCGCGACCGCGACGTCGATGCGCGCTTCATCGACCTCACGCTGTGGGACCAGGACGATCTTCGCAGCCTCGACGAACGGATCAAGGAGGCCTTTGCCGCGATCGACCTTCGCACGACGCTGCCGATCATCACCGGCTATGCCGGGTGCGAGGGCGGCATGGTGCGGCGCTATGCGCGCGGCTACACCGAAATGACCTTTTCGCGCCTCGCCGTCCTGACCGGCGCGCGTGAGGCGATCATCCACAAGGAGTTTCACCTGTCGAGCGCCGACCCGAAGCTGGTCGGCGAGGACAAGGCGCGCAAGATCGGCCGCACGAACTACGACGTCGCCGACCAGCTTGCGAACCTGGGGATGGAGGCGATCCATCCCGGCGCCGGGCGCGGCCTGCGCCAGACCGACATCCCGCTGCGCGTGCGCAACACGTTCGACCGCGAGGATAGCGGCACGCTCGTCACCGGCGATTATGTCTCCGACGTCCCGCGCGTCGAGATCGTCACCGGAATCCGCCAGTTGCAGGCGCTGACCTTCTTCGAACAGGATATGGTCGGCGTGAAGGGTTACGACATGGCGATCCTCGACGCGCTGACGCGCCACCGCCTGTGGATCGTCAGCAAATCGTCGAATGCCAACACGATCACCCATTATCTGTCGGCGAGCGCCGACGCGGTAAAAAAGCTGATCGCCGACCTGCAGAAAGACTATCCCGAGGCCGCGATTTCGGCGCAGCCGGTGGCGATGGTATCGGCGATCGGCAGCGACATTTCGCGCCCCGGGCTCGTCCCCGATGCGCTGCGTGCGCTCGACGATGCAGGCATCGTGATGATCGCGATGCAACATCAGATCCGCAATGTCGACGTCCAGTTCATCGTCGAAGGCCGCGATTTCGATGCGGCGGTGCGCGTGCTGCACAAGGCGCTGATCGAGGACATCGACGCGAGCGCGGAGGGCCGGCGCGCCGCATGACGCGGCGGCCGGGCGCGGCCGATGTTCGCAATCATCCCGCCCGTGCGGAGCCTGCTGGTCGCGATTTTCGTGATGATGGCGGGCAGCGGATTCCTCTCGACACTGATCGGGCTGCGGCTCGAACGCGCGGGCAGCGGGACGATGGTGATCGGTGCGGTCGCAACCGCCTATTTCGCCGGGCTCGTGCTGGGGGCCCTGCGCGCGGGCGAGGTCGTGCGCCGCGTCGGCCATATCCGCGCCTTCGCCGCCTTCGTCGCGCTGCTGTCGGCAAGCACGCTGACCTATGCGCTGTTCCAGCACCCGTTGCTGTGGGCGGGGCTGCGCCTCGTCGACGGGCTGTGCATCGCCGGCGTGTTCATCTGCGTCGAAAGCTGGCTGGGCGACCGTGCCGAGGCAGAGACGCGCGGGACGGTGCTCGCTGTCTATATGGTCGCGCTTTATTCGGGGCAGGCGATCGGGCAGTTGCTGCTGCGGTCAGGCAACACCGCACCGCAAATCCCCTTCGAACTTGCCTCGATCCTGATCTCGCTCGCGATCATCCCCGTTTGCCTGACGCGCGCCGCGGCGCCGACGCTCGAGGATGCGGCCTCGCTGCCGCTGCGGCGCCTGTTCGAAGCCTCCCCGCTCGGCGTCGCGGGCGCGGGGATCACCGGGCTGCTGCTCGGCGCCTTTTATGGCCTTGCCGCCATCTACGCGCGCCGGATCGGGCTCAGCCTTGGCGACACCGCGACCTTCATGATGACGGTGATCCTCGGCGGCGTGGCGCTGCAATGGCCGCTTGGCCGCCTGTCCGACCGCTACGACCGGCGGCGCGTCATCATCGCCTGTTTCGCCGCGACGCTTGGCGTCAGCATCGCATTGGCCATGGCCCCGACCGGCCCCCTGCTGCTCGGTCTCGGCGCGCTGTTCGGCGGGCTCAGCTTCGCGCTCTATCCGCTCTGCGTCGCCTTCGTGAACGACCGGCTATTGCCGTCGGAGCGCGTGACCGCGAGCGGCCAGCTCGTCCTTCTCTATTCGGTGGGTGCGGCGCTCGGCCCGCTTGGCGCCGCCGGGGCGATGACGCTGATCGGCGTGGGAGGGCTCTTCCTCTTCATCGCATTGGCGGCGGGGATGATGCTCGCCTTCGGCTTGTGGCGCCTCGCCGCCAGCGCGCCCGTCCCCGGCGCGGCGCAGCAGGATTTCCAGATCCTGCCGCGCACGACGCCGGTCGCGGCGCTGCTCGACCCCGCCGGCCCCGACATTCCCGCCCCATCGACCCAATCCCATCCGCAAACAGGTGACCCATGGAAAAGCCCGTAACCACCCACGCCCCAGGGCACCCGCCCCCCTTTCGCAAGCCTTCGCCGCTGCACCGCGCGGTCGGCGCGTCGGCGCTCGGCAATGCGGTCGAATGGTTCGACTATGGCATCTATGCCTATGGCGTGACCTATATTTCCGCCGCGCTCTTCCCCGGCGATACCGAGGAGGCGGTGCTGTTCGCGCTCGCGACCTTTGCCATCTCTTTCCTCGTCCGACCGCTCGGCGGGCTGTTCTGGGGGCCGCTCGGCGACCGCATTGGGCGCAAGTCGGTGCTTGCGATGACCATCCTGCTGATGGCGGGCGCGACCTTTGCCGTCGGACTGATCCCCTCTTACGACAGCATCGGTTTCTGGGCGCCGACCCTGCTGATCCTCCTGCGGATGCTCCAGGGCTTTTCGACCGGCGGCGAATATGGCGGCGCGGCGACCTTCATGGCCGAATATGCGCCCGACGACCGGCGCGGCTTCTATGGCAGCTTTCTCGAATTCGGGACGCTCGCGGGCTTTTCCTTCGGCGCTGCGCTGATGCTCGGCTATTCGTTGCACCTCGGCGACGCGGCGATGCACGAATGGGGCTGGCGCATTCCCTTCCTGATCGCGGGTCCGATCGGCCTCATCGGCATGTATGTGCGCTCGAAGATGGAGGATACGCCGATTTTCCGAGAGGAAATGGCGTCGGCCGAGCGGTGCGAACCGCCGGGGCTCGGCGTCCTTATGCGCGACTATTGGCGCCCGCTGCTCGTCGTCGGCGGCCTCGTCGTCGCCCTCAACGTCGTCAACTATTCGCTGCTCAGCTATATGCCGACCTATCTCCAGCGGCGCATTGGCCTGTCGAACGAAGAGGCGCTGCTCGTGCCGATCATCGGCATGCTCTTCATGATGGTCTTCCTGCCCTTCGCGGGCGCGCTGTCCGACCGCGTCGGCCGCCGCGCGATGTGGCGCTGGTCGCTGATCGGCCTGCTGCTCGCCGTCGTGCCGCTCTATATGCTGATCGGCACCGGATTCGCCGGCGCACTGATCGGCTTCATGGCGCTCGGCCTCCTCTATGTGCCGCAGCTCGCGACAATCTCGGCGACCTTCCCCGCGATGTTCCCGACCGCGGTGCGTTTCGCGGGCTTCGCGATCGCCTATAATATTTCGACATCGATCTTCGGCGGCACCGCGCCGATGATCGGCAGCGGCCTGATCACCCTGACCGGCGATCCGCTGATGCCCGCTTACTACATGATGCTCGCCTGCCTCGTCGGTCTCGTCGCGCTGCGATATATGCCCGAAACAGCCGGACGGTCGCTGCGCGATGATCCCTTTGCGTGCAAGAATGTTGACGCACCGAACTGATCCATAGGCCCCCATGCAGGAAAGGGAGACCGCGAACGCCATAAAGGGGCAAATCCGTCGTGGTCGCACCTTGGCTCGACGATGCCCAGTCTCGAGTAGGCAGAGCCAGGGGCGCGCGTAGGCGATATCCTCGCATTGTTCTGCGATCCCGTATCGCACGTCACCGAGCCTACCTGGTTGAAAGTTAGTGGCCGATTCCAGTCAGTCCGGTTTGAAATCGCAAGAGCCGCAAGGCCGACATCGATGGGCAGAACTTCCTCAATTTCTCCAGCCGCTGTCGCGGGCAGCGCGCTCGGCTGCAACGTCAAAGGGATCCCCTGCCATCATGGCTGCGGCCGCTGTTAAGAGTTCGCCCGAGGATGCCTGGCGATATTCCTGACTTGCCCGCCCGCCGATCGTGCGCTCAAGCGCCCAATGGCCGCCGTCGCGGCAGCCGATACCGGACAGGTCGCGGGCCTCGAAGCTGCGGCATGCGCGTCCTTGTTTGTCGCGGAAGCTCAGCCCGATGCGGATTTCGGCATTCGCCAACTGGTCCGAGGCGAGTTGGGTTTCGAGTGCGTCGGCGAGCGCGCCCGAGGCTACCAACCTACCATTCACAGAAGCAATATCCGCCGCAGGCGCCCACGGCCTGAGGCCGATCGTCAGTCCGAGCACCAGCGATGCGGCGATCGCACCCCAATGAACGGGTGCAAACGACCCGCGTTTCGCATGACGGCGAGCAGCCAGGCTGGTATCGACCCCGGGTTCGACCAGCAGCGCACGCAGTCGCTCTGGCACCACTTCCTCGGCAACGGGAGCAAAATGCGCCGACAGCTTCGCCGTCAGCGCTCGGTAGCGGGCGATTTCAGCGGCAAGTGCCGCATCGCTTTCTACCGCCCGTTCGATACGGCGCGCGGTCAGGTCGTCCAGTTCGCCATCGACGAACGCCGCGATCGTGCCAGGGTCGAAACTCATGCCGCTTCTCCCAAAACATGCATCAGCGCCTCGCGCCCGCGAGCGAGCCGCGAGGTAACGGTGCCGATCGGCACCTCCAATATGGCGGCTGCCTCGCGATAGGCATAGCCTTCGACCAGAATGAGCATCACCACTTCGCGCTGCTCGTCCGGAAGCTGCGCCATCGCGGCATCGACGTCGCCGCGCAGCGCCCCGGCCTCAACCTCGGCCGCGCCTTCGCCCGCGACCTGCGTGACCGCATCGTCGATCGGGGCATGAAAGCCGCGCCGGCCCGCGGCGCGGCGCTCGTCGATCCAGATATTGCGGGTGATGCGGTACATCCAGCTGTCCAGTTTCGTTCCTTGTTGCCATTGGTCACGCGATTTCAGCGCGCGCTCGATCGCAGCCTGGCACAAATCGTCGGCGTCGCTCGCATGGCGGGCCAATCCGCGCGCGAACCGGCGCAGTCGCGGCAGTAATTCGACCAGTTCCTCTTCGAAGCGCATATTCGCCTTTTCGCCAGATCCGAGGAAGAAACGATCCCACCCTATCGTTTCTTCCGCATGATGCTAAATTTTTCGGGCCTCGTGCATTCGACAGGGATTAACCGCGCCCGAGCAAGGACAAGCGATGCGAAAATGGACCGCCCTGATTCTGATCTTTATCGTGCTGATGCCGGGACCGGCGCAGCGCGGCCTCGCCCAGATCGCGCTGCCACCGGTCCAACTGCCCGACGCCACGCGAACACTTCCGCCCCTGCCGAATGTCGGCGCCGAGCCGCTGTCGCGCGTCGGCGATACGCTCGCTGAGGTGCGGGCCGACCGGATCCTGAACCTGCTGCGCACCCATCGCCACCAGATCGAACCCGACCGCAACGGCGAGCCCGCGGTGCGCGGAATATTGATCGCGACGGGCATCGACAATGCGATGATTGCGCGCGCGACTGGAAAAGGCTTTCGCCTGCTGGAGCGTGATCGCATTGAAGGTCTGGGCCTCGACGTCGTCCGCTTCGCGGTCCCCGACGGACGAAGCCTCGCGCGCGCGCAAAAGCAGCTTGCCACGCTGCTTCCTGATGCTGAAATCGATGTCGATCATATCTTTTTCACGAGCGGTCCCGGCGGCGGCCTGCTTCCCGCCGCTACGTTCGCGGCGACCGGCTCCTCCGGCAAGGCATCGCTCGGGGTGATCGACGGCGGCGTCGCCGCGCATCCGTCGCTCGCCGGACGCGTTGCGCAGCGTGGCTTCGCCGCCGGGGCGCCCGCCGCAAGCCGGCATGGAACCGCCGTCGCCTCGCTGCTGGTCGGCAGCGGCCCGGTGCGCGGCTCGGCGCCCGGGCAGCGGCTGCTCGCCGCCGACGTCTATGGCACCGACCCCGCGGGCGGGAGCGCCAGCGCCATCGCGCGCGCGCTCGGCTGGCTCGCGCAAAACGGTGTTGCAGTGACGACGATCAGCCTCGTCGGACCCGATAACAAGCTGCTGGCGCTCGCGGTTTCACGCGCGCAGCAGCGCGGCATGCTGATCGTCGCGGCGGTCGGCAACGACGGCCCGGCAGCGCCGCCCGCCTACCCCGCCTCCTACAGGGGTGTTTTCGCCGTAACTGGGGTCGACGCGAGGAACCGCGCGCTTCCGGAGGCTGGGCGCGCGCGCCACGTGGACTTCGCAGCGCCCGGCGATGCCGTGCTGGCGGCGACCGGGCCAGACTCCATCGGCCGGCTGCGCGGCACATCCTTCGCCGCGCCGCTCGTCGCGGGACGACTGGCGCTTCACTATCCTACACCGGCAATCGATCGCATCGGTCCTGCCGTTTCCGCGCTCGTCATGGAGGCGCGCGACCTTGGCCAGCGGGGCCGCGATAAAATCTACGGACACGGCCTTATTTGCGGCGATTGCGGCGGCCGCTGACCGTCCGGCATTTTTTTTCGGGAAGAAATGCGAACGCGCCATCGTTCTTCCTGCCAGGCCCTCCCCTCCGGGCCGCAAGACGAAGGAGAAGGACAATGGCAAATCGCATTTTCACCTCGGCCCTCGCGCTGGCCGCGTCGGCCATGGCGTTTTCGGCGCCTGCCTCGGCGCAGCTGCTCGGCGGCAGCGGCGGGCTTGGCGGCAACCTCGGCGGAACGCTGGGCGGCACGCTCGGCAACCCCACCGGCCCGATCGGCGGCACCCTCGGCACCTCCGGCGAGGTTACCGGATCGGGCCGCGGCGACGCCCGCGTCGATCGCCGATCGGGCCGCGTCCAGGGTAACGGCAGCGCCGATGCGAATGGCAAGGGCTCGGCCAATGGCAGCGCCGATCTGCTCGGCAGCACGATCGGCGGCAGCGCCGCCGGATCGGGCAGCGCATCGGGCAGCGGCAGCATCGACGCACAGGCGGTCGGCACCGATTTCGTGGGCCAGACCGCGCGCGGCGCCGTCGGCACCGCACGGGACACGGCTTCGACCGCAACCGACACCGCGCGCGGTGCGGTCGGGACTGTCCGCGACCGGGCCGACGGCGCGCTGTCAAACGTCTCAGGCAGTGCCAGCGGCGCCGGCTCGGCCGCGGGCAGCTTTCAGGGCAGCCTGGGGCAGCTTGCCGCAGCGGGCAGCGGCGCGGCGAGCGGCAACGGCATGTTCGCCGTCGCCCCCGGCATGCCCGTCACCGACCCGCGCGGCAAGGTGATCGGTTATGTGCAGGAACTGCGCCAGACGGGGCGCGGCGTCGTCGAGGCGGTGACGGTCGAGGTTGGCAACCGCACCGCAACGCTTCCTGCCGCCAGCTTCGCCGGCTCAGGCGACGTGCTCGTCAGCGCGATGACCAAGGGACAGCTCAAGAAGGCGGCCGAAAAGCAGAATAGCAGCGAGTAATCGACCGAAAGGGCGATCGGCTACGACCCCACTTGACGCCGATCGTTAACTGGGCGGGCCCTGATGCGGCCCGCCCCAATTTTCGTTCGCGAATGGCCGGCTTCAAACTGGCAGCTTCACGAACGGTTTATTGCCAAGGTTGCCCTTCAATTACCGGAAGCCGCAACCCCGACCACGTCTCCGACTAACTGGTCGCCTTGATAACAGCACGGTCAAAGCACCATGCCGCCGTCAGCCACAGCAGGGCAAAGATAGTGAGAAAACCCCATTCGACGGCGTGTCCGGGCATCATGTTGAGCGCCGCAATGCCGACGGCATACTGACCGATTGCGAGCAATACCGCGATCCAGCGCACGGCTCCGGACCGGAACCGGACGCCCACAGCCGCGACAATGGCTCCCAGCAGCATGAGGTAAAAGAAGACGTTGATGCTATCCTCGTCACCGATGATGCCGACCGCGGCGTTCGACCATAAGGTGAAGAAGGCGGTGAAGCCGGCAATGATGTAGCCGATCCGCGGCGCACCGGGGCGGGCAAAGCGCACCGCCAGCTCAACCATGGTGCCGACAAAGCCGAGCAGAATCGCGGCGAAAACGAAATCGCCCGCAGTCCAGTTCACCTCACGGGTTATTTGCATCGCCAGGGCGGGCAGCATCAGCAGGGCCAGTAGGCTGCCCCAGCCGGCAATTCGCCATCCGTTGAGTAGGGAGGCGCGGCGCGTAGAAAGGTCGTTCATGATCGGGTCTCGTTTGGCTTTTCCTGATGCAGACCGTGGCTCGGCCCCAGGTGAAAGGCATGAGCAATTCATGAGCAATGGCTGAAACAGCGCTCAGCGCTTGCCTCCGCCTCGGGATGGCACCAGACCGCGAGATCATGGAGACACAGCCCCGCATCCTGCACTTCGACGCCTTTCAGCTCGATTGCGACAACCGGCAGCTCAGCAAGCACGGTCTGCCGATCGAACTTGGTAGCCGCTATTTCGACGCGCTGGCCCTGCTCGTCTCGCGCCGCGGGGAGCTCGTCACCAAGGATTTGTTCATGGATCAGGTCTGGCACGGGATTCCGGTAACGGACGAAGCGCTGACGCAGTGCATTCGGACCCTGCGACGAACCTTGGAGGACGACGCGACCAATCCGCGCTTCATCGAAACCGTGCCGAAACATGGCTACCGTTTCATCGCCGATCAAACCACGCGGGCGCTGGTAACGGGGCGCGCGCAAGGATCGCATGTCGCCGGAGCTTGCACCTTGGCGGGCCTTGCGTCAGGCGCCTTGGCCGGCCTGATCTACGGCATGATTTCAGCGACCAGTGGCGGCGCGCAGGTGCTGGTCCTTGCGGCGATGATCGGCGCGCTCGGCCTGCTCGCCGGTGCGGGGCTTGGCGCGGGAATGGCTGCCGCTCTCACATGGCGCGAACGTGCCGACGGATGGATGGTGGCCTGCACCGCGATCGGCGGCCTTGCCGTTGGCGCTCTGGGCAACCTGCTCGGACGCGAGAGCGTGGGGCTCCTTTCGGGGGTGTCCGTAATGAATGCAACCGGACCCTTTGAAGGCGTGGTGCTCGGCACCGCCGCGGGTTTTGCGGCTTGGGCCGCGCTGGATGGGCGCGCGCGTTGGACAGTCATCGCCGTTTGCTTGCTCGCAGCCTTTGGCGCGGCCGCCCTCATTTTCTTCTCTGGAGGGACTTTGCTGGCTGGCTCGCTGCAAGCCCTTGCGCAAGGTCTTACAGGAACCCAACTCCATCTCGCCAAAATCGGGATCGTAATCGGCGAGGACGGGCTCACGAGGACTGCAATAGGGCTGACGGTCGCCGCCGAATGTCAAATCTTCATTCTGTCGATTGGAACAGGCCTCCTCGCTGTGCGCAATCGGGCAATGAAGTCCGCTTGATATAGGCTACCCCATTCTTCCTGCTCGACGCACTGCTCCTTTTGGAAAGGAACAACGACATTTTCTGATGCGCAAGCTTATGGGGCTTGGACAGAAATGGCGGTTTGATTTGCCGCAGCAGGTACCGCGGCAATGAGCCTCGAAACCAGGATGAACTATCCCATCGACAAGTGTGATGCGAGACACATCGGAGTTGGCAGTGGGCGGCGTGCCTTAGCGATTATCGGCCTGTTCAAGAACGGTAGGCCAATTCGCCTTGCCACGTTGGATCGCGTCCGCAAGGTCAGCCTCCCACAGTTCTTTCGCACGTTCGTTGAAATTCAGATACAAACGCCCGTCGACGATGCGCCACACCTTGGGATCGCCGGGTGCGATGTAATTCTGGCTGATAGCCCAGGCGCAATAGCCGCCGAACTGCGGGGCGAAGGCCTCGGCGTTCGTAGAAAAGAGATCGCGCGCCTCCGCCGAAGCGAAGCGCCATACTGCTCCGTTCCAGCGATGCTCGAACGCTGGCGATCCGACGACCGGCCCGCCGTCCGAGAAATACGACACGGCGTCATAGCCGCCGATGGCGATGCCCTCTTGGGATACCGAAACGGGCGGAGACGATTGTGACGGCGCAGCAAAAGTCGCGGCAGGTGTCAGGGCGAGCAGGATGGCGGCAATAATGATACGCATGAAGGTTCGTTCCACTTTAATTGAGGGATGAGCTACCTCCGACGACAACGCCGGTTGCGAGGTGGGTCCGAGTCTACCAGCGCAGGAAGCGCGGAAGGAAAAGCCGCCCGGCCGCGGCCGAGATCATCACGGCCAGCCCGTGCCACAGCGAAATGTGAACAATGTTGTCAATCGGGCAATGTAGCGCGACGATCGTCGCCCCGGCGCTGCCCGCGGCAAGCCCGACTACCAGCCCCGCGCGCTCCGGGGAGGTCGGGGCCCCCGCCTTGAGCCAGGCGAAGAGCGCCCCGCCGACGCCCAGGCCAGAGATGACCGCCTCGGTCAGGCAGCGCGTACCCGCACCCATGCGCGCCGATTCCAACGCGGCGTGGCTGTTACCCATCGACACGAGCAGCGCGGACAGGGGCAGCGCAAGCGCGACCAGCCCGGCCCAGCGCCAACCGCCATAGTCGCGGCCGACACCCGGCATGCCCATGCGGATCGCGCTCCACACTGCGGCCATGCCCACTCCGGCGATCAGCCAAAAGGACAGCATCGACAGCATCGGCATTTGACCGTCCAGAAGATCGCGCCGCATTCCAGCATAGGCGATAAGCGCTGTCGCCCCACCCACCCACCCAAGCAGGACCCACAGCGACCCCTGCT
>NZ_JADKYM010000050.1 GCF_015475875.1 Sphingopyxis solisilvae | reverse complement strand
ATCTCGATACGGCCCTGGCGTTTGTAGCGGCGCTTGTCGTATTTGACGGTCTTGTTTCGTATTTTCCGGCCCGGGATGCAGGGTGTGATGCCCTTTTCCTGCAAGGCGTCGCGGAACCAGTCGGCATCATAGCCCCGGTCGGCGAGCATCCATTGCGCTTTGGGCAGGCTGTCGAGCAACGCGGCTGCGCCCGTATAATCGCTGACCTGCCCAGCGGTCATGAAGAAGCTGATCGGGCGGCCATTTGCATCGGTCACGGCATGCAGATTCGTGTTCATGCCGCCTTTCGTCCGGCCGATCAGGCGTCCCGGACCCCCTTTTTTACCCCAAGGCTCGACGCCGTGCGGTGAGCCTTGAGGTAGGTCGCGTCGATCATGATCGTCTTGCGATCGGGAGCCTGCGGCGTCGCCAGACCTTCCATCATGCGGAGGAAGATGCCTTTGTCGCTCCACCGTTTCCAGCGATTATAGAGCGTCTTCGCCGGGCCATATTCTCTCGGCGCATCCCGCCACCTCAGCCCATTGCGATTGACGAAGATGATCCCGCTCAAAACGCGCCGATCATCAACCCGCTCGCGGCCGTGGCTCTTCGGAAAATAGGGCTGAAGCCGCGCCATCTGCTCGTCCGTCAGCCAGAATAAATCGCTCAAATTCAGGCTCCTTCCCGGCCGCCTGAATCATAATCGCTACCGCAAATCAATGG
>NZ_JADKYM010000006.1 GCF_015475875.1 Sphingopyxis solisilvae | reverse complement strand
TCCCGGCAACGGCTTCCGTGGGAAGCGGGCGGCCTTGAGGGTGTCGGCGCAGGCGGGGAGGGAGGGGGAAGTGCCCGCGCCAACGGAAGGTGAAGACGGCTTAGGCGGCCTTCATCTTCGAGGTGATGACCGAAACCCGGTTCGAAATCGGGGCAAAGCTGTCGTTCGCCATCTTCACGACCAGTTCGCTGGTCTTCGAGGTCTGGGCGACAGCGGCGTCGAACGCCTTCTTGCTGTTTTCGGCATAAAGCTTGAAGAATTCGGTCGGCGACTTGACCGAGCTGTAGCTCTTGAGCGCGGCGGTCGTGTCTTCAAAGCTCTTGCGAGCGAAGGTCACGCCTTCCTGGCCCAGAACTTCCATGTTCTTGGCAGCGATCTTGCCGGCTTCGACCAGCGCTTCGATGTTCGCCTTGTTGAATTCGACGGCTTCTTCGGCGAGCTTGCTGGTCTTGCTCATCGCATCCTTCGCCTTTTCGTTGAAGTCGGCGGTCAGGGCTTCGGTACGGGCTTTCGCTTCGTCGGCGAACTTCTTGACGGTGTCGTTCATGGTCTTGATTCCTTTGCTGACGGCGGCGGCCGGTTTCGGCGCAGCCTTGGGGGCAATTTTCTTCACGGTCGCCTTCTTGGGGGCGGCCTTTTTGGCAACTGCCTTGGGGGCAGCGGCCTTTTTCGCGGCCGGCTTGGCTTTTGCCTTCACCGGCTTGATCTTTGCAGGCGTTTCGACTTTTGCCGCTGCGGGAGCGGCGACAGCCGGAACGACAGGAGCCGCCACCGGCTTGGCGGCGGTTTCCAGCGTCGCGGCTTCAAAAGCCTTTTCGGCACTATCCATCTTGGTAGCCATCGGGACAACTCCTTTATGTTGCACTGCACAATATAGGAGTGGATCGGCGATTTCAAGAGATTTTTTGTGCAGCGCACAAAAATTCTCGATCCGCGCCTTTCAGCTGGATAATCTCGGGATATTACCGCTGTTTGACATAGCGGCCCGGCGCGTCCTCGATCGCCTTTTTGGAGCCTTTTCCCGGGATGCGAGCGCCTTTGGCGGCAATTTTCTTGTCATCCTGCGCCGCAATCCAGTCGATCCAGTGCGGCCACCAACTGCCCTTGGTCTCGCTGGCCCCCGCGACGAACTCGTCGAGCGTCGCGGCTTCGCTGTCGCCGGTCCAATATTGATATTTGCCCGCCGCGGGCGGGTTGACCACCCCCGCGATATGGCCCGATCCGGCAAGCAGAAAAGTCTTCGGCCCCGACAAATGGTCCATCAACCGCCACACGCTGGCGAGCGGCGCGATATGATCCTCGCGCCCCGCCTGGATATAGGCGGGGGTTTGGATTTTCCTGAGGTCGATCGGGGTGTCCAGCGCCGACAGGCTGTTCGGGATCACCATCCGGTTGTCGCGGTACAGGTCGACGAGATATTGGCGATGCCATTTCGCGGGAAGGTTGGTCGTGTCGCCGTTCCAATAGAGTAGATCGAAGGGCGGATAATCGTTGCCGAGCAGATAATTGCTGACGACATAATTCCAGATCAGGTCGCGTCCGCGCAGGCTGTTGAAGGTCGCGGCCATGTAACGGCCGTCGAGATAGCCCGGTGCCGATAGCTGTTCGAGCAGCGCCAGATAGCTGTCGTCGACAAACAGCTTGAGGTCGCCGGCCTGCTCGAAATCGACCTGCGCGGTGAAGAAGGTGACCGACTTCACCCGCTCGGCCTCGCCCTTGGCGGCGAGCACCGCCAGCGTCGCGGCAAGCGTCGTCCCGGCAACGCAATAGCCGATCGTGTGAACCGCCGGAACGTTCAGCGCCGCGCGCACGGTGTCGATCGCATCGACCTGTGCCGCGATATAATGGTCCCACACGACGTCCTTCATCGACGCATCGGCCGACTTCCACGACACCATGAACACCGTCAGCCCCTGTTCGGTGGCCCATTTGACAAAGCTTTTCTGGGGATTGAGGTCGAGGATATAGAAACGGTTGATCCACGGCGGAAAGATTACCAACGGCACCGCGAACACGTCTTTCGTCGCTGGATCATATTGGATCAGCTGGTACAATTCGGTTTCGTGGATGACCTTGCCAGGCGTCGTCGCGATATTGACCCCGACCTCGAACGCATCGGGATCGACATGGCTCAACTGTCCACGCGACAGGTCGGTCAGCATATGCTTCAAGCCCTTGAGCAGGCTTTCTCCGCGCGTTTCGACCGCGCGCTTGATCACTTCGGGGTTGGTGAGCGCAAGGTTGGTCGGCGCCATCGCGTCGGCGATGCTTTTGGCGGCAAACTCCATCTTGGCGCGCGCCGCGGGATCGAGCCCGTCGAGCTGGCGGGTCGTTGCCAGCATCTGCTCGGCGAGCAGGCCGTAAGTCTGGCGGATCATTGCGAACACCGGGTTCGCCGCCCAGTCGGGATCGGCAAAGCGGCGGTCCTTGCTTGCTGGCTCCGGCGCGGGCGGCGTCATCGGGTTCAGCGTCGCAAGCGACGTCCAGAAGGCGACCCCCTGTTCCCACATCTTGGCTGATTGCTGGGCCCATGTCTGCGTCGCCGGATTTTCAAGCCAGGTTGCGGGATCGAACATCGCAGCGGCGCTGGTCTTGCCGTCGTTCGCCTGACCCAGCGCATATTCGAGCATCATCTGCTGCGCGCGCCCGATCACGCTGGCCCAATGCTGCATGTCGTCGGGTGTCGGCAGGAAAGGGTTCGGAGCGTCGGTCGTGTCGCTGGTGCCTGCGTCGCTCATGTTCGTTCCTGCTGGTCAGTGCCGATAGAAGCCTATAACAAGCCGCGGTGCGGCTGGCGAGGCGCCGTTCGCACCTATATCCGATAACGAAGAGGAGTTGTTCTAGTTTCCCATGTCCGAAGATGAATTCTATCGCATCAAGCGCCTGCCGCCCTATGTCATCGCTGAAGTCAATGCGATGCGTGCGGCCGCCCGCGCCGCGGGAGAAGACATCATCGACTTGGGGATGGGCAACCCCGACCTGCCGCCGCCCGCGCATGTGATCGAAAAACTGTGCGAAGTCGCGATGAAGCCCGACGCGCACGGCTATTCCCAGTCAAAGGGGATTCCGGGGCTCCGCAAGGCGCAGGCGAATTATTATGCGCGCCGCTTCAACGTCGAGCTCGACCCCGAGAGCGAAGTCGTGGTGACGATGGGGTCGAAAGAGGGGCTTGCAAGTCTCGCGACCGCGATCACCGGCCCCGGCGACGTCGTGCTGGCGCCGAACCCCAGCTACCCCATACATACCTTCGGTTTCATCATCGCAGGCGCGACGATCCGCAGCGTGCCGACGACGCCCGATGAGAATTACTGGCGCGCGCTCGACCGCGCGATGGCGTTCACCGTGCCGCGGCCGTCGATTTTGGTGGTCAATTATCCGTCGAACCCGACCGCCGAGGCGGTGGACCTTGCTTTCTATGAGCGGCTCGTCGCGTGGGCGAAGGAGAACAAGGTCTGGGTGTTGTCCGATCTTGCCTATTCCGAACTTTACTACGACGGCAATCCGACCCCTTCGATCCTGCAGGTACCGGGCGCGAAGGATGTCGCGGTCGAATTCACCTCGATGTCGAAAACCTATTCGATGGCGGGCTGGCGCATGGGATTTGCGGTCGGCAACAAGCGGCTGATCGCCGCGATGACGCGGGTCAAATCGTACCTCGATTATGGCGCGTTCACGCCGATTCAGGCCGCCGCATGCGCCGCGCTCAACGGGCCGCAGGATATCGTCGCCAAGAACCGCGAGCTGTATCAAAAGCGCCGCGACGTGATGGTCGAAAGCTTTGGTCGCGCCGGGTGGGACATTCCGAGCCCCAAGGCATCGATGTTCGCCTGGGCACCCCTCCCGCCCGCGCTCAAAGAAATGGGCAGTTTGGAGTTTTCCAAACAACTCCTGACGCACGCCAAGGTCGCGGTTGCGCCGGGCGTCGGTTATGGCGAGGACGGCGAGGGCTTTGTCCGCATCGCCATGGTCGAGAATGAGCAGCGGATCCGTCAGGCCGCGCGCAACGTCCGCAAATTCCTGGCGATGCACGGCATCAACACGCCGTCGGTCGCGGCGGGCGGCGAGGGATGAGCATGACCGGCTCGGCGATGATCGCCGAGACGATCCAGCTGTCGGTCACCCCGGTGTTCCTGCTCGTCGCGACGGGCAGCCTGCTCAACGTCTTCACTGGGCGGCTAGCGCGCGTCATCGACCGGTCGCGCGTCCTGATGGAACGCTGGGCCGAGACCGAGGGGCAGGATCATGAGCGCATCGTTGCCGAATTGCGTGTGGTCGATCGGCGGATCGACGTGATCAACAATTCGATCGCAGCGGCGGTGGCATGCGGCATCGTCGTCTGTTTTCTGGTCGCGTTGCTGTTTGCGCAGGCCTTTGCCGGGTTCAATCTGGGGCTCGCGGCGGCGTGGGTTTTTGCTCTGGCGATGCTGTTGTTGCTGGTGTCGCTGGTGCTGTTCCTGATCGAGGTGCGGCTGGCGATCCGCACCATCCATGTGCCGATGGAGTTGCTCGAATTGGAAGAGATGGGCTGGCAGCGGCGGCGGGATAAACGGTGAAGCGATCTTCCTGTGGCGAAGCCATGGGGAGGGGACCGCTCGCGAAGCGAGTGGTGGAGGGGCCGCGGCGGTAGCGCCAAAGCCCCTCCGTCAGCGCTTCGCGCTGCCACCTCCCCATCGCTTCGCGACAGGGAGGATTTTACGGTACCACACTCACCCGATAGGTTGGCGCCACCCGCTTCCGGCTCGCCTGCTCATAAGCATAACCCGCTGCCAACACTTCAGCATCGGTCCACTTGCTACCGATAAATGATACCCCGATCGGCAGCCCCTGCACCGTCCCCATCGGCACGGTCAGATGCGGATAGCCCGCTACAGCGGGCAGCTGGCTGGCGCTGGGCCCGGTGTAGTGATCTCCATTCACCAGATCGCTCGTCCATGCGGGGCCGTTGGTCACGCCAACGAGCAAGCTGACGTCATGCTCTTTCATCAGCCGGTCGATGCCTTCGGCTCCCGCAAGCCGCGCCGCCTTTTCGCGCGCCGCGACATAGGCGGCGCTGTCTAACCCGCCTTTACTCTCCGCCAGTTCGAACAATGACTGGTCGAACCACTTTAGTTCCTCAGGATTGGCCTTGTTGAACGCGATCAGGTCGGCGAGCGTCCTGGGACCGTCCTTCGCGGGGAGGCTAGCGAGATAGGCCGCCATATCGGCCTTGAGTTCGGTCATCAGCACCTCGAACTCGGCCGCGCCCAGTTCTTCCAGTCCTTTGCGGCTGTCGGCAATCTCAATGACGGTTGCCCCCAGATCGCTCATTTGCTTGAGCGCGGCGTCGAACAGCGTTGCAATGTCGGCGCGCTCGCCGATGCGGTCGCGCAGGACGCCGACGCGCTTGCCCTTCAGCGCATCGGGCGACAGCGCCGCGGTATAATCGGTCCGCCGCGCGTCGGCCTCCGCCGTCGCGGGATCGGCCGAGTCGGTGCCCGCGATCGCCGTCAGCACCAATGCGGCATCGCGCACCGTCAGCGTCATCGGACCCGCGGTATCCTGGCTGTGGCTGATCGGCACGATATGCGTGCGGGTGACCAGGCCGACCGTGGGTTTGAATCCGACGACGCCATTGATCCCCGCCGGGCAGGTGATCGAACCGTCGGTTTCCGTGCCAATGGTGATAGCGGCCAGCGAAGCGGCCATTGCGGCGCCGCTGCCTGCCGAAGACCCGCAAGTGTTGCGGTCGAGCGCGTGCGGATTCTTGGTCAGACCGCCGACCGCGCTCCACCCGCTGGTCGAATTGTTCGAACGGATGTTCGCCCATTCGCTGAGGTTGGTCTTGCCGAGGATCACCGCACCCGCCTCGCGGAGCCGTGCCACCAGCCGCGCGTCGCGGTTCGTGATGTTGTCTTTCAGCGCCAGCGATCCAGCCGTCGTCGGCACCGGCCCCCTGGCCTCGATATTATCCTTCAGCAGCACCGGTATCCCGTGCAGCGGGCCGCGGACGCGCCCGGCGCGGCGTTCCAGATCGCGGGCGCGCGCTTCGGTCAATGCGCCCGGAAAGGTTGCGATGACGGCGTTCAACGTGGCGCCGCTGTCATCGATCGTCCTGATGCGTTCCAGATAGGCGGCGGTGATTGCCTCGCTTGTCGTCCGGTTTTCGGCGAGTTCGGTTTGCAGGCTGGCTGCGTCCTTGCCCTCGACGGCGGGGAGCGGCGGCGGCATCGCAGCGGCGCTTGTGGTCAGAACCAGCGCGGCTGCGGCGAGGCGAGAAAAATTTTGCATGGCGATACGCTGGCAGCCGTAGCGGCAATTGCAAGCGGCGATTTTCAAGCGGGCGCAAGGGCGTTGACACCGGTCCCTCCGGTCTGCTCCCTTCGCGGCGGGAGAGAGAGAAATGACAGATAAAGCTGCCTTGTCGCACGGCATCGCTACCCCGGCCACGACGGCGTCGGCGCAGACGCGGACGATGCTGTGGTTGCTGCTGATCGTCTACATCTTCAATTTTCTCGACCGGCAGATCGTCAACATCCTTGCCGAACCGATCAAGGCAGACCTCGGACTGTCCGATACCCAGCTTGGCCTGCTGGCGGGGCCAGCCTTTGCAGTATTCTATGCGCTATTGGGGATTCCGATCGCGCGCTATGCCGACAAAGAGGGCACCAACCGCGTCCGATTGATCGCGCTCGCGCTTGCGGTGTGGTCGGCGATGACGGCGATTTGCGGGCTGGCCCAGAACTTTGTTCAACTCCTTTTGGCGCGCATCGGGGTAGGTATCGGCGAAGCAGGCTGCACTCCGGCGGCGCATTCCTTGATTACAGACAGCGTCCCGGCCGAAAAACGCTCGTCGGCAATAGCTTTCTACGGGCTCGGCGTGCCGATCGGCTCGCTGCTGGGGCTCGTTATCGGCGGGATCGTCAACGACCTGTATGGCTGGCGGATCGCGTTGATGATGGTTGGCGCGCCCGGCTTGCTGCTGGCGCTCATTGTATTGTTTGTCATGCGCGAACCGCGTCACAGTCGCTCGGACGAAGCGGTGGCGATGGCCCGGGCGGTAGTGCCGCTTTCGACAAGCGAGGCGCTTCGTGAGATTTTCAGTTCGCGGGCGTTCATCTATATTCTGGTTGCTGCCTCGGTCACCGCTTTCCTTGGTTATGGCAAGGCGCTCTGGACAATCAGCTTTTTCATTCGCAGCCATGGTCTTTCGACGACCGAGGCGGGGCTCTCGATGGCCGTGGTGCTGGGGCTTGCCGGCGTGTTCGGAACATGGCTGGGGGGCAAGATGGCCGACAAGTTCGGCGCGCGGGACAAGAAGCATATTCTGACCTTCCCCGCCTATGGCATGGCGATTGCCGCGCCGATCCTGTTTCTCGGCTATTATATGGAGGATTGGCGGATCGCGGTGGCGATGCTCATCATCCCGACGATCCTCAACTCAGCCTATTACGGCCCGGCCTATGGGTGTGTGCAGGGGCTGGTGCAACCGCGCGCGCGCGCCGTGGCGGCGTCGATCATGCTGTTCGGGCAGAATTTAATCGGGCTGGGATTTGGCCCGTTCCTCTTCGGGGTTCTCTCCGATATCCTCGCTCCGGTCGCGGGACAGGAGAGCGTCCGGTGGGTGCTCTACGGCGCGGCCTGGCTTGGACTGATCCCCGCCTTCTTCTTCTGGCGCGCCAGCCTGCGGCTGAAGACTGAACTGAAATCGGGCTAGCACCCACATCTCGTCATTGCGAGCGGAGCGAAGCAATCGAGGGCGGTTTACGCAGCCTCTGGATTGCCGCGTCGCTTCGCTCCTCGCAATGACGTATCAATAAGGCGGGTCTTGCCTCGCCCGCTGTGCCTTGGCGGCGTCAATCCACCAATTCAGGTCATCGGCAAAGCGCGGGAAGCTTTTGACCAGCCGCGCGCCGTCGTCGCCGGTCGGCTGGCCATCGGCATTGAACGCGCCGCCGATCCGTCCGACGGGCAGGATCGACGAGGTGACCGCCATCCCCATCTCGCCCAGTGTATCGCGCCAGCCCATCATCGCGCGCACGCCCGACCATGGTCCCGCCGAGTAACAGGCGATCGCGGCGGGGCGCCAGAACCATTCCTCGAGGAAATGGTCGGTCAGGTTCTTCAGCCCCGGCTGCGGCCCCCAATTATATTCGCCGGTGACGAACAGAAAGCCGTCGGCGGCGCGGATCTTGGCGGCAAGCTCAGCCATCGCGGGCGGTGCCTCGCCCTTCGGGTATTCCTTGTACATGCGATCGAGCATGGGCAGGTCGATCGCTTTGGCGTCGATCAATTCGGCGCTATCGCCGCGCGCGGTGATCGCATCAACCAGCCAATGCGCGAGCTTGATGCCCTGCCGGTCGCGCCGGTAGCTGCCGTAGAAAACGAGGATGTGTCGGGTCATGTCGCGACGGTGGCACGGCTTGCGCCGGAGCGGAAGTCCCCTAAGCTGATCGCGATCGAGGGTGGAGAGAATAGGATGCGCAGTTATCGGACACCGGACGAGCGTTTTGCGGATTTGCCCGATTGGCCGTTTGCGCCAAACTATGCCGAGATCGCGGATGGCCTGCGCGTTCATTATGTCGACGAAGGGCCGCGTGATGCGCAGCCGGTACTGATGCTGCACGGCGAGCCGACCTGGTCCTATCTTTATCGCCATATGATCGGCCCCGCCGTCGATGCCGGGTTTCGCGTCGTCGCGCCCGACCTGATCGGCTTCGGGCGGTCGGACAAGCCGCTTGATCGCGCGGCATACAGCTATGCCGCGCAGGTCGCGTGGATGCGGCAATGGATCGAGGCGCTTGATCTCAAGGACATCATCCTCGCGTGTCAGGATTGGGGATCGCTGATCGGCCTGCGTCTGGTCGCCGATATGCCCGAGCGGTTCGCGGGGGTCGCGCTGTCGAACGGGGGATTGCCCGAAGGCCAGCCGGCACCGCGCGCTTTTGCTATCTGGCGCGCCTTCTCGCGCTACAGTCCGGTGTTCCCGATCGGCAAGATCGTCAACGCGGGCACCAAGCGCGAATTGAGCGCCGCCGAAATCGCGGCTTATGATGCGCCGTTCCCGACGCGGGCGTCGAAGGTTGCGGCGCGGGCGTACCCCTCGTTCGTGCCGCTCGGCGACAATGTCGCGGTGCCTGATCAGAAGCGCGCATGGGCGGGGCTGGAAGCGTTCGACAAGCCCTTCCTGTGCTGCTTTTCCGACGGCGACCCGATCACGCGCGGTGGCGATGCCTTGTTCACCGGGCGGGTGCCGGGCGCGGCGCGGGTGGCGCACCGCACGCTGCGCGGGGGCCACTTCATTCAGGAGGACGACCCGGTGGGCTTCGTAGCAGCGATCCGCGACGTTGCCGCTGCCGGGCAAATGATCCTCCCTGTCGCGTAGCGATGGGGAGGGGGACCGTCCGCGAAGCGGATGGTGGAGGGGCGGCGACAGTCGCGTCAAAGCCCCTCTGTCAGTGTTTCGCGCTGCCACCTCCCCGTGGCTTCGCCACGGGAAGGACCGATTTAGTCGCTGAACGGATCGCGGATCAGGATGGTGTCCTCGCGCTCGGGGCTGGTTGATACCAGCGCGATCGGCGTTTCGATCAGTTCCTGGACGCGCTGGATATATTTGATCGCCTGTGCGGGCAGGTCCGCATAGCTGCGCGCGCCGGCGGTCGTTTCCTGCCAGCCGTCCATTTCCTCGTAGATCGGCTCGACCTCGGCCTGGTCGGCCGAGTGGGCAGGGAAATAGTCGAGGATCTTGCCGCGCAGGCGATAGCCGGTGCAGATGCGGATCGTGTCGAAACCATCGAGCACGTCGAGCTTGGTCAGCGCGATGCCGGTGACGCCCGATACCGCGCAGCTCTGGCGGACGAGTACCGCGTCGAACCAGCCGCAGCGGCGCTTGCGCCCGGTGACGGTGCCGAACTCATGCCCGCGCTCGCCGAGCCGCTGGCCGATCTCATCCTCGAGTTCGGTCGGGAAGGGGCCGCTGCCGACGCGCGTCGTATAGGCCTTGGCGATGCCGAGGACGAAGCCGACCGCACCGGGGCCGAGGCCCGAGCCGCTGGCGGCGGTGCCGCTAACGGTGTTGCTGCTGGTGACGAAGGGATAGGTGCCATGATCGACGTCGAGCAGCACGCCCTGCGCGCCCTCGAACAGGATGCGCGCGCCCGCTTTGCGGACCTTTTTCAGGCGTTTCCACACGGGCTGCGCATATTCGAGCACATAGTCGGCGATTTCGGTGAGGTCGGCGACCAAGCGCTCACGGTCGATCGGCGGTTCGCCGAACCCGGCGCGCAGCGCGTCGTGGTGCGCGGTGAGGCGGTCGAGCTGCGGTTCCAGCTTGTCGAGGTGGGCGAGGTCGCAGACGCGCAGCGCGCGGCGACCGACCTTGTCTTCATAGGCGGGGCCGATGCCGCGCCCGGTGGTGCCGATCTTGCCCGCGCCCGCGGCGGTCTCGCGCAGCGCGTCGAGGTCGCGGTGAAAGGGCAGGATCAGCGCGCAATTGTCGGCGATCGCGAAATTGTCGGCGTTGATCTCGACCCCTTGGCCACGCAGCTTGGTGATTTCGTCGCGCAGCGCCCACGGGTCGAGCACGACGCCATTGCCGATGATCGACAGCGTGCCGGTGACGATGCCGGAGGGAAGCAGCGACAGTTTGTACACCTGTTCGCCGACGACGAGCGTATGACCGGCATTATGACCACCCTGGAACCGCACCACGGCATCGGCGCGGCTGGCGAGCCAGTCGACAATCTTGCCCTTGCCCTCGTCGCCCCATTGCGACCCGATGACGGTAACATTTGCCATGATGCTGTCCTGCTGAACCGGGCCAAGAACGACCAGCGCGGGCCCGGCGCGGCCTTAGCGGATTTGACCGCAGAGGCAAGCGCGCTGGGATGAATTTGCGACATTTGCGGGTCACGGATGACCCGCGCCGGGGGGCGATGGAGGTACGATATGACCAAGCGATACTGGATCGGCCTGGCGGCGGTGACCGCGGTCGTAGCAGGAGGAATGCCTGCCAGCGATGCACGCGAAAAACTACGCGACCGGCTGCGCGAACGGATGGCCGAGCGGATGGGGGTCGAACAGGGTCCGAAAGCGCCGGGTAGCGAGACGATCAGCTATGGCCGCGACCCCCTGCAAGTGCTCGATATCTGGCGCGCCAGAAATGCCACGGGGCCGGCGCCGCTGATCGTCTATGTCCATGGCGGCGGGTGGCAGCGCGGTAGCAAGGACAATGCCACAGGGCGGTTCAAGCCGGTGCATTATCCCGACCAAGGCTATGCCTTTGCATCGATCAACTATCGCCTCGTCCCCGCCGCGACCGTCGAGCAGCAGGCAGCCGACGTTGCGGGCGCGGTCAGGGCGTTGATCGATCGCGCCGGATCGCTGGGCATCGACCGGCGGCGGATTGTGCTGATGGGGCATAGCGCGGGCGCGCATCTGGTCGCGCTGGTCGGGACCGACGAGCGCTATCTGAAGGGCGCCGGACTGTCCTTTGCCGACATTGCCGGGGTGATCCCGAATGACGGCGCGGCCTATGATGTGCCGACGCAGATGAAGGACGGTCCGCCGATCATGCAGAAAACCTATGTGCAGGCGTTCGGGACGGACCCGGCGCGGCAAAAGGCCTTGTCGCCGACCGCCCACGCTGCCGCACCGAACGCGCGCGAGTTCCTGCTGCTCTATGTCCAGCGCCCCGACGGGGTACGGCAGGCAAAGGCTCTGGGCGACGCGCTGGTTGCAGGCGGCAGCCGTGTCGAGCATGGCAGCTTCCCCGGCGAGGGGCTGAAGGGCCATGCCGAGATCAACCGCAGTCTGGGCGATCCCGCCTATCCGGCGACGGGGGCGGTCGATGCGTGGTTGAAACGGGTGTTCGGACGGTAGCGTTTCAAGCCCCTCCCCTTTAGGGGAGGGGTTGGGGTGCGGGCCATCGGCCTGGCGTAGGGCCGTTGGCCCCCACCCGCTGCGACTAACGAACAAGTTCGTTAGTCTCGCTGCCCTCCCCTGAAGGGGAGGACGTAGGAGAGCCCATGACCAACCCCGACGCCCCCTATCACGCCCATATCTATTACGACCCCGCCGAGCGCCCCGCCGCTGCGGCATTGCGCGACCGCTTCGGACAAGATCCCGCGATCCTGTTCGTCGGTGCAATGACCGATGGTGCCGCCGGGCCGCACCCGATCGCGCAATATGAGGTGCATTTTTTGGCGCGTTCGCAAGTCGCGGTGGTTGCAGCGATCAAAGCGACCGGCCTGCGCGCGCTGGTGCATCCGCTGACTGACGACGATCTGGCCGATCATACGACGCTGGCGCACTGGATTGGCGAGCCGGTTGTGCTCGACGTGACGGTGCTTGATCCGCCGGGGGTCAATCAGGGCGTGCCGCGGTTCGGGATTTCGGATTTTTAGATTTTCAGCACGTCGGTTGAAAACCAATCCCGTTCGCATCGAGCGAAGTCGAGATGCCTATCGGTAGCACACGCCCTCCCTGTGTCTCGACTTCGCTCGACACGAACGGAACTAAAAGTCGGCAGTCTTCAAACCGCTAGCGGCCCCTCGCTGCCAAGCCGCCACCCGCACCCGAGCGCCTTCGCATCGTCGGCATCGGACAGGGCTGCCACCGTCTGCCAGTCATCGGCGCGCAAGCTCGCCGCCAGCTCCGGATCGTGGCCGAGCGGCAGGAAAATACGGCGCTCGGCGTCGTCTTCGGCCCCAAGCCCTGCGTCGATCAACGGATCGGGATAGAGCGAAAAGCCGACCGCAGCCTCTTCCTGTTCGCCGACCGGAATTGCATAGCCGCCGCCGCGGCCGACCGCGTCGCCTTGCCCCGGGACGAAGATCTGGAAACCGAACCAGCTTTGATAGGCAAAGCCATGGCGTTCCGTGGGGTCGAGGGTCAGCGTGACGCGGTCGCGCACCGGCGCTGCAATGGCTTCAAGCGCATCGATGCGTGCGGTGAGCACGCCCGACGTGTCGAAGGCGCGTAGGTCGGCGATCGCCTGATCGAAAGGCCCGGTGGCGCGCAGGAGCGGCAGATAGGCGGCGGCGCCGATTCGCGTCAGCGCGCCGGCATCCTTGGCGTCGAGTTCGTCGCGCAGTTGCTGGATGTCGGTCTCGACGGGCAGCGGGCCGTTCGCGAGCAGGTCGACGACGTCGGGCAGGGTGAAATCGATCGTCACCGGGCCGATGCCGGCGGCTTCGAGCGCATCGATCGCGACCGTCACGATCTCGCGCGCAGCGGCGACGCTGTCGCTGCCGATCAGTTCGGCGCCGACCTGGAGCATCTCACGCGCGGGACGGAGCTGGCTTGCGCGCAGTTTGACGACCTGACCGGCGTAGCAGAGGCGCAGCGGGCGCGGCGCATTGGCGAGCAGCGAGGTCGCGATGCGGCCGACCTGTCGCGTGATGTCGGGACGAAGCGCCAGCGTGCGCTGCGACACCGGATCGGTGAAGCGCAGCAGGTCGCGCGCGCTGCGGTCGTCATCGCCGCCCAGCGTTTCGCGAAACTCGGCAAGCGGCGGCGATACGCGGCCATAACCATGCGCACGCATCGCATCGACGAGCGCGCGGGTGACGCGCGATGCGGCCTCGGCCTGCTCCGGCAGGCGGTCGCGGAGGCCTTCGGGCAGCAGGGCAGGGGTTTTGGGCATGGGTGCGGCCTTAGTAGTAGTGTGGTGCAATTGAAAGCATCGCCAATCCTCTCCCGTCGGGAGAGGCAACGAGACTTGGCGGCTTGCCGCCTAGTCGCAGTGGTGAGGGGATGTGCCATTGCGATAGCGCGCATCCCCTCATCCAACTCCGCCTAGCCGACAAGTCGGCAAGGCGGCGTATCCTTCTCGCAAAGGGAAAAGGTTTGGGGTCAGAACTTCAGCCCCTTCACCGTCTTCACGCCCGGAAGTTGGCAAAGTTGCCACAGAAGTGGTTCGGGCATCGGCGAATCGAGGCTCAAAAGCAGCACGGCTTCGCCGCCCGCGGCGCGGCGGCCGAGGTGGAAGGTGCCGATGTTGAGTCCGGCGTCACCCAGCGTCGTGCCGATGCGGCCGATAAAGCCGGGGGCGTCCTCGTTGACGATGTAGAGCATGTGGCCGTCAAGATCGGCCTCGACCTTGATCCCGAACATCTCGACGAGGCGCGGGTCGCCGTTGCTGAACAGCGTGCCCGCGACCGAGCGGTCGCCCGCTTCGGTTGCCACCGTGACGCGGACGAGCGTGTGATAGTCGCCGTCGCGGTCGTGGCGCACTTCGCGGACGTCGAGCCCGCGTTCGCGCGCGAGGTGTGGGGCATTGACCATGTTCACGCTGTCCGAATAGCGGCGCATGAGACCGGTCAGCACCGCGGCGGTGATCGGCTTGAGGTTCAGCTCGGCGGCGGCGCCCTCGACCTCGACCGAGATGGTGGTCAGATTGTCGTGGGCGAGCTGGCCAACCAGGCTGCCGAGCTTTTCGGCGAGGCTCATATAGGGGCGCAGCTTCGGCGCTTCCTCGGCTGACAGGCTCGGCACGTTGAGCGCGTTGGTGATGCCGCCGGTGAGGAGATAATCGCTGATCTGTTCGGCGACCTGGATGGCGACATTGACCTGTGCCTCGTCAGTCGAGGCGCCAAGGTGCGGGGTGCAGATGAAGTTCGGGGAGCTGAACAGCGGATGATCTGCGGCGGGGGGTTCCTGCGCGAACACATCGAGCGCCGCACCCGCGACATGACCCGATTCCAGCGCGTCCTTCAGCGCCGCCTCGTCGATCAGCCCGCCGCGCGCACAATTGATGATCCGCACGCCCTTCTTGGCCTTGGCGATATTCTCGGCCGACAGGATATTGCGCGTCTGGTCGGTAAGCGGCGTGTGCAGCGTGATGAAATCGGCCTTGGCGAGCAGGGTGTCGAGATCGGCCTTTTCGACGCCCAGTTCGATCGCGCGTTCGGGGGTCAGGAAGGGGTCGAAGGCGACGACTTTCATGCGCAGGCCCAGCGCGCGTTCGGCGACGATGCTGCCGATATTGCCGCAGCCGATCAGGCCGAGGGTCTTCGACGTCAGTTCGACCCCCATAAAGTCGTTCTTCGGCCATTTGCCCGCCTGCGTCCCGGCATTGGCTTCGGGAATCTGGCGCGCGAGCGCGAACATCATCGCGATCGCATGTTCGGCGGTGGTGATGCTGTTGCCGAAAGGCGTGTTCATCACGATGACGCCCTGCTTCGACGCCGCGGGGATATCGACATTGTCGACGCCGATCCCGGCGCGGCCGACGACTTTCAAATTGGTCGCGGCGGCGAGGACGTCGGCGGTGACCTTGGTCGCCGACCGGATGGCGAGGCCGTCATAGTCGCCGATCATCGCGATCAGCTCGTCCTTGGTCTTGCCGGTGATTTCATCGACCTGGATGCCGCGTTCCTTGAAGATCGCGGCGGCTTTGGGGTCCATTTTGTCGCTGATGAGGACTTTGGGTGCAGTCATGATATTGAACCTTCAGTGTGCTCCCGCGAAGGTGGGAGCCCAGCTCCCGATGCTTGCGGAATGAAATGGCAGGAGATGGGTCCCCGCCTTCGCGGGGACACACTGAAATTACTTGAGGCTGGCGTAGGCCCAGTCGAGCCAGGGGCCGAGCGCTTCGATATCGGCGGTATCGACGGTCGCGCCGCACCAGATGCGAAGGCCTGGAGGCGCATCGCGGTAGCCCGCTATGTCATAGGCCGCGCTTTCGGCTTCGAGCAGCCCCGCGAACTTTTTGATGAAGGCTTCGTCGGCGCCGGCGACCGACAGGCACACCGAAGTCTTCGATCGGCTGGCGGGGTCGGCGGCGAGGTGGCTCAGCCAGTCGCGGTCTTCGACGATCTTGTCGAGCGCGGCGGCGTTGGCGTCGCTGCGGGCTTTCAGCCCATCGAGGCCACCGAGCGACTTCGCCCATTCGAGCGCGAAGATCGCATCTTCGACCGCGAGCATCGACGGGGTGTTGATCGTCTCGCCCTTGAAGACGCCCTCCGCGAGCGCGCCTTTCGAGACGAGACGGAACACTTTCGGGAGCGGCCAGGCAGGGGCGTAGGTTTCGAGCCGCTCGACCGCGCGCGGGCCGAGGATCAGCACGCCATGGCCGCCTTCGCCGCCGAGCACTTTCTGCCAGCTAAAGGTGGCTACGTCGATCTTGTCCCACGGCAGGTCGTAGGCGAATACCGCGCTGGTTGCGTCGGCGAAGCTCAGCCCTTCGCGATCGGCGGCGATCCAGTCGCCGTTCGGAACGCGCACGCCGCTGGTGGTGCCGTTCCAGGTAAAGAGCACGTCGTTCGACCAGTCGACCTGACCGAGGTCGGGAAGCTGCCCGTAATCGGCGCGGATGACAGTGGGATCGAGCTTGAGCTGCTTCGCGGCATCGGTGACCCAGCCTTCTCCGAAGCTCTCCCAAGCGAGCGTCGTGACCGGACGGGCACCGAGCATCGTCCACATCGCCATTTCAAAGGCGCCGGTGTCGCTGCCCGGCACGATGCCGATGCGGTGCGTGTCGGGCAGCGCCAGCATCTCCCGCATCAGGTCGATGCAGTATTGCAGGCGCGTCTTGCCGATCTTCGCACGGTGCGAACGGCCCAGCGATTCGGTGTGCAGTTTTTCGGGGGACCAGACCGGCGGCTTGGCGCAGGGTCCGGAGGAAAAATAGGGGCGCGCAGGGCGCACCTGTGGCGTCGGCACTTCACTCATTATAGTCTCTCCTTGCAGAGAGCGCGCGCGGCGTTGGGACCGCGTGGCCCGGCGCCGCGTTTAGGGCGGGGACGCGGGCTGTCAAACAAAATGCGTGGGGCGCACGAAATTTCGGGTGAGTTGAGGCAAAGTTAAAGAGGCTGTTAACCATCTTGTCGGTATTTTGACGGGCATGCCGATCCCGACCCTTCTGAAGCCCCGGATGCTTGTCGCAGCAGCGGCGGCGTTCGCGCTGTCCGCCTGTTTCGGCAGTCCCGATGTGATGAAGCGCGGCGATCCCAAGCGTCCGGTCGCCAGCGCGCCGAAACGTCCGCAGGCGGCACCGCTGCCCTCTTTTACCAGCCCAGAGGCGAAACAGTGCGCGGTCGATCTGCAACAGGCGGGGGTGCGCTTTACGCCGCTGCCCAATCAGGATCACGGGGGCGGGTGCAGTTCGATCGATTCGGTCAAGCTGCTCGACATCGGCACTCCGACCACCAATCTGGGGGCGATGACCTGTCCGCTGGCGCGCAGTTTCGCGGGCTGGGCGCAATATGCGGTGAAGCCGGCGGCGCGCAAATATTTCGGTCAGGAAGTCGTGAAAATCGAGACCTTTGGCACCTATAGCTGTCGCAATATCTATGGCGGCCGCTCGGGCCGCCTGTCGCAGCACGCCTATTCCAATGCCGTCGATGTGTCGGGGTTCGTGCTCGCCGACGGCCGCCGGATCACGCTGAAAGAGGGATGGGGCGGCAGCAAGGACGCGCAGGAATTTCTGCGTGCGCTGCAGAAATCGGCCTGTCGCCGCTTCGGCACCGTGCTCGGCCCCGAGTATAATGCGGCGCATCACGACCATTTCCATTTCGACATGAGCGGCAACGGTTTTTGCCGCTGACTTGGCAAGCGCGGCGGCAACGGCTAGCTGCGGGGGAATGACAACCGACAAACAGCCCCATCGTTCGCGTTTCCACAAGGCCAAGGACGACGCGCAATTCGCCAAGCAGGCGACCACCACCCCTCAGACCGCGAGCGCCGCGTATAAGCTGGCGTTTCAGGACAACGACTTCCTGCTGCGCGAGGATCTGCGTCCGGTGCGGTTCCAACTGGAATTGCTCAAGCCCGAGTTGCTGCTCGACGAGGCGAAGATTGAATCGATGCTCGTCATCTATGGCTCGGCCCGGATTCCCGAACCCGACCAGGCCGATGCGATCGAGGCGGCAGCGACCGATGACGTCCAACGCAACATCGCCCGACGGTTGAAGGCAAAGGCCAAATATTACGAGGAGGCGCGTAAGCTGGCGCGGCTCGCGAGCCAGGTGCCCCCCGACGAAAACGGCTGCCGCCATTTCGTCGTTTGTTCGGGCGGCGGTCCGTCGATCATGGAAGCGGCGAACCGCGGCGCGGCCGATGTGGGCAAGGAATCGGTCGGCCTCAACATCGTGCTGCCGCACGAACAGGCGCCGAACCGCTTTGTGACGCCGGACCTGAGTTTCCAGTTCCACTATTTCGCGCTGCGCAAGATGCATTTCCTGCTGCGCGCCCGCGCTGTCTGCGTCTTTCCGGGCGGCTTTGGCACCTTCGACGAGATGTTCGAGCTGTTGACGCTGATCCAGACCGGCAAGATCAAGCCGATCCCGATCGTGCTGTTCGGACAGGAATTCTGGCAGCGGGTGGTGAATTTCGAGGCGCTGGTCGAGGAAGGCGTCATCAGCGCCCGCGACCTCGACCTGTTCAAATTTGTCGAAACCGCCGATGAGGCGTGGCAGATCGTCCAGGATTTCTACGCGGCGATTGAAGAGTAGGGCTAGGGTCGCTTAGATCCTCCCTGTCGCGGAGCGATGGGGAGGGGGACCGCTTGCGAAGCAAGTGGTGGAGGGGCCGCAACGCGAGCGCAATGGCCCCTCCGTCAGCGGCTCCGCCGCTGCCACCTCCCCATGGCTTCGCCACAGGGAGGATCAATCACTTCGACTGCGCTTCCAGATACAGGATCAACGCCTTGCGATCCGCGGCGTCGATAACTCCGACGAACGCCATCCGCGTGCCCGGTAGCGCCTTCATCGGGGCTGCAAGATAGGCGTCGAGCGCGGCATCGTCCCAGACGCCGCCCTTTGCCTTCATCGCGCCCGAATAGGAAAAGCCGGGTTTTGCCGCGACGGGCGCGCCGACGACGCCGTGCAGGTTCGGACCGATCCCGTTGCGGCCGCCCTTGTCGACCGTGTGACAGGCGGCGCAGCGCTTGAATACCTGCTCGCCCATCGCGGCGGTCGGCGCAACGGCGGGCGCAGCATCGGCGGCTGCCGGACTGGCCGCCTCGGTCGCGGCGGGAGGCGTATCGCTCTTCCCGCAACCGGCGAGCACCAAGGCGCCCGCCAATAGCACGGGCGCGATGCGCATTATTGCTTGGTTGCTTCCGCGGCGGGCGCGGCTGCGGCAGCGGCGTCGTCTGCCGCCGGGGCCGCTTCGCCTTCGGCCGGAGCCTCGCCCTCGGTCGCCGGAGCGGCTTCGGGGGCGGGCAGCGGCAGGTTGGACCCTTGGCTGTTCAGATAGAGCAGCAGGTTCGCGCGATCCTCGGCGCTGCTGAGGCCGGCGAACGACATTTTGGTGCCCGGCGCATATTTGCGCGGGCTGGCCAGCCAGGCGTCCATCGCCTCGAACGTCCAGTTCCCGGGCACCGACTTCAGCGCTTCCGAATAGGCGAAGCCCGGAACATGGCCGTGCGGCTTGCCCATCGACGCCCAGAGATTCGGGCCGATGCCATTGGCGCCGCCCGAATTGATCGTGTGGCACGCGGCGCATTTGGCGAACACCGCTTCACCCTTCGCCGGATCAGCGGCGGCGAGCAGGTTGGCGATCGGCACCGCGGCGGCGGCACCGCCGCCTGCTTCGGCGTCCTCGATCGGATAACCGGGCTTTTCCGGGGCATGGCCGGCGAACAACATGCTCGACCCGATGGTCAGGCCCAGTGCGCAAATGCCGGCAAACAGCACCCAGCCAGCGATCGTGTTGTTGCGATTATCCATGCTCTTTGAGCCCCGTTAGCTGGCGTCCGCTTGCCGGACGCATATCTGATTTGGACGCTCCCTTACTGGCGCGGCGACAACGGCGCAAGGGGATGAAATCGCCAAGCGCGACCGGTTGCGTCGTCCCGTCGCTGCCGCTATTCGCCGCCGCTCCAGCGCGGGAAGGCAAATATGGGCAGCTATTCGGCTTCGGCACAGCATCTGGTCGATAACATGCGCGCGGCGGCGCTGGCCGAACCGGGGCGGGGACTCGCCTTTCAGGGCGCGCCGGGGGCCAACAGCGATCTCGCCGCGCGTGAATATGACCCCGCGGCGCTGCCGCTCCCTTGCTACGCTTTTCAGGATGCAATCGACGCGGTGCGCGACGGCCGCGTCGATCGCGCGATCATCCCGATCGAAAACAGCCTGCACGGACGCGTCGCCGACATCCATTTTCTGCTCCCCGAATCCGGCCTTTCAATCGTCGGCGAACATTTTCTGCGCATCCGTCACGGGCTGATGAGTCGCAACTTGGGCCCGGTGACGCGCGCGATGAGCCACGAGCAGGCGCTGGGCCAGTGTCGTCACTGGCTGCGCACCCACAATATCTCGCCGGTCGCGCACAGCGACACCGCGGGCGCGGCCGCCTGGGTCGCCGACAGCGACGAAGCGGGCCTTGCCGCCATCGCTCCGCCGCACGCCGCCGAATTATACGGGCTGACACTGCACGAAGCGGGCATCGAAGACGCCGACCATAATATGACGCGGTTTGTGGTGCTGGCGCGCGAACCGGTGCCGCCGCCCGCGGGCGTGCCGCTGATGACAACCTTCATCTTCGAGGTGAAGAATATCCCCGCCGCGCTGTACAAGGCGCTGGGCGGCTTTGCGACCAACGGCGTCAACATGACCAAGCTGGAAAGCTATCAGGTGGGCGGCAGCTTTGCCGCGACCAAATTCTATGCCGACATCGTTGGCGCGCCGGGCGACGAACGCGTTGATCGCGCGCTGGAGGAACTGGATTTCCAGACCAAGTCGCTCAGCCTGCTAGGCACCTACCCACAGGCGCGCGCGCGGCCTTAAATCCCGCGGCGGCGGAGCATTCGGGCGGTCGCCGACGTCTGGACAATGAACAGCGTGACGAGAATGCTGGAAACGACCAGCGCGAACAGGTCGAACGGTGAGAAATTCGTCCCGGCGATGTCGGCGCTGCCGATCACCGGCATCAGCGCGGTCATCGCCATCAGCATCAGCCGGAGTTCGGTCGGCCCGCCCGCCATATAGGACAGGCGAAATTCGCCGACGACCTTGGCGGCGATGAAGGTGTGGATCGACAGCAGAAAATATCCGATCACCGCCATCAGCGCGACGTCGAAGCGCATATAGGGGCTCATCCCGATCGCGCTGACCATCAGCAGCGTCGCGAGCGCATCGACGCTGTGGTCGACGAAATAGCCATAATTGGGCCGCTCGATCTGGCGCCAGCGCGCCAGGCTGCCGTCGAGCGAATCGCCGAACCAGTTGACGATATAGCCCGCCAGGCAAAGCCCCAGCCATTCGTCGTCGACCCAGCTGAGCATATATCCGGCGGCGACCATCACCGCCCCGGCAAAGCCGAGCATCGTCAGTTTGTCGGGCGTGACCCATTGCGGCAGGCGCGGACAGATCCAGTTAAGCAGGCGGCGCTCGCCGCGCGCGAGGATGTTTTGCTGAATACGGACCGGCGCCTGCGCGACGGGCTGGAACTTGCTCATGGAAATCCTTGATCGGCGGCTGTCACGATAATGCCAGCCCAATGTCATCGGATCGTCATAGAGACAAAAGTCGCGGTTCGCAAAGGGCGCTGCGGGCAGCGCGGCGCAAGGCCGCGTCGGTTAGTCCTGCCAGGGACCGATTTCGCCGACCTCGCCGATGGTGCGGAACCGGACCGCGCCATCGACCCACGCCACTTCCCACATCGGGGCCGGGCGCGACCATTCGCCGACGATGAACAGCGGGATGCGATGCGCTGCGACAAAGGCGAGGTCGTCAGCGCTGGGGCCGGGAACGGGGGTGGTGTAGCGCTGGCGCAGCCGCACCACCGCCAGCGTTCCGCCGGGCGGCGCAGGAAGCGCCTGGCGCGACGGAAAGCCGGCGCTGAGCGCGGTCACCGGATACCCCTTGTCGTCGCGGGCGATCAGCAGCAGCTTGTCGGCGCTGGCGATCGGCCCTCCGACCGGGCGTCCGGCGACTCTGCGCCCCGCGATCGCGACAAATTCGCGCACGTCCGTTTCGGCAATCGGCGGGGGTCGCGCGGATGCCGGAGCCACCGGCAAAGCTTGATCCGCTGTTCCGGCGAATTGCGATCCGTTCGTGACGAGGTCGGCGGATGTCGCCGCTACCAGTACGGGAAGCAATATTGCGAACAAGAATTGAGCTCCGGGAAACTGAGCCTACAGAATGGCGGGCAGGATCTTGTCAGCCTCCTTGGCAGGAATCTCCGTCAACAGCTCATAAAAACTGCCGATCACCCGGCAAACATCTTCATCGGGGGACTCTCTTGAACGCAGGACCGCGCCAAGCCGTTCTTCCGGTACGCCCGACCGCCGGACCAGTTTTCCGACGAGTTCACCGGGAATCTCTGCCCGTTTTGGCACCAGTGCCCACTCGCGATCATCATAGTGATCGTGGACGGTCGAAAATATCTGATACCGGTACTCGGGCGAGAGGAGGCCGGCGCTGTTCCCCTGTCGCAAATAGGTTCGGGGATTGCGGATGAATTCAGCACAGCCGCGTGGATGGCTCTTCATTTTTTGGATCGTCGTTGCGCGGAGTTTCGCGTCCATGACCTGATCCTCGTAGGGGAGCTTGTCGATGATCAGATAATAGAGTTCGGTTATTTCCCGCATCATGATGCGATTGCGCGCCTCGTCGAGCGTATCGAAATCGCTGGCGACCTTGTGTAGCGCGGCAAATGTCTTGGGGCTTTTCGATCGCAATGTTTCGACGGACCTGCCGTCGGCCTGCGCATCGGGAAACTCGGTTTCGATAAAGCTGGCGATATGTGCATCGGCTTTTGCCGTGTGTAGCGCAGCGAGGGCGGCAGGATTATGGTCGATCCTGGATGAATCGGTGTCGACCAGTCTGCCGATCCCGGATAGCGCGAAAATTGCCAACGCGACCCAAGTCCACAGGCCGGGTCCTTTGACGCTGCCGCCCTCGACCTTCTTTTCCCAGCGGGCTACAAGTTCGGGCTGCCAATGCTCCTGCTCAAGCCACGGATAATCGCGGCGGACCGTAGCGATGAGATTGGCCATGCGCGGATTGTCGATGCCACGCGTCCAGAGCGGTCCCTTCGCCTTTCCGCGGCTCAGTTCGACCCATTCGCGATGATAGACGTGTCCGGGCGTTGCGATTGCACTGAGCACGCGCCGACCCTCGTCGGCGTTGACGAGCCACGGGATTGCAGGGTGGATGCCAAGTTCGTGCGCACGTTCGGACCAGTTGAAATATTCGGCGGCCTTGGGAAAAAACTCGGCGCCGCGAGGGAAGCGGTCGGCGAGCAGCTGCGCGAGCCAGCTTTCAACCCGTGCATAATGGCCAAGATCGGCCATGCGATCGTCATCGAACAACGCGTCAATATGCCGTTCCAGTTCCTCCGCTTCCTCCGACGTCAGTGCGCCGTCCTGCAGGAAAAGGTCGACCACCCGTTGAAAACGCCTGTCGTCCTCATCGTTATATTCGACCGTAAACACCGGCTTTTCTTCGGCTTCGCTTGTGAATTGACGCGTCTCTTCGGCGTCGGCTTCTTCGTCGGAAGACAGCTCTCCGAGGCCGAAGTCATCTTCGTCGCCGGTTGCCGGGGCACAAAGGAAATGACCTGAAAGCGCGGCATCGCGTGCATCGCGCAATGCCATATAGGCTTCGGTCTCGGCGTCATGGTCGAGCGCCTTGAGCCGTCGCGAATAGGCTTCACGGATCAATTTGCGGTCTTGCGTCGGCGCAATGTCGAGGAAAGACCATGGCCAGTGCAGGGCGGTCACAGGCGGTGATCCTGCTCCATTTCCTTTAGCGCGCTTGCCATCGCCCCGCGCGCTTCATCGATGGCGCGCGGATCCTGCGTTTCGAGCACGCCTTCGAAATGGAGCAGCATTCGTGCAACATGCTCACGCCGCTCGTCGATAAATTCTTCGTAGAGCCGCGCCGCCCAGCCTGCGATATACTGGTTTTCTGCTATATCCCGCGGGTGGGTCTTGAGCGCCGCGAGCTCGTCGCGCCGGGCTTCGAGCTGTTCGGTCGTCAGTCCCTCGCTATCGTCAGCGATCAACATCGACCGTGTTTCGCCCGTTTCCGGAATTGTCACGTCAACATCGAGCATGCCTGAACTATCGTAGGTGAAACGACAGTCGATCGAGACCTGGCCCGCCGGTTTTTTCGGAATGGGAAATTCCATTGTGCCGAGCAGGATGTTGTTCGCGACCTCGCGCGATTCTCCTTGGTAGACGTTGAGTTTGATGTGCGCCTGATTGTCGGACATCGACGAATAATTGTTAGTACGGCTGATTGGGGTCGGACTGTTGCGGCTGATGATCGGCGAGAATAGGCCGTCGCGAAGCCGGCCGTGGCTGTCATATTCGGTGACTTCGATCCCCAGCGTGAAGGGGCAGATATCGGTAAGCCGCACCTCGTCGAGGGCGGCGTGGCGCGCGACCAGCCCGGCCTGGATCGCTGCGCCGATGGCGACCGCATGATCGGGATGCACGACGTGATTGGGAAAGCGGCCGAACATCTTGGTGATAGCCTTTCGGATCACCGGCATACGTGTAGCGCCGCCGACAAGGACAATGTCGCTGAGCCCCTCAATACGCAAATTGCTGTCGCGCAACGAGCGCAGGATCGGGTCGCGGAGGCGTGCGAGCAGCGATGCGACGAGCGTTTCGAACTGGTCGGCGGTGATCGCCAGATCGAATTGGCGGTCGGAGAGCGTGAGCGCAACATGCGCCTCGGTGTGGTCGGTGAGCATCCGCCGCGCCGTATCCGCGCCCCGGAACAGGCGCGCGTCAAGCAGATTGCGCCGCACGTCGGATGGAAATTCGTTGTTTGCCGCCCAATGTGCGACAATCGCGTTGGTGAAATCGTCACCACCGAGGCGGTTGTCTCCCGACGAGGCGCGGACTTCCACGATCGCGTCAAACATTTCGACGATCGAAACATCGAACGTGCCGCCACCAAGATCGAAGACAAGAAAGGGCTCGCGATCCTCCCTGTCCGCAATGCCGAAAGCAAGGGCGGCCGCGGTCGGCTCGTTGAGCAGCCGGGCGACCTTCAACCCAGCGAGTTCGCCCGCGCGCCGCGTCGCCTTGCGCTGCTTGTCGTTGAAATAGGCTGGAACGGTAATTACCGCCTCGGTCACGTCCTGACCGGTTGCCGCCTCGACGTCTTCTTTCAGGCTACGCAGGACGATCGCCGACAGATCTTCGGCCTTGAAAGAATAGCGCCCAATTTTGATCATGCGGTTGGTACCGATGAAACGCTTGAAGCTGGTGACGGCCTCGCCGGGTTTCAGCACCCAGTGATTGAGCGCGGGCTTGCCGACCAGCGTCGTTCCATCCGGCAAGATCGCAACGGCCGACGGCGTGAGCAGATCGCCCAACGCGTTAGGGATTAGTCTTGTTTGGCCATTTTCAAAGATTGCCGCTGCGCTGTTGGTCGTGCCCAGATCGATTCCGACGATCATTTTGCCCCCGAATTTCCGTGATGCGGCGGATTCGCCGTCATCTTTGCTTTCGGGTGCAACAAGTTTTTTCTGCAATCAATGGAAAGTTGGTCCGCTAATCAATGCGCTTCGCCCCAGCTTTTGCCGATGCCGATTTCGACTTCGAGCGGGACCGATAAGGTCAGCGCCGGTTCGGCGGCGCCCATCATTACCCGCCGGATGACCTCGCCCGCCGCCTCGGCCTGGCCCTCAGGTGCCTCGAACACCAGTTCGTCGTGGACCTGCAGCAGCATTTTGACGTCGGCCAGCCCCGCTTCGGCCAGCGCCGTGGGCATGCGCGCCATCGCGCGTTTGATCAGGTCGGCGCTGGTGCCCTGGATCGGGGCGTTGATCGCGGCGCGTTCGCTGCCCGCGCGTTCATTCTGGTTGGCGGCCTTGATGCGCGGGAACCAGGTTTTGCGCCCGAACAACGTCTCGGTGTACCCCGTCGCCCGCGCCCTTTCGAGCGTGTCAGTGATATAGTCCGAAATGCCGGGGAAGCGTTCAAAATAGCGCGCGATGAGCGCCTGCGCCTCGTCGGGGGTAATCTCGAGCCGTCCCGCCAGTCCCCAGCGCGAAATGCCGTAGAGGATCGAGAAATTGACCGTCTTGGCCTTGCCGCGGGTGTCGCGGTTGCTTTCGCCGAACAATTCGATCGCGGTGGCGCTGTGGATGTCCTGCCCCTGCGCAAAGGCTTCCTTCAGTTCGGGAACGTCGGCCATGTGCGCAGCGAGGCGCAGCTCGATCTGGCTATAGTCGGCGGCGATTAGGACGTGGCCCGGCGCGGCGATAAAGGCGTCGCGGATCTGGCGCCCGGTTTCGGTACGGATCGGGATATTCTGGAGGTTCGGGTCGGTCGACGACAGCCGCCCGGTCTGCGCACCGACCAGGCTGTAGCTGGTGTGGACGCGCCCCGTGGCGGGATTGATCTGTTGCTGTAGCGCGTCGGTATAGGTTGATTTGAGTTTCGACAGCTGGCGCCATTCCAGGATCTTGCGCGCGATCGGCAAACCGTCGCGCTCGAGCCGTTCGAGTTCGTTCTGATCGGTCGACCAGTCGCCGGACTTGCCCTTGCGCCCGCCTTTCAGGCCGAGCTTGTCGAACAGGATTTCGCCAAGCTGCTTGGGACTGCCGATCGCGAAGGGCTGGCCCGCAAGCTCGTGAATCTCGCCCTCGATTCGCAGCATTTCGGTCGCAAACTCGCCCGACAGCTTCGCCAGATAGTCGCGGTCGACCATGATCCCGGCTCGCTCCATGGTCTCGATCACCGCCGCCAGCGGGCGATCGACCATCTCGTAAACGCGGGTGCCACCTTCGAGCGGCAGCCGCAGCTTGAGCAGCTTCCAGAGCCGCAGCGCCACATCGGCGTCCTCGGCAGCATATTCGGTGGCGCGATCGAGCTGGACTTCGGCAAAGCTGATCTGTGACTTGCCGGTGCCGCAGACGTCCTTGAACGACAGGCAGGCATGGTCGAGGTGCAGCTTCGCCAGTTCGTCGAGCCCGTGCTGATGCTTGCCCGCGTCGAGCGCAAAGCTCATCACCAGCGTGTCGTCATAAGGGGCGATGGTGATGCCATGCTGCGCGAGCACGCCGATGTCATATTTCAGATTATGCCCGACCTTCAGCACCGCATCGTCCGAGAACAGGGCGCGCAGCCGGTCCAGCGCCGCGTCCATCGCGATCTGCTCGGGCTTTTCGGCGAACATATCGGTGCCGCCATGACCGAGCGGGATGTAGCACGCCTTGCCCGGCGCGGTCGCCAGACTGACCCCGACGAGCCGTCCGGTGACACTGTCGAGGCTCGCGGTTTCGGTGTCGATCGCGACGACATGCGCGGCGCGGGCCGCCGCGATCCAGCGGTCGAGCGCTTCGAGGCTGGTCACACATTCATAGGCGGTGCGATCGATCGCCGGCATCGCGGGCAGGGTTGGCGTCGCCGGGGTTGCCGACGGCGCGGTGCCGCCTTGCGCCGCGCTCTTGTGCGTCGGGGTCGGCGGACCGCCGGGCGACGCGCCGTTCGACAGCTTGGCCGACAGCGAGCGGAAGCCATGTTCGTCGAGAAAGGCGCGCAGCGGATCGGGCGGTATGTCGCCGAGCTTCATTTCGTCGAGTGGTTGCGGCAACGGCACGTCGCGTTTCAGGTCGACCAATATGCGCGACAGCCGCGCCATGTCGGCATGTTCGATCAGATTGTCGCGCAGCTTTGACGGCTTCATCGTCTCGGCGCCCGCGAGCGCTTTTTCCAGATCGCCATATTCGACGATCAGCTTGGTCGCGGTCTTTGGTCCGACGCCGCGGACCCCGGGCACATTGTCGACGCTGTCGCCCATCAATGCGAGCACGTCGCCGACGAGGTCGGGGGTGACGCCGAATTTCTCGTTCACCGCCTCCAGCCCCATGTGGACGTTCTTCATTGTGTCGAGCATGTCGACTTGCGGCCCCTCGGCGGGCTGGCGGATCAACTGCATCAGATCCTTGTCGGACGACACGATGGTAACGTCCCAGCCCGCGGCGACCGCGGCTTCGGTATAGCTGGCGATCAGGTCGTCGGCCTCATACCCCGCCATTTCGATGCACGGCAGCGAAAAGGCGCGCGTCGCGTCGCGGATCAGCGGGAATTGCGGACGCAAATCCTCGGGCGGTTCGGGGCGGTTCGCTTTATATTGATCGTATATGTCGTTGCGAAAGCTGTGGCTCGAATGGTCGAGAATCACCGCCAGATGCGTCGGCTCTTCGGCATCGTTCAGATCTTTCGCCAGCTTCCACAACATGGTCGTATAGCCATAGACGGCGCCGACGGGCACGCCGTTGGGGTTCGTCAGCGGCGGCAGGCGGTGATAGGCGCGAAAGATATAGCTGGAGCCATCGACCAGATAGAGATGATTCTTGTCCGACATGGCGCGGGGTGTAGCGCGCGCTAGGGCCGGGGTCGAGGCGGCAGGTCGAAATGCATCACATCCTCGCGCACGCCGAGCTTCGTGTACAGCGCAACCGCCGGATCGTCGCCATAGTCGGCTTGGACGAACACCGCCCAGGCGCCGGTTTCCACGGCGATGTGCTGAAGTTCGGCGATCAGCGTGGTCGCGACCCCGCGGCGACGGACGCTTTCGGCGACCGCCAGATCGTAAAGGTAGATTTCGCTGCGCGCCGCCTCGAACTTGGGCAGTTCATAGGCGGTGAGGCCGCCGACGATACGGCCGTTGATCCGCGCCACGAGCAGGATGATCGCCTCCTTGGCAAGCTGGCGGGCGAGCCACGCGTCGTCGGGATGGTCGCGGCGATAGGTTTCATGGTCGGCAAAGGCGTCGGCATAAAGCGCGTTGAGGTCGCGCACCGCTTGGATGTCGCCGGGCGTGAGGCGCTGGACCGAAATCGTCGTCATGCGCGGTAATCTATCGAGAGTTTTGCGGCGGCAGCGACGGCAGCGGTGCGCGCGTCGTCGCTGGAGCCGCCGGTCACCTTCGCCAGCGTAACCCCCATGCGGCGGTGCGGGCGCGTGACCGGTTTTCCGAAAATGCGTGCGTCGATGGAAGTTGCGGGGTCGGGCTGGGCGAGCGCATCGGCGAGGCCCGTGATTGCAAAATCGCTTGCGTCGCGGTCGGCGAGCAGCACCGCGCTCGCGCTGGCATCGGGAACGGCGACGGCGGGGATGGGCAGACCAAGGATGGCGCGCGCATGGAGGTCGAATTCGGACAGCGACTGCGAGATCAGCGTCACCATGCCGGTGTCGTGCGGGCGCGGACTGAGCTCGGAAAAGATGACCGTGTCGCCCTTGACGAAAAACTCGACCCCGAAAATGCCGTAACCTCCAAGGGCATCAACGACCTTGGTCGCCATGTCCTGCGCGCTGGCCAGTGCTGCATCGGACATGGCCGCGGGTTGCCAGCTTTCGCGATAATCGCCGCGTTCCTGGCGGTGACCGATCGGCGGGCAAAAGGTCACGCCATCCTGGTGACGGACGGTTAGCAGGGTGATTTCGTAATCGAAGTCGATGAACGCCTCGGCAATCACGCGTAGCCGGTCGCCGCGCATGCCCGCGGCGGCATAATCCCACGCCGCGTCGATGTCGGCCGGGCTCTTGACTGTGCTCTGGCCCTTGCCCGATGAGGACATCACCGGCTTGACGACGAGCGGAAAGTCGATGCGCGCCGCGGCGGCATGCAGCGCCTCGCGCGTTTCGGCATATTCGAAGGTCGAGGTGGTGAGGCCAAGTTCGCTCGCGGCCAGATCGCGGATCGCGTCGCGGTTCATCGTCAACTGCGCGGCGCGCGCCGACGGGACAACGTGAAAGCCTTCGGCCTCGACTTCGGCGAGGATTTCGGTGCGGATCGCCTCGATCTCGGGCACTATATGGTCGGGCTGGTGCCTTTCGATCGCGCGGCGCAGCGCATCGCCGTCGAGCATCGAAAAGACCTCGAAGTCATCGGCAACCTGCATCGCGGGCGCGCCGTCATAGCTGTCGCAGGCAATGACGCGGCAGCCGAGGCGCTTCGCCGAAATCACAAATTCGCGGCCAAGCTCGCCCGAACCTAGCAACAGGATGGTGGCGGTGGGGGTCATGGCACAGGCTCCGGGCTCGAGAGATTTCGTCTCCCCCTAATCGCAGCCGCGGGGATTCGCCAGCACTCGCCGGTCAGCGCGGCCAGACGTCGGTGTCATGGTCGGGGTGCTGGTGATTGCTCGCCTGGATCGCGCCGACATAGGCCGCCATCGTCTCTTCGGTCGTCCCCTCGGCCTTGATCGGCAGATGATCGAAAAGCGGCAGCTGCGCTTCGACGCCGAACTGGACGCGCGGCGGGAATTGCGCCGGGTTGTCGAACGATCCGGTAGTCAGGTTGACATGCTTGCTGTCGTGATAATCGTAGAGCAGCGGCGTGCCGCAGTCGCGGCAGAAACCGCGCATCGCCTTGTCGGAGCTGGCGAAGGTTGCGGGTTCGCCGCGCGTCCAGGCAATTGCGTCGCGCGGGACGCCGATCAGCGCGATGAAGAAATTGCCCGCCGCCTTCTGGCACATGCGGCAATGGCAGATGTGCGAGGTGTCAAGCACCGCGGTGACATGATAGCGCACCGCGCCGCACTGGCAGCCGCCCGAGGCCTGGGTTTCGATCCGGTCCATTTGGCGATGCTATCAAGGGCGGCACGGTCTCGCAACCGTACCGCCCTTGTGGGTCAGCTACCGAAGCGTTCGATCACCTCGGCCAGCGGGACATGACCACGGAACGGACCGCTGCCCGCTACGCTGTCGCCGCTTTCCAGCGCGGTGGCGTAGATGACCGCAGGGTCGGCCTCCAGCCGCGTGCGCAAGGCGGCAAGCTTTGGCCAGCGCACCGGTTCGGCAACCTCGTGAAACTCCAGCCAGCGCGCGATGCCGATGAACAGTGCGTCGGCAAGCGTCGGCCGGTCGCCGACCAGATAAGGGCCGTTGCCGACCATCGCCTCCAGCTTGTCATGGCGTTCGATCACGGCTTCCTTGGCATATTCGCGCAGCGCCGCCTGCAACGCCGGGCGCGGCGGGTCCATTTCGAGCGCGACCCACAGCGGGCTGAAGGCGCCGGTGAAACCGGTGTTGATGAACGCCATGATCTGCCGCATCCGGTCGGCATCGAGCGACAGCGGATCGGGGCTGACCAGCCGATCATCGTCGCGCGCCGCCAGCCATTCCGCGATCGCCATGGTTTCGGTCAGCACTTGGCCTTTGCCGGTAATCAGCGCGGGCGTTTCGTGCCGCGCGTTGATGCGGGCATAGGACGGGTCGCGCATTTCGCCGAGCATATCGACGCGGCACAGGCGATAGGGTTTGCCCAGCCATTCGAGGGCCGCAACAAGGCCCATGGAACTTCCCAGCGGGAAGCCATAGATAAGGATCGGTTCCAATGTATTGCTCCATCTTTTTGAGGGGAGCTGCGCAGCGATCCCGGATATAGGGCGCCCGATGCGGGCGTAAATTACGCACCTTTTTGTAACCAGGGGAACGACGATGAAGGATCTGGTTTCGCGCTGTCCGATCGAAGAGGTGATGCAGGTGCTGAGCGGGCGCTGGCCCAGCCTGCTGATCTATTATCTGAGCGAAGGAACAAAGCGGTTCAGCGACTTGCAACGCGACAATCCGACGATTTCGCACAAGATGCTGACGATGGAGCTGCGCAAGCTGGAAGATGCGGGGATCGTCCAGCGCACCGAGTTCGATGGCTATCCGCGGCGCGTGGAATATGATCTGACCCCGGCGGGTCTGCGCCTCGTCCCGCTGATCGACGCGCTGGGCGACTGGTGGGAACGCGCGAGCAGCGACGTCCCGGGGGACCAGGATGTCGCTAACGACCATATAAAAATGATATGACATATCATTGAATACGGCAGGGCGAGTGTTAAGGCGTCGCGGGTAAATTTCGTTCGGAGGGGGAGAGAGATGTTCGACAATTTTCCGCAGCTATTGCTGCGGCATCGGCGCGCCGTCGGGCTGCTGGCGATCACGATCGCGGCCCTGACCTGGGCCGTCGATCTGACGGGGCTGGTGTATGAATGCCCCTATTGCCGCAGCCAGCGGACGGTGATCGGCCTGCTGGGGTTTTTGCTGATGCTACCCAACCCGGCGCACTGGCTGGTGCGTTACTTGTCGGCGGTGTTCGCGGTGTTCGGATTGTCGGTTGCGGCGACCCAGCATTTTCGCGGCTGGGCACGCATCATGGGCGGCGAGTTCGAATGGGGCGAACAATGGTATGTCAATGCCTGGATGCTGTCGGGCTTCGCCTTGTTCATCATCGTTGGCCTGCTGCTGCTGATCTGGAGCTGGCGACCTACACCGCCAGTCGCTGCCTGACGCGTCAGCCCGTCACTCCCACTCAATAATTTTCTAAGGCGTAACGCACTGAAAATACTTCCAAAAAAAATATTTGGTCCGAAATGACCGAACTGCGGCCCGTCAAAAACCTACGCTTTTGAAAAATAGAGAGAAATTCCTCGATTCGGCCGTGTCGCGAATTCGGAACCTATCGATAACTATCGGCTCGCCTCGGAGCGCGGCCGAGGTCCGAAATTAGGCACGGATTTGCGCGAATTTGCAACGGTTTTCTCCAAGGGGTAGCGCTGTTGCAGTGACATTCGGCGCTTATCGCAACCGCGCTTCCAGCCGCTCGTCGACCATCGACTGCCGCGAATCGCCGGGTCGGAATGTGCCGCACAAAATTCCCACCAAGAGGTTTGAACGCGCTTTCCCATCCAGCATTTGGCTGTCCGGTGCGCGCCCCCGCATTCAAATGCTCGATCGAGCAAGCGGACGTCGGAGAATGGCAGCGTCCTGAACGTAGCGCCATGAGCTCGGGATCAGTCTTTGTCCGATGCGATGTCTTAGCGGGGCGAGGCGCCGCTGATTGACAGGTTTGGCATAATGTGCAACGATTTTCCTTGAGGACAATGGCCTGATTCTGGGAGGTGGATTTGCCGCGATCGTCGCCGCCACCATATCGCCGTATGCATTCAACGGCGGGTGTATCATGCGCCGAAGGGCCGATATTCGAGATCAAGGTAAGGGCCGATGGCAAGCCGCTGTCGTTTGCCGAGGCCTATCCTCGAGCCCACCCTCTCCTGAAGCTTCTTGCACGGCCCTCGGAATAGCGATGCTTGCCGATGTGGCTCCGCGAGCTCCGGAAGAGTGTCTTGCGCGGTGCACGCCTGCTCACGACCACGCGCGGAAATAGAGACTTGTTGTCGTTCTGAATCAACCACTTGACTGTTAGATTTGGGCTGCCCTTTCCAACAGGCTTGTTTCGAATCAAAACAAACAGTATGGACGGACTGAAACTATGGAAGGCGCTCATGCTAGAGCAGTTGCGGTTCATTCGGGTCCCATGCCCCATGCTCGATGAAGCGGCGCGCCACGCCGTGGAGATTGTGGGCCTGGAGCGTGTCGACCAGGTGCCCAATGGGGAACGTTTTCGTTCGGATGCCCGATACTATAGCCTTGAGTTCGATGCCTCGGGACAGACGACGCGCCCTGTGGTGGGCATCTCGCTCCGGACCGTTGAACAATTGGACGCGCTTTCGGAGCAGCTTCCGAAGCTGGGATGGCGAGCCGAGGCGATACCATATGAGCTATGCCGGGCGCGCCGCTACCATGCCGGACTCAGCTGCCGCGACCTCAGCGGCAATTGCATCGAGCTCGTCGTACGTCCCGAAGATAGCGGTCGACGCTATTTTCCGTCCCGAGACGCGGGAATTCTTGGCCTGAACCAGGTCATATTGGGTTGCCTCGACCCCGCTTCCGATGCTGAAGTCTGGGTCGAAGCCTTTGGCGCGCGCATCACTGACCGGGTCGGGGACGCGGTCTACCTCAGCTGGGACGGGCAGCATCATCGCGTGATGCTCGTCCCGTCAAAGCGCGACAGCTTTCTCGTTGGCGGATACGAGGTCGAGAGCATCGATGCCGTGATGCAATCGAGCTATTTTCTCCTGGAGCGCCAGGTCGCCATCGTTCGAGGTCCGGGCAAGGATCCGGCCAGCGGTGAAATATTCCTGACTTTCAGCAGTCCGGTACCGGGCTTCTATTTCTCCTATTCGACGGGGTCCGTTCCTCTTCCGCAAGGCTCGCGACCTCGCCAGTTCGCCGACCTGCCGTCGTCACGGTGCAGTTGGGGGTCCACCTCCCAACTCGTTGAACTGGGAGGTTCGGCGTTATGACAATCGGCATTCTCGATATCGCGTACACACGGCTCAAGACCCCTGATCTCGAGCATGCTGCGGACTTCGCGACCCGCATTCTCGGACTCGAGGTTGTCGATCGCGCACGCGATCGCGGATCCTTTCGGTCCGACCATCGCATGTGCACGATGAGTTACGAAACCGGCGATCCGGCCGAGACGGTCGTTGGCTTCGAACTCGCCAGTGGCACGGACCTCGAGAGTGCGGCCACGACGCTCGAGGCGCTCGGGCACGCGGTGCGGCGCGGATCGCACGAGGAGCGCGAACAACGTTGCGTCATCGACTTCATATCATTCCGCGATGCGGGGGGCGCGCAAATCGAATTCGCGGTCGCTCCCCAGGTCTCGGGGCGCGGCGCGACATTAAGTCGCGATGCCGGAATCACGGGCTTCAGCCACGTCGGATTGTTCAGTAGCGACCCGGCGCGCGACGAACATTTCTGGACCCAGGTCTGCAACGCGCGCGTGAGCGATCGCGTCGGCGAGCTCCCGCTGCTGCGACTGAGCCAGATTCATCACAGCATCGCGCTGGTGCCGTCGGATCGTTTCGGAATCCAGCATATCAATCACCAAGTGGAGTCGATCGACGACGTCCAACGCAGCTATTCGCTGCTTCGGCAGCACAAGGTTCCAATCGTGTTCGGTCCCGGTCGGCACCCGACCTCAGGGGCGCGGTTCGTTTACTTCGAGGGCCCTGACGGAATGGTCTTCGAATATTCCGTTGGGGTCCGGGAGGTCGATGAGGAGACATACAGGGAGCGTCAGTTCGGGTTCGAGCCGAGGAGCTTCTGCATGTGGGGTGCCTCGCCGAAGATGAAGGAGCTGTCGAGCTAAATGTCCGCGGCCTTGGGCTCGCGGTGCCTGCGAGCGTAGCCGGGGCACATCGATTTCAAATCTTGAAGCAAACGATAACGCGCCGGTGGAGCGCTAGAGGAAGGACGGGAGATGACGGGTCAGGAGGCGTATCAGCGAGACATTGTCTGGCCGGCAAATTACAATGAGATCCCCAAGGAGATATTCGTTCGGCAGGATCTCTATCAAGCCGAGATCAACCGGATTTTTCGGGGGCCGGAATGGCATCCCGTCGCGCATGAAAGCGAGGTGCCGCTCCCCGGCGACTTCAAGACCTGCAATCTCGCGGACGTCCCCCTCCTGATCATCAGGGGCGAGGACGGGAAGGTCAGGGCCTTCTACAACGCCTGCTCGCATCGCAGCAACCAGATCGAGGTCAAACCGTCCGGCAATCGGACCGAATTCGAATGTCCCTATCATCGCTGGCTGTTCAATAGCGCAGGCGAGCTGGTCGGTTGTCCGAACCAGCGCGAGTTCACGCCCGGGTTCGACAAGAAGGACTATCCGCTGGCTCAGCCGCGTCAGGAATCGTTGGGCGGACTCCTGTTCGTCACCTTGTCGCCCGATACCGACAGCCTCGACGATTTCCTGCAGGAAGCGAAGACCTCGCTTATGGATATCATGGGCGGTGACGGCCGCCTCAGGTTGATCGGCTACCACCGGGTCCGATATCTCACCAACTGGAAGGCCTACAGCGACAACGACGGCTATCATCCGCCGCTTCTGCACCAGGCGTTCACCATGCTTAATTGGCAGGGCGGTGCCGGCAGACAATATGCGACGACCGGTCGTGGGCATTATTGTATCGATACGGAACTCACCGTCCCGAAGCCGACCAGCGTCATTCGCGACACCTCCGTAATCGAGTTCCGTGACGAAGGGCGCCCGAAGCGGTCGAGCGTTCTTGCGCTCTTTCCGATGCTCGTCGCGTCGAATTATCTCAACGTCATCAGCATTCGATTTGCCACGCCGGTCGCGATCGATGAGGTCGAGGTAAATTACGCCTATTTCGCCCATCAGGACGATGACGAGGAAATGGTGCGCCACCGTATCCGCCAAAGCTCGAATGCGATCGGGCCGTCCGGCCTGATCAGCATGGAGGATGCGTCGGTTTTTCACCGGGTGCACATCGGGAATCGCACGCCGGGCAAGGCCGTCTTCCAGAAGGGTGTGACCGATCCGTCGCGCCTCAGCTTCGAATTTCGGCAGAATGACGAAAGCGGCAATCTTCCGCACTGGGAATATTACCGGGCGGCGATGGGCTTCCGGAGGACGGCGGCATGAGCAAGTTGAGCCTGGAAGAGCTGGCCAGCCTCGACGTGCTGCAAGCCGCCTATATCTCCGCGCTCGACGGCAAGGCGATGAAGGCCTGGCTTGATACTTTCGACGATGACCCGGATGCGAGTTACATTTGCACGGCCCGAAACGACGTCGAATGCGGCCTGAAGGTGGCAATGATGCTCGACGATTGTCGAGACAGGCTCATAGACCGCTGTACCTTCATCGAGGATATCTGGGCCGGGACGTTTCAGGATTACCGGACGCGCCACTTTGCGCAGCGCGTAACAGCCGAACGGCGCGAAGACGGCAGCGTGGCGATGTCGTCGAATTTTTCGGTGATTTTCACGCCGGACGACACCGGGCTGCCGCAGCAACTCGCGACAGGGACATACGAAGACATCATCCGGATGGATGGCGGTCGATGCCGCTTCCTGTCGCGGACCGCCGTGACCGACAATTCGGTCCTGCCGCGGTACCTCGTGTTCCCGCTCTGAGGGGCGAACGGCATTTACAAAAAATATATGACGAGGAGGAGGACGGGGAATGAAAGGCTATCACCTCACAAGAGCTTTGCTGCTCGCAGCTGGCGCGACAATTGCTGCGCCGAGCAACGCGCAATCATCTGCGGTTGTCGGTGACGGGTCGCAGCCCCCGACCGCAGAAACGGCGCCGCAGGAGGAAAGCGAGCAATCGACCCAGCAAGGCGGAGGGCTCGGGGAAATCGTCGTTACAGCGACGCGGCGAGAACAGAAGCTGCAGGATGTGCCGGTGGCCGTGACCGCCGTGACGTCCGAAGCCCTGGGACGGTCGGGCGCGGCCGACATTCGCAATCTCACGCAAGTCGTTCCCGGCTTTTTCGGCGGGCGTGCGGCGGGCGTCTTCCTTCCTGTCATTCGCGGCGTCGGATCGAGCAGCATTTCGGTGGGCGACGAGTCCAATGTCGCGACCTATGTTGACGGCATATATCAAGGAGATCCGTTCTCGACCTGGACCGACCTCGTGAAAGTCGACCGCGTCGAAGTGCTTCGAGGCCCGCAAGGAACGATTTTCGGACGCAACGCGACCGGCGGCCTGATCAATGTCATCACGCCCGATCCGAGCTTCGACTTCAGCGGCCTCGTCTCGGCCCGTGCCGCTGCCATGGAAACGGGCGACGGGGATTATAACATTCGCGGCTACCTTACCGGGGGGCTGTCCGACTCCGTTGCGGCCGATATCGCAGGTATTTACCGCAAGTCCGACAATTTCGTCGACGATCTCGTCCGCGGCGGCAAAGCTGGCGGCTATCGTGTCATAGACGTTCGAAGCACGCTCATGTTCAACGACGGCGACGGCAGCAAGATCGTCCTGACTGGCGAGTATTTCGATCGCGCCGGTTCCGAGAATGTGTATCAGCCCTATGAAAACAATACGGCAGGGCGCGCTTTTGCCGGCGCAATCCTGCCGACCAAGCCTTGGCAATTATCAACCGACCTGCGTCCGAGTCTCAAGACCCGGCGGTACAGTGTCGCGCTTCAGACGCGCTTCGATCTTGGGGGCGTGAACCTGGAAACGACGGGCGCCTATGCGCATAATCGAACGTCCCAAGCGACCGACTCCGATTCCTCCAACATTCTCCTCGCGACGTTCGTGGCACCGAATATCACGTCCGAATATTACAGCCAGGAGGTTCGGTTGCTATCGGATGGATCGGGTCCGCTTCAGTGGATCGCCGGCCTTTACGCCTTCCACCTCGAAGGCGACGCGAACTTCATTCTCAGCAGCCGCACCGATCCTTCACAGCCGCTGCTCGTCCGCACATTTGACCCGCTGATCAAGACCACCTCCTATGCCGCCTTTGCCGAGGCGACGCTCGAGGTCGTTCCCAGTCTCTTCGTAACGGGGGGCATCAGGTACACCGACGAGAAGAGGAGTTTCGACCAGGTTGTCAACGGCGTCGCCCTCTTTCCGCAAACCGCGAAAAAATCCTTCAGCCGGGTCACCTACAAGGGAACGGTCCGCTTCGAGATCTCCCCGGACACGAATGTCTACGCAACCTACAGCACCGGGTTCAAGAGCGGCGTGTTCAACATGACCGGCACGGCAGCGACGGCCGTCAATCCCGAAACGCTGAGAGCCCTAGAGGGCGGTATAAAGTCGGATATCACGCCCTGGCTACGCGCGAACCTTGCGCTCTACCATTATGATTACAAGGATTTGCAGGTGACTGCCAGGGATCCGATCGGTCCCGGATACGTCTTGCAGAACGCCGCGGACGCGACGCTCTATGGCGGGGAGCTGGAAACCACGATCGCGCCGAGCGAGAATTTCAGGGTCAGCAGCGCCATCGCATATTCCCACGCTCAATATGACAATTTCCCGCAAGCCCAGGTCTTCATCCCCAGGCCGACGGGCGGGAACGTCGTCTCGCAGGCCGATGTCTCGGGCAACCGCCTGCCGCGGGCACCGCGATGGACCTTCAATATCGCTCCCAGCCTCGATGTGCCCCTGGAGTCCGGAACGCTGAATATCAATGGCTCCCTCTTTCGCAGTTCTACTGTCTATTTCGACTTCCTGAACACGACAAAGCAGGATCCCTATACCTCGATCAACGGCGAGATTTCCTGGAGGACCGCCGACGAGAAGTTCCGTTTCTCGATCTGGGCTACCAATATCGCGAACGAGAAGATCATCCAGGAAGTGCGCCCGGGAGCGCTCGGCACCGACCTTCGCTACGAACTGCCGCGGCGCATCGGTGCCGGGATCGAGCTGAGCTTCTGAACACCGTCACCCGATTTATCGACCAGCAGCGAGTCCCGGTATGGCAGCAATGATCGAACATGGCCTCTACTACGGCGGTGCGTGGCATGCCCCGATATCCGACACCTTTCGACCGTCGATCAATCCTGCCGACGGATCCTACATCGCACTCGTGTCGAAGGCCGGCAAGGAGGACGTCGATCGGGCGGTGCTGGCCGCCGTTACCGCATCTCGCGTATGGCGCGATGTCTTGCCCCTCGAGCGGGCGCGCTTGCTTCGCGAGATGGCTGCAATCATCCGCAAGAACCACGCTGAGCTTGCCCGGCTTGACGCGCTGGACTGCGGAAACCCGATCCGGGAATTGATCGGCGATGCGCAGGTCGCGGCAGCGCTCATCGAATATTTCGCGGGCCTGGTGACGGAAATGAAGGGGGCGTCCATCCCCGTCGGCCCGGACGCGGTGAATTTCTCCGTTCGGCAACCCTTCGGCGTGGTGGCTCGCATTCTGGCGTTCAACCACCCCTTTCTCTTCTGCGCTGGCAAAATCGCGGCTCCGCTGGCCGCGGGCAACGCGGTCATCGTCAAACCATCCGATCAGGCCCCCCTCTCGGCCCTCAGATTTGCAGAACTGATCGATGGCTTGTTGCCCGCCGGGACGTTCGGAGTGCTGACCGGGGACGGTGAGACCGGGGCCGCGCTCGCCTCGCACCCGAAAGTGGCGATGATCAGTCTTGTCGGGAGTGCGGCGGCGGGCCGCGAGGTGATGCGCGCGGCAAGCGCTACGCTGAAACCGGTCCTGCTGGAGCTCGGGGGAAAGAATGCCCTGATCGCTTATGGCGACGCCGATCCGGGGGAAGTGGGGCAGGCGCTGGTACAGGGCATGAACTTCGCCTGGTGCGGGCAGTCGTGCGGGTCCACAAGCCGGGCGTTCGTTCACGAGGACATCTACGATGATGTGCTCGCGCACATCCAGGCGGCGGTCGGGCGCTTTCGACCAGGAGACCCGCTCGATTCGGATACGTCGATGGGAGCCGTGATCAGCCCGCAGCAGTATGAGCGCATCATGGGAGCGATCGCTTCGGCAAAGAACGATGGAGCCCGTCTCATCTGCGGAGGAGGGGCGCCATCAGACCCCGATCTCTCGAAGGGACTCTTCGTCGAACCGACGATCTTCGCGGACGTGACGCCCGGCATGCGCATCGCTCAGGAGGAAATATTCGGGCCGGTGCTGGGGATCATGAAGTGGTCCGATGAAAGAGCAATGATCGAGACGGTGAACGAACTCGATTACGGACTGACATGTTCCATCTGGACGCGTGACCTCGAAACGGCGCACCGAACCGCGATGGAAGTCGACGTCGGCTATGTGTGGATTAACGAGACATCCCGCCACATTCTCGGCGCCCCATTTGGCGGCATGAAACAATCCGGGATCGGCCGTGAGGAGTGTCTCGGCGAACTGCTCGCCTTCTCGCAGGAGAAAAATATCTTCATCTCCCTCAGGTCCGGCGGGACGTGAAAGCGCCGGGCGCACCCCCGATGTCGACCACCGCACCCGACACTCTGACGGGGAAGCGCGGATCGAACGACGCTCCGGGCGCCGCGGACACCGGGCTGCCCTTCGGGCCGCGCGCGGCCATGATGTTCCTGACCGGAGCACTGGCGCTCAATTTCGTCGACCGGCAGATCGTGAATATTCTCGCCGAACCGATCAGTCGAGAATTGAAGCTCGCGGACTGGCAGATCGGTTTGATGTCGGGGCTCGCATTTGCGTTGCTCTACGGTCTCGCCGGCATTCCGTTCGCGCGCTGGGCAGATCGCGGCCACCGCCCTCGGATCATGGCGCTGGCCGTGCTCCTGTGGAGTGGCTTCACGATCGCCTGCGGCTTGGCGCGGAACTTTCCTCAGCTTCTGCTGGGCCGCGTCGGCGTCGGCATCGGTGAGGCCGGTCTGACACCAGCGGCAAACTCGCTGATCGTCGACTATGTCCGGCCCGAGCGCCGTGCCTCGTCGCTGGCGCTCTATTATCTCGGCGTCCCGATAGGAACCTTGGCCGGCATGGCACTAGGAGGCCTGGTCGCAGATGCCTATGGTTGGCGCGCTGCCTTCTTCCTTGCCGGCGTTCCAGGCCTTCTTCTCGCCCCCTGTCTTCTCTTCGTCTTGTCCGAGCCGCGAACCGGCAAGGAGCGGGGTCCCGACCTTGCGCCGATCGGGACGGTGGCGACCGTCGTGACATTGTGGCGGATCCGCACCTACCGCCTGGTGGTCATGGCCACCGCGCTCCAGGCGGCGGTGGGCTACGGCTTCGGTCCGTTTCTTGCCTCGTTTTTCGTCCGAAACCACGGCGCCGAGATTGGCGACCTTGCCTCCTCTGCCGGCCTAGGCGTGGCGGGCTTCCTGGGTTTGACTCTAGGTTTATCCACTGGCCTTGGCGGTGCGATCGGGGTGTGGCTCGGCGGTTTTCTTGCCGACCGACATGGCCGGAATGACGCGCGGGCCTATGTCACCGTCCCCGCGCTGGCGGCGGCAGCTTCCCTGCCTTGTTACGCGCTGATTTTTACGGTCGACAGCGGAATATTCGCGCTCGCCGGTCTCGCCCTTCCCAATATTCTGGGAGCCATGTGGATGGGGCCGGTCCACAGCACCCATCAAAGCGTGTCACCGCCGGAGATGCGCGGCGCAGCGACCGCCTTGTTCCTCCTAATCCTGAACCTGATCGGCGTCGGCCTTGGCCCGCTGCTCGTAGGATCTGCGAGCGACGTCATCGCCTGGCAGGCAGGCGAGGACAAGGGAGCGAGCCTGCGCTTCGCTCTCGTCGGCGCGAGCCTCCTGGCCCCGGTCGCCGCCTACATATTCTGGCAAGCGAGGAGGTCGATTGCCGACGACATGGTCTCGTGAATAGCCCTTCAGACCAAATGGATATCCGTTTCTTGACGCAATCCGGAGAATGAAATGCCAACTGAGCACCAAATCTCGCCTGCCCGGCCTGCCTCCGCTGATGTGGCAGCGATAGAGCGCGCCGCGCCGCCAGGGCCGCATCGTGTGCCGGACCGCCTCGACGTGGCGCGCAGTCGATACGATGCCGCGGGGCTGCGCTCGCTCGTTGCGCCCGGCTGGGTGCATTCGGCTGTCTATACCGATCCCCGCATATTCGAGCTCGAGCTGGAACGTATTTTCCATAAGGGCTGGGTGTACATCGGTCACGAAAGCGAGATCGCGAAATCCGGAGAGTTCCGACGCCGCCAGATGGGCCGGCAGCCCGTCATCTTCGTTCGTGGCCAGGATGGCGAAGTTCGGGTATTCCTGAACCGATGTCGTCATCGCGGCGCGATCGTCTGCGAAGTCGACGAGGGGCGCGACAGTTATTTTCGCTGCTGGTATCACGGCTGGACCTACTCGAACTCGGGCGAACTGGTCAGCGTATCCGGACCCGATGGCTACGGCCCGAGTTTCGATGCCCGGGAGAACGGCCTCACCCCAGTGCCCCGCGTCGCAAGCTACCGGGGGTTCGTGTTCGCGGCACTGGACGATGCCGTACCCCCTCTCGAACAATATCTCGGCGGCGCCGCAAAGGTCATAGACATTCTCGTCGATTCAGCCCCGCGTGGCGAACTGCTGGTGCGATCGGGGTCGAACCGAACGATATACAAGGGGAATTGGAAGCAGGTCGGCATGGACGGGTATCATCCGCTCTTCGTCCATGCCTCCGTGCTGGCAACTTGGGAGCGGCATTCCGATTCCGGCCATAGTCTCGGCGCGACCCACAGCGCGAACCCGTTCAACTTCGACGGCGTCTCCGAAACGCGCGACTTCGGGAATGGCCACACGATGCTCGATTTTCTGAAGCACCGGCTAAACCACTCGGGCAAGTTCCGATCAATCCTCGAAAACACGCCTGGCGGGACCGATTACATCGAGGCGCTCTACGCAGAACATGACGAATCGTGGGCCGATGTGCTTCTCGCGATGGCCGGCGACCCCCATGTCGGGATTTTCCCCAATCTCCAGCTCATCAACAACCAGATACGGATCGTGAACCCGATCTCTGTCGACGAGACCGAGGTCGTCATGTTCCCCGTCCTGTTTGCGAACGTCAGTCCCGAAATCAACGCGCTGCGTCTTCGACAGCATGAATCCTTTTATGGGCCGGCCGGGTCTGGCTCCACCGACGACGCCGAAATCTTCGAGCGCGTCCAAAAAGGTCTCGGCGCCAGCATCGACCCCTGGATCAACATTTCGCGCGGCATGAACCGCGAACGAGTCGAGGCCGACGGCACCATCGTTGGCCATATTTCGGACGAGGTGCCGCAACGGGGCCAGCTCAAGCAATGGCTGACGATGATGGTGGGGCGTCCGGAATTCGAGGAGGGCTAGAATGGGCGTTGCGATGACCGAACGGGACGAAGTCTCCATGTTTGTGCGGGCCGGGGACGACACGTCCATATTGCCGGGCAGCAGCCTGTATAGCGAGATCGAGGCGCTCCTGTATCGCGAGGCCGAACTCATGGACAGCCATTCGTTCGACGCATGGCTCGGGCTCTGGCACCCCGACGGCCTCTACTGGGTTCCGTCGAATGGCGAAGACATCGATCCGCGAGAGTCGGTCTCGATCATCTACGAACGGTATCCGCAGATCGAGGACAGGATATTTCGCCTGAAGGACAAGCGCATGCATTCGCAAAGTCCGAAGTCGCGGTTGATCCGGATCGTCTCCAACATCACCGCGAGCGCCTCGGGACCTGCAGATATCCTGGCATTCTCGACGTTTATTCTCGGGGAAGTCAGGGGGGCTGAGCAGCAGTCGTTGTTCGGGCGTGCCGCCCATCGATTGAGGCGCGAGGCGGACGGCTTGCGGATACTCGGGAAGAAAGTTTACCTGATCGCCAATGATTCCCCGATGCGCAACGTGACGTTTCTCCTGTGAACGGCGGCGCGTCAGCAGCCCTGGGCGCGCTGCCGGTCGTCGCGACGGTGATCGGCGACCCGGCAGGTATCGGGCCGGAAGTCTGCGCGAAAGCCCTCGCGCTGGACCGCGATCCGCGGTCGGCTCGCCACCTCCTTATCGGAAGCATTGACGCTGTCCGGCTGGCGGTCGCGGCGAGCGGAATCGCGTGTCAAGCCTACCCGGTCCGATCCCCTGACGATATCGACGATGCGGCCGGCGGGATTGCCGTCCTCGACCCCGGGAATCTGCCCAGGGAGGCATGGTCGGTCGGGCAGGCCGGCGCTGCGTCGGGCAGGGCGGTCATCGAATGGATCGAGATTGCGGAAGGATTGGCGAGGGACGGGCAGATCCAGGCCTGGATCATGGCGCCGGTCGATTCCTCTTCGCTGAAGCTTTCCGGGAAAGTCGAATCGATCGACGACCTGCAGCCAGAGGGGACCTATCTTCTCAGGGTAAGTCCCTCGCTTCGCGTAGTTCCCATAACCGAACATATTGCAATCTCCGCCGTCCCGGCGTCAGTGAACGCATCATCCATCTCCCGGCTGATTGAGGTCGTCGACGACAGCTTCCAGCGGTGGGGGGTGCCCGGTGCCAGGATCGGCGTGGCCGGGCTCAACCCCCACGCGATGGGCATGGAGGAGGCGGCAGAGATCGCGCCGGCCATAGAGCGGGCGCGGGCGGCAGGGCGGCGCGTGGAGGGGCCGGTATCTCCCGACTCGATTTTTCGCCTTGCTATCGAGGGCCGTTACGATGTCGTCGTGTCTATGTATCACGACCAGGGCCAGATCGCTCTCAAAACAGCGGCCTTCGAGGGCGCCTGCACAATCTATATCGGCCTGGACTATGTTCGCCTGACCGTTCCGCACGGGTCCGCTATGGAAATTGCCGGAAAAGGAGTGGCTCAGCACGCCAGCATGGCGGCTGCGATGCGAATGGCGGAGTCGCTGTGTTGCGGAAAGGGGTTCGGCGATGGACCGCCTTGATCCCGTTCTCGACGAGCGGGTCCGCCTGGCAGCTCGCGGATTGGGGCGCGCAGGGCTGGTTCATGCCTTTGGGCATTGCAGCGCCAGGGTCGATGCAGAAAAATTCCTGGTATGTGCGCCCATGCCTATGGGTCTTATCCGCGACGAGCCCGGGACGATAGTTTCGGTCGAAGGGGATCTGCCTTCCGGCGTCCTCGGAGAGGTTCGAGCCCATCAGGCCATCTATCGCGCGCGACCGGATGTCGGAGGGATCTGCCGGATCATGCCGCCGGCGACCATGGCCTTGTCAACGATGGGGATCACCCCCGCGGCCCGCCATGGACTGGGGGCTTATTTCGCGCCCGCCCCGCCGCTCTGGAACGACCCGAGGTTGCTGCGCGATTCTGAATCCGCCTCTCGGCTCGCCACGACCCTGGGAAGCGCATCAGCAGTCGTCATGCGTGCCAATGGTGCGATCACCGTTGGCCGGGACATAGAAGAGGCGGCAACCTTCGCCTTCTTTCTCGAAGATGCGGCACGCGTCGAGCGGGACATTCGCTCGATGGGCTTCGATCCCGCAACCGGACTCCTGGACGCATGCGAAATCAGGGCGCGGCAGACCCTGTCGGGAGGGGTTGTCGAAAGACTTTGGCAATGGCTGACCGAATGGCAGCAGCCCGAGAATTCACGCGCGGCAAGTCGGTAATGCGGCCGCGCAGGTCGCGGTGTCGCACCGCGAAGAGATAGAAAGGGAGTGGATATGACCGAATTTGGGCAGGATCTTGCAGGGCAGGTAGCATTGATCACCGGAGCAGGGCAGGGGATCGGCCGGACCTTCGCGAACGGTTTCGCTCGGGCTGGCGCGAAAGTCGCGATCGTTGAACTCAACGAGGCCAAGGCGAAAGCGGTTGCCGCGGAGATCGTATCGGAGTTCGGCGACGGCGCCGCCATCGCCATCGTTGCGGATGTTGCCGATCCCGATGCCGTCGAAGCCGCCGTGGACCAGACTTTGTCGGCGTTCGGCCGTATCGATATTTGCATCAACAACGCTGCCATATTCTCGACGCTGAAGATGCGGTCGTTCGAGGAAATTCCTTACGAGGAGTGGCGCGACGTGATGCGCGTCAACGTCGACGGCGTCATGCTCGTCACCAAAGCCTGTGCCCCCGTAATGCGGCGGAACCGCCATGGCAGGATTATCAATATCTCGTCGGGCGTGGTGACGCTGGGGCGACCCTATTATCTTCATTATGTCGCCTCGAAGGCGGCGGTCGTCGGTATGACGCGCGCCATGGCGCGCGAACTCGGCACTGACGGGATCACGGTCAATGCATTGCTCCCAGGCGCAACCTTCACGGAGATTGAACGCGAAACGGTGACCCCCGAGCAGAAGACCCAGATACTCAACATGCAATGCATCAAGCGGCACGAGACAGCCGACGACCTGCTCGCTGCCGCATTGTATCTCGCCTCCAAGGGAGGCGAGTTCGTAACAGGTCAGTCGATTGCCGTTGATGGAGGAACGACGTTTCGCTGAGGTCGCTGCCGGCACATGATATGAACTTCGCGCCGCAAGCCAGCGAGCGATCCGCGGACCCAATAGGCCTTTAACTCGGACCGACGGGAAGCTATGCAGCCTTTTCGAGCGGTGCTGCGAAGGCTCAGGCGAGAGGTGTGGCAGGCGAGTGACGGATAACCTCCAAGCAGCGGGTGCATCCCGTGTCCCGCAGGGCGAGCGCAGCCGGAAGATGCGGGCCCGAATACTCGCCGCGGCGATCGAATTACTTCGAGAGAAGGGGTATTCGGCTTTTCGTGTTGCGGATGTAGCCGACGCCGCCGGCGTATCGCGCGGCGCGCAATTGCATCATTTCCCAACGAAGGACCTCCTCGTTGCGGCGTGCCTCGAGCAAGTCTTTGCCGTCGCGTTGGAACGAGCCAGCGAAGCCGCCGGTAGAGCCGCAGACGACGATCGGATACTCGAGGCCGCCTGTGAGGATGCGGAAGCATTTTTTTACGGGGAGGATTTCCTGATCGCACTCGACCTTGTCATTTCGGGCAACAAACTTCGCGCGCTTGCGGACGATGTGCGGGGAATGTCGAAGCGACGGCGTGTCGGAGCCGAGCAGGCCTGGGTTCGGCGCTTCGCCCGGACCGGTATTTCGCCTTCCGACGCCGAGGACATATTGTGGCTGATGTGGAGCGTCATTCGAGGACTGGCCATCAGAAACCAGATTGGCCGCGACCCTGAACGCTCTAAGCGCGTGACAAGGATGACCATCGATCTGCTTTCGGAATATACCGGGAAGCTCCGCAAGCAGCCGGCCCACGGCGAGGGGCCCGGCGAGGCCGGTTGACCTTGGCGCTGCCCGCCGCCGGTCCCGGTCAGTTGTCAGCCCCGTAGAGCCCGGCATAACGGTCACGCAGCTGCTTCTTGTCGATCTTCCCCGTCGCGGTGAGCGGGACGGGACCGAACAGAATCCGATCGGGCAGCTGCCACTTGGCAAACTCCCTTGAAAGGGTCGCCATGACATCGCTTTCGGACGGCTCCGCCCCGTCATGGGGCTCGATGATCAGTAGCGGGCGCTCCTCCCATTTTGGATGCGCTATGCCGACTACGGCAGCAACCTTTACTCCGCTGCATCCGGCAGCTGCATTTTCGAGGTCGATCGAACTGATCCATTCGCCCCCCGACTTGATAACGTCCTTCGTGCGATCGGTAATGCGCATGAAGCCGAAGCTGTCGATCGTCGCGACGTCGCCGGTATCGAACCAGCCGAGATCGTCCGTACAGTCCGATGGCTGGCGAAAATAGCGTTGTACGACCCAAGGGCCTCGCACCTGCAACGCCCCGGAACTGCGGCCGTCGTGGGCGCATATGGTGCCGTCGTCTCCCACAATCCGCATGTCGACCCCGAACTGGAGGCGCCCCTGGCGCGTCCACAACATGTCCTGCATCTCCGCCTCGCCGAGGGCAGCGATTGCCGGGGTCGGTGTCGCAATGACGCCGAGTGGGCATGTTTCTGTCATTCCCCAAAGCTGGAGAACATCGACATCATAGGAGGATTTGAACGTCTCAGCCATTGCGCGCGGAACGGCTGATCCGCCGATCATGATGCGTTTCAAAGGTCCGGGTGCGCTCCGGGTCGCCTCGAGATGGGCAAGATACATGGTCCAGATCGTGGGAACGCCCCCGGTAAAGGTCACCTCCTCGTCGCGAATGAGCTCGTGGAGGCTCGCCCCGTCCAGCCGGTCTGCCGGCAGTACGAGCTTGGCGCCGCAAAGCGGGGCCACGAAGGGAAGCCCCCAGGCCGTTGCGTGGTAAAGCGACGAACAGGGCATCACGGAATCGAAGGGCGTGAGGCCAAATGCGCTCGCGAGGCTTGCCCCCATTGCGTGAAGCACAACGGCCCGGTGGCTGTACAGAACCCCTTTTGGGTCGCCCGTCGTGCCCGAGGTATAGCAGAGAAATGCCGCCGAATTCTCGTCGAACATGGGCCAGCTGATCGTCTCCGGGAACTGGGCGAGCAAAGTGTCGTACGCGCGCGCTTCCAATTCACCGCCAGCGGCAAGCGCCTCGTCCGAGAGGACGATGAAAGTTTCGACATGGTGAAGCGCGGGCGCGATGCGCTCGACCAGGGCGGCGAGATTCGCCTCGAACAAAAGCACGCGGCTCTCGGCGTGATTCAGCGTGTATATCAGTTGCTCGTCGGACAGGCGCGGATTGGCGGTGTGGAGTACCGCTCCGAGGCCCGGCACGGCGTAGAAGAGCTCAAGGTGACGGTGTGTATTCCATCCGAGAGACGATACCCTGTCTCCGCTGGTGACGCCCGCAGCGGCGAGCATATTGGCGCTCTGGGCCGTCCGTCGGGCCAGTCCGGCATAGTTGTAGCGCCACAGATCGGCGCTCCCGGGTTCGACCGATACGACGGGACGGTTACCGTGCGCGCGAACGGCATAATCGAGTATCGACCCGATGGTGAGCTGCGCCGGTTGCATCTGTCCGTTGATCGTCATGAAGTCACTCCGGGTCGGTATGGACCACCTAATCTCCAGCGTTTGTGAATCAAAGTCCGCCAGCACGTGCCCTTATCGGCAAGCGCTGGCGGACAAGGCGGCAGCCTGGCCGCACGCGATCCGCGAATTCGTCGCCCTCGGATCGCGTTCGGGCGCGTCAGAACCGCAGTTCGGCGCTGACGCCCACTTTCCTTGGTTGTTCGTAAAAGCCATCGGTCGCCTGGGCGCCGACGCGGATCGTCTGAAAGACCTTCTCGTTGGTGAGGTTGGTCGCCCACAGGCTGAACTTCCAGCGATCTCCGGTCGGAGCGAAGGAAATCGACGCGTTTGTCAGGGTATAGCTCGGCTGCGAAAAGAGATTCTGGAAATCATAATAGAGCCGGCTCGAATAGAAGGTGTTCACGGAAACGCCGAGGCGACCCGCATCAAACTCGTGGCCCCAGTCGACGCCGAGGTTGAACGTCCATTCGGGCGCGCGGGTCATTACGTTGCCCGAAGCGTCCGCCGGCGAAACGGTGTTACCGCCATCGGGGCGGGGAAAGAAGCTCTGGGCGAGCGGAAAGTTGCGATAGCGAGCGTGGCTGTAAGCAACCGAGCCGCGGATGCTCAGGTCCTGTACCGGCTGCACGATCGCCTCGAACTCACCGCCGTAGATCTTCGCATTGGCCGCATTCTGCAGGATGTAACTCGGGCCCGATGCGTCCTTCGCCTGCACCTGGAGATCGTCGTAGGTGTAATGGTAGACGGCGAGGTTCGTGCGCAGCCAATCGACGGGATCGACCTTGATTCCGGCTTCCCACGCCTTGATATTTTCCGGATTGACCGGGTTTGGCGAGGTGCCGGCCATATTATAGACGCCGCTCTTGAACGCGGTGCCGTAGCTCGCATAAATGTTGCCGTCCGGCGAAAATTGGTAGCGTATGGCACCGCGATAGTTGAACTTGTTGAAGGATTTGGCCGTCTTCGGAACAACGAGATTGCCATTCACGACCTGTTCGAACGTGCGCCTTTCGGTCGTATAACGGGCGCCCACGGTCACGAACAGATCGTCGACGATCTCGTAGGTTCCTTCGGCGAACCCTGCGAAGGAGCGACCGGACAGCGCGGGGTCAAGGCGGAGCGTGGTCGCTGGAATGCCGGGGCCGGCAGAGGTCACGATTTGCAGGCTGGAATGCCCCCCGAACTGGTAGAAATAGCCGCCGGCAAGCCACTGGAAGCGGCCGGGATCGGCGGAACTGAATTTGATTTCCTGGCTCCCCGACTCGGTCGCAAAGGCTGCCGGGAAATTACCCAGGAAGATGTTCGAGGCGTCGGAATCGGTTTCCTGATACCAGCGCAGGTTCATGAAGCCGCTCGTCGCCTCGACGTTGAAGCCATCGAATTCAAGCTTGATGTGAAGCGCTGCGTTCCAACGGCGAAGATCCAGTGCCGGGATGTCGGTCAAGGATGCCTGCCATGCATCGGTAGGCAGTATGACGCCGGGAAAACGGCGGCCTGCGGTGTTTCCGTTAACCGGCTGCGGCGAGTTGGTCGTGCTGTTCTGGTCGAAGAACTCGCCCGTAAGGATGATTTTGGCGTTGTCCGCGGGCTGCCAGAGAAGCTTGCTGCGCAGGTTGATCACCTGCTGGTCGCCGAGCGTGCCGCCGCGAACAAGGTCGTCGATATAGCCATCGTTCTTGCGATACAGCGCGGCGAAATCCGCCGCGAACTTGTCGCTCAGCCCGCCGGTGATGTAGAAGCGCGCGTCGTAGTCGCCCGCATCGTTGCGCATCCGGCCGTAACGCAGCGACGCCTTGCCGCGGAGATCGAAGCTCGGGTCCGGCGTGATCACGTTGATGAGGCCGCCGGTGGCATTGCGCCCGAATGTCGTGCCCTGGGGGCCGCGAAGCACCTCGACGCGCTCGACCTCGACGAGGTCGATCCAGTTCGCGGCCGATTCCGGCTGGTACACGCCATCGATATAGGTGGCGATATTGGGCTCGTCGCCGATGGAAATCCCGGTCGACCCGACGCCGCGAATGACGGGCTGAAAGACGCCCATGTTGCGGCTGCCGATGAAGCCGGGCACAACCTGGGTCAGCGAACGAACCGTCGACACATCGGCGGCCGAAAGCGAATCTCCCGTGATTGCCGTCACGGCGACCGCCACGTCTTGCAGCCGCTCCTCGCGCCGGGTCGCCGTCACGATGATATCGGAAATGCCTGTGCTCGACTGTGCTTCGGGCTCCGGCTCGGTGGCCGTTGCGGTCTCCTGCGCGTGGCCGGCCACGCTCCATGCAAACGCGATCATCGCGACGCCGCTCGCCAGGATGCGCGAGCCTCTGCGGCTATTCTTCGACATTATATTTCTCCCTCTCCCTGATTATTCTGCTCAGTTCAGACGCAAATATCCTTCGAGAAAATCCAGGCGGTCGTTGCCCCAGAAAATCTGGTCATCGACGAACATCATCGGCGCGCCGAACACGCCGCGCGCATAAGCTTTCGATCGCGCCTCGCGGTAGCGGAGCGCGCCCTCCCCGGACGTGACGAAGGCCGTCACTTCGTCCGGATCGAGCCCCGCCGTCGATGATGCTGCGCGCAGTTCCTGGTCGTCGCGGGGGTCGATGCCGATCCCCCAGATCCTGCGATACCCGTCGGCGACGAACGCCTCGGCAGCGCCGCACTGCGCCGCGTATATGGCAGCGATGTTCCATTCGGAGCACTCGAAGCTTGCGGGAAAGGCGAGGGGAACCTCATATCGGTCCGCCCAGCGTCCAAGATCGGCCATCAGAACCTTGATCTTGGCCGGAACTTCACGGTTGGACGGGCCGTAGTTGCCTGCCGCAATCTTGGCTTCGGGTATGTCGATCGGATGATAGGCGAGGGTCCGGCCATGCGCGCGCGCCATTGCGGGTAGCCGCACGTGAGCAAGGTAGCTGAACGGGCTGATGAAATCGAAGTAGAAATCGATGACGGATGTCATGGGAGGGCCTCTTCGAAGCCGACCATCTTCCGATAGTTTTGCCAGAAGCCGATAATGGCCCCTTCGGTCACCAGATGATCGGCATCGTCCGCGCCGCCGCCGCCCATTGCGATGTACGACTTCGCACCGCGATCGGGTGTGACCGCCTGCTGGACGATTTCTACCGCCTCGCCGTCCTCCATCGAGATAACCCCGGCGGGACCGATCAGATTGGACTGCTTCAGCCGGATGGCATCCATTTCCGGGTCGTCGTCGGCGTAGCCGAACTGGGTCCACACGAGTTCGAACGAGTCCGGCCCGCGCGTGACAATCTGGCGCACCGCGAGCGTATTCGATATCTGCTGGAGGATGAGGTTCGGATAGAGTGCCAGGATGACGAGCGTAATCCCATCCGGGAACTCGCTGCGCCCCGCCAGCAGCGAGGGGTCCTTGAGCGTGAAGCTCGTGTCGAAGCTGCGCGATTCCTGGTAGACTTGGCTGTCGCGCTCGGCGTCGTTGCTTCCTGCCATCGAAAACAGGAGCGAATGCCGCTTGTTCTCGTCCATCACGCACTTGCCTGTCTGGGTCGAGCGATAAAGACCGAATGTATTGTGAAACAGGTGAAGCAGGCTCGCATGATAGGGGTCGCGCGTATTCTCGGCGTACAGTTTCCAGTTGCCGTGAATGAACTGGCGCTGATTCCCCAAAATCTTGACGGGGCGACACATAATCCGTTCGACATGCTCCGTGATGAGCGGGCCGAGATAGTCGCGCAGTGGCTCGACCTCTTCGGAGAATGTGGCGAAGACCAGCCCGTTTAGGGACTCCACCCGCAGCTTGACCAGGCCGTGATCCTTGAGTGCGAAGTCAGCGGGCATTCCGCCCTGGCCCTTGATACCGCGGCGAAAGGGAACACCGATGAGATCCCCGTTCAGATCGTAGGCCCACTGGTGGTAGACACATTCGAGGTGCGGCGCGTTGCCGCGGCGCTCACGGCAAACCATGGCGCCGCGATGCGCGCACCTGTTGAGCACGACATGCAGGCCGCCATCCTTGTCGCGCGTGACGACGACGGGCGTGTCGCCGATGAACGTCGCCTTGTAGTCGCCCGGTTCCGGCACCTCGGCTTCCAAGGCGACGAAATTCCAGGTGGGGCCGCGAAAGAGACGCTCTTGCTCCGCCTTGTAATACGCCTCGTCAGTGAAGACCGAGTAGGGAACCCGGCACCCGATGCGATCGTGCTCGCTCGCTGTTGCCGATGCGTCGGCCGCGCCGTGATTGTTGAGCATGTCTTACCTCAGTCCTAGATGGGTCGAACCATCAGAGTGTCCACAAGGTCCGTATCGAAGATCGCTTTCTTCGAACGAAAAAGAAATCTTCCTGAACTGTAAACTATTTCGTCGACATACTTCCCGGTGTTGTAAACGAATGACTGACCTATATTTCGGGTCTGCAGTACAACATAGTTGGTGTGTGCCGTGACAGCCTCCGGCGTAACGCCATGGATACGGCTGGTGCTGATGATGTGACGATAGTTATGGACGGGAAAAATGTTCGCCCTGCGCAACGAGACGACGCGATCGACGAGCATGCCCCTGCTGTCGCAGAAGATGGTTGCGACGGGCAGGCCGCGGTCTGCATTTTCGCGGGGTATGACCGAATATAGGCATTCCTCGGTGAAGAGGTCCGGCCACTCCTCCAAACGGTCGTCGTCGATCAATTCGGCATGGAGGGCAACGAGGTCGGTGACTTCGCGCATCAATTCTGCCCGAGGGAGGGTCGTGAGGTCCACCGGCTCAGGCTTCACTGCGGGGCGGATCAATGGTGATCCACCCATCTTCCAGAGTCACCGGGTAGGTCTTCAGGGCAATCTGGCAAGGATAGGTCGTCGCGGCCCCGCTCGGAATATCGAATGCGCCGCCATGATAAGGGCATTCGATCGTCGCGCCGTCCTGATATCCGTCGGTCAGGAGAGCGCTTCCGTGAGTGCAAGTATTGTCGGTGACAAAATAGTCGCCGTCTACATTATAGACGGCAAGAGGCGGATAGGCGCCGGGAGCTATCGCGACGGGTTCGCCGTCCTTCGGTTCTTCTATTCGGCACAGGCGAATTCTCTCCATCGCAACCATTTCCATTTGTTAGATGCCCTTGATTGATCGGCGCCAAATCAGCCGAGCGGGATATCCATGCCGTAACCCTCGGCCTCGTTGCCGTGGCCGAAGAGGTCGCGCAGATAATGTTCCTGTTGGGGTCCGGCCTTCTTTGCTCCCCAGCCGAATTCCCACAGCCATCCCGACGGGTTGGCACAATAAAAGGTAAGCGCTTCGTCGTTGGCATGCTTGCCGAGTTGGAGAGCCACGTCGATTTTCTGCTCGCGCACCATGTCGTGAGCAAGGCCGAGGTCGTCGAGCTCGGTATATTCGAGCATCAGGTGGTTGATGCGCTTCTCCATCGGTCCGAGCCCGAAGGCGACCGAATGTTGCCGGTCGTTGCAATGCATGAAATAAGGTGTGGCAACCATGCCGTTCGGAAGGGTGAGTCGATACTCGACCGACCCCCTCAAGCCGAGCAATTCGTAGAAGCGGACCGCAGCGGGAACGTCATCCTGTCGTAGAATGCAGTGACCTACGCCTTCCGGCCCGGTGACGAACTTTCCGAACATCGGGCGGCCCGGGTGGAAAGGACGATGATTGTCGACTTGCGGACCGTAGAAAATCTCGGTCGGATTGCCGCCTGGGTCCTTCAGCTTGGCAAGCCCGAGAACATGGCGATCGAGGGCCTCGGCTTCGGTCGATACATCAACCTCGATATTCTGCGAGACCAGCTTTTCGACAAGGTCGTCGAACTCGCGCGGTCCGGCCACCCGCCACCCCAGATAGGCGAGGTCGTCGCCGCCGTCCCGGTGCAGGGCGATTCGATGATGCCATTTGTCCATTCTCAAATAGGCGCGACCGTCCTCGCCCTCGTCGACATATTCCATGCCCGCGATGCCGCTGGCGAATCGCTTCCAGGCGTCAAGGTCGGATACCGACAGTCCCAGATAGCCAAGCTCGGTCACGCCCGTCATTTTCCGCACTCCCACAGCATTTTTTCTCATTTGAGGGGCGATTCGCCCCGATGCATCTCTTATGGTGCAACGTGGTTCCGATAGTGCAACTTTGTTCTGAGTGCAACCCATTGCACATTATGGCATAGCTGCTATGGTGATCGTTAGGGCGAAATCGGCTTGAGCGCAGCGTTCGCGCCTTTCCGATCTTCCCGAAGCGTAACGGGCCCGCCGACGAACGGCCGGCGAACATGGAGAGAGGGATGTCGCAACCTGGGAGAGAGGCTTCGGCCGGAACAACCGACCTTGAGTCACTGCGCGCGCGTATTGATGCATGGCTCGTCAAGGACGAGGCGAGCGGCCGGTTTCAAATCGATCGGGCCGCCTTTACGGATGCCGAGGTCTTCGCGCTCGAGATGAAGTATATTTTCGAGCGAAACTGGGTTTTCCTCGCGCACGAGAGCCAGGTGGCCAAGCCGAACGACTTCCTGACAACCTTCATCGGCCGGCAGCCCGTGATCCTTTCCCGCGACAGGTCGGGCAACCTGCACTGCATGATCAACGCCTGCGCGCATCGCGGCGCACGTGTCTGCCGGGAGAAGAGCGGCAGTCGCCGTAACTTTACCTGCCCCTTCCACGGTTGGACCTACGACCCGGCCGGTCGGCTGCTCGACGTCACCGACGAGGCCGGAGGAGGCTACGCGCCCGGATTCAAGCGCGAAGATTATGGTCTCGAACATGTCGCGCGGCTTGAAACCTACCGGGGTTTCGTCTTTGCGAGTCTCGACCCGGACGTGGTATCGCTCGAAGACTATCTTGCCGGGGCGAAGACCTTCATCGATCTGATGGTCGACCAGTCCATTGAGGGGAATCTCGAGGTTCTGCCCGGCGCAACGCGCTACCGCTACCGCGGCAACTGGAAGCTGCAGGTCGAAAACGGTCTTGACGGCTACCATATCGGGACGGTGCACGCGAACTACTTCATGACAGTAGCCCGCCGCGTCGACGGAACCTCGAAGAACGAGACAAGGGCCTTTGATTTCGGTCGCTGGAACCAGCTCGAGGGGGGGTCATTTTCGTTCGACAACGGGCACTGCGTGCTCTGGAATGACTATGCGAATTTCCAGGATCGTCCCAATTTCGAAATACTGGAGTGGCTGCAGCGCGAGCGGGGCGAGGAGCGCGCCACATGGATGAACGGCAGAATCCGAAATCTTGAGCTGTTCCCCAATGTGTTCCTGATGGATCAGACCAGCACGCAGATTCGCATCATTCGGCCGATCTCGGTCGATGAGACCGAGGTGACGACCTATTGCATCGCTCCGGTCGGTGAAAGCGACCGCGCCCGTGCCTTGCGCATTCGCCAATATGAGGATTTTTTCAACGCCAGCGGAATGGCAACGCCCGACGATCTCACCGAGTTCAACAATTGCCAAGTCGGATTCGGCGGCGGCGCAGGGCGGGCGAACGATATGTCGCGCGGCGCGACGAGGTGGGTGCGCGGAGTCAGCAGTCACGGCGACGCGCTCGGTGTCGATGCCATCATGAGCGGCACCGCCGTGGCGGATGAGGGTCTCTATGTGGCTATCCACGACGAGTGGGTCTCGCGGATGCATACCGCGATCGAGCGCGAGGAGACGGAGCGCGCGACCACGGTTCCGGAGATGGCAAAATGAGCAGCGAGGTTGCACAATGGGTGGCGATCCAGCGCTTCCTTGGCCGCGAAGCTGCAGCTTTGGACGCCAAGGATTGGGACAGCTGGCTGGACCTCTATCACCCCGAGGCCGAATATTGGGTTCCGGCCTGGGACGACAGCGGCCGACTGACCGAAGACCCCGAACGCGAGATCTCGCTGATTTACTACCCAACTCGCGCGGGCCTCGAGGACCGCGTCTACAGGATCAGGACGGGACGATCGTCAGCGAGCTCGCCGGCACCGCGAACATCTCACCTGTTCAGCCTGCTTTCTGTCGAGCAAATCGACGATGCCATTCAGGCGAGGACCAACTGGTCGGCAACGTCGGTGCTGGAGGATCGGCCGACGGTATATTGCGGCTCGGCCGTTTACGACCTTGAACCCCAAGGCGACACATTTGTCATTCGGCGCAAATATACCATTGTAGTCAACGACATGGCGCAGACGATGCTCGATGTCTACAGCATCTGAGGCAGCGGCGGTGACGTCCGGGACAGGTGGCAGGCCCTGTATCGGGACGATGGTCGGCGAACCCGCCGGTATCGGTCCCGAGGTGGTCGTGCGTGCGTGGGCGACGGGGCGGGTGCACGAGGTTTCGATACCCATGCTGGTCGGCTCGGCGGCGTCCATCGAACGCGCGCTGGAAGCGACGGGCGTCGCGGCGCGCGTCCGGGTCTTGCGCTCGTTCGACGCGCCGAGCGACGATCCCGCGATCATCGACGTCCTCGACACCGGTGCACTTGATGCGGCCGATCTCCCTTTTGCCGAAGATACCCTCGCGTCTGGCCTGGCAACCGCTCAGTGGCTCGCCGAGCTCGACGCGCTGGCCCGCGACGGACATTTTGCCGGGACGGTAATGGGGCCGATCAGCACCGGCTCGCTCAAGCTGGCCGGCAAGCTCGATATGGTCATCAGCCCGACCCCGGGCGAAAGCTACCTGCTTTTGCTCACCGGGCCGTTGCGCGTTGCCCACCTGACGGACCATATGTCGATCCGCACAGTCTGCGATCTCATCACACCCGACCTTATCGATGGAGCCCTGCAGCAAATCGACGCGGCAATGCGAAGCTGGGGTGTCAGCGATCCTCGCATCGTCGTGGCAGGGCTCAATCCGCACGCGACCGGCGAGGAGGAGGTGCGTGCCATCGCCCCGGGCGTTGCGCGCGCGCGGCAGCGCGGGATCAACGTCGAAGGGCCGTCGGCTCCGGATACAGTGTTTCGCCAGTGCATAGAGGGTCGTTACGATCTGGTGCTCGCGATGTTTCACGACCAGGGCCATATTGCCGTGAAGACGTGGGGCTTTTCCGGGAATTGCGTCATCATGATGGGGCCACCCTATCTCCACATGTCGGTCGCGCACGGTACGGCCTACGACATCGTGGGAACCGGGAAGGCAGATCCCGCGATGATGCTGAGCGCAATGCGGACCTGCGGTGTCCTGGCAGCGGGGAAAGGCTTCTCCGGAATCGACAACTGACCCGGCTGGCTGGCCGCCACCGGACTTGATCCGCCCTCGAAGTCGCGGAGTTACGAATGCAGCTATTCTACGCGCCCGGGCTCTGTTCCTTGGCCCCTCACATCGCGCTCGCGCGCACCGGCGAGGCCTTCTCCCTGACGAGAGTCGATATGGCCACGCGCCTCACGGAAGACGGGCTGGATTTCCGCGATATCAAGCGGTCCGGAAAAATACCCGCGCTCCGCCTCGCCTCGGGAGAGGTTCTCACCGAGACTCTGGCTATCCTGCTTTATGTCGCCGATCTCGCGCCCGGGTCAGGACTTGCGCCGCCCGCAGGATCCTTCGAAAGATATTTGTTCACGGACCTACTCGGTTTCATCTCTTCGGAGATTCACAAGAGCTTCGTGCCCCTTTTTTCAAAGGGGGCTCCGCAAGCTGCCAAGGCCGCGGCACGAGCCGAAGTGCTGCGCCATCTCGAAGCGCTGGAGGCCTGTCTCCACGAGAGAAGCTATTGCTTCGGACAGGCCTTCACAGTGGCCGACGCCTATCTCTTTTGCATCTTGGGATGGGCCCCGCTCTGCGGCATCGAACTGGCCGCTTTCCCTTCGCTCAGTCGCTTCCGGGAGCGCATTGCCGCCGAAAATGGCGTGAGCGAAGCTCTTCGGGCCGAGGGACTTCTGTGAATTCGGCGGCATGTTCCCATTTACCTGTTGCAAACGCGTTTCTCATGGTGCAACAATTTCATTACAGACGGCCGATATTCAACGGACGGAACGGAGGGTGAGGATGCTCGAAGCGACCAATGCCATTTGCACGTGTTTCCATGCGATGGAGGTTGAGGCATGACCTCCGAAACGATCCAGGATCGCCCGGAAATCGGCAAGTCGACGACGTTCGACGGAGTGACCACAAATTATCACGATATCGGGTCGGGCGATCCCATCTTGCTCGTTCACGGGTCGGGGCCCGGCGTGACGTCGTGGGCAAACTGGCGGCTCAATATGCCGGTGTTCGCCGAAGAGTTCCGGGTCATCGCGCCCGACATGCTGGGCTTCGGTTACAGCGATTCCATTGGCGCGATCACCGACAAGCGGGTGTGGACGGACCAGTTGGTGCGCCTGCTGGATGAGCTCGGTCTCGAACGGGTCTCGATGGTCGGCAATTCTTTCGGCGGCGGCGTCACGCTCGCCTTCATGATCGCACATCCCGACCGGGTGCATCGGGCGGTTCTTATGGGCGCCGCCGGGCTCGAGTTCCCGCTGACGCCGGCTCTCGACTTCGTCTGGGGTTACGAGCCTTCGCGCGAGGCGATGCACGCATCGCTCAAGATGCTCGCTTGGGATCAAAGCCGCCTGACCGACGACCTGATCGATTCCAGATATCAGGCCAGCATTCGGCCCGGCGCACACGAGCCATATCGCGCCACGTTCGGGGGGCCGGATCGGCAGGCGGGGATCAATATGCTGGCGAGCCGCGAGGAAGATATCGCGGCGTTGCCGCACGAGGTCCTCATTCTTCACGGCAAGGCAGACCAGGTGATCCCGCAGGAAGTTTCCCTGCGCCTCGGCAACCTCATCGAACATTCGGACGTCCGCTTCTTCGGCGAATGCGGCCATTGGGTTCAGATCGAGCGCATGGCCAGCTTCAATCGGGCAGTGTCCGAGTTCTTCAAACATGGGCTGAAATGGTAAAAACTCTGGGAGAGTCATAATGGCAGTTACAGGCGTCATGCGTCCGGGCTATGTCCAGATGCGCGTCCTCGATCTCGACGAGGCGACCCTCCATTATCGCGATCGCATCGGGTTGGAGTTGGTCGGGCGGTCAGGCGACCGCGCGTTCTTTCGCGGCTTCGACGAATTTGATCGCCACAGCATCATCTTGCGCGAAGCCGACATGCCCGGCCTCGACAGGATAGGCTTCAAGGTGTGCAGCGAGAAGGATCTGGATCATTTCGCGGAGCGCCTCGCAGCTGGCGGCGTCGCTACCGACTGGATCGGGGCGGGTGAGGACCCGGGCGTCGGTCGCAAGCTGCGGTTTGCAGTTCCGACGGGTCACATTTTCGACCTCTATGCCGAAATGGAGCTTTCGGCGGATGGTCCGCCGGTGAAAAATCCGGACGTCTGGCGCAGCGAACCGCGGGGCATGCGGGCGATGCGTTATGATCACTCCGCGCTCAATGGCATCGATGTTGCCGGTTCGGCGCGCATCTTCGTGGATGCTCTGGATTTCTCCGTCACCGAGGAACTGGTTGACGAGGAGAGCGGCGCGCGCCTTGGCATATTCCTGAGCTGTAGCAACAAGGCGCATGATATCGCCTTTCTTGCCGGTCCCGAGGACGCGAAAATTCACCACACCTCGTTCCGTCTGGAATCGTGGAACGATGTCGGCAATGCGGCGGATATCATCAGCCGGTATGACATCTCTCTCGACATCGGTCCGACTCGACACGGGATCACGCGCGGCCAGACCATCTACTTCTTCGATCCGTCCGGCAACCGGAACGAAACCTTCTCCGGCGGCTACGATTATTATCCGGACAATCCGCGAAGGACATGGGGAGTCGATCAGGCCGGCAAGGCGATCTTCTACTATGAGAAGGCGCTGAACGACCGGTTCATGACGGTCAATACATGACACCGCCGCCATGGTTGAGAACTATCGAACCATAACGCATCAAGCTGCCGTGCAGGCCGTTGCGGCAGCTGTCGGACACGGCGCCGCGAACGGTACGCCGGTAGTCGCCGCGGTCGTCGGGGCTTCCGGTGAGTTGGTCGCGTTCCTGCGGGGAGGCGCGGCACCGTTCCACTCCGAGAAGATTGCGCAGGACAAGGCGTTCACCGCTTCAAGTTTCAAGGTTCCTACTGCCGAAGTTTACGATCTGGTGTCGGGATCGGCTGCGCTTTGCGAAGGTATCGCGCACCAGCCCCGTGTCGTGATGTTCGGGGGAGGCGTCCCGGTCGTCTTCGACGGAGAATGTGTTGGGGGAATTGGCGTTTCGGGCGGCAGCGAGGAAGTCGACGTCGCCTGCGCCAATGCGGCTGCTGCTGCGATCGGCGCGAGGGAGTTTTAAATGGAACAGGCAAGGCGGCTCGAGGCTACGGACGCGGCAGGCGGATTGGAGATTGCACGCCATATTCTAAATTATATCGATGGCCGTTTCGAAGAGGGCAGCGCAGGCGCCACCTTTGCCAACATCGATCCTGCAAGCGGCCTCGAAACGGGGCGCGTCCACGAGGCGACGCGAGCGGATGTCGATCGCGCTGTCGGGGCAGCCCGGCGCGCACTGACCGGTCCCTGGGGCAAGATGACGACGGCTGAACGCGTCCGGCTCATTGCCGCGGTCGCCGACGAGATCGAGCGCAGGGCGGAGGACTTTCTGGCCGCCGAGGTCGCCGATACCGGCAAGCCGCGTCACGTCGCTTCGCATATCGACATTCCGCGGGGCGCGTCGAATTTCCGGATGTTCGCGGACGTCGTCTCGACCCTTCCCACCGAGGCATTCTCCACCCCGACCCCCGACGGGGCGGGCGCGCTCAATTATTCCGTCCGCAAGCCGAAAGGCGTCGTGGCCGTCGTTTGCCCATGGAACTTTCCGCTTTTGCTCATGACCTGGAAGGTAGGACCGGCGCTTGCTTGCGGTAACACGGTGGTCGTCAAACCTTCGGAGGAGACGCCCCGGACCGCCGCGCTGCTGGGCGAGGTGATGGACGCGGTGGGTATGCCTGCGGGCGTGTACAATGTTGTACACGGGTTCGGCCCGGATGCGGCCGGGGAGTTCCTGACCTCCCATCCAGGTGTCGATGCCATCACCTTCACGGGGGAGACCGGTACGGGCGAGGCGATCATGAAGCAGGCGGCCGTGGGGGTTCGCGATATCAGCTTCGAACTGGGCGGTAAGAATCCTGCGGTGATTTTTGCCGATGCCGATCTGGACAAGGCGGTCGAAGGGGTGTCGCGAGCGGCGTTTCTCAACACCGGGCAGGTCTGCCTCGGGACGGAGCGCATCTACGTCGAGCGCTCCATATTCGAGCCGTTTGTAGCGAGGCTCGCCGCCGCTGCCCAGGCGCTCAGGCCGGGCGACGTCAATGATCCCCAATATGTCGGTCCCTTGATCAGCGAAGAGCATCGCCAAAAGGTGCTCGGCTATTACGAGCGGGCGCTGGCGGAAGGGGCCACGTTGATCACGGGGGGCGGTATACCGCAAGTCGATCCGGCCGCGTCCGGGGGCTTCTGGATCGAGCCGACAATTTGGACGGGGCTGCCCCACGACGCGGCCGTTATGCGCGAGGAAATATTCGGACCATGCTGCGGTGTGATCCCGTTCGACAGCGAAGACGAAGCCGTCGCTCTCGCAAATGACACCAGCTATGGCCTGTGTGCGACGATCTGGACCCAGAACCTGTCTCGCGCGCACCGCGTCGCGGCCGCCATGTCGGTCGGCATTTGCTGGGTGAACTGCTGGTTCTTACGTGATCTGCGGACGGCGTTCGGTGGAGCGGGCCAATCCGGGATCGGCCGGGAAGGCGGGCAGCACAGCCTCGAATTCTATACCGAACTCGAAAATATCTGCGTGAAAGTTTGACCATGCCCGATCAGGAACAACTCGACCAGCAGATCATCGAACAGATCGCGGCCGAACTCAGAGTCGCGGCAGAAACGCGGACTCCGGTGCGCCCTCTCCGCGATCGGATTTCCGATGGCGGGGTGGCGGCCGCCTACGCGATCCAGGAGGCCAATACCAAGAATGCGCTTGAATCGGGTCGGCGGCTCGTGGGCCGAAAGATCGGCCTTACCTCCCGTGCCGTTCAAGCACAGCTTGGCGTCGATCAGCCCGACTACGGGATGCTTTTCGCTGACATGGATGTGCCCGAAGGAGAGCCGGTAGCCCTCGATCGGGTCATCCAGCCAAAAGTCGAGGCGGAAGTCGCGATCATCATCGGGCGCGATCTCCCCTATCCGGACCTCACGACTGCGGAACTGATACGCGCCATCGAATATGTCGTGCCGGCCATCGAGATCGTCGATAGCCGCATCGCCAACTGGGACATCAGAATCTGGGACACCGTTGCGGACAATGCGTCGAGCGGCCTCTTCGTCCTCGGTGCGGTGCCTCGCAAGCTCGAGGGCCTGGACCTCAGGACCTGCGGCATGGTGATGGAGTGCCGCGGGGAGCCGATTTCGGTCGGAGCCGGGATAGCCTGCCTCGGCAGTCCGATCAGCGCCTCGCTCTGGCTTGCGCAGGTAATGGCGAGAGAGGGCCGACCGCTCGTCGCGGGCGATGTCCTCCTGTCCGGCGCGCTCGGTCCCATGGCGGCAGCGGCGGCCGGCGATGTGATCGAAGCGAGAATCAACGGGCTCGGTAGCGTCAAGGCGGCTTTCGCCGGCTGAGACGTCGCGAGCCGTTGCGGAAGTTCCGAAGGGAAGAATGACATGCAAAAGACCAAATGCGCGATAATCGGGTCCGGGAACATCGGTACCGATCTCATGATCAAGATTCTCAAGGGCTCCAGTGAGCTGGAACTCTCCGCGATGATCGGTATCGACCCGGCGTCAGAAGGCTTGGCGATGGCAAGGGAGCGCGGCGTAACGACGACGCATGAAGGTATGGCCGGCCTTCAGGCGCTCGACGAATATGGCGAAATTGGCCTCGTGTTCGACGCAACCTCCGCCTATGCGCATATCGAGCACGCGAAAGCGCTGGCGGAGGACGGCAAGCTCGTCGTCGATCTCACCCCGGCCGCGCTGGGGCCGTTCACGGTGCCGCCCGTCAATGCCTCCGTTTCCTCGGGCGCGCGCAATATCAATATGGTGACTTGCGGCGGGCAGGCGACAATCCCGATCGTCGCGGCGGTATCGCGCGTGGCCCCGGTTCATTATGCGGAGATCGTCGCCTCGGTTTCGTCGCGGTCCGCCGGGCCGGGCACGCGGGCCAACATCGACGAGTTTACACGGACGACGGCGAAGGGCCTGGAGGTTGTCGGGGGTGCCGCGAAGGGGCGGGCGATCATCATTCTGAACCCTGCCGAACCGCCGATGATCATGCGCGACACGGTGTTCACGCTGACCGATATCGTTGACGAAGGGCTGGTTCGCAGTGCGGTCGAGGAGATGGTGGCGCAGGTCCAGCGCTACGTCCCGGGCTACAGGCTGAAGCAAGATGTTCAGTTCGAGCGGTTCGGGTCGAACCGCCCCCTGAGAATTCCGGGCTACGGCGAATTCGAAGGGCTGAAGACAAGCGTCTTCCTGGAGGTCGAGGGCGCCGGCGACTATCTGCCCAAATATGCAGGCAATCTCGACATCATGACCTCCGCCGCAAAGGCGGCTGCCGAGGTGATGGTGCAGCATGCGGGGAGCGCGGCGGCATGACTTTCGATCCCGTTACCCAACCGCTCTACATACAGGATGTCACGCTCAGAGACGGAATGCATGCGATCCTGCATATGTACGGGACCGACAGCGTCCGGATGATCGCGAAGGCGCTCGATGACGCCGGCGTCGATGCGATCGAGGTATCGCATGGCGACGGCCTGAACGGGACGTCCTTCAACTATGGGTTCGGCGCGCATACCGACTGGGAATGGATCGAGGCGGCTGCGGACGTGATCAAAAATGCCGTTCTCACGACGTTGCTGGTTCCCGGCATAGGAACGGTCGAGGAACTGAGGCGGGCGCACAGCATCGGAGTTCGGTCGGTTCGCGTCGCAACCCACTGCACCGAAGCCGATGTCGCGAAGCAGCACATCGGGATTGCCAGGGACCTCGGCATGGATGTCTCGGGCTTCCTCATGATGAGCCATATGATCGAGCCTGACGCGCTCGCTGCGCAGGCCCTTCTCATGGAAAGCTACGGTGCGCACTGCGTATATGTTACCGACAGCGGGGGCGCGCTCGACATGGACGGAGTGCGCGCGCGGCTCGAGGCCTATGATCGCGTGCTGAAGCCCGAGACCCAGCGCGGCATGCACGCTCACCACAATCTTTCGTTGGGCGTCGCGAATTCCATCGCCGCCGCCCAGGCGGGCGCGATACGGATCGACGCCAGCCTCGCCGGAATGGGAGCGGGTGCTGGTAACGCGCCGCTCGAAGTCTTCATCGCGGCCGCCGATCGGAAAGGTTGGCAGCACGGCTGCGACGTGATGGCGCTCATGGATGCCGCAGAAGACCTGGTCCGACCACTGCAGGACCGGCCAGTTCGCGTGGATCGCGAAACACTGAGCCTTGGCTATGCCGGCGTTTACTCGAGCTTCCTCCGCCATGCGGAAAAGGCGGCCGATCAATATGGCCTCGATACCAGGGCCATACTTGTCGAGCTGGGGCGGCGGCGAATGGTCGGCGGCCAGGAGGACATGATCGTCGATGTGGCCCTCGATCTTGTGGGGCGCAGCGGACAGGCAGCGACGCGATGAGCTGGCTGGCAGATTTTGCAGAGACGCTCGATCAGGCCGCGGTCGGCGCCAGGGCCGTCCCGCAGCTTACCCATGCGCGTCCCGACCTCACGGTAGAGGATGCCTACGCGATCCAGAAGCTATCGATCGATCGTCGCCTCGATCGCGGCGAGCGACTGGTCGGCATCAAGATGGGACTGACCAGCCGTGCGAAAATGCGGCAGGTCGGAGTAGACCAGATGGCGTGGGGTCGGCTCACCGACGCGATGATGCTGGACGAAGGCGGAAGCCTCTCCCTCGCGAACTTCATCCATCCCCGGATCGAACCGGAAATCGCGTTTCTGATGGGCGCTCCGCTGGCCGGGCGGGTCACGATGGTCGAGGCGCTCGCCGCCGTGGCGGCGGTGGCGCCGGCCATGGAAGTGATCGACAGCCGGTATGAAGACTTCAAGTTCGCCTTGCCCGATGTGATCGCCGACAACAGTTCATCCTCGGGCTTCGTGATCGGCGGATGGAACGATCCCTCGCAGGATCTCTCCAATCTCGGGGTGATCCTGGAAATCGACGGCGCGGTAACGGAAGTGGGTTCGAGCGCCGCGATCCTCGGTCACCCGCTTCGATCCCTTGTGGCGGCCGCGGCAATGGTTTCGCAAGGCGGCGGACGCATCGAGGAAGGCGACATCGTTCTCGCGGGCGGCATCACCGCCGCTCCCGCCCTCCATGGGGGTCAAGCAATACGTACGACGATCGAAAATCTCGGGTCCGTAGCGCTCAGGGTGCAGGCCTGATGCCGATCATCGAGGTCACCTTGCTCGAGGGGCGGACGCCCGAGGCGAAGGAGGCGCTCATCGCCGAGCTGACCGCTGCGGCCGTGACGGCCATCGGGGCCCCTGTCGAGTCGGTGCGGGTCATCCTGCGCGAGATACCGCCCGCGCATTTTGCAGTCGCAGGTCAGTCGATCGCCGCACGCCGCGCGCGCGAGCTGGGACCGGGACCATGAGTCTCGCGCATATGGTGGAGATTCACGGCGGGAGCGCTTTCTCCTGCCCGGACGGCGAGCGCGTTCTGGTCGCGATGGAACGGAGCGGAGCAAGCGACATCGGGGTGGGATGCCGCGGAGGCGGATGCGGTATCTGCAAGGTCCGCGTGCTTCGCGGACCGCATCGCCTCGGCAAGATGAGCAAGGCCCATGTGTCGGACTCGGACCTGGCCGCCGGAATTGCCCTCGCGTGCCGCCTCTATCCGCTGGGACGGCTGACGATCGAAGTCGTGGATTAATCCTGGAGAGTTGACATGTCTGCATCGCTGAAACCCGTGGAGAGCAACTATGGCATCCGGAGCGAATATGGCCACCTGATCGGCGGCGAGTGGATCGCAGGCTCGAGCGGAAAGACGATCGCGCTCTTGAATCCTGCGACAGGGGAAACCTTGACGCGGATCCAGGCCGGCAATGCAGAGGATATAGGGCTCGCGGTCGCTGCGGCGAAAGCCGCATTTCCGGCCTGGTCTCAAAGTTCCGCGGCAGAGCGCCAGGACTTGCTTTACGAGATCGCTCGCCGGCTCAAGGCCCGGCACGAGGAATATGCCATCCTCGAGACCTTGAACAACGGCAAGCCGATCCGGGAGTCGATGTATTTCGACATGCCCAATGCGATCGGCCAGTTCGAGCTTTTTGCCGGCGCGGCCTACGGCCTGCATGGCCAGACGCTGGACTTTCCCGATGCGATCGGGATCGTACACCGGGAGCCGCTTGGTGTTTGCGCCCAGATCATTCCCTGGAACGTCCCGCTCCTGATGATGGCGTGCAAGGTGGCGCCCGCGCTCGCGGCCGGCAACACCATTGTCTTGAAGCCGGCCGAGACCGTATGTTTGTCGGTGCTCGAATTCTTCGTGGAAATGGCAGATCTGTTGCCCCCAGGCGTGGTCAATGTCGTGACAGGCTATGGCGCCGACGTCGGGGAAGCCCTTGTTACCCACCCGGATGTGCGAAAAGTGGCCTTTACGGGGTCGGTAGCGACGGCAAGGCGCGTCATCCAATATGCATCTGCCAACATCGTGCCGCAGACGCTCGAGCTGGGCGGAAAGTCGGCCCATATCATATGTGCGGACGCCGATATCGACGCCGCTGTCGAGAGTGCCACCATGTCCACGGTCCTGAACAAGGGCGAAGTGTGCCTCGCCGGATCGCGGCTCTTCCTCCACGAGGCCATCGAGGAGGAATTTCTAGAGAAGTTTCGCGCTGCGCTCGGCAACATCCGCCAGGGAGACCCTTTGGATCCGGCGACCCAGCTCGGAGCGCAGGCGTCGGCAATGCAGATGGAGAAGGTCGAATCCTATCTCGCGCTGGCCGTGGAAGAAGGCGCAACCGTGTTTGCCGGCGGAGCGCGGTCAGCCGATCCTGGTCTTGCAAAAGGTCACTATGTGCAGCCGACGATCTTCACCAAGGTCGCGAACGACATGCGCATCGCGCAAGAGGAGATATTCGGTCCCGTGACCACCGTGCAGAGCTGGGGCGACGAGGATGAAATGATGGCGCGCGCGAACGACACCAGTTTTGGCCTGGCCGGTGGCGTTTGGACCCGTGATATCGCGCGGGCGCACCGCATCGCGCGAAAGCTGGAGACCGGGACCGTCTGGATCAATCGCTATTATAATCTCAAGCCGAACATGCCGCTCGGAGGCTATAAGCAAAGCGGCTTCGGCCGCGAGTTCAGCCACGAGGTTCTGAACCATTACACGCAGACCAAGTCAGTTATCGTCAATCTCCAGGACGGCAAGCTTGGAATGTTCGATCAGTAGGACGAGCGCAGATGATCAGAAATATTGCGATCGTCGGCGCCAATATGGCCGGCGCGCGCGCAGCGGAAGCGCTCCGCGGCGCTGGATATGACGGACGGATACACCTCGTCGGCGACGAGCCGTGGCGGCCTTACGAAAGACCGCCGCTCTCGAAAGAGTTGCTGTGGCACGACGGAGCGCCGCCGGAAACCTTCTATCTCCATGATGAAGCCTGGTACGAAGCGAACAGAATAGAGCTTCGCCTCGGTGTGCGAGCGGACACCATCGACCTGAGCGCGGGGGCCATCGGGCTGGCTTCGGGCGAGCGCATCGACGCGGACCGGATATTGCTCGCGACGGGCGGGGCCGCGAGACGGTTACCGCTGGACGGCGCGGACGCTGTCAACGTCCATCATTTGCGAACCTATGACGATGCGCTTCGTCTGGCCGGAGATTTGCGGCCTGGCGCCCGGATAGTCGTGATCGGAATGGGGGTGATCGGCGCCGAGGTTGCGGCGAGTGCGCGCCGCATCGGGTGCGAGGTCACGGCCATCGAGCCGTTTGCTGCCCCGATGGTTCGCACGATCGGCGAGCATTTCGGCGGGTGGCTGGGAGAATATCATCGTACGCAGGGTGTTCGGTCCCTGTTCGGCAGGTCGGTTGCCGCGCTCCGCCGCGAAGGGTCAAGGGTCAATGCGGTCGAGCTTGACGACGGCGAACTGGTGCCGTGCGATGCCATCGTCGTAGGGATAGGAATCGTGCCCGCGATCGAGCTGGCAGCGAGCGCCGGACTTGCCGTGGGCAACGGGATCGTCGTCGATGCCCAGTGCAGGACCAGCAATCCAAACGTGTTCGCTGCGGGAGATGTCGCCGAGCAGCCTGACTTCTTTGGCGGGCGCGTTCGTCTGGAAACCTACCAGAATGCAGCGGAGCAAGGGGCGGCGGCTGCGTCGGGCATGCTCGGGCTGCCGGTGGAATATTGTCGTCCCTGCTGGTTCTGGAGCGATCAGTATGACCTCAATATTCAGTGCACAGGGCGGATCGATGCCGAAAAGCAGGTGATACTCCGCGGGAGGATGGAAGATGGCGCCTTCTCCGCATTCTTCCTGTCGGACGGCATCGTGACCGGTGCACTCACCGCGAACCGCCCCTCCGACATGGGCATCGCAAAGCGCCTCGTGGAGCGCAGAACGCAGATCGACGCGGCGCATCTTGCCGATGTCGATACACCGCTGCGGGAGATATTGAAGCGTGCGACGGCCTGAGCCTCGTCGACCTCAGCCTATCCCGCCCCCTGCGACATACAAGGTCTGCCCCGTAATATAGGATGCCTCCGGCGCGGCAAGAAAGCAGATCGCGGACGCGATCTCGTCCGGCTCGCCGAACCTCGCCATCGGCGTGTCGCGAAGCGTCTGACGGACAACGGTGTCGAAACCCGCGCGGTCCGCGTCGGTGGGCGGTGCCGGGTTGCGGGGCGTTACGCGCGCGACATTCACGCCGCCAGGTGCCACGCAATTCACGCGGATCGGGCGATCTTCCAGATCCTGTGCCAATGCCGCCGTCAACGCGGAGACACCCCCTTTCGCGGCGGCATAGGGCAGGCGGTTGATGCCTCTCGTCGCAACCGATCCGACATTCACGATCGCGCCTTGCCCGGCGGAAATGAGGTGCGGCAAGACAGCGTGACAGCACCATATGGTCGGCCAGAGCGACCGTCTGATCTCCGCTTCGATCTCGTTGGGGGAATATTCCCAGAATGGCTTCGCCCAAATCGTGCCACCGACATTATGCACGGCGACATCGACCCGGCCATGACGGCTCATGACATTGTCATAAAGGGCTCGCGCTCCCTCAAGGCCTTCCAGATCATGGCACTCGGCCCGTGCGTCCAGCCCCTGCGACCGCAGTTCCGCTACCGCTCCTTTTGTCGCCTCCTCGGCGCGGTCGGCAATTGTCACAGAGGCCCCCTCGCGGGCCATCCGCGTTGCGACAGCGAGGCCGATCCCTTGCGCGCCTCCCGTGACCACCGCGATTTGACCAGCAAAACGATTAGAGCCGCCATACATGGATCATTTCTCCCGCATCGCAATTAGTTGCATAGTTTCAAGTGTTTATCTTGGCATCGAACGATCGGTCCAATCTTACCATCTCGGTGCTTGCAAACACAAGGGGTAAAGCATTACACTATGAACAATGAATGAGGCCCGCGATTCTGCGGAGCTTCAAAGGAGAGGGACAATGCGCGACAGGCTAATCCACCCGCGGGATATCAGGGGCGCTTGGGCGATCATACCGACGCCAGCAACCGATGATGCGTCGGACTGGCGGGCCACGCAAACCGTCGATCTCGACGAAGCCGCACGCGTTGTGAATGGCCTGATAGAAGCCGGGATCGACGGGATTTTGAGCATGGGTACGCTGGGCGAGGCAGCCACGCTCACCCACGCCGAAAAGCTCGACTATATGCGTGCCATCGTGGATGCCGCCCGAGGCCGCGTACCGGTGTTCGTCGGAACGACCTGTCTCAACACGCGCGACACGATCGCGCTGACCCGCGAGGCACTCGAGATCGGCGCGGATGGAACGATGCTCGGCATCCCGATGTGGTGTGCGCCCGCGCTCGACGTGGCAGTCCAGTTCTACCGCGACGTCGCAGAGGCAGTGCCCGGCATGAACATCGCGGTCTATGCGAACCCTGAAGCGTTCAAATTCGACTTTCCGCGATCCTTCTGGGCGCAAGTCGCCGAGATTCCGCAAGTCGTTACGGCCAAATATATCGGTATCGGAACCCTGTTGGCCGATCTTGCCGCGGTGAAGGACAAGATCAAGCTGCTTCCGATCGATTTCGACTATTATGCCGCGGCGAGGATGGCAGACGATGTCGACGCCTTCTGGTCGAGCGGTGCGGTGTGCCATCCCCTCGTGACGACCACCTTGCGCGACATCGTCGCGGGAGCGAGGGCAAGCGGTGACTGGACGGCTGCCCGGGCGCTCCAGTCTCGCCTCGGGCCGACCGCGGCCCCGCTATTTCCGAATGGAAGTTTCAAGGAATTCTCGACGTACAATATCGGGCTGGAGAAGGCGCGGATGGACGCGGCAGGCTGGATGAAGGCCGGCCCCGTCCGGCCACCATACCATCTCGTTCCCGAGGCCTTTCTGGCCGGCGCGCGGCAGTCGGGGACGATGTGGGCTGACCTTGGCAGGGCGCTTGAAGCGGAGCGCGCTACCCCCGCAGCAATGGAGTCGGCGTTATGACAAAGGTAGAGCTGGACTGGCCGCACAATATAAACGAGATTCCCAAGGAAGCTTTCACGCGCAAGGACATTTACGACGTCGAGTTGCGTCGTATCTTTCATGGCGAGGAGTGGCACCCCGTGTGTCACGAGAGCGAGATTCCCGAGCCAGGCGATTTCAAGACCTTCAGGCTCGCGGGTGTCCCGCTGCTGATCGCGCGTGGCGACGATGGGGTCGTAAGGGCCTTTTTCAACGCGTGTTCCCACCGGGGCAATCAGCTCGAGACCGCGCCGATGGGGAACAAGACAGAATTTGAGTGTCCCTATCACCGCTGGCTGTTCAGCACGAAGGGGGAGCTGGTCGGTTGTCCGAACCAGCGCGAATTCCTGCCCGGATTCAACCGCTCCGACTATCCGCTCGCGCAGCCGAGAATGGAGAGCGTCTACGGTCTCGTATTCGTCACGATGTCGGCGCGGACCGAACCTCTTGTGGAAAGCCTCGGGGGGATGATGGAGACGCTGCGGGAGCTGGTTGGCGGCGACGGACGCCTGAAGCTGCTTGGCTATCAGAAGGTTCGCTACAACACGAACTGGAAGTCCTATACCGACAATGACGGGTATCACGCCCCCTTGCTCCATCAGGCCTTCAACCTGCTGAACTGGCAAGGCGGAAAGGGACGGCAGTTCACCAGCACGAAGCGAGGCCATATCGGATTCGAATCCGAGCTGTCGGTCGCCCGCGGCGACACCATCCTGCAAGATCCCTCGATCATCGAGTTCAAGGGTCAGGACCCCTCGGTCGGGTCGCGGATCGTGAGCCTTTTTCCGACGTTCGTCGCGACGAAACATCTCGATGTTATCAACCTGCGATTTGCGACTCCCATCGATCACGAGCGCGTCGAAGTTCACTACGCCTATTTTGCGCACGCCGATGACGACGAGGAAATGGTGCGTCACCGGCTGCGTCAAAGCTCCAACCTCCTCGGGCCGAGCGGCCTCATCAGCATGGAAGACGCGTCGATCTTCCATCGCATTCACATCGGAAATCATACGCCGGGAGCAGCGGTCTTCCAGAAAGGCGTCCGAGATCCCGAGACGATCGAGGAGGAATTCCTGCAGAATGACGAGAGCGGTAACTTGCCGCGCTGGGAATATTATCGCGAGGTCATGGGATTCGCGAGGCGTGCGGCATGAGCCTCGCGCCAGATTCTCTGAACCGCGCCCTCGACGCTCTGCTCGTGTCCGACGCCGACGCCCTCGACAGCAAGGACATGGCGCGCTGGTTGTCCAACTATGCCGAGGAAGATGCGGCCTCCTACATCTGCCTGTCGGCCGAGAATGAGGAACAGGGGCTTGCGCTCGGTTTCATGTACGACGATTGCCGCGCACGACTCCTCGACCGGGTTACCTATATCACGCAAATCTGGGCTGGAACCTTCCAGGATTATCGTACGCGGCACTTTGTACAGCGGGTGGCGACCGGGCGCATCGATGATCAGACCTGGCACGCACGTTCGAATTTCAGCGTGTTCATGACGCCCGAAGATAGCGGCGTATCGGAAGTGCTGGCAACGGGCAGGTACGAGGATGTCGTGCGCGAATCCGCGGCGGGAGAACTTAGGCTCCTCTCCCGCCGGGCGCTGCTCGATACGACCGTGCTCCCACGTTACCTGGTTTATCCGATTTAGCCCCGCCGGGCGGTCACTTGGGGGGAGTGGCCGCCCGGCAAACGGCGTCGGCTCACGCGAGACGATGGCCCAAATCGTCAGCCCGATTTTGCCCAGTCCCTGGCGCCGAAGTGAAGTTCCATCATCGGCCGCATGACGTCCCACCGCTCAAGCTGGCTCCAATGGCCGGACCTGTCGAGAACATAAAGTTCCGCGTGTTGCAGATGTTCCAGCAGGTAAAGGCTGGTGTCGAGGGGTACGATGCGATCCTGCCTGCCGTGGAAGATCAGCACGTCGTGCGGAAGCTTGCTCAGGATTGACGGCGGCATCGCCAGAGCTTCGATACCAACCTTCATGGAGTCGATCATCTTCGCTGCGACGGCCATGACGGACGGGTCGGTGGCAATCTTGTAGCGCGACGTGACGATCTCCTCCATGCCCTCGAACTTGTCTGCATCATAGGCGAAACTGTGCATAAGCTGCCGATACCGCGACGGACGGGGATCGGAATAGAATGAAAGAAGCCGGATGAGTTCCGGCGTGCGGGGAGCGGGAGCCCCGATGGAACCCATCAATACGACCTTGCCGAAACGCTCCGGGGCCTCGCTCAGAAGCTGCAGCGTAAGTGCGCCGCCCATCGAATTTCCGACGACGTGAGCGACGTCGATCGACATGGTCTCCATGAGCCCGAGGCATTGTTCCACGCGCGTGCCGATCCAGCCCATGATATTGTCCGGCGAGGGGTCGGGGATCGTCGACTGCCCGAAGCCGATCAGATCCGGAGCGACGACGAAAAAATTCTCCGCCAGGTCGGGCATGAGGTGCAGCCAGTTCGACGCGGCGTGCGCTCCGGGCCCGGCGCCATGCAGCAGCAGGACCGCCGGATTGGCAGGATCGCCAGCAATGAGCGTGTGCGATGTCAGCCCGCGGCCCACGATTTTTTCTTCGCGTACAGCTGTGTTCACGATGTCTCTCCCTTCCTTCTCCATGTCGAAGACAACCAAGAGCATTGCACAATGGATATCGCATTGTCTATTGTATTCGCGTTTGAGATCTCGCGAGGTCCCATATCGCTAGACTCGAATATCTCTATGTGCAATGCATTGCCCATTGGATTTCACTTCCACGCGCAGCGCTTTGGCTCGCGAAGGAAGATCGGAAGGGGACCGCCATGGACGATAGGCTCATCGCGACGCTCGCCGGCGAATTGGGCGAAGCCGAGAAGACGCGAACGCCAGTTCGTCAATTGTCGGCCCGCTATCCCGATATGACGATCGAGGATGGCTACCGGGTCGCCCGCTCTTGGGTGGACGGCAAACTCGCATCGGGCCGCCATTCCATCGGGCGGAAGATCGGTTTGACCTCCCGCGCAATGCAGCAATCGGCCGGCATTACCGAACCGGACTATGGCACATTGCTCGACGACATGGCTTTCGAGGAAGGAGGCGATATCCCTATCGATCGCTTCATCAACCCGAAGGTCGAAGTCGAGCTCGCCTTCTTCCTGGCTCGCCCGCTGAAAGGGCCCGGTGTCACGGCTCACGCCGTCCTTGCGGCGACGGACTATGTCGTACCGGCGATAGAGATCATCGATAGCCGCGTTCAAGCCATCGACGAGGTGACGGGAAGCGCGCGCAAGATCCAGGATACGATCGCGGACAATGCGGCGAATGCCGGCATCGTCATCGGCGGCCGTCCGGTCCGGGTCGATGCCGTTGACCTTCGGTGGGTGGGCGCCATCCTCTCGCGCAACGCCGTGATCGAGGAGACCGGCCTCTCGGCCGGGGTGCTGAACCATCCAGCGCGCGGCGTCGCTTGGCTCGCGAACCGGTTGGGAGTTTGGGGCGAGGGCCTGCAAGCCGGAGAAATCTTGCTCGGAGGTTCCTTTACGCGCCCCGTTCCCGTCTCTCGCGGCGACGTGATATCGGCCGACTTCGGCAGGCTCGGCACCATCGGCATGAGATTCGCCTGACGTGCCGTTGCCCATGCCTCCCAATCACTTCAAAGCCGCGCTGGCGCAGCAACGTCCCCTGTTCGGATTCTGGCTTGCCCTGGCCGACGCCAGTGTGGCTGAAATATGCGCCGGGGTCGGTTTCGACTGGCTGCTGATCGATGCCGAGCACGGCCCGCAGACGCTGCCCGGCATTATTGACCAGCTTCGCGCGATAGAAGGCTGCTCTTCCTGCGCCGCCGTGGTACGCGCACCTTCCTCCGATCCGATCGCGCTGCGGCAGATCCTGGACCTGGGCGCTGCAACGCTGATGATCCCGATGGTCGAAAATGCCGAACAGGCGACCCGGATCGTCGATGCATGCCGGTATCCGCCTGCAGGGAGCCGAGGGATCGGCGGCGCGAGGGCGTCGCGCTGGGGTGCTATTCCCACCTTTGTCTCTGAAGCGAACGCGCAGCTTTGCGTAATCGCGCAGATCGAGACCATGGCGGGGATAGAAAATCTCGAGGCGATTGCCGCGGTCGACGGTGTCGATGCCCTCTTCATCGGTCCCGCGGACCTCGCAGCCTCCGCGGGGCTGATGGGCAGCTCCAACAGGGACAGGCTGCGGGACCTGACGCTGGACGCTCTCGCGCGGATCATCGCGACCGGAAAGCCCGCAGGAATCTTGTCGCGCGATCTCTCCTTGGTCGATGCCCATCTCTCGGCCGGGGCGAGCTTCGTCGCCGTCGGAATCGACGCATTCGCGCTCGCTGATGCGGCCGGGAGGCTGCTGGAACGCTTCAAGCCATGATGCGCGACGGCGTCACCCACTTATCCCTTGCACAATGAGCAATGGATTGTATGGTGTGCGTCGACAATAGAATCGGGAGCGGGTCTGCAATGGCGATTTCTGGACCGAAATGCGACGCGATCCGCCGGGTCCTGTGACGCTGCGGAGGATCGTTATTGCCGTGACTGGCGCCACCGGCGCAGTCTACGGTCTGCGGCTTCTCGAAATGATGCGCGATACGCCCGGCTTCGAAACGCATCTCGTCGTTTCTCAGGCCGCTGTGCTGAATATCCGTGAGGAGCTACCGCTGACGCTGAAGCAGTTCGAAGCGGCAGCCGACGTCGTGCACAATGTTCGCAACGTGGGAGCCTCTATCGCGAGCGGATCCTTCCTGTGCGAGGGTATGGTGGTCGCGCCATGCTCGATGCGGACTCTGGCCGCAATCGCCAACGGGCTGTCCGACAATCTCATCACTCGTGCAGCCGACGTCATGCTCAAGGAGCGGCGCAGGCTGACGCTGATGGTCCGCGAAGCGCCGCTCAATCTCGCTCACCTGCGCAACATGGTCGCATGCTCTGAAATGGGCGCGGTCATATTTCCGCCTGTTCCCGGCTTCTACGCGCGGCCGTCGACGGTCCAGGACATCGTCGATCACAGCTGCATTCGCGTCCTCGATCAGTTCGGAATTCATCGGGAACAGGACCGGCGCTGGACCGGCCTCAGCAGTGCCCAGGTCACGCGCCTTGAATCGACCGAACCTTCGGAAAGGGTAAGCCAATGATGAACGAGCTTAATCGCCGCGACTTGCTCGGGGCAGGGCTTGTCACCGCTGGATTGGCAGGGGTCGCCGGCCTCGGCTCCGTGCCTGCGCGAGGCGAACCGGTCCGGGTGGTGCGGCAGCAGGGAATCCCCGAAAGCATCCGCTTCTCCGATGCGCTTGCCTCGGAGGTTCCGACCGCCAGCGCGCTGGAGGTTGGGCCTGGGCTGGACGAATTATTCGGATACCGCCCGAGCGGAAAGGGCGTGATTGCCGGACTGACCTCCGACCCGGTGGCGATGATCGCCGGTCAGCTTCTGATCGAGGCAGGCGCCACTCCGATCCTGCGCTGGGACCATAGTTATGGCGCCGGCCGATGGACGCACCGGATAGCCGGCCAGCCAGGCTTCGCAGGTGTTTCGCAATTCACATGGCCGGCCGTCGCTGCGATGCGCCTCCGCGACGAGCTCGCCGGACGGGCGGCCGGGCCGCGGGAGTCGGGGTGCGCCTCGGAAATTTGCGGCTTGAGTGCGCGCAGTCCCGGATTTCTCGTGACCTGGGCATTTCGCCTCGACGGAGGTGTCCGATGACGCCCAACCTTCCCGAGGGCATTGCTGCTGCCGACTTCTCGCGCCTTCTGGAGGAGCTCTCCGGCGTCGTCGGGAAATCCTGGGTGTTCGTCGACGAGCTTCCTCTTTCAAGCTACCGCGATGCATATTCGCCTCTCGCCGACGGCACGCTGTTGCCCTCGGCGGCCGTTGCTCCAGAGAATATCGAGCAAATTCAGAAAATTCTCGCGGTCGCGAACAATTATCGCGCGCCGTTGTGGACGATCGGGACAGGGCGAAATTTTGCCTATGGCGGCCCGGCGCCCCGCAAGTCCGGATATGTCATCCTCGACTTGAAGCGCATGAACCGGATCATCGAGGTCAACGAGAAATATGGCTATGCGCTGGTTGAGCCCGGCGTTTCCTACATGCAGCTTTACCGGCACCTCCAGCGGATCGGCAGCAAGCTCTGGATCGATCCCGCCGCGCCGGCATGGGGCGGCGTGATGGGGAATGCCCTCGAACATGGCGCCGGCTACACTCCGTACGGCGATCACTTCATCATGCAGTGCGGCATGGAAGTGATATTGCCGGACGGTCAGGTCGTGCGCACGGGGCAAGGTGGAATCGCGGGAAGCAAGAATTGGCAGATCAGCAAGCATGGCATCGGTCCCCAGTTCGATGGCATGTTCACCCAATCGAACTTCGGCGTTGTCACCAAGCTCGGCATCTGGCTGATGCCCGAGCCACCCGGGTACAAGCCGTTCATGATCACCTTCCCGCGGGAAGAAGATCTCGAGCAGATTTTCGAGATCACGCGCCCGCTCAAGGTTAACCAGATCATCCCGAATGCTGCTGTCGCAGTCGATCTGCTGTGGGAGGCATCGGCAAAGACGACACGCCGTCACTATTATGACGGAAAAGGCCCGGTTCCGCCGTCGGTCCGGGCCAAGATCGCATCCGATCTCGATCTTGGCATGTGGAATTTTTACGGCGCGCTTTACGGGCCGCCGCCCATGATCGAGAACAACTGGAAAGTCATCGAGGACGCATTCGGCAGCATCCCGGGGGCGAAATTTCACTTCGCGCGCGAAAACGACCCGGCATGGGACTACCGCGTGAAACTGATGCGCGGCGAACCCAATATGACCGAGTTCAGCATAATGAACTGGATCGGGGGGGGCGGGCATGTGAACTTCTCGCCAATCTCCGCGCCGAACGGGGCCGAGGCGATGTCGCAATATAATCTGATCAAGCAACGCTGCCACCAGTTCGGCTTCGACTATATCGGCGAATTCCTCGTGGGGTGGCGCGACATGCATCACATCCTGATGATCATGTACAATCGCGCCGACGAAGCGATGCGCAAAAGTGCATACGACCTGTTCAGCCTCCTTGTGGACGAGGCTGCCGACGCGGGCTTCGGCGAATATCGCACCCATCTCGCCTTCATGGACCAGATCGCGAAGACCTATCGCCACAATGATGGAGCGCTATGGGACCTGCACCACCGCCTGAAGGATGTGCTCGATCCGAATGGAATTCTGTCGCCAGGCAAGCAGGGTATCTGGCCGAAGGCTGCGCGCGGCTGATGTCGGCGTCCCTTGATCTCCCGGGATTTTCATCATGACCCATGCCCGTCCGCACCTTCACCACTGGATCGCCGGCGAGTTCGTGGCGCCCGGCGATGCCGGATATTTCGACGACCTCAACCCGGTCGACGACAGCCTTTACGCGCGCGCCGCGGCCGGGACGTCCGCCGACATCGAACGGGCCGTCGAGATGGCCGACGATGCCTTCCGCAAGTATCGCCACCTGCCGGCAGCGGTGCGCGAGGATTGGATGGTGAAGGCGTCGGCGCTGATCGAGCGCGACGCCGGAGCCTTTGCGGATGTTCTCATCGAGGAAATCGGCTCACCGATCGCGAAGGCCGGTTTCGAAACCCGATTTGCCGCGAGCTTCCTGCGCGCCGCGGCGGGTGTGCCGCGCCGTATCCGTGGCGAGACCATCCCTTCGGACGCCCCCGGCAGGTTCAGCATGAGCCTGCGCGAGCCGGTTGGCGTGGTCGCGGGCATTACCCCGTTCAACGTGCCGTTGATCAAGGGGATCAAGCAGTCCGCAATGGCTCTGGCGACGGGAAATGCCTTTGTCCTTTTGCCCTCCGAGTCTGCGCCGCGGGTTGCCGACATGCTTGCCCGGCTCTGGTCCGAGGCCGGCGTTCCGGCTGGGCTTTTCAATGTCGTATATGGCGACGGCGCGCGCATCGGAGACACGCTCACGAGCCATCCGAAGGTACGCGCGATCACCTTCACGGGCTCATCGCGCGTCGGAAGGCATATTGCCGCGATCGCCGCGAGGGGGCTGAAGAAATACACGCTCGAACTCGGCGGCAAGAGCCCGCTCGTGATCTGCGCCGACGCAGATATCGAAAAGGCGGTCGCGGCCGCGATCTTCAGCATTTTCATGTATCAGGGGCAGGTCTGCATGGGCGCCTCGAGAATCTATGTCGAGCGCCCGATATTCGAGGATTTTTCGAAAGCGTTTGCCGCGGCCGCCTCGCGGCTGACGGGGGGCGATCTCCGCGACTCCTCGACGATGCTGGGGCCGATAATCTCGGATCGCCAACGGCAACGCGTCCGGCGCCACGTTGACGACGCCAGGGACAAGGGCGCCAATGTGCTGGCGGGAGGGCAATGGCTCGGAAATGTGTGCGAAGCCACAGTCCTCGCCGGCGTCATGCCGGAGATGGACGTCGCAAGGGAGGAAACCTTCGGTCCCGTGACGTCGCTCTATCCGTTCGACAGCATGGACGAGGCCCTGCGCCTCGCAAATGATACCGAATATGGCTTGAGCGCGGCGATCTTCACGCGCGATATCGACAAGGCGCTGAAGTTCGCGCGCGAAGCGGAGGTCGGTATGGTGCATATCAATGCCCCGACCCTGCACGATGAGCCCCATGTTCCATTCGGGGGTGCGAAAGCCTCCGGTTTCGGCCGGGAAGGAACCGAGGTCGATCTCGACATCATGACCGAGTGGAAGTGGGTCACCATTCAGACCGGCGCCGCTGGTGAAGGAGGGCATTGATGGAGCGGGCAGACGGCAATTTGCGAAGCAACCTCGCGGAGCGCGCGCGGGGGGTCGGATCGCTGCGCGACTTCCTGGAGCTTCTCGAGGAGCATGGGCAGGCGGTTCGCTGGAGCGACCGCGTCATGCCCGAACCCGACCTTCGCAATATCGCCGTCGCGGCTTCGCGGGACGTCAACAACGCGCCGGCGATCATATTCGACAATATTGCGGGTTATCCGGGGAAGCGAACGGTCGTCGGCGTCCATGGTTCGTGGGACAATATCGCGCTGCTTCTCGGGCAGCCCAAGGGAACCACGATCAGGGAGATGTTCTTCGATATCGCCGGCCGATGGGGCGATGCCTCGGCGCAGATCAGCCGCGTGTCGGAAGGGCAGGCGCCCGTCCACGAATGTCGCCACGAAGAGAATATCAACCTCTATGATATTCTGCCCGTTTACAGGATCAACGAATATGATGGCGGCTTCTATCTTGCGAAGGCGTCGGTCGCATCGCGCGATCCGCTCGAACCGGACGATTTCGGCAAGCAGAATGTCGGTATCTACCGCCTGCAGATCCAGGGACCCGATCGCTTCAGTCTGATGACGATCCCGGCCCATGACATGGGCCGGCAGATCCTGGCCGCGGAGCGGGAAGGGGTTCCGCTCAAGGTCGCGGTGATGCTCGGCAATCATCCGGGCGTTGCGCTTTTTGCCGCGACCCCGATCGGATATGATGAATCCGAATATGCCTATGCCTCGGCGATGATGGGAGCACCGATACGCCTCACCAGCTCCGGAAACGGTATCGATATCCTCGCCGACAGCGAGATCGTGATCGAAGCGGAACTCGTCCTGGGCGAGCGCGTCTTCGAGGGACCGTTTGGAGAATTCCCGGGCTCGTACAGCGGGGTTCGGCGCGCTCCGGTATTCAAGGTGACGGCGGTATCGCACCGGCAGAACCCGATTTTCGAGAATATCTACATCGGGAGGGGCTGGACCGAACATGACACGCTGATCGGCCTTCATACCTCCGCGCCGATCTATGCGCAGCTCCGCCAGACCTTTCCTGAAGTCACCGCGGTTAATGCGCTTTACCAGCATGGGCTGACAGGCATCATTGCGGTCAAGAACCGGATGGCGGGCTTCGCCAAGTCGGTGGCACTCCGCGCCCTCGGGACTCCGCACGGCCTGATGTATCTCAAGAATCTGATCATGGTCGATGCCGACATCGATCCGTTCGACCTGAACCAGGTCATGTGGGCCCTATCGACCCGAACGCGCGCCGACGACATCATCGTGCTGCCCAATATGGCAATGGTCCCGATCGATCCTGCCGCCGTGACGCCCGGGAAAGGGCATCATCTCATTATCGATGCGACCAGCTACCTACCGCCTGATCCGGTCGGCGAGGCTCATCTGGTATCCCCGCCCACCGGACCGGAAATCGAAGAACTTGGCAAACGCATTCGCCAGATGCAACGAGGAGACGTGCGGTGACGCCAGCGCAATGCCCACGATGCGGATCCGACGGTAGCACCGCCGATTTTCGCGGTGTCGATGACGGTGAGACCGTCTGGACGATCTGGCGCTGTAACGATTGCTGCTTTTCCTGGCGCGACAGTGAGCCGGCAAGCGCGATCGACCGCAAGCTGCGCGCCGGGGAATTCGCTCTCGACATTTCGGACCCCGGGCGGTTCCCGGTCGTCCTCCAGCCTTCGAACTTCCAGAAATAGGAGCTCCAAATGGACGCGACGCGACAAGCCGCGGCGGTCAACGCCATTGAAGCTTCGGTGGGAGGCGCCAGTTTGACGCGCGATCCCGCGATGTTGGCGCCGTTTCGATCGGGACGGAATCTGCCGATAGCGATTGTCGCGCCGGCCGGCGAGGAGGAGCTTTCCAGGATCCTCGCCGCGGCACGGTCGGCAGGCGCCGCACTCCAGCCGGCATCCCGAGCGGCGCCGGGGCGCGATGCAGCCGCGCGCGACAAGATCATCATCCTCGACCTTTCCCGCATGAACAAGATCCTCGAGGTGAACGAGGAACTCGCTTATTGTCTGGTCGAACCTGGCGTCACCTTCCAGCAATTGTCCGAGCATATCAGCGAGCGCGGCCTCAGACTCGGGATCGATTGCCCCGGCGATCCCGATGAGTCTGTCGCAGATGCCTTCATCCAGCGCCGCGCCGGTTATACGCCATATGCAGACCATTATCTCATGCAATGTGGCCTCGAGGTCATGTTGGCCGACGGTCGCAGCGTGCGGACGGGCATGGGAGCCATGCCCAAGAGTACATGCTGGCAGCTGTTCAAATTCGGGTACGGCCCATGGGTTGACGGCCTCTTCACGCAGTCCGACCTCGGGATCGTCACGAAGGTCGGCCTCTGGCTGATGCCCAGTCCGCCCGCGGCCAAGCCTTTCGCGGTAACCGTGCCGGGAGAAGACGACCTTGCGGCCCTCTTCGACGTGCTCGGTCCGCTCAAGACCAACATGGTGGTTCCGAACGGCGTTGCGGTCGCGAATGCCCTGCATGAGGCAGCCCTCGCGGGCAAGACCCGACGCGACTTCGCCGGGTCCGGACCAATGAAGGCCAGCGAGATCGGAAAGGCCGGAGCGTCGTTAGGTCTTGGATATTGGACGCTCTACGGCTCGCTTTACGGCTTGCCCGAAAATGTCTCCATTGCCTGGTCGATGATCTCGGATGCTTTCTCGTCGATCAGCGGCGCGCGCATTCTGTCGGGCACGGACTTCGCGAACCGCGGGTTGTGGGATTGGCGGGCCGGCATGATGAGCGGTTCCGTCGGCGCGCCTCCGGGGCGCGTGCCTGCATGGGCCGGCGGATCGTCGATGCGCGTCAGCCCCGTGAGCCCCGTCGACGGCGCGGACGTCTTGCGCCTCTACGAGCTGTCGCGGGACGCTGCCGGGCGTCATGGGTTCGACTTGTTGACAGAAACCAACGCAATTTGGCGCTCCGCTCAGCATCTGCAGCATATTTGCTGGAATGGAAGCAGCGAGGGTAACGGGAAGGTTCGAACCTGCGCGCAGGAAATCATCGAAGCGCAAGCGAGCGCCGGTTTCGGTCAGACGCATGTGGAAGCTTCGCTGGCGGGGGCTGCTCGGGCAAGTTACGAGAGCGGCGCCACGGCGCAGCTCCACGCCCGGGTCAAGCGCGCGCTCGATCCCGCAAATCTTTTTGTTTCTGCCTGAGCGGCGCAGAGGAGCTCGAACCATGAAGATGGGAATTCCGGCTATCGCCCTGCTGATACTCGCAGCCTGCTCGAAGCAGAACGGGGAGGTCAAGCCGGACGGGATGGAACTCTACGCCCTCCACTGCGCGGGCTGCCACGATCCGGGTCCGGGTCATCCCGGAACGATGCTTCTTCAGGAGCTTGATCGCCCGGTCGCTTCGCTGATCGGCCGAACCGACCTCGACGGCGATTATGTCCATTCGGTCGTGCGCAACGGTCTTGTCGAGATGCCGCCGTTTCGGCCGACCGAGATATCGGAAGACGATCTCCAACTCCTCATAACCTATCTCAAGACTGCAAAGGTTCCGCCGAAGCCGCTGGCCCGGCCGACTGGAGGATGAGCCTCGCGAGGTGGCGAAGATCTGGGCCTGCGGCGATTGCACCGGTTGCACGGGCATAGGCAGCGAGGCTCAGATCTGCCGCGTCAACGGGGTTTTGAATGCTCGCGGCCGACGATAGCCGCGCCGACGTCGCCAATATCTGTTGTACGAGGCGTTCGCCTGCAAGTTCTGCCTCTTTCACCAGGGCACGGGTGCGCGCAGCCGCTGGAGCGATATCATCTTCGGCCTCTGCTGCCGCCTTCAGCCATCTGCGCGCGCGACGGAGCGGCCAAACCACCTCGACGTTGGTCGGTGCGACCTCGCCCACGAGACGCTCGATGTCGCATTCTGCGACCGGTGCCGACCGGCTTTGCGCGATCCAGCAGCAGAACAGCAGGACATTGACGTCGAGCCCATGATCGTCCTGCAAGGTCAGGCACAGGCGGGCAACACCGGGGCGAGCGTAGGCGTCTAGAGAGAAATTCCAGAAAAAGTCCGGGTCGAGTTCAATCATCGCCTGACCACCGAGTGGCCTTAAAGACCGGGCTCAGCAGGCGACGATACCGCGAGCGCCGGTTCAGGATGCAGCACGCGCCTCATCCGGCTGCCATCCCATCGCGAGACTCGCCTCATTGGCCGCGGCTTTCACCTTGTCAACATTGCCCTGGCAGAAGAAGTGCTTGTCGGACATCCGGCCAAGGACACCGATCACGGCTACCGTCTTGCCCTGCATGTCGAAAATAGGCACCGAGATGGCGGCAAGCCCAGGTACGACCTGACCGTCAACCTTGGCATAGCCCTGACGCCGGATCTCGAACAGCATTCCCTGAAGTTCCGTCTCGTCGATCGCCGCGCGAGCCGCCCGCTCGCGCTCGAGGAGGGTTTTATAGGCAAGCGGCGGCTGGAAGGCCATGAACGTCAGGCCTGCCGAGGAGTGCTGGATCGGAAGGACCGAACCCACGTGCAGCGACGTCGCTATGGGAACGCCTCCGTCGAGCCAGCGGATAATCGTCGGGCCATAGTCGCCCCAGATCGTGAGCAGCCCCGTGGTTTGAAGGTCATCGGCGAGTTGCCGCAGGTAGGCGGTCGTAATCCGGATCACATCGAGCCGCGAAAGGGCGGATAGGCCGACCTTGAGGGCCATCGGGCCAAGCGAATATCGGCCGTCGGAAGGCTCCTGCTGAACCAGCCCGGTGTTGATATAGGCCAGGAGATAACGGTGAGCCTGACTCCGCGACATGGCCGCAGCGGCCGCGATGTCTCGTAGGGGAGCACAGCCGCCAGGGCAGGAAATGAGAGCTTCAAGCACGCGGACGCCGGTCTCGACCGACTGGATACTCTTCCGGGGCCTTGGGGCCTGAGCCGATCGGGGTGCCCGCGAACCAGTTTGGGCAGGCGCCTCGGAGGGTGCGATGTTGTCGTCTTCCACGTTCGTCTTGCGCACGCTCTTGCCGAGTCGTTCCAAAGTATTTCCATTCCAGTCTATGCAACTCCGCGGCCCGTCACAGAAAGCGCGAACCACGATCACTATAAGCTCGTTAGATACAATTCATCGCGCGCAATGCAAAGGCGTTTCTTGGTCGGGAACGGGTGCATTCCTATGCGGTCATGGCGCCACGCGTGCGATCCCCGGCGCCATAAGGGCCCCGCAAAGCTGGAAATCCGCCTGCGCCCTAGCGTGAGATCGGCTCAGCTTCGGCTGCCTTGGGCTCTGCTTCGCCGACCGTGGGCGAGGCCTCGGCCCCTCGGCGCGTCGCCAGGAAAACGCCCGACGCCACGAGCACCGCACCCACGAGGTGAAACGGCGCGAGGCGCTCGCCCAGCAGCAGGATCGCAAGTCCAACCCCGAATATCGGCGGCAGGTTCATATAGATGCTGGCGCGGGAGATGCCGATGAGGTCGACTGATCGATTGAAGAAGAAGTAGGCGAGAAGCGACGGGAATATTCCCACATAGAGAATGGCAAGAACGACCTCGGCCCGTGCCGCCATGTAATGGCCCTGGGCGATCTCCAGGGAATATGGCAGCGCGATACTGGCCGCCCCGACACCGAACAGGGTGACCAGGAAGCTTAGCTGATGGATCGCGGGCCGTTTGCGCAGCAGCGTCGAATATAGCGAATAAAGAAAAACGCCGAAGAGCGCGGCGGCATCCCCGCGGTTGAATGTCATGGCGAGCAGGTTCGCCATGCTGCCCTGCGCCACGATCACCAATAGTCCTGCGAGGGAAACCAGAGTGCCCACGAGCTGGCCAGGCGTGATCTTGTCTCTGAAGACCAGTGTTGAAAGAAGCAGGATCATAGACGGCATCGCGCCTTGCATCATCAGATTGTTCGTCGCCGTGGTATATTGAAGCCCCCAATAGACGACGAGGGCAAACGCCCCGATACCCAAGGTTCCGAGCAGCGCGAGCATTTTCCACTCGCGCAGGATTTCCCGGCGGTCGTCGACAAGATGCGGCCAGGCGAAGATCATACCGACGCCCATAGCCACGACCCACCGCCAGAACGCCATCCCCAAGGGTGACACCAGATGGTGGACGGCCCGCGCGACGATGGGGTTGAGTGCCCAGAAAAGCGACGCGGAACACAGTAGCAGGCTCGCCGAGCCCCAAATCCGGTCGCGAACGGCCATCATATGCTTACCGACATTCAACAGCTCCTTTTCCGGGTTGCGCGGTCGCTCTCCGGATCAAGCGAACAGGCTTGAATAACGAGCCTTGCTGAGCCATTGAGTATTGCACATAGTGCATCACATTCGTCGTAATGCAATAGCGGGGTGAGGGCGACATGGATTTCCGGGACGAACAGCGATGTGGCGGGCTTGTCGAGGAGCTGGCCCGATCGCGACATGCTGACCCGGAAAGGACCGGTAGATCCGTCAGCGCGACGATCGCTCCGATCGCAGCGCGACGCGCCGGCAATTCTTCCCGGCCCGCTCCGGCGTCTCCACCGTGAGCCGAGATGGAGTGCTGATGGATTCGGATGTGAAATATCTTGGGCAGTCGGCGTCGTGGAACGGCTTGCTCGGGCTTGGGCATCTGGAAGCCGGGCCTGATGTCACTTCGCCACGAGCGGGGCGGCGTGATGCGCCATGCGACGTCCGGGTCGAGACGTTAAGATGACAAGCGGGCCCTTCGCGAAGAGATGTGAGCAATGAGCCGGTTGCTCGAGGGCGTCCGGATTCTTGACCTGAGTCGCGTGCTGGCTGGGCCATGGGCGACGCAGCTCATGGCCGATATGGGGGCCACCGTGATCAAGGTCGAACGACCGCAGGAGGGGGACGATACGCGTAAATGGGGTCCACCATGGCTGCACCGGAATGATGTGCAGACTTCGGCCTATTACTTGTGCGCAAATCGCGGCAAGCTGGCGCTCGCCGCCGACTTCGCCAGCTCCGAAGGTCAGGAACTCATCCGGACCCTGGCCGCCGGCTCCGACGTCGTCGTCGAGAATTTCAAGGTTGGCGTGCTCAAGCGATATGGATTGGACGCGGAAAGCCTGCGCTCTCTTAATCCCCGGCTGGTCTATTGCTCGGTCACGGGATTTGGCCAGGATGGCCCCTACAGCGGCCGCCCGGGCTACGACTTTATCGCTCAGGGCATGGGAGGCCTGATGAGCGTGACGGGCTCTGCCGAAAGCGGTCCCATGAAAACAGGCGTCGCGCTATCGGATATCATGACCGGCCTATACGCCACGGCTGCGATCCTTGCCGCTCTCTTCAAGCAGGGTCGCACCGGCTCCGGTTGTCATCTCGACGTTTCCTTGCTCGACGTAACGGTCGCGACGCTCGCAAATCAGGCCTTCAACTATTTTGCGACCGGGCAGAACCCGCCCCGCTACGGGAATGCGCATCCCAACATCGTTCCCTATCAATCATTCCTGGCCGCTGACCGCGGGATCAATCTCGCGATAGGAAATGATTCGCAATTCCGGCGATTGTGTGAAGCGGTCGGCCGCCCGGATCTTGCAGAAGATCCCCGCTTCGCCACCAATGGCTCCCGCGCCGTTCACAAGTCTGCGCTTGAGTGCGAACTGGTCCCGTTGTTCACCGCAGCCAGCGCCGACACATGGATCGAGAGGCTGGACGCGGCCGGTGTCCCGGCAGGGCCGATCAACGAGATCGCCGACGTATTTGCCGATCCTCATGTCCGGCACCGGGGAATGAAGGTCGAACTCCAACATGAGCAGCTCGGTGACCTTCCCGGCGTCGCAAGCCCGATCATGATCGACGGGAAGCGGGCTGTCGCTTCGAGCGCGCCACCGATGCTCGGTGAAAACACCGACGAAATTCTGGCTCGCGACCTCGGTTTGAACTCCGGCCAAATCGCCGCTTTGCGGGCTCGGGGCATTGTCGGATGAGACTAGGGATCGCTTGGGTCCGGGCGGGGCTAACCAACGTCCGAATAGCGAGCGCGAGGCTCGAGCGATGAGCGCCAACAAGCGGGACACGCTCTATGACGAACTGTTATGCCGACTGATCTGCGGGAAATATCGCTTCGGCGATCGGATAATCGTGAACGACCTCGCTGCGGAAACCGGTGCCAGCCGGCAACCGATCGGAGCTGCGCTAAATGCGCTGGCGGTAGAGGGATATGTCCGCGTCGTGCCTCAGGTCGGCTGTGATGTAGTCCATCCGAGTCCGGGAAGAATCGACGATTTTTTCCGCTGCCTCGTCCTTGTGGAGGAGGAGTTTGCCGGCCTTGCGGCTGCGCGCGGCGAAGGAGGGCGACGGACCATCATCGTCGCCATGCGCACACTCGCCGGTGAATGGGACGGCCTTGCGGATAGCGAAAAGCTCCTGCGAGGCAAGGAACTCCTCGACATTGTTCACGCGATGGCTGGATCGCCGCTCATAAGCCAGAAATTCGGATCGTTAATCAGCATGGCGAATTTCTTCGTCATGCAATCCTCAGACACAGCGCCTGACTTGCGAGGATTTCAGGACCGGCTTAACGGGCTGATCGAGAATGTGTCCGCAGGAGATGTGGAAGGATCCAAAGCCGCCGCCCGGATCCACATCGAGGGTCTGGCGAAATCCTGTCTCTCTTGATGCAATATGCCATTATGTTCTGGAGCCGCGGCAGGTTCGGTTCCGACTGAACTTCGGCGCCCCCTCCTGCGACGACGCGAAGCGCTCCGCCAAGGGCCGAAGCACATCAATATCTCGCCCAAGCTCCTCGATGTCCATGACGAGGCCGGCATGTCGCTGGAGCATCCGACAGTCTTCACGGTTCCGTCAGCCCGCTCGGCGGAAATTGTGAACCATTGCGGTCTCGTGTGTCAGCCGACCGCGCGTTCGCAGCCATATTTGGCGAGTGCTTTGGTGAGCGAACGAGGCGCTACCGGGCCATGAATGATTATTGCCGCTGGCTTCCGGTCGACAGAAAGGCTCTGCATACTTCCCGTAGATCATCCTGCCCGGCCGCCAGCATCGCATCGCCAATCAGGTAGGAGTAGATGAGAAACGCCCGTGGCCGGGCGTCATCTGCGGGTATCCCAGCGGCTGCGACCACAGATTGGAAATAGAGGAGGCGATGGTGATCGATTTCCCTCATCGTTTGGGAGGCGCGGAGATCATCATATGCCCAAAGGCGAAATCCTGCCTCGATGCGCGCCCGTCGTTTGGCGCGATCGGAGGTTGAGATGGCAAAGACGCGGGCCAGGCGATCGAGGGGCGGCTCGTTGATTGCACTCAGTTCTGCAATCACCTGCAAGGTGGAAATCCGGCGCCAATGGGCAAGGAGTTCGTCCAGAAACGCCTCGCGTGACCGAAAAAGGACATAGAAACTGCCCTTGGTGACGCCAAGATCAGCGGCAAGGCGGTCAATCCTCACCCGCTCCACGCCGCCGATCGCCATCGCGTCCAGCGCCGCCTCAAACCAGTGATCTTCGTCGAGCTTGCGCTTCGGGCCGCGCTTCAGTGCGCGGGAGGGGGGTGTACTGTGGACTTCGCCCCCCGCGTGTTTGATTGATTGGGTGCCGGACATAGCAGTACGCCTATCGGACTGCTGCCCGGCCGGTCAAGGTGCATATATACTAATAGGTATGGATACGTCGACTTGATCGATGCGCTACGGCGCATGAAGGCCGAGATCTTGCGACCTCGGCTAGAATATGAAGTTGACGACCCGTTCACCTCGGCGTACGAATTTCTCATACCATATAGAATCAATTAGGGGAGAGGGTAGATGATCATTCTGGGAAAAGCCGTGCGCGCGGTCATTCTTGCCGGCGTGGCCTCGGGAGCCGTCGCGGCTGCACATGCGCAGGAGGGGGCACCTGCCGGGACAGAGAGTGCGGCGGCGTCGGACGATGGTAGCGAGATCGTTGTCACGGCTCGTCGCCGCGAGGAAACTCTCATCAATGTCCCGATCGCGATCACCGCGTTCAGCGGGGAAAAGCTCGAAGCACAGGGCGCGATCGACATCACCGATTTGTCGAATGTCACGCCCAACGTCACCCTCGAGGCGTCGCGTGCAACCAACTCGACGCTCACTGCCTTCATTCGCGGCGTCGGGCAGCAGGATCCCGTCTCGGGTTTCGAGCAGGGTGTCGGTATCTATCTCGACGACGTGTATCTGAATCGTCCCCAGGCTGCCGTTCTTGATATTTATGATGTAGAACGGATCGAAATCCTTCGAGGACCGCAGGGAACGCTCTATGGCCGCAATACCGTCGGCGGCGCGGTCAAATATGTCACCAAGAAGCTTCCCGACGAAGCCGAGATCAACCTGCGAGCCGCCTACGGAAGCTACAATCAGCGCGACGCGGTAGTAAGTGCGAGCATGCCCGTCGATTCGGGCCGTATCCTTCGTCTCGGTGGCGCATTCGCATCGCTGAATCGGGACGGATTCGGCGATAATCTGACGACCGGCTTGGACAATTACGATAAAAAGGTGATCGCGGCTCGCGGGACCGCCGAGGTGCATGGAGATCAGATCTTCGCCCGGCTTACCGGCGATTATACCCATGACATGTCGAATCCGAGGGGAGGGCACAGGCTGATCGTGAGCCAGCTTACCGGCGCTCCCGTTTTGTCTGATGTCTATGACACACGGGGAGCCCTCAACACCCCCAAGCAGGACGTCGAAGCGTGGGGCGCGTCGCTTTTCCTTGAGGCGCGTCCGGCTGACAGCATCATGTTCCGGTCCATCACGGCATACCGTGCTGACAAATCGGCAGGCCCGATCGATTTCGACGCGCTGCCATCGGAAGATACGGACGTTCCGGGGCTATATGACAATACGCAGTTCAGTCAGGAAATTCAGCTGCTGATCGACACCGATCGCTTTCACGGTCTGATCGGCGGCTACTATCTCGACGCATCGGCGCTGACGCAGTTCGATGCGCGTATCTTCACAACCGTGCCGACCCTTGCGGCATATACGAGTGCAGATGTGCGGACCAACACGCTCGCCGCCTTTGGCGATTTCACCTATGACTTCTCTGATCAGTTCAGCCTGTCGGTCGGCGGGCGCTACACTTGGGATGAACGCAAAGCCCAGATCCTTCGCCAGAATTATCTCGGCGGCGGATCCACCGTGTTCGGCGGCGCGGGCGTACCGCTGGGTGGTCCGTCGACCAATTTCAGGGGGCGTAGCGTGTTCAGCAAGTTCACACCCCGCGCCTCGATCAGCTTCAAGCCGACGCCCGATCACAATCTTTACGCCAGCTATTCCCAGGGCTTCAAAGGTGGCGGTTTCGATCCACGCGGGGTTGGCGCGAACGCGCCGGACCTGAATGGAAACGGCGTCCGGGAAAATGACGAGGTCGCCGCGTTCCTGAGCTTCGCACCCGAGTCGGTCGACAGCTACGAAATCGGCTACAAGGGCGCCCTTTTCGACCGGCGACTGACGCTGGCGCTCGCAGCATTTCATGCCGATTACAAGAATGTCCAGATTCCCGGATCGGTCGGCTGCACGGTCGCCGGCGTGCCAAGCTTCTGCGGCGTCGTGAGCAACGCGGGCAAGGCTCGGTTTCGCGGCGTAGAGGCGGAAGCCAATGTCCGCCTCCCCGGCGGCTTGAGCGTCGCCGGGACGCTCGGCTATATCGATGCCGAGTACAAGGAATATGTGACCCTCGTAGCGGGAGCGCCCGTGGATGTCGCAGATTTCCGGCAGGTACAGAATACGCCAAAGTGGACCTCGAGCGTTACCGCTGCCTATCTGATGCCAGTCGGTGACGGGAGCATAAACGCGTCTGCCACCTGGTCGTATCGTTCGAAGACTTACCAGTTTGAGATTCCCAACCCGTTCCTCGATCAGGACGGCTACTCCCTGTTCGACGCCAATCTTGTGTACCGCGCGCCGGGCGGACGCTGGTCCGTCGGCCTCCATGGCAAGAATCTGCTCGACAAGCGCTACAAGACGTCGGGCTACACGTTCATGGCAGTCGATGCCCGCACGGGCGCCTTGCTCCGAAATGCGTCCGGGAATCTCATACCCGCTCTCGGAAGGGAAGGGACGCTTACCGCATTCTACGGCAATCCTCGCCAGATATTTGTCGCAGCGTCGGTGAAGTTTTGAGGCAGATGGCAATCGAAAGCGCAGTGCGCGAGATTGGCTATGTCGATCGCTGGTGGCTGTCGCGTGACGGTCTCGAGCTGTACGCGCGCGACTATGAAGCCGCGGCCGGCGCAGCGCGGTTGCCGGTGGTTTGCCTTCACGGACTTACCCGCAATTCGAGTGATTTCGAACTTCTGGCGCCGCAGCTTGCGGCCGAAGGCCGCCGGGTGATCGTGCCGGATGTCCGCGGCAGGGGCAAATCGGCAAGAAGCCCCGACGCGGGCCGCTACGCCGTCCCTACCTATGCTCGTGACTTGCTGGCGCTTCTCGACGCTCTGGGCATAGGCCGCGCGATATTTGTCGGAACATCTATGGGCGGGCTCATAACCATGGCGATCGGCGGGCTGCGGCGGCGGGTTATTGCCGCGGCGGTGTTGAATGACGTTGGGCCAGAGATTGCTCAGGAAGGAATCGATCGGATTACCGGTTACGCGGGGAAGGCAGAAGCCATCCAAAATTGGGATGAAGCGTCCGCCTATATGCAAAAGATCATGGCGGATGCTTTCCCGCAAGGCGGGCGCGCCGACTGGGATTTGATGGCCCGCCGTTCATTTCGTACCAAAGCGGACGGTAGCCTTGAGCTGGACTATGATCCGGAAATTCGAAAGCCGCTTAGCGACCAGCCTATCAAGCGCTCGACCTGGATCGCCTGGTGGCTCTTTCGAAGACTTGCCCGACGTCCGGTCTTGTTGATGCGGGGGGAGCTTTCGGATCTGGTTACAGCAGCGATCGCCGCGAAAATGCAGCGTTCGGCGCCATCTATCACGGTGGCCGAAATTGCAGGTGTCGGGCATGCTCCGATGCTAAGCGAACCGGACGCCGAGAAAGCTCTGTTCGAGTTCCTGCGACCGCTACCCTGATATTTCGCTCAGACCAGGCGCGCATCGGCATCACCGGTCGGCCTGGACGATCACCTCCTCGGGGGGTAGGCGAATCCGCTAACTCCCTCGCTCAGAGACAGCTGTTACTGCTGGCGCTCTTGGGTGCCCCCGATACGAGGCATCGCCCTAGTCTCACTTGGAACTAGCTTGGAACTAGCCTGCCATCGCCGACCGGCGCTCGTCACGCCTTCAGCGTGCTCATCGGCTGTGATATTTCCCCATATCCAGCGTCGGGCGGCAGGACCAATGTGCGTTCACCATTCGTCACGACGATTTCTGGCAGGACGGTCACCAGCTTTCGGGCATGGCATCGGGTCAGGCAGTCCGGTCCGCTGTTTCCGGATCGGCCTTTACGGAGATGCGGCCGCGCGATTGGGACTGGGATCGTTTGCTGGAAGGCGCGGGATGGCTGCACCTTTCGGGCGTTATCCCTGCGCTCGGACCGAAGAGTGCCGAGGCTGCGCTCGATGCCGTGACGCGGGCTCGCGCTGCCGGGATCGGGGTCTCGTTCGACGGCAATTGGCGCGGCCGGCTCTGGGAGCGCTGGCAGCCTGAACCGGCGGCGATACTGAAGCCGATCGTTGCACACGCAACCGTGCTGTTCGGCAATCATCGCGACGCCGGGCTGCTGTTGGGACGGGCCTTTTCGGGTGATGGAGAAACCCGGCGGCGCGAAGCGGCTCTGGGGTTGCTGGAGGCGTTTCCAGCCCTCGAATATGTTGCCTCGACGGCTCGCGAAATCATCGGGCCTGACGCGCACCGGCTCGTGGCCCGGGTCGATACGCGCGACGAGGGCGGTTCGACCGATTCGGTTCTCGTCGCGCCGGTGATCGACCGGGTCGGAACTGGCGATGCCTTTGCGGCGGGCGTGCTCGACGGACTGTGGGCGGGCAGGGGCCTCGCAGAAGCGGCGCGCGACGGCCTCTCGCTGGCAGTCCTCAAGCACGGCATTCGCGGGGATTTCGCGCCATTTTCACGCGCAGCCGTCGATGGCGCCTCCAATCATGCGCAGGATATCTCGCGCTAGAAGCTGCCCGCATGGCGGATCGGCGACGCGTGTAGCGCTCGCGAGGCGAGGAGCGGCGGCGTCGCTGCCAGCCATGGCACAAGCGGCCGAACCGGCGTCACAGGACCGCGGACGGGCGTAGCAGCCTCGATCGTCGTTCCAGGGCTCGAAGGCCTTGCCGATGAAAAATAATGTCCCCGCGTCCGGACCATCGCGCGCTGCGCCCTTGCGCCAGGGCAGCATTGCGCGCGGCCGAATGTCGCTCCTCGACACGGGCAGAGGGACCAGCCTTCCGCACCCTCACGAGTGCAACCGGACCTTCCGTGTCTGGACGAAGCCTGCCGGGCGCATACGCGGTGCCAATTTCGAACCTCGCAGCGGGAAGGGCGTCAGCCCATATTGCCGGTCATGGACCGGGCGCGCTTCGCCTCTCGATCGCTCTCGCTTCGCTCAGGGCCTCGATCGCGGCCTCCTCGACGATGCGCTGTCCGTTGTACCTCGCCGCGCTTGCGTCCCGGGAAATTATCGCCTCGACAATGGATCGCCAGGTCCTGGCAGAGGCGACCTGGCGGCTTTTCCTGAGGACCGTGGTCCATAGGATCGAAACCTGGCCCTCAAGCTCGGCCGCCAATCGTCCCACGGCAATGTTTCCTCCGGCAGCGAGCGTGACCATCGCCAGCGCCCGGCGGACAACGATATAGTTTCCGAGCGGACTATCCGGATCATGCGCGATTTCATCGAGAAGGGCGGCGCCCGCCCGCAGTTCATCATCGATCCAGTCCGGACGGTCCGGGGCGATTGCCGCTTCCGCCATCTGAACCCCCGATACGGTCGCACGGATCTCGAAAAGGTCGGCAACATCCCGTGCCGCAAATCGCTGGACGAATGCGCCGCGCCGCCCCTCGATATCGATGATGCCCTGGCGGTCCAGCGCGCGCAGTGCGTCCCGCACGGGTCCCCGGCTGACGCCGAATTCCTGGGCGAGCGGAAGCTCCCGCACCGCCTCCCCGGGTCTGATCTCGCCGAACTGGATACGTTGCAGGATCGCAGAGGCGAGTTGATCGGACGTCGAGGGCGCGGCCGTTGGCGACAACGAAAGCCGCTTCGCGATCCGGTCGAGATATGCGCGCGCCGAGGAAGCGGAGTCGCCGAGGTCGATGATTGGGCTGCCGACCGCGCGGGGCAATGAGGTCGCCTCGTCACGCGCGGGAGCGCGCGGAGAGCAATCCTCGAAACTGGCGTTGAGCGCGGCTTCGTCGAACGCCCCGCGAGCAACGCTGGCAGCGAATTGCGCGACGGCGTCCGGGGCGATCGCGCCGAAACCGCCACGGCCGATGACGCTTTGCAGCGCCAGCCGCTGCAGGACGTGCGTCAGTCGCTCGCTTCCGGCGGCTCGCCCGATCAGGTCGATATTCGTTCGCAAGGCCAGATATCGCGGCCAGCGGGCTGACGGGGTCCTGAGGACGGGCGCTGGCGCGACCACTTCGCGCCCCGCAGCCTTTCGGCCTGCCATCCCGAGCAGTGCAAGCCAGATCGGCCGGATGTCGGACGGGTCAACATGATCGGGACGTATCAGCGTTGCGCCCCGGCGCGCGGAGAGCGTGAGCGCGCCGAGCTTGTCGAGGCGATGAAGGGCTTCGCGCGCCTGCGCGTGCGTTACGCCCGCCTGGTCGACAATCCAACGCTCGGTTATGCGCGCGCCAGCGACGAGAGCGCCTTCGATAATCCGTTCGAGGGCAACGAATACGACATCGTCCGGAGCGAGGCGATTGTCCGCGACGCGTCCCACTGGTTTAGGCTCGACCACTGTTTTCCCCTACAAGGAGGCTATATGTCGATATGCAGCGACATTACTAGTCCCCGCGGAAGCGCCCCGCGCGCTTCTCCAGAAAGGCGGCGACCCCCTCACCGAAATCGTCGGTGAGCGACGTGAGGAGAAACTGGTCGCGGTCCATGAAGCTTGCCGCGGCGCTCAGCGCATTGGCGCTGGCGTTGATCGCCTCCTTGGTCATGCGCGCCGGTAGTGGTGGAAGCGCTGCGACACGCTCGGCCCATTGCCTTGCCTCGGTCAGGGCCTCGCCTTGCTCGGCCGAGCGGTCGGCAAGCCCCCACGCCAGGCACTCCGATACATGGGCAGGCTCTCCGAAGAGCGCGAAAGCCTTTGCCCGTGCCGGCCCGATCAGAGCGACCAGCCTTGGCAGGGTCCCCCAACTCATGTTCATGCCGAGTGGCACTTCCGGAAGCCGCATCATCGCGCCCGCTGCCATGATGCGGAAGTCGCACGCGAGTGCGAGTGCGCAGGCCCCGCCGACACAATAGCCTTCGATCGCAACGATCGTCACTGCCTCGATCGCTTCCCATGCGCGGCACAGATCAGGACCCGCGCGCGCGGCATCGCGCCGCTCGAGGAGCGTAGCTGAAGCTCTCGGTTCGGCCTTGAGGTCGATGCCAGCGGAAAAGAAACTGTCGGTGCCCGTCAAGATAACGGCGGAAATGTCGGATCTCCGACCCAGGGTTCGCGCGGTATCCGTCAAGGCGGAAAGCGTTTCCGCGTTCAGGGCGTTTCGCGCTTCCGGCCTGTCGATCCGAACGACGGCTATCCCGCCATCTTCCTCGATACGCAGCATCTTGTCTCTCCTTGTCAGCCTGGCGCGCGGTACGCAATGGGATGTGGGTATTGGCGAGAACCCGCAGGCGGCCTGGCCGGGTTCCGCTGCGATCCGTGCCGTAAGATTTCGATCATATGCAGGCGTGCGCGCGCCGCCGGCGGCCGCGCGGCCTGATCGTCCACCCCGAATATTCAGCGACAGGACAAGCACGCCGGGCGGCAGGCAAAGGGCTGCCTCTTGCCCCGCCTCGCGGGGCAATTCGACGAACGCCAGCCAATATCAATCCAGCCCGAGCTGACGAAGGACGGCGCCAATGGCGTCGAGCTGCCGCTCCGCGAAGCGGTTGGCCCCGGCGGGCGGGTCACGAAAGACAAACCAGTTGTCGGCCTTTGCGTCATAGGGCGCCCACGCCGAGCACAAGGGCGACGCCGAGGGCTTGCCCCCCGTCGCGAAGGCGGCGAAACATCCGTTCACGCCTTTTGCGAAGGACAAGTCCCGCTCCGTGCGCGGGATCTGCGCCAGCGATGCGGACATGTCGAAAACGAACGGGATCTCGCCCGCATGGTTCACGCCCTTTTGCTGGGCGCGAAGGCCCTCCGGCAGATAGTCGAAATAATAGAGCCAGACCGGCGCGCGCCGCTGCTGCGCCCTCGCGATCGCACGCGCAGGATAAAGAAAGATCACATCGCCATACAGCCTGCGGGCAAAGTCGCCGCGATTTGTCGTCGCAGACCCGTAAGCGTCCGCGATGACCGGCCCGCGGCCCCCGAGAAGCGCCAGCACCTGCTCGTCCTTCATACCCCAGCTGTCGACCAGGCTGCCCTCGTTGCTGTTGACGCCGATCAAGAGGGGCACATTCGCCGCACGCCCCGCGCGAATTGCGGCGAGCGGAGGTTCCGCCACCTCTGCACCTCCCGGTACCGCGCCGAAACCCGGCTCCGGCCGGGGAACGGCAGCATCGAAGAACCGCTCCGCCGGCAAGGCACGCAGCGCATCGGCAGTCGCGTCCTTCAGGCCGAGGGCCGCGGCGATCCCCTGTCCGGCCTTTGTGGCGTCCCCGGCGTCCTTGCGAGCCGGAAGCCCCCCGCCGGACTGCACGATCGCTTGCGCGAAGAGGCCGCGTGCCGAAGGAGCGGCGAGCAGGTTCAGGACTGCGCCGCCGCCCGCGCTCTCTCCGAACATGGTGACGCGCGCCGGGTCGCCGCCATAGGCCGTTATATTGTCCTTGACCCATTTGAGCGCGGCAATCTGGTCGAGAAGACCATAGTTGACGAGGTTGCCGCCGCCCTCCTTGAGCGCGGGATGACCGAAAAAGCCGAGATAGCCCAGCCGATAGTTGATCGTCACCAAGACGATGCCGCGCCGCGCGAAGGCGGCTCCATCGTAGAATGGCTCGGATCCCGACCCGAACATGTTCGCCCCGCCATGGATCCAGACCATCACCGGGGCATTCTTCGCATCGGCCGGGCGCCAGATATTGAGCGTGAGGCAGTCTTCGCTTTGGGGGCTGGAGGCGAGAACGCGCGCGGTGGCCGGAGCCTTCTGGACGCAGACCGGGCCGAAGGCGGAGGCGTCGCGGACGCCCGTCCAGTGCGGCTGATCACCGGGCGGGCGCCATCGCATCGGTCCCAGCGGCGGCGCCGTATAGGGGATGCCCTTGAACATCTCTATGCCATTGTCGCTTCGGCCCTCGACCACGCCCTGCGGCGTGTCGCGTCGAACCGGCTCGGACGCGCTGGCGGGTGCGGCGGCGAGCAGCACCGATATGAGGATCTTATGCATCGTCGTTTCCTTTGGTTCGCAAAAAGCGGGCGGCCATGAAATAGGCGATGCAGGCCAGCACGTTGAATATGAAGACCCCCGCGAGTGCCAGTCCCAGGCCGGCCTCGCCCATTGCCGGCGTCAATGCGTCGCTGGCGACGCCGATCGCAACCGGCCCCAGTCCGAGCCCGACAATATTCTGGGCGAAGATCATCAGCGCTGCGGCGCTGGCCCTCGCGCCCGGGTCGGCGACGCCCTGCACCAACGCATAGGTCGAAGGCTGGTAGAGCGCGTTCAGAAATACCGCCAGCGTGACGCCGGCGATGGCCAGCGCAACATTGTCCGTGAGGAAAGCCGGCGCTCCGACGAGCGCCGCGATCAGCACCGTGATCGATGGCCACCAGCCGAGCCAGCGCCTGTCGCGCCGGGCCAGCCAGTCGCCTGCCAGTCCGCCCGAGAAGCTCCCCAGCGCACCGGCGACTGCGCCGAGGCCGCCCAGAGCCAGGCCTGCGGTGGCGAGCGGCATGTCATGACCCCGCACGAACCAGACCACCGCCCACGCACCGAGCCCGTACGTCACGACAAGATGCAACGCGGAACCGGCAATGCACCAGGAGAAGGCGGGGTTGGTAAGGAGCCTGCGATAGACGCTCCAGGCCGTCGCGCCGCGCGGTGCGACGGTTCGGGGCGGCTCGCGGACGGTCAGGCGAACGAGCAGGGCGAGAAGCAGGCCCGGAATTCCGATTGCAGCGAAAGCCCACCGCCAACCATATTCCTGTGCCACATAGCCTCCGAGCGCCGAGGCGAGAAAGCCGCCCGCCGAGATGCCGGTCACGAGCACCGCGAACGCCGTAGCACGGTAGCGCTCATCGACTTCGTCCGCGATGAGCGAATGCGTGCAGGGCGCGTAACCCGCTTCTCCTGCCGCGACGCCCGCGCGCGCGAAGAGCAGCGACCAGAAGCCCGTAGCGGCGCCGCACAACGCGGTCATCCCGCTCCAGAAGGCAAGGCAGATCGCGAGAATGTTTCGGCGGTTGAAGCGGTCGGCCAGCCGCGCGATGGGTAGGCCAAGCGGCGGATAGATCAGCGCAAACGCAGTGCCGCCGAGCAGCCCGAGCAGCGTATCGGAAAGGCCAAACTCGCGTTTGATCGGCTCCGCGACGATACCGATGATCTGGCGGTCGGCCATGTTGAGGGTCGAGACCAGGAACATCAGGAAGAGGAAATAGGCGAGACGGCCCGTCCAGGTTCCGGATTTCGCAATCGATGCCATTGCCACCCCCGCTTCACCTATTTGTCTTCGGGCCCATTGGGGCCGCGTGAAAGATTCCTATAGCCAATGTCGATTATTGACAATACACAAGCCGAATGATCCAGACCGACTCCGTTCGCACGACGCCGGTTACCGGGCCTTCGGTTTGGCTTTCGGCGGATATCGAAAGCGACCGGAGCTGGATCGTCGAATTGTCCCCGGCGGACCGGGCCGAGGCCCTGGCAGCTCTCGCCGATGTCAACCGGATGGGCGTCGCGCGCGACGAGATTGGGCCCGAGACTTTCCGGCTGCCCGGTTTTGCGCGCCGGCTCGACGCGATCATCGACCGGATCGAAGGGGGGCCGGGCTTTGCGCTCCTGCGCAATGTCCCGATCGAGGGGCTCGAGCTTGCCGATGTCGAACGGCTGTTCTGGGGCATCGTGAGCCATATGGGCTATCCCGAGCCGCAAGACGCCAGCGGGAAGCGACTGCATCACGTCCGCGCCGAGCAGAGTTTCGCCGACGAAGCCGAAGCGCGTACCGCCTTTCGCAGCAGCAATATCCGGGGCTATCAGACGAACGTCGAGCTGCAGTTCCACGGAGACGGGTCCGACGCCCTGTTCTTTCTCTGCCGCAACGCGGGAAAATCGGGCGGTCATAGCCGCATCGTGAGCGCCGGGGCGGCCTTCAATGCCGTCATTGCCCGCGACCCCGGTCTTGCGCTCGTCCTTCAGCGTGAATTCTATTTCGATACCCGCGGCGAACTTGGCCCCGAACGGCCGGTGCAGGCCGTGCCCATCTTCGCTGAGCATCGCGGGTTGCTGAATATTCTGCACAAGCGCGGCTATATCGATCTCGCGCAAGCCATGCCCGGTGTCCCGCGTTTGACGGCGCAGCAAGTCGCCGCGCTCGACGCGCTCGATGCGGCGCTGAACGACCCGGCGCATTTTTTCCAGTTCGTGATGGTCCCCGGAGACCTTCAAATCGCCAATAACTACACCGTCCTTCATGCCCGGACTGCGTTCGAGGACCATGTCGAGCCGGAACGCAGACGGCACATGCTGCGGATCTGGGCGACGATGCGCCGCAAGCGCCGGTCGCTGCCGCCGTCGTTCCGAACCACGCGCGAATTCATGGCCAGCCAGCGGCGGCGCGAGGAGCTGGACGATGATGTACAATAGCGATCCTCCGCCGACCGCGGGCGATCGCCTGCCTCCCTCGCTGCCGCGGCGAACGCCCTTGGGCCGGACGGAGATCGGCCGGCGACCGGGCCGCGCAGCATGGCACCGAAGCCGGCACCTGAAGGCTGAATTCCGATGGCGCACTACCGCTTGTGAAAAAATAAAATTATCGATAATAATGCCTCTCGCAATCATCGATTTCCGGCAAACATTGTGCCAACACGATGGACCCGGAACGGAATTCGAGCGGAGCTTCATGGCGAGAAATACTGGCGACGATGATAGCGCGCCGACCCAGGACAGGGTGATCGCGCGTCTCTTGATAGATGACATCGTGGCCTGGCGCATTCCGCCGGGAGCCTGGATCCGGGAGCGCGAGATAGCCGCGCGCTTCGCGGTCAGTCACGCCCCCGTGCGCGAGGCGTTCAGGCAGGTCGCAAACATAGGTCTCCTGAAGGTCGTCCCCTGGCGCGGCGCCTTCGTGATCGATCTCGACCAACATGCCGCTGACGAGGTTTACGAGCTCTGGAAGGCGCTGTTCGGCGTGGCCTGCCGCCTTGCCTGCGCGGAAATGAGCGACCGCGACGGCCGCGAACTCATGCATCGCCTTGTCGAATACAAGGACGTCACATTGCGCACCGAAAATACGTTCGAGCATCTCAACGTCTCGAACCGCATCGGCCGCTTCATCGCGAAGCGCAGCAATGCGCCGCTCGCTCTCGAACTTCTCGACCGCGTCGCGTTGCTCGCGCGATGGCAGCATAATGTCTACACCAACAGCTATATCGAGACCCATGGCAACGAGGCCGCGCGGCGCTCGGCCGCGCTCTACGAGACGCTATGCCGCCATATCGTGGCCCGCGACGGCGATGCCGCCGACGCGGCCGCACGCGCGCTGATCGGTGTGACGCAGGAGAGCTTCGAGCAGGCCCTCGAGGAGTATAAGGCGCGCCACGCAAAGCCGAGAGCGAGCCGTCGCCGCGCGAAGTCGGCGTGACCCGCGTCCGGACCGATCGGCGGACGCTGCTCAAGGCCGGGCTCGCCGCTCCGCTGGCGTTCGAGGCAACGAAAGCTGGCGCTGCAACCGGGGGTGAAGCGATGTTCGGGCCCGAAAGACTGTTGGCGGACGTCAGAACCTATGCGGAAGCCGGCAACAAGAGGTCGGGCGGAGCTGGAGACCGCTGGACGGCCGACTGGACCGCGAAGCGCCTTGAAGTGGCGGGCTTCAACGTCGAACGGCAAGGATTCGAGGTGCCCTGGTTCGATGGCTCCGTCTGCGAGCTCGCCTTCGGCGATATCAAGATCGGGCTCACGGCGCAGCCGCTGGCTGCCGTAACCGAGCCCCGGGGGGTTCAAGCGGCGCTGCGGCTGGCCGAAACCGGCGGGCGGCTCGACGGCGCGATCGCGGTTATCCGGCTCCCGTACCGCCGTTGGTCGAGTTTGCTGGACCGGGCCGTGCGCGAGCCACTGGCCGACGCTCTCGCGCGTGGAGCCAGCGGGGTTATCCTCGTCACGACCGGCCCGAGCGGGGAGGCGCTTCTGCTGAATGCTCCCGCGGACGGGCCATTTTCCGACAGGCCGATAGCCCTCCTCGCGCCGCGTCATGCGGCGCCCGTGATCGAAGCGGCTCGCCACGGCACGCGCGCGAGCCTCACGATAACGGGCGACGGGGGCGTTCGCCGGGCGGACAATATAATAGGGCGTGTCGAACGCGCCGGCCGCCGCTGGATCGTCGTCTCGACCCCCCGTTCGGGCTGGACCGATTGCGCCGGCGAACGGGGTCCCGGGATCGCCGTCTGGTTGGCGCTGGCAGACTGGATGCCGCGTATTTTCACCGGTCACAGTCTGCTGTTCCTCTGCAACAGCGGACATGAGTATGAGAATCTCGGAGCCAGCCACGTCGTCGAGAGCATCGGGCCGCCGCCGGCCGAGACCGACCTCTGGCTCCACCTCGGAGCCAATGTCGCCACGCGCGACTTTCAGGAAACGCCGTCCGCGCTTCTGCCGCTGCCGAGCGCGGATCCCTACCGCTTCCTGATGACCTCGGCGGACTTCGTCGATCGCGCGCGCGCGATCTTCAAGGGGCAACCCGGACTCGAGATGGCCTATCCGTCTTCGCAGGGCGTGGCGGGCGAACTCGCCGAGGTCATCGGCGCCGGCTATGTTCGGCATGCCGGCGTGTTCGGCGCCCACAGACATCATCATGCGGCGACCGATACGCTGGACGTCGTCGCCTCCGAGCCGCTTGCCGCTACGGCACGCGGGATCCGCGATTTGATCTCCGCGCTGGTTCCGGCACATCGCTGATTAGCGAGGCGAGGCGGGCAGAATCGGCTTGACAGAATTGTATCGATGTTCAAAATTATCGATAATAATGAGAAATGACATGGGAGGGATTTATGGGACGCTACGCGTGCACCTTGTTTTGTTCGGCCGCCCTTTGGGTCGTCGGCGCCGATCCGGCTCTGGCCCAGGAAAGCGACCCGCCCGCCCCGGCTGACACCGCGTCGGCAGCCGTCGATGACGGCTCGATCGTGGTTACGGCGAGGCGCCGCGAGGAGCGGCTCGCCGACGTCCCGACAGCGGCCTCGGTCATCGACGCAGCCTCGCTTGCAGATCGCGGTGGCGCGACGTCGACCCCCGAACTCCTGGCCGATCAGCCGAGCGTTCGTTTCAACAACCTCAACTCGTCGCTGACCTCCGAAATTTCCATTCGCGCATCGTCGACGGCGCGGGCGACGAACGGCGATCCGAGCATCGGTCTCTACCGCAACGGGGCCTATATTGGCGGCGGCCCCGTCGGCGGCCGCAACTTCTCGCGGCTCGACATGCTCGATATCGGCCGCGTCGAGGTGCTGCGCGGGACGCAGGGTGCCCTTTACGGCCGGAACGCGGTCGGTGGCGCGATCAACATCATTTCGGCACAGCCGGAGTTCGATCTCTCGGGGTGGGCGAGCGCACGCTATGCCTTCGAGAACAACAGCCTCCAGCTGCAGGGCGCAGTCAATGTGCCGCTTGGCGAAGGCGCTGCGCTGCGCATAAGCGGCGACCTTGTCGAGCAGGACAAGGGCTTTTTCTACAATCCGGACAACGACGTATATTTCGATCGGCAGAAGGGCCACGGTCTGCGCGGCCAGCTCCGCCTTCGGCGCGGTCCCGTCGATGTCGTGCTTCTCGCCGAGACGCAGCGCCTCACGACGCCCAGCATCCACTACCAGATCTTCATCCCGGCCGGCACGCCGGGCTTTCCGGGAGGTTATATCCAGGACCGCTTCAGCTATCCCTGGAGCACCGCCCCGCGAGCCATTCAGGACATCGACGGGTTGCAGGCCCTGGTGCGCGTCGATCTGGGCGGCGCCGAGCTCAGTTCCACGACCAGTTTCCGCAAACGCCATTCAGAATATGACCTCGACAACGACGCGGTCAGCCCGGCCGAGCTGGCGCGTGCGCGGGCAGCGGGCCAGGTCGGCGCGCTGACGCCGATCGATCCCAGCAGCGGGTCGTTTGTGATCGATACCACCGACAGCTTCTCGCAGGACATTCACGTCAACGGATCGGGCGGGCGCTTCGCCTGGCTCCTCGGCGCGGAGGCGCTGATTCTCGACAGCGATTTCTCGCTGACCACGACGCGGACGCCGACGCTCGCCAACCCGTCGCCGGGCAACATCGCGCCGTCGCGCCTCCACTTCGAAAGCTATGCGGCTTACGGGTCGCTCGGCTTCGACATCACCGACACGATCAACATCACGGGCGAACTTCGCTACACCAGCGACAGCCGGTCGATCACGGCGCGGCTCTACGATCTGGCGACCGGCCTCCCGACCGGCGGGCCGAGCCGCATTATCGACGGGAAGCTGAGCGACGACAATCTTTCCTACAATGCGACCCTGTCGTTCAAGCTCACGCCGAACGTGCTGGCATATGGCAAGGTGGGAACCAGCTACCGCGCCGGCGGCTTCAACACCCGCCTGTCGGATCCGCGCGCGCCGAGCCCTGTTCAGGTACCGTTCGGGAGCGAGGGGAGCCGGAGCTATGAAGTCGGCATCAAGGGCAGCCCCCTTCGCCGCGGCTACTTCGCGATCGCCGGCTATTATACCGAGCTGGATGATCTGATCGCCCAACTCGACGATGGCTGCGCGCTGACAAACCCGACCTGCCCGGTGGCCGCCGTAACCTATCTCGCCAATGCAGGCGATGCGAAAAGCTGGGGCATCGAAGCGGAATATTCGCAGGGCTTCGATCTCGGGGAGGGCAATGGCCGCCTCGCGCTCAGCGGGTCGCGTCAGGGCGGGAAGGTCAAGAGCGGACGCTATGACGGGCTCGACCTTGCCCAGGTGCCGGACTGGCTCGCCTCGGCCAATCTCAACCTTCGCTATCCCGTCGCCAAGGATGTCGCGCTGACGAGCAATGTCCTCGTGAGCGGTCAATGGGGCGGCAAGCAGGAGCTGACGGCCACATCGGTCGATCTTGACGATTATGTTCTGGTGAACTTGCGCGTCGGCGTACAGTTCGGGAAGGTCAACATCAGCGCCTTCGCCAACAACCTGTTCGACAAGCTCTACTATGTCGCCCAGGCCCCCACGATCAATCGCTACAGCCAGCCGCGCGTAATCGGTGTCGAGGGTCGCATAACCTTCTGACACGGCACGGCGGAGGAGGCCTTCGCACCTGGCAGCAGAAATGAGGAGGCCGAATTGCGGCTGAGCTTATCATTGGGACTTTGCCTGGCAGCCGGCTTGCTCTGTCCCGCGTCCGCCTTCGCAGGCGACGCGGGGCCGGCGGTCAGCCTCGCACAGGGCAGGCTCGTCGGCAGCAGCGCATCGGGGATCGACCGCTTCTACAACATCCCGTTTGCCGCCGCCCCGACCGGGAGCCTGCGCTGGCGTCCGCCCCAGCGCGCGGGCGCGTGGAAGGGCACCCGCGATGCTTCACGGCCGGGACCGGCCTGCCCGCAGCGGGTCGTGCCCGCCCTCGTCGCCGGCGGTGTCGCGGACTTTCAGTCCGAGGACTGCCTCCAGCTCAATGTCTGGCGGCCGAAGGACGCGCGCAAACTCCCGGTCATGGTCTGGATCCACGGCGGCGCCCATGTTCTCGGATCGGGTGTCTTTCCGGCCTTCGACGGCTCCGCCTTCGCGCGCCAGGGCGTGGTTCTCGTCACCATCAACTACCGTCTCGGTGCGCTGGGATATTATGCTCACCCCGCGCTCAGCGCCGCCAGGCCAAAGGGTGAAGCGCTCGCCAACTATGGTCTCATGGACCAGCTGGCGGCGCTGCGCTGGGTCCAGGCGAATATTTCGGCCTTCGGCGGAGATCCGAAGCAGGTAACGCTGTTCGGAGAGTCGGCCGGCGCGATCGGCGTAACGACGATCCTCGCGCAGGAGCAGGCCAAGGGGCTCTTCGCGCGCGCGATCGTCCAGTCGGGTGTCGGCCTCCTCGACCCGCGCCCGCTCGCACAGCAGGAAGCCCTCGGCGCCGCGTTGGCGGTCCGGGCCGGAGCCAAACCCGGAGCATCGGCAGCCGATTTGCGCGCGCTTCCCGTCGCCGCGCTGGTCTCCGCAAGCGAAGTCCGGTCACCGGGGGAGATGACAGGCCCCATACTCGACGGGACGCTCATTCGCGAAGCCCCCTGGCGGACGCTCGCCAAGGGCGAACCGGTCGATGTACCGCTCCTCGTCGGCGCGAACAGTAACGAGGCCAGCGTGATCGTCGCAATGGGTGTGCCGCCCGCGATGGCGATGGTCTATCTCGGCGCCGACCAGGCGGGGGGGCGGTCAGCCTATGGCGCTGGTCTCGCCGAAGACGAACTTGCACGCCAGATCCTCGGCGACGCCTGGTTCGTCGGGCCGGCGCGGTGGCTGGCCGCACGCACGGCCCGGGGCAAGCCCTCCTTTCTCTATCATTTCGACTATGTCGCGGCCGGTCGTCGCTCGCAGGCGAAAGGTGCCGCGCATGGCTCCGAAATTCCCTATCTGTTCGGATCGCTGGACTATTTTGCATCGCTCGCGGGACCGATCGGCGAAGAGGACCGCCGGTTCGGCGCCGCTATGTCCGAATGCTGGGTGGCTTTCGCAAAATTCGGAAATCCGCGCTGCGCGCTCGTCCCGGATTGGCCGCGTTATGACGCGGCTGACGACCGTCTGGCCCTGCTCGCTGCGAACCCGGTCGTGGCTTCCGGCTTTCGCAAGGCGCAGATCGATCATCTTCTGAAGGTGCATGCCGAAGCATCGGGCACTGCTCCATAGCGCCCACGGGTCCGCGGGCTCCGTTTCGACGACGTGCAACGAAGCTGGGAGAGAGAATATGGTGCAGAGGAGAATATTGGTCTGGGGCGCCGCCGGTGCCGCCTTGATCGGCGCGGGCGCGATTGCCGCGCAATCCGTCTTTAGTCAGAGGGAGGAGGACGGCGCCCGCCCGATGGTGCAGCTGCCTCCCCAGGCCCCCATGGCCCGGGCATCCGGCAGCGCAACCGCCGCGGCACCCGCTGCGAGCGCCAGCCTGTCGACCACGGTCGGAGGCTATACCTATGACTGGACGGCGCTGGAAGCCGCGATCGAAGCCGACACGGAGGTCGCGAACGGCTTCTTCATCGTCGGCAACGCGAACGATCCGGAATATCTGTTCACCCATGAGAAGGGGAGTTTCGGGATCGATCGCGTAACCCCGCTCGCCTCGGCTTCGAAATGGATGGCCGGAGCGCTCGCCATGCGAATGGTCCAGTCGGGTATCGTCACGCTCGAGGATCCCATGGCCCCGGCGCTTGCCTTCTGGACGACGAGCGGTACGAAGAAGAACGTCAAGCTGAAGCACACATTGTCCATGACCTCGGGCTTCAATGCGAGCCCGCTGGTCGGCGGATGCCAGCTTCTTCCGACCTGGACGCTCTACAATTGCGCGAAAAGCATCCATGACCTGCGCTACGACAGCCTGAGGCCAGGCAATGCGCCTGGCGCCCAGTACAGCTACGGGCCGCACGGTATCCAGATCGCGGCCGCCTATCTCGAGGCGAAGGACACCAGTATCCAGCCCGGGACGAGCCCCGCGCGTCAGCGCAATTTCCACGAGCTGTTCAGCCAGCACGTGACAACGCCGCTCGGCATGACCTCCACGGTCTGGTACGATCCAGGCGGAAGCGCCCCGACCAATCCGTGGATTGCCGGCGGCGCCTACTCGACGCCGCGCGATTATGCGAAGCTCCTGCGCGCCCTTCTGAGCGGCACATTCGTCACCGACATGACTGCCTTCACGCAGCAGCGAACGGCTGGCCTGCCGCGGCTGTTCGTTCCGTCCGGCGCGACCAACTGGGAATATGCGCTCGGCTCCTTCGTCGAATGCGATACCCCAGCGGCCTGCGCGACCTCGAAGATCAATTCCTCGCCAGGGGCCTATGGATGGACCGGATGGATCGATCGCCAGACCGGCTATTATGGCCTGATCGCCACGGAAATCTCGACCGGCGGCGACCGCAAGGGCGTCGAGCTCGAGCAGGTGATGCAGGATTTGATCGAAGTTGCGATCGCGAACCGTACTCCGGCTCCCTGACCTCACCTCCGAGGGAGCAATACCTCGGCGCGGCGGCGGCAGCCGCCGCGTCGTCCTTTAGCATCAATCGTGGGCCAGGCGCGCATCATGACGTTTACCAGGCGCGACATGATCCGCTTTGCCGCCGCCGCTGCGGTCATTCCCGTTGGTGAGCCGGTCGCCGCGGTGACCGCGGACGAGGATCGCTTCGCAGCCTTCTGCGCCGGCTTTCCGCTTTTCGAGTTCGCCCGCACCGCCTATGTTTCGGCTAGGCCGCGGACTGCGGGAGGGGCCTGGATTCTCAACAGGCCGATGAGTCGGCGCAGCCTGTCTGATCCCGCCATGCGGCAAATAACCGCCGTCAACAATGATTGCCTCGTCACCAATGCCCGAATTGATCTCTCGGGCGGCCCGGTCGTTGTCGAGATACCGGACATTCCGGACCGTTATTTCAGCACGGCGTTCATGGATGCCTTCACCGATAACTTCTTCTTTGCAGGTACACGGGCGTCGGGAGGCAGGGGCGGACGGTTTGCCATTCTGCCGCCAGGCTGGCCGGATGACGCGGTTCCCGAGGGTGCCTATCCCGTTCGTGCCGCGACTTCGGACGTCTGGATGTTGATCCGCATTCTGATCGACGGACCCGAAGATGTCGCTGCGGTCAATGCGCTTCAGGACGCCATCCGGATCGAGGATGCGGCAACCCGCAAGGACGGACCGATCCTGCCGGTCGAGCCAGGTGACATAGCCGATGCCGGAAATTTCCTCGCGGTGGTGAAGGCGATGCTCGATCGATGCGACCCCGGAGACCCGCGTGCACTAAGAGCAAGGCGGTTTCCCGAGTTCTCGGGCGCCATGCCGCCTGCACAAGATTGGCCCGCGCCCCTGCTTCGGTCGTGGCGCACCGCGATTGCCGACGGGCTGACCCGGCTAGCCGCCGCGTCGTCCAATGAGCGGAGAATTGATGGCTGGAGCTACTCCGCCGACGCGACGGGCGACTTTGGGGAAAACGAAGAGGAGCGAGCGCGTGTCGCACTCGTGGGCCTCGCCGCCTTGCCGCCGGAGGAGGCGCTCTACGCTCACGGGCTCGCTGACGATCATGGCGAAGCTCTGCGAGGCGACCGGAACTACCGTCTCCGCCTGCCACCCGGGGGCGTTCCGGTGAAGGCCTTCTGGTCGCTCACAATGTACAGTGAAGAGGCTGACGGTCGGCTGTATCTCGTTCCCAATCCCATTTCCCGCTATTCGATAGGTGACCGAACCCGGTCGATCCGTCCCAATCGCGATGGCTCGATCGACATATTGTTTCAGCGCGAAGCGCCTGAGGCGGCCATGGCCGGTAACTGGCTGCCAACACCCGGCGGTGCCTTCCGGCCGCTTTTTCGGGGCTATCTCGCGCTGCCCGCTCTTCGTTCGCTCGCATGGCGGCTCCCGGCGATCGAGCGCGTTGCCTGACCATTTCATCTAGGGGTCGCGACGTTGGCCGTCGGGTTGCGCCCCGAAACGCCCCTGAACCGTGAGCCACCGGTGCGCGGGCGTCCCGCCACCCCGGGGTGGTGGCAGCAGGTCGCCTCAGCGGCCGCGGCTGTCGATCGCCGCCACGCGCATTGCGATCAACGCCCGGCTCTTGCGTGAAATCCCCCACAGCACGCCCGGCTGGCTTTCGTCCCAGTCGATCGCCTGTCCCTCGGCCTCCATCGGCACGGTCGCAATATGGTCGAGCGTTGCGCCCCCTTTGGGCAGCCGCGTGACATAGAGTTCGGGCAGATCGTGTCCCGACAGCCACAGATTTCCATCGGGCCCGAAGCCGCCACCCGAAATGCTCATCGGCGCGATCCGTTCGAGGATCGTCGCGGGCAGCGCCCAGCTTTCGGTGCGGCGCCACTCGGGATCGAATTTGACCAGCGTGGTATAACGGTGGTCGCGCGGCGGCTCGCCGCCCTTGGCGTCATAATTGGCGAACATGCCCCACCAGTGGCCGTCGTGCCAGTCGATCCAGGTGAGCGAACCGGTGCCCTGTCCCAGCGACACCGTGCGCTTGTGAGCGAGCGTGAGGGGATCGAAGATTTCGACCGAGCTGGCCTGCGGTACCGCCGGGAAGTTCGACGCCGCGCACACCAGCTCGCCTTTGAGCAGGGCGCAGCTGTTGATGTGCGGATAGCGCGCGGGGTCGCCCTCCCACAGTGTCACGCGCTCGCCGGTCTTGCGGTCGTAGCGGGCGATCGTCCAGTTCGCGACGGCGTAGATGCCCGCGGGGCCGGCCGCCACACCCTGCCGCGCTTCGGCGGCGGGGATGCGGCGGACGGTCTCGGCCGCCTCGCCCTGCGGAACCGCGGCGGCAGGCGTCGCTGCGGTCGAGGCGAGGAGCAGAAGCGCACCGAGCATCAGAAGTTCGCCGCCACGCCGAACCAGAAGGTGCGGCCATATTCGGCCGATTCCTGGAGATAGGCTTGCCCCGGGCCGACGAGTTCGCGGCGCCCCTTGTTCGTGAGGTTCTGCCCCTCGGCGTAAAGCGTGACGTTCGGCGTCAGGCGGAAGTTGAGGTTCGCGTCGAGCGTGCCGCGGCTCTTCCAATATTGATCGGCATTCGGGATCGTGTCGTTGATCGTTTCGAGGAAGCCACCGATGTAATTGTAGGACAGCCGGCCCTCGAACTTGCCCTTCTGGTAATAGACCGACGCGTTCCAAACCGTATCGGGCTGCAGGAACAGGCCCGTCACGCGCGGACCGACGCTGGTCAGGAAGGTGAACTTCGTATCGAGGAAGGTCGCGTTCGCGCTGATGCCAAGGCCGTCGAACGGATCGGGCAGGAAGGTCAGCGCCTGCTGAAGGTTCAGCTCGAGCCCCTTGATCGTTGCACTCTCGGCGTTGCGCGGTTCCGAGACCAGCACATCCTCGACCCCACGGCCCACGTCGATCCGCTCGACGTTGGACAGGGTGAAGATCTCGTTGTTGATCTTCTTGTGGAACAGCGCGGCCGAGATAACGCCGTCCTTCGGATAAAATTCGAACGACAGGTCGAAGCCGCGGCTTTCGCGGGGCTTCAGCCCGGGGTTGCCGCGCGACAGCGTCGGCTGGCTGCCATCGAAGCTGAGTGCTTCGGTCGCGGCGATCGAGCCGTAATCGGGACGGCCGATCGTGTTGGTATAGGCCCCGCGGATGACGAAGCGGTCCGCGACGTCCCAGCGGATATGGAAGCTCGGCAACCAATTGTCATAGCTGCCGTCAGTCGTGACCTCGGTCAGCGTCGATCCGACTGCGCGGAAGGCGTTCGAGGAAATCTCGGTGCGTTCGTAGCGCAAACCGCCGAGCAAGGTGATATTGCCAATGCGCGTGCTGCCCTGAAGATAGGCGGCATAGACATCTTCGCTGACGTCGTAATTGCCCGCGACCGACGCGACCGTCGTCGTGAAGTTGGCCTTGTTCGCTTCGTAGAAAGCGGGGAAAGCGTCGGCGTCGATGCGGATCGGGATGTAGAATTGATCGCGGATCGCCTTGGTCGGACCGTCGGTGACGACCTTGTCGAGCGTGTAGGTAAAGCCGGTCGCAGCGCGATAATCGGTGCGCGGGTTGCTGTTCTCGCGGTCGGTCAGACGAACGACGCCGCCCGTCTTGATCTTGAACCCGCCGTCATAGCTGTCGTCGCCATATGTCAGGTTGAGACGGAACTGGCCGCTCTTCTCCAGCGATTTCTGAAGGTCGCTGCGTTGCTGCTGAAGGTAGAAGTTGGTCGGGTCGACCGCGGCAGCAGCGTTCGTCGGGGTGAACACCGGATAAAAGTCCGACGTGTCATAGTGAAAGGCATAGCGCGTACCATCGGCGTCGCGGGTACGGAATTCGATGCTTTCATTGGGAACGCGCAGGCGGCCGAGCGAGAAGACGGCGTCGCCGTCGACCTTCAGCTTCTCACCGGCATCCCAGTCGAAGGCGGTGCGGCCGAGCGCGACGAGGCGCTTCGTGATCGGCTGGTTGAGCTGGATGATGATGCGGCCGCGCGCGAAATCGCCGCTGGTCGGCGTCTGGTTCGCGACGTTGCCGATCGGTTCGATACGATATTCGATGCGCTCTTCGTCGTCCTCGGTGCGCGCAACGACACCCGACAATTCCCAGCGAAAGCGATCCGACGGGCGCCATTCGATCTTCACATTGCCGCCGGTGCGCTGTTTGGTGTTGTTGTACCAGAAGAGTCGGTGCTGGGTCGGCACCTGAATGCCGTTGCCGTTTGCCGCGCCCGAGTTCACCGGCGCGCCGGCCGCCGTATATTCGCGGACCGACGGGCTCGCGACCTCGATCTGCGGGATGTCGTAGTCGAGCTGTTCCTGGCTGGCGCCGATGACGATGCCCCATTCGTCGTTCGCACCGAAGGTCGTGCCCGCGGCGAAGGCCAGGCGATAGGACGGCTTGCTGTTCCGCACGTCCCCATTCTGCTCGTAGACGCCATAGGATGCGACGCCGTTGAAAAAGGCCCGCTTTGCGTCGAATGCGCTGCGCGTCGCGATGTTGATGATGCCGCCGATCGCATTGGCGTCATTCTCTGGCGTCACCGTCTTGATGACCTCGATCCGCGCCGCCATCACCGAGGGGATGATGTCGAGCGGCACCGTGCGGCCAGTCGAGTCCACGCCCGACACCAGCGCGCCGTCGACGGTCGTGCGGTTGTAGGTCGACTGGAGCCCGCGAAGCACGGGGAAGCGCGGTTCGCCTTGGTCTTCCTGCACCGACAAGCCCGGGATGCGGCGCAGCGCGGCGGCGGTATTATGGTCGGGGAGCTTGCCGATGTCGTCCGACGAGATCGCGTCCATCACGATGAAGGCATCTCGCTTTTCGGCCGTCGCCTCATATTGCGCGCGGCGCTGGCCGGTGACGACGATGGAATCGCCATCTGGGTCGGCCGCCCCGTCGACGGGTTCGGTCTGGGCGAGAAGCGGTAAAGGAACCAGGGCCGCGGTGAATAGGAGTGCGGCCCGCAGGTTCGGGAGAGAATGATTCATGGTTGTGGTCCCCGCCAGCAATGTCGCCTCGGCCAGTAGGGCCGGGTTGCGACACGTCGGAGAAGGAGCCGCGTCAGTAACGAGAAGGAAATATAACAGCGATTGTCATCAATCCTCGATCGCAGCGCCCAACGCCTGCGTAGCGGTCTCCAGGCGCCGGCCGGGACGGGGCGAGGGATGCTGGGCCGCGGCGGGGCAGTTGCATATATATTGTGCGGCCCTGCCGGTGTCGCGGCGCCTCCGGCAGCTCGGCGCAGCGTCCCCTCGATGCGCTGGCCGCACGACCGCCGCCACCCTGCCTTGCTACGTGCTGCCGATGCAACATGCGACCTGCTGCCCATTCTCTTCGACATTGCCAATCGGCAAGTCAGGTCGATTATTGACAAGCTGGCGGCGAGCCTGTCTGCTTCCGATCCGCGCTGGGATATTGTCCGGCTTGGCCTGCCCGAGACGACCGGACCCTGTACCAGAAAGCAGAGCTGAGCAGCGAGCGGGTGCAGTCCGCTGGCGGTCTGACGGGGAGAATTGGAGCGATGCGCAGAATCTTCATGGTCGCGGCGGCCCTGGCGGCCCTGCCGGTTTCGGGCGGCGTTTCGCGGGCTCCCGCAGGCGAAGCCGACGCGGCGGTCACGATCGATCATGGCGGACTGAAACGCAGCTACCTGATGCATGTCCCGGTCAAGGCTCCGCCCCAAGGCGGCTATCCGGTGGTGGTCATTCTTCATGGGGGCGGGGGACAGGCCGATAGCATGGTCAAGCTCGCACGGCTTGATCCGCTGGCGGATGCACGGGGCTTTATAGCGGTCTATCCGAACGGCATCGGCAAACATTGGAACGACGGCCGCGCAACGGTCAAAAGCAAGGTCGACGACGTCGGCTTTATCGGGGCGGTCCTCGATGATGTGGGCCGCCGCCACCCCGTTGACCGCGGCCGCATTTTCGTGACGGGTATGTCGAACGGAGCCATGATGGCACACAGGCTGGGCTGCGACATGTCCGACAGGATTGCGGCTGTGGCTGCTGTCGCCGGGATGCTCGCCGCCGACTATGCGGCGGTGTGCGACCCCCGGCACGCCGTGGCCTTGCTGCAGATCAGCGGCGACGCCGATCCGATCGTGCCCTATGGCGGCGGGAAGGTTGAAGACTTCGGCGGGAGGGGGCAGGGCGGTATCGTTCTGTCCGCTAACGACAGCGCGAAATTCTGGGCGGAGAAAAATCGATGTGGCACGATGACGGTGCGAAACAATGCTGCGGCCACGAAGCGCGCCGAATCCACGTCGACCGTCGCAACGGACTATCGTGCCTGTCCGCTCAGCGCCCCCGTAAGGCTGGTTTCGGTCGTGGGCGGGGGCCACAGCTGGCCCGGGGGGCCGCAATATGCCCCGGTCTTCCTCATCGGCAAGACGAACCGGGACATGGACGCAAGCCGTACGATAGTGGAGTTTTTCCTGGCGCTCCCGAGGAGATGAACGAGCTGCAATTCGTCCCGGAATTCGGGCACGTACCGCTGCCTTCTCCGGGCGAGCTGCGGTCTGACACTTTGGGATCCTGCGGTATGCAATCGGTTCACCGGATCGTCAGCACGAGCGTGCATCGCCCCGTGGCTACCGGGCCTGGGGAATATCCGCAGAAGGGTGACGCATGACGTCGCGGCCCGAGATGCTCAACCGGGTTACGCCATGGAGCGGCGCCCTCGGCCTCGAATTTCTGACGATATCGTCCGATTGCGCGGTCATGAGGCTGCCCTGGCGCGACGACCTCGCTGCTTTTGAGGACGCCATGCTGCTTGCCAGCGGCGCGATCGCGACACTGATCGACCAGGCATGCGGGATGGCCGTGATGGCTCGCTTCGATCGACAGGTGGTAATCTCGACGCTCAACCTCAAAATCGACCATGTGCGGCCAGCCGCTACGGCATCGTCCGTGACGGTCGAGGCGCGCTGCTACCACATGACCCGCAACATCGCCTTCGTGCGTGCGGACGTGTGGGATACGGACCCCGGCGCGCTCGTCGCCGCCGCTCAGGGAAGTTTCGCATTCAGGAGGCACCCCTCGTCGTGAACAAGCCGTTCCCAACAGGTGACATCCTCGCCCATTCTCCGTTCGCCGCCTTCCTCGGGGTCGAGATGGACGAAAGCGATGGCGCGCATCTTTATCGGCTTGTCGAACGCGAGAGGCTGGTGGGCAACGTGCAGCTCCCGGCGCTGCATGGCGGGGCGATAGCGGCCTTCCTCGAACTCTGCTGCGCCGCCGAACTGGCGCGGGTTGCGGGGCTTCACACCCCGCCGCGCCCGATCAGCATCAACCTGCAATATATCGCCAGCGCTGGCCCGGTCCCGACCTTTTCAAAACCCCAGGTGAGGCGCATCGGCCGCCGCGTTGCCGTCGTTCACGGCGAGGCATGGCAGCTCGGGCCGGACAAGCCGATTTGCGCTGCGCAGTGCGAGTTCAGAATCTGAGGGCAGGCATGTCTCGCGACATCGGTGCCATGTCTCCGAATGCCGATCCCGGCCGGTTCTTTGCCAATTATTGACAATGGCCGCGGTCTTTCTCACAAACGGCAGGCGCGGTCAGAATGTAGGCAAAGCCGAGCAGGTGGGAGCAGGTTCATGGCAAGATACAGGATTATACTCGCGGCATTGGCGTTGGCAGCCCCCGGCCACGCGATCGCCGCGACCGGGGCCGGCTGCGCGGCGGCGACCGCCTATTCGGACAGCCGCCGGGGCCTGTCCGTCCTGGTCCTGCAGAATGGAGCAATCGTCTGTGACACCCATAAGGGCGCCGCGGAGGAAGCCTATGAACTCTGGTCCGGGACGAAGAGCTTTGTCGGGATTATCGCCGCAGCGGCGGTGCAGGACGGTCTTCTGACCCTCGACGAGCCGGTCGCCGCAACGATCAGGGAATGGTCCGGGACCCCCCTGAAGAAGGACGTCACCCTGAGGCATCTCCTTTCGATGACGGGTGGACAGGTCAGCGCGATCGGCAAGCCGCCAACATATGCGGAAGCAGCCGCGCAGGATCTGGTCGCCGCGCCCGGAACCGAATTTCATTATGGGCCGGCCCCGATGCAGTTGTTCGGAGAGATCCTCCGGCGCAAGCTTGTCGCCGCCGGCCGGCCGGGCGACATCGAAACCTATGTCGGCGACCGGATATTGAAGCCGCTGGGAATGTCGGTGGCGCAGTGGCGACGAGGTGCCGACGGGAATCCGCTGCTGCCGCAAGGGATGGTCCTGACGGCGCGCGAGTGGGCAAAATTTGGAGAGTTCATCCGCGCCGGCGGCACGAAGGACGGGAAATCGCTCGTCGATCCCGTGGCATTCGCGGAGCTGTTCAAAGGCAGCAAGGCCAATCCCGGTTATGGCCTCACCTGGTGGCTCCCCCATATTGCGCCAGGTGCCGATCCCGTCACGGCGTCGACCGACATCGGCCGCCGCGCCGCCGAACTGCCTCGCGACCTGGTGCTCGCGGCGGGGGCCGGAGACCAGCGGCTATACGTCATCCCTTCGCGCGGACTTGTCATCGTGCGCCAGGCGCGGCTCGACCTCGCCGCGCTCGGCCCCGGCGCGGACCCCGCGACCAAATGGTCCGATGCCGACTTCCTCAGGCTCTTGCTGGACTGAAGCGTCGGTTCCGGGCCACGCCGGCGGGGCAGCAAGGCGTCGAATCGCTGCGACGACAGATGACCGGGCGGCCGCGCATAATCGCCTCAGAAAGGGGCGGCGCCCTTGATCGTCACGCGATTTCCATAACGCCTTTCAGGCCAATAGTCCCAAATCGCCTGGTGCTGGGCACAGCGATTGTCCCAAAAGGCGAGAGTGCCGGGCGTCCAGCGGAACCGGCACTGGAATAGCGGATGGGCTAGGTGACCGAAGAGATATCGCAGCAGCGCGTCGCTCTCGTCCGGAGACAGGCCGACGATGGCGGTCGTAAACCCCGAATTGACGAAGAGCGCCTTGCGCCGCGTCACCGGATGGGTGCGGACAACCGGATGGACCGATCGCGGATAGACCGGCCGATCGGAGACACCCAAGTTCGCGTAGAGGCCGCGATAGACATGCTCCCCGTCGTGAACGGCCTGCAGGCCTTCGAGGCGGCGCTTCATGCCTTCCGACAGCAATTCGTAAGCCGCGTACATGTTCGCGAACAGCGTGTCGCCTCCGACTTCGGGACAGGTGTGGATGTATAACATCGATCCGAGCGGAGGCTCCGCATCGCACGACACGTCCGAGTGCCAGCCTTCACCATTTGCGCGGGGGCTATTCTCGTCGGTCGCGATCACCATCAACTCGGGATGTCCGGCTTCACTGGGCGCGGCAGGGTGGACGTGGAGCTCCCCGAATTTGCGGCCGAACGCGAGATGAGCCTCGGGCGTCAGCATCTGGTCGCGAAAGAAGATCACGAGATTCTCCGCGAACGCGCGTTCGATCTCGGCGAAGACGGCGTCCGGCATCGGCGCAGCGAGGTCGACACCGCCAATCTCCGCACCAATGGCTGGCGTCAGTCTCTTGACCGCGATCTCGCGATAGGGATCGCTGGCAGGGGCGAAGGTCCGTAGATGGGCGCGGCTGGCGGGCATAGCGTCGGCTCCGAGATATTACTCCGCTCTTTCGGCACCGCCTCGGACCGGATCGATCCGCGCGCAATATCAGCTATGTCGATTATTGACAATATAGCCTCGTTGGCGCGACCCGCGACGTCCCACGCTTCGGCGTCAGGGCCGCCCGATTGCGATCCGCAGCCTGGCGGCGAAGCCCCGGGCAGCCACCATGTCGGAGAACATGCGACCCCATTCATGAAGCGCGATCAGCAAGGGGTTGTTCGAGTTCACCGGCTTGACGAGACCGTAGGTGAGCCCTCCGCCGACGGGTTCCGCGCGAAACGTGCCGAACAGGCGATCGAAGATGATCGTAACGCCGCCGAAATTGCAGTCGAGATAGGCGGCGTCGCTGCTGTGATGGGCTCGATGGTGCGAGGGCGTGTTCAACACCCATTCGAGCGGTCCAAGCCTGCCTATCGCCTCGGTATGGAGCGGGAACTGATAGATCAGGTTCAACCCCAGGAGCACGCCGATCACGACAGCTGGGAATCCGGCAAGCGCGAGCGCCGCGAAGAACAGCCAGCCGAGCGAAAAAAACTCTGTCCACCCGAGGCGGATCGCCGAAGGCAGGATCAGTTCGCGCGTGCTGTGGTGCACGGCATGGGTCGCCCACATCCAGCGTATCTGGTGGCTCGCGCGGTGAAACCAATAGTAGGTGAACTCGACTGCGAAAAATCCTGCCGCCCATGTCCGCCAGTCATCGACGGGGAGGCGGAACGGGGCCCAGCCGTGCGCGGCCTGCAGGATTGCAAGAGTCGCAATACCGGTAACCGGGCGGATGGCTGCCTGCCCGATCGCTACGCCGAAGCTCGCGAGCGCCGCGCGGAAATCATAACCTCTGCCAGCGCGCCGCCAGGCAAATTCGGCGACGATGAGAAGCAGCATGGCGACCATCACGACCGGATATTGCATCGCAAGCCGCATCGCTATTTCGCCTTGAATTTCTGGGCGGCGACCTTCATCTCGGCTTCTGTGACCAGCTGGTCGTGGTTGGCGTCGGCGAGATCGAATCCCGGCATCGGTCCGTCCACGAACTCGGTCCGGGAAATGCGGCCGTCGCCGTTTCGATCGAACTGCCGTCGCAAATCGGCGATCCGCTCGCCATCCCAGCGCGACTGGAGGAACGACGGCAAATCGTCCTTGCTGAAGAAGCCGTCGCCGTCACGGTCGAGGCTGGACCATTGCGCCGCTCGCTGTTGCCTATATTCGCTTCGGCTGACCGAGCCGTCGCCATTCTTGTCGGCGGCGCGCAGTTGCTCTTCGACGCGATCGAAATTCCCCGGGGCGCCGGGGAAGGACTGCGCACTCCCGGCGCTCGCGAAGAGCGAGAGCGTCAGCGCAAGGCCGAGCGCGGCGCTGCGCAGGGCGTGGATGGACCTGGCATTCATCTTCATGACCGAATCTCCTGCAAGGGAGGAACAGGCGGCCGGAAAAGCGAGGGGCGGCTCGCGGTGGCCGCCCCTCGCATACCGGGGGGAGGGGGTGTGGCGGCCCCGGTTAGCGGCAGGGTATGACGGTGCCGGCCGCATCGGTGCAGCTTGAGCTGTGCACCGGCTTGCCTGTTGCAGGATCGATCGCCGTCGACCCGGAATAGCTGTTACCCGTGTTCGCGTTGGTGGCCGACGTCGTACGCCCGCCCGACCAGTTTCCGTTCGCGTCTCGCTGGAAGCCGCCGGCGCTGCTTGCGCTGCCGTTCGGACCGCTGGCATAGGCCTCGCCGCTCCGGCTGGCCGATCCGTCGGGCGAGACCGTCGTGGTCGAAGCGCGCTTGGCCTGGCTTCCATTGGCTCCCTGGTAGGCGCCGCCGGAGCGGGTCGTCACCGAGCCGTCATCGTTCTGGACCGTTCCGCGACCGCGGACCATCGTGCCATTGGGACCGCTCTTGGCAGAAACCGAGCCGTTTGCGCCGCGCGCCTTGATCGAGCCCTGGCGGGCGTCGGCGGTGCCCGCCGCGGCGAGGGCCAGTGTCGCTGCGAGGGCGGCGAACATTTTCGGGGTGTTGGTCATGCCGATACTCCTGTCTGTTGTATCAATGGGAACGCCCCTTCATCGCGCAAAACTATATCGTGATGATGTCGCCGATGAGCGAAGTTGCAACAGGGTGCGACGGGTCCGCGCGCCTGTCATGACTTGTCACATCTTCTGCACTGGCCCGGGCGCGGGCTTGCTGGCACTGTGCGCGGATGGACGGCAAGGCGCCCCGCATTTTGGTGGTCGACGATGACCCGGAACTGAGAGCCCTGCTACAGCGCTTTCTCCGCGAACATGGCTTCGAGGTTCGCGTGGCGGATAGCGGGCGCGCCATGGAGGCGGGGTTGCAGCGTGAGCCCGCGGACCTCCTCGTGCTCGACCTGATGATGCCGGGAGAGGATGGCCTCGCAATATTGCGCCGTCTTCGTGAAGGCGGCGACGGCATCCCGGTCATCATGCTGACCGCGCGGGGCGATCCCGTCGATCGGGTCATCGGCCTCGAGATGGGGGCGGATGATTATCTCGGTAAGCCCTTCCTGCCACGTGAGCTGGTCGCCCGTATCAACGCCCTGCTTCGCCGACTGTCCCCAGCGCGCACCCAGTCGCGCGACGAGACGGTGATCGTCGGCCCCTTCACGATAAACTACTCGGCGATGACGGTGCTGCGCGACGGTAACCCCGTCGCGCTCTCATCGCGGGAATTCGCTCTGATGGGGGCTCTCGCGCGAAGCGCCGGGCGTCCGCTCACCCGTGCCCAGCTCATCGATCGCGCGCTTGGTCGCGATGCAGAAATCACCGACCGCGCGATCGATGTCCAGATCGGCCGTCTGCGCAAGGCCATCGGCGATGACACAGATACGCCGCGCTTCGTGCGCACCATATGGGGAGTAGGATATATGCTGACCTGCAGCCCGGATGGTTGAGCGCTTCGCGAAGCGAAAGGTCGCGATGCTGGTCGGCATCGTGCTGGCGGGACAGCTGCTTGCCGGGCTGCTTGTGCAATTGCTAGTCATCGGACCGCAGACTGCCCGTGTCGCGGACGTGACGGCCGACATGATCGAAGCGCTGTCTAACGCCATGGCCGACATGCCGCGGTCGCGCCGCGCCGCGGTGCTCGCCGACCTGAATCGCGGCGACAATCTGCTCGTTCGGCCACTCGCGAATCCGCCTGCGGACGGGCGACGCTTCCCGTCGATCATTGAAGTCCATTTCATGCGTGCCCTCGCGGGACGCCTGGACAGACAGGAGAGTCTCGACTGGATCACCGATCCCGGCGACCGATTATGGGTGCGCCTGACGCTGGGGCGAGAGGAATATTGGGTCAGTATGACGCCGCCGCGCAAGCGGAGCGCCATGTTCAGCCTCCTGACCGCGCTCGGTGTCGCCTTCGTCGTCGCTTCGCTCGCGGGACTGTTGATTCAGCGCCGTCTCGACCGACCATTGCGGCGCCTGACTGCAGCGGTCGACGCCTATAGCCCCGATCATCCGCCCGAGCCGATAGATGCCGGAGGCCCGCCTGAAATTTCCACCGTTGCTGCTGCCTTCAACCGACTGACACAGCGACTTGCCGATCACGAGGCCGATCGCGCACTCATGCTCGGCGGTGTCAGTCACGATTTGCGAACGCCGCTCACACGATTGCGCCTCTCGCTCGAAATGATGCGAGGCGACCCCGAATTGCAGCTGAGCGCGGTTCGGCAGGTCGACAGGATCGAGGCCATGCTTGGCCAATTTCTCGACTTTGCGGGCAGCTTCGACACAGAGGAGATCCAGATAGTCGAGATCTCTCCGCTCCTGGCGCAAGTCGTTGCCGACAGCGGTTCGGCTGGTGCTATCGACCTCGAGGTGGAGGCAGGCCTCGAAGTTCGAACCAGGCCGCACGCCCTCTCGCGTGCAGTCGCCAATCTTGTTGCCAATGCCGTCCGCCATGGTGCCGCGCCGGTTCGTGTCGAGGCCCGGCGAAATGGGAATGGCGTCGCGATAGCGGTCACCGACCGGGGCAGCGGGATGTCTTCCGGCCAATGCGACGCGATGGTTCGGCCCTTTGCACGAGGCGACGTGGCGCGCGGCGGCGAAGGCACCGGATTGGGCCTGGCCATTACAAAGCGCGCGGTCGCAGCGCTTGCAGGGCAGCTCAGCTTCCGCTTTGTGCCGGACGGGTTTCAGGCCAGCGTCCTGCTGACCGATTTAAAGGTGCAAGCCTGCCCGAACTTGGGGTGAGCGCCTGGCAACGCGCTGCCTTTGTCGTTGCCCGCGAACGCGCGCTCGGCGCACATGCGCTCCCGGCAGCCCTGGCCCTGGTCATGGAGAGGGCGACGGCCACCATGACCGGATAGCGATGACGCCGTCCGCGCCGGGATTGGCATGATGGCCGCGGCAGGGGCGCGGTGCGTCTTCGGCGAACCGTCAGCGATTCCGACGCCGGGATCCTGGGGCCGAGATCGGTTTCCTAGCTGGAGGTGAAATTTTCGGCAGCGCGAGCTTGGACGCTGTTCACCGCGCTGCCGCGCGGTGCTTCCGGGAATCGGTCGAAAGCCATCCTGCCGGTCCCTTGCCTGATCCGGCCCGAACGCCGGACCTGCCGGTGTCTCTTCGAGAGCCAGAGGGAATTCCGGTCCTTGCGGCGGAATCGAGAGTCGGGAGAGTGGCTTCCGGCGTCCCGCCCCGGAGATGGCTCATGGCCAAGACGCAACCGAAAATCACCCTCAACCAGTCTCGCGACATTCCCTTCGACAGGTTGTTTCTGTCCCAATCCAACGTGCGGAAAATCCTCGCCGGGGAAACTATTGCTGAACTCGCAGCCGATATCGAGAGGCGAGGCCTGCTGACCAGCCTCAATGTCCGGCCGGTCTTGAATGACGACGGCCAGGAAACCGGGGATTATGAGGTTCCGGCCGGAGGCCGGCGATATCGCGCTCTTGAGCTGCTGGTGAAGCAGAAGCGGCTCGCCAGGGATGCTCCCGTTCCGTGCATCGTCAAGCCGGCCGATTGCGGCATCCTTGCCGAAGACGACAGCCTCGCCGAAAATGCCCGGCGCGAATCCCTTCATCCGCTCGACCAGTTCCGCGCCATGCAGGCGATGGCCGAGAAGGGCGACGATGTCGAAAAAATCGCCGCGCATCACTTCGTTACGCCGGCGGTCGTCCGCCAACGCCTGAAGCTCGCGGGCGTGTCGCCTGCGCTGCTCAAGGTCTATGCCGAGGACGGCCTCTCGCTCGAACAGATCATGGCCTTCACGATCTCGGACGATTTCGAGCGCCAGGAAGCCGTGTTCGAGCTGCTGAAGACCAGCTTAAGTTCGGCGCCTGCCTTCATTCGCGAGAAGCTGACCGAAAATAGCGTGCGTGTCGTCGACAAACGCGTCCGCTTCGTCGGGCTCGAGGCCTATGTCGATGCGGGCGGCAGCGTCGTGCGCGACCTCTTCGAGGCCGACGCCGGCGGCTGGCTGACCGATCCCCCGCTGCTCGACAAGCTTGTCGGCGCGAAACTCGAATCCGAAGCCGAACGCATCGGCGGCGAGGGCTGGAAATGGGTCGATGCCGGCCTTGATGCGCCATGGAACGCGAGCCGCGGAATGCGCGCGATCTACGGCGAAGAAGTGCCGATGACCGACGAGGAGCAGAAGACGCTCTCCGATCTCGAGACCGAAGGCGAGGCGCTCAGCAACGAATGGTGCGACGCCGATTATGTCCCCGAAGAGGTCCATGCGCGCCTCGAGGAGATCGACGCTGCGATAAGCGCGATCACCGAGCGGCCGCAGATCTTCGATCCCGCCGAGATCGCGATTGCCGGCGCATTCCTGTCGATCGAGGCCAATGGATCGCTCCGGATCGAGCGTGGCTTCGTGAAAGCAGAGGACGAACCGGTCGATCCCGAAGTCGAAGGCGGTGAGGGCGAAGCGGGCGCCAGTGCCGGCGGCCAGCATGCCGACTCGGCTTCCACCGATGCTGCGGCGCCCGCAGTGACCGGCGAGGCGGCCGGCGAGGAGGAGATCGAGACGCTCAAGCCTCTGTCCGAGCGGCTCGTCTCCGACCTGACGGCGTGGCGAACGCTCGCGCTGCAGGATGCTTTCGCCAAGGATCCGGCGACGGCCTTCGTCTCGGTGCTCCACGCCTTCGTCCTGTCCTGCTTCTTCGGGTACAGCAGCGAGGGCTGCGTGCAGGTCCGCGTGAACCCGGTCAGCTTCTCGAACGAGCCTCCGGGCCTTCGCGACAGCGCGCCCGGGCAGGCGATCGCCGAGCGGCGGGAGGAATGGCGCACCCGGATGCCGAAGAGCGACAAGGACATCTGGGACTGGGTGCTCGCGCTCGGCAGCGATGACCAATGGGCCTTGTTCGCGCATTGCGTGTCGGTCGGCGTCAACGCCCAGCGCGAGGCGGTCAAATATGACAACGGCCGCATCTCTCCCCACGGCGTCGAGCGGCGTGTCGCGCACAGCCATGTCATCGCGCGCGCGGTCGGCCTCGATGTCATTGCCGCCGGCTGGAAGGCGAAAGCGGACGCCTATCTCGCGGCCGTGCCCAAGCCGCGCATCCTCGCCGACGTCACCGAGGCGCGGGGCGAGAATTTCGCGCAGATGATCGACCATCTGAAGAAGGCCGACATGGCCCGCGAGGCCGAACGACTGCTCGAGGATACCGACTGGCTCCCCGAACCGCTGCGCACGCCCGAGCTCGAACCGGTGGCCTCACCCGCAGTCGCGAACGACGATGGTGCCGGCGAACTGCCGCCCGGCCTCGCCGAAAGCTTTGACGAGAACATCGAGGGCGATGCCACGGACGACGACGATGCGGATGCGGTCGCGGCCGAATGATCCGGCTGCGGCGCTGAGCCGCAATCCATCCTGACTACGAAAGCCCGGACATCGCGCCGGGCTTTCGCCTTTTCGGAGAAATGAAATGACCAATTCAATCCATGCCGCCGAGGCCGGTGGCGCTACCGCTATCGCAGGAGGTCATCATGGCTGACTGCGTCTCCATCTCGATCACGATCGGCGGGCGCGTTGGCGCCGAGGCTTTTGGCGCGCTCGTCGAGATCATCAACAGCGAACGCCTCTCGATCGAATGGGAAGGTCCCACCTTCCACGCCGGTCATCGTATCGTCGGCGAACCGCTGTCGCTCTACGCCCACAATGTGCCGTGGGGCAGGGCGGAGTCGCTTGAAGCCTTATGTGTCGAGCAAGGCCTGCCGTTCGTTCGCTGGTCGGGCGGCTATCCCGGCGAGTGGAGCGCGGAACGCGTCATCTTCCGCGGCTCGGGGGAAGCCGACTCCTACATGTGCGACGAGAATGATCGCATCATGATCGACCAGCATGTCGTGAAGGAACGCGGTTCGATCGAGGCCATCCTTACCTACTTCGAGGAAGCGGACTTCGAAATCCCGCCGCTGGTCGTCGACGGTGATCCGGAGCCGGCGCTCCCGCACAAAGGTGAGGAGGACGCTGATCATGCCTGACTATTATTCCCAGATGGTCGTGCGCCCCGACATTCCGAAGACGGCGATGAGCGAGCTGGAATTCAGGGTGCTGTCTTCGGTGTTTCGACATGAGATCATCGGCGAGGATGTCTATTTCTATGCGCCGTTCGGGCCGAACGACAGCGTCGCGATGGATGTCCCCGAGGTGATCACGATGCTCGCCGCCGACGATGGCATAGCAAGCTCGCTCGCGGAGTGTCTCCGCGACGAGCTTGCAGGGCTCGATCCCGACACGAACGAGCTCGACTTCGACCTGTCGGTCATCGGTTTCGAAGGCATCTTCCAGGACGTCGTGAAACGTTCGGCTCTCGATTACATCGAGGTGGAATCTGCCTGGTCCTGTTCGAAGATGCTGTCCGATGGCTTCGGCGGCTCGGCGACCCTGATCACGGCTGGCGACATCGAACATATGTCGACATCCGATTTCCTCGAACAGGCGATCGCCAAGCTCCCGATTGGAGCACCGCCCGGCTGAAACCGCGAACCGAATTTCCCTCTTCGAAGCCCGGCCATCGCGCCGGGCTTCTTCATTTTCAGGAGACCTATGATGACACCGCTTGAACTTTATCTGTCGGCGCCGCTCGGCAGCAAGATCCGCTTTTCCAATGGCCAGCCGCGCCCGCCCGAACGCTTCACCCGCAAGGTCAAGGCATGGGAGAATGACAATGGCACCGGGACGCTCATCGAATGCCAGCCCGGCTGCGATCGGCCTACCTATTCATCGCCGGCAACCTTCGGCCTCCACCTTGCAACCTATTCGAGCGGCGGGGTCCCGATCCTCGTCGTGCGCCGTATCTACTCGGTGGTCGGCAACCTCGACTTCGAGATTCTCGAACGGCCTGTCGCCGGTTCGGCACGCGTGCTAACCGGACTGGCGGACAATTGCGAACTGCGTCACCTCGCGGCCGATGACGAAGCGGCGCGGGCTTGGCTGGCCGAGCATCATTATCACGACGCGCGGATCGAGCTGGTGAGCGATCCCGACCCGGTCGATCGGCCGCTCATCCGGGAGGAAGCGGCATGACCGCAATCCAGGCCGAATATGGCACCACTTCCGATGGCCTGATGGCGGCGCGCATCGATTATCTCGGGTTGATCGCGCTGCCTGAGGGAGACGAGTATCGCATCTCGACCGCCGCTTCGTCGGCGCGGCCGATCACGTCATGGTCCGCGAAGGATGCCTTCGGGCGCGATGGCATCGTCGCGGACGAAGCGGGCTTTCGATCGCATGTCGAGGCCTGGCTGCTCCACTTCCGGCAACGCGCCGCTTTCGGCCGCGAGCGGATTTCCGGGAGCGTGCATACGCCCTGGGGGCCATCGCAGGTAGCCACACGCTACGCCGAGGGGATCATTTGCTACGACACGGCGAGCCACGGCGGCTTCCACCTCGATGAGATCCGCAACGCGCTGCTGCACCCGGCGCTGCGGTGGGACGACGGCTGGTATGAGGAGGATTGCGACTGGGCGCGCGTCGCCGCGGGCTATCCCGATCTCTTCACCGATCGGGAGCGCGAGGCGGCCGAGCGAACGCTTCGCGACTATGAACCGGATATCTGGGAGGCGCTCTACGGCCGCAGGCTCGAGCGTTCGGAGTCCCGGACGCGCGATCGCGAGGCCTTCCAGCGCGATCACGCAGGCGACTGGGTCGTGATCGCTGCGAGCCAGGCCGAAGCGCACCCCGGCAAGATAATCGCGACCGCCTCGCTTGGCGGCTTGCGCGGCGCGGTGGCGTCCCGCGATTTCCTCGTGCCCGACGAGGAATATGTCATCGGCCGGCATGGCTTCGTGATCGATCCGGAGCGCCATCGCTCCATGGGATGAGAGGAAGTGTCCCGGGGCCGGAAAGGGAGCCGCCGGGTCCGAGAGAGAGCGTCCGGCGGGCCATCATCCGTCCCGCTCTCCCGAGGAATCCGCTCATGCCAAATCCTTCCGTCTGCGCGGCGCCCGGCGCCGCGCCTTTTTCCGTCCCGTCCGAAGCTACCCGCCTGTTGGTGGCCGCCGAGGCCATTCTCCCGCTTCTCGAAGCGGGCAACCCCTTCGACACGGGGCAAGTTCGCGCCGCGATGACTGCGGCCTTCGGTGCGAGCGATGCCGAAGGCGGCTGGGACTGGAAAACCGCCTATGATGCCTGCGAGGCGGCGCAGGTCCTGCTGCTTCGCTCATATGGCCGGGCCTTGATGACCCGGGCAGGCTCGGCCCCGAGGCGCCTCATGCTGTGGGAGCAGATCGCGCGCCGCATCCCGACGCAGACTCGCCGCTCCGAAGCCGGACAAGCCTATCAGCAATTCTCTACCCCGCTGCCGCTCGCCTATGTCGCCGCTGTGGCGGCTTCGATCGGTCCAGCCGACCTCGTGCTCGAGCCGTCCGCCGGCACCGGCATGCTCGCGAGCCATGCCGAACTCGCCGGCGCGCGCCTGGCACTCAACGAGCTCGAGCCAAGGCGTGCAGCCATCCTCGGACATCTCTTCCCCTCGTCGCAGGTTTCGCGCCACGACGGGGCAGCGATCGACGATCGTCTCGACGGGGCCGTCGTTCCCGACGTCATCTTGATGAACCCGCCTTTCTCGGCGGTCGCGAATGTCGACCGCGCGATGAAGGACGCCGCCATCCGGCACATCCGCTCGGCGCTCGCGCGGCTGAGGCCGGGCGGCCGGCTCGTGGCAATCGTGGGCGCCAATTGCGCGCCCGAGGTGCCGGCGTGGCGGGAGGCCTTCACCGGCCTGCAGGCCGAGGCGCGCCTCATATTCTCCGCCGCCATCGCCGGCAAACTCTATGCGAAGCATGGGACGACCACACCGACGCGGCTGCTCGTGTTCGACAAGCTCGCGGCCGTTGACCCTTCTTCCTTTCCGGCAAGCCGGGGCGAGGCCGCCGATCTTGCAACCTTGCTCGGCTGGGTCATCGCCGACGTCCCGCCGCGATCCACGCCGACGCCTCCGCCGGGCGCGACCGCAGCGCATCCGGTCGCCGCGCCGGAACGGACGCGAGCCGTCGCCACCGAGCGGCAGGCCCGCGCGGGGGTGGCCGAAGTCGCCCCCGAACTCGACTATCATTGCCGCGACTGGTCGGCGGCCGACGGGGTGCTCGGAGACGGCATCTACGAGCCCTATGTCCTGCAATCGCTGAGCATTCCGCATGCGAGGCCGCATCCGACCGCGCTCGTGCAATCGGCGGCGATGGCCTCGGTCGCGCCGCCGAAGCCCGGCTATCGTCCGCATCTGCCCACGAGCCTCATTGCCGATGGCATCCTCTCGGACGCGCAGATCGAGTCGATCATCTATGCCGGCGAAGCGCACAGCGGCCACATCACCGGAAGCTGGACCGTCGACGAGACCTGGGACGTTGTCACCGCGGCGAGCGACGACAATGAGGAAGCCGTTCAGTTCCGGCGCGGCTGGTTCCTCGGTGACGGAACGGGCGCCGGCAAGGGGCGCCAGGTCGCGGGGATCATCCTCGACAATTGGCTTAAGGGTCGGCGCCGCGCCGTCTGGCTGTCGGTGTCGGACCGGCTGCTCGAAGACGCGCAGCGCGACTGGACGGCCTTGGGCCGAGAGCGCCTGCTCGTCACGCCGCTTTCGCGCTACCGGCAGGGAACGCCGATCAAGCTCGCCGAGGGCATTCTCTTCACGACCTATGCGACGCTGCGCAGCCAGGCGCGCGATACAAAGGCGAGCCGGATCGAGCAGATCGTCGGATGGCTCGGACGCGATTTCGACGGCGTGATCATCTTCGACGAAGCACATGCAATGGCGAATGCTGCAGGAGGGAAGGGCACGCGCGGCGAAGCGAAACCGTCGCAGCAGGGGCGGGCTGGGCTTCGACTGCAGCACGCTCTCCCCGACGCCCGCATCGTCTATGTCTCCGCAACCGGCGCAACGACGGTTCAGAACCTCGCCTATGCGCAGCGCCTCGGCCTATGGGGGGGCGGCGACTTTCCCTTTGCGACACGCGGCGAGTTCGTGGCGGCGATCGAGGAGGGCGGCGTCGCCGCGATGGAAGTGCTCGCGCGCGATCTCAAGGCGCTCGGTCTCTACGCGGCGCGCTCACTGTCGTTCGACGGGGTCGAATATGAGCTGCTCGAGCATGCGCTGACCGACGAGGAGCGCCGCATCTATGACAGCTATGCCGGTGCCTTCCAGGTCATCCACAACAATCTCGACGCCGCGATGGAGGCGGCCGGGGTCACCAGCTCGCTCCATGGGACGCTCAACCCACAGGCCAAGTCCGCCGCGCGCTCGGCCTTCGAGAGCACGAAGCAGCGCTTCTTCAATCACCTCATCACCGCGATGCAGACGCCGAGCACGATCGCGAGCATCGCGCGCGATCTCGAAGACGGTCATGCAGCGGTCGTGCAAATCGTCTCGACTGGCGAGGCGCTGCAGGAGCGTCGGCTCGCGGAAATTCCGACCGAGGAGTGGGACGATGTGTCGGTCGACATAACGCCGCGCGAATATGTCCTCGACTATCTGCAGCACAGCTTCCCGGTCCAGCTCTACGAGCCATGCGAAGACAGCGAGGGCAATCTTTCGTCGCGCCCGGTGTTCGACGACAATGGCAACCCGGTGATGAACCGCGAAGCGGCCCGCTACCGCGACGCCATGATCGAGAAGCTCGCCGCGCTGCCGCCGGTCCCGGGTGCGCTCGACCAGATCGTCCAGCATTTCGGGCCCGACGCGGTTGCCGAGGTCACGGGCCGGTCGCGTCGGATCGTCCCGAAGGCCGATGGCGAGGGCATCGTGCGCTTCGCGGTCCAGAACCGTCCCGGCAGCGCCAACCTAGGCGAGACCCACGCCTTCATGGACGATGCCAAGCGCATCCTGGTCTTCTCGGAGGCCGGCGGCACCGGGCGCTCCTATCATGCCGACCTCGGGGTCAGGAACCAGCGCCGCAGGGTCCACTATCTGCTCGAAGCGGGCTGGAAGGCCGACACCGCGATCCAGGGCTTCGGCCGGACGAACCGCACCAATCAGAAGCAGCCGCCGCTGTTCCGTCCGGTCTCGACCGACGTGAAGGCGCAAAAGCGCTTCATCTCGACGATCGCGCGTCGTCTCGACACGCTGGGCGCGATCACCCGCGGCCAGCGTCAGACGGGCGGCCAGAATATGTTTCGGCCCGAGGACAATCTCGAGAGCGCCTACGCCCGCGATGCGCTTCGCCGCCTCTACCAGCTGCTCGTCGACGGCAAGGTCGAGGGATGCTCGCTGCTGACCTTCGAGGCGGCGACCGGTCTGTCACTTCTCGACGAGGGCGGCGGGCTCAAGGAGGAACTGCCGCCGATCACCACCTTCCTCAACCGCATGCTCGCGCTCACCATCGATCTTCAGAACATCCTGTTCGAGGCCTTCGAGGGTCTGCTCGTTGCGCGGATCGAGGGGGCGATGGCATCCGGCACTTACGAGGTCGGGCTCGAAACCCTGCGGGCGATGAGCTTCATCGTCTCGTCGCGCCAGACCATCTACACGCATCCCGGGACGGGCGCGGCGACCGAGCTTTTGACCGTCGAGAGCAAGGACCGGATCATACCGTTCGATCTCGACGAGGCGATCGAGTTTGCGGCCGGTGGGCATGGCGAACTCGTCGTGAATGCGAGGTCCGGCCGGGCGGCGCTGCGCCAGCGTGCCCGCAGCGTCATAGACGACGACGGCAATGTGCATCGCCGCATCGGGCTGCAGCGACCGGTCGAGCGCACGCTCATGCATCTCGAGGATTATGAGGCGAGCCATTGGAAGCCTTCGTCTGCCAGCGAGTTCCGATCAGTTTGGGCGGCCGAACTCGAAGGGATCCCCGAGTATGAGACATCGACGCTCTACATGGTGTCGGGGCTCCTACTGCCGATCTGGAAGCGACTCCCGAAGGAGTCCTCGCGCGTGTACCGGCTTCAGACCGACGAGGGCGAGCGGCTGATCGGGCGCAAGGTATCGGCAGGCTGGGTGGCGTCGGTGGTCCGCGACGGGCCGTGCGACCTGCCCAAGGCCGAGGCATGGCGCTTACTCGGGGCGGGCGAGGTGGCGTTCCAGCTTACCGAAGGCCAGACGCTGCGGCGCGTCCGGTCGATGAACGATTGGCGCATCGAGCTCAGCGGGTTCAACGACCTCGGCGTCGAGCGGCTCAAAGCCATGGGCTTGATCTCCGAGATCGTTTCGTGGAAGCTCAAGCTCTACGTGCCGGCAGGGGCTGCTGGCGCCGATGTGTTCGATGCGCTCGTCGATCGGTTTCCGATCCAGCGGGTCATCGACCGCAAGGCCGCCTGAAGGAGCCCCGCATGAGCAGTCCAGCTTCCGACATATCGCGACGCCTCGGGGAGAATGCCGAGGCTGTGTGCCGCCGCTATCTCTCCAACGGCCGCCGAGAAGGCCATTACTGGATGGTTGGCGACATTCGAAACGCGCCCGGGCGAAGTCTTTATGTGCGGCTCGGCGCGAGCGGAGACGGTGGGTCTCCGGGAAAATGGACCGATGCCGCGACCGGCGATCATGGCGATCTCCTCGACATCATCGCCGCGAGCTGCGGCCATGCGGGGTTTCGCGAGACGCTGGATGAGGCGCGTCGATTCCTGAGCCTGCCTCCGCCTCCCGAGATGCCCCGAAATCCTCGACCGCCAAAGGCGCCGACCGGATCGCCGGAGTCGGCTCGGCGTTTGCTGGCAGCGACAAAGCCTCTCCTCGGCACGCTTGGAGCCGAATATCTGCGCGGACGGTCGATCACCGAGCTTTGTCCCGATGCTCCTCTCCGCTTTCACCCCCACTGCTATTACCGCTCTTCCACCCACGATGATCCGGTCGGGCGGCCGGCGTGGCCGGCGATGATCGCAGCGGTGACCAATCTCGCGGGTTCGGTCACGGGCGTCCACCGAACCTGGCTCGACCCGGAGACCAAAGACAAGGCACCGGTTGCCGATCCGCGCCGCGCAATGGGCCACCTTCTCGGAAATGGCGTCCGCTTCGGAATTGCGGGGGCCGTCATGGCAGCGGGTGAAGGGATCGAGACGATGCTCTCGATCCGCCAGGTCATGCCGACCCTGCCCATGATCGCGGGACTGTCAGGCGCGCATCTTGCCGCCATCGCGTTCCCCGATGCGCTGCGGCGGCTCTATGTCGCGCTTGACGACGATCCCGCCGGCATGGTCGCACTGTCCACGCTTCGCGAACGCGCAGGAGTGGCCGGCATCGAGCTCATTCCCCTTGAGCCGCTCAATGACGACTTTAACGCTGACCTCAGGAAGCTGGGTCGAAGCGCAATGGCGGCCTCGCTCCGCCGGCAATTGGCAACCGCGGATCGCCTGCAGCTTCTTTGATTGGTGGCGGATTGCCGGGAGGGTTAGCGAGCGGCGTGGGAGCCTTGCGGCTTCTCTGTTGCGGTGCGCGCCCGGCCTTCGCGAGAGGGCGACTGCGGCAGGCGGGGCGGGGCAACAATGGCGTGCGTGCGGCTATTTTCCGCCGGGGCCTCGCGGCCCCTTTGCATCGCGAAACAAAATAGCCGCGCGCTCGCCATCCTTCGCTGCGCTTCGGTCGCGGCGCGCCGCGATGCAGCCCCGCTCCGCATGCCGCCTTCCGTCGCCACGAAGGCCGCACGAGGCGCGGCTTGGACAGACGGAGACCCATGATGCAAGGCGACGCCACCCCGCACGACTGTCCCGCCGAACCCGGCACCACGGCCTATTTGCTACAGGAGATGCAGCTCTTCGGCCACCGTCCGTTCGAAGACGAACCTGACCCGAGACCGCTTCCCGACGCGCATCTTGCCGGCGGCGCGATCGCGGACATGTTCGATGCGCTGGCCGGATGTCTCGTCGAAACCCGGATCGAGCCCGATCTCGACGACCTCCTCTGGAACCTGGTCAACATCTTCCACCGGGCCGGCGAACGTGTCGAGCGCGCGCTCGACGACAATGAGCAGCTCCAGCGCCGCCTCCAGCGCGAGCAGGACGGCAGCGAGATCCGGTCGGTCGAACTCGAGCGGGCAACCCGAGAGGGCATCTCGCTCCTCGAACGGCGCGATACCATGGAGTTCTTCCGCGAGGCAGCCGCCGAGCAGTTCCGCATCCTGCTGCGCAAGGCCTGGGCGCCGCGAACCGGGTCGCGCGCGCATCGCCGCGCGATGACGGCATCGCTGATCGACAGCCGCGATTTCCTCGACGCAAGACTTCGCGAGAAAGCCGCGGCCCTGCTACCCGAAGGAACGCGGATCGCTTTCACCGGCGGAAGCGATACCGGCGATCACAACGCCGTCTGGACTGCGCTGGACAAGGTTCGGGCGCGGCATGTCGACATGATCCTGCTTCACGGGGCGGCGCCTACGGGGGCCGAACGTGCGGCTGCCTGCTGGGCCGATAGTCGGGGCGTGGCGCAGGTCGCCTTTCGGCCCGACTGGAACCGCCATGGCAAAGCGGCCCCATTCAAGCGCAACGACCGGATGCTCGAGGCGCTGCCCGTCGGCCTCATCGTCTTTCCGGGAAGCGGCATACAGGACAATCTCGCCGACAAGGCGGCGCGGATGGGTATCCCGCTCTGGGATTTCCGGCGCGCAACGCGCTGAGCCGCAGATTGCCCGTCGCGGCGTACCGCCCGTCGTTCATCGCCGGCATCCGATGCCGCATCGATCCGCCTGCACGCTATAACGCGGCACCGCTCGGGCCGGGGAGGCGCCGTGCTTCCGCAGGCAGAAGGGCCCGTCGGGGACATCCGAGGCTTCCAGCCTGCCGGCGCCCTCCTACCGATCGGCCCCGCTCGGATATCGGTGTGCAGCCTCTCGGCGCGGCCGCGCCGCAGCTAAAGGCCCTCGGTCAATATTGCTGCTCCGGGACGCGAAGCACAAGCCCGTCGAGCCGATCATCGAGCTTGATCTGGCAGGCAAGCCGACTTTCCGTCGTGGTTCCCTCAGCAAATTGGAGCAAGTCGGCCTCCATACTGTCATCCGCCAGGCGGCCGACCCGGTCGATCCACGCAGGATCGACATGGACGTGGCAAGTTGCACAGGCGCATTGGCCTCCGCAATCGCCGTCGATGCCCGGAACCTCGTTGAACAGAGCCGCCTCGCGCGCCGTCATGCCAGGTTCGATTTCAACCGGAAACCGCCGACCGTCATGGGCGACGAAGGTGACCTTCACCATAAGATTGTGACCTTCCCTTGGTGCATCGATCAATGCGCGTGAAGTTTGACCGGCAGGCGGGTGATGCCGCGAACGAGATTGGAGAGCAGGCGTTCGGGCTCACCCACCATCTCGACAAGGCGGAAGCGCTTGTGGATCTCTTCCCAGATGATCCGCAGCTGCAGTTCGGCAAGACGGTTGCCCATGCAGCGATGGATCCCGTAGCCGAATGACAGATGCTGGCGCGGGTTCTTTCGGTCGATGATGAATTCTTCGGGCCTCTCGATCACCGTTTCGTCCCGGTTGCCCGAGAGATACCACATGACGACCTTGTCGCCCTTGGCGATGCGCTTTCCGCCGATCTCGCTATCCGCCAGCGCGGTCCGGCGCATATGGGTCAACGGGGTCTGCCAGCGGATGATCTCGGGGACCATACTGCCGATCAGCGAGGGGTGCTGGCGCAGCTTCTCATATTGATCGGGGTTCTGGTTGAGCGCGATCACACCCCCGCTGATCGAGTTGCGCGTGGTGTCGTTCCCGCCGACGATCAGCAAGAGCAGGTTGCCCAGAAATTCGAGGAAGGGCATTTCACGCGTGGCCGGCGAATTCGCCATCATCGTGATCAGGTCGCTACCCTCGGAGCGGTCGATGCGTTGATCCCAAAGGCCCTTGAAATACATGGCGCACTCGATCAGCTCCTGGCGGCGCTGCTCGTTGCTCTCGACGATGCCGGATCCCGGAATCGCGGTGGTTACGTCCGACCAGCGCGTCAGCTTGGCCCGCTCGTCCCAAGGAAAATCGAACAGCGTCGCAAGCGTCATCGTCGTCAGTTCGACCGAAACGCTCTTCACCCAGTCGATTTCTTCGCCCACCGGCAGGGAATCGAGAATGGCCCCGGCCCGTTCGCGGATCACCGGTTCGAGCAACAGCAGGTTGGATGGTGCCACTGCCGGCGTAACCGCCTTGCGCTGCGCGTCATGCTTGGGCTGGTCCATCGCGATGAACATTTCGAGCTCGAGATTGGTCGCGTCGTTGTGCATGTCCTGGATGGCGATGCCGCCCAACTTGGCTTCGGACGAAAACAGCTTGTGATTGGTATCGACCGCCATGATGTCGTTGTACCTGGTGATCGACCAATAGGGTCCGAAGGCGCTCTCCGAACAATAATGCACCGGATCCTCGCGCCGCAACCGCTCGAAGAAGGCTCCGACCTTGTCGCTCTGGAACAGGCTCGGACGAGAGACGTCGATTTCCGCAAGCGGGATTTCGGCAATTGGGCGGTCCGGTTCTTCGCGATCCGGACCGGACTGCATCGATCGCGTAGCCATGACCGCGCCACTCCCTTTCCTGTGTCGGGTGCGGCATAGGAGAAACATGCCGATTCGTCAATAATAGTATAAGCTTTTACGGGTCACTCCCCCAAGTAACCCGGCATATGACCCATGTGTTGACAATATCTCGTCGAAATCTTATCAGAATTATATGCAATCAAGCCGCAATCCCGCCCGCACCGTGGCACTCGGCAGTGGCCAGGCTCCGGCCAAGGCCAAGCGTGCGCTGGTGCTGGCTCGCGAAATAGTCGATGATATCGAGAGCAGGGCGCAAGGACCCGGAGACCGGCTGCCCCCCGAAGACGTCATGCTGGCGCGCTACGATGTGGCGCGGGCAACGCTTCGCGAGGCGCTGCGCTTTCTTGAATTGCAGGGTGTCATCCACCTCGCCCAGGGCCGGGGGGGCGGGCCGGTCATCACGCGACCCCAGACCGCCGATTTCGCCAGTTCGATGGCGTTGATCCTCCAATTCATGGACACCGATCTTCGGGCGCTGCTCGAGTTGCGCGAGGCGGTCGCCCCGACGGTTGCGGCGCGGGCGGCCGAAATGGCAACCGTCGCGGATCTCGCCGCGCTCGAGGATTGCCTGGGACGACTCGAGCGCGAGCGAGACGGAGCGGAATTCGAGGAAACCAATCGCCGGTTTCACGATCTGCTGGGCTGGGCCAGCGGCAACCCCACATTTGGCCTGCTTGTCTCCGCACTGCACTTGTTGACCCGCAACATGTCGATAAGCCTGGGCTATTCGGCCCAGGAACGCGACACCCAGCTGCGGTGCCTTGGCCGCGTGCTGCACGCCGTCCGGATGCGCGATGCGGCGGGCGCGCGCCGCCAGATGGAGCGGCTGATCGCTGGTTCGACAACCTACCTGGCCGAGCGCAGTCCCGATCTGCTCGCGCAAAAGGTGCGCTGGGGGAACGCAAGCAGGCTAGCTTGAAGGGAGAGAGGCAATGGCCTTGAACAGCCGCATTTGTGAGTTGCTGAAGATCGATTACCCGATCGTGCTTGCGGGAATGGGCGGGGCAAGCGTTCCGGCGCTGGCGGCTGCGGTTTCCAATGCCGGCGGGCTGGGCGTGCTTGGCGCCGCGGCCTGCGCGCCCGAGCGGCTGCGGGCATGGATTCGCCAGATCCGCGAACTGACAGACAAACCGTTCGGGGTCGATACGCTGCTCCCTGCCTCGGTACGCCGCGGCAAGCCCGCCCCAGATGGCGCGGCGCCCGTCGATCCGATGGAGCTTGCTGCCGAATATCGCCAGTTCGCTGAGGAATTCATGGCCCGCGAGGGGTTGGCCAAGGCCGATAGCGAGGCGGCGCGACGCGCGATCGGCGGACGGGATGCAGAAGGCGGCCCGCCGCTCTTCTCGAAGGAGTTCTTCGAGGCGCAGATGGAAGTCGTGATCGAGGAAAAGGTGCCGGTCTACGCCGCCGGGCTCGGTAACCCCGGCCCGTGGATGGACCGGCTCCACGCAAACGGGACCATCGTCATGGCGGTTGTCGGCAAGGTCCAGCACGCGCGCCAGGTGGTCGAGAGCGGTATCGACGTGATCGTCGCCCAGGGCCATGACGGCGGGGGGCATAATTCGCCGATCGGGACGATCTCGCTGATCCCGCAGGTGGTCGATGCCGTCGGCGACAGGGTGCCGGTGCTCGGCGCGGGCGGCATATCCGATGGCCGGGGGGTCGCCGCTGCCTTCATGCTGGGTGCCGAAGGGGCCTGGGTTGGCACGGCATTCCTTGCCACGGAAGAGGCGGGGATCGAGGACTTCCAGAAGGAGGCGATCGTCGAAGGCGGCGATTCCGATACCGTGGTCAGTCGTTCGATCACCGGCAAGCCGGCACGAATGATCCGGAACAAATGGGCTGACGCGTGGGTCGCGGCAGGCAAGGAACCTTTGCCGATGCCATATCAGTCGATGATCGCCGGCCCGGTCATGGCCGCCGGTATCGAGGCAAGGCGCAAAGATATTCTCCCCGGGTTCGCCGGGCAGGGCATCGGCCTGATCCACGCGGTGCGCCCCGCGGCTTCGGTCATGGCCGATCTGGTTTCCGAGGCCGAGAAGGCCCTCGCGCTGGCCAGCCGTTTTCGCTGACCCGGTGGCGAGGCGCGTGAACGGTTTTTCCGACAAGGCCGCGATTACCGGAATTGGCGAGACCGATTTCGTCAAGGGCAGCGAACGCAGCGCGGTCGACATGATGCTGGAGGCCTCGCGTCGCGCGATCGCCGACGCGGGGCTCAAACCGGGAGACATCGACGGCATGGTCCCGCCGCCGATCTATACGACCTCGGAGGAAATGGCCGCCAATTTGGGGATCCACGTGCTGCGTTACGCAGCCACCGTCCACATGGGCGGAGCCAGTCCCACGACCGCACTGCAAAATGCGGCCATGGCTATCGCGTCTGGTCTGTGCGACCATGTTCTTGTCACGCTTGGCTGGAACGGTTTTTCCGCGCTGCGACCAAAAGCCGGCGCACCGCCGACCCGGTCGATGAACATGACCACGCTCACCAACACGATCCAGGGCTATTACATCCCCTATGGTGTGTTTCTGCCGGTGCAGATGTACGCCTGGCTGGCGACCCGCCACTCGCGGCTGTTCGGAGTAGGGCCGGAGGCAATGGGCGCCGTGGCGCTGGCCTGCCGAAAACATGCCCAGCTGAATCCCAGGGCCTATACCTACGGGCGGCCATTGGACTGGGATACCTACGCGACCTCCCGCTGGATCTCCGAACCCTTTCGGCTTTATGATTGCTGCCTCGAAACCGACGGAGCCTGCGCGGTGGTGGTCTCGCGGATCGACCGCGCGCGCGACATGCCGCACGTGCCCGTGACGATCGCCGGAGCGGCCGAAGGGCACCCCTATCCCGCCGACGACATTCCCTCCCGCCCGGATCCGTTCAAGATCGGACTCTCCTACGCCGCTCCGAAAGCGTTCGCGATGGCCGGCATGACCCGCGAGGACATGGATTTCCTGCAAATCTACGACTGTTTCACTTATGTCGTGCTGCTGCAGCTCGAAGCGCTGGGGTACTGCGAGCCGGGCGGGCAGCTCGATTTCGTCCGGGACGGGCAGATCGAGCTGGGCGGGCGCTATCCACTCAATACCCATGGCGGACTGCTCAGCGAGGCCCATGTCTGGGGCCTCAACCATGTGGTCGAGGCGGTCCGCCAGCTGCGCCATGACTGCGGAGATCGGCAGGTCGAGAACGCCCAGACCGGCCTCGTCACCGGCTGGGGCGATCTGGGCGACGGCAGCATCGCCATCTTGCGGAGGTTCTCATGAGCGGGGATAGCGAACTTCCTCCCAAGCTGCGCCCCGATGCGCAGGCCGTTCCGGCGAAGCCGCGTCCGCGTCCGCAGGACCCCGTCGAACAGGAATTCTGGAGATTGTGCCAGGACGGCCGGCTGCATTTCCAGCGTTGCGCCTCCTGCGGCACCTGGCGGCACCTTCCCCGCTATATGTGTGCACGCTGCGGCTCCCCCGATTTCGCCTGGCAGCCCAGCAGCGGCAAAGGCACCTTATTCTCTTGGACCGTTACGCATCAGGCCCTGCACCCGGCTTTCGCCGACGAAATCCCGCTCGTTGCCGCGGTCGTCGAGCTCGAGGAAGGGGTGCGGATGGCCTCGAGACTGATCGAATGCTCTCCCGACGCGCTCGAACTCGACATGCCGGTCGAACTGACCTTCGAGACGCTGGGCGACGATTTCCGGTTGCCGGTGTTCCAGCCGGCCGCGCCTGGAGACATTGCGCCATGAACCTCGAATATGGGCCCGAATATGAGCGCTTCCGCGACGAAGTGCGCGATTTTCTCGCCGGCAACAGGCACCGCGCACCGCACGCGTCGCAGCGCGCCGCCCGGCCCGATGCCGCTGCGGTTGCCTGGCAGAAGCTGCTGATCGAGCATGGCTACACCGCCAGGACCATCCCGGGAGAATATGGCGGCTACGGGGCCGAACCCGATATATTGAAGGCCCGGATCATCGCGGAGGAGTTCGCCCGCGCGGGCGTCCCGGCCGGGCTTTCCAACCAGGGCATTTCGATGCTTGTTCCCACGCTGCTCGAGCTGGGCACCGAAGAGCAGAAGCGCCGCTGGATCGAGCCGACCTTGCGGGGCGAAATCGTCTGGTGCCAAGGCTATTCGGAACCCGGCGCAGGGTCGGATCTTGCCAGCCTGCGCACCAGCGCCCGCGAGGAAGATGGTCACTTCGTGATCAACGGGCAGAAGATCTGGACCAGTACCGCGCGGCAGGCCGACATGATCTTCTGTCTGGTGCGGACCGAGGCCGAGGCGCCCAAGCACGCGGGTATTTCCTATCTGATCTTCCCGATGGATCTGCCGGGGATCGAGGTTCGTCCGCTCAAGACGATGACCGGACGCGCCGAATTCAACGAGACCTTCTTCACCGACGTCCGGGTACCGGTCGATCAGATCGTGGGCCAGCGCGGCCAGGGCTGGTTTGTCGCCAATGCCACGCTTGGCCATGAACGCGGGATGCTGGGCGATCCCGATGCCCTTGAAAACAGGTTGCTGGCCCTGATCCGGCTGATGCGGGACGAACGGGTCGGATCGGCCCGGGCGATAGACGATCCCGTGCTGCGCGACCGCCTCGTCGCCCTGCAGGCGGAGGTCGCGGCGATGAAGTACAACGGGATGCGCGTGCTTTCGAACCAGCTCAAGGGCGACGCGGGGGGCATGGCGAAGCTGATCGTCAAGCTGCAGAGTTGCGAGCTGGCGCATCAGATCTCGGCCCTGGCGATCGACGCGATGGGCGAAATGGGCATCCTCTACAGCGACAGTCCGCGCGTGCGCGAGGGCGGGACATGGCAGTGGAACTACATGTTCCAGCTGGGTCTCATCATCGGCGGCGGCACGGCCCAGATTCAGAAGAACATCATCGCCGAACGTGGCCTCGACATGCCGCGCGAGCCGCGACTTGCGCTGGCCTCTGCCGAGGGCCGGAAGGACGTGGCCTGATGGATTTCGGTCTTTCCTCCGAACAGGAGATGCTCGGCGAAACGGTCCGGCGCTGCCTCGCGGAAACCTGCCCCCTCGATCATGTGCGCTTCTGTGTGGATGCGGGCAGCGCGGTCAGCGATCGTGTCATGGCTGCTTTCCATGAAATCGGGCTGACCGGCCTGATGGTTCCCGAAGCGCATGGCGGACTGGGAATGACGATGCTCGATGCGGCGGTGGTCGCCGAACAGCTCGGTCGGGCCGTGGCGCCCGTACCGTTTCTGGGGCGCAGCGTGCTCGCCCCGCTCGCGCTGATGCTGGCAGGCTCGCCCGCGCAGCAGGCCGACTGGCTACCCCGGATTGCCTCCGGCGCGGCGCGCTTCGGCGTCGCGATCGCAGGCATCGTCGAAGAGCGTGATGGTGCTTCGGTCCGGATCGAAGACGGCGGGCTGACCGGCACCGCGCTGTTCGCGCTCGACTTCGAGGGGGCGGACCATTTCATTGTCGCCGATGCGTCGGGGCGCCTTCACCTGCTTGCTGCCGCGACGACCGGGGTCGAACCGATCGCCTTGCAGACGATCGATGCGACGCGAAGCGTAGGAGAATTGCGGTTGACCGGCGCGGCGGCCGAGCCCCTTGCCGACGACGGCGGACTTGCGACGCGGCGGCTGCGCGACGCCGGCCGGATATTGCTAGCGGCAGATAGCCTTGGCGCGGGCGAAGCGATGATCGAGCAGGCGGTTGCCTATGCCGCAGAGCGTGAGCAGTTCGGGCGGGTCATCGGCAGTTTTCAGGCGGTCAAGCACATGTGCGCCGAGATGGCGGCGCGGCACGAACCATGCCGTGCGTTGGTGTGGTACGCCGCGCATGCCTTCGACGTCCTTCCCGACGAGGCGGCACTCACGGCCTGTTTCGCGAAATCGCATACAGGCGAGGTCCACCGCTTCGTGGCGAGGACGGCTACGGAGGTGCACGGCGGCATGGGCTTTACCGACCTGCTTGGTCTGCACTTCTGGTTCAAGCGGATCGGCTTCGACCGCCAGCTTCTGGGCGGACCGGAGCGGGTCAGGGCTGAAGCGGCGCAGCTTCAAGGATTGAACGCGGCGACACGATAAGGCGGGAGAGAGGAAGAGAATGACTGCTTGGAACTTTGGCGACATTCTCGATGCGATCGAACCCGTGCTCCCGCACGACGCCCCCGCGCTGATCCATGGGGACCGGCTGATCACCTGGCCGGAAATGTCCGCCCGGTCCAACAATCTTGGGCGCGCGCTGCGCAATGAGGGGATCGAAGCCGGGGCCAAGGTCGCCTTCTACATGCGGAACCGCCCGGAATATGGCGAAACGATGGCGGCCTGCTTCAAGGCTCGGCTGACCCACGTCAATATCAACTATCGTTACAAGCCCGACGAGGTGCTTTACATCTTCGACGATTCCGATGCCGAGGTGATCGTCTACAGCAGCGAATTCCGCGATTGCATCGTCGAACTGAAGGACCGCCTCGGCAAGGTCCGGATCTTTGTCGAAATCGGCGATCCGGCGGAAATCGCCTCTTTTGCCGAACCCTATGAAGCACTGGCGACGCAAGGAGACGGATCGCGGCTGGACGTGGTCCGTTCTCCCGACGACATGCTGTTCATCTACACGGGCGGCACCACGGGCATGCCCAAAGGTGTGATGTGGCGGCACGACGACCTTCGGAGGGCGCAACTCGATACCGCCGGTTTGCTCGGCCCGGCGCCCCTGGACCTGGATGATACGGTCGATATGATCCGCGCCGACGGCCCTGGCCGGATCTTTCTCCCTGCCTGCCCGATGATGCATGGAACCGGCCTTCTATCTGCCCTCGGCGCGATGATGGGAGGTGGCTGCATCGTCACGCTCGACAGTCCGTCGTTCGATGCAGCCGAGCTATGGCGCGGAGTCGAGAAGCACGCCGTGCAGTCCATCGCGATCGTCGGCGATGCCTTCGCCAAGCCAATGCTGGCCGCTCTGGACGACGCGCCGGAGCAATTCGATACCTCAAGCCTGGGCTCGATCATCTCATCGGGCGTCATGTGGAGCCGCGAGGTCAAGGAAGGGTTGATCCGGCACATCCGGCAAGTGGCGTTGATGGACGCCTTCGGTGCATCCGAAGGGCTGGGTTACGGACTGTCGGTGACCACCGCTCAGGGGTCCGTCCAGACCGCGAGGTTCGTGATCGGCGAGCATTGCGACATATTCGACGAAAATGACGCCAGGGTCGAAGCGGGGAGCGGGATTCCCGGCTTCATTGCCCGCAAGGGCGCCATACCGGCAGGCTATTACAAGGACCCGGAAAAGTCTGCGAAGACGTTTCGGACCATTGACGGTGTGCGCTACTCGATCCCCGGCGACTGGTGCCGGGTGGAGGCCGATGGCAGCCTCACTCTGCTTGGACGGGGAAGCGTCTGCATCAACACGGCCGGCGAAAAAGTCTATCCCGAGGAAGTCGAGGAGGTGCTCAAGACCCATAAGTCCGTGTCCGATGCGCTCGTCGTTGGCGTACCGGACGAGAAATGGGGCCAGGCGGTGACCGCGGTGGTTCGCCTCGAGGAGAGCGCCGAGTTCGACGAGACCGAGATCAAGGCGCACGTCCGCAAGCGTCTGGCGGGCTACAAGACCCCGAAGTCGGTTTACCGTGCCACCATCCCGCTGCGCGCGTCGAACGGAAAGGCCGACTATGCCGCGGTAAGAGACTTCGCGATATCGCAAGGCGCGACGACGTGAACAACGGACCGGTTGGCGACTGTGAGGCGTTGATCGTCGGCGCCGGCTTCAGCGGGGTCTACCTGCTCCACCGGTTGCGCGAGGCGGGCTTCGATGCGAGGCTGATCGATGCAGCCGACGAGCCGGGCGGCATCTGGTACTGGAATTGCTATCCCGGCGCGCGCGTCGATTCGCAGGTGCCGATCTACGAATATTCGATCCCCGAGCTGTGGCGCGACTGGACCTGGCGCGAACGCTATCCCGGATGGCGTGAGCTGCGCGCCTATTTCCGCCATGTCTGCGACCGCCTGTCGCTCTGGTCGCACATCACCATGGGGACCCGGGTGGCAAGCGCCCACTGGGACGAGAGCGAGCGCATCTGGCGCGTGACGACGGACGGCGGCGATATGTTGCGGGCGCGCTACCTGCTGCCATGCCTTGGCTTTGCGGCACAGGCCCATGTGCCCGAGATCGCGGGATTGGAAAGCTTCGCGGGGGAATGGCACCACACGGCGCACTGGCCGCAGCAGGGGCTGTCCATGGCCGGCCGGAAGGTGGCGATCATCGGCACCGGAGCCAGCGGAGTCCAGGTGGCGCAGGAAGCGGCCGCCGAAGCGGCGCAGGTCACCCTGCTGCAGCGCACGCCAATCCTCGCGCTGCCGATGCGACAGGAAACTCTGACGATCGCGCAACAGGAGCGGGAGAAGCTTGGCTATCCGGCGATCTTTGCAGCTCGCCTTCAGACCTCTGGCGGTTTCGATACGGGCAGCGTCGACACTTCGGCGCTCGATGTCGATGCGGAGGCAAGGCGATGCTTGTTCGAAAAGCAATGGCAGGCTGGGGGTTTGCGTTTCTGGTACGCCAATTTCGCCGATCTGCTGACCAGCGAACAAGCCAACCGCCACGCCTATGATTTCTGGCGCGACAAGGTGAGGGCGCGAATTGCCGATCCGGCCTTGCACGAAACCCTGGCACCAAGCGAACCGCCGCACCCGTTCGGAACCAAGCGTCCCTCGCTCGAGCGAAACTATTACGAGATATTCGCTCAGGAAAATGTCGCGCTGGTGGACCTCGCGCGGACACCGGTGCAGCGGATCATAGCCGAGGGGATCGAAACCGACGACGGGTTGATCGAATGCGACCTGATCGTTTTCGCTACCGGCTTCGATGCCGGACGCGGCGGCCTGATGCAGATCGATATTCGGGGCCGGAATGATCTCAGACTTGCCGACACCTGGCGCGAACAGGTGACTGCCTATCTCGGCTATGCCGTGCACGGCTTCCCCAACCTGGCCTATCTCTACGGGCCGCTGAGCCCGTCGGGTTTCGCCAACGGCCCGACGGCAGCGGAAATCCAGGGGGACTGGGTCCGGGATTTTCTGGTGACGCTGCGCGACCGCGGCTTCACGCGGTTTGAAGCGGAAGAGGATGCCGAGCGTGAATGGACCGAGGGGGTCGCCGCGATCGGGTCCATGACGCTCTTTCCCCGGGCAATGTCCTGGTACATGGGCGACAATATTCCTGGTAAACCTCGACAATTGCTCAACTATCCCAGCGTGATCGGTTTCGCCAAGATTTCCGAAGACGTGGCAGCGGACGGGTATCGCGGCTTCGCGCTGGCATGAACGAAAGCAACGACCGATGACCGAGACTGTCCCCGATATCGTGCAAGAATGGGTATCTGACCCGTCGGTCCTGCCGGACTGGTTTGTCGCGGCGCTGGCGGTTCCGCGCGAGGAAGGCTTCGTGACAGTCGATGGCGTGCGCATTCACTATTTCCGATGGGGTAATCCCGCGGCGCCGCCGGTCCTGATGACCCACGGCTTCCTGTCGCACGCCCGCTGCTTTGCCTTCATCGCGCCATTCCTGTCCCGCGATTACCACATAGTCGCCTACGATCTTTCCGGCATGGGCGACAGCGACGTGCGCCCCGACTGCGACATGGCGGCGCGCGGGCGCGAGATGATCGGGGTCGCCAATGCCCTTGGCCTGTTCGGCCACGCTCGCAAACCCATCCTGGTAGCGCACAGCTTCGGGTCGGCCGTAGCCCTGCAGGCTCTCGAACTCGCGCCGGCCGCATTTGCGGGAGTGATAATCTGTGACATGATGATTCTACGCCCGTCGGAACTGGAAAAATATTGGAGCAACGGCCGCAGCAGTCCCGGCTCGGGCGATCCCGACAAGCCTCATCGGCGCTATCCCGATTACGCGAGTGCGCGGTCCAGGTTCGTGCTGGCCCCGCCACAGCCGGTGGGCGAACCTTTTCTGATGGATTACATGGCCTATCATGCGCTCCGCCGCCAACGGGCCGAGTGGGTGTGGAAATTCTCCCCGGCAGTCTTCCGGCGCGACAATTCTCGCCGCCTGTGGCTCGAAATCGGTCCCCGGCTGATCGCCGCACCTGGTCGAAAGGCGATTGTCCACGGCGAGCAGAGCCAGCTCTTCACGCCCGATTCCCACCTCTACGTGCGCGAACTGGGAGGGGAAGATATCCCCATCATCGCGATTCCGGACGCACAACATCACTTGATGCTCGACCAACCTCTCGCCTTTGCCGCTGCCTTGCGGGCACTGATCGAAGAGTGGTCCAAGGGTGACGGTTCGATGCGCGCGGCAGCAGCAGATGTTCGGCAGGACCCGATGGGCACGGCGGGAAGCAACTGAATTGCGCGCGCACCAAAGTGTTTCGATGCAGCTCGACCCAAGGAGACACATATGACCAATGCACCCCAGGTTCCCGAACCGAAGCCCGCCGCGACGTTGCTCCTGGTCCGCGACCAGCCCGAGTTTCAGGTCCTGATGGTCAAGCGCCATCACCAGATCGATTTTGCATCCGGAGCCTTGGTCTTTCCAGGCGGCAAGACGCATGATGGCGACAAGGACGAGCGTTGGTCCGAGCATGCGATCGGGTGGAACAATCTGGATGCGGTCCAGCGAACCCTGCGCATCGGGGCGATCCGCGAGGCATTCGAGGAAACGGGGATTCTGCTGGCGCAGACCGCCCAAGGCGCGCCGTTTGAGGGCGCTTGCGACGCATCGGCGCGCAGCGCGGTCGAGACGGGCGAAATCGCTTTCATCGATGTGGTTCGCGAATTGGGCGTGCGCCTCGATCTCGATGCACTTGCCACCTTCGCCCGGTGGATTACCCCGATTATCATGCCCAAGCGGTTCGATACCTGGTTCTACACCATAAGCGCGCCGCCGAGACAGGTGGCGGCCTGTGACGGACGCGAGACCGTCGATGTGGAATGGATCTCGCCGCGGGAGGCGATCCGATTGGCGGCGGCGGGCGAGCGGACCATCATCTTTCCGACCTTGATGAACCTGCAGCTGCTCGCCGAGGCAGAAAGTGCGGAGGATTGCATTTCGCGCGCAAGGCAACGCAGGCTCGTGACCGTGCTGCCCGAGGTCTCGGAAGAGAATGGAGAACCCGTTCTGGTGCTGCCGCCCGACGCTGGATACGGTCCCGTTTCGATGCCCCTGAAGAATCTGGGCGCCTGATTCCAGGGGACCTGCCGCTAGCGGGCGAAGGTTGAAATCGGTCGAACGCCGGCCGATCTCTCGAAATAATGGCCTCAATCTGGTTATATCTTCCGAATATATTTGAATAATATGGACTTGTCCCGCATTTTCAGATTCTCCCAAGATCGCCTTGACCAGCGGCGATCGACCGTTGCGGGCCGGCCAGCCTTGTGAGAGGGCAGGGGTCGCCTGCACTGACGAGGAGCACGCGGACCGGGCAGGTCGGAAACGCCGGTCGGCGCGCTATAGGTCATAATGCCGACGATGGACGCCGCGCATGCATTTGCGCTCGACGTCAGTCATGTAAAGGACGGGGCGGCGCTCGCCGACCTCCTGTCAGAGGCCTGCCGCGCCATGGGCTGCTCCTGGTTCGCGCTGAGCCATCACGTCGATTTTCTCGCTGCGCCCGATCGCGGCATTCGCATCCATAACTATCCCGAGGAATGGGCGCATTGGTTCGACGAGCGGAAACTCGGCGTGACCGATCCGGTCCATCGTGCGAGCCAGCGGAGTTCGGCGGGGTTCCTGTGGCACGATATGAAGCCGTTGGCAGGCGAACGGCGCGAGGACGAGATGATCCTCGGCGAGGCGCTACGGCACGGCATTGGCGACGGGCTCACGGTCCCCGCTCATATTCCCGGCGATGCGCATGGATCGGTATCGTTCGCCTGGAAGCCGGGGATCGCGGCGAACGCCGATGCGCTGCAGTTCGCTCGCATGATCGGAGGCGCGGCCTTCGATGCTGCGCGGCAAATCGGCAATCCGGCCCTCGCGCGCATCGCGCCGCGGCTCACCGATCGGCAGCGCGAATGCCTGATATGGGCCGCCAAGGGGGAACCGGTCTGGAAGATCGGGCTTATTCTCGGTCTCAGTCCCGATACGGTCCGCGAGCATCTGCGCAATGCGCGCCAGCGTTATGAGGCGAATGGCGGGATCACGCTGACCGTGCGGGCGCTGTACGATGGCGACATCAGCTTCGAGGACATCGCGAAGCGCTGAGAAAAATCGTGGACACCCCCCTATCATGCTATGGTGCGGGTCCGAAAAGCCGTTCAATTGGAACGCCTCTTTCAGAAGGAGGCTTATCCATGCTGCTAATCGTCGACCAACAAAACCGGACCCGCGAGCACCTGGTGCTGAGATCCATGTTCGAGGCGCGCAAGCGCGTCTTCATCGATCTCCTGAAATGGGACCTGCCCGCGCTCGCCGGCCGCTACGAGCTCGACCAGTTCGACAATGAGGACGCGATCTACCTGATCGTCGCGACCGAGGAGGGCGATCATCTCGCCTCGGCCCGCCTGCTGCTGACGACCCGGCCCGCGCTGCTCGACACGCTGTTTCCGGGTCTCGTCGAGGGTGAGGTGCCGCAAGGTCCCGATGTGCTCGAGATCACGCGCTTCTGCCTGTCGCCGGGCATCGGGGCGCGCGAGCGCAGGATCGCACGCGACGCGCTCCTGGTAGGCCTCGCCGAGTTCGCCCTCGCCAATGGCGTACGCACCTACACCGGCGTCGCCGAGCTCCCTTGGTTCCGCCAGATCCAGACTTTCGGCTGGGACTGCCGCGCCCTTGGCGAACCCGTGCTCCATCGGGGACAAGCGCTCGCGGCGCTGCGGATCGAGATCGACGCCTCGACGATTGCCAAGCTCGCTGCGGCCGGCATCGCCAGCGACGCCGCGGCGACCGACGCCGCCTGCGCCGCGTGAGGAGAGAACGATGCTGATCAATCATGCTGCGCTCGACGCACGTTCGCCTCGATCCCCGGCAGCCCGCGACCTCATGGGAAGGGGCTATACGGTTCTCCGCGACGCCGTTCCGGCTTCGCTAATCGGCGCGATCGCCGAGGATCTCGGGCCACGCTACGAGGCGACGCCTTTTTGTGAAGGCGGCTTCTACGGGACAAGGACCAAGCGGTTCGGCCGCCTTCTGATCCGCTCGCCACATATGGCCGATCTGGTCATGAACTCTGCCGTCCTCGAGCTCGCCGAGATCGTACTCGGGAACTGGTGCGACCGGATCCAGCTCAATCTCACCCAGGCGATCGAGCTTCATCCCGGCGCTCTCGCGCAATTCCCGCACCGTGACCAGAATATGTGGCAGGGTGCGCTTGGCGAGGTCGAATATCTCGTCAATGTCATGTGGCCGCTTACCCCCTTCACCGAGGAGAATGGCGCGACGATCATCTGGCCGGACAGCCATGGCGTCGAAGCGTTGGTGGAGGAATCGAAGGAAACCCCGATCGTTGCGGAGGCCCAGCCCGGCGACGCGATCGTCTTCCTCGGCTCGACACTGCACGGCGCCGGCGGAAATCGGAGCGGCAGCGTCCGCCGCGGAATCATCGTCAGCTACTGCCTCGGCTGGCTCAAGCCCTACGAGAACCAGTGGCTGGCCTATCCGCCGGAGATTGCACGGACATTCGCGCCAGGCCTCGCGGCGCTTGCCGGCTATGCGCAGCATCGTCCCAATCTCGGCAATTTCGAGGGGCAATGTCCGTCGGTGCTGTTCAATGGCTACCCCGCCGACCCAATCGCCGCGGTCGATGCGCTCCGGCCCGATCAGCAGGCCCTTCTCGCCGACTATGTCGCCGGGCAGCCGCCGGAAGGAGAAGGCGAGCGCGGGGCGTTGGCGGCATGAGCCCTGGTGCCACGATGGAGCGGGTCTATCTGGATTTGAAGGCACGCATATTGTCTGGCGCCTATCCGCCAGGCACTCGCCTCGAGGCCGCGCAGCTTTCGAGAACGCTTGCCTCGAGCGCCACTCCGGTCCGCGATGCCCTCTACCGCCTCTCGGGGGAGCGGATCATCGAGAGCTGGCACCAGGAGGGGTTCCGGCAGCCCCTCCTTGGCGAGGCCGATCTCGTCGACCTCTATGGCTGGGCCGGGGCGCTCCTGTCGATGGCGCTCAAGGGGCGGTCCCCGCGGCCTGACTTGCCCGGCGGCCTGATCGAACTTGCGGCTCACGACTCCTATCCGGAGGCGATCGAAAGTCTCTTCCGGACCATCGCGACCGGCAGCTCGAATGGCGAACTTCGCGCCGCGATCGTCAATATGGTGGAGAGGAGCATGACAATTCGCTCGCTGGAGGTCCGCGTTGATGCCGACGCGCACGATGCTTTGAAGGCAATGGCGGAGGATTATCGCTTCGGGCGCTGGAGCGCTTTGCGCAGCAAAATCACGCGCTTCCATCGCCGGCGAGCCGGGTTCGCCGGGCGCGTTGCTGCCGAGATCCGCAAGCGCTCGGAACCCTTGCGATAATATTCGGACGATATGAGTCGTATAAAATTCCTATACGGCGCCGCCGCCCTAGCTTCGATCGAGCCGCAATTCCGCGGCATCTTGGAAGGAAACGATCATGGATCGCGAAACCAATGAACTGATCGAACTCGGCACCGTCACGACGGACACCGCCGGCGACGATCCGCTGGGCATCGAAGGTGCCGGCAAGTTCAAGGTCACCGGGCTCACCCAGGACTGACCACGGCGCCGGGGGCCGGGCAGCCGGCTCCCGGCATCGCCCTTCGATGATCGAGGAAAGGAAATGACCATGGAACGCGAACCCCAGGAGCTCGTCGAGCTCGGCACTGTCACGACCGATACCGCCGGCGACGAAGGCCTGCCGATCGAATCCGGCGGGCGCATGCTGCGCCCCGGTCTCGTCCAGGACTGACGGCACCCCGGGGGCCCGGCGGTGCCGGGTCTCCGGAAGCCCCAGGCATCATGGCAATGGGTTGGCAACTGGCGACCGGCACGGGCTATTGCGAGGTGGGCGGCGAGCTTGTCTTCCTCGATCTCGCCCGCGACAAATATTTCTTGCTGCGCGGGGCCGACCGCGCGGCGTTCGATCGCCTCCGGGCCGGAGAACCCAACGATAGCGAAGCCATCACGCGGCTCGAGCGAGCCGGGCTCATCATGCAGTCGGGGAAATCCACCAGCATCGGACCGACCGAGATCGAAGTGCCCGAGGATGATCTCATGGCGACGGAGGGCCGAACGGGCCTGCGGATGATTGCTTCGGCGGCGTTCGCGCTTCGCTGGGCTCGGCGGGCGATGAGGCCTGAGCATATTGCCGCGACTGTCGTCCGGTTTACCGAGCGAAAGCGTGCCATCGGCGTCCCGGGAACGGAGGATGCAGCCGCTTCCGTTGCCGCCGCTTATGCCGCGAGCCGCTGGCTCAATCCCATTCCGCCGCGCTGTCTGATCGATGCGCTCGCGCTCGACCATATCCTTCTTGCGCGCGGTATCGTCGCGAGCCTCGTCTTCGGCGTGCGGATGTCGCCCTTCAACGCTCATTGCTGGCTCCAGACCCCGGAGACCATCCTTACCGGTTCGGCTGCCGAGGCCCGTAACTTCACGCCGATCCTGGCCGTCCGGTGAAGCGGGGACTGCTCGCCTTTCTGGGAGCACCCGACCGCGCGGCGGACGTCGCCGCCGCCGCCGAGCAGCATGGCCTTGGCGCGGTCGCGATCGAGCATGACCATATCCTGTTCGCAGGCACGGACCTGCCGTCGCGGCGCCTCGCGGACGGCGCGGTCATCCTCGGGGATATCTTCACGCGAACCGGGGTGAGCGTTCACGCTCCCGCGGATGGCTGGGGTAATTTCATCGCGGTAGCACGGCGGGGTGATACGCTGATCGTTGAGCGGGCGGCGCTGACCGGCATGCCGCTATATTGGATCCGGAACGCGGACGGGATCCTCTGCTTCTCGCATCTCGAACTCGTCCGTGACTTGCTCTCGGACGTTTCGATCGACTGGGAGTTCGTCGGCCAGTCCCTCGCGTACAGTAATCTCAGGACCGAGCGCACGGGCATTGCGGGCCTGCTCGAGCTGCTCCCCGGCTCCAGCCTCGCGTTCGACGGTCATGGGACCGAGGTCCGGGCGGACTGGTCGCCGTGGGAGCATGTGGCAAAGCCGGCGGCGAGCGGCGTTGCCGAACTTGCCGCGGCGCTCGAGCGGCGCATCGACAGCAGCGTGAAGGCCTGGAGTTCGGGTCGCAGCGAAATTCTTCTCGAACTGTCGGGTGGGCTCGACAGTTCGATCGTCGCGGCCTCGCTCTCGGGGGCGGGCGCGGACTTTTCGGCGATCAATTTCGCGACGCCGGGCGCCGATGGCGACGAACGCCATTTCGCGCGCGCGGTTGCCGAGCGCGTTGGCGCTGCGATGATCGAAGCCCGGAACGACGACACGCGGATCGATCTTCTGTCGCCGCCTGCCCATTTGCATCCGCGCCCGGGTGCCTATGGCGTTCTCGGCGGCCTTGACCAGGCCTTCGAGGAGGCTGGCGGGGGAAAGGCAAGGGCGATTATCGGCGGCATCGGCGGCGATAATGTCTTCGCCTTCGACAGCTCTATCGGCCCCGCGGTCGATGCGTTCGAGCAGTTCGGCTTCTCGCGGCGGACCTTTGCCGTACTTCGCGACGTTGCGCGCGCGGGTGGCGCGACGATCTGGGAGGCGGTCCGCCTGCTGGTACGTGCTCGGCGCGTCGGGCCGCGCCGAGGCTGGCCGCGCGAGACGAGCTTCTGCAATCAGGCGGCGCTGCCTGCGGCACCCTTCACTCATCCCTGGGACGAGGGGGCGGCTGGCGCGTCGAGAGGCAAGCGCAAGCATGTCGAGGCCATCCGCCGGATCCTCGATTTCGCCGACCGTCCCGATCGCTGGTACGATCGCGATGTCGGCCTGCCACTGCTGTCGCAGCCGGTCGTCGAGCTCTGCCTGTCGATCCCGAGCTGGGTCTGGTTCACCGGTGGCCGGGACCGGGCGGTTGCTCGCGCCGCCTTTGCGAACCGCCTGCCGGCATCGGTCGTGTGGCGGCGCGACAAGGGGCGACTGGAATCGCTCTGCACCGCCGCCTTCCTGCGGCAGCGGCATGACCTCGGCGAGCTGCTGCTGGACGGCCGTCTCGCCACGCGCGGGCTGCTCGATGCGGCGAGCATATCGGCCTATATCGAGGCTGCCGACGTCGTCGGCAATTTCGACTATTTCCGATTGCTTGAGATCGCCGATGTCGAGCGTTGGATCCGCGCGGTCGAGGCTTCGCCCTTCTTCGGTCCGAGCAGCGACCAGCGCTGATACTGCCCGGCCTTGGCGGGATCGGGGTCGATCGCGCCTTGCAGCCAGTAACGAAACCAGTCGAGATTGCGCTGATAGGCGGCGAGCTTCTGCCGGGGCTCGGCCTTGATGTGTGCAGCGAACGGGAAGATGTGCATCTCGGCGAGCCGGGCGGTCGCGAGCTTGCTGAACAGTTCGAGCGAGAGCCGCGCTTCATGTTCGGGCAGCTGCATGAGGAGGGGCGCGTGAATGTTGGAGGTGTCGAGCGCCGCTGAAAGGCGCTTCCAGCCGTCCGGCGATTCATCGGGTGATCCGACCTTCCAGACTTCGCGCACATTTTTGATGAAGGTCTCGCGCCCGGGCCGCGCGTTGAACCAGTAATAGCTTGGTTCGAGCTGAACCGAGGCGATCGAGGCGGCCTTGAGCAAATCACTGTGCCGGAGCGTCCACGTCGTGACCTCGCTCCCGAAGCTGAGGCCCCCCATGCCGACGCGCGCCGGATCGACGATCCCGCGCTTTGCGAGGAGATCGACCGCGGCACGAACAGCCTCCATGCCCTGTTCGTAGCGTGCTTCTCCGACCGCGCCGCTTGGCACCGAATTGATGCAGAGTGCGGCGATCCCGTTCGCGGCAAGCGCGCGCAGCGGCCATTCGTCGCCGACACCGCCGCGCAGATATCCCGCGCAGCGATAGTAAGTGACGAAGAGCGGCAGCCGCCCGGGGATCTTCGGGCGGATCAATACGCCCGACGCACGGCTGCCGCTCACCTGCCACGCGATGGTTTCGGCAAGGAGCCCTTCGCTGTCAGGATCTGGATTGGGGGAGGAGACGACGGTCTTGTTGCCGCCCTCGCCGATACGGACGAGGCGCGGCGCGATATCGGGGGCGGCTTCGACGCAGAAGATGGCAGCCTGCGCTGCGGCGCAGGGCAGATAATGGGTACGGCCGCCCGAGAGTTGTCCGTCCGCAGCGGCGAGGCGGGTCAGCCTTGCTGTTCGTGCCGACCAAGCGAACAGGGTCTGGTGGAAGTCCGCGTCATGGAGCGCGACGACCGCGCTTCCGTCGCTTCGGGGCGCCCACCAGGAGAGGCGCAGCTCACCCGGGGGACATTGGCTTTTTGCCGCGCACATACCGCGGGCTCCGAGCGCGGTGCGCAGCGCGACGGGCAAATCGGCTGGCGAAACGAGAGCGGGATGCGGCTGTGGTTCGAGCAGCGCCTGATCGGCGGCATCTGCGGCGACGGGCGCGAGGGCACCGGCATCGTAGCGTAGGAAGTGGCGCGGCGCGGCAGCGAGCAGCGGCGCCCTGTCGAACCAGTCGCCCGAGAAGCGCTGCGTGGCCGGGCGCCCGTTGATCAGGGCGCCATGATAGAGCGGCTGGGCAAGGTCGGTGGCGCCGTCGACGAGGATGCCGGTTTCGCGCTCGGCTTCCTCGGCGCGTGCAATAGTGGCCCGCGACGGCCCCTCGCGCGTGACGAGCGCACCGTCGGCCCGAAACGCGAATGCCTCGATGTCGCTGTCGCCGTCCGCGATGGCACGAAAGCCCGAGCCGTCGGTTGCGCTGGCCCAGAGGCCGACCCGTCCGTCGACGAGCGCGCGAACGACAAGGCGATGGCTGTCCGGACCCCATTTGGCCTCACCGGCTACGATCACGCCAGCATCGTCCCACATCGCCGTTCCGAGACGACCAAGCGAGCGCGGGGGTGACCGGCCGTCGGCCGCAACCAGATACCAGTCGACGTCGATGCGGTTCGTGGCGGTCGATGGCCTCTCAATCCTGTAGGCGATCCAGCGACCGTCGGGAGACGCCGCAAGCCCCGAAATATCGGCGGTCTCGACGATCTCCCTCGGCGTCGTCTGGCTGGCCGCGGGCGATGCCGCGGCCAGCAGGGCAAGGATCAGCGTCAGCCGTCCTACCATTTGATCGTCGCCTGGACCGAGATCATCCGCCCGACCGGGCTCGCCTTCTCGGGGTCATAACCCATTGCCGAGGTCTGGCTGCGGTTCATGACATAGGGCGGGTCCTTGTCGAACAGGTTCAGGACGGAAAGGCCAAGCTGAAGCCCCCGGCCATCTTCACCGCCGCTTCCACCGATCCGCTGCGAGATCGTGAGATCGACGGTGGTCCATGACGAGACGGGCTCGGCAGGCACGACGATCTGGTTGATATAGCTGTCGGTGAAATTGACGAAGGCATTGGCCGAGAAGCCGCCCTTCGACCAGCCCGCGCGCCCGCGCAGGCGCCACTTCACGGGGCTGGCGTAGAAGCCGACGACGTCGGTGCTCGGTGCACCGGGCGTCAATTGCCGCTTGATCGAGAAGATATGCGTGCCGCTGATCCCGAGGTCGAGCGTTCCGCCGGCCAGCTGCGGTGCGTAGCCGAGGTCGAAGTCGATCCCCCGCTGTCGTTCTGCCGAGAGATTGCGCGTTTGGCCGTCGAGGATCGCGACGATGTCGGTCGGCGCGAAGCCCGAGGGATTGAAGAAGGTCGGCTGGTTGAAGTAGAAATTGACGAGGTCGAGCGGCGGGTTGTCGATGATCACCCCGCCGAACACGTCGCGGTTCGACAGGAAGCGGAGATAATCCTCGGTCACCGTTCCGATACGATCGCGATAATCGACATAATAATAGGTGAGCGATGCGCGGAGGCCCGGCAGCGAGGGCGGCGCGATATCGAAGCCCGCAGTCCAGGTCGTCGCCTTCTCGGGCTGGATGTTCGGCGCATAGCCGAACAGCGCGAGGACGGTCGATTGCCCCGTCGGCGACGCTGGATCCGGCACATTCTCGACCGAGTAGAGCGAGAGCGCCGGGCCGATCAGTTCGTCGAACAGGGGGGCGCGGAACGACGTGCCGTAGGAACTGCGGAGCGCGATGCCTTCAGCGGGTTCCCAGCGCAGGCTGAACTTCGGATTCTCGGTGCGACCGAACTGGTTATAGTCCTCGATGCGACCTGCAGCAGAAAGTTCGAGGCGCCGGAAGCCGGGCACTTCATTGTCGGGGCCGAAGATCGGCACCAGCAATTCCGCATAGAGTGACTTCACATGCCGCGGACCGGGCAGGCCGGGATAGGGCGCATTGTTCGGGGTCGCGGCGCTGATGTCGTTCTTGACGAAATAGTCATAGGCCTCGCGCCGATATTCCGCGCCCGCAGCGAGGCGGATATCGCCCGCCGGGAGACGGAACAACGGGCCGTCGGCGCGAAGCGCCGCCGACCAGTTCGAATAATCGTCGATCGTCCCGTAGCTGCCCCGGATGCGGTCGAGCGTCGCGGGATTGTTCGCCGTTCCGTCGCCGAACACGTTGAGCGCGGTCGCCGGGTTGGTGTCGGCGAGCGCCGCAGTCAGACGGGCATTGTTGACGAGATTGGTATAGTCGGCCTTGCCCTTCTGACGGCCATAGGCACCGCCGAGCTGGATGCTCCACGGCCCGAGACGCTGTTCGAGCCCACCTGACAGGTTAATGGCCCGCACGCGGCCCGAACGGTTCTCACGTCCGAGGTCGTTCGCAAAGCTGTAGGTGACCTGCACCGGCTGGTTCGTACCGATCGGATCGGTATAGAAGGGATTGGTGACCGGCACGCGCGACACGCGGAGGAAGTCGCCCTTCGCGATCCTGCGGAAATCGCGCTGCGCGGCGAGCGCGTTGACCTTGAGGATCAGGTCGCTCGTGATCTCCAGTTCGCCTCCGGCATAGAGGCTGTGAACGCGCTGGCGCGGCAGGATGTCGCTCTCGGCACGGCCGTCGCGCCGGTTCTGGATGCCGGGAAGGAGCTGCGCAGCGGTGAGCGCCGTTCCGTTCTGCCCGGCGGGTATGCCGAAGATCTGCCCGTTCGCGGCCCGGATCGTGCCCGGCACAGCGGTTGTCGACCGGAAGTCGGGTCCGCCGAAGGGGCGAAGATCCTCGCGGGCAAAATCGCGTTTCGCGCCCGCGAGCGCGCCGCGGTTCGAGAACTGGTAGGCGAGCATGACATGGCCGCCGCTCCACCGCTTGCCGAGAAGCTGGCTGAATTGCACCTCGCTGAAGTCGCCGTCGGCGGTTCCCGCGCGCAGCGTCGTTTCCGCGCCTTCGAAGCGATTGCGAATTCGGACGTTGACCACGCCCGCGACGGCGTCGGCCCCATAGATAGCCGACGCGCCATCGGTCAGCACTTCGATCCGCTCGACCGCGCCCATCGGGATCAGCGAGATGTCCGCGAAAAGGCCGCCGACGCCGCCGAGGGCGGGGCGCGAGCCGTCGATCAGGACCAAAGTCGACGAGGTGCCGAGCCCGCGAAGGTTGATACTCGATCCGAGCGTCGCGTCATTGCCAGTGCCGTTGCGCGTGGTCGCGCCCGTTGTGGCCTCGTTCGAACCGCCGCCGAATGCCTGTGGGAGCGATTGGAGCAACTGCTGGACACTGCTGTAGCCGCTCTTCTCGATGGCCTCCCGGTCGATGGACACGACGGGCGACCCGGTGGGACCGGCCCCGCGAATACGCGAGCCGGTAACGACGATCGATTCCCCGCCGGATTCAGTCGATCCAACTTCCTCGGCATGGTCGTTTCCCGAGCGCAGCACCCAGGCCCCTTCGACCAGTTCGACGTTGAGGCCGGTGCCGGCAAGCAGACGCGAGAGGGCAGTATCGGCTGTCAGGCGACCTTGGACGCGGGCGCTGCGCTTGCCTTCGACGAGACCTGTCGAGGCGATCACTTCCCGGCCTGAAATCTGCGAATAGCGTTGCAGGGCCGCGCCGAGATCCTGCGCGGCAATATTATAGGTCTGCTGTGCTGGTTGTGCCTGTGCGTGCGCGGCAGGAACCTGAATCGCGATTGCCGCGGTGCTCACCGAGAGCATCGCCGCCAGAAACTTGTACTTCATCTTACCTCCCCAAGCGGCCACCGATGGCCGTCTGGGGGTGCAAAACACCGGAAAGGGAACTCCCCCCCTCTCCGATCGGAATTATTTTTTACTGAGGGTGATCGCGTCCGGCCCCTCTGCCGCCTCCAGGTCCAGAGCTGCCGCGAGTTTGCGGGCAAGGGCTGCGCCGTTGTCGACGTCGAAACGGCCCGTCACAGGGAGTGATGCGAGGGCCGGGTCGGCGAGGCGGATCGGCTTCGCGTTGGCCTTGTTGGCCGCATCGATGACCGCGCCGAGCGGGAGTCCGTCGGCCGCCAGCATTGTGGTCGGCTCTGCCGTTTGGACCGGGCTGGTCATGGCAGGAATGAGACGCGGGCCGCTTTGCGCGACTTCGGCGCTTTCCCCGGGGGCGAGGCGCACGGTCTTTGTCGTCCCGCCGAGCCGGACCTCGACCAAGCCGCGCACGAGTTTGACCTTCGGGACATCCGACCGGGCGTCGACCTCGAACACCGTACCAAGAGCTTTCGTCTCCGAGATGCCGGCGACGACGATGAAGGGGCGGGCGCTGTCGTGTGCAACATCGAAGCGTGCGCGGCCGCCGTGCAGGCGGACACGGCGCTCGGTGTCGGAGAATTGCGGTTCGGCCCACGCGCCGTCCATCAACGTCACGGTCGAGCCGTCGGCGAGGCGAAGCTGGCCGGGAAGCATGGGGCCTGCAGCTATCTGGGGCGTGTCGCCCTGCCGGCCGAGATGCCAGGCGAAGCCGACAGCTATCACGAGCCCGGCGACGGCGGCGAAGGCCCACCGGAATCCGCCCGACGGCTTTTGTCCCTCTCGCGCGATCGCCTCGATGCGGGTTCGGGAGGCAGAGCCGGTCATCACGAAATCGTCCTCGGCCACCGCGAATGCTTCGGCGTTACCGGGTTTCGCATACCAGATTTTGAAGGCCTCACGGTCGGCCTCTGTGGGGGCACCTCGCATGCGCACGCCCCATTCGATCGCTTCGCGCTCGCTGGATTTCACGACTGCGGGTCTCGTGCCTTGCGAACCGCGACCAAAGCTTTGACGATATGTTTTTCCACGGCTTTATTGCTCATGCCTTTGATTCGTCCGATCTCGGAATAGCTGAGATCTTCGAACCTGTGCATCAGGAATACATCCCTTGTGACTGGATTCAGTCTGGCGATGGCTTCCTCGGCGCGGCGAAGCATGTCGCGGTGCTCCAGCGTCGCATGCGGGTCGGGGCCCGCAACGTCATGATCCTCGAAGCTGTGGTGAGCTTGCAACTGGCTGCGCATCCCCGACCGCTTCCGGTTTTTCAGGATCGTTCGGGCTGTCGACGCGAGATAGGCTGCAGGGGCTTCGAGGAAGGTTGCGCTCACGCCCTTCGCGGAAAAGAGGCGGCGAAACGTCTCCTGCACGAGGTCGCCGACTTCATGCGGCGGAACGTTGCGGCGGAAGATGCCTGCTACGCGGGCCTGATGTGCGACGTACAGCGCCTCGGCGCGATCGGCATGGTTGAACCCCGCCCAGTCGTTTGGAGGCAGGGGGTCGCCCGGTGCGGCACCTCGCCGGTCCGTCGGGTCGTCATCATAGTCCATTCCATATCGCCTACCGGTCGGACGGTGAGGCGATGAAGCCGGGAGGTAAGAACATATTCGGAAATATGCGCCGCCGCCTTTAGCCCGAAGGCCTGGACATACGCGTCGGCCACCCGGCAACGGATGGGAATGTCATAAGGCTTCCGAACGAGATTCTTACGTCCCGGCACCGCGCGCCTTGCTGCCCGATGCCCTGTCAGCATAGCGCTGCGCTGCGAAGGGGCAAGTTGACGTACGGGTTAATGGTCCAAATTGAATCTATCTGTCAGCTTCCGGCCGAGGTCGTCATTTCAACTGATCCATCGGTCCGACCCGCCGCAACAGCGCTTTGGACGGCGGCGCAGCCGATGCAACAGGAGCGATGCTCCTGTCCTTCGCTGCGCTGCGGCCCTGCGGGTGCATCCGCTGCTCATGCCACCGTCCCGACGCTTCCGCCGCGGCGGGATCGGCCCGCGCGTGACGCAGGAGCAGCACCATGGCAGCAATCGGAATCGTCAATGGAAGTATCGAGAAGGGCTTCATTGGCCAGCTGACGACCCTATCGATAAGGGCCCCGATCGAAATCCGCCTCAATCGGGCGAAGGGCTCGCAGATTCAGCCTGACTATCGCCTTTGGTCGGACGGCGTCGAGATCGGCGCGGGATGGATCCGTGTCGGCGCGGGCTCGGGAAAGCCCTACGTATCCATCACGCTTGAAGCGCCCGAATTCGGCCCACGGCGCCTCTATGCGAACCTTGGCAGGGCTGCGGCGGCCGAAGATGAGAACCGCTTTGCGATCATCTGGAACGCGGCGGATTGAGATGGCAAATAACTTTCACCCTCGCGACGAAGCTGGGCTTGCCACGCTCATGCAATCGCTTGTTTCCCTTACGGTAACGGTCGCTCTAACCGGCCTGCATCGGCGCCGTCGGGGGGCCGCGCCGATGGGGGTAAATCTCTCAGCAACAACCCGTCGGCCGAGCATGCGACCCGCTCGGCCGTCACTCGGCGGCATCCTTGCGTTCCGGATCAATATCGGGGTGCAAGGGTGTCGCCACCTTGTTAGGGTGACCGCGCATGCGTAGCGGTATCGATCATCTCCCACCTCAGAAGCAGCGCGAGCTCGAACGGATCGTCGAGATCATTTTCGAGGAGTTCGGCGACGCATTGGCTCTCGCGACGCAGGACTGGAAGCGCAAGGGGCGCATTTCCAAGATCATCCTGTACGGCAGCTACGCCCGCGGCGGTTGGGTCGACGAGCCGCATACGGCCAAGGGATATCAGTCCGATTATGATCTGCTGATCATCGTCAACGATGATCGGCTGACCGACCGGGTCGAATATTGGTCGAAGCTTGATGATCGGCTGATCCGGGAACTGTCGGTTACGAAGACGCTTCGCACGCCAGTGAACTTCATCGTGCATAGCGCTGGCGAGGTAAACGCGGGACTGTCGCAGGGTCGCTATTTCTTCATGGACGTCGCGCGCGACGGGATCGCGATTTATCAGGCGGTCGACGACGAACTACCCGAACCGCAACCGAAGACGCCGCACGCTGCGCTGGAGATGGCGCGGGAGTATTTCGACGAGTGGTATCCGAGTGCTTTGAAGCGGAGGGATATAGCGAAGTTCGCTGTCGAGCAGAATTATCTGAAGGACGCCGCGTTCGACTACCATCAGACGGCCGAGCGCCTCTACAATTGCGCACTGCTTGTTTGTTCGTTCTACAGCCCGCACGTGCACAATCTCGCATTTCTGCGCACCCAAGCAGAACGGATGGACGAGCGCTTGGCTGAAGCTTGGCCTCGCGAGACGAAGGCCGATCGATCACGTTTCGAGAAGTTGAAGGAGGCTTACATTAAAGCCCGCTATTCGAAGCACTATCGGATCTCTGTGGAGGAGCTAGCTTGGCTCGGTAGCCGAGTTGACGCTCTAGCGGCGATTGTCCGCGAAGTCTGCACATCGCGTATCTCCGAGCTTGAGGAAACTGCACGGGCAGCCAGCTAGTTTGCGCCTCGCTCGAAGCGGTGATCTTTGGCATTCCATCCTGAATGAAATTCGGTAACTCGATCTGACCAGATGGCCAGGTGGATGCTTTAAAGGGGGGATACTTTCAGGGTGAAGCATCACTCCAACCTGAAGCTTCAAGTGCCGCCGAAAGTCGCAATTGCATTGAATCTCCATAAGTTTGATCTACGGCTCTGGAGTGTGCAATCAGTCCGCCGACGTGTCTCACCATGCCCCAGACCGACGTAAAGTGGCGCGAGGCTGCGTGCTCCGCTAAGCCAAATTTCTCGATGCCGCGGACATGAGATTCGACCCTAGCCCGATATTCGCGAGACAGCCGCACCTCATCGCCGTCAACAAGCAATCCCAAGACGAGTTTGCGCGCGCCTGGCGGCGCAATGACGACTTTCTTGCGATGTAACAGGTGCCCGAACGAATTGAACACACGCTTCACATCATGGACCAGATTGCGCACTTCACGCCGAGTAATCGTCGTCCCGGTCGAAAAGACAACATCGTCGGAGTAGCGTGTATAAACAAGTCCACGCTCCCGAGCGATCTTTGCCAAGAGGTCGTCCATTGGCTCGCTTACCAGGTTGGACAGCATGGGGCTGGTTGGGGCCCCCTGAGCCAGGTGACCGAGGCGGTCGTCGCTGTAGGCCGTGATCTCTGCTGGACCATGAGTCCGACCCGAACGCCACCTCGAATCGATCTGCACATACGGTGAGTGTACTCTCGTGCATAGGCAAGACCAAGATAGCAGGCGAGGACGCCGACAACATCGGTGCTCGTCGGGACGCCGGGCTTCATCACCCATTTGCGCTGAAAATGGCATAGCGCTTCATACCATTGCATGATCGGGTGTCGCTGCTCGAGCGGCTTTGCGATCTCGGCATTACCCCACGCCGGATCGAGCTTGGTCTTGAGATAGTCCTGCAGGAAATCAGGGAATGTCTTCCAGTTCCGGGATGAAAGGAGCTTGTTGCCGATTGCGACGATCTGCTCATTACCAACCTTCGCAGAGATGATCGGGCGTCCTAGGCCCTGCTGCTTCTCGCGCACCCTCTCGCGCGCTCGCCACTGCGTCCGGGCTTGCTCGATGTCCTTTGGAAAAACGCCAACTGCGGGGAGGTTCGATCCGACTGTACCATGACAGTGCTTGAACTTGCGTCCGCTTCTGCAGGGACAGCGCTCATTTCGGCCGATCTTGCGGCTACGTCGTGGCGGGCTCGTGGACATTTGTTCTCTTTTTGTCCGAAATCTCCCGATTGGTCAAATTGAGCGCTTTCGATCGGTCTCTCACTTCGCAGACTCGACATGAGCGCATTCGTCCAAGGCCTTCGGGCCATTGCCCTCAGTTCTCGGGGAGTTCATGCGGTAAGCCCCGCTACATCTCTGCAGCGGGGCTTCCCTAGATTGCATCCGAAGATGCGATCAAATTCTGCCATTCTTTCGTCTGGACAGGTAATTGAAACGTCCGGGATCGATCGATGGTTCCCGCGGTCTGGTCAGCCTTCGAAATTTCTCTTCTCATAGACGGTGCCGATCGTCGCGCCGTCCCAGACATAGCAAAGGTGTCGTTCCTGCCGGCAGTTCGCGAGCAGACGAGGCCGGAAGGCGGCGGCGCATTCTCCGCCGGGGTCGCGGACGCTTAGGTAGCGAATGCCATCCGATCCTGCCTCGCGCAGCTCGGTCGCGAGACCCTGCGAATGGGCATAGGTGTCGGGATCGTAGAGATGGGCATGGCTTTCCGCGTGGCCGCGAATGTCGTGAAGATTTGCGGTGAGGTCGGCGGCATAAACGCGCATGTCGATCTCCTGCGCGGGCTCGTCGGTCGCGCCGAGAAAGCGGACGCGGTGGTGCTTGGTCTCGGCAATCGCGGTGTCGATGGTGAGGCCGGCGTAGAAGACGCCGAAGCTCCCGTCGGAGAAACGGCTACCCTCGGTATTGAGATGCGTGAAGGCGGCCATGATCGGCGTCGTGCCGGGGCCGGCGATGCGGTCCTCGGGCGGGACGAGCGCGAGGTCGCCGACCTCGTCGCGGAGCCGGTCATTTGTCATCGCCTCGATGATGAAGACTGCGTCGAGGTCGGCCGGGTCTGCCACCTTGTCGAACAGGCCGACTGGCGGGAAGCGGCTCGGGATGATGCGATAGCAAGGCGCCCAGCTCGTGGCGGTAACGGGAATGTCCAAGGGATCAGCCGCGCTGGCCGTCGATATACTGGCGCACGACGTAGAGGTCGGAGACATTGCCCGACGCCATGCGATCGATGGCAGGCTTGCCGCCGAACATGGCCGCCTTGTTGGGCTTGCGCACCCACGCGTCGGCGGTTTGCGGGACGAGGATCTGCAAACCCTTGTAGATGCCCATCACATAGGAGATGCGTTCGAGCGCATCCTTGCTGAGCGCAGCGACATCGCCGCGTTTCCAGTTGTGGAAGGTCGAACGGCTGTCGAGGCCGAGGATCTTCATCTGTTCGACCTCGCTGAGGTCCCAGGCCTCTGCGATGTTGAAGAAGGTCCGGAGCGCGGGGCCGGTGAGTTCCTTGCGGTCGATAGCTTTTGCAGCGGTAGCCATATAGTCTCCAGTGAGACCTATATGTTCCTTATAGGAACAATTGTCAATAATTGTTCCATATCCGGTATTGTTGATAGTGGAGAAGGGCGCATTATGGACGCTGATACGATCGGTGCTATCGTCGTTGAGGCGATCGAGCAGCTTTACGCCGAAGAGGGCAAGATCATTTCCTTCGATATCGGCGAGAGGACGATCAGCTCCTCTCTGGCCTGGCTGCTCATCCCTCATTTTCCCGAGCACAAGGTCCATGTCGAATATAATCGGCATGACATCTATCCCAAGGAGATCGGGCTGCCGGATGCAGAAGGCGAGCTGACCGAGAGCAAGGTCTTTCCCGACATCATCGTCCATGTGCCGGGATCCGACGACGACAATCTGCTGGTTATCGAGATCAAGAAGTCCACGAGCAACAGGAGCAATGAGCGCGACCTGATGAAGCTTGAGCAGATCAAGCGGAGCTTCCGCTACCGGCACGCGTTGTTTGTCCGCCTCTCGATGGGCGAGGAGGCTTCGATCGAAGACTGTGCCCTCCAATGGGTCTGAACTATCCGATTTGAGCAAGAGGGAGGGGGCGACGACCGAATTTTCCGATCTCAACGTCTTTCAGATGTACGAAGCCAACGCGCGGCAGCCGGGCTTCTGGATCCGCCGAACGACCTGGGCGAACAGCTGCGCGCGCATCGTCGAGGTAGGGCCGCTCAACGGTCCCCCGCCATATTATGGCAATCCCAAAGTCTTTGCGGACATCCATGATCTGACGACCGGCGCCCTGATCGAGGCTCGCGCGAAGATACCGGTGCCCGGCACATACAAGACCTGGCGCAGGATCGACACGCCGGACTGGTTTCTCGACGACTGAGTGGGGCGTGTCGCCGTTCAGTTCGCGATCGTCACCGCAATCGGGCAATGATCGGAGTAATGTTTCTCGCCGGGAGCATAGAACGTCTCGGCGAAGCCTCTGAGGTCCGCGGCTGCGCGCCTGTCGAGAACGATATGGTCGATGAAGCTGGTATAGCGGGGATCGCAGGCCGGTCCCTTGCCGGCGTCGGCGAGATGGAGGTCGGCGTTCGCCGGCTCGCCATCGTCTATCTCGGTCCACACAATATCGCCGCTCTGCGCGAGCCGGCGGTTCCAGTCGCCGAGAACGGCGAAGCGGTCAGGGCCGCTCGCGGCTGCATCGATCCATGCCTCGAGCGCGGGGAGCTGCTGCATGAGCGTCGGGCATGCCTTGGCCTCGTTGCCCGCGAAACAACCCGATTTCAGGTGAATGCCGAGCAGGCGAATCGGCGCGCGGTCAGCCGGCCGCAATGTGATGTCGATCCCCGATCGCAGCTGCGCGTTGCCGATCATCAGCGAAGAAACATCCGCATTGCGCTCGAAGGCGATGCCCTTGCGGACCGCGAAACCCACCGCCTGGCGAATGACCTTCTGATCCGGATGCTCGCCGCCGCATGTACTGCTCGGCGCGCCCGGGCGCGCCTCCATGACGATCGTGTAGCTCGCCGTGTCGAAGATGCGTGCGGCAGCGGCAATGCTCTCGGCTTCCTGGAACGCGATCACATCGGCATCGAGGCTGCCGACTATGCGGCGCATCGCGGCATAATCAGCATCATCGCGCGGGTTGCAGCCGGCGCCGTTTTGCTCGGCGAGGAATTCTAGGTTCCAGCTAGCGACTTTTAGCGGTTTGGTCTGCGCGGGCGGGGTTATGTCCGCAGGCGAGCTCGCCGCGGCGGAGCAGGCGGTGGCGCTGAGGATCAGGGCGGATGCGATGAGGCGGATGGAGAGCATTGGTGCGCTAGTGCCGCAGGGAGTATTCGAGTTCAACAGCTTCTCCCCACATGCTGCGCCGTACATGGCGTCTCGCATCAGCTGGCGCTATATGGCCCGCCCGGCCGGGATTCTCCGGCCGCACAAGGAGACATCAATTGAACCATGCCGAACTGGCAGACAGCGTCGCCGCATCGCTCGGAGTGAGCAAGGCCGAGGGCAAGAAGGCCGTCGATGCCGTTTTCTCGGCGATCACGGACGCGGCCGCAAAGGGCGAAGAAGTCTCGGTCAGTGGCTTCGGCAAGTTCAAGGTCTCGACGTCGGCTGCTCGTGAGGGCCGCAACCCGGCGACCGGAGAGACCATGCAGATCGCTGCCAAGAAGAAGCTTGGCTTCGGAGCCGCCAACACCTTTATTGAGAATGATTTGCACTGACTGATTGGGGCCTGGCAATCAATATGGAATCGGCGTCTTTGGCTAACCCGCGATCAACGGGATCAGACTCCCGAGGAGCACAACGC
>NZ_JADKYM010000049.1 GCF_015475875.1 Sphingopyxis solisilvae | reverse complement strand
GTCATTCCGCCCATACCGGCCTGCAATGGCGGTATGCGCGGAATGACGACCGGTTATTGGCGCCCGGTCCGCCCCGAAAGGGGGTAGGGAGCACGGACCGGACGCCCATCGCGCGCCAGATCAGCTGGCTGCGAACTTCATCAGTTTGATGGCCTGCGAATCGATGATCGCACCGCCGACCCTTTTGGTTGCATAAAAATGCACGAACGGCTTGTTGCTGAACGGATCGCGCAGGATGCGCGTCTCGCCGCGGTCGGCGACCAGGTAACCGGCGCGGAAATTGCCGAATGCGATCGACAGGCTGTTCGCCGCCACATCGGGCATGTCCTCTGCCTCGACCACCGGATATCCCAGCAGCGTCGCCGCCTGCCCTTCGACCAGCCCCGGCTGCCAGATAAACGCGCCGTCGGCCGTCTTGAACTTGCGGATGCGCGCCAGCGTGTCCGAATTCATCACCCAGCACGCGCCCTGCCGGTACGGCGCTTTCAGCGCATGGACCAGCTCGACCAGCTTGTCCTGCGGGTTTGCGGCCGGAAAGGCGCCCGCGGTCCCCGTCGCCAGATGCTGCAACGTGCCAAAGGCGCGCACCGCATCACCCTCGTTCGTCGTGGCATAGGTCAGGAACCCCTTGGGCCGGTTCGTGCCGTTGCCGGTCACGAATGCGCTACCCTCGGCGACCGCAAACTCGCGCCCCAGCTGGTCGGCCAGCCAATCCTCGACGTTGAACATCGCATCGTCCAGCATCGCCTGGCTCGCCGCCGGATTGGCATAAAGCTCGCCCGACGGCGGCGCAATTTCGGCAAAGCTGCGCGTCGCGGTCTCGGGCCGCGCCGCGGTCTCGCCGACCCAGCCCGCGCCCATCGCCCCCGTCGCGACCAGTTTGCGATAGCCGCTCGTCCCGGTCTGCACGACCGTCGCGATCGACCGGATCGGCGACAGCGCTTTCAGTGTCGCGGCAATCGCTCCGTCGATCTCGCGCGGCACCGCAAAACCGCCCTCGCCGCCGGTTGCGCCCGACAGGCTTTTCATCTCGACCCCAGCGTCGATCCCGCGCCGCAGGTACCGCTCAACAAACGCATCACGCGCCGGATCGGCCGCCTTCGCCCCGTCGAGCGGCAACCGCGCCGCCGCGACCGTCTGCGCATCGACCTGTGCCTTCAGCGCCGCGACCGACGCCTTCAGATCATCGACCGCCTCGGCCGCCAGCACCGCATCGAACGCCCCGTCCAGCGCATCGGCCTTCACTTCCAACTCCACTCACTATCGCGGCGGCCCGTGGGAAGCCGCCTTCGCACGGAATTTTCGCGGCCCGCGCACATGATATTGACCAGCGCCAACACCCTGCCTATAGGCGC
>NZ_JADKYM010000048.1 GCF_015475875.1 Sphingopyxis solisilvae | reverse complement strand
GAGGTGGCGAAGCAATTCCCGGCACATCTCGCGCCGCTCGCGCCGCAGGCGATGGTGGAGGGGCAGCGACGGCAGCGCCAAAGCCCCTCCGTCAGCGCTTCGCGCTGCCACCTCCCCACGGCTTCGCCGCAGGGAGGATCAAAGCCAGCTTCCGATAGCCGCGCCCATCACCGAAAGAAGCAATTCACCCCCGCGAAAAGCGCATCGATCTTCGCTGTATCGCCGGGCGCCGCAAACATGCCGCCGACGACCTTCTCGCCGGTGCCGATGCTGAATTCCTCGCCCAGCGTGCTGTCCTCGACGTCGACGATCGACACCGACTCGCCCGCCTTGGCGCGGGTCGTGCCGATGGCGATGCCGCTCGCGGTCGAATAGGCGCTAGCGCCGGGTTCATTGCCGAGGAACCAGCCGACGAATTTATCGCCCTGAAAATTCAGTGTCATCGCGTCGTAGCGGGTGAATTGCATCGGACCGGCGCCGCACTCGTCGTTGCTGCTGCGATCGTCGGCTTGCCCCGCGACGTTGGCGAGTGCGGTTTCGGCCTGCGCGCGCGGGACGCCGAAGGCGAGCAGGCTGGCCTTGCCGCTGCTCTTGTCGATGAAGCGCAGCCCTTCGCCATCGAGGCTGACCGCGGTGGTCGCGGCGGCGGGGCCGTCGGCTTTGGCTTCGGGGACCGGGGGCGCGGTTGTTTCAGTCGCGGCGGGCGTCTTTTCGGGCGCCGGTTTGCAGGCGGCGAGCAGTGCCACCATCGCGAGGGCTGTCATATTACGCATCGCCTATCTCCTCCGCTGAACCAGCAGCACCAATATCGCACCCAGCGCCGCCAGCGCCATATCCTTTTGCGCGTCCCAGATGTCACCTTGCTGGCCATTATAGCGGTCGGCGGTCTCGCCCGCCGCGACGATGGTGAGCAGCCATTCGAAGATTTCGTAAAGGCAGGATGTGGCCAAGACCCAAGCAAGCACGGTTAACGTCGCGCCGCGATGGCTTAGCCCGCCCCAACGCCGTGCGATTTCGGCGACCGGGATCACCGACAGCGCGCCAAAGGCGAAATGGACGAGGCGGTCGTAATGGTTGCGGGTCCATCCGAAGGCTTCGGAGAGGCTGGTGCCGATGAGGGTGTGCGCCCAGGCGTCGTAGGGGACGCTGCTATAGGCATAGCGCCCGCCAAGGGTGTGGAGGGCCAGGAAGGCGACGATACACGCGACGGCCGCGGTCGAGAGCGGCCAGCGCCGGAGCAGCGCGGGCGCGGCGACGAGCAGCAGCATCGTCGGGATGTGCTGAAGCAGCGCGATTTCGGGATAAGGCTGTTCGATCTGCGCGAGCAGCAGCAGGATCACCAGGGCGCCGAGCAGGCGGCGCTGCGCGGGCGGGGTGGAGGACAGGGTGTTCGTCATCCCATTCCCTTTATCCGTTCGTGCCGAGCGAAGTCGAGACACGCTTCGTTCGCGCGTGCCTTCGGCGTGTCTCGACTTCGCTCGACACAAAGGTCGCAAAGTAGAAAGGGAGGGGGGGGGGACGGAACGCCA
>NZ_JADKYM010000005.1 GCF_015475875.1 Sphingopyxis solisilvae | reverse complement strand
CGTCGCCTGCAACGCCACGATGGCGGTGATGGACAAGGAAACCTGCGGGAGGGGCCGCCGCGTCATCCGCGCAAACCCGAAAATTTGATGTTCGCCACGCGGCCATAACGCACGTCGCAGCTGAATTTGCCCTGGTCGTAATAGCCGCCGCGACCCCAGCGACCGCCATAACCGTCGCGCACGACGACACGGCCCTTGACCTGATAGCCATCGCGCTTGCGGTCGATGCTGGTCACCTGGGTGACGTCGGTGTTGCCATAGCGGCGGCTGCCGCGCTCGACGGCATTGACGCACTGGCTGACCGCGCTGCGGCTGTTGCCATGGCGGTTATAGTCATAGCCATAGCCATAGCCATAGCGCGGATCGTTGCCGTAGCGGCTGCGATAGCGATCGTCATATCGGTCGTTATTGCCGCTCGACAGGATGGCGGCGAGGCCGCCGAGCACGACGGCGCCGGCAATGATTTCGCCCGCGCTGATCCCGTCGCGGTCGTAACGGTCGCGCGCGGCGGCGGGGGCGGCACTCACCAGCATTGCGCCAGCGGTGGCCGCACCGATTGCGGCCTTGGTCAGGTTGGTCTTGATAGCCATGGTTCGGTCTCCTTCAGGCGCAGGCGGCATAGTCGCAGCCTGTTGAGGAGGGTTTAGCGATTCGGCCGTGACGCGGTGCTGAACCCGCCGCTTATCTGGCGTTCAGCCTTGGTTTTGCTGGCGTTCATAAAATTCCTCCCCGTCGCGCAGCGATGGGGAGGGGGACCGTCCGCGAAGCGGATGGTGGAGGGGCTTTGCGACGGCGGGGTCAAGGCCCCTCCGTCAGCGCTTCGCGCTGCCACCTCCCCATCGCTGCGCGACAGGGAGGATCGATCAGGTCAGCCGAAACGAACGTCGACAACGCGCCCGTTGCGGTAACGGCATCCGAAACTGCGCACCTCGCCGCCGAGCCGCGAAGCGGTGCCTGTCACATACCAGCCGCCATCATTGGCCTCGGTGCCGGTAATGTCGTCGACGCGGGCGTCGTCGCCCATTTCGGCCTCGACCGCCCAGCTACATGCGTCGGCGGCGCGTGCTTCGGCTTCACCGTTGCCATAGGGGCGGGAGCCGAAGTCGCCGCTGCCGCCATCGTCCGGCGGGACATAGTCGCGTCCGCGCTGGTCATACCGGGGGGTGTCGCGATACGGCGGATCGTAACGATCGTCGGGCGCGCGGTCGCGGCGATCCTTGCTCGCGGCGCTCGCGATCGCGGCGATCGTGCCGATAATCAGCAAGCCGCCAAGCACGTCGCCGGTGCTGATCCGGTCATGGTGGCGGTGGCCCCAGCCGCCGTGGCGCTGGCGCGCATCGGCAGGGGCGATGCTCACGCCGACCGAGGTAACAACAACCGCAGCTGCGGCGGCAAGACTGGTGAACTGACGCATCGGGTGATGCTCCCCCCAATATGCGGGCACAGAATCTGCTGGCCCGTCAGGCGCTATCGCCTACGCCCGTGATGCTTTCGCACCGCTGAACCGTTGCCGCGCCGCGACGGGGCGCGCCGCGACATGAAAAGGCCCGCCATCGCTTGGATGGCGGGCCTTCAAACCACAGGTGACCAGACCTGTCGGGTGTTCAACAGACGCAGCGCGGCTTGGCCTTGGGTTTCGGCTTCCACTTTTTCTTGGCCGCATAGCGTTTCCGCGCCGGGACATTTTCATAATAGGTCTTGGTGGTCGTCTCGACCGTTTCGGAAACCACCGGCGCCCCGTGGGTGATCGTCGTCGTCACCACCACACCCGGCGTGTAATAGCCGTAGCCATAGCCATGACCGTATCCGCCGTGATGATAGGTGGTCGTGCTGTGGTGCGATCCGCGGCGCGCCCACCAGTCTTCGCATTTCTTCTTGTCCGCGGCATCACCGATCGCGGCGCCCGCGACTGCGCCCAGCGCGCCGCCGATGATCGTGCCTTCGGTGCGGTTGCCTCTGCCGGCGATGCGGTTGCCGACGACGCCCCCCACGACTCCGCCGACAACCGCGCCGCCCGCTGTGCCCCCCCGGCCACAGCGGCGTTCCATGTCCATGTCATATTGCGGGTCGTATCCGCCACCGTAATAAGGGTGCGGCGACGGCGGATAACCGGCGCCATGGCCCTCGACCGATCCTTCATAGGTGCCGTTATAGCGGCGGCCGTCGGGCGCTTCATAGGTCCCCGACCAAGTGCCGGTCCAGCGACCCTCGGCATCATAGCCCGACACGCGGCGATATTCGGATTCGCTGGGAATGCGGTCGGCATGACCGGTGTAAACACGGACGTCGGGATCGGCGGGGGCGCCATAATCCAGCGCCGGTTTGGCATGGTCGCTGAACGAAGCGCTGCCCGCCAGGTCGGTCGCGGCGCGGGTCTCGACTGCCGGTGCCTCGGCCCCGGCGCGGCCCGCCAGCACCAGCGACACGGTGGCCACTCCCAACAGAACGAACGTACGCATGGCTGACTCCCTGTTCCCTCGGCCCGAACCGATTGGTTAACAGCTTGTTAGCAAAAATGACGCCCGTTCGCGAATCCGTTAACCCTGCGCTTTGCGTCCCGATTTGGGTCAGATAGGCGGCGGCGGTCAGTCGGCGAGCGCCCCGGCGATCCGTGCCACCAGCGCTTCGGCGCCGACCTGATCGGCGGCCGAGAACCGGCCCGGCAGCGGGCTGTCGAGGTCGAGCACCCCGACCAGCCGGTCGCCCGCGACCACCGGCACCACCAGCTCGCTGCGGCTGTCGGCGTCGCACGCGATATGGCCGGGAAAGGCGTGGACATCGTCGACCCGCTGCGTCGCGCGCATTCGCGCCGCGGCGCCGCACACTCCCTTGTCGAGCGGGATGCGAATGCACGCCGCCTTGCCTTGAAACGGCCCCAGAACCAGCTCGGTCCCGTCGAAGCGATAAAATCCGGCCCAGTTCAGGTCGGGGATCGCTTGCCAGATCAGCGCCGCGACATTCGCCATATTGGCGATGCCGTCGCGCTCGCCCGCGACAAGCGCCGCGGCGGCGTCGGCGGCTTCGGTCCAGAGCCGGGCGGGGTCGGTGGCGGTGAAGGAGAGGGCATAGGACATCGGCGAACCTTTCGCGCGCCGCGGCGTCTTTGGCAACCGCCTTCCCATTGCCGGGCAAACATGCCATCCTGCCGCCTCGGCTGGACAAAAGCCGCCGGCCGGAATGACGAAAGGGGTAAGTCATGAAGGATTTTGAATTCGGAGATCTGTTCAAGTTCGAAAAGATGGTCGCGCCGACGGTCCTGAAGGTCGTCTATTGGCTGGGTCTGATCGGTATGGTTATCATGTGCCTGGTCTCGATCAGCGGCGCCTTTGGCATGATGGGCTATTCTGCGGCGACCGGGCTCGGCATGTTGCTGCTCTCGATCATCGGCCTCGCGTTCGGCGTGCTGATCTGGCGCATCGTCATCGAAATCTACATGGTGATCTTCAGCATGAACGAGCGGCTGGGCGCCATTCGCGACCGCTTGCCGCCGCAGCCCTGATCAGGGGCAGGCCGGGACGGCGATCCGGTGCGGCTCGGATCGCGCGTTCCAGCTGAGACGAAAGATCACATATTGGGCGGGATGGTCGGCAAGGCGCGGGCCATGCAAGCCGTCGAACAGCGTCGCAACCGCCAGCGGCTCGACGTGTAGCGCGTCCGTACTGCGAAAGCCCATCAGGTCGTAGGCGTCGGTCCAGGCCTTGGCATCGGTCATCGACGCGGCGCGGGCGGCGAGACCGGAGCCTTTGGCCGCGAGGCGGAACCCCGGGTCGTTTGCGAACCGGCCCATCCTGTCGCCGGCGCGATAATTGTTGAAATCACCCGCCGCAATCATCGCGCCGCCCTCGGCGCGGATCGCTTCCAGGATGAGGTCATTTTCTTCGGTCTGCAGCGCGTGCGCGGTTTCGGCGCGCGCGATCGACACGCCCGACGGTTCGCGCGCATTGCGATGGGTGTTGAAGATCCGCAGCACATCGGGCGCGCCGGGAATTGCAACGATCGCCGCCTGGCTTCCCTTGTTGGCCAGGCAATCATATCCCGCGCAGGTCGCGGCGCCGAATGGCAGGTGGAATCGCGCCAGCACCGGCAGGTCGGTCGCGATATAGAGCCCGCCGTCCAGCCATTTGCCCAGCCGCTCGCCCTTGCGCCAGTCGGCGGAGGTGGCAAACGCGGCGGGGGCCACCGCGGCGGGCAGATGCCGGGCGTCGTCGAGCGCGGGTCCGGGCAACACCGAGTGAAAGTCTCCCGCCAGCGCGATCCGCGACGCGGCGGGCGTAAAGGCCTTGTGCAGGATCAAGATGTCGGGACCAAGCCCTGCCGCGCGGCGCTGCGCAATCCACTGCGCTATCCGCGCCAGCTTGGCGTCGCGCCCGCTGCGGATCGGCCAGGGCAGCCCTTCGACATTCCACAACAGCACCCGCAGACGCACCGCCTGGCGGCCGCCCGCCAGCGTTTCGACCTTGGGCTGCGCCGCCGGATCATGGCATCCGGCAACCCGCTCGACGCGCGCCGCATGTCCGTCGGGCAACACGGCCCAGATCGCCGCTGCCAGCCCCAACAGGACGGCAACGGCGACAGCGGGCCAGCGCCCTATTCGACGGTCAGCCCGGTCCATTTCGCGGCAAAGGCGTATTTGTCGGCCGCTTCGGCGATGATCTTGTCGGTCGGCTTGCCCGATCCGTGACCGGCGCGCGTCTCGACGCGGATCAGGTGCGGCTTGTCGCCCGCCTTGGCGTGCTGGAGCGCGGCGGTATATTTGAAGCTATGCCCCGGTACGACGCGGTCGTCGGTGTCGGCGGTCGTTACCAGCACGGCGGGATAGGACACTCCCGACCGGATGTTGTGATAGGGTGAATAGGACAGCAGATTCTTGAAATCCGCCTCCTTCGACGGATAGCCGTAATCGTCGACCCAATAACGTCCGGCGGTAAAGCGGTCGAAGCGCAGCATGTCCATCACCCCGACCGCAGGCAGGCCCGCGGCGAACAGATCGGGACGCTGGTTGACCACCGCGCCGACCAGCAATCCGCCGTTCGACCCGCCTTCGACCGCGACCTGGCCTTTGCCCGCGACGCCTTCGGCGATCAGATATTCGGCCGCAGCGATGAAATCGTCGAACACATTCTGTTTCTTGTCGAGCCGCCCGGCGTCATGCCACGCCTTGCCATATTCGCCGCCGCCGCGCAGGTTGGCGATCGCCAGTACGCCGCCCTTGTCGACCCACGCCAGGCGCGTCGGTGAAAAGCCCGGAGTCATCGACACGTTGAACCCGCCATAACCGTATAGCAGCGTCGGCGATCCCTTGCTGCGGTCGATGCCCTTTTTCATCACGACGAACATCGGAATTTCGGTGCCGTCCTTCGACTTGTAAAAGCGCTGCTCGACGGTGAAATCGTTGGGCTGGAAGGTCAGTTTGGGCTCGGCAAAAATTTCGCTTTTGCCGGTCGCGGTATCAAGCCGGTAGATTGTGGTTGGCCGTGCAAAGCTGGAAAAGGCATAAAAGGTTTCGGGGTCGGTCGACTTGCCGCCGAATCCCGATGCCGACCCGATGTCGGCTAGATTGATGTCGGCGACCTTCTTGCCGTCGAGCGTAATCATCTGCGCCTCTGATTTCGCATCGCCCAGGTACGACAGGATGATGCGGTCGCCGACGCGCGATGCGCCGACCAGCGTGTCCTCGCTCTCCGCAACCAGTTCGGTCAGCTTGCCGGGCCGCCGGATATCCATCCGCACCAGTCGTTCGCGCGGCGCGTCCTTGTTGGTGACAAAGGTGAACAGCGGACCCTGGTTGGTGACATATTCCCAGTTGTTCGCGAAATCACCAACCAGCGTGACCGGTTTGCCCATGCCGTTGCTGCCGATCGGGTACAGCGTCACGCCCAACCGCGCATCGGTCCCTTCGGAACCGAACACCAGCAGATATTTTCCGTCGTCACTGACCACCGCCGAATTGTTCAGCTTGGGCCGGTCGGGGGCGGCGTGAACCAGCACGTCGGCGCTTTGCGGGGTGCCGAGCTTGTGGAAATAGACCGCGTGATTTTCGTTCAGCGACTGGAACGCTTCGCCCTCCTTCGGCTCCGGGAAGCGCGAATAATAAAATCCGCTGCCGTCCTTTGCCCAATCGAGCGCCGAAAATTTCACCCAGCGCACCTCGTCGGCCAGATCCTGGCCGGTGGCGACATCCTTGACGCGGACGATGCGCCAGTCGGTGCCGCCATCCTGCACCGAATAGAGCAGATATTTCCCATCCTCGGACGGCCGCCATTCGGCGAGCGCGGTGGCGCCGTCCTGGGCCCACAGATTGGGGTCGATCAGAACGCGGCCTTCGCCGTGCAATCCTTCGCGGACGTAAAGCACCGACTGCGGTTGCAAACCGTCGTTGCGGGTATAGAAATAATTCGCTCCCGCTTTGCGCGGCAGGCCGAAGCGCTCGTAATTATACAGCTCGGTCATCCGCTGCTTGAACATCTCGCGCCCGGGCAGGGTGGCGAGATAGGCGTCGGTGACCTTGTTCTGCGCCGCGACCCATTCGGCGACCTTCGGGTTGACGCGGACATCGTCCTCCAGCCAGCGATAGGGGTCGGCGACATCGACGCCGAACTGCGGATCGACCGTGTCGCCGCGCAGCGTATCGGGATAGGCGAGCATCGGCGCGGGCGCGGCCGTCGCCGAGCCAGAGGCCTGCGCGGCGACCGGGGTCATGACAAGGGCGACGAGCGCCAGCGGCGCGGACAGGGTTCTACGGTGCATGGCAAGGCGATCCTCATCGTTCGGGGGAAATTATCGTGCGCCAATATGTAAGGATGCAAGCGCTGCGGGCAAGCCGATTCCGGCCCTATTTTAGCGGTGGTGTGGGCTGGCGCCGGACGATGAGCGATTAGAACTCGATCAAGATCCGGACCTTGTCCGGTGTGGTGCCGATGACGCGGGCGATATCGGCCCGACTGGCTGCCAGCAGGTCGGGTGCGAATTCACGGTCGTCGCTGCCGAGCAATTCAGCAGTCGATACGCCGAGCATCTTACCCAGCGCCGCTACTCTGCCGTGCCGGGGGCGTGCTCGACCCTTTTCCCAGCCCGATATGGCAGGCGCGCTCACGTTCAGCGCCGACGCCAGTTCAGCCTGACTGAGCCTGCGCGAGCGCCGCAATCGCCGCAAGCGGGCGCCAAAGGTTTCGGTTCGCAATTGTGGTTGTTGCGGAACGTCCATGGTTGCCTGATCTTTGAACAACGAACCGACGTCAATCTCACTCGCCATGCTGCAATAAATACACCGTGAATGTTATGATGTGCTGTTTAATTGTGTACGAGTACATCGACAGACGTGCCGACAACGGCCTCGCGCCTAAGAAAAGAGCGGCCATCCTTTCGGAGGCCGCCCTTGATCTTGTATCGGTTAGAGCGAAGCTCAGGCTTCTGCCATGTCCTCGTCAAACTGCTCGGCCGGACCCGAATCCTGGCCCTTGGCGTCTACGTCGCGGTCGACGAATTCGATGATCGCCATCGGCGCCGCGTCCGACGCGCGTATGCCCGCCTTGATGACGCGCGTATAGCCGCCGTTACGATCCTTGTAGCGCTCCGCGATGGTGTCAAACAGCTTCTTGAGCTGCGCATCGTTCATCAGGCGGCTCTGCGCGAGACGACGGTTGGCCAGGCCACCGCGCTTCGCCAGCGTCACCAGCTTTTCGACATAGGGACGCAGTTCCTTCGCCTTGGCGACGGTGGTCATGACCTGCTCGTGCTTGATGAGCGAGGCCGACATGTTGCGGAACATCGCCGTGCGGTGCGCGCTGGTGCGCTGCAGCTTCCGGCCACCCGATTTATGACGCATAATCCATTCCTTCGTTTGTCAGAGGGGCCGTGTGAGGTACCCCAAGCCAGGTCGATTGCGGGCCGACCCATTCCCGTGTGATCCTCCCCACGAAGTGGGGAGGGGGACCGCCGCGAAGCGGTGGTGGAGGGGGGTTGCGGCCTGACACATTGCGTCGTGTCGCGAACCCCCTCCGTCAGCCCTTCGGGCTGCCACCTCCCCGCAAGCGGGGAGGATTTTAACCCAGCAGCTCCTGTTCGAGCTTCTTGGCCATTTCCTCGATATTCTCGGGCGGCCAGCCAGGGATGTCCATGCCCAGGCGCAGACCCATCGACGACAGCACTTCCTTGATTTCGTTCAAGGATTTGCGGCCGAAGTTCGGGGTGCGCAGCATTTCGGCTTCGGTCTTCTGGACCAGATCACCGATGTAGATGATATTGTCGTTCTTCAGGCAGTTCGCGCTGCGAACCGACAGTTCGAGCTCGTCGACCTTCTTCAGCAGGAAGCGGTTGAGCTGGTTCACATCCGACTCGTCCGCTGCCGCCGACGGTGCCGCCATGCCGATCATGCCGCTGTCGTTCATCGCTTCTTCGAAGTGGACGAACACCTGCAGCTGGTCCTGAAGGATGCGCGCGGCGTAAGCGACGGCGTCTTCCGGGGTCACCGTGCCGTCGGTTTCAACGGTCAGGTTCAGCTTGTCATAGTCCAGTTCCTGACCGATGCGGGCATTGTCGACCTTGTAGGCGACCTGGCGCACCGGCGAATAGAGCGAGTCGACCGGGATCAGGCCGATCGGCGCGTCGGCGGGACGGTTGGCGGTCGCGGGGACGTAACCCTTGCCGGTGTCGGCGACGAGTTCCATGTTCAGCGTCGCACCGTCGTCGAGGTGGCAGATGACATGGTTCGGGTTCATCACCTTGATGTCGCCCGACACCATGATGTCGCCGGCCTTGACGGTCGCGGGACCGGTGGCCGACAGTTGCAGCCGCTTCGGGCCTTCGCCTTCCATCTTGAGTGCGATCTGCTTGACGTTCAGGACGATGTCGGTGACGTCTTCGCGCACCCCGGCCAGGCTCGAGAACTCGTGGAGGACGTTCTCGATCTTGATCGACGTGATCGCCGCACCCTGGAGCGACGAGAGCAGCACGCGGCGCAGCGCGTTGCCCAGCGTCAGGCCGAAACCACGTTCAAGCGGTTCGGCAACGAAGGTCGCCTTGCGCTTGCCGTCGCTTCCGGCCTTGATTTCCAGGTTGCTGGGCTTCTTCAATTCCTGCCAGTTCCGGATATTGACAGTCATGGACTTCCCTTTGCTTTGGGCGGGACGGGCGGGGGTCGACCGCCGGTCCAGCGAGAGATTTGGTGCGAACGCGTCCCGACCGGACGCGTCCGGAAAAGGCGTCAGACGCGGCGGCGCTTGGCCGGGCGGACACCGTTGTGCGGGATCGGGGTCACGTCGCGGATCGAGGTGATGTGGAAGCCGACCGCCTGCAGCGCGCGGAGCGCCGATTCGCGGCCCGCGCCGGGGCCCTTCACTTCGACTTCCAGCGTGCGGACGCCATGTTCGGCGGCCTTCTTGCCGGCGTCTTCGGCACAGACCTGCGCCGCGTAAGGGGTCGACTTGCGGCTGCCCTTGAAGCCCATCATGCCGGCGCTCGACCAGGCAATCGCATTGCCCTGCGCGTCGGTGATGGTGATCATCGTGTTGTTGAAGGTCGCGTTGACGTGGGCGACGCCCGACGAGATGTTCTTGCGTTCGCGCCGGCGGAGGCGCTGCGGTTCACGAGCCATGATGCTATCCTAATCCTAAATCCTGAAGCTGGCCGGAGCGCTGTTTCGAGAGCGGCCTCCGGCGGAGAAGCAAGGAAATTCGTCCCCCGGACGAATTTCCGGTCTTACTTCTTCTTGCCGGCGATGGCCTTGGCCTTGCCCTTGCGGGTGCGCGCATTGGTGTGCGTGCGCTGACCGCGAACTGGCAGGCCTTTGCGATGGCGCAGGCCGCGATAGCAGGCGAGGTCCATCAGGCGCTTGATGTTCATCGCCGTGTTGCGGCGCAGGTCGCCCTCGACGACCAGGTCGGCGTCGATCGTTTCGCGGATCTGCAGGACTTCGGCGTCCGACAGGTCCTGAACGCGGCGGCTCTGGTCGATGCCCAGCTTGGTGGCGATGTCGACGGCGGTCTTGCGGCCGATGCCGTGGATGTAGGTGAGCGCGATGATCACGCGCTTGTTGGTGGGCAGGTTGACGCCCGCGATACGTGCCATTGGTAACTTTCTCCTGCTCCACAGGGCACGCTGGCAACGGCCCTATCTCAAAGCGTCTGATTTCCAACACAAAAAGCGGACCACGAACGCGTGTACACGCTTCGCCGTCCGGTCATGATGTCGGAATGCAGGCGCAACTAAGGCGAGTCGGGCGGATTGTCAAGCGAAGCGCGCGGCATCGGGCGGGGTTTGCGCATCCCGGCCAACCGTGCAAAGGCGTCGTGATGGTCACCCCGCCTGCCGACCGTCCCGCCGCCTGGCTCGATGCGCTTGCCGATCATGTGCTGGCGCATGGCATCGCGGCGTCCAGTCTGCGCGCACTGGCGCGCGCGGCAGGGACCAGCGACCGCATGCTCCTTTATTACTTCAGCGACAAGGATGCGGTTCTGGCCGCCGTGCTCGATCATGCGGCGGCACGCATGATGGCGCTGCTGGCGGCGGTTGCGCCGCCGCAACCGCTCGCCACCGCTGCACTGCGCATGCGCGTCCTGCCGATGCTGCGCGACCCCGCAGTGGCGCCGTTCATGCGCCTGTGGCTGGAACTGGCAGCGCGCGGCGCCGCTGGCGATCCGCTCGCGCGCCGGATCGGCGCTGACATCGGTCGCGGTTTTCTGACGTGGATCGAAATGCATTCGACCAGCGGTGACGACCGTGCTGCTGCGGCGCGCCTGCTCGCCGAGATTGAGGGGACGGTGCTGCTCGACAGCCTTGGAATGCGCGACGTCGTCGATCAGGCGCTCGGCTGAACGCGGTTCAGCCAGCAGCCAAGTCCGATCGCCACGGCGCCGCCCCACAAGATTATGGCGCCCGATGATGCCAGATTTTCGGTGTTCGCCGCATAAAGTTCCGGCATGACGACCAGCGCGATGCCGTCGAGTGCGATGGCGGCCGCCGTTGCTACCGCGCTGGCCAGCGCCATCTGGTCGCTGCGCAGCGCGGCGATCGCGCGCATGACGAGCAGCGCCGGCAGCGTGCCGGGAATCAGCGCGGCATAGACGATCCAGCGCGCCGGACCGGTAAACCAGCCGGCATCGCCGACCCACCGGCAAACCAGCGCCCCGATGAACCAGACGGTGATTCCGGTAACGACGATGATCGCGAGTTGGCGACCGGTGAATGGCAGATGGGCTGTTCCCGGAGACATGATGCGGTCCTTCTTGTAGCGCTTGCTACAACGGGCTCTATCATTGTGTAGCATCTGCTACAATAGCCGATTGCGAGATGCTCGCGAGATGCGGCCGTCGGTGGTCCGGCGCGAGTTAGCGCTCAGTCGAAAGCGTCGCCGCGCGTTCGGCGAGCCGTTCGACGGCGGCGGCGTGGATGCCCGGCGCTGATGCAATCACGCCGAACGCTTGCGCGCGCGGGGTGTTGAAGCGCAGCGGTGCGCCGAACGCGTCGGTGACCGACGCCCCCGCTTCGGTCGCGATCAGTGCCGCGGCGGCGACGTCCCATTCGAACCCCCAGCGCAAGGTCGCGACCAGGTCGGCGCGGTCGTCGGCGACCAGCGCCATGCGCAGCGCGATGCTGTTCGGCTTGGTGACGATCACCAGATCGCTGTCGACCCGCGGCAGCGCGTCGGCAGGAACCCGCGACCCGGCGAACTCGGTGCGCTGGCTCGCGTGCAGCGTCTCACCGTTAAGTATCGCGCCTTGACCCTTTTGCGCGACCCACAATTCATCGAGCGCCGGTGCGTATAGGATACCGAACTCGGGCGTCCCGTCGATCACCAGCGCGACCGACACGCACCAGCCGGGGCGGCCGCGGATGAAATCGCGGGTGCCGTCGATCGGATCGACGCACCACATCGCGCGGCGCGACAGGCGGTCGGAATTGTCGGCGGTTTCCTCGGACAGCCAGCCCGCTTCGGGCACCATTGCGCCCAGCACCGCCTTCAGCCGCGCATCGACCGCCAGGTCGACGTCACTGACAGGATTGTCGTGCGACTTGTCCCAGACGTTCACCGCCTTGCCTTCGCCGCGCCACCGCGCCATCGCCATATCGCCGACCTCGCGCGTGGCGGCGATCGCGGCTTCCAGATTGCGGCCCGGCATCCTGCAGCCGTTCAGCTGCTTGCGACGGTCATGCCGTCGATGCGCAGCGTCGGGGCGTTGACACCGTGGCGAAATTCCAGGTCGTTCGCCGGAACCAGCGCCGCGAACATGTCGATCAGATTGCCAGCGATGGTGAACTCGGCGATCGGTCCCGCAATTCCCCCGCCGCGGATCAGAAAGCCCGAAGCACCGCGGCTGTAGTCGCCGGTGACGGGGTTGACGCCATGTCCGATCAACTCGGTAATATAGACGCCCTCGGTGATGTCTTCGATTAGCGCGGCGGGTGTCACATTTCCCGCCGCAAGGTGCAGGTTGCTTGCCCCGACGCCCGACGCGCCGCCGCCGCGGCTGGCGTGGCCGGTCGGTGCCAGACCAAGCTGCTTGGCCGACGCGGTGTCGAGCAGCCAGCCGGTGATCCTGCCGCCCGCGACCAGATCGCGCGCCGCGGTCGGCAGGCCTTCGCCGTCGAAAGCGCGGCTGCGCAGCCCGCGTGGCCGGTGGGGTTCGTCGCGCACGACGATGGCGGGGTCGAACAGCTGCCGGTCTTCCTTACCGAGCAAAAAGCTGGTGCCGCGCGCGATCGCCGGACCGGCCATGGCGCCCAGCAGGTGGCCGATGATCCCGCCGCTGACGCGCGGGTCGAGTACGACGGGGAACTTACCGTTCGGCGCCTTGCCGGGGTTCAGCCGCGCCACCGCCCGCGTCCCGGCGCGGGTGCCGATCGTATCGGTGCTTTCGAGGTCGGTCAGATGATGGGCGCTATGCCAGCCATAATCGCGCTGCATCGCCGCGCCTTCGCCGGCGATCACACTCGCCGACAGGCTGTGGCCGCTCGATCCGTAACCGCCCGCGAAACCGTGGCTGGTCGCCAGGGCAAAGCGGGTGCGGCTGTGGCTTGCGCTCCCGCCTTCGCTGTTGGTCACGCCGCTGACCGCGCGCGCCGCTTCCTCGACCGCCAGCGCGGCTTCGCGCAGCGCCGCGCGGTCGGCTTCGCTGCCATCGTCGAGGTCGAGGTCGGGAACCGGGCCCTTGAACAACAGCTCTTCGGGCGCCAGCCCGGCATAGGGGTCTTCGGGCGCTTCACGCGCCATCGCGACGCAGCGTTCGACCAGCCTGGCGAGTTCGCCTGCATCCATGTCGGCGGTCGATACACTGGCGCTGCGCTGGCCGACGAAGACGCGCAGTGCGATGTCCTGCCCTTCCGACCGCTCGACATCTTCGAGCGCGCCAAGGCGCATCGACACGGATGTCGCGGCGTTACAGTAATAAAGCGCGTCGGCGGCATCGGCGCCCGCCTTGGTCGCGGCGTCGCACAGCATCTGCGCGCGGTCGAGGGCTTCGGAAACGGTCAGCATCGCCGCGCCCTAACCGGCGCGGGGCAACGCGTCAAACTTGGGGAATGGGGCTTAGCCGGTGATCCGGGCGATCGCGTCGGTCGCGGCCATCGCGCCGCTGACCCACAGAAAGGGCAACGTCAACGCGGCGACCCACAGGCGGCGGACGTCGCGCCGAAAGCGGGCGTGCAGCCCCCAACTCGCCAGCGCCTGGCGGCTCAGATGGTACCAGCGCCGCTCGGTGGATCGTGCCACAGGGACCGCGAGCGCCAGTAGCACGATCAGTGCCACGACAATCAGCATGGATGGCGCTCCGGCGGCAATCGCGCTCGACACCAGCCAAATTTGCAGGAGGGCAAAGGCAATCAGCGCGGCGGCGGTATGCCAGGTCATCCGGCGGCCCAGGCTGCGCGCAGCCGGCACACTCGCCGCAGTACGCCGCCACAGGCGCGGTCCAAATGCTGATGCCATTTTTTCAGCCCCCTATTTTCAGGCTGGCGATTCCCAGAACCCCACGATTTCAGCCTGAAATTCCCGAGTCAAGACAGGTTGGCACCGATTCGTTAATTTTTACATTCGATTCGACCGATATTCGGCACCAAATCGCGTCCGATTGCCGAAATCACTGCAAATTTGGTGTCACCAGCCGCTTTTCAGGCGTTAAACTGCCTTGGAAGCGCGACCGACGGTGGTCGAACGCCCGGCACCGCTGGTCGAAGCTTGCATCCCAACGCCACTGTGCCATCGTCTAGACATTGTCGTCTGCTTTCAAGCGATAGGGGAATTATCACATGCGCTATCTCGCCGTCCTGGCCGCCCTGGCCTTGCCGATTGCTCCGGCCTTTGCCCAGGAGGCGGCCAAATCCGCCGCGGTCGTCCCCAAACCCGCGGCGCTGATCGCCGACGGCATGCCCGACATTCCGGCCGAACTCGCATCGGCAACGCGCCCCTATATGGAAAATCGCGGGGCAGGATTCGCCGGCTGGCATCCGGTCGACAAATCGATGCTGATCTCCACCCGTTTCGGGAACACCACGCAAATCCACCGCGTCGCCAATCCGATGGGTGCGCGCAAGCAGATTACCTTTGAAGAGGAACCGGTCGGGGGCGCGGTCTGGTCGCCCAAGACGGGCGACCTGATGCTGGTGCAGAAAGATATCGGCGGCAACGAATTCTATCAGATCTATGCCATGAAGAACGGGCGGCTCGAACTGCTCACCGACGGCAAGAGCCGCAACGGCCTCAGCGCCTGGGCAAAGGACGGCAGCCTGATCGCCTATACCTCGACCCGCCGCAACGGCCGTGACAGCGACATCTATCTGATGGACCCGCGCAATCCGGCTTCGAACCGGATGGTGGCCGAGGTTCAGGGCGGCGGCTGGTCGTTCCTCGACTTCGCGCCGGACAAAAGCTGGGGGCTGGTCGGTAAATATACGTCGGTACAGAAATCGGACTTCTTCCGCCTCGATCTGGCGACCGGCACCATGACCCCGATCGGCGACCACAGCCGGACGGTGTCGCACGGCGGCGGCAAGTTCGCGCCCGACGGCACGATCTGGATCACCAGCGATGAAGGGTCGGAGTTTGAACGGCTCGGCACGCTCGATCCCGCAACCGGCAAGTTCACCCCGCGCGGCCCCGCCGAACAATGGGACGTCAGCACCTTCGACATGGCAGAGGACGGCAGCTTCATCGCCTATACGATCAACGAAGCGGGCATGTCGAAACTGCGCATCCTCGACGTGAAAAGCGGCAAGGTGCGTACCGTCGACGGCTTGCCTGCGGGCATCATCGGCGGCGTCGAGATTGCGCCGTGGGGCGAGATCGGGATTACCTTCACCTCTGCCCGCAGCGCCGCCGACGCGTTCAGCGTCGATCCCAAGACATTAAAAGTCACGCGCTGGACCGAAAGCGAAACCGGCGGCCTGGACGTCACGCAGAATGTCGAACCCCAGCTGGTCAAGGTCAAAAGCTTCGACGGCCTTGAGGTGTCGGGCTTTCTCTATCGTCCCGATCCCGCCAAATTCCCCGGCAAGCGCCCGCTCATCATGAACGTCCATGGCGGGCCGGAAGCACAGTCGCGGCCGGGCTTCATGGGCCGTACCAACTATCTGCTCAACGAACTCGGCGTCGCGGTATTCTTCCCGAACGTCCGCGGCTCGACCGGCTATGGCAAGACTTTTGTCAGCCTCGACAACGGCCCGTTCAAGCGCGAGGACAGCGTCAAGGACATGGGCGCCTTCCTCGACCATCTGGCCAAGGACGCCACGCTCGATCCCGCACGCTTCGGGCTGACCGGCGGCAGCTACGGCGGCTATATGTGCTATGCCGCCGCGATTCACTTTGCCGACAAACTGCGCGCCAATTTGTGCGTCGTCGCGATCTCGAACTTCGTAACCTTCCTGGAAAATACCCAGGACTACCGCCGCGACCTGCGCCGCGTCGAATATGGCGACGAACGCGATCCGGCACAGCGCGCCAAGCTGATCGAAATCTCGCCGCTCACCCGCGTGGCGGAAATCAAAAAGCCGCTGTTCGTCGTGACCGGCGCCAACGACCCGCGCGTCCCGGCGTCGGAAGCCGACCAGATCGTTGCGGCAGTACGCAAAAATGGCGGCAGTGCCTGGCACCTCGTCGGCACCAACGAAGGCCATGGCTTCGCCAAAAAGGAAAACGCCGACTATAATTTCTGGGCGTCGCTGCTGTTCTGGCAGCAATATCTGCTGAATTGAGCCGGTTACCGTCGTCTCTGCCCGATGGCGGGGGCGACGGGACTCGTTTAGCCGCGTGGCGGCACCGGCAGTGCCTCGGCGTCGGCGTCGGCTTCGTCGGGGGCGACCGGGGCTGACTCCACGCCGCTCGCTTGGCGTTCCAGTTCCTCAGCGGCTTTCTGGCGTTCGGCGAGCGCCCGCTCCTCGGCCACAACGGCAGCTTCGACCTCGTCGGACGCGGCGTCGATTCCCGCAATGCGCTTGGCGCGCTCCTCAGCGATCATCGCCTGCCAGTCGGTCTTGTCGGCCGCCTGGCGTTCGGCCTTGGCTCCCGCGACCAGCGCCTGCGTACAGCCGGTAAAGCCGCCCAGCCCGGTCGGCGAACAGCTGTCGGTGCCGAACCGGCCGATGCGCTCGACCGCGACCACCTTGTTTGCCCAGGCTTCGTTGCGCACGTCGAGCGGATTGCCGCGCAATATCTGGGGGACGCGATAACGCTCGCCTTCGGGCAGGCGGCTGCAAACGACGATTTCGTCGGCGCCGCTGGGCGCGCACTGGTCGTCGCCATAGACAATGACCTGATTGATCTTTTCGCCATCAACCACGGTTTTCTGGGCTGTCGCGGGTGCTGCGATAGCGCTACCGGCCAGGATCAGGGCAAGCACGGGAAGGCGGGTCATCGGATCATCCTCTTGTCAGTTTCACGCCGCTTGGCACCTCGACCCTGCATCGGTCATGAACGGTCGCCCGGCTTTGTCCTATCAGATACGCTTCGACAGCGCGATGGCTGCGCGGCATCCCGCGCGGATCGCCAGGCTCAGCACCGGATAACCGGGCGTGCTTTCGGCGCCGGCGGCCAGCGCGGCGTCCTTGTGTTCCAGCTCCTCGGCGCGGAAATCCGCCACCGCGGTGCTCAGCTCGGGGTCGCTGTCACCCAGCTCGTCGAGCTGATCGCGGTAATGGCGGTCGATTTCGGTCTCGACCGCGGCGGTGCAGGCCATCGCGGCACGCGGCCCCATCGCGGCAGTCACCGCCCCGAGCGCGAAACCCGCGACGTTCCAGAACGGTTGGAGCGCGGTCGGCCGCACCCCGCGCTTGGCGATCAAGTCGTCAAAGAATTTGCGGTGGCGCTCTTCCTGTTCGGCCATATGCGCGATCTCGCGCGCCATCGGATGGCGATCACCCATCACCGCCAGCTGGCCGGCGTAAATGCGCGTCGCGCCATATTCGCCGGCCTGATCGACGCGGATCATCGAAGCGATGCGCCGACTGCTCTTTTCGGGGGCTGCGGTCATGCTGCCGATGTGGTCCTGCGGCGCAGCAAGGTCAAGACAAGTGCGGCTGCGCCCAGCGAAAAGATCGCGTTGAACCCGGCCAGCGAGATGCCGAACAGGCTCCACGGCGCGGTGTCGCAGCGGATCAGCGGCGCATCCATGATCGTGTCGAGCGAAACCGGCCCGGCGCGCCCGGTGGCGCAGGTCGTGATCCCTTCCCAAAAGCCATATTCGACCCCGGCGTGAAACGCCCCGATCAGGCCGCTCACCGCAATCGCGACAGCGGCAAGTGTGGTCAGCCCGCGCATCGCGTGGTCGTTGGCGCGCATCAGCAGCGCGAGCAGCGCCAGCACGATCGCCGCCTGGTGCGGCCAGCGCTGCCAGTAACACATCTCGCACGGATGCAGCCCGAACCCGAATTGCGACACCAGCGCGCCACCATAAAGCAGCAGCGGCGCGAGAAGCGCGGCGAAGGGCGCGGACAACCGCGGGTTCAGCATCGCCGCCGATCCCTCAGTTGCGCGCCGTCGGCTTGGCAGCAGGCTTCACCGGAACCTTGCCCCCTTGTGCCATGCGGGGAGCCGACGGGCCAATCCGCCCGATCGTCTGCAACGCATAATGCAGCTGGAAATCCTCGATACCCTTCGCCTTCAGCTCGGCGGCGGATGCCGTAAAGCGCGGATCGGGCTTTTCGTCCTTTTCCAACAGCCCGTTATCGACCTTTTTCTCGTTGATCAGGTGGCGCCGCAAATCGCTTTCGCGGAACTTCGGCCGCGACGCATAATCGGGATCGGACAATTGCGGCACGCGGATATCGGGTTCGATCCCGCCCTCCTGCACGCTACGCCCCGACGGCGTGAAATAGCGTGCGGTGGTCAGCCGCAGCGCGGTGGTGTCGGACAATGGCAGCACCGTTTGCACCGATCCCTTGCCAAAGCTGCGTTCGCCCATCACCACAGCGCGGTGCTGGTCCTGCAAGGCTCCGGCGACAATTTCCGATGCCGACGCCGAACCCGAATCGATCAACACGATCACCGGCGCGCCGCCCGCGGCGTCACCCGGCTGGGCAAAGAAGCGCTCGATATCGCCCTTGCGGCGGCCGCGCTGCGAGACGATCTCGCCGCGTTCGAGGAACAGGTCGCTGATCCCGACCGCTTCGTCGAGCAGCCCGCCGGGATTCGAACGCAGGTCGAGGATCCAGCCGCGCGGCTTTTTGCCGAGCGACTTTTCGACCGCCAGCATTGCGGCGCGCAGGTCGGTCGTTGCATCCGCCGAAAAACTGGTGACCGTCAGCACACCGACGTCATCGCTGACCTGCCATTTCACCGGCTTCAGTTCGATGATCTCGCGCGTCAGCGACATTTCGATAGGCTTGCTCTGGCCCTCGCGCACGACGGTAATGTCGATCTTGGTTCCCGGGCGTCCGCGCATCTGGTCTACCGCTTCGTCCAGCGTCAGGCCGATGATAAGCTGCTTGTTGATATGGGTGATATAGTCGCCGGACTTGATCCCGGCACGGTCGGCAGGGGTGTCGGCGGTCGGCGCGATCACTTTCACCACCCCGTCTTCCATGGTCACCGACAGGCCCAGCCCGCCATATTCGCCTTCGGTCTGGGTGCGGATGTTCGCAAATCCCCGGGCATCGAGATAGCCCGAATGGGGGTCGAGGCTGGCCAGCATGCCGTTGATTGCCCCTTCGATCAGCTTGGCATCGTCGACCGGTTCGACATAGTTGGACTTAACCTCGAGATACACGTCCATGAAGCGCGAGATTTCGGCCTGCGTCTTGCTGTCGACCTTGGCCATTGCGCCGGTCGCAAGCGGCACGAGGGCCAGCGTCGAAAGCGCGGCGGCACCCTGCCACAAGGCAAAGCGGCGTTTCGCGGACACGGGCGTCTTGATCGAGTCGGTCATCGCAGTCTTTCAGTGTGGCGAAGTTTTCCGCCATTATACCCCGGCACCGCATCCTCCTACGCATTTGCGCAGCCGTCAAGCGGTGCATCCCGATATGGGGCAGACCGCGAACGGCGGATGAACGGCAGGGTCCGGTGGCGACTTGGCTGTGCCCCGACAGCCTAGCCGATCATCGCAACGATATCGACCGGGCGACCGGCGCGGCGCAGTTCAACGGTGATGCGGCTGTCGTCGGAGCCCGCGCGTCCGATCGGCGCCCCCGCATCGACGGTGTCGCCGACCGCGGCCGACAACCCGATCATCCCGGTAAGCAGCGAGACCCAGCCCCCGCCATGGTCGATGATGACGATCTTGCCATATCCGCGATAGTCGCCGGCAAAGCTGACTCGCCCGGGCGCGGGCGACACGACCTGGCCGCCGGGTTGTGCCGCGATTGTCACTCCGCGCGAACGCACGCCGCTGTCGTTCACCTCGCCCAGGCCGGCCACGATACGTCCCACCACCGGCAGGCGATAGGCATTGGGCGACACCGGCGCGTCGGCAGTTGGCGCAGCGGTGACGGGCGCCGCATCCTGCGCGAGGTCGGCAGTCGGATCGCGTGGTCGCGGCAGCGGTCCGGTCAGCCGGGCGAGTTCGGCCCGCACCGCACCGTCGGCCTCCAGCGAGTCCATCAGTTCGACGATGTCGCGCGCCTTTTCGCCCAGCCCGAGCGCGCGCTCGGCTTCCAGCCGCGCGCTGCTCATCAATTCGCGCGAGCGCAGGCGCCCTTCATTCTCCAGCCGCGTCAATGCGCCGCGGCGCTCCGCGAGTTGCGCCTTGCTTGCCGACAGCGCGTTCAGCGCAACGGTCTGCTGGCGGCGGGTGCTCTCCAGCAACGCAAGTTCGCGGCGCGCACCGGCGGTGCGCCGCGCAATAACGGGCATCGCAGCGTCGATCACTGCGCGGGCGTGGACCATGTCGCGCAGCGATCCCGGCTGTGCGAGCACGCTGACCGGCGGCTGGCGCGACAATTGCTGAAGCGAGGCGGCGAGTTCGAGCAGGGGCTGCTGTTGCTGCGCCAATCGCGCCTGCTGCACGGCAAGCCGGCGATTGACCAGCGCGACGCGGGCTTCGCCCGCGCTGATGTCGGCCTCCGCCGACTGGATGCGCGCGGCGAGCGCGGCGCTGCGTTTCTTCAGCCGGTCCGCTTCGTCGCTGGCTGCGGCCGCGTCAGCCTCCAGCCGCGCGCTGCGCGCCAGTGCGTCGGCCGACTGCTGTTTGGCGCTGATCAGCTGGTCGCGCTCGCGCGCGACAATCGCCTGCGGATCGAAAATGTCGCTTTGCGCCAGCGCCAGCGCGCCACCGGCAAACGCTGCCAGCATGACCGATACGGCCAGTGCGCGCCTCATTGCCGCCCCTCGCGGTGATAGGGGTGTCCGGCGATGATGCTGGTCGCGCGCCACAATTGTTCGGCCAGCATCGCGCGCGCCATCAGATGCGGCCAGGTCGCGCGGCCAAAGGCGATGACCTTGTCGGCGCCCTCGCGCTCTTGCGCGGTGAAGCCGTCGGCAGCGCCAAGGCAGAAGCGCGCCTCACGCACCCCGCTATCGCGCCATTGTTCAAGGAGCCTTGCAAATTCGAGTGAGGACATCTGCTCGCCGCCCTCGTCGAGCAGCACCGTGCGGCTGTTATCCGGCGCAGCAGGAACGCGCCCGCCCGTGTCGGGAAGCTCCGACATCTTCTGCCCCCAGGTCACGCGCTTCATATAGCGCTCGACCAGCTCGGCTTCGGGAGAGCGCCCGATGCGCCCGCGCGCAATGATGTGCAGCAACATAAACGTCCGCCTAGCCGGTAGGCGGGACGGACGTCAATTTGCGGCGGCGACCGGCGGCGCGTCGCCAAACGACCACATGCGTTCGAGGTTGTAGAAGCTGCGCACTTCGGGACGGAACAGGTGGACGATGACATCGCCGGCGTCGAGCAACACCCAATCGGCATTGGGCAAGCCTTCGACTCGAACGCTGCGGCCCGCTTCCTGCTTGATCCGCTGCGCCAGCTTGTCGGCGATCGCCGACACATGGCGTGTCGAACGGCCGCTCGCGATCACCATATGATCGGCGATGCTGCTCTTGCCGGCGAGCGGGATCGAGATGGTTTCCTGGGCCTGGTCCTCGTCCAGCTGGTGGAGGATCAGCGCGTGGAGCGCGTCCACGCTATCATTGGCAGGAGCGGCGCCCGGCGCGGCCCCCTGGGTGGCGGAGATCAAATGCGTCCTTTCTTGGTCGGTTCCACCAGCCGCGAACGCGTGATCGGGTCGCGCAGCGCGCGGCCTTCATAGCGTTCGAACCAGCGGGGGTTGGCCTGCCGTATCGCAGTCGCGGATCGCACATCGGGCGAAAATCGCAAGAACACGAGGGCGGGCGGTCTCCAGTCTGTCCAATGCTTCTTCTGGTCTGCGGGCCGGACAAATCGCCGCAGCCATCCCATCGCACGTCTTGCATGGGCGCGGTCATTATAGCCCGGACGCGCGACAACCGCAATCGGCATCAATCGCGCAATTCCCCGCCAGTCGCGCCACCGGGGCAACTGGACCAGATTGTCGGCGCCCATGATCCAGATGAACTGGCGGTCGGGGTAACGCCGGACGAGCTTTTTCAGCGTGTCGATCGTGTAGCGGGTGCCAAGCTCGGCCTCGATAGCGGTCGCGCGGATCGGCGCGCGCCGCGCCATGTGCCGCGCCGAGGCGAGCCGCGCGGGGAGCGGCGCCATCCCTGCCGCGGGCTTCAGCGGGTTGCCCGGTGAAACGAGCCACCAAAGCTCGTCCAGATCCAGCGCATCGATCGCCTTCAAACTGATCGCACGATGGCCGCCGTGCGCTGGATTGAAGCTGCCGCCGAGGAGGCCGGTGGGAGAACGTCGCGTCAGGGGCGGACCTGTCCGGTGCCGCGCACCAGCCATTTGTAGGTCGTCAGCCCTTCCAGTGCGACCGGACCGCGCGCATGGAGGCGCCCCGTCGCAATGCCGATTTCTGCGCCCAGCCCGAATTCGCCGCCGTCCGCAAACTGCGTCGAGGCGTTGTGCATCACGATCGCACTGTCGACGCCGTTCAGGAAGCGTTCGGCGACCGTCGCGTCCTCGGTGACGATCGCGTCGGTGTGGCGGCTTGAATGCGCGTCAATATGCGCCAGCGCACCGTCGATCCCGTCGACCATCGCGATCGATACGATGGCGTCGAGATATTCGCTGTCCCAGTCACCTGCCGCCGCCGGTTCGACATGCGGGCTGAGCGCCGCGACATCCTTGTCGCCGCGCACTTCGCAGCCCGCCGCAATCAGCGCGTCGATCACGGCGCGCGGGGCGGCATAGCGACGGTCGATCAGGATCGTCTCGGTCGCGCCGCAGATGCCGGTGCGCCGCATCTTGGCGTTGACCGCCAGTGTCACTGCCTTGGCGGGGTCGGCGGCGCCGTCGATATAGAGATGATTGATCCCGTCGAGATGCGCGAGCACGGGCACGCGCGCCTCGTCCTGCACCCGCGCGACCAGGCCCTTGCCGCCGCGCGGAATGATGATGTCAATCAGCCCCTGCGCGCGCAGCATCGCGCCCACCACGGCGCGGTCCTGCGTCGGGACCAGCTGCACGGCGTCGGCGGCCAGACCCGCCGCGGCCAGTCCGCGGACAAAAGCTGCGTGGAGCGCGCGATTTGAATGCACCGCCTCGCTACCGCCGCGCAGGATGACGGCGTTTCCCGACATCAGCCCGAGCGCTGCGGCATCGGCGGTCACATTGGGGCGGCTTTCATAGATGATACCGATGACCCCCAGCGGTACGCGCACCCGGCTGAGCACCAGCCCGTTGGGGCGGGTCGCCCGGTCGATCTCGGCTCCGGTCGGATCGGGCAGGGTCGCAACCGCGTCGATCGCATCGGCAATCCCCGCCAGCCGTCCTTCGTCGAGTCGCAACCGGTCGAGCATCGCCGCCGACAGCCCGTTTTGCTGCCCCGCGGCCATATCATCGGCATTGGCCCGCAATATCGTCGCGGTGTCGGCGCGGATTGCAGACGCTGCGGCGCGCAGCCCCGCAGCCTTGTCGGCGGTGGGCGCCAGCGCCAGATGTTTCGCAGCGGTGCGCGCGCGGCCGCCTAGGTCGGCGATCAGTGTAGCAGCGTCGCCGGTCAGCGGCGCTTCGGTGAGGACGTCGGCGGTCATGGCTTTCCCCTATCACGCTTTGCGCGCGGCGTGAAAGTCCCGTTGCTTCGGCTCGCTCGCGCCATTAGGCAGAGCGCCATGAGCGGGGATATCGAAGGCATCGGGGCGGCGGTGACGGCCGGACTGGCAAGCAGCGCGGTCGAGCCGCGGCATGGCGGCGCGCATGCGGCCCGCGCGGGGCAACGCTGCCTCAATTGCGGAACCAGCCTCATCGGCTCGCATTGCCACCATTGCGGCCAGCGCGCCGACGTCCACCGCAGCTTTGGCGCGATCGGGCACGATCTGGTCCACGCGATCTTTCATTTCGAGGGCAAGATCTGGAACACGTTGCCGCTGCTCGCCTGGCGACCCGGCGACCTGACTCGCCGCTATATCCACGGCGAACGCGCGCGCTTCATTTCGCCGCTCGCCTTGTTCCTGTTCGCGGTGTTCCTGACCTACGCGGTGCTGGCGATGGTCGGCAGCGGTGGTGGGGTGGGCGAGGGACTCGCGAAAGCCGCCGACGAACAGACGCGTACCGCCGCGATCAAGGACAGCATGCAGCAGGAGGTCGACCGGATCGACGCCGAGCTTGCCAAGCCCGATCTTGCCGCGCCGAAACGGCAAGAGCTTTTGGCCGAACGCGACATCCTGCAAAAAAGCGCCGACTATCTCGGCATCGCGCGCAGCCGCAGCGCGCGCGAGCGCGCCGCTGACCGCGCCGCCGGGCCGCCGGTGCTGGACGATCCCGCCGACCAGCTGATGACGGGCGCCGAATTTATTTCGCGCAACAAGGTCGATACCGGCGTCGCCTTTATCGATCAGGGGCTGCGCAAGGCGTTGGCCAACCCCGCGCTCGTGCTTTATAAATTGCAGGCGAATGCCTATAAATTCGCCTGGGCGCTGATCCCGCTGTCGCTGCCGTTCATGTGGATGCTGTTTCCGTTCAGCCGCCGCTTTCACACCTACGACCATTTCGTCTTTGTGACCTACTCGATCAGCTTCATGCTGCTGCTGTTCGTCGCCGTGCGCCTGTTGAATCTGTCGATCTTTGGCGAGGTCGCGACCGCCTTCGCCCTGATCTACGTTCCCTTCCACATGTATCGCCAGCTGCGCGGCGCCTATCGCTCGTCGCGCTTCGGTGCCTTCGTGCGCGCCAATCTGCTGCTGTTTTTCAGCCTGTTCGCGGTGATGATGTTCATGTTCCTGCTGCTCGCCGTCGGGTTGATGGGTTAGCTGCGCCGAATCGTAACAAAGGCGCGGCAAAGAACCCGCCGATCAACGAGGGAGATTTGCGATGCACCACCGCTGGGGCGAAATGGACCGACGCCTGCTCGTCAAGCTCGGCACCGCGGGGCTGGCGGCGCTGGCATTGCCCGGCGCCGCCGCCGCGATGGCGGCGCAGGGCTTTACCCACGGCGTTGCCAGCGGCGAGCCCGGGCCGCATTCGGTGCTGCTGTGGACCCGCTATGCGGCCGCCAGCGACACCACGCTGACCGCCGAAATGTCGGACACCGCCGACTTCGCGCGCGTGGTTGCGGGGGGCAGCACGACCGCGGCGGGCGAGCGCGACCATATTGCAAAGCTGGTGATTGACGGGCTCGAACCCGGCCGCTGGTATTATTATCGTTTCGTCACCCCCGACGGCGGCAAGTCGGTCACCGGCCGCACCCGCACCTTGCCCGCCGGTCCGACCGGCGCCTTTACGCTCGCGCTCTTTTCCTGTTCGAACCTGCCGTTCGGCTGGTTCAACGCCTATGCCCACGCGGCGGCGCGACAGGACATCGACCTGGTCGTCCATTCGGGCGACTATCTCTACGAATATCCGGTCGGCGACTATCCGTCGTCGAAGGTCGCGCTGCCGGGCCGCGATATCCAGCCGACGCACGAAATGGTCAGCCTGGCCGATTACCGGCTCCGCTACGCCTCCTACCGCGCCGATCCCGACCTTCAGCGTCTCCACGCGCTTTTCCCGATGATCGCGCAATGGGACGATCATGAATTCACCAACGACGCGTGGAAAGGCGGTGCCGAAAATCACAATGAGGGCGAGGGTGAATGGGCCGCGCGCGCCGCGGTGGCCGAACGCGTCTATCGCGAATGGATGCCCGTCGCCGACACGCGCTGGCGCGATTATCAGGTCGGCGATCTGGCCACGATCTTCCTCCCCGAAACGCGCGTGACGGGCCGCGACCGGCAGTTTGAGATCGGCGAGATCATCGCTGGCGACGGTGACCCGGCCAAACGGCTCAAGACGTTCGCCGAAACCGCCTATCGCGATCCGGCGCGCCAGATGCTCGGTGCCGAGCAGGAAAATTGGCTGTTCGACGGCTTTGCCCGATCGACGAAGGCCGGAACGCGCTGGCAGGTCTGCGCGCAGCAGGTGGTGATGGGCAGCCTGTTCACCCCGCCCGAAACGCGCGAATGGTTCGCGGGCGATCAACCCGACTATGTCCGCCGCCGCGTCGAGGTCGGCCAGCTCGCGGCGAAAGCCGGGCTGCCGCTCAACCTCGATGCGTGGGACGGCTATCCCGCCGCCCGCGCCCGCCTCCTCGCCGCCGCGCAGCGCGCCGATGCCGACCTTGTCACCCTGACCGGCGATACGCACAACGCCTGGGCTTTCGATCTGGAAACCGACGGCCGCCCCGCGGGGGTCGAGATCGCCGGGCAAAGCGTCACCTCGCCGGGTTTCGAAGCCTATATCCCCGGCGTCAGCGACGAGTCGCGCGTCGCCGCGCTCCGCCGCGCGTCACCCCAGCTCAAATGGGCGAACACGCAGGACCGCGGCTATGTGACGGTGCAGCTAACGCGCGAGCGCGTGACCGCGAACTGGCACAATGTCGAAACGATCCGCACCCGGTCGCCCAAACTGAAGGGCACGCACAGCATGACGGCGACGCGCGGGCGGCGGAGATTCGACGCAGCTTAGCTATAGGGCGGCGCGTCCTCGAACTCGGCGAACCAGGGATAGTCGTTCGCGACGCTGGCCGTGAAATGGGCGGGACGCTTTTCGAGGAAGCTCGACACCCCCTCGGCGGCATCGGGGCTGCGGCCGCGGGCAAAGATCGCGCGGCTGTCCCAGCGGTGCGCGCTCATCGGATGGGCTGCGCCGAGCATCCGCCACAGCATGTGGCGGGTGAGCGCGACCGACACCGGCGCGCTGTGGTCGGTCAGCTCGCGCGCCTTGGCGATCGCGGCGTCGACCAGTTCGCCGGGGGCGTGGACCGATTGGACGAGGCCTTTCTCATGCGCTTCCTGCGCCGCGATCAGCCTCCCCGAAAAGCACCAGTCGACTGCGGTCTGGATGCCGACAAGGCGCGGCAGGAACCAGCTCGACGCCGCTTCGGGCACGATACCGCGCCGCGCGAAAACGAACCCATAGCGCGCGGTGTCGCTCGCCAGCCGCGCGTCCATCGACAGTGTCATCGTCGCGCCGATGCCGACCGCGGCGCCGTTGATCGCGCCGAGGACCGGTTTCTTGCAGTCGAAGATCCGCATCGACACGCGCCCGCCCGAATCGCGGATCAGCGGGTGCGACCAGTCGATCGTGCCGTCTTCGGAGACCGGGCTCTCCGCCATGCCGCCCGGGAGGATGGCCTGCTTGTCGGTGCGCTTGTCATAATCGAAGGTCGCGGCGCCCTGACCCAGATCGGCGCCCGCGCAATAGGCCTTTTCCCCCGACCCGGTAAAGATCACCGCGCGCACGCCGTCGTCGGCGTCGCATTCGTCAAGCGCGGCGACGATCTCCAGCATCATTTCGGTGGTGAAGGCGTTCATCCGGTCGGGGCGGTGCAACGTCAGCAGCGCGATGCCCTCGTGGCGGTCGAGGCGAATCTGGTCGAAGCTCATCCATCTCTCTCCTTGATTTTGGCATAGCGTTGCAAGCGATGGCGCCGAGCGCAAGCACTTTACGTAAACGTAAGGATGTATCTTCTCTGTCGCGCAGCGATGGGGAGGGGGACCGCTGCGAAGCGGTGGTGGAGGGGCGGCAACGTCGCGCCAAGGCCCCTCCGTCAGCGGCCCTGCCGCTGCCACCTCCCCATCGCTGCGCGACAGGGAGGATCGTTGGCGACGTGACTGATGACGCGCCCCCGCTTTGCCGCTATAGGCGCCTCGACCGCCCCGGCGCCGCGCCTCTCCCTGAGTCGCTTTGCCGGGGCCATTCATTTGGTTCCGACAGAAAGTTGACCGCCATGGCCCGTCGCCGCCAGATTTACGAAGGCAAAGCCAAGATCCTGTATGAAGGTCCCGAACCGGGGACGTTGATCCAGTATTTCAAGGACGATGCGACCGCGTTCAACGCGCAAAAGCGCGGGACGATCAACGGCAAGGGCGTGCTCAACAACCGCATTTCCGAGCATGTCTTCACGCTGCTCGGCAACATCGGCGTGCCGCATCATTTCATCCGCCGCCTCAACATGCGCGAGCAGCTGATCCGCCAGGTCGAGATCGTGCCGATCGAGGTGATCGTGCGCAACGTCGCCGCGGGCACGCTGTCGAAGCGGCTGGGGATCGAGGAGGGAACGCAGCTGCCCCGCACCCTGATCGAATATTGCTACAAGGACGATGCGCTCGGCGATCCGCTGGTGGCCGAGGAGCATATCGCCTGCTTCAACTGGTGCAGCCAGGAAGAATTGCACGACATTCAGGACATGGCGATCCGCATCAACGACTTCATGTCGGGCATGTTCGCTGCGGTCGGCATCCGCCTGGTCGACTTCAAGCTCGAGTTCGGGCGCCTCTATGACGGCGATTTCAGCCGGATCATTCTCGCCGACGAGATCAGCCCCGACGGCTGCCGCCTGTGGGACATGACGACGAACGAAAAGCTCGACAAGGACCGCTTCCGCCGCGACCTCGGCGGCGAGGTCGAAGCCTATCAGGAAGTCGCGCGTCGGCTGGGCCTGCTGCCTGAAGGCGGCGACAATGCCGTGCTCGACCTGGAAAGCCACCGCAAGAAAAAGGGCAGCTGAGCGCGCGGTCGCCGTTGGTCGGCCATGTCGCCGGTCGAAGGCACAGGCTGCCCCGGCGAACCCGTTCTTGACCGCAAGCGCGGGGGTGGCCAAACCCGCCGTATGACCAGCTCTTTTGTCCGGCGCGCTTCGACCGCGCTTTCGCCGCTTGTCCTTCTCGCCGTTATCGCTGCACCGGCCTACGCCCGCGAAGCATCGACCACGACCGCAACAGCGGCGGTCAATCCGCAGAGCGAGGCGGCCAGGGCATGGAATTTCGCTGCCAGCGATGTTCCGGTCGACTCGAACATCGTTTTTGGCGTCCTGCCCAACGGCATGAAATATGCGCTGCTGCAAAACAGCACGCCCAAGGACAGCGTCGTGCTGCGGATGCGTTTCGACGTCGGCAGCTTCGCCGAAGCCGACGACCAGCGCGGCCTCGCCCATTTCCTCGAACATATGGCATTCAACGGATCGACCAATGTGCCAGAGGGCGAGATGATCAAGCTGCTCGAACGCAAGGGGCTGGCGTTCGGCGCCGACACCAACGCCTCGACCGGGTTCGACGAGACGATCTACAAACTCGACCTGCCGAACGCTTCGGACGATCTGATCGACACCGGGCTGATGCTGATGCGCGAAACCGCCAGCGAACTGACGATCGACCCCGCCGCGGTCGACCGCGAACGCGGGATCATCCTGTCCGAACGGCGCGCGCGCGACACCTATCAGCTCCGCAACGTCATCGACCAGCTCGATTTTCAGATGCAGGGGATGAAGGTCGCGAGCCGCATCCCGGTCGGGACCGAAGAAGTGATCCGTACCGCGCCTGCCGCGCGGCTGCGCGACCTGTACGAGCGCTATTACCGCCCCGAGCGCGCGACACTGGTCATGGTCGGGGATTTCGACCCCGCGGCGGTCGAGGCCAAGATCAAGGCGCGCTTTGCCGACTGGACGGGGCGCGGCCCGGCCGGCGCCGATCCCGACATCGGCACGGTCGATTTCAACCGCGCCGCGGCGGCCGACGACTTCATCGATCCCGCCATTCAGGATATGGTGACGGTCAGCGCACTGAAACCCTGGCAGGAAGAAGCCGATACCAAGGCCAAGCGCGCCCGCACGCTGGCCGAGGACATCGGTGATGCGATCGTCAGCCGCCGCCTCGCGAAACTTGCGCTCGACGAGGATTCGCCCATCCTGTCCGCCTATTTCGGCAAGGCAACGGGCTGGAAGATATTCGAGCAGGTCACGGCAGGCGCCGTGGCCAAGGAAGGTGCGTGGACCGAGGCGCTGGCGCTGCTCGAACAGGAACAACGCCGCGCGATCGAACATGGCTTTACCCAGGCCGAAGTCGACGAGCAGCTGGCGACCCGCCGCACCGCGCTGCGCAATGCGGTCGCCGGGGTCGCGACGCGGCGGAGCGAGGCGCTCGCCGACGCGCTGGTCAATGCCGCCAAGGGTGATTTCGTGTTCGTTCGCCCCGAAACGTCGCAAGCGCTGTTCGAAGCGGTCGCGCCGTCGCTCGACGCCGCTACGGTAAGCGCGGTATTTCGCAAGCGGATGGAGGGCTTCAGCGCGCCGTTGGCCCGTGTGTCGGCGAAAAAGCCGATCGAGGGCGGCACCGACGCGATCCTCGCCGCGCTCCGCGCCTCGACGCAGGTCGCGGTCGCGCCGCCGGCCGAGGCGGCGAATGCCGCCTTCGCCTATGACAATTTCGGCACGCCGGGCACGATCATTGCCGACGACCGGATCGAGGATCTCGGCATCCGGCGCGTTCGCTTTGCCAATAATGTGATGCTCAACATCAAGAAGACCGATTTCCAGAAGGACCGGGTGATGCTGTCGCTGCGCGTCGACGGCGGCAATCTGCTCGCGACGCGCGACGACCCGACCAAAGTGTCGCTGGCGGGATCGCTGATGCTGGGCGGGCTTCAGGCGCACAGCCTCGATGACCTGCGCTCGATCCTCGCGGGCCGGACCGTCAGCCCCAGCTTCGGCAATGCGACCGATGCGTTCGGGGGCACGGCGCTGACTTCGCCCGAGGACTTTGCGCTGCAGGCGAAGCTGATGGCGGCCTATCTGACCCATCCCGGCTTCCGCGCCGACGGGCTGGCGCTTATCCGCCGCGTCCTGCCGCAGCAATATGCCGCGAACGACGCCACTCCCGCGGCGGTGATCGGCCGCGATGCGGGCGGCATCCTCGCCAATGACGATCCGCGCGCGCAGACACCGCCGCTCGCCAAGCTGCTGACGCTCGACTGGGAACAATTGAAACCGGCGATCGCTGACAGCTTTGCCAAGGGCGCGATCGAAATCGGCGTCGTCGGCGACATTGACGAACAGGCGGCGATCGACGCCATCGCCGCGACCTTCGGCGCGCTGCCCGAACGCCGCGCCGCGTTCGACCCGCGCACCGACGCGCGTATCCGCGAATATGCCAGGGACCGCAGCGAACGGACGCTGATCCACAAGGGACCGGCCGAGCAGGCGGAGATCCGGGTGTACTGGCCCGCGCGCGACGACAGCGACCTTGCCGAAGCGATGCGGCTCAACCTGCTGGTGCGGGTGATGCAGCTCAAGCTGACCGAGGAACTGCGCGAACGGCTTGGTGAAAGCTACAGCCCCGGCGCCGCCGCCAGCCTTTCGGACGAATTTCCGGGTTACGGGCATTTGTTCGCGGCCAGCAATGTCGATTACAAGGATCTGGCGACGACGCGCGCCGCGATCTTTGCGATCGTCAGGGAGTTGCGCGACGCCCCCGTCGATGCCGACCTGCTCGACCGCGCGCGGCGGCCACTGGTTGAGGCGATGACCAAGTCGCGCCGCGAGAACACCTATTGGCTGAACTATGTCGCCGAAGCGACGAGCCAGGCCGACCGCCTCGACCGCAGCCGCAACGGCATCGCCGAAGTCGAAGCCGCAACCCCCGCGGACTTGCAGACGCTGGCGCGCCGTTATCTGGTCGACGACAAGGCGCTGGTTATCAAGGCGGTGAGCGACAAGGCGGGGAAATAGGGGGGGCGCTGGCGACCGATTTCCGAGAGGAAAGCGCTTTGGTGGTTATTCGATAAGCCAGCGCGCTGGCAGATGGCGCCGTCGTCTCCCGACGTTCGGGGCGGAGTCTATCGCCCCCTCCGCAGATATTCCGAGTCCAACAAAAAGCCCCGCCGGATCGCTCCGGCGGGGTTTTATTTTCGCCGCAAGGGCAGCTCAGCTTATGCGGCTCCGTGCGCCAGCGCCGCGAGGAGCAGGATCGCCACGATGTTGGTGATCTTGATCATCGGGTTGACCGCCGGACCCGCAGTATCCTTGTACGGATCGCCGACGGTGTCGCCGGTTACCGCGGCCTTGTGGGCCTCGCTGCCCTTGCCGCCGTGGTTGCCGTCTTCGATATATTTCTTGGCATTGTCCCATGCGCCGCCGCCCGAGGTCATCGAGATGGCGACGAACAGTCCGCCGACGATCACACCGAGCAACAGCGCGCCGAGTGCCTCGAGTGCCGCGGCTTGCCCCGCCACCGACCGGATGACAAAATAGACGACGATCGGCGCGAGCACCGGCAGCAGCGACGGAATGATCATTTCCTTGATCGCCGCCTTCGTCACCAGGTCGACCGTGCGCGCATAGTCGGGCTTGCTCTCATAGGTCATGATGCCCGGATTGTTCTTGAACTGGTCGCGAACATCCTTGACGACCTCACCCGCCGCGCGGCCCACGGCCGTCATGCCCATTGCCCCGAACAGATAGGGCAACAGCGCACCGAGCAGCAGCCCGACGATGACATAGGGCGACGACAGCGAGAAGGTCAGCGGCTCGGTCAGCCCCAGCACCGACGAATATTCGGTGATGTCGGCGGTATAAGTGCCGAACAGCACCAATGCCGCGAGGCCTGCCGAACCGATCGCATAACCCTTGGTCACCGCCTTGGTCGTATTGCCCACGGCGTCGAGCAGGTCGGTCTTCTCGCGCACGCTGTCATCCAGCCCCGCCATTTCGGCAATCCCGCCGGCATTGTCGGTCACCGGGCCATAAGCGTCGAGCGCGACGACCATGCCCGCAAGCGCCAGCATCGCGGTGGCGGCAAAGGCGATGCCGACGATGCCCGCAAGCAGATAGGCGATGATGATGCCGGCGCAGATCACCAACGTCGGCAGTGCAGTCGATTCCAGGCTGATGGCCAGCCCCTGGATCACATTGGTGCCATGGCCCGTTTCCGACGCCTTGGCGATGCTGCGCACCGGGCGGTAGTTGGTGCCGGTGTAATATTCGGTGATCCAGATGATCAGCCCGGTGATGACGAGTCCGAGGAGCGAACAATAGAAGAGCGCGCGGCCGTTGAAGCCGGTGCCCGCAATCTCCGCATTCATGTCGCCCAGCGCATATTGGGTCGAGAACCAGATCGCCGGGATCGACAGGATCGCGGTGACGAGGAAACCCTTGTACATCGCGCCCATGACGTTGGTCCCGCTGCCGAGACGCACGAAATAGGTGCCGATGATCGACGTGATGATGCACACCCCGCCCATCAGCAGCGGCAGCGTCATCAGCGGGAGCAACATATCGCCCGCGCCCTTCAGCAGCAGCGCGATCAGCACCATCGTGGCGCCGACGGTCACGACATAGGTTTCGAACAGGTCGGCCGCCATGCCCGCACAGTCGCCGACATTGTCGCCGACATTGTCCGCGATCACCGCGGGGTTGCGCGGATCATCCTCAGGGATCCCTGCCTCGACCTTGCCGACCAGGTCGGCGCCGACGTCGGCGGCCTTGGTGAAGATGCCACCACCAAGACGCGCGAAGATCGAGATCAGCGAAGCGCCAAAGGCGAGCGCGACGAGCGCATCGACCACGGTGCGGTCTTCACCGCCGACGGTGAACCCGCCGGGGCCGATCAGATACCAGAAGAAGACCGAGATCGCGAGCAGGGCCAGGCCGGCCACCAGCATCCCGGTGATCGCGCCGGCGCGGAACGCCATGGTCAGACCGGCCTGAAGGCCCGTCTGCGCCGCTGCGGCGGTACGGACATTGGCTTTCACCGAAATGTTCATGCCGATATAGCCCGCGACGCCCGACAGCACTGCCCCGATCACAAAGCCGGTTGCCGAGATCGGGCCGAGAAACAGCCCGACCAGAATGGCGACAACGACGCCGACGATCGCGATCGTCCGATATTGGCGGCCCAGATAGGCCTTGGCGCCTTCCTGGATCGCGCCGGCGATTTCCTGCATCTTTTCGTTACCGGCCGAGGCGCCGAGCACCTGCCGGGAGGTAACGAAGCCATAGAGCACGGCCAACAGGCCGCACGCTATCGCGATCAAAACCGGATTCATGCGTGTCTCTTCCTTCCCATTGAGAAGGGCAACCGCAGAGTAAATCGTCGAGCGTCCGACTTTTCGATGCCGGTTCGCCCTCTCCCCTGATGCGACCGCCCCAAATTGACCGCCGCGTTATGGGAAGAAAGAAAGCCAAGGGCAAGCCCGGTTATTCGGCACTTTTGTAACGCTTCTGCCTCAATGCGTAAAACCCAGTCGATCGGGCAGGGCCATGCGCCGCGCGTGATGCGTCAGCACCAGCCCGGCCCCGACCCCCGCATGACCGACCGCAGTCACGGCAACGTCCAGTCCCGCGGCAATTTCGCGAATCGCTTCGCCTTCGCCCGGGTCGGCGGCAAACAGCAGCTGGTAATCGTCACCCGCGCTCGCCGCCGCGAGCCGCGTGTCGAGCACGTCGGGTCGCACCGCGAGCAGCGCCGCCGACAGCGGTACCGTCTCCAGCCGGACGAGCAATTCGCACCCGCTGGCACCCGCCATGCGCTCTGCATCGATCAGCAAGCCGTCGGAAACATCCATCATCGCGTGGACATGCGGCACGATCGCCTGCCCAAAGGTCGTGAGCGGTTGCGGGCGGCGGTAGGCGGCGAGGCAGGTTTCATTCGGCTCGACCTGCCCCAGCCGCATCGCCAGCCCCAGCCCGGCGTTGCCGATCGTCCCGGTCACCCAAAGCTGGTCGCCGGGCCGGGCCCCGGCGCGCGACGGCGCTCCGCCCGGCGGCGCCCGGCCGATCGCGGTCAGGCCGAAACTGCGCGGCGCTCCGGCAGGGACGCGCACCGTGTCACCGCCGAGCAGGATGACGCCAAAGCGGCGCAGCGCCAGATCGAGCCCTTCGACAAATGCCGCGTCCCACGCGTCGTCACCCAGGCTGTAGCCGACGAGCACTCCGACTGGCGCCGCGCCTTTTGCGGCGAGATCCGACAGGTTCACCGCGACAAGTTTCCACGCGACATCCTGCGGCGTGTCGTCGGGAAGGAAGTGGATGCCCTCTACGATCATGTCATGGGTGAGGACCAGCCCTTCCCACTCCGCCGCATCGTCCGCGAGCCCGCGCGCGGCGGGGTCGGTCGCAATGGCGCGCAGGCGGGTGATGAAATCGGTTTCGGACATGCGACACCCTCTCGCCCAAAACAATGTGCCCTAATTCCGTTCGTGTCGAGCGAAGTCGAGACGCGCTTGGAACGCGCTGGGCTTCGGCGTGTCTCGACTTCGCTCGACACGAACGGTTTCTAGGCGTTTTTGCGCACATCCTTGCCGATCGCGTCGAGCAGGCCATTGGCAAACCCCGCTTCGCGACCGTCGAAAAATGCCTTCGCGACATCGACATATTCGCTGACCACCGCGCCGACCGGCACATCGCTCCGTGCAATCAGTTCATAGGCGCCCGCGCGCAGGATCGCCTTCATCGTCCGATCGAGCCGGTCCATCGTCCAGCCGCTCGCCAGCCGCGCGACGATCGCGGCGTCGATCTCGTCGGCGCGCGCCAGCACGCCCTTTACGATGTCGTCGAAAAAAGGAACGTCGGCGCCCGCATATTCAGCGTCCTCGATGATTGCGCCGATGCGGTGCTGGTGAAATTCATGGATCAGCTGGGCTACCGGCGTTGCTTCCATTTCGTGCTGATAGAGCGCCTGCACGGCGGCAAGGCGGGCGGCGGAACGGGACTGGGCGCGTTGGTTCATGGTTTTTCTACTTCAGACGATTCTGGACGCTAAGCGCATGGGCGGGAAGCCCCTCGGCACCGGCAAGCGTGACCGCCGCCGGACCGATGGCGGCAAGACTCACCTCGTCGAGAGCGAGGAAGCTGGTGCGTTTCATGAAATCGGTGACCGACAGCCCGCTCGAAAAACGCGCACGGCGGCCGGTGGGAAGGACATGGTTGGGCCCGGCGACATAATCGCCGATGGCTTCCGGCGTCTGGCGCCCAAGGAAGACCGAGCCCGCGTGGCGCACCTGGGCGAACAGCGCATCGGCTTCGGCGGGATCGACCGCGAGTTCGAGATGTTCGGGCGCGAGCCGGTCGCACAGCGGGATCGCATCGACGAGCGTCGGCACAACGATCACCGCGCCGTTGTCGGCCCAGCTTGCCTGCATCGTCGCCGCGGTGCCCAGCGTCGGGATGATCTGCGCCGCCGCCGCCGCAACGGCATCGGCAAAGTCCGCATCGTTGGTGAACAGGATCGACTGGCTCGTCGGGTCGTGCTCGGCTTGGCTGAGCAGGTCGGCGGCGATGACGTGCGGCGAGTTGCGGTTGTCGGCAACGACGACGATTTCGCTCGGTCCCGCAACCATGTCGATGCCGACGACGCCATAAACCTGCCGCTTCGCTTCGGCGACCCACGCATTGCCGGGGCCGGTAACGACGTCGACCGGCGCGATCCGCTCGGTGCCATGGGCCAGCGCCGCAACCGCCTGCGCCCCGCCGATACGCCAGATTTCGTCGATCTCGCCGATATGTGCCGCCGCCATCACGACCGGGTTGACCTCGCCGCCCGGCGTCGGGGTCATCATTACGATGCGCTTCACCCCCGCCACCTTGGCAGGCAGGATGTTCATCAGCACCGACGAGGGATAGGCCGCGCGACCGCCGGGGACATAGACGCCCGCCGCATCGACCGCGTTCCACCGCGCGCCGAGCCGCGCGCCCGTCGCATCGCGATAGTCGCGATCTTCGGGCAGTTGCGCAGCGTGATAGGCGCGAATACGGTCGGCGGCGAGGTTGAGCGCGTCGCGCAGTTCGGGTGCCAGCGCTTCATAAGCGGCGGCGCATTCCGCTTTCGAGATACTCCAGCCGCTCGTGTCGAGATCGAACTTGTCAAAGTTGGCGGTATATTCTGCGAGCGCCGCGTCGCCCTCGGCCTTCACCCGCGCGATGATCGCCGCGACGTCGGCGGAAACGTCGGAATCGCTCTCGCGCCGATCATTGACCAGCGCGTCGAACTCGGCCGCAAAGCCGGGCGCGGAGGCGTCAAGCCGCCGCATCGCCCACCGCCTGCCGGAACCGCTCGACCAGCGCCGGAACTTCGGCCGAGCGTAATTTGAACGCGGCGCGGTTGACGATCAGCCGTGCCGACACGTCGCTGATGATTTTCTGTTCGGCGAGCGCATTTTCGACCAGCGTCCGACCCGTCGAAACAAGGTCGACGATGTGCGAGGCCAGCCCCAGCTTCGGCGCAATTTCCATCGCACCGTTCAGCTTGATGCACTCGGCCTGGATGCCCTGGCCTGCAAACCAGCGCCGCGTCGTCGACGGATATTTGGTCGCGACGCGGATATGGCTTTCGCCCGGCCCCGGCGGCGCGCTGCCCTCCGGCCCCGCCAGCGACAGCCGGCAGTGGCCGATGCCGAGGTCGACCGGCGCATAAAGCTCGCTGTAGTCGAACTCGTCCACAACATCGGACCCGACGATGCCCAGCTGCGCCGCGCCATGCGCCACGAACGTCGCGACATCGAACGCGCGGACGCGGATCAGCGCGATGTGCGGCTGGTTGGTCGCGAACACCAGCGCGCGGCTGCTCTTGTCAAAAAAATCCGCCGCGGGCTCGATCCCCACGCGCGCCAGCAGCGGCAGCGCCTCGTCGAGGATGCGTCCCTTGGGGATGGCAAAGATGATCGGTTCGGGCATAAGCGCCGTGCCTTTAAGCGGCGGCGGGAGAAAGGGCAATGAGCGAGCGTTACCAGTTTGTCGACATGGGCGCGACCGGCGCCGGGGCCGTGCGGACCGCATTTGCCAACCAGGTCGCCTATTGCCGGTCGAGCAACGCCCCGGTAACCGCGCGGATCGTCGCGGCGCTCGCTTCGCTGCTCGACAAGCCCGCAACCGAATTCGCCCGCCGCATGGCAATGTGGGAAGGCGCGCCGCTCGCCGATGCGCTGCCGCTGCGCGCCGCGGGCGGGCTGCACGCGCTGCACCTCGCCGGAACCGCGCACGAGCTGGCGCCGATCTATGCCGATGCCGAGGACATCAACGATGCCGCGATCGTCGCCGGAGTCATCGCTCGGCACGAAACGGCGCTGCTTCCGTGGCTCGACGGGCCGCCGCAGACCAACGAGGCGGGGCGCTCGTCCAACTTCATCGCCGCGATGCTGTGGCTCGCCGACAAGGGCTTGCCGCCGCGCTTCGATTGCCTGGAAATCGGGTCGAGCGCGGGGATCAACCTGATGATCGACCGCTATCATTATGACCTCGGCGGGGTACATGTCGGGCCGCAGCCCGGCGCAATGGCCTTCACCCCCGACTGGCGCGGCAATCATCCGCCGATGCACGCGATCGAATTTGCGGGCCTGAAAGGCTGCGATGTCGCGCCCGTCGACCTGACCGATCCGGCGCAGGCGCTGCGGCTGAAAGCCTATATCTGGCCCGAACATCATGTCCGCTTCCAGCGCATGGCGGCGGCGATCGCCGCGGCCACCGCAGCGCCCCCGGACCTGATCCGCGCCAACGCCGCCGATTTCGTCGAAACCGAACTGGCGCGCCCGCAGGCCGAAGTCACCACCCGCGTGCTGATGCACTCGATCGTCTGGCAATATGTCCCCGCCGACCAGCAGGCGCGGGTCACCGCCGCGATCGAGGCCGCAGGCGCGCGCGCCACCGCGGAGCGTCCGCTGGCGTGGATCGCGCTCGAGGCCAACCGGACAGTGCATCATCACGAACTGGTGGTGCGCCATTGGCCGGGCGGCGGCGCGCCGGTGAAACTGGCGCACGCCCACGCGCATGGCGCGTGGGTGGAGTGGCTGGGGTGAATTTTTTTCGATCTTGGCCAAAAGCCAAGCTCGGCTAAGCCCGTCCCGACGCCCGTGCCCGAACGAAATTCTCCAGGGCGACGAAGATCATCTCGCGCGCGTCGCTGCCCAGCATCTCGGCAGTCAGCACGTCGAAATGGACGCGGTTGCCGTGCGCCGCGGCGGTCACCAAATTGGCCAGCAGCGTCTCGTCGAAACTCGCCTGCGGGCAACAGGGCGGGGCGACCGCGAACGGGTCGGGCCAGCTGTGGCCGATCGCCTCTACGACCAGCCGGAAGCGCCGCGCCGCCAGGATGTTGCCCCAGCGCCGCTCGAGCTCGGGCATCGGATCGCGGCCGCTGCGGCGACAGGCGATGCAATAGCGCAGCGCGAGCACCGCCTGCGCCGCCTCGACCGAAAGGTCGCGGATCAGCGGTTGCTGCGTCAAATGCCGGATCAAGCTGCTGCTGTGCATCGCGCTATTCTCTCCCGGCCGTAGCAATCCTCGGGCTCCATTTTTGAAAAAGATGCCGGTCACCGCGGTTGCGGCGACCGGCAGGAGGGGACTGCCGGACCTTGCTATTGAGAATTAATCGCAAGTGCAAGCAAAAAAAGAGGCGCCCGAAAGCGCCCCTGAAAAAACTGAATTTCCTGCCTCGTCATCCCGGCCTTCGCCGGGATGACGGATTCAAATCAATCGTCCCCGGCGGGTTTCGACTGGAGCTGGATATAATTGGCGATGCCCATCCGCTCGATCATCTCGAACTGTTTTTCCAGTTCGTCGACATGATGCTCCTCGCTTTCGAGGATGTCGGCGAACAGGTCGCGGCTGACATAGTCGCGGACGCTTTCGGAATGCGCGATCGCATCTTTCAGCAGCGGGATTGCCTCTTCCTCCAGCGCCAGGTCGGCTTTCAGAATCTCTTCGACCGTTTCGCCGACGCGCAGGCGGCCCAGCATCTGGAAATTGGGCAGCCCGCCCAGGAACAGGATGCGGTCGGCCAGCTTGTCGGCGTGTTTCATTTCGTCGATCGATTCCTCGCGCTCGAAATGCGCCAGCTTCGCGACGCCCCAATTGTCGAGCATCCGGTAATGCAGCCAGTACTGGTTGATCGCGGTCAGTTCGTTCTTCAGCGCCTCGTTGAGGAAATCGATGACCTTTTCGTCGCCCTTCATTTTATCAATCCTGTCATGTCTCGTAACCATTGGAATGACAGCATTATACCGCCCCGGACCCGGTCAGGCCAAGGGAGAAAATGGCGGAAATCTGGGAAAAATCAGGCGGCTGCGGTGGCGTCGCTGATGATATTGCGAGCGAAAGGCAGACATTGTCCGCACTTGGGTTTGCGACCCAATTGCGCATAGGCAGCCTTGGCGCAGCGCAACTGGCCGGTCCGCGCGACATCGCGCAGCTGGCTTTCCCTTATTGCGTTGCAGACACAGACGACCATGTGCGAATCCTTCTCAACAATGGTGATGTAGAGCTAGTGCGACAGATTCGCAACAGGAAAGATGCGACTGGTTCGCAATCCGAAAACGCGCATTTTTCGCCCCGCCCACCCTTGCCCGCAAAGTGATTCGCGGGCATAGGCGCGCGCATCTTCACGCCCTCCCACGCAAAGGTCCGCCCCCATGAAAGTGAATGTCTATGTGACGCTCAAACCGGGGGTGCTCGATCCGCAGGGCAAGGCGATCCACCATGCGCTTGAGGGGCTGGGCTTCACTGGCGTTGCCGACGTGCGTGCGGGGCGTTTCATCGAACTCGACGTCGCCGACGACACGAGCGATGCCGATCTCGACGCGATGTGCGCGAAGCTGCTCGCGAATACGGTGATCGAAAACTACCGCATCGAACGTCCGTAAGGGGAGCGAAGCCCATGAAGACCGCCGTCATCGTCTTTCCCGGCTCGAACTGCGATCGCGACATGGCGGTCGCGCTGGAAACCGTCACCGGCAAGGCGCCCGCCATGGTATGGCACCGCGAGAGCGAGCTGCCCGATGCCATCGATTTTATCGCGCTGCCCGGCGGCTTTTCCTATGGCGATTACCTGCGTTCGGGGGCGATGGCGGCGCGCTCGCCGATCCTGCGCGCGGTCGGCGACGCGGCGGCGCGCGGCGTCCCTGTGCTGGGCATCTGCAACGGTTTCCAGGTACTGACCGAGGCGCAGTTGCTGCCCGGCGCGCTGATGCGCAACGCGGGCCTCAACTTCGTCTGCCGCACCGTGCCGCTGAAGGTCGAGAACAGCCAGTCGCTGTTCACCGCCGGCTATCAAGCGGGCGAGGAAATCCACATCCCGGTTGCGCATCACGACGGCAATTATTTCGCCGACCCCGAAACGCTCGACCGGATCGAGGGCGAAGGGCGCGTGGCGTTCCGCTACGCCGACCGCGTCAACGGGTCGGCGCGCGACATTGCGGGCGTCCTGAACGATGCGGGCAATGTGCTCGGCATGATGCCGCACCCCGAACGCGCGATCGACCGCGCGCACGGCGGCACCGACGGGTTACGTCTGTTCGAAGCGGCGCTCGGCGTCCTCGCCTGACGGTTCGACCGGCACCGCTGGGTTCCGGGGCTGTCGTGTAGTAGCGGCGCGCGGCCACCAGCGTTCGACCAACAACAATATCGTCGGCCAGAACAAGGTGTTCCAGACGTCGTGCCAGTGCGCGGCGTCGGGCTGGAGGTCTCCGCGCAGATGCTCGCCGCGCGTGTCCAGCCATTCGCCACCCAACGCCGCCAACAGGACCAGGGTCCATGCCAGCCATCGCCAGCGCGGCAGCAGCAGGCGCGTCGCCAGATAGATCGCCAACCCGCCGTAGATGTGCAGCGCGTCCTTGCTGAGCCCGCTGCCGTCGATGAAAAACACCTTGAGCTCTTGGTACAAGTGCGAGGCCGCCTCAGCGCTCACCGGATCAGACCCTCGCCTCGATCGATCTGGAAACGGGTGCGGTTTCCGCGACGATATCGACGTCACTGCATCGCTCGGCGTCCTCGCCTGACGGTTCGACCGGGACCGCCTTGCTCCGGCGCGGCCGCAGCCACGGCAGCGCGAGCGCCAGCACCAGCGGCGCCGCCATCGTATTGCGCAGGTCGTGCCAATGTTCCGCCGGGTCGCACACGCCGCCTTGCAGCAGCTCCATCTGATGGTCGAGCCATTCGCCGGTCAGCGCCGCGGCCAGCACCATGACCACCGCCGCGACCGATCCCCACGGCCCGCGCCACATTATGCGCACGCACAGGAACAGCGCGATCGCGACATAGATGTGCAGCGCGTCGCGGCTGACGCCGGTCAGGTCGACCAGCCAGATTTTCGCGGCGTGAAACATTTGGGGAATAGTGTCCTGCAACTTCAAACCTTGGCAGCGAATGGCGTAAAATCGGTGCCTTCGTCGAATACATCGACACCCTCGCGGCGCTTCAACGCGCCGACCACGACGTAGGTTGCGGGCGTCAGCGCCGCCTCCCATGCGACCTTCAGCGCCCAGTTCGTCGCCATCACCAGAAACACCTGCTCGGTTTCCCAAATGCCCAGAAAGGCGATCGGATAAAAGATCAGGCTGTCGATGCCCTGGCCGACGATCGTCGATCCGATCGTGCGCATCCACAGAAAGCGGCCCGCCGTCGCGACTTTCATGCGGGCGAGAACATAGCTGTTCACAAACTCGCCCGCCCAAAAGGCGGCAATCGACGCCAGCACGATCCGCCATGCGCTGCCGAACACGCTGTCGTACGTGGCCTGGCAGACCGCGCCGCTGCCGCCCGTTTCGCCCGATTTCAGCGTCAGGCTCTCGGTTCCGCTGCACCACCAGTCCTGCGCGGGCGGCATCGCCAGCACGACCCAGCTCATCACCGCCATGAAGATCAGCGCGCCGAAGCCGGTCCAGATCACCCGTCGCGCGCGGGCATAGCCGTAAACCTCCGTCAGCACGTCGCCGATGACATAGCTGACCGGAAAGAACAGGATGCCGGCGCCAAAGGTCAGCGTGCCGACGGTCGACAGCTTCGACGCACCGATGATGTTCGACAGCAGCAACACCGCCACGAAAGCGGCCATCACCAGGTCGTAATAGCGGAAATGGCGGACCACCGACGCGCTGACGGGTTGCGGCTTGGCGGTAGGGGCGGAGGATTCGGTCATCGGCTCGCTGCTTAACGCGCTTTGCAGCCCGCGCAAACCGCGCTATTCGCCCCCCGCGTACCAGCGCCGCGCGCCCGTAGCTCAGCTGGATAGAGCACCCGCCTTCTAAGCGGGTGGTCGCAGGTTCGAATCCTGCCGGGCGCGCCATCGCCGCCATGCCGCGCCGATTGCCATTCGCGCCGGACCGATTATCAAGCGGGCCATGCCGACCGAGATCCTTGCCGTCCTGCTGGGCAAAGCCCGCCCCTTTCGCGGCGACGAGCGCAGCGCGATCGACAAGCGGCCGGTGGCGGACAGCGTCGCGGTGGATGCCATGGGTCTCGCCGGCGACGAGCAGGCCGACCGCACCGTGCATGGCGGCATCGACAAGGCGATCCACCATTATCCCGCCGACCATTATGACTGGTGGCGCGGCCAGCTAAATGACCACGCGTTGCTCGATGCGCCGGGTGCGTTCGGCGAGAACATCTCGACGACCGGGCTCGACGAAAAGAACGTCTGCCTCGGCGACCGCTTCCGCCTCGGCAGCGCGCTGGTCGAGGTCAGCCAGGCGCGCCAGCCGTGCTGGAAACTCGACCATCGTTTCGCCGCCAAGGGGGTGATGGCAGCGGTGGTGAAGACCCAGCGGACGGGCTGGTATTACCGCGTGCTTGAACCCGGCACCGTGCGCGCGGGTAACGATCTGGATCTGGTCGAACGTCCCTATCCCGAATGGCCGCTCGCATCGCTGTTCGGCTTGCTTATCGGCGGCGAGGCGAAGGACCGCCCGGCCGACGTCCGTGCGCTGCGCGATGTGCCGGCGCTCGCCGAGACATGGAAGGTGCGCCGCGCCAAGCTGGCGGCGCAGATTGGTGTGGATTGAGCGATTTCTGATGGAATCGTCATCCCGGCGAAGGCCGGGATCTCGCCGGTGCGCCAGAACGAGACGATGAGATCATGTTCAGAGTCACGTGCCTCTGACCACCCTTCGCCGGGATGACGATACAGGGAAAGCGGTGTTTCCCCTCAAGCCCTCACGCTTCAAGAGCGCGGGGTCTTTCATCCAGCCACGCCCCCAGCTTCGCCACCTCGCCAGCGCTGAAAAGCAGACCCAGCTTGCTGCGTCGCCACAAGATGTCCTCGCTCGTCTGCGCCCATTCCTGATTGACCAGCCACGCCGCTTCGGCAACGCTGAGACCGTGGGCGATTTCGCCGCCGAGCGCGTCCCAGCTGTCGGCGTCGCCCAGCCAGCGGCGCGCGTCGGTGCCATAGGCCTTGACGATCCGGTCGACCGTCGCGGTGGTCAGAAAGGGATAGGCGAGCTTGATTTCGGCCTTGAGTGTCGCGGCGCCGCTCGTCGGAAAATCACCGCCGGGCAGCGCCGCTTTGCCGGTCCATCGCTTCCCCGCCAACGCGGGCACATGATCCGCGAGTTCGTCGACCGCGGCCTCGGCCACATGGCGATAGCTGGTGATCTTGCCGCCATAGATGGTGAGCAGCGGCGCGCCTTCCTCCATGTCGAGGTCGATTCGATACCCGCGCGTCGCCGCTTCGGGCTGCCCCGACCCGTCCTCGACCAGCGGCCGCACCCCCGAATAGGTCCAGACGACATCGGCGGGAGTGATCGGCTCGCGGAAATAGAGGCTGGCGCCTTCGCACAGATAGGCGATTTCCTCGTCGCTCGCCCGCGCCTCGCTCGCCGGGCCGTCATGATCGACATCCGTCGTGCCGATCAGGGTGAAATCGCGCTCATAGGGGATGGCGAAAAAGATGCGCCCGTCGGGCAGCTGGAAGAAATAGGCATAATCGTGCCGGAACAACCGCCGCACCACGATATGCGACCCGCGCACCAGCCGCATCGCATGATCGGGCTCGGCATCGGCGCGCTTCAGCAAATCGAGCACCGCCGGCCCCGCCGCGTTGACGACGCTGCGCCCGGTGAAGCGATATTGATGCCCGTTGGCGCAGCTCGCCTCGACCACCCACAGGCCGTCCTCGCAGCGCAGCATGTCGGCGCGGGTGCGGGTGCGCACCTTCGCGCCATGCGCGGCGGCGTCGCGCGCGTTGAGCACCACCAGCCGCGCATCGTCGACCCAGCCGTCCGAATATTCAAAGCCATGCGTGTATTGCGGTTGCAAGGGCTCGCCCGCCACATGGCGCCTGAGGTCGATCGAGCGCGTCGCGGGCAATTTTTTGCGCCCGCCGATGTGGTCGTAGAGGAACAACCCGAGCCGCAGCAGCCAGCGCGGGCGCAGCCCCGGCCGGTGCGGCAACACAAAGCGCAGCGGCCAGATGATGTGTGGTGCGATGCCCCACAAGGTCTCGCGCTCCTTCAGCGCCTCGCGCACCAGGCCGAATTCATAATGCTCCAGATAGCGCAGTCCGCCGTGGATCAGCTTGGTCGACGCCGACGATGTGCCCTGCGCCAGATCGCCCGCTTCGATCAGCAACACCCGCGCCCCGCGCCCCGCGGCGTCGCGCGCGACCCCGGCGCCGTTCACGCCGCCGCCGATGATGATGACGTCATAGGGCTGGGCGCTGTCGGGCATGGCGAACTCCCTAAGTCAGATGCGCCGGCTTTGCCAAGGGGGCGGTCGATGCAGGGGGTCATCGGCCATGGTGGACAGCAGTGCGGTCGGTTGCAAAAGCTGTCACAAGTTCGGGTGAGGGGGAGAGGATTATGCGGCGGTTGTCGAAACGATGGAAAGCGCTTGCGGTGGGTATGGCGGGCTTGGCTGTCTCGACAGCCGCCACGCCCGCCGCGGCGCAACCGACGATGCTCGATCCTGCGGTGCTGGAGGAATATATCGCCTTCCTGTCGCTGCCCAACGACGCCGCCAACCCCGCCGACGCGCTCGCCAACGCGCGTTTCGTCCAGGCAATGATGCATCGGCGGGGCATTGCGTCCGAACTGCTATACGATCCCGACCGAGAAGCGCCGCCCGCGGTGTTCGGTGAGGTGAAGACGCCGGGCGCAACCAAAACGATCGTCTTTTACGCCCATTATGATGGCCAGCCCGTCGTTCCCGAACGCTGGGCGCCGGGGTTGTCGCCGTTCCGCCCGGTCGCCATTTCGCGCCCGATCGAACAGGGCGGCACCGTCCTTGGTCCCTGGACGCCAGAGGCACGCTTTCCTGACGGATGGCGGCTGGCGGCGCGCAGCGCGGCCGACGACAAGGCGGGGGTGATGGTCGCGCTCAATGCCTTTCGCGACCCCGCCGGAACCGCCGCGCGGCTGGGCGTGAATGTGAAATTCTTTTTCGAGGGCGAGGAGGAAAAGGGATCGCCGAACCTTCACGCGATCCTGCACGCGCATAGCGATAAGCTGGAGAGCGATCTGTGGGTCATGGTCGACGGACCGCGGCATACCGCGGGCTATCGGGCGATGGTGCTGGGGGTGCGCGGGGTGGTTGACGTCGGCATTACCGTTTATGGGGCGAACCGGCCACTGCACGCGGGCAATTATGGCAATTGGGCGCCGAACCCGGCGCTGCAGCTCGCGGCGCTGCTCGGCAGCTTGAAGGATGCCGACGGGCGCATCCTGATCCCCGGATTCTATGACGACGCGGTTCCCGCCAGCGCCGCCGAACTGGCTGAAATTGCCAAGGCACCGTCGATGGACGCGACGCGGCAGAGCCTGGGCATCGCCCGGACGCAGGGCGGCGGAAAGCTGCACGGCGAACTGGTGCTGCTGCCCGGGATCGAAATCACCGGGCTGCGGGCGGGCGCGACCGATGCCAAGGCGGCAAACGTCATCCCGACCGAGGCCGAAGCGCGGCTCGACATGCGGCTGGTCAAGGGCGACCGCATCGACCGCCAGCTCGCGCGGCTGAAACGCTTTGTCGAGGGGCAGGGTTACCACGTCCTCGACCGCGCCCCGACGGCGGAGGAACGCTTGGCACATCCGCTGATCGCCCGCATCGTTTCAGGCTTTGGTTATGAGGCGCAGCGCACCTCGCTGGACGAACCGATGGTGATGCGCGTCAAACATCTGCTCGAACGCGTGTCGCCCGACCGGCTGGTTGTTGTCCCGTCGACCGGGGGCAGTCTGCCGCTGTCGCTGTTCGCGCACGAGCTCGGCGCGCCGATGGTCACCATCCCCGTCGTCAACGCCGACAACAACCAGCATGGCGAGAACGAGAATGTCGACCCGGCGTTCCTCGCCGAAGGCATCGCCAACATCCGCGCGATCATGGAGGACGGTTTTCCGTCCTCCTGACCGACCGGATTGCATCCATCGTTGCGGTCAGCGCGCGCTTTGCTTGTCCGCCTTTTTCAGGGCATCAAGCACCGCGCGCCAGGACACCAGCTTGAAATTCTGGGCTGCGGGCGCATTGTCGCCGTCCTGCGCCACGAACAGGCCTTGCGGATATTTCGCCCCGAAGTTTCCGAGCGCCAGCGCGATGCCGTCGGTTTCCTCGGTCGCGCCAAAGTCGCCCGCCGCGATCCGGAAACGGCCGGCGGGCGCCATATCGGGCAGGCGGTACAGCGCATAGGCATTGTCGCCCTGGCTGGAAGCGACAAGCCAGCCGCCGTTGCGGCCGCGCGGCGCAATCGCCAGCCCCTCGACGTCGGCGACCAGATGGACGCCGTCGACTGCAGCGACCAGCTTGCCCGCCGTTTGTCCCGGCTGGCGCAGGTCGAACGCCCAGATGCCGCGATCTTCCTCGCCGACATAAAGCGTCGCCGTGCGTTCGTCGACGACGCAGCCTTCGGTCTGGGTCTCCAGTGCATAGCTTCGCAAGATCGTGCCCGACGGTTCCGCACCGCCGATGTCGAGCCGGACTTGGTGGATTGCACCATGTTTCAGGACCGAAAAGGCATGGATGTCCCGCCCCGACCGCATCAGGCACACGCCATAGGCTTCGCCGGCTCCGCCCGGGGCCGAACCGGCGGGGGCCAGCTTGCCGGTCTGTCCGTCGAGCCGGTACAGCCGCAATATGGCGTTGGCCTCGTCGTTGCGATCGCTCGCGACCACCCAGATGCCGCGGCGGCCAAGGTCGATCAGATCGACATTGTTCAACCGGCCCGCCGGCTCGAAATGGCGAACCTGTCCGTCGAGCCCGTACACATAGAGTCCGGCCTTTTTGTCGGTGGCGACGATCAGGCTGGCGGCCGGTCGGCGCGCGTTGCGCCAGATCGCAGGATCGTCGGCGGCATCGTCATTGGCGGTACCAACCGGGGTCGTTTCGCCCGCGGCCGTAACCTCGACCGTTTGGGCAAGGCCCGGTGCGGCAAGGCCGATCGCGGCCAGCGCGGCGGCGACGGCAATCCCGCGGCGCATCAGAAATTCACCCGGATACCGCCGGTGTAGCGGCGACCAAAGCGTTCATATTCGATGGTATAGATCCCAAGATCGGGCGACGGAACCCCGCTCGCGCGGAGCAGATTGCCGGGATCGGAGAAGCGGCGACCCGGCTTGTTGAGCAGGTTCGACGCGTCGAAATAAAGTTCGACATGGCGGTTGATCGCATAGCGCGCCGAAAAATCCATCTCGTCATCGGCGGCCCAATAGGTGTCACCCGCATCGGTCAGGTCGTCGGCAATACCGTCCAGCCATTTCGACCGCCGCTGATACTGCAGGCGCAGCGACAGCCCGTATTTTTCGTAATAGACCCCGGCGTTGTAAACCAGGTCGGAGGTGCCGGGCAGTCGCACCTTGCGAGCCGGCACGGTGCCGATGGCGGGCTTCGTCACCTGGCTGTCGTTCACGGTGACATTGGCCGAAATGCCGAACCCGCCCATCCATTCGGGCATCCCCAGGCTGTCGGTCCAGGGTTCCAGCTGAAGCTGCGCCGCCGCCTCAAGCCCGAAAATGCGTCCGTCGCCGCCGTTGGTGATGCCGGAGAAGGCATAGCTCGACCGGTCGATCCCGCCCTCGTTGAAAACATCCGATCCAAAGGTGCGCCGCTGCGTGTACAGCACATCGTCGACCTTCTTGTAAAAGGCGCCGACCATCAGATAACCCTGCGGCCGGACATACCATTCCAGATAGGCGTCGACACCATAGGCGCGTTCGGGCTTCACCGCGGGATTGCCGCCGGAAATCGACTGGTTGGCATCGTTGATGACGACGTTGGGGCGCAGCTGGTCGTAATCGGCACGGGCGGCCCCGCTGTTGAACGACAGGCGGAATTTCTTGGTGTCGTCGACATTGTAATTCAGGTGCAGGCTGGGGAACGCCAGCGTTTGCGACGCTTCCGCGGTTACCAGCCCGGTCACCCCGGCGACCGTCGCTTCGGCGATCCCGCGATTTTTCAGATGCTCGACGCGCACACCGCCCAAAATGCTGCCCCAGTCGTAACGCACCGTGCCCATGGCAAATCCGGCAAAGACCTGTTCGCGCACGTCATAGATATTGCCGGTGTTGGGCGTGAACGCGAAATTCTGCCGCGCGGCATCGGATACCTGCCGCATTTTGGCCATGTCGAAATAGCGAAAGGTGTAACCCATCGGGATTTTGCCCAGGAACGGCCGATCGAGCGAGAATTGATTGTAATCGGTCGGGATGCCGACGCTGTTATATTGCGCCGCCGTGCTGAGCAGGATCTGGCTCTCGTCCACGGTCTTGGTCCGCTGGTCGAACTGGAATCCCAGTTTGATCGTCGCATCCCCGCCCAGCAACGGCACGTCGCGCCCGACGACCAGCCGCGCGGTATAGGCGTCGGTGGTGTCGATGGCATCCAGCACCCGCAGCGAACTGAGCGGTTTGGCGAAAGTGTCGATGGCTGTCACCGGCGTCCCGGCCTGGTACCGCGTCGGGCTGGCGAGCTGGACAGTGGTGAACAATTTCGGCGTGTTGAAGACCGGATTGGTGAAATCATAGACAAGGGTCGGCCGCAACGTCCGCGTCGACGGGCTGTCCCAGCGCGCTTCGCCGATGACCGACCGGTCGTCTTTCGACCGGGTGAAATTGCCCAGCCAGTTCAGCGACCAGCCGTCCCCGAACTTGTGCGTGCCCTCCAGCGTGTTGGTCCAGATCGACTGGCGGAATTCGCGCAGCGTCGACCGCTGGTTGATGTCGATGCCATAAACCGTGCCGGCCAGCGGCGTATTGCCGATGCAAACATCGGCGTAGCCGGTCGTCGTCGGGGTCGGATTGACCGCGGTCGGACAGGCGGCCGGGTTGGCGACCAGGTCGCCCTGCCGGTCGTCGAGGTCGAAGATATAATTGTCGCGGCCCTCGTCGTCGGTAAAGATGGTATAGATCGACCGGATCGAGATGCGATTGTCGCTGTCCGGTTCCCAGTCGATGCGGCCGCTGGCGGAATAATTTTTGCGCGTCAGGCGATACAGCTTGTTTTCGGTTTCGCGCGCCCAGAACCGGGTTTCGTTGCCGGGACGCTGGTCCTGGCTCACCCGTTCCCAGTCGATCTCGAAATTGTCGGTGACCATGCGGCGGTTGTAATAGCTGCCCGACAGCAACACCCCGATTTCACCGTCGCCGGCACGAAAGCGGTTCGACAGGACCAGCGACGCCTCGTACTCGCGGCCGTTGCCCAGCTCGGCGTCGCCGTACCCGGCCTTTCCGGCGGCATGCAGCCCGCTGTAGTCAAAGGCCGATCGGGTTACGATGTTGACGTTGCCCGACACCGTCTCGCCCGGCATTTCGGGGGTCACGGCTTTGGACACAATGATCTTCGACGCGATGGCCGACGGGATCGAATCGAAGCGGGCGTCGCGGCCTTCGGGGCTGACGACGGTGACCCCGTCGAACGACAAGGTCGTCCAGTAATTGGGGGCGCCGCGCAGCGAAATATAGCGCGCCTGGCCCTGGTCGCGCTCGACCGCGACGCCGGGCAGGCGGCCGGTGGCCTGCGCGATATTCTGGTCGGGCAGGCGACCGACCGAGTCGGACGCCGCGACGGTAACCAGCGAATCCGAATTTTTCTGGATGTCGAGCGCCGCGGCTTCCGACTCGGCGATCGGGCGGCTGCCGCTCACCACGATTTCCGGTGCGTCATCGACTTCGGCCAACTCCGCGGCTTGCGCCGCAACCGGCAAGGAAAACAGCGCGATGGTCAGCGCGATCGCCGATACCGGCGACGCTTCGAAAGGTTTCTTTGACAAGACATGGCCCCCTAGGAACAGGATCGTTCGCAGGTGCCCCTAGTCAGCCTATGTTGCAGTGCAGCGCCGTTATCATGTCCGGTCCATGATAGTTCCGTGACGCTTTAGCGTCATCTTCGCCGTCCCCGCCGACAATATGTCGATGTTATATGGGCTTGACCGTTTGCCGTCGCCGACAGGCTACGTATGCGCGTTGCAATCGTTGCTCCGCTCCGCCATTTCGGCGGTGGATATCCAAGGGGACTGGCGTGAGCGTGAAGGTCGAAACTTTGCTGTTGTTCGGCGCGACGGGCGACCTCGCGCAGCGGATGCTGTTTCCCTCGCTCTACAATCTTCACGTCGATGGCCTGCTCGCGGACGCGCTGACCATCGTGGCATCGGGGCGCTCCGCGATGGACCGCGCCGCCGCGCACCGGTTGGTGCGGCAGGCGCTCGCCGACCATCTGCCCGCCGACCGGCTCGACGATGCCTCGATCGCAAGCTTCCTCGACCGCATCGACTATTGCCCAGTCGACGCCGGGGCGGGGACCGGTTATGATGCGCTGGCGGCCTTGCTTGGCGAGCGGATGCGGCGCCCGATCGGCGCCTATCTCTCGACCCCGCCGTCGATGTTCGGCCCTATCGCGCAGGGGCTGAAGGCCGCGGGCATCGCTTGCGCCGAATGCCGCATCGCGATGGAAAAGCCGATCGGCCACGATCTCGCTTCGTCGCGCGAGGTCAACGCGCAGGTCGGCGACGCCTTTGCCGAGGACCGCGTCTTCCGCATCGACCATTATCTCGGCAAGGAAACGGTGCAGAACCTGCTCGCGCTGCGCTTTGCCAATATGTTGTTCGAGCCGCTGTGGAACGCGCAGGCGATCGACCATGTCCAGATCACCGTCGCCGAAACCGTCGGGCTGGAGGGCCGGGTTTCCTATTATGACGGGGTCGGCGCGCTCAAGGATATGGTGCAGAACCATATGCTGCAATTGCTCGCGATCATCGCGATGGAGCCGCCCGCCAGCGTCAGCGCCACCGCGGTGCGCGACGAAAAGGTCAAGCTGCTGCGCAGCTTGCGCAAGCTGACCGCCGACGATGTGAAGGCGCACAGCGTGAAGGGCCAGTACAGCAGCGGCGCGGTCAACGGCGCCGCGGTTGCGGGCTATGCCGACGAGCTTGGCCAGCCGTCGAACACCGAAACCTTCGTCGCGATCAAAGCCTTCATCGACAACTGGCGCTGGAAGGGCGTGCCCTTTTACCTGCGCACCGGCAAACGGATGCCCGAACGCAAGTCGGAGGTACTGATCCAGTTCAAGCCGGTACCGCACAACATCTTCGCGCGCGTCGGCGCGGGCAAGCTCGACGCCAATATGATGATCATCAACCTCCAGCCCGAAGAGAATATCCGGGTCAAGGTGATGGCGAAACAGCCCGGCCTCGACCGCGACGGCGTAAAGCTGAAAGAAGTGACGATGGACGTGTCGCTCTCGCACAGTTTTGCCGGCGAGCGGCGGCGGATCGCCTATGAACGCCTGCTGCTCGATTTCATCGAGGGCGACCAGACGCTGTTCGTGCGGCGCGACGAGGTCGAGGCGCAGTGGCAATGGATCGATTCGATCCGCGACGCCTGGGCCGCGGTCGACATGGCGCCGCAGACCTACACCGCGGGCAGCTGGGGGCCGAGTTCGGCGATCGCGCTGATCGAACGCGACGGGGCGAGCTGGCATGATTGAGCGCACCCCAGACCTTCTCCCGTCGGGAGAAGGATACGCAGCCTTACCGCTGCAAGCGGTTAGGCGGAGTTGGATGAGGGGATCTGCCGTCCCGTGTCCACGCGCCGCCCGAACCCCTCACCCAGCTTCGACTAGCCAGCAAGCTGGCAAGTCTGCGCAACCCTCTCCCAATGGGAGAGGGGATTGGACGATCCCATGACCCCCCTCCACCCCACCATCGCCGCCGTCACCGACCGCATTATCCAGCGCAGCGCTCCGCGCCGCGCCGCCTACCTCGACCTCATGGACCGCCAGCGCGAAGCGGGCACCAACCGCGGCAACCTTTCCTGCGGCAACCTCGCGCACGGCTTTGCGGCGGCGGGCGATGACAAGCCCGCCATCCGCACCGGCGGGGCGATGAACATCGGCATCGTCACCAGCTACAACGACATGCTCTCGGCGCATCAGCCCTATGGCCGCTATCCCGAACAGATCAAATTGTTCGCGCGCGAAGTCGGTGCCACCGCGCAGGTCGCGGGCGGCGTCCCCGCGATGTGCGACGGGGTGACACAGGGGCAGGCGGGCATGGACCTGTCCCTGTTCAGCCGCGACAATATCGCGCAGGGCACCGCGATCGCGCTCAGTCACGCGATGTTCGAGAGCGTGTTGCTGCTCGGCATCTGCGACAAGATCGTCCCCGGCCTGCTGATCGGCGCGCTGCGTTTCGGCCATCTGCCGCAAATCCTGATCCCCGCCGGGCCGATGCCCTCGGGCCTCGCGAACAAGGAAAAACAGCGCGTCCGCCAGCTTTATGCCGAGGGCAAGGCGACCCGCGACGAACTGCTCGACGCCGAAGCGGCGAGCTATCATGGCGCAGGCACCTGCACCTTTTACGGCACCGCGAACAGCAACCAGATGATGATGGAGCTGATGGGGCTGCACATCCCCGGCAGCGCTTTCACCAACCCCGGCACCAAGCTGCGCCAGGAGCTGACCCGCGCCGCGACGCACCGCGTCGCGCAGATCGGCTGGGACGGTGACGATTATCGCCCGCTGGCGCGCTGCGTTGACGAGAAAGCGATCGTCAACGCCGCGATCGGCCTGCTCGCGACCGGCGGCTCGACCAACCACGCGATCCACTTGCCCGCGATCGCGCGCGCGGCGGGCATCATTATCGATTGGCAGGATTTCGACGAGCTCAGCCACGCGGTGCCGCTGCTCGCGCGGGTTTATCCGAACGGCGCGGGCGACGTGAACAATTTCCATGCCGCGGGCGGCATCGGCTATGTCGTGCGCGAACTGCTCGGTGCCGGGTTGCTGCACGGTGACGTGCTGACAGTCGGTGGCACGATGGCCGATTATGCCAGCGAGCCGGTGCTCGTCGAGGACGCGCTGCAATGGCAGGCCGCGCCCGCGACAAGCCGCGACGACACCATGCTGCGCCCCGTCGCCGCGCCTTTCTCCCCCGACGGCGGCATGCGCCTGCTCGCGGGCAATTTGGGCCGCGCGATCATCAAGACCAGCGCGGTCGCCGAAGATCGCTGGACGATCGAGGCGCCGTGCCGGATCTTCGACAATCAGGATGCGGTGCTGGCGGCGTTCAAGGCCGGCGAACTCGAACAGGACGTCATCGTCGTCGTCCGCTTTCAGGGGCCGCGCGCCAATGGCATGCCCGAACTGCACAAGCTGACCCCCGCGCTCGGCGTGTTGCAGGACCGCGGCTTTCGCGTCGCGCTGCTCACCGATGGCCGCATGTCGGGCGCCAGCGGCAAGGTGCCCGCGGTGATCCACCTGTCGCCCGAAGCCTTGCCCGGCCCCGACGGGGTCAGCGGCCCGCTCGCTTTTCTCACCGACGGTGACGTCGTCCGCGTCTGCGCGCGGCGGGGCGAGGTACTCGCCCTCGTCGATCCCGCGATCTGGGCCGCACGCTCGCCCGCCGTCGCCCCGCCGCCTGCGCTCGGGGTGGGCCGTGAGCTGTTCGCCCTGTTCCGCCACCACGCCGACGAAGCCGAAAAGGGCGGGTCGGCGGTACTGGCGGCGATGGAAATGATTACGGGCTAACCCCTCATCCGTTCGTGCTGAGCTTGTCGAAGCACCGTCCTTTTCTTGGCGACGCTTGAAAGAAAGAACGGCCCTTCGACAAGCTCAGGGCGAACGGAATTTTGGATTTCGAACGGAGTTTTTATGACCGACAAAAGCATCGACCAGATCATGCGCCTTGCCCCCGTCATCCCGGTGATCGTTATCGATCGGGTCGAGGACGCCGTGCCGATGGCCGAGGCGCTCGTCGCGGGCGGGCTGACGGTGCTCGAAGTCACCCTGCGCACCCCCGCCGCACTCGACGCGATCACCGCGATGAAAGCCGTGAAAGGCGCGATCGTCGGCGCGGGGACGGTGCTCGACCCCGGGATGCTCAGCGCCGCGATCCACGCGGGTGCCGAATTCATCGTCTCGCCGGGTCTCACCGACCATCTTGGCAAGGCCGCTGTCGCCAGCGGGATTCCCTTCCTGCCCGGCATCGCCCACGCCGGCGACATCATGCGCGGCATGGACCTCGGCCTCGACCGTTTCAAATTCTTCCCTGCGGCGACGAGCGGCGGCATTCCGGCGCTCAAGGCGCTCGCCGGGCCGTTCGGGCAAGCGCGCTTCTGCCCCACCGGCGGCATCAGCCTCGCAACCGCACCCGACTGGCTCGCGCTTGAAGCCGTGCTGTGCGTCGGCGGCAGCTGGGTCGTCCCGTCGGGGCCGCTCGATCCGGCGCGGGTTGAGACGCTGGCGCGCGAGGCCGCGGCTCTCACTCCCTGATCGTCATCCCGGCGAAGGCCGGGATCTCACCCTATCGCTATTGCGCGCCGGCGAGACCCCGGCCTTCGCCGGGGTGACGAAGAATGAGGCAGGGCGCCGCACTTTCGCGCCATTGATAAACGCCATCTTTACTGCCATCGTGCAGGGAAAGGCGGCAATATAGCCGCTGGTGGGGAGATGCGCGTGCCAAGACCGCAGCCGCATTTGGAAGAAGTACTCGCGTCCGAGCCCGGATCGCATATCGCCGCATTGTTCGATTTCGACGGCACCATCATTTCGGGCTACTCCGCGACCGCGATGCTGCGCGAGAAATTCCAGCGCCGCGAAATGTCGATGGAGGAAATCGCCGAGACCGCGCAGGTCATCGCGCAGCACAGCCTCGGCACCATCGGCTTTTCCGGCCTGATGTCGGGCGCCGCCAAATTCATGAAGGGTGTCGACGAGCAAAGCTTCATCGAATTCGGCGAAGAGCTCTACAAAAAGCATATCGCGCGCAAGATCTACCCCGAAACCCGCGCGATCATCGAGGCGCATCAGGCGAAGGGCCACCGCGTCGCGATCATCTCGTCGGCGACGATCTATCAGATCGAACCGACCGCGCGCGACCTGGGCATCACCGACATCAAATGCTCGGCCTATGAGATCGAGGACGGCGTGTTCACCGGCGACATCATCCGCCCGCTCTGCTTCGGCGAGGGCAAGGTGCTCGCCGCCGAGGAGTTAGCGGCAGAGTACGGCCTCGACCTCGATCAGAGCTTTTTCTATTCGGACAGCGACGACGATATCGAACTGCTCGAACGCGTCGGCAAACCGCGCCCGCTCAACCCTAACCTGAAACTCAAGGCCATTGCCGAGGAAAATGGCTGGCCGGTGCAGCGTTTCGGCAGCCGCGGCACGCCAAGCTGGGTCGATTACACCCGCACCATCTACGCGACCGGCTCGCTCGTCGGCGCCTTTGCCGCGGGGCTGCCGATCTGGGCGCTGACCCGCTCGCAGCGCGAGGCGGCGAATTTCTCGATCGGCCTGTTCGGCGATTTCGCGACCGCGATCACCGGCGTCGAGCTGGAGGTCGAGGATGAAAAGAACCTGTGGTCCTCGCGCCCCTGCGTCTTCATCTTCAACCATCAGAGCAAGGCCGATGTGATGATCCTTGCCAAGCTCATCCGCCGCGACATGGGCGGGGTGGGCAAGAAGGAAATCAAGAATATCCCCATCCTGGGGAAACTGATGGAATGGGGCGGCACCGTCTTCGTCGACCGCGCCGACGGCAAGAGCGCGATCAAGGCGATGGAGCCACTGGTCGATGCGATCAAGATTGAAGGCAAGTCGATCTGCATCTCGCCCGAAGGCACGCGCAGCCTGACCCCGAAGCTCGAACCGTTCAAAAAGGGCGCGTTCCATCTGGCGATGCAGGCCGGGGTGCCGATCGTCCCGATCGTCATTCATAACGCCACCGATGTCGCGCCGAAGAACGAATTTGTGATGCGCCCCGCGACGGTGCGCGTCACCGTGTTGCCGCCGGTCGATACGTCGGGGTGGACGCCGCGGACGATCAACAACCACGTCCGCGACGTCCGCAACATGTTCCTGCGTACCCTCGGGCAGCCCGAGGAGAGCGTCGCGGATTCGGTGGCGAAGGAGCCCGCGCCGGAGGTTGCTGCCCCCGAGGTGAAGGCCGAAAAAGCCAAGCCGAAAAAAACGGCGGTGAAGAAACCTGCGGCCAAGAAAAAGGCAGCGCCGACAAAGGCGCCCGCCAAGAAAGCCTCCCCGCGAAAGGGAAGGGCGGCCTAGCGCATGTCTCACTTCGTCATTGCGAGCGAAGCGAAGCAATCCAGAGCGGCTTGCTACACACTGGATTGCTTCGCTTCGCTCGCAATGACGGAGGCAGGGTAAAGGCATGGCCGACGGCACGCCCCGCCCGCCCATCATGACGGACGCCGCCGCCGACCGGCTCTATATCATCGACGCGCGCAACGGGGTCGAACGCCAGCTCTTGCTCGACTGGGTCCACGCCACCGCTGGCGACAACGACCCCCAATGGGCCAGTCTTGCGATCGAGGATGACGATCACGCCCTCCCGCTCGAAACACTCCGCGCGCGCCTCGACGGATCGCCGTCACGTCAAGTCGTGCCGCTGCGCGTCGCGTGGCGCATTCCGGGCTTTGACAAGGACCGCGCGCTCAAATTCCGCCATATCCTGTTCGGCGACCCGCGCCACCCCGGCTCGCTGCGCGCGCGGCTGATCCTGCTCCGCGACCGTCGCCGCGCGCAGATATTGGTCGGCGAGGCGGCGACGCTCGCTGCGCTGCGCGACCGCTTCACCGCGCAGACCGGCGGCGGCGATGGCGCGGGCTGCGACAGCGCCGAATTCGCCGCCTTCGTCGCGCGGCAGGCGTCGCTCGCGCTCGACGTCGCCGAGCGCGGCATCCGGGGAACAAGGTACAAGGTGCCGCGCTTCGTCGCCGATGGCCTGCGTACCAGCCCGAAATTCCGCGCCGCGCTCGCCGACCTCGCCGAGCAGACGGGGCGCCCGGTCGCCGAGCTGTTCCGTGAAGCGCGGCCCTTGATGAAAGAGGTCATCGCGCGACCGAGCGCGCTGTTCCTTGATCTCCGCGCCCGGCTCGACCGCATGATGTTCGGCGGCTACGCGCCCGAGATGGAGGTCGACGCCGCCGAACTCGCACGGCTGCGCGCCATCCTGCGCGAACATCCGACTGCGATCCTGTTCACCCATAAAACCTACATCGACGGCGCGACCCCCAGCCGCCTCACTTACGAAAACGACATGCCGATGCTGCACAGCTTCGGCGGCGCGAACCTCGACTTCGCGATCATGGGCGAATTTTTCCGCCGCTCGGGGATGATCTTCATCCGCCGCAGCTTTCAGGACCAACTGGTCTATAAGCTCGTGCTGCGCCACTATATCGCCTGGCTGCTCGCCAAGCGCTTCCCCTTGAGCTGGGCGTTCGAGGGCACCCGCTCGCGCCTCGGCAAGCTGATGCCGCCCAAATATGGCCTGATGAAATATGTTCTCGACGCCGCGCATGCGACGGGGACGCGTGGGGTCCATTTTGTTCCCTTCGTCACCAGTTTCGACCTGATCCGTGACGTCGAGGAATATGCCGCCGAACAGACCGGGCGTAGCAAAAAGCCCGAAAGCCTGTCATGGTTCATCGGCTATATGAAGAGCCTGAAGGAACCCTCGGGCCGCATCCGGCTCGACATCGGCAACCCGGTGGTCATCGATACCGCCCCCGGCCCCGACGACAAGCGCGCGCTGGAACGCATCGCCTTCGCGGTCGCGGTCGAGGCGAACCGCGTCACCCCGCTCACCGTCACCTCGGTGATGTGCCTGATCCTGCTCGGCATGGCGCCGCGCGGCGCGACCTCGGCCGAACTGCTCGGCGCGATCGGCGCGCTCAAGGATTGGGCGCGTGCGCGCGGCATCCGGATCAGCAGCGACCTCGAAAGCGGCGACGATGCGGCTTTGTCCGCCACCGTTGACACCCTCGTCACCAGCGGCTTGCTCACCCGCTACGAGGCAGGCAGCGAAAATATCTATTCGATCGACCCCGCCAAACATCCGATGGCGAGCTATTATCGCAACATCATCGCGCATCATTTCCTCGACCGCGCGATGATCGAACTCGCGCTGTTCGAACTGCGCGACGCCGACAGCGGCGACGCGACCGCAGCCTTCTGGGACAAGATCGATCGCCTCCGCGACCTGTTCAAATTCGAATTCTTCTACCCGCCGCGCGACGAACATATGGCCGCGCTGCGCGCCGAGCTCGAACGCATCGATCCGGTATGGGACCGCCGCCTCGCCAGCGGCGACCGCGGCATCGCGCAACTGCTCCGCCGCTGCCAGCCCGTCGTCGGCCACGCGATCCTGCTGCCCTTTGCAGAGGCCTATTCGGTCGTCGCCGACCTGCTTGCCCGCGCAAAACCGGGAGACCCGGTCGATGACAAGGCGCTGCTGGACGCCGCGCTGACCGAAGGCAAGCAGGCGTATCTGCTCCGCCGGATCAGCAGCGAGTCGGCGATCGGCAAGTTGCTGTTCGCCAACGGCCTGTCGCTGATGCGCCATATGGGGCTGGCCGAAGAAGCGACCCCCGACGTCCTCGCTGCGCGCCGCGCGCTGCTGGCGGAACTGCGCGGGCTGGCGAACGTGATGGAAACGATGCGGCTGTCGACGGTGGCGCTGGCGGATCGGTTGCCGGGGGCGGGGGAGCAGCAATGACTTGCCCGCTTCCGTCATTGCGAGGAGCCGAAGGCGACGCGGCAATCCAGAGTCGCGTAAACCGCCCTGGATTGCTTCGCTTCGCTCGCAATGACGATGTCTGTAAAGGAACCTAACATGCTAAAACAGCTCAGCGCACAGGACGCCCAGTTCCTCTACACCCAGACCGCGAACAATCTGACCCACATCATGGGGGTCTATATCTACGACCCCTCGACCGCGCCCGGCGGTTTCGTGCGGTTCAAGGACATCATCCGCCACGTCGAAAGCCGCGTCCACACCTCGCCTTTGTTCAAGCGCCGCCTCCACCGCCTGCCGTTCGACATGGACCATCCCTATTGGGTCGAGGACGAGCATTTCGATATCGAGGCGCATATGAGTCATGCGCGCCTGCCCGAACCCGGCGACTGGCGGCAGTTCTGCATCGCGGTGGCGCGCTATTTTTCCAAACCGATGGATATGAACCGCCCGCTGTGGGACATTTACATCATCGAGGGGCTCGACCGCATCCCGGGCATTCCCAAGGGCAGCTTCGCGATGCTCCACCGCGTCCACCACGCCGCGGTCGACGGCGCTTCGGGCGCGCACGCCTTCATCGCGATGAGCGACATCGACGCCAACGGCACGCCCGCGATTGCCGAACCGCCGCCAGTCGAGGACCTGGGCGATCCGCCGTCGAGCGCCGAAGCGCTGTCGCGCGCCTGGTCGGCGTCGATGCAGTCGCCGGTCAAATTCATGAACGCGCTCATGAAGATGTCGCCCGCGATCCTCTCTTCGGCGCGCAAGGCGATCGAGGGCGGGATGACCGCGGGGGTTCCCGAAACGCGCTTCAACGTCCCCGTCGGGCCGCACAAGATGTTCGACGGGACGTCGGTGGCGCTCGCCGATGTTGCGCTGGTCCGCAAAAAGGTACCGGGCGCGACGGTCAACGACGTCGTGCTGACCACGGTCGGCGGCGCGCTGCGCAAATATCTGGCGAAGCATAAAGAACTGCCAAAGGACAGCTTGGTCGCCGTCGCGCCGATCAACCGCCGCGGCAAGGACAAGGGCGCCGACAAGGCCTCGACCCCCGGCAATCAGGTCTCGGCCATGAGCGTCCCGGTGCGCAGCGACATCGCCGATCCGCTCGCGCGCCTCGCCGCGATCCGCGACTATACGGTCGAGGCGAAGGAAGCCAAAGCAGGCGTCAGCGCGCGGATCATGACCGACCTGTCGCAGCATATCCCCGGTGCCACGATGGCCGCGGTCGCGCGGCTGGTGACCAGCGAACGCTTCGCGGTGCGCGGCACGAATCTCTTCATCTCGAACGTGCCGGGCGCGCAGGTGCCGCTCTATCTCGCGGGCGCGCAGCTCGTGATGCAGCACGGCATGGCGCCGCTCGCGAACAATATGGGGCTGTTCGTCGCGACCCCCAGCTACAACGGCCGCATCGCCTTTTCGATCATCTGCGAACGCGCGATCATGCCCGACATCGCCTTTTTCCGCGAATGTATCGAGGAAAGTTTCGCCGACCTGATGGCCGCGACGCCGAAGCCCGAGAAGCCGAAAGCCGCTACGGCAACGCCGAAACCGGTGGCGAAAGCGGCGCCCAAGCCCAAGGCGAAGCCGAAAGCCGTCCCGAAACCTGCCGCCAAACCCCGGGCGAAACCGGTTGCCAAAGGCAACGCAACCGGCAAGACTCGCAAAAAATAACCATGTTCTGCAGGACGACTAGATGCTTCTCACCCCGACGCTCAGCGCCGACCGCGATCTCGTGACCGCGTCCGATTACACCGCCTGGGCCAAGGCCGCGCGCGAACATGACCGCAAATCGGGGCTGCAAGCGTGGCGCGACGCCGACGAAAGCAAGCATTTCGATTACAAGGCGATCCGCACCCGGCTCGAAAAATTGCGCAAGCTGTCGGCGGCGGGCGACGTCAAGGGGCTGCTGTTCGTCCTCAACGAAGGCATCCACGGCAATATCGACGGCATGGGCCACGAACGCCTGTATCAAAAAGCGCGCTTCGGCACCAAAAAGCTCATCGAGGATTATGTCGCCGAGGTCGTCGCATCCTTGAACAAGATCGCAGCGTCGCGCAGTATCCCGCGCGAAGAGAAGCGCGACTTCTTCCGCCGCGCCCAGCATTGCTACGGCCGCTCGGCGCTATTGCTCTCGGGCTCGGGCAGCTTCCTGTTTTTCCACATCGGCGTCGTCAAGGCTTTGTGGTCCGAAGGCGTGCTCCCCGCGATCATGTCGGGCGCCAGCGGCGGATCGATCGTCGCCGCGGTTGTCTGCACCCGCAAGGACAGCGAGATCGGCGCGCTCCTCGAAAGCGAGCGTCTCGCCAACCCCGCGCGTGATCCGAAACAAAAGCGGTTGGCATCGGACGAAGTGCGCGACCGGCTCGCCGACCTGATCCCCGACCTGACCTTTCAGGAAGCCTATGAGATCAGCGGCCGCCACCTCAACGTCTCGGTCGCGCCCGCCGAAAAGCATCAGAACGGCCGCCTGCTGAACGCGATCACCGCGCCCAATGTGCTGATCCGCGAGGCGGTGCTGGCGTCGTGCGCGGTCCCCGGCGTGTTCCCGCCGGTGATGCTGATGGCACGCGACGACAGCGGTGCGCGCGTTCCCTATCAGCCCGACCGGCGCTGGGTCGACGGATCGGTGACCCACGACATCCCGACCAAGCGGCTCGAACGCCTCTATGGCGTGAACCACCATATCGTCAGCCAGGCGAACCCGATCGCGCTGCCCTTCGCCACCGACACGCGCAAGCAGATGGCGCCGATCGAGGCCATTCAACATGCGTCGATGGCGACCTTCAAGGCGTGGCTGAACGCCAATATGATCATTTTCCAGAAACCGCTCGAATGGGTGCCGCCGCTCAACAGCATCGCGAATATGGCGCGCTCGGTGATCAATCAGGAATATACCGGCGACATCAACATCATCCGCCCGCCGAAATTCTGGTCGCCGACCAAGATCCTGTCCGATCTGGGGCAGGACGACATCGACGAACTGATCGATACCGGCGAGCGCACCGCCTGGCCCAAGGTCGAAATGGTGCGCACCCAGACCGCGATCAGCCGCGCGCTCGAAGGCATTTTGGCGCGCATCGACCGTGCGGGCGACGACGGCCCCGGCCACCGCAGCACCGCCGCGCTGAAGAAGGCTGTGCGCTAACATGGCGGCGGGTACGATCCAGCTGCCCGCCGAGTCCGCCGGCGCCGGGGCAAGGCTCCCCGTCACCCAATGGCTTCCCGCAGGCTCGCCCAAGGCCGTCGTGTTGCTCGCGCACGGCTATGCCGAACACGCCGGTCGATACGCACATGTTGCTAAACGGCTGACCGACGCGGGCTATGCCGTCTATGCGATCGACCATTGGGGCCATGGTCTGTCCGACGGCGAGGGCGGTTTTGTCCCGCGCTTCTCGGCCTTCACCGACGGTATGGCGGAGCTGCTGACCCTGGTCGAGGTCAACCAGGGCACCACCCCGCGGCTACTGCTCGGCCACAGCATGGGCGGGCTGATCTCGACCTTGTTCCTGATCGAGCGCCAGCAGGCGTTCGCCGCCGCCGCGCTCTCCGGCCCCGCAATCGTCCCCGCCGCGCCGCCGTCGCGCTTCACCGTCTGGATCAGCCGCTTCCTGTCGCGCTTCTTCCCGCGCCTCGGCGTGCTATCGCTCGACCCCAACGGCGTCAGCCGCGATCCCGCGGTGGTCGCCGCCTATCTCGCCGACCCGCTCGTTTACACCGGCAAGATCGGCGCGCGGCTGGGCAAGGAGTTCATGGACGCGATGGCCGCGGCGCAGGCGGGCGCGCCACAGATCACGCTGCCGATCCTGTTCCAGCATGGCAGCGCCGACAGCCTCGCGTCGGTGGCGGGTTCGCAATATCTGTTCGAGAATGTCGGATCGACCGACAAGACGCTCAAAATCTATCCTGGCCTGTTCCACGAAATTTACAACGAGCCGGAACAAGATGCGGTGCTGGGTGATTTGATCGCCTGGTTCGACGCGCATGTGCCGAAATCCTGAACCAAGTTTAAATGCCGTTCGTGTCGAGCGAAGTCGAGACACGCCGCAAGGTAGCGCCAAGCCGATGGGCATCTCGACTTCGCTCGATGCGAACGGAAAGTGGGAATCGAGTTCCAGACCATGAAAATCCTCCTCATCCTCCTCTTCGCCCCGCTGATCGCGCTGGCGCTGCTATATTTCGTCTTCCCCGGCCGCCTCGTCGCACTCGGGCGCGCGCTGCTGCGGCGGCGCGGCGGGATGTTGCAGAAAAGCGTCACAGTCGATGGCCGCAACTGGCCCTATCTGGAGGGCGGCGACCCCGCGAAACCCTTGCTCCTGCTCGTCCACGGCTTTGCCGGAGACAAGGATAATTGGTCGATGATCGCGCCGTATCTGACCCGCGACTATCATGTCATCGCCCCCGACCTGCCCGGCTTCGGCGAGAATGAGCGCAACCCCGATCTCGCCTATGACCTCGGCGCGCAGACCGCGCGACTCAAGCAATTCGCCGACACGCTCGGCCTTCACCGCCCGCATGTCGGCGGCAACAGCATGGGCGGCTGGATCGCGCTGCGCTACGCGATCGACTATCCCGATGCGCTCGCCAGCCTGATCCTGCTCAACAACGCCGGGGTCAATGGCGCAAACGAAAGCGACCTTCAGAAACAGGCTGCCGACGAGACCTACAATCCGCTCGTCCTCGCCAGCCTCGATGACGCCGACCGGCTGGTCGGCATGGTCGTCCACAAACCGCCCTATATCCCGGCGCGGCTGAAGCCCGTTCTCTACGCCGACGCACTCAAATATCGCGACCAGCTCGACGGCATCTTTTGGGTCATCGCCAACGAAGGCCGCGACTTTCCGCTCAACGACCGGCTCGGCGAGGTCAAGGCGCCGACGCTGATCATCTGGGGCCGCCACGACCGCCTGCTCGACGTCAGCTGCGTCCCGGTGCTCGAAGCGGGCATCGCTGGCAGCCGGAGCCATATCTTCGAACATGTCGGCCATGTCCCGATGATCGAGGATCCAAAAGCAACGGCGGCGGTGATGAAGGATTTTCTGGCCAAGCTGTAAATCCTCCCTGTCGCGCAGCGATGGGGAGGGGGACCGTCCGCGAAGCGGATGGTGGAGGGGCATTGCAACGGCAGCGTCAATGCCCCTCCGTCAGCGCTTCGCGCTGCCACCTCCCCATCGCTGCGCGACAGGGAGGATCGCAAGCTTGCCAACCCCCCATAATCACGCCACTCTCCCCACAAAACAGGGGAGAGAGATATGCGCCTGAAGGTCGGCCTGCTCGGTGGGGGCAGCTGGGGGACGACGGTCGCGGCGGTGGTGTCGCGCAATGCGCCGATCACGCTGTGGGCGCGCGATGCCGAAACTGTAGACAGCATCAACCGCGACAACGAGAACCGCAAATATCTCCCCGGCATCAAATTGCCAACGGCATTGCGGGCGACCGGCGACATGGCCGAAGTCGTCGCGGGCGCCGACGTCCTCGTCATGGGCGTCCCCTCGCACAGCTTCCGCGCCGTGCTCGAGGAAGCACGCCAGCACCTCCGCCCGTGGGTACCCGTCATCAGCCTGACCAAAGGCCTTGAGCTTTCCTCGGGCAAACGCATGACCGAACTGATCGAGGAAGTCCTCCCCGGCCACCCCGTCGGCGTGCTCACCGGCCCCAACCTAGCGCGCGAGATCATGACCGGGCAGGCGGCGGCGAGCGTGTTGTCGATGGAGGACGACATCGTCGTCCGCGCGCTCCAGCCGGTGTTCCACTCGGGCCTGTTCCGCGTTTACACCAACACCGACCTGCTCGGCTGCGAACTCGGCGGGGTGCTCAAGAATATCATCGCGATCGCGGTCGGCATGGGCGACGGGTTGGGGGCGGGGGACAACACCCGCTCGGCGCTGATGACGCGCGGGCTGGCCGAGATTACCCGGCTCGGCGTCGCGATGGGCGGGCGCCCCGAAACCTTCTCGGGCCTCACCGGGATGGGCGATTTGATCGCCACCTGCACCAGCCCCTTGAGCCGCAACCGCCATGTCGGGGTCGAGCTCGGCAAGGGCCGCTCCATCGACGAAATCATCGCGGGCATGAACATGGTCGCTGAGGGCGTGAAAAGCGCGCCGACCGTCATCGCGCTCGCCGAACGCTACAATCTCGCCATGCCGATTGCGCGCGACGTGTATGACGTGACGCAGGGCAAACGCAGCGCGCAGGAGGTGTTTCGCGGGCTGCTGCGCTCGGCGGTCGGCGACGAGGCGCATCCTGGCTGATTGATCCTCCCTGTGGCGAAGCCATGGGGAGGGGGACCGCTCGCGAAGCGAGGGGTGGCAGACCGAAGGGCTGACGGAGGGGCTTTGGCGCCACCGTCAGCCCTGCCAGTCAATCGCCCCGATAACGCGCCACAACTCGCGCCCCTCGGCGTCGTAAAAGATGCTCGTCGGCAATGCGCTGTTCGCGGCATCGAGCAACCCGTTCTGCGGATCGAGATACGGCTGCAACGCCTTCAACCCCGCCTTCTGGAACCAGGGATCGACCACTTCGGCGCCCTGCAAATCCTGCGCCACCGCGATCACCGCCATCGCCTCGCCGCGCTTGGCCGCCAACGCATCGAGCGTTGGCATCTCCGCCACGCACGGCGCGCACCAGGTCGCCCACAGGTTGACGAGCAAAGGACGCCCGCGAAAATCCACCAGCGTCACCGCCGCATCGTCGGGGCCGGTGAAGGCAGCGGTCGGCGCGGCTTCGCCCTTGTGGCTGCGGTCGATCATATATTCGAACTGGCCGACGCCCTTCGCTTGGCCCGCCGAAATATTTGCTTGGCCGTCTGCGGGTTGCCCGCCGCCCGCCTTTTCCCTATCGCAGCCCGCGATTGATCCGGCCAGCAGGAAGGCGAGGATCGCTAGATACGGGTTTGGGACGCGGCGAATGACGGATACTCCGGACAAGAGCAGCATGTGGGGTGGCCGCTTCGGTGGCGGTCCCGCCGCGATCATGCAAGAAATTAATGCCTCGATCCCGATCGACAAGCGCCTGTGGGAAGAAGATATCGCCGCCAGCCGCGCCCACGCCGCGATGCTCGGCGCCGCCGACATCATCGGCGCCGACGATGCCGTCCAGATTGACCGCGGCCTCGCGCAGATCGCCACAGAATTTGCCGCGAACGGCGTCCCCGTCGATCTCGCGCTCGAAGATATCCACATGACCGTCGAATCGCGGCTGAAGGAGATTGTCGGCGAAGCCGCCGGACGCCTCCACACCGCGCGCTCGCGCAACGACCAGGTCGCGACCGATTTCCGCCTGTGGACGCGCACCGCATGCGAGCGGATCGACGCCGGGCTCGCCGCAATGCAGGCCGCCTTGCTGGGGCGCGCCGACGAGCATGCCGACAGCATTATGCCCGGCTTCACCCATCTGCAAGTCGCGCAGCCGGTGACGCTCGGCCATCATCTGCTCGCCTATGTCGAGATGCTCGGTCGCGACCGCAGCCGTTTTGCCGACGCGCGCCGCCGCCTCAACGAATCGCCGCTCGGCGCCGCCGCGCTCGCGGGCACCGGCTTTCCGATCGACCGCCATGCGACCGCCGCTGCTTTGGGTTTCGACCGCCCGATGGCGAACAGCATCGACGCGGTTTCGGACCGCGACTTCGCGCTCGAATTTTGCGCCTCGGCGTCGATCGCCGCGATCCACCTGTCGCGGCTCGCCGAAGAAATCGTCATCTGGGCCAGCCAGCCCTTCGGCTTCATCAGCCTGCCCGACGCCTGGTCGACGGGCAGCTCGATCATGCCGCAAAAGCGCAACCCCGACGCCGCCGAGCTGGTGCGCGGTCGCGCCGGCCTGCTGCTCGGCGCCTTCCAGCGGCTCGCGGTGATCGTCAAAGGCCTGCCGCTGACCTATTCGAAGGATCTGCAGGACGACAAGGAAACCGTGTTCGGCGCCTTCGACGCGCTGGCGCTGTCGCTCGCCGCGATGACCGGCATGGTCGAAACCTTGACCTTCCGCGCCGACCGCATGCGCGCGCTCGCCGCGTCGGGCTATTCGACGGCGACCGATCTCGCCGACTGGCTGGTGCGCGAAAACGGGCTGCCGTTCCGCGAGGCGCATCATGTCGTCGGCGCCTGCGTCAAGCGCGCCGAGGAGCTGGGCGTAGAACTGTCGGCGCTCCCCGCCGCCGATGCCGCCGCGATCCACCCGGCGGTGACGTCGGACGTGCTCGCGGCGCTGACCGTCGAGGCATCGGTCGCCAGTCGCACCAGCTATGGCGGCACCGCCCCCGAACGGGTAAGGCAGGCGATCGCCGCGGCCCGTGCCGCGCTGGAAGGACATAATTAATGGCGACGAAGCGCCTCATCATCGCAACGCTCGCCGCATCCGCGCTGCTCGGCGCGTGCGGCAGCAAGGAAGATCTGAAGCCCGTGGCGGGTCAGCCCGCGCCGGTCGTCCCCGTCGGCGCCACGCGCGCCCCGACCACGGAGGAGCTCACGACGCCTGACGCGCAGGCCCGCCCCGCGCGCAGCGACGAACTTCTCAAACGATCCGAACGCCGCGAACCCGACGATTTCGACCTGCCGCCTCCGGGCTGAGCTGGATCGAACTTATCTTATCCGTTCGTGTCGAGCGAAGTCGAGACACCCTCCGGTGTCGCTCCATCCTCAGGGGCATCTCGACTTCGCTCGATGCGAACGGGAGAATTAGGATTAGGACTTCATTCCATGGATCAATTTGCCCTTCGTGACGGCGTCCTCCACGCCGAAGATATCCCGCTGCCGCGCCTTGCCGAAGAAATCGGCACCCCCGTCTATGTCTATTCGCGCGCGATGCTCGAAGCGCATGCGCAGGAATTTCGCGCTGCGCTCAAGGACGTGCCGAAGAAGCATCTCGCCTTTGCGATCAAGAGCAACCCCAACCTCGGCGTGCTGCGCGTGCTGGCGCGGCAGGGCTATGGCGCCGACGTCGTGTCGGGCGGCGAGCTCGAACGCGCACTGGCGGCGGGCATGGCGCCCGACGACATCGTCTTTTCGGGGGTCGGCAAAACCCGCGCCGAGCTGGCGCTCGGGCTCGACCGCGGCATCGGCCAGTTCAACATCGAACATGAGGCCGAAGGCGTCGCGCTCGCCGAAATCGCGCTCAAGAAGGAAATGACCGCGCGCGCCGTGCTGCGCGTCAATCCCGATGTCGACGCGGGGACGCACGCCAAGATTTCGACCGGCAAGGCCGACAACAAATTCGGTGTCGGCATCGACGTCGCGCCCGCGATGTTCGACCGCCTCGCCGCACTCCCGGGGCTCCAGATGCGCGGCATCGCGGTCCATATCGGCAGCCAGCTGACCAGCCTCGACCCGCTCGAAGCCGCGTTCGAACGCGTCGGCCGCCTCGTCGCCGACCTGCGCGCTGCGGGCCACAGCATCACCCATGTCGATCTCGGCGGCGGCCTTGGCGTGTCGTACCGGCCCGAGGATAATCCGCCGAGCATGGCCGATTATGGCGCGATGGTCGCGCGGGTGACGAAGGATTGGGACGTCACGCTGATGTTCGAACCCGGCCGCGTCATCGCGGGCAACACCGGGGTGCTGCTGACCGAGGTGCTGTGGGTCAAGCCCGGCGCGACCAACCCCTTCGTCATCGTCGATGCCGCAATGAACGACCTCGCGCGCCCTGCGCTTTACGATGCCTATCACGACTTCGTCGCGGTACAGCCGAGCGGCGAAAAGATGACCGCGTCGATCGTCGGCCCGGTGTGCGAAACCGGCGACACCTTCGCGCGCGACCGCGTCACCGACGCGGTCGAACCCGGCGACCTCGCGGTCTTCCGCACCGCAGGCGCTTATGGCGCGACGATGGCGTCGACCTACAACAGCCGCAGCCTGGTCCCCGAAGTGCTCGTCGACGGCGACCGCTACATCAAGGTCGCCGACCGCATCGCGGCCAGCACGATCATGGCGGCGGAGCGTGTACCGGACTGGATCGACTGATACGATCCTCCCCGGGACGGGGAGGGGGACCGCCCGAAGGGTGGTGGAGGGGGCCGCGCCCTCAAGCGAGGTGGCGTAAGGACGCCGCCCCCCTCCGTCAGGCCTGCGGCCTGCCACCTCCCCGCATGCGGGGAGGATTTTGGCCGCATTTCTGCTAGGACGATTCCATGCACCAGCTCCCGATCTTCCTGAACCTCACCGGCCGCACCGTCGTGCTGGACGGTAAGGGGGAAGCCGCCGATGCCAAGGCCCGCCTGATCGAGCGCGCCGGGGGCCGCATCGTCCCCGCGTGGGAGGAGGGCGCCACCATCGCCTTCGTCGCGCTCGACGACGAAGCCGAAGCGCGCGCCGCCGCCGCCGCCCTCCGCGCCCACGGCCTGCTCGTCAACGTCGTCGACCGCCCCGACCTCTGCGATTTCACCACCCCCGCGATCGTCGACCGCGCCCCGGTTACCATCGCCATCGGCACCGGCGGCGCCTCGGCGGGGCTGGCAAAAGCCGTCCGCCAGCGCATCGAGGCACTGCTCCCCGCACGCCTCGGAGAACTGGCATCGGCGCTCTCCGCCGCGCGCGACGCCATGAAGGCGCGCTGGCCCGCCGCCGCCGACCGCCGCCGCGCGATCGACGCCGCGCTCGCCAGCGGCGGCGCCCTCGACCCGCTCGACGGCGCCGCGGCGGACAAGGTCGGTGAATGGCTGGCCAGCGACGCCACAACGCAGCCGTCACGCCTCGAAACCATCCACCTGACCAGCCCCGACCCCGACGACCTGACCCTCCGCGCCGCGCGCCTGCTCGGCGAGGCCGACCATATCTTCCACCCCGCCGACATCCCCCCCGCGATCCTGACCCGCGCCCGCGCCGACGCGGTGCGGCATGTCGTCGAAGCTCCGCCGGTCGATGCACCGGCGGGTCTGTCGTTGTGGCTAGCGATGCCGAACGACGGCTAGCGATTAGTTGCGAGATCCTCCCCGCTGGCGGGGAGGGGGACCACCGAAGGTGGTGGAGGGGGCTGGCGGCCTGACGCAAGGTTAGCGTGAGAACGCCAACCCCCTCCGTCAGCCCCCATAGCCGCCCCATCCCCATTACCCGCCGCGTAATTGCGGGCATTACCCCTGCTGCTATCCCCCACCGGCAACCGCAGGAAAGGCCGCCCATGTCCGACGTATCTTCCCCCGACGCCCCGCCCTTGCGCCCTTGGACGGTCGAGGGTTTCGAATTGTTCTGGGCGCACGGCCGCGATGCGCGCATGGTCGCGCCGGTGGTCTGGCCCGATGTCGTCGGCCAATGGCCCGCCGCTTCAGCCCCCGTTGTCGGCCGTACCGCCTATCTCGATGCCATTGCGAACTTCCTGACCGCGCTCGGTGATTTCAGCGTCGAGGTCACCGACCACGCCCTCAACGGCGACACCGCCTTTGTCCGCTGGATCGTCCGCGGTGACTTCGCGGTCGGCCCCGGCCAGATCGTCGGCGTCGACCGGCTGCTGCTCAAGGACGGCTATGTGATCGAGAACCACATCCACTCGGACCATCCGATCTTTGCAGAACTCGCCAAGACGCACGCGCTCGGCTGACCGCAGTCAGGGCGCAATCGCCAGCCCGTCGCCCTGCTTCCCCGCCGCGATCCGGCGCAGTACCTTGCCGCTCGCCACGTCGATCTCGGCGACCTTGTCCACCCCCGTCTCGGCCGCATAGAGCCGCGCCGAATCGGCGCTGAACAGCAAGGTCACCTGCCGCGCCGCGTCGCCCTCCGACACCGCGATCGTCCGCACCGGCGCGCGTGTCTCCGCATCGAACAGGCTGATCGTGCCCTTGCCGATATTGCTCGTCGCGATCAGTCTGCCGTCGGGGCTCGCCAGCACCCGGATCGCCACCGGATCGACCGGCAGCTCATCGACCTTCGCACCGCTCGCGGTGTCCCACACCGTCACCCGCGGCGCGTCAAGGTCGCCGACCCACAGTTCGCGCCCGCCCTTCGCCAGCGCCAGCCCCTCGGGCTTGCCGCCGATGGTCAGGTCGTGCAATTTCGTCCCCGCATTCAGGTCGAGCACGCTCACCGTCCCCGACCCGATATTGGCGGTATAGGCGGTGCGGTTGTCGGGGGCGACGACGACCATATGCGTCCCCTTTTGCCCCGTCGCAATCGAGGTGACGGCGCCGTCCGCCGCCACCACCGCGACCGACTCGCTGCCCTCCGCCGTCGCGACCAGCCGCCCGTCGCTCAGCCAGACCAGCCCGTGCGGCCGCTGGTTCGGGCTGAGGTCGATCGTCTTCACCTTCCGCCGCGCCGCGACGTCGAACACGTCGATCGTCGTCCCGCCATAGGCGACCACCGCCGCCTGCCTGCCGTCGGGCGACACCGCAATCTCGTGCGGCATCCGGCCCGTCGGCAGCCGCGCCAGCTCTTCGCCCGACGCCAACGCGACCAGGCTCAGCGTATCCTCGCCCTTGTTGCCGATCAGCAGCGTTTCGGCGGCGGCAGGCGTAGCCAGCAGCAGGGCTAGGGCGGTGGCAATCGTGCGGCGCATGAAAAATCTCCCGTTTGTTCCCGCCACCCTATGCCGCGCCGCCGCGCGGGCAAGCCGCCTTCGACCAGCGACATTACGGTAAGTTAACTGGCCCCCGGCGCGCCGCTTCCTAACCCTGCGCCGCGGCGGCAGGTCGCGCCGCCGGTCGCATCAGGAGAAACATATGGATTTGCCAGCCATCGACATCGACGCGCTGCCCGCGCTCGACACCGCGGTCGGGCTGTTCGGCGCGCTCGTCGGGGAGAGCGCGTCGTCGGGGCCGTCGGTGTTCGAGATTGCGGTCACCATCGCGCTGATCGTGTACGACTGACAGAGCGGCGGGAAGGGGCGGGGCATCGCGCCCCGGCTTTCCCGCCCCACCGCGATGCTTGCCAGCGCCTCCCGCCACGATCATTTCCCGCGCCACGACGCCGCCCGCCGCGCCGCGATCCGCACCGCGGTGGGTGAGGTCGCCGCCGCATGGGCGATCGCCGATACCGTACCCGACGGCCTGCTGACCGCGATCACTGCGCAGGCGAACGCCGCCCCCGATGCCGTGATCGCCGCGCTGCGCCCCTGGCTCAGCGACCGGCGCTGGCTCGCAACGCGGATCGAAAGCGCGCTCGCGCTCCTCCGCACCGACCCCTTCGCGCGCCCGCCGCTGCGCGCCTTTGGTGGCGGGGAGGGCGGCGGCGAACAGGCACCGGGCGGGCTCGTGCTCGCCGAACGCGGCCACGTCCGTCTGACCTTGCGCGTCTGGCCCTTCGCCTCCGCCGCACCGCCCGAATCGCCCGCCATCTTCGTCCCCGGACGCGCTGCGATCCATGTCCTCGCCAGCGGCGGCGCGCAGCTCTGCCGACATCATGTCGCGCTCACCCCCGCCGAGGAGGCCGGCGCCTTCACCGCCCGCGCCGCCGCGCGCTGCCACAGCGATCCCCCGCGCCCGCTCCAAACCGGCGAGACGCTCGACCTCGACACCGCGCGCGAAAGCTTCACCCTCGTTCCCGGCGCGCATGACGCGCTGCTCCTCGAACTCACCGTCCAGCCGCCGTCGCCGCTCCCGATCCGCAGCTACGACCCCGTCACCGGCCGCCTTCTCCACATCAGCGCGTCCAGCCGCGACAGCAGCTTTCGTACGATGGCATTGACCTTGCTCCGCCATATGCAGCACCGCGACGCCGCGCCCCTGTTCGTTGCCGAGACCCGCAGCCCCGACTTCGCCGCCCGCTGGCACGCGATGCGCGAGCTCATCGCGCTAAGCCCCACCGCCGCCCACGCCCCGCTCGCTGCGATGGCGGCGGATGACCCGCACCCCGAAGTCCGCGCCGCGGCAAAAGCCACGCTCGCGCTTTTTAACAAGCCCTCCCCTTCAGGGGAGGGCAGCGAGACTTACCAGCTTGCTGGTTAGTCGCAGCGGGTGGGGTCTATCGGCCTTGCGCAAGGCCGATGGACCCCACCCCAACCCCTCCCCTAAAGGGGAGGGGCTTTAGGAAAGCCCCCCATGCCCCGCGCCATAACCCCGCCCCCCGGCCCGCCGCTCACCCTGACCGACGTCACCGCCCGGCTCGACCACCACGGCGTCGACCTCACCGACGAAGCCAGCATCCACCGCTGCGCCACCCTCCTCGCCGGCCTCCAGCGCAACCGCAGCTTCCTCGCCGACCACCTCCTCGCCGCGCTCCGATCCACCACCGCCGACCCACGGCCCGACAATCGCTATTCGGCGCAGGTCATCCTCCTCCACCGCAGCCCGCGAGGCTGGTACCTGCGCGCCAATATCTGGCCCGCCGCGACCGACGCCGCCTATCGGGCCAGCGGCGCCGCGGCCTTCTCCTACGGCGTCGCGCACGACCATAATTTCAACTTCCTCACCATCGGCTATTTCGGCCCCGGCTATCTCAGCGACGATTATGAGCTCGACCCGGAGGCCGTCGAGGGCCGCCACAACGAACCGCTGACCCTGACCTTCACCGGGCGCAGCCAGCTGGGTGAGGGCCAGCTCCGCCTCTATCGCGCCCACCGCGACCTCCACTGCCAGCACCCGCCGCCCGGCCTCTCGGTCAGCCTGAACATCATGGACGAGGGCGATCACATCCCCTGGCGCGACCAATATATCGTCGACCTGGAAACGCGCACGATCGCGCGCCGCCCGACGACGACCAGCACCGAAATCCTCCTCCGCGTTGCCGTCCACCTCAGCGACGAAGCCCGCGACCTCGCCGCCCATTTCGCCACCACCCACCCCGTCGCCCGCGTCCGCGCGAGCGCCATCGCCGCGCTGGCCGCGGTGGCGGAGGGCGAGGGCAGGGCGGCGGTGCTGGAGAAGGGAATGCGGGATAGCGATGCGCGGGTCAGGGACGATTGCAGGCGGTGGCTGGCCCGCTAATCCTCCCTGTGGCGAAGCCATGGGGGAGTCGCAGACGGCGCGTAGCGCCAGCGGGACCGTCGCCGTAGGCGATGGTGGAGGGGCTACGATGGTAGCGCAAATCGCCCCTCCGTCAGTGCTTCGCACTGCCACCTCCCCATGGCTGCGCCACAGGGAGGATTGCGGCCGACCTTCACTCCAGCGGCAGATCAATCTCTTTCATGATCCGGTCGGTCTCGATCAGGATTTTGACGATCTTCTGATAATGGCCGATGTCGTCCCACGACAGCGCCCGCCCGCGCCGGTCCTTCAGCCATTTCTGCGCGGGCTGATAACCACCGATGTGGAAGTTCCACGCGATCTCGGGCACGTCGTCGAAATACTGATCCTTGTTGATGAACACGCGGCCGGTTGATCCTCCCTGCGGCGAAGCCGTGGGGAGGGGGACCGCCGAAGGCGGTGGAGGGGCCTTTCCGCCGCTGGCCCCTCCACCATGCTCCGCATGGTCCCCCTCCCCATCGCTGCGCGACGGGGAGGATTTTTCAAACTTCGGAAACCCGCTCGCCACCACATCATCGCCCGCACCGTCATAACGATAGGGCGTCGCGCCGATCGCCGCGGCTTCCATCAGGTGCAACCGCCGCAGCGCTTCACCCTTTTCGCTGACATGGCGAAACACCTCCGGCGATTTGGGATAGGGAATGCGCGGAAAATCGATCTTCAGAAACTCGGCAAAGGTTTCGCGATAGGCGGGCGAATGCAGCACGCCATAAATATAGTCGAAAACCTTGACCTCGCTCGGCCGAGCGTCGCCGGTGGCGGAGCGGAAATCATCGTCGGGTCCGGCTTGGTCGGCGGGGTGGACCCGTCTGGGCTGACTTCCTTCTTCTTCGCGTTTCCGTGAAGGTCGATCACCCATATCTTGTCAAACGTCCGGAGCAGGTGCCAGCGCATGCCGCGAAAAGTCGGGTTGTCGAGATAACCGTGATTAGTGATGAACCCGAGCACACCGCCTGACGGATTCTTGGCGATCAAATCCTCGGCCATGCGGATGAACTTAACGTAATCGTCGTTGATCCACTTGGGATTGCGCTCGTTCAATCGCTCCTTGCCACCCGGCTCTTTTTTGTAAGCCTCCATCAGCGCCATAATGTGATCGCCCTTATTGGCGCTCTCGCCCGAATAGGGCGGATTCCCGATCACGCACATGATCGGCGTCTGCCGCTTCACCTCGCTCGCGCCGCGCGCTTCGTCGACGAGCGGCTGGAAGAACAAATCCTTCACGTCGCGCTCGGCGGGTTCCAGCGCATTGGTCAGCCACACCGACAGGCGCGGCGGCTTCGCGCTTGGCGTGTACCCGCTTTCGGTCAGCTGCATGTCCAGCTTCATATGGCACATGGCGTAACTCGCCATCAGCAGTTCGAAACCGTGCAGGCGCGGCAACAAATCCTGTTCGACATAGGATGACCATTTGCCCGGCGCGCGCGCCTTCACCCGGTCCGAAATCAATTGCACGGCCTTGGCCAGAAAGGTGCCCGTACCCGTCGCCGGGTCCAAAATCTGGACCTTATGGACCTCGCGCTTTTCGGTCAGCGGTTTCCCGGTTTTGGGATTATTCAACCCGGTGTCCCATTCGACGGGGACTTTGCTCGTATCGGCCAACCCGTGGGGCAGCCCGAACTCGGTCTTCAGAACATCGTCGACCGCGCGCACGATGAAATCGACCACCGGCTCGGGCGTGTACCACACCCCGCGGCTCTTGCGCTTCTTGGGGTTATAGGCAGCCAGAAAGTCTTCATAGAAATGGATGAAGGGGTCGTTGCGCGCAGTGAACTTGCCGAAATCCTTGAACAGCGAATGCGGGTCGCTCGCGCGCAGCACCTGCGCCAGATCGTCGACGATATAGCGCAGGCGATTGGGCAGTGCCGGGCCGGCGATATAATCGAACAATCCTTTCAGGAACGGGTTCGACGCGGGCAGTTTTTCCAGCGCCTCGGCGCGGCTGAAGGTGTCGGGCGTATCGTCGTGAAAGCGCGCGGCGAACATGCCGTATGTGATCGTCTCGGCATAAATGTCGGCAAATTCGCCGGGTTCCAGCGCGGGCAGCAGATTGGCCTTGAAACTTTGATACTGGCCGCCCAATCCGGTGCGATAGTCGGGGTCATCGGCCAGCGCGATGCCGATCTCGTCCTTGATGATCGCCGCCTTCGCCGCCATCATTTCGGCCAGCTTCGCCGCCGACCTTATGCTGATCGGCTTTTGCTCGGCGAACAGCCGCAACTGGCGTTCCAGTTCTTCGAACCGGTCGGGGACCGCCTGCAATCCCATCAGGAAATCGGCGATCGACACGAAATGCACCTGCGCGCCGTCGCGGATAAACTCGAAATCGACGCCGTTGGTATAGATCAGATTGGGATAGGCCGCCTCATAGCGTTTGCGCTGCTCGACCGAATAGCCTTTCAGCTTGATGACGTCCTTGTCGATGTCCTTCGCCTCGGCCCAGCCGAACGGAACCCCGTCGCGCTCGAACAGGAAATCGACCATGCCCGCGTCGCCGCGCTTCGGCTCATTGACCACCCGGATCGCCGGGTCGATGCTCTGGAACAGCCGGTACAGTGCGGGGCGATAGCTATGCTCGGTCGCGTGCCCGCTTTCGAACTGCGTCCGCACCTCGTCCAGATAAGCTGCAATATCCATTGGTCTTTTCGCCCTCACTCGCCCCGCGTGAACCGGCGGCACAGTGGCGATCATCGGCGGGCGGGGCAAGTCCCCTCCGCGCCCTCCGCGGCTCCGCGTGAAAAACCGCTTTCCTACCCATTTTTCCTGTGCCAGCCTCCTTTTCCGGCTCTTTGACTCGTCCGATCCGCAGCCTTTTCCGCGCGCGCCGAACATCGCGTCCGCGCGCGACCTTTGCGATGTTTGGCGCCCGCGCCGCGTGGCTGACCTTGGCGACCTTGGGCCGCTCGCGCACCGCCAGCCTCCGCCGCCACCCCCGTGTTTCCGGGGTCGATAGAGTGACAACTTCGACAACTTCCGCGCGCCGCCCGCGCTGGGGCGTCACGGGATGCTGACAGCGCCGCTTTCGCCTGCTAACGGCGCGCCATGACCACGCCCCTGTCCCACATCCGCAATTTTTCGATCATCGCGCATATCGACCATGGCAAATCGACGCTCGCCGACCGGCTGATCCAGTTCACCGGCGGGCTCACCGCGCGCGAAATGTCGGCGCAGGTGCTCGACAATATGGATATCGAGAAAGAGCGCGGCATCACCATCAAGGCGCAGACGGTGCGCCTGAACTATACCGCGCATGACGGCGAAACCTATCAGCTCAACCTGATGGACACGCCGGGGCACGTCGATTTCGCCTATGAAGTGTCGCGGTCGCTCGCGGCGTGCGAAGGCGCGCTGCTCGTCGTCGACGCGGCGCAGGGGGTCGAGGCGCAGACGCTGGCCAACGTCTATCAGTCGATCGAGCACGACCATGAAATCGTGCCGGTGATCAACAAGATCGACCTGCCCGCCGCCGACGTCGACAAGGTGAAGGCCGAGATCGAGGATATCATCGGCCTGCCCGCCGACGAGGCGGTCCTCGCCAGCGCCAAGTCGGGGATCGGCATCGAGGAATGCCTCGAGGCGATCGTGACGAAGATCCCGCCGCCGACGGGCGACGCCGCGGCGCCGTTGCTCGCGATGCTCGTCGACAGCTGGTACGACCCCTATCTCGGCGTCGTCATCCTCGTCCGCGTCGTCGATGGCGTGCTGAAAAAGGGCCAGCAGATCAAGTTCATGCAGGCGGGCACCACCCATCTGATCGACCGCGTCGGCTGTTTCACGCCCAAGCGCGAGGAATTGACCGAGATCGGCCCGGGCGAGATCGGTTTCATCACCGCGCAGATCAAGGATGTCGCGCAGGCGCGCGTCGGCGACACGGTGACCGACGCGAAGAAACCCGCCGCGAAGCCGCTGCCGGGGTTCAAGGAGGTCCAGCCGGTCGTGTTCTGCGGCCTGTTCCCGACCGACGCCAACGACTTCGAGAAATTGCGCGAGAGCATTCAGAAGCTGCGGCTGAACGATGCGAGCTTTTCGTTCGAGATGGAGAGCAGTGCGGCGCTCGGCTTCGGCTTCCGCTGCGGCTTTTTGGGGTTGTTGCACCTTGAGATCATCCAGGAGCGGCTGACCCGCGAATATGACCTCGACCTGATCACGACGGCGCCGTCGGTGGTCTACAAGCTCAAGCTGGGTCACACGAAGAATGAGGCGGCGAAGGAGATCGAGCTCCACAATCCCGCCGACATGCCCGACCCGAACCGCATCGACGAGATCGAGGAACCGTGGATCGAGGCGGTGATCTATGTTCCCGACGACTATCTTGGGCCGATCCTGAAGCTGTGCCAGGATCGCCGCGGGGTGCAGAAGAACCTCACTTATGTGGGCGGCCGCGCGCAGATCACCTATGAACTGCCGCTCAACGAAGTCGTGTTCGACTTCTACGACCGCTTGAAGAGCATTTCGCGCGGCTATGCGTCGTTCGACTATCACCAGATCGGCCACCGCCCCGGCGACCTTGTGAAGATGAGCATCCTCGTCAACAACGAGCCGGTCGATGCGCTGTCGATGATCGTCCACCGCGGTTCGGCGGAAAGCCGCGGGCGCGGCATGTGCGAGCGGCTCAAAGACCTGATCCCGCGTCACATGTTCAAGATCCCGATCCAGGCCGCAATCGGCGGCAAGGTGATCGCCCGCGAAACCATCGCCGCGCTGCGCAAGGACGTGACCGCCAAATGTTACGGCGGCGACGCGACCCGCAAGAAAAAGCTGCTCGAAAAGCAGAAAGAGGGCAAAAAGCGGATGCGCGAATATGGCAACGTCAACATCCCGCAGGAGGCGTTCATCGCCGCGCTGCGGATGGGCGACGACGCCTGATCGGGGCGATGAAAGCGGGTGTCGCGGGGTTGGCGCTGATGCTCGCCGCCTGCGTCCCTGCGTCGGCAGAGCGTGGCAGCACGGAGGGCGCGGTGAACGACAAGCCGATCATGACCTGGCCCGACTTGCTGACGCGCGCCAAGCCGTCGCCCGACGCGACGATCCGCTATGGCGATGACGCGTTGCAGATCGTCGATGTCTGGGTGCCGAAGGGGCAGGGGCCGCACCCCGCGGTGATCATGATCCACGGCGGCTGCTGGCAGACTTCGGTGGCGGAACGCGACATCATGAACTGGATCGCCGACGATCTGCGGTCGCACGGCGTCGGCGTGTGGAACATCGAATATCGCGGTGTCGATCGCGGCGGCGGGATGCCGGGAACCTATGAAGACGTCGGTCGCGCCGCCGATCTGTTCGTCGCCGAGGGCGCAAAGCACGGCCTCGACACCGGCGGCACCCGCATTGCGATCGGGCATAGCGCGGGCGGCCATCTGGCGCTGTGGCTGGCACGGCGTCCGGCGCTGGCGGCGGACGATGTGCTGCGCGGCGCCGACCCGATCCGCATCGACCTTGCGATCAGCCAGGGCGGCTTGCCCGACCTGCGCGCCGGGGCAGCCAGCATCGGCCATGCCTGCGGCGCCGACGCCCCCGCCGCGATGGCGCGCGGCGATTATGCGCGCACCTCGCCCCCCGAAATGCCGGTCGGTACCGCGCGCGAAATGCAATTCAACAACGACCGTGACCATGTGACCCCGCCCGCGACCGGCGCCGCTTACAGCGCCGCGATGGCGAAGCGCGGCGTGACGGTGCCGATGGAGGTGACGCCGGGCGAAGGGCATGTCGAACTGATCGCGCCGGACAGCGTCAGTTGGGGCAAACAACGCGACGCGATCCTCGCCGCCTTGAAGAGGACAAAGGCGCCATGATGACGCTCGCCGAGGCAGAAGCGCTGGATGCCGCCGATCCGCTGGCGCCGCTGCGCGACCGGTTCATGCGCCCCGATGGCTTGATCTACCTCGATGGAAACTCGCTCGGGATGTTGCCGCAGGCCAGCGTGGCGGCGAGTGCCGATATGGTGGAGCGGCAGTGGGGCGAACGGCTGATCCGCAGCTGGAACGAAGGCTGGATCGACGCGCCGACCCGGATCGGTGGCAAGATCGCACCCCTGATCGGAGCCGATGCGGGCGAGGTCATCGCGGCGGATTCGACCAGCGTTAATCTGTTCAAGCTGCTCGTCGCCGCCTTGCGTCGCGACCCGGCGCGTACGGTGGTGGTCAGCGAAGCGGGCAATTTCCCGACCGACCTGCATATCGCGGCGGGCGCGGTCGGCTGTGTTCCCGGCGCGGAGCTGCGCGTCGTAGCGCGCGACGATCTCGCCGATGCGCTGGGTGACGATACCGCCGTGCTGCTGCTCACCCACGTCCATTACAAAACCGGCGCGCGCTTCGACATGGCGCGGTGGACCGCCAACGCCCATGCCGTCGGCGCGCTCGTGCTTTGGGATCTCAGCCACAGCGCGGGCGCGGTGGCGATCGATCTCAACGGTGCGAATGCCGATCTGGCGGTCGGATGCGGCTATAAATATCTGAACGGCGGCCCTGGAGCGCCTGCCTATTTGTTCGTCGCCGAACGGTGGCAGGCGGCGCTCGGCAATCCCTTGTCGGGGTGGATGGGCCATGCCGCCCCCTTTGCCTTCACCGACGATTATGTCGCGGCCACCGGGATGAAGCGCTGGCTGACCGGAACCCCGCCGGTCCTTGGCCTCGGCGCGCTGGAGGCCGCCCTTGGGCTGTGGGATGGCGTCGACTTCGCGATGGTCGAACGGAAATCGGCCACGCTGTTCGACATGTTGCTGGCCGCAGGAAAGGCTGCCGGTCTGGAATGCGTCACGCCGCGCGATCCTGTCGCGCGTGGCAGCCACATCAGTTTTCGGCACGATGACGCCTATGCCATCACGCAGGCGCTGATCGCGCGCGGCGTGATCGGCGATTTTCGCGATCCGGATGTCCTGCGTCTGGGCCTCACCCCGTTGACCCTGAGCCACGTCGATGTCTGGCACGCCGGGCGCCTGCTTGGCGAGGTGATCGCCAGCGGCGAATGGCAGCGCCCTGAATTTACCGTGCGCGCCGCTGTGACCTGACGCTAGATTTCGATGACGATCCGGACCTTGGACGGGACGGTGCCTGCGGCGCGGGCGATTTCGATACGCGCGCGCGACACCAGATCGGCCAGGTTCGGCTGCCCCGGTCCGCCGTCGTCGGCCAGCAGTTCCGCCGTCGATATGCCGAACAGCTCCGACAGATCGTTCAGGCGAGCCGATTTCGGCCGCGACCGGTCCTGTTCCCAATGGCAGATGGCGGTGATGCTGATGCCCAGATGATCGGCGACGTCGGTTTTGCTGAGCCCCTGACCACGCCGTAGCCGCGCCAGCCGCGCGCCGAAAGTTTCGGCACCCTGCGCGATATGGATTTCTGGTTCGATGGTCTTGTGGATCACGAAAGGTCGGCCTCGCCGTGCTGTTAAGGGAATAGGTGTAATAGAAGTGCAAGAATCGAACATCTTTCAACATCTCACCTAAACCGCCGCTTCACCCGATATTTGCCAGCGACCGCCGCTGCCCCTAACATGTGGCAACCGGGAGGCCGCGATGACCGCAACGGGTGGACAGGGTTCGCGAAAATCGACAGCGATCGAGGATGTCGTGGTGCACAGCGCGCTGAACGACGGAACATCGGTGTGCCTGCGGACGATCACCCCGGACGACGAAGAATTATTGCGCGACGGAATCGCCAAACTGTCGGCGGAATCGCGTTACCTGCGCTTTTTTTCGCCGACGCCGCAACTTCCCGACGCGGTGATCGAAAAGCTGGTCGATGTCGATGGCCACGACCATATTGCGTGGGGTGCCATTTGTGCCGAATGCGTCGGTCAGCCAGCTATCGGCGCAGTTCATGCGGTACGGCACAGTGAAGGCGGCCGCGTCGGTGAATTTTCCGTCGCTGTTATCGACGAATTTCAAGGGCGCGGTCTGGCGCGGATGATGACGGCGGCGCTGTTGGTCCATTGTCTTGCCGAAGGGCTGACGGTGCTCGATATTCATATATTGTCGGAAAATGCCGCTGCAAAGCGACTGGTAAAGTCGCTTGATGCGGAATGGAAAGGTGAATCGGCCGGGGTGGCCGAGTACAGGCTTGACGTTGCGGCCGGCCTTGCGTCGTTGCGAGCCGACGCCGACGCACCCGGGGTTCAGGACGTCTTGCGAGCGCTCGCCGCGGGTTCGGACATTCGACAGCGATGACGGCCCTCTCGTCTGATTGTCCCCGCCGCCGCCGGGGGTCGCGACCGGCGGCGGGCGGGTTGCCATGGCCTTGGGGCATGGAAACTCCCGGGCCACGCCACTTTCTTATCGGCGGTCCGGCCACGAAGCGGTGACGCGCGTCACAACCCGTGATTTTCACCAACAATAAACTTGGGGGCATGACAAAGGGCGCCGGAATCGATCCGGCGCCCTTTGCGCTATTCTTCAGCGAAAGCGGCTTTTATTTCTTTGCCGGGTCCGCACCGACTTCCGACGGGGCGATCTCGCCATTGTCGTCCATCGCATTGGCCTTTTCTTCGCCCGCGGCTTCGACGGCATCGGCCTTGTCTTCCATGGCTTCCTTGGCCGGACCCTCGGGCATCGCGTCGGCCTGAGCGTCGATCGCATCGGCTTGGGCTTCTGCCTGATCTTCTACGCGGTCGGCCTCGGGGCTCTGGCAAGCGCCGAGGGCGAGTGCCGAAGCAGCGGCGAGGGCAGTGAACATCTTACGCATATTGAGTGACTCCCAAAGTTGACTCCGGGGCTTAACGCGGGATGAACGTCAGGGTTGCAAAGAATCTGTAAAACCATGGAATCAAGATAGATTTTTTTCGCGACACCTTTTCGCTCGCGATCGCGTGACAAAAAAACGGGCGCCGAAGCGCCCGTTACTCTGGTTTGGACCGACAGCGTCAAAAGCGCTGCTGGCGCTCGTACAGGTCGCGGTAGTGCTGGATGCGCGTCACGCGCAGCCCCGGCATGCCGCTGCGGTCGATCGAGCGCTGCCAGCTGGCAAATTCTTCCAGCGTCAGGCTGTAGCGCTCACACGCTTCATCGACGCTCAGCAGCCCTCCGTTGACCGCGGCCACAACCTCGGCCTTGCGGCGCACGACCCAGCGCGTCGTCGACGGCGGCGGCAGCGAGTCCAGCGTCAGTGGTTCGCCGAGGGGGCCGATGACCTGTGCCGGTCGGATTTTCTGGTTCTCGATCATAATCATTCCATGGTTTCGTCGTCGGGGGGGAAGTTTTCCGACGCGATCGTCTCTAAATCAGAGGGGTTCAACATCGGCTGAAATCCTCTGGTAAACGCCGCATTCATAGTTTCGGGCCAACCGTTCAACCCGTCCGACAGGTCGAAAAAACGAACGACGCGCGGGCCGTTTTGTTCCGCATTGCTGCGCCCGCGACCGAACATCTGGCACAGCGCATTAACGGTTGCGACGTGCATCCGGCGAGTCGCGCGCGCGCGGAGCATCCGGACCGTGGGCTGCGCCGCCTGCCGGGATCCGGCGACCGCCAGCAGAATGTCGAAGCCGGGCTCCGACAGTCTGGCGGCGCCGGCAAGGCACGGGAATTCGGACGGGGCAAAGTTCATTTTTCCTGTTTAACGTAGACCGCCTAAGGTCGCGTAAATGCCCATTTCATGCCTTGTTAGCGAAACTTAACCTGCGTCAATATCTTGACACCTGCGGCGGAAATGCTGGCATTTTTGCCATCGCATCCCTAGATGGCGCGCATCATGGCGACGATGATTTCTCCTGCCGGGCTTGCCCAGGCCGACTTCCAGTTGGCGATGCCGCTGAAAGATCGGCGAATCGTCGTCGCGATGTCGGGCGGAGTCGACTCGAGCGTCGTCGCCGCGCTGGCGGCGCGATCGGGCGCCGAAGTCATCGGCGTGACGCTGCAACTTTACGACCATGGCGCCAAGGCAAAGCGCGTTGGTGCCTGCTGCGCCGGACAGGATATTCGCGACGCGCGCGCGGTCGCCGACCGGCTGGGCTTTGCGCATCATGTCTATGATCATGAAAGCCGCTTTCGCGACACGGTGATCGATCAGTTCGCCGACGAATATCTGAACGGGCGGACGCCGATCCCGTGCGTCCGCTGCAACATGGGGGTCAAGTTCACCGACCTGTTTGCGCTCGCAAAGGAGCTGGGTGCCGATTGTCTGGCCACCGGTCATTATGTCCGGCGTGTGAAAGGGCCGGACGGCGCCGAATTGCACCGCGCCGTCGATCCGGCGCGCGACCAGAGCTATTTTCTGTTCGCGACGACGCAGGAGCAACTCGATTTCCTGCGTTTCCCCTTGGGCGGGCTGGAAAAGAGCGTGGTGCGCGAAATTGCGCGCGATCTCGGCCTCGGTGTCGCGGCAAAACCCGACAGCCAGGACATCTGCTTCGTCCCCGACGGCGATTATGCGACGCTGGTACGCAAGCTGCGCCCCGAAGCCGACGACCAGGGCGAGATCGTCCATGTCGATGGCACCGTGCTCGGCGCGCACAAGGGGCTGATCCACTATACCGTCGGCCAGCGCCGCGGGATCGAGATCGGCGGACAGGCCGAACCGCTCTATGTCGTGCGCCTCGACGCGGCCGCGAAGCAGGTCGTGGTCGGCCCGCGGCGCGCTCTGGCGGTTGCCGGGGCACGGCTTGGGGAAACCAACTGGCTGGGCGCTGTCGAAGGGCGCCCAATCCTGGCCAAGGTGCGGAGCATGGCCAAGCCCGTTCCCGCGCGCGTCGAGGGTGACCGGCTGTTGTTCGCCGCGCCGGAGTATGGCGTGGCCCCGGGGCAGGCCGCGGTCCTTTATGATGCGGCCGATGTCAGTCGTGTCCTTGGCGGCGGCTGGATCGAAGAGACTTTTGCCGCCGACGCGGGGTAGGCGGGCCCCAGCATTGACATTTTCTGGCAATGGTTCAGCTTCTTGCAAAGCTGAAGGGAGACGAGAATGAGCAGTTGGATCTGGCGCGGCGCGGTGCTGTTGTGGGCGGCATTTTTTGCGATTGTCGGACTGCGCGGCCTTTTCGATCCTGCAAGCTATTCCGAAACATTCGGGTTCTCCATCACCGGGGTGGCGATCAACACGCTGCGGGCCGACCTTTCGGCCTTCTTCATCGTCGCGTCGGGCGCGGCGGCCGTCGGTGCCTTGGTGCCGGGCTGGGTCCGCGCCTTGTTGGTTCCCGCTGCTTTGTTCGGCACCGCCTTGATTGGTCGCCTGATCGGCGCAGCCATGGGGGATCCCACCAATTGGGGCATCATCCAAGGCATGATCATCGAGGCGTTGACGGTGGTTTTGATGCTTGCAAGCTGGTGGGCCTTGTCGCGCGTGTCCGTCGATACGGCGACCGGCAACTCGGCCGGAGCCGCCGGCGACTTGAAATGATGGCGGCCCGGCGGGGAGCGCCATAGCCCGGCCTCGTTGTTGTGTTTTGAGTGAGTTTATGAGTTACTGCGCTCCGGGTCGCTTCTTTTCTCTTTTTGGGTGGAGGGGCGTATGGAAACCGATGACGAGAAACGGGCGCGATCGGATCGACGGGCAACCGATCGGCGCGTCAATGACGATCCGGATTACAAGGGTCCGGAACGGCGCAAGGCCGACCGGCGCTCGGGCAAGGACCGTCGGACACCCGGCTGAAATATGCCGGCAAGGGGATGGGCGTTGACGGAACAGGGGTTGCCGCGACTGAGCGCCGATATCGTTTCGGACATCATGTGCCCGTGGTGCATCATCGGGTGGCTGAAGTTTCAAAAGGTGATGACGCATTTCGCGGGGCGCGTCGATTTTCGTGTCCAGTGGCACCCGTTCGAGCTGAACCCTGACATGCCGCCCGCGGGCGAGGATGCCGCCGCGCACGTCATGCGCAAATATGGCATCACCGCCGACCAGAGCCGCGCCAACAGCGGCAAGTTGGCGGCGTTGGCCGCCGATCTTGGTTTCGCATTCAACCGCGGGTCCGATTTCCGGATGCGCAACAGTTTCGATGCGCACCGCCTGCTGACCTGGGCAGGCGCGCTGGAAGAACCCGATCAGGCGGCGGCGACCGGCGTCCAGACCGCGCTCAAGCTCGCGCTGTTTGCGGCGCACTTTACCGACAATCGCGACGTCAGCGACCATGCGGTGCTCGCTGACGTCGCTGCGTCGGTCGGTCTCGACCGCAATCGCGCCGCGGCGATCCTGGCATCGGGCGAGTTCGGCGAGATGGTCCGCAGCGAAGAGGCCTATTGGGCCGACCAGAATATCACCGGTGTTCCGGCCTTCATCCTGGGCGGCCGCATGATGATCCCCGGTGCGCAGGATCCTGATGTGTTCATCCGGGTGATCGAGAAAAAAGTGCTTGCCGCCGCTGCCTGATGGGCGAGGCCTCCGCAAGTTTAAGGATATGGGTTGTCATCCGGAACGGGCGGTAATTCCTCGCGCAACGGCGGGTTTGGACCCGCGAGCTGGCGCGCGATGTCGGCGGCGATCAGCTGCGCCACGGGCTTGTCGGTTTCGGCACCATATTCAGCGCGGCGGGCGTTGAGATAGGCGGCGCGATCGCTGGCGGGCCGTCCACCGGCTTCGGCATAGAGGCGCACCAACTGCAGCCACGGCGCTTCGTCGGTCAGTACATCTTCGGCCCAGCGGCTGAACGGCCCGCCCGCTGCGCGCCAGTGATCGCCCTGCCATTCCAGCAAGAACAGGACGCGTGAACCGCGAGGAAAGCTGGTGCGCACGCACGCCCCCGCCAGGCTTTGCGGATGTGCGTCCTTCAATTCATAGGGATTGCTGAGCACCGCATCGTCGCCGGCTGCGATCCATCCCGGCATCGTCAGCGGCGTCGCCGGTAATTCGCCCTTTATGGCGGAGATCGGCTCGATGGCGATCCGCGGTTCGTCGGGGTCACCGACGGCCGTCCCTCCATCTGCCACGCTGGCCAGCAGGATCAGGTCGGCCCCCATGACCAGCTCCATATTGGTCGGCACGCGGTAGCCGGACGCCACCGAACAGGCGGCAGCGGGGAGCGGCGCAGCAGCCAGCGTCGCGGCGATGAGTAAGGGGAAACGGTTCATCGAACGAACCTAGCTCGCGAACGGCGGCTTGGAAAGCAGCGCAGCTTTCGGGCGGTTCGTCAGCGCCGCGGGATCGAAGGCCGCGGCCGGGCGTTGCGGTGACAGACTTTGCGGGCGGTCCCGTAAAGCAGCAAGGAGAATGACGATGGCCGAGCACGACCATAGCGCGATCAAGGAACATATGAATGTCATCGGCGCCGACGGCGTCCATGTCGGGACCGTCGACCATCTCGACGGCGAGCGCATCAAGCTGACCAGGCAGGACAGCGTCGACGGCAAACATCATTATCTGCCCGCGGGATTGGTCGCGGCGGTCGAGGGCGACACGGTCCGCCTGTCGGCGACGGGCGCGAATGCGGTCGATCTGTTCGAAGAGGCCGAATAGCAGGCACAGAGCGCGGCGTTCACGGCCCGTCCCGATGTCCGGGGCGGGCCATTTTTTGATGCCGGCTAGGTGCTCGGGATTTTGTGCAAGGTCAAAGACTCACCTCGGATTTTACGCTACAGGATTCGGACAGCCGGACGCGCCGCAGCGGTCCGTCCGGCGGGGTCGTTCGGGCTGTGCGACAGGCGCGAAGCGCCGCGCCATCCCCCCAATGCCATCGCAACAGGGGATAGATCATGACGCATTATGTGATGAAGTTGGTCGCAGCGCTGACGGCCGCGTCGCTGCTGGCGACGCCGGTGCTGGCGAAACAGGCGCCGGGGTTGCAGGATCTGGTCGGCGCGCGCGGGTCGAGCGGCGAAACGCAGCTGGAAATGCGCGGCTATACCCATATCGAAACGCACAGCGAATATGACCGCAAGCACAGCTATTGGTGGAACCGCGACAGCAAGCAATGCGCGCATGTGGCGACGTGGGACGGCAAATATCAGTCGATCGAAACCGCGTCGAAGTCCGATTGCAACCAGGGCGGCGGCGGCGACAATGCCGGGGCTGCGGTTGCGGCGGTCGCCGGGATCGCGCTGATCGCCGCGCTGGCCAGCAAGAAGCATCACAAGGACAAGGAATATGACGCGCAGGGCACGGGCGAGTTCGACCGCGGATACCGCGACGGCCTGTATAACGCGCCCTATCATAATTACGGCCGCTCCGACGCCTATTCGAGTGGCTATCAGGCCGGGGTGAACGAGCGCAGTTCGAACCTGGGCCATCATTATGGCGGCGGCGGTTATGCCGACGTCGGGCAGTTTATGGACCTGAACGGCGCGCGCGCGTCGAGCGCCGACGATGCGATGCGCAGCCGCGGATTCAGCAATGTCGACAGCTTCAAATCGGGCAACACTGCGTATAGCGTGTGGAACCGCCGCGCGAGCCGCCAATGCGTCCAGATGACGGTCGCCGACGGCCGCGTTTACGACATCCGCGACATCGGCACGCACCCGCGCTGCCGATAGGCCGCGCCGCCATAGCGACTGGCGCCCGGCGGCAAGGCTGCTATGGGCGGGGCGATGAAGCCTGTGGGATCGCGAAGGGTGGTGCTGGGCCGGCTGAAGGCCAAGCCGTTGCTGGCGGGGCAATTGCTGTGCGCGCTCGCCGCCGCGGCGCTGATGCTGCGGCAGGCGATGCCGCTGTGGGACGACGGCGCGGGGGCGATGCTGCGCGCGGTGCTGTTCGGCAATCTGCTGGTCAGCGGCATGATGCTGGCCGCGCTGGTCGGCCTCGCCGCCTTTCACCGCGCGTGGCGCTGGCGCGACGCCTATATCTGGCACGACGGGGCGATGCTGTATCGCGGCGGCGGCGAGCGTTGGCCGCTGGCGTTGATCCGCGAGGTGGTGGTGGCCAAGGGCGAGCTGGGCCTTGCGTCGCTGCGGCTGGTGGTCGACGACGACAGCGAGGTGACGCGCGAGCTGGTGAAGCTGTATCTGCTGGCCGACACGCCCGAGGCGGTGCGCGGCGGGGTGATGTTCGCGGTCGCCGGGGTGCGCGGGTTTCCGGCGGGGTCGGCGCTGAACTGAGCGGGCGGCGGCGCCGGAAGTTGTCAAACTTGTCACCGCATCGACCCCGGAAACAAGGGGTTAGTGGCCGGCGATGGGCGCAAAGATCGCCAAGGTCATCCATCGCCGCGGCCGCGCGAAACATCGCAAAGGTCGAACGCGACCGCGATTTTTGGCGCGCGGTGGGGCAGGGGGTTCGGACGGGTCAAAGAGCGAGGCCCGCGAGGGTGGCACGGCGAAAAGAGGTAGGAAAGCGGTTTTTGGGGCGGGGGGCTTGAAAGAGGATTTGGGCGCCTTGTGCGACATGGCGCGGGGTGTTTGGACCGGATGCTGGCGATTTTGATCTCACACAAAGACGCAAAGGCGCGAAGGAGAAGGACCGTGCTTTAGTCGTCACCCCGGACTTGATCCGGGGTCCATGCGGCGCCGCTGGATTGGATGCCGGATCAAGTCCGGCATGACGAATGATGGGTGTGCGGGATGACGCGGGTAGGTGCGGGTGCCGACGTCACCTACCCAACGGCGGCAACCCCAATTCCTCGGCCAGATCGCGCCAATCGGGGTTCGCCGCCTCGATCAGCTCGATCTTCCACTTGCGCTGCCAATTCTTGATCTGCTTCTCGCGCGTGATCGCGGCGTGCATCGTCCCGGCGAGTTCGAACCAGACGAGCGTTTTGACGCCTTAGCCTTTGGTGAAGCCGTCGAAACTGCCGTCCCGATGCTGGCAGATGCGCTGGATCAGGTGCGAGGTAACGCCGGTGTAGAGCGTGCCGTAGGGCGCGCTGGCGGTGATATAGACGCAGGGCTGAAAGTCGGCGTGCATGGGGTGGAGGCTAGGGTTGCGATGGACCCCGGATCAAGGCAGACGAGCCACGGGTCTCATCCGCGGGTGACGAAGATTGGGTCGGATTGGACACTTTTCTCCCGATCGTCATGCCGGACTTGATCCCGCACCCATGAGTCGCCGATCAAGCTAGCAAATTGCGAATTATCGTACCTGTCACCATAACTTTGTTACCGTAGTTCCACATAGAGAATTTAGAATCTACTGCCTTTCTATGAAACCAGCGAAGCGAGCATGTTTCGTCAATGTTATTCGAATCTGGGACGTTATCCCGCCCGTTATCCGTATCGATTTGAACGCCGAATTTATTAACGTAATGAGATCTTGATTGGGACGCAAGCTGCCCCGAAAGACTTCGTCCAGATCTTCATATCGCGTAGGAAGTCGTGGGGATATCTGATCGAAACTTAGCTGCTCGCTCATTACTGTACTCCACTAGGAGCGTTCTCGCTTAGTGTTTTATTCTAATAAAGCTAGCTATCTCAAACCGAAAACCCCCCAGCATTCCGCCGGTTCGAGCTCGCCGCCAGCACCTTCTTGCCCTGCGGGGTCAGCGCCCATTTGGCGCCCTGTTGCACCACCAGCCCCAGCGTCACGAGTTCATCGCGCACGGGATCGGTGGGGAGTTGGGGGCGGCGGTTCGACAGGCCCTCCAGACAGGCGCGCTGCGGCTGGCTGAGGATCAGGAGTTTTTGTTTTTTCTCTTCGGTCATTTTGTTTTTCGTGATCCTGTTGATTTGCCGTGGCGCAATTGGATGCACCGGGTAGATTTCACCATTTCCCGCCCGCGGCGTCGATGGCTTTGAGCAGCGCCTTTTTGCTGCTGGTGCGGTTTTTTCCTGCTTTACGCGGCAGTTCCGGATTGCCGAGCGCGGCGCGGCGCGCGGCGAGGTCGGATGAAAAGCGGGCGAAGTCGATGCGCGGCCCCGTCCAGTCGGGCGCCAGTTCAGGCTTTGAGCGCTGCGATGCTGTCATGCGGCTTCTTTCCGGTTGCGGGTCTGGTCGCCGCGGCCTGCGATCAGGCCGGCGATGGAGATGTCTTCGTCGATGTCTTCCCAATGCAGGCCGGCGCGGCTGAGCGATACCGCTTCGCGTTGGGCGGGGGTGGCGTGGAGGAGGCGCGGGAACCAGGCGAGTGGAATGCCGAGGGTGCGGCCGTCCTCCAGATCCACCCAGAAACTGTCGTCGTCAAAACGAACGGCGATGGGTTCAGGAGAAATGCTCATTCCACGCCCTTTCAATCTGGTTGCGCCGCTCCAGGATCACGTTGCTCAAAAGCCGCAGCGTGTGGGGCGAGAAGCCGCGGTTATAGGCGACATTGACGTCAGGCCATAGCCAGAATTTGGCGGTGTCGCGGCCGCGGGTCACATGGACATGCACGGGCTCGCGCGGATCGCCCTCGTCCGAATAGAAATGGAAGCGATAGCCGTTCCAGTCGAAGACTTTGGGCAATGTGCTTTCCTTCCTGCCCACCCCGCTGCGCCCCGGATCAGGTCCGGGGCTCGCTGCCGCTCCCGCTTGCGGGATGGGGTTGTGCTTGGCTTACTCCGCGGCAATCCCCGCTTTGGCGAACATGTCCTCGCCGTCACTTTCGGCGACCGGGGCCGCGGCGCCGTCGTCGTTTGCCTTGGCCTTCTTGCGGTTGTCGAAGCTGGACCACACGGTGTTCCAGTCGCCGCGCGTCGCGCCCTTGCTGTACTCGGTGGCGCGGGTTTCGAAGAAGTTGGCGTGCTCGACGCCGTTCAGGAGCGGGGCGAGCCACGGGAGCGGGTGTTCGTCGATCATGTAGATCGGCTGGAACCCCAGCTGGCCCAGGCGCCAGTCGGCGATGTAGCGGATGTAGCGCTTGATCTCCTTGGGCGTCATGCCGGGGACCGCGCCCTGTTCGAACGCCAGGTCGATGAACGCATCCTCGAGCCGCACCGTTTTCTGGCAGGTGTCGATGATGTCTTCCTTCACCGCCTTGGTCAGGCAGCCGCGTTCCTTGGTGAAGGTGTGGAACAGCTTGATGATGCCTTCGCAATGCAGGCTTTCGTCGCGGATCGACCAGCTGACGATCTGGCCCATGCCCTTCATCTTGTTGAAGCGCGGGAAGTTCATCAGCATCGCGAAGCTGGCGAAGAGCTGAAGCCCCTCGGTAAAGCCGCCGAACATCGCGAGGGTGCGCGCGATATCCTCGTCATTCTCGACCCCGAAGGTGCCCATATAGTCGTGCTTGGCGCGCATCTCGTCATATTCGAGGAACATGCCATATTCGCTTTCGGGCATGCCGATCGTGTCGAGCAGGTGGCTGTACGCCGCGATATGGACGGTCTCCATGTTGCTGAACGCGGTCAGCATCATCTTGATTTCGGTCGGCTTGAACACGCTGCCGTATTTTTCGTGGTAGCAATCCTGCACCTCGATATCGGCCTGGGTGAAGAAGCGGAAAATCTGGGTGAGCAGGTTGCGTTCATGGTCGCTGATCTTTTGCGCCCAGTCGCGGCAATCCTCGCCCAGCGGCACTTCCTCGGGCACCCAGTGGATCTGCTGCTGGCGCTTCCAGAAATCGAACGCCCAGGGATATTCAAAGGGCTTGTAGGTCTTGCGGGCTTCTAGAAGGGGCATCTACTTACTCCACTGCGTCGTTCGGGCGCGCTTGCGCCGAAAGTGATGAATCCAAGACCAGGCCACCGCGACGACAACGATCGTCGGCATCGACCATAGCCAGACAAATAAACCTATTTCGACTGTGCCCCCGGAAAGCAGATCGGGGCTGCAGTTATATTTCTTCACCAACCCTGTGAGCCGACGACCTGAGTGATCGCAATCGCCCGGCCATACGGCCGATACCATCAGCGCGATGCCGATCACGAGATAGGCCAGCGTGGCGCCCATCAGTGTCCAGAACTTTCCCGCGCCGAGTGCCTCATGGCTTTCCCGCAATTGCGTGATGCCAAAAGTGTCGGCGAGGAAACTCTTTACTGACAAGCCAGACACTCGTCATAATCGGTGGTCTGCAGCTCGAACTTCGGCGCTTCGGGCGTGTTGTCGGCTTCGACCCCGCCTGCGAAACCGGCGCGCTGGACCGATTTCGAGCGGAGATAATAGAGCGATTTGATGCCGAGTTCCCACGCGCGATAGTGGAGCATCAGCAGGTCCCATTTCTCGACGTCCGCCGGGATGAACAGGTTCAGGCTCGCGGCCTGGTCGATGTACGGCGTGCGGTCGGCGGCGAGTTCGAGCAGCCAGCGCTGGTCGATCTCGAAGCTGGTCTTGAAGCAGTCCTTTTCGTCCTGCGTCAGGAAGTCGAGGTGCTGGACGCTGCCGCCGCGTTCAAGGATCGAGTTCCACACCGCATCGCTGTTCTTCGCCTTGTCGACGAGCAGCGCTTCCAGATGCGGGTTGCGGATCGAGAAGCTGCCCGAAAGCGTCTTGTGCGTGTAGATGTTCGCCGGGATCGGCTCGATGCACGCGCTGGTCCCGCCGCAGATGATGCTGATCGACGCGGTCGGCGCGATCGCCATCTTGCAGCTGAAACGCTCCATCACCCCCTGATCGGCGGCGTCGGGGCAGGGGCCGCGTTCGTTGGCGAGCAGCATCGACGCCGCGTCGACCTGCGCACGGATATGCTTGAAGATGCGGAGGTTCGACGATTTCGCCATCGCCCCCTCGAACGGCAGGCCGCGCGCCTGCAGGAAGCTGTGGAAGCCCATGACGCCGAGGCCGACCGAGCGTTCGCGGCTGGCGCTATATTTGGCGCGCGCCATTTCGGGCGGGGCGCGGTCGATATAGTCCTGCAGGACATTATCGAGCATGCGCATCACATCCTCGATGAAACGCTTGTCGCCGTTCCACTCGTCCCAGGTTTCGAGGTTGAGGCTCGAGAGGCAGCAGACCGCGGTGCGATCGTTGCCGAGATGGTCGCGGCCGGTGGGCAGGGTGATTTCGGAGCAGAGGTTCGACGTGGTGACCTTCAGCCCCAGGTCGCGGTGATGCTTGGGCATCATGCGGTTCACCTGGTCGATGAAGATGATGTAGGGCTCGCCGGTCGCGAGGCGCGTTTCGACGAGCTTCTGGAACAGCGAGCGTGCGTCGACGGTGCCGCGGACGCTGTTGTCCTTGGGCGAACGGAGGTCGAATTCCTTGCCGTCGCGAACGGCCTCCATGAACTCGTCGGTGATCAGCACGCCGTGGTGGAGGTTGAGCGCCTTGCGGTTGAAGTCGCCCGACGGTTTGCGGACCTCGAGGAACTCCTCGATCTCGGGGTGCGAGATGTCGAGATAGCAGGCGGCCGAGCCGCGGCGCAGGCTGCCCTGCGAGATCGCGAGAGTGAGCGAGTCCATCACGCGGACGAAGGGAATGATGCCGCTGGTCTTGCCGTTGAGGCCGACGGGCTCGCCGATGCCGCGCACCGCGCCCCAATAGGTACCGATGCCGCCGCCGCGGCTGGCGAGCCAGACATTCTCGTTCCACGTGCCGACGATCCCCTCGAGGCTGTCGTCGACCGAATTGAGATAGCAGCTGATCGGCAGGCCGCGGCCGGTGCCGCCGTTCGACAGCACGGGGGTCGCGGGCATGAACCAGAGCTTCGAGATATAGTCGTAGAGCCGCTGGGCGTGGTCCTGATCGTCGGCATAGGCGTCGGCAACGCGCGCGAAGAGATCCTGGTACGATTCGCCGGGGAGGAGGTAACGGTCCTCGAGCGTTTCCTTGCCGAAATCGGTGAGCAGCGCGTCGCGGCTTTTGTCGGTGACGATGGCGAAGCGGCGCGCGTGGACCTTGGGCTCGCTGCCGTCGTTGAGCTTGGCCGCGGGAGCTTCCGCGGGCGGCGATTCGCCCTTCGATTCGCTCGCCGTCGGCGCGTCATTCTTCGTCAGTTCCACCGTCGCCACGTCGCTCGTCTCCACCCGTTCCGTCTCGCGAAAATCCATTGCACTCGCCCCTGTTTGCCATTGCGCCGCGGCGCACATGTTCTTGTCTTGTTCGACTCGGGACGAAGCCCCGATCCTAGCATTCAAATCGTCCGAGCGGGCACTTATTTTGGCCGCACGAAGCAGTTTTCCGCGCCCATGTCGTCGGGGCGACGGAAATCCGCCATTTTCGGCCAAACACTAATTCTAGGGGTGCCCCCTCGGTCTACCCACCATCTATAGTGCCACGTCGGCGCGACGATGCAAGACGGTAAATGACAGATTAGGGACTCGGTTCGTCGATAATTTGATTCGGCTCGTCGCTGCCGGGACGGCGTGTATCGCCGGATCGCCAGTGTTTCCGCGCGATTGCGCGCGGGAGGCGTGGGCCACAGCGATCGGAAGAAAATTTGCCGCCGCGCAGCGACCGGCAGCGCGCGGGTCGATCACACCGCGCGGCGGAGACCACCACAGGTTGCAGCGATGGGGGCGTCGGGGGCGTCGTGCGGCGATACCGACCGTCGGCCGGAGTGCGGATCGCAGACAAAAAGAAAGGGCTCCGGCATCGCCGAAGCCCTCTCTTATTGAAAACTGATGTTCCTACTCAGGCCTGACCGCCAGCACTGTCCGTACCGGTGCCGCCCAGGAATCGCCAAAACCAACCCATGACTTGTCTCCTGTTCACACTGCCCACGAGGAACAGTTAACGGAGCATATACCATCTTTGGTAAGGTAAATCGAGTCTTAACCATAGCAACGCTGCCATTCTGGCAGCTATGCGGTGCGGTTTTGCGGGGGCGCCGACAGCATGGCGGCGAGTTCGGTAAATAATTGCGGTTTGCCAAGGTGATAGCCTTGGCCGACGTCGCAACCGAGTTCGCCGAGCAGCGCAACGGTGGCCGCGTCTTCGATCCCTTCGGCTACGGCAACAGCGCCCAGACGATGTGCCAGGTCGATGGTAGATTTGACGATTTCCAGGTTCCGCTGCGAATCGCGCATGGTCATGACGAATCGTTTGTCGATCTTGATCTCGTCGGCCTCGATCTCGGTCAGATATTCGAGGTTCGACTGTCCCGTGCCATAATCGTCGATCGACAGCCGGATGCCGGTGCGGCGAAGCTGCGCGAGCGTCTGGCGTGCCTGGCGGCTGTTTTCGATCTGCGCCGTTTCAGTAATCTCGATCGTCAGCGCGTCGGGCGGCAAATGATGCGCCGAGAGCATGACGCGAATCGTGCCGACGAGGTCGCTATGGTCGAGCAGCGCCGCCGACAGGTTGACCGACATGTTGATGCGGTGGCCGCGTTCGTGCAGCTGCGCCGCCGAACGGATCGCCTGGTCCATGACAAACAAGGTGAGGCGATAGATATCCTGGCTCTTTTCGGCCTGGACGATGAACTCGTCGGGGGGAATCGGGCCGCGCGTCGGGTGCGTCCAGCGCGCCAGCGCCTCGACCCCGACCAGCTGGCCGGTCGCGAGCGCAAATTGCGGCTGGAACGCGACCCAGATGTCGCCGCCGGTCAGCGCATCTTCGAGCTGCGAATGGAAGGAAAGCTGCCAGCCGGCGTCGTCCTTTTGCCGCGGGACATATTTTGTCCACAGCGCGCGGGTGCGGATCGCGCGTTCGGCGGCGACGAGCGCAGCGGCAAGACGCTGCGCATTCGACCCTTCGAATTCGTCGTTGACCCCGAAGGCGATCGCGACGTCGATCCGCAATTCCCCGATCGTCAGCGGGGCGTTGAACAGCGCCGCAAGTCCGGCAAGCTGGCCCTCGATCTGGCTGTGTTGGTAATAGGGGACGAGCCAGGCGAAGGTGCCGTCCAGATCATGATGCAGCGCCGTCCCTTGCGCCGCGAGCTGGAGTCGGCGCGTCACCTGTTCGACCAGCTTGCCGATCCCGTCTCCCGGGATGAAGGCGGCGAGATCTTCAAAATTGACGACCTTTGCCGCCACAACGGTGGCGCTACCGAACGGGGGCTGGTTCCGTAGCGCTTCGAAATTGGGTAGGCCCGACACAGGGTTCTCGCGCTGTGCCGAGTTACGACGGCGGCTGCGAGATACGTTAGCAGCGATCGCCGCAGTATAGACGAGTGCAGCACCTATCCATGAGGTAACAAGCATTGTTCCAAGGATTATTTTGCCGCCGATGAGAATGGCGGTTGTAGCGAGTGCAATCGTAACGAACGCCTGCTGAAAACGCGGTCGCAGAGCCAAACTCATTGCTGCGACGGCAAAGACAAAAGGAGGGATCCAACCAATGTCCAATGGGCTGCCACGCTTGAGCGTTTCAGCGGCCACGACGTGAAGAAAACCGCCCGGAATTCGATTGTGCCCCGGCAAGTAGAAGTAGTCCTGAAAGCTGGGTGCGGTTGGAGCGAAGATCACGTCCTTGCCAGCCAATTCGGACTTGGCGACCTGTCCTGACAGCACATCAGCCGCACTATAAGTCGGAATTGTCCGAGTGTCGTAGGTAAGATCTAGGCGAAAGCTCTTCGGCGTATCGCTATACTGGTCAGCTATGATGGCTGCGAACGACGGGAGCAACTGCCCGTCGGCACGATAAGCGATGGGAGCGCTCCATACCTGCCAGAACTCGCTTTCGATCGCGATGCTCGCGAGGCGGACGTCCGGGCCGAATTGCTTGCTGGGGAAGGTAGAAATCTTCTCGTCGCTTCCGGGTACTTGTCGCGTTGAAACCGCCAGCACCGCACGGCTTCCCATATCATTCACCGCGTTTGCAAACACGGGGAAATCTCGATCCGACTCTCGACGGTCAAAGTAGAAGTCTATCAGCAAGCGTTTGGCGCCTGCTTGGTTCACGGCATTGACGACGCTCGCATATTGGGTCATCGAAAAGTTGCGATTTGGCGACTGCGCCATCGTCCGTTCGTCAAGCGCAACCACCACTATCTCGCCGGTGACCGGTCGGGTCGCTAAGCGACCAACCAAGGCATCGAGAACGCGATCGGCAACTTCGCCTGCTGACGAGACGCCGACAGCAAGCGCCACCAACAGCGATAGCGCCATGGTTCGCCAACTGATTATCAAGCCTCCGACCGGAATGGGCACGCACGTCTCCAGCAATTGCTGGTCGTGCTTAGTGTCAGATGGTTATCATCGCGTTAATCATGAACAAATTCTTGCTGCCCTCGACAGGCCGAAAAGCCGCCTAAATCCTCCGGTGTCAGGCGAATTTCGGCAGTGGTTCGAGCGCAGCGTCCCCCGCCAGTGCCGACGCGGCGAGGCCGGTTGCCGCGGGGACAATCTGTTGCAGGTAGAACCGCGTCGAGGCGATCTTGGTTTCGAGGAAGGCGCGGTCGCCGCTGCCCGCATCGAGCGCGGCGCGCGCGGCCTGGTGCTCGATCGCCATCAGCCAGCCGCAGGTCGCGGTCGCGAGCATGGTCAGATAGGGGTAGCTGCCTGCCAGCCGGTCGGCGGTGTTCGCGCCGACCATCCAGTCGGTGACCGCGCGGCACGCATCGACAAGCTGCTGGAGTTCGGGGAAATCGGCGGCGCCGTGCGCGATGTCGTCGATCAGGCCGCGGACAAGGTCGCCGCCCGCCATGCCGAGCTTGCGGCCCACAAGGTCCGCCGCCTGGATGCCGTTGGTGCCTTCATAGATCGGCGCGATGCGCGCGTCGCGATAATGCTGCGCGGCGCCGGTTTCCTCGATGAAACCCATGCCGCCATGAACCTGAATGCCCAGGCTCGCGACCTCGCAGCCGATGTCCGTCGCGTGCGCCTTGACCAGCGGGATCAAGATTTCGGCGCGCATCGCGGCGGCTTCGTCGCCGAGCTTGCCGAAATCGATCTGCGCCGCCGCGTAATAGGTCAGCGCGCGCGCCGCTTCGGTTTGCGCGCGCATCCGCCACAGCATCCGGCGGACGTCGGGGTGCCGGTCGATCGTTACCGGGGTACGGTCGGGCGAGCCTGCGAGCGCCGACTGGACGCGTTCGGCGGCGAAGCGCTGCGCTTGCTGCGTCGCGCGTTCGGCGATCTGGACACCCTGACAACCGACCATCAGGCGTGCGTTGTTCATCATCACGAACATGGCGCGCATCCCGCCCATTTCCGCACCGACGATTTCGCCGAGGCAATCCTCGCCCTCGCCATAGACCATGACGGCGGTGGGCGAGCCGTGGATACCGAGCTTGTGCTCGATCGAAGCGCAATGGACGCCGTTGCTGATCGTTGGATTGCCCGCTGCGTCGAGGCGATATTTGGGGACGAGGAAGAGCGAAATGCCGCGCGTCCCCTCGGGCGCGCCGGGGGTGCGCGCGAGGACGAGGTGGACGATATTGTCGGTGAGGTCATGCTCGCCGAAGGTGATGAAGATTTTCTGGCCCTTGACCCTGTAGAGTCCGGCATTCGGACCGTCGGTGACCTTCTCCGCGGTCGAGCGCAGCGCGCCGACGTCGCTGCCCGCGGCGGGTTCGGTCAGGTTCATCGTGCCGTTCCATTCGCCCGACACCAGCTTGGGGAGCCACGTCTGCCGCTGCGCCTCGGTGCCATAGGCCATCAGCGCGTGGATCGCGCCGGGGGTCAGGATGTTGCACAGGGTAAAGCCCATGTCCGCGCTGCCGAGCGCTTCGATCACCACGGTGGCGAGCGTGAAGGGCAGGCCTTGCCCGCCATATTCTTCGGGGCCGTCGATGCTGCCCCAGCCGGCGTCGACGAACGCCTGATAGGCTTCCTTGAAGCCCGGGGGCATGGTGACCTTGCCGTCTTCCCACTTGGGGTTCTGAACATCGCCGACGCGGTTGAGCGGCGCATAGACCTCGGCGGCGAACTCGCCGATGCCATTGACGATCGCCTCGACCATGTCGGGGGTCGCGGCGGCGAACCGCTCGTGCTGCGCCATCGCGTCGATGCGCGCGATATGATCGAGGACGAAGAGCTGTTCGGTGGTGGGCGGCGTGTAGGTCATGGGCTAAGTACTTTGCTGGTGAATATCGTTGCGCGGGCGCTATAGCGCGGCATGGCCGAAGGCTCCAAGTCCACATTTGTTCGCGCGTTCGATAGCGCAGCCACCGCCGAGGCGGCGGTGCTGATCGCGGCCGGGCAGCCGGTCGCGGTGCCGACCGAGACGGTGTACGGGCTGGCGGCGGACGCGCGAAACCCGCAAGCGGTGGCGCGCATCTATGCGGCGAAGGGGCGGCCCGATTTCAACCCGCTGATTGTGCATGTGGCGAACCTGGCGGCGGCCGAGCAACTGGGGGTGTTCGGCGCGGTCGAACGCGCGCTGGCGGTGCGCTTCTGGCCTGGGCCGCTGACCTTGGTGGTGCCGCGCAGCGCGGACTGCCCGGTGGCGAGCATCGCGACCGCGGGGCTGGGTACGATCGCGCTGCGGGTGCCGGGGCATCGCGCGATGCAGGCCTTGCTGACCGCGACCGGCGCCCCGCTCGCGGCGCCGAGCGCCAATGCGAGCGGTGGCGTGAGCCCGACAAGGGCAAGCCATGTGCTGGCGACGCTGGACGGTCGGATCGCGCTGGTGATCGACGATGGGCCGACGATGGCGGGGGTGGAATCGACGATTGTGCGGGTACGGGACGGCGCGGTGGAGGTGCTGCGACCGGGGCCGGTGACTGCCGATATGCTAGCCGACGCGACCGGGCTGCCGGTGATGGGCGTGACGGGATCGGAGATCGTCGCGCCGGGGATGCTGGCGAGCCATTATGCGCCGGGCAAGCCGGTGCGACTGGGCGCGGTGGATTTTGCGGATGACGAGTTCGGGATCGGATTTGGCGCTCTTGCGGGTGACTATAGCCTGAGCGAAGCGGGCGATTTGACCGAAGCGGCGGCGCGCCTGTTCGATGCGCTGCACGCCGGGGCGGCGAGCGTGAAGACGCGAATTGCCGTAGCGGCGATTCCGGCCGATGGATTGGGTGCGGCGATCAACGATCGGCTTGCGCGCGCTGCGGTTTAAATCCCCCTCCCGCTTGCGGGAGGGGTTAGGGGAGGGCCTGTTTCGGCAACTCTCGCCGTGAGATGCCCTCCCCCGACCCCTCCCACAAATGGGCGGGGAGAAGATTACGCCGCCGCTGGCTCGATCGGGTCGAGCTGCGGCGTCTTGCGCGCCACGATCAGGCAGCCGATCACGATCAACGCCGCGCCGGCGATCGTCGGCCAGGTCACCGCTTCGTCGAAGAACATCCAGCCGAACAGCATCGCCCACAGGAAACCGGTATATTCGGTGGTCGCCAGGATTTGCGCCTCGGCGCGGGCGTAGGCCCAGCTGAGCAGCAGCAGCGAGGTGACCGCGAGGAAGGCGGCGCCGACGATTGGCAACACCTGGCCGCTGCCCGGAACCGCGAGGAACCAGGGAGCGCCAAGCGCCAGGATCAGCGCGACAAAGCCGTTCTGGAAAAAGGCGATCTCCATCGGTTCGGCCATCTTGGCCTGCCGCCGCGCGAGGATGAGGTTATAGGCGTAAAGCAGCGCCGAGCCGACGACCGCGCCGACCGCCCACAAGGCTTCGGGCGCATAATCGCCCCGGCCAAGCTTGCCCGCGACGATGACGAATACTCCGGCAAGACCGAGGGCCGACGCGATGATCGAGCGTGGGCCGATCTTCTCGCCAAGGAAAATGGCGGCCATGTAGAGGGTGACGAGCGGGGCGATGAAGGCGATGGCGATCGCCTCCGCCATCGGCAGCCGCGCGAGCGCCCAGAAAAAGCTGACCGCCATGCCCGCGACGAACAGCGAGCGGATCGCGTGGATGCGCAGCGTCGTCCGATCGGGCATCGCAGGGCGGCTGGCGAAATAAATGGCGCCGCTGAGAATCGTTCCCGCGCCGGTGCGCCACAGCACCGCGTTATAGGCGCCGATGTCGATCGACAGCCCCTTCATCAGCACGTCCATCGCCGAAAAGGTCGCGATGCCCGCGCAGGCGATCAGGAAGGGGATGACGGGCGAGGGCGAATCGGGGCGCATGGGAGGGGCTGTACCTTGCCTTCTCCCCTTGGGGGAGAAGGATATGGAGCCTTACCGCGAAGCGGTTAGGCGAAGTTGGATGAGGGTGAGCGAAGCGGGGCTTCGCGCGAGCCGTTGGCTCGCATACCCCTCACCCAGCTTCGACTAGGCAGCGAGCTGCCAAGTCTTCGCAACCCTCTCCCTCAAGGGGAGAGGGGTTGGCCCTACCGAAATGTCGCTTGCCCCGCGCCGTCGATATTGAGCTTTTGCCCCGAACAATAGCTGTTCGCGTCGCTGACGAACCATACGACCGCGGCGGCGACGTCGGCGGGGACGGCGACGCGGCCGAAGGGCATTTTTCCGGCGAGGTGGTGGATGTCGTCGTTGCCGGTGATGGCCCGCGAGAGTTTTTCGCCCATGTCGCTGACGGTGAGCGCGGGGGCGACGATGTTGACGCGCACGCCGTTTGCCAATTCCTCCTTGGCGAGCGTCAGGGCAAAGGCTTCGCCCGCCGCCTTGGCCATCGTGTAGGGAGCGCCGTTCGGCGAGTTCACATAGGTCGCGATGCTGGAAATGATGATGATGTCGCTGCGCGCATGGGTGCGCAGTTGCGGCAGCGCGAGGCGCGACAGGCGGTGCGGGCCACCGGCGTGGACGGCGAAGAGTTTGTCGACTTCTTCGGGGCTGGTGTCGGCGACCGACCGGCCGCGGCTGGCGATGCCGGCGTTGTTGACCAAAATCGACATCGGTCCGAAATCGGCTTCGACCGCGGCGACCATCGCGGCGCAGGCGGCTTCGTCGGTGACCGACGCCTGATAGGCTTTTGCCTTGCCGCCCAAGGCGGTGATCGCGGCGACGGTTTCGACGGCCTCCTGTTCGCCGCGGGTATAATTGACCGCGACGTCGGCACCCGCTTCGGCCAGCCCAATCGCGATGCCGCGCCCGATCCCGCGCGAGGCGCCGGTCACGAGCGCGACGCGCCCTGCCAGGTTCATGTCGGCCATGTCGCTCTCCCTAGTTCATCAGTTCGTTATAGATGTCGTCGTCGCTGCGGCTGGCGGCGTTGCGCCATTTGGGCGCGGCTTTGCGATTGAGCACATGGCCGTCGGCGCCGAGCACGGCGATGGTTGGGGTGCCTTTGATCTTGAAGCGGAAGCGTTTGGCGACCTCGGGATTGCGGCCCAAACCGCGCACATGCGGCATCCCGATGTCGGCATAGACGATCTCGTAGCGATCGCGGACCGGGGCGAAACGGTCGGTAGCGAGGAGGTTGGCGAACCAGGCGCTGTCATGGCAGCCGCCGGTACCCATGACGAGGAGGACGGGCTTGCCCGATTGCTTGGCGGCAGCGAGCGCGGCGTCGATCGCGGGCATTGGGTCGGCGTTGAAAGCGTCGCTTTTATATGCGTCTTCGACGCCGGGGAGGGTGCGCGGGGTGGTGCCGTCCCCGGCCAGCGCAGGCGTCGTAAGGAGCAGCGAAGCAGTGAGGGCGGCGAAGAATTTGCGGGTCATCGGAGAACGATAGCAGCGGGGTAGAGGCGGGCAAGGTTTTGCATGACGTTTCCGTCAACGTCAGTTAGCTTTCGCGCTATGAGCTGGAAAAAAGAGACCGAGGAACTCGCGGCGCGCCGCGCGATGGCTGAGAAGATGGGCGGTGCGGAAAAGGTCGCGCGCCAGCATGGGCGCGGCAAGATGGACGCGCGGGCGCGGCTTGCGGGCATCGTGGATGCGGGCAGTTTTCGCGAGATCGGCAAGATCGCGGGGCGCGGCAAATATGGCGCCGATGGCGAACTGGAGGATCTGGCGGCGTCGAATTTCATCTTTGGCCGCGCGAATATCGACGGGCGGCCGGTCGTTGCCTCGGCCGACGATTTCACCGTGCGCGGCGGCGCGGCCGATGCTGCGCTGCACCGCAAGTTCGTGCAGTGCGAGGCGATGGCGCATGAATATCGCCTGCCGCTGATCCGCATGATCGACGGCACCGGCGGGGGCGGGTCGGTCAAAACGCTGGAGGATATGGGCTACACCTATATTCCGCATGTGCCGGGGTGGCATGAGATTATCGCCAATCTGGATACCGTGCCGGTGGTGGCGCTCGCGCTGGGGCCGACCGCCGGGCTGGGCGCGGCGCGGGTGGTGGCGAGCCATTACAGCGTGATGGTGCGCGGGCTGTCGCAGCTGTTCGCGGCGGGGCCGGCGGTCGCGGCGGCGATCGGCGACACATTGGACCGCGAGGAGCTGGGCGGGAGCGACGTGCATACGCGCAACGGCGTCGTCGACGACGAGGTCGCAAGCGAGGCCGAGGCGTTTGCGGCAGCGCGGCGCTTCCTCTCCTATCTGCCGTCGTCCATCCATGACCTGGCGCTCCGCACCGAATGCAGCGATCCGGTCGATCGGCGCGAGGAGTCGCTGCTGTCGGCGGTGCCGCGCGAGGCGAAGCAGGTCTATGCGATGCGGCGGATCGCCGACGCGGTGTTCGACCAGGGCAGTTTTTTCGAGATGGGCGCGCGTTGGGGTCGCGCCGTCATTACGGCGTTCGCGCGGCTCGACGGCTGGCCGGTCGCGGTGCTGGCGAGCGATCCCTCCTATCTGGGCGGATCGTGGGATGCGAAGACGAGCGAGAAGGCCGAGCGCTTCGTCAAGCTCGCCGACCAGTTCCGCCTGCCGATCGTTCATCTGGTCGACAATCCGGGCTTCATGATCGGCGGCGAGGCCGAGCGGACGGGGACGATCCGTTACGGGGTGCAGGCGATGAACGCTATCTACCGCGCGACGGTGCCGCTGGCGTCGGTGGTGGTGCGGCGCGCCTATGGCATCGCGGGCAGCGCGATGTCGAATGCCGAGCGCTTCCAGTATCGCTTCGCCTGGCCGTCGGGCGACTGGGGCAGCCTGCCGATCGAGGGCGGGGTCGAGGTCGCGTACAAGAGCGAGCTGGAGGCGGCGGCGGACCCGGCGGCGCATCTGGAGGCGATCCGCGCGCGATTGAACCGCGTGCGCTCTCCGTTCCGGACGGCGGAGAAGTTCGGGGTCGAGGATATTATCGATCCAAGGGATACGCGGCCTTTGTTGTGCGAGTTTGCCGAGCTGGCGTGGCGGGTGCTCAAATAACCTCGTCATTGCGAGCGCAGCGAAGCAATCCGGAGCCCGCGTAAACCACTCTGGATTGCTTCGCTGCGCTCGCAATGACGGGATGGGGAGGCAGCGCATGAATTCCACGCGCCATTACGGCATGGACTGGCTGCGGATCGGGGCATTTACGCTGCTGATCCTCTATCATATCGGCATGTATTTCGTGCCGTGGGGCTGGCATGTGAAGATCGCGCAGCCGCTCGATTGGGTGGCGATCCCGATGCTCGCGACGAATGGCTGGCGGCTGGCTTTGCTTTTCTTCGTCTCGGGTTATGCGAGCGCCGCCCTGTTCGCCAAGCTGGGCGGTAGCGGTGCGTTCGCGCGGTCGCGAAGCACGCGGTTGCTGATCCCGCTGATTTTTGCGGTGATCGTCATCATTCCGCCGCAGCCGTGGATCGATCTGGCGGGGCAGCATGGCTATCCGCATGGCTTCCTGCATTTCTGGCTACACGATTATTTCGGTTTCCAGTTCATCGACGGCATCGCGCTGCCGACCTGGCAGCATCTGTGGTTCGTCGTGTATCTGTGGGTTTACACGATGCTGGCGGCGCTGGTGATTGCGGTTGTCCCTGCACCGGCCCGGGCGCGGATTTCGGACGGTGCAGCGCGGCTGCTGCGCGGATGGGGTCTGCTCATCGTCCCGATGCTGCTGTGGATCGCGATCTACTTGGCCTTCCCCGAGCATGACGAGACGCATGCGCTGTTCGACGACGGGCCGTCGCACCTTCATTATCTGATGGCGTTCGGAGTCGGCTGGCTGCTGCGGGTGCGGCCGGAGCTGTTTGCGGCCGTGGCGCGCTGCTGGCAAGCGGCCGCCGTCCTGGCGGTCATTGCCTTTATGCCGATCGGCTGGGTCGAATGGACATGGCCCGGCGACACCAGGGCGCCCGATTGGGCGGTGACGATGTTCCATGTCGCGCGGCAAGTGCAGGGATGGGCGACGATCGTCGCGCTGCTGGGGATCGCCGACCGATATTGGAACCGCGACCATCCAAAGCGCGCGATGCTCGCCGAGGCGGTGTTCCCATTCTACATCATTCACCAGACGATCATCGTTGTTGTCGGCTGGTGTCTGCTCGGCGCCAATGTCACGGCGCTGCCATCGTTCCTGATTCTGCTCGCGGCGACAGTGACAGGATGCTGGCTTTTCTATCGGATCGGGCGCAGCATCGGCTGGCTGCGACCGCTGATCGGATTGCAGCGCCGATAGGGAGGGCAGCATGGGTGCATTGAAGGGCGTTCTGGCGATCGTGGGGGTCGCGATGATCCTGGTTGGCGGCCTGTGGGCGCTACAAGGGCTGGACATTGTGCGCTGGCCGGCGAGCAGCTTCATGCTGGGCGACACGGTGTGGACGCGCAACGGCATCGTGACGATGGTGGTCGGGATATTTCTGGTCTGGTTCGCGCGCAAGCGCTGAAGTGCGGCTGACGGCGGCTACGCTCTTGCGGGCGTAGCCGCCGCAATCCCCTATTTGCCGAGCGCGAAGCTGGTTGAGGACAGGAATTTCCAGCCGGTGGCGGTGCGCACCAGCGTTTCCACAATCGCTTCCTTGCCCCATTCGGGTTTGTCGGTACCGCGCTGGCTGACGATGGTCAGCGCATAGGTCACGACTGCGGTGTCGCCGCTGAGCGAGATCGACTGCGGGCTCAGTTCATATTGGATCACCTTGCCCTGCGTGTTCTGGAACTTGGTCCAGCGCACCGCCGAATCCTTGCCGCGCGGCGCGGCGAATTCGGCCGACCACACCACCATCTGCGGATCGGCATATTCGGCGGGCCATTTGCCATTCTGCGCGACGTCGTCGACCCAGCTCTGCTGGACGATCTTCCACGCTTCACTTTGTTCCGCCGACAAGGTCGGCATCTGGGCGCTGGCAAGCGGCGCCATGGCCATCACGAAAAGGGCCGCCGAAGCGGCATACAACTTGCTGTGCATGGTCTTTCCCCTGTTGTCGTCGGCCTCCGTTGAGGAGGAACGACTCGCTCGCAAACATGCGAGCCCGGTGCGGCCCGGGGGCAGGAGAGCATGATTGGGGGGAAGTAGCAAATGGCGCGCAGGCGGGGCTGAAATTGCTGTCCTTTTTATACGTCAGGCAGCGGCCAGATCGGTCAGCGCGTCACCGTCGACGCGCATGACCGTCCATTCGTCCATTAGCCTGGCGCCGAGGCTCTGGTAAAAGCCGATCGCCGGGGCGTTCCAGTCGAGCACGCTCCATTCGAGCCGCGCGCAGTCGCGGTCCACACATAGCCGGGCAAGATGCGCGAGCAGCGCCTTGCCGAGTCCCGATCCGCGCGCGGCGGGGCGCACGAACAGATCCTCCAGATAGAGGCCGGGGCGTCCCTCGAAGGTCGAGAAATTGTGGAAGAAGAGCGCGAAGCCTTGCGGCGTGCTCTCGATTTCACCGATCACGACTTCGGCATAAGGCCGCGGACCGAACAGCTTTTCGCCAAGCCTGGTTTCGTCGAAGCGAACTTCGTGCGCGAGCTTTTCATATTCGGCGAGATCGCGGATGAACTGCGCGATCAGCGGCAGATCGGCGGATGTGGCGGGGCGGATTGCGATGGTCATCGGCGCGATGTGTCGCGCTCTGCCGTTGCTGTCAAACCTCGAGCTTGTGGAGCGCGCAGCTGTTGGCGAAGCCAAGGCCGCGTTTGAGCGCCGGATAGGCGGTGACGGTCGCGGCGGTCAGTGCCATTTCGAAGCGTATGGTGCGCCCGTAGAGCATTTCGACCTGCGCGCCATGCGCGTCGGCGGCGGGGTCGTGGGCGCCGACCGCGGCGCCGAAGGCGAAGGCTTCGGCAAGGTCGGCGGGCGGGTCGCCGGCGAGCAGGCGGTTGACGGTGGCGCGATCGACGCCGTCGCCGCGTGCGCTCTCGGCGGCGATCAGCGCGCAGGGGCCGCAATCGGCGGCGAGCGTCGCGCCGATCCGCGCAGCGTGGAAGGCGTCGGCGGGGGCGGCGTGGCGGTGCGCGGTGACGGGCATGAAATGCTGGAACTTTTCGGCCGCGTGGCCCGGCGCGGCGACGAGGTCGGGCAGATAGGGGCTGTTGCCGCCGGTCGCTTTGTTGGCGGCCCGGGCGAACAGGCGCGCCGGGATGCCCGCGGGGGCGATCCGCTGGCGCGCGAACAGGATGGTCAGCGCCACGATGACGAGCAAGGGGTGGCCGAGCACCCCGGGCGCGTCGGCCCAGAAGGTCGCGGGGCCGCAGATGCCCGCGATCACTTCATAGATATGCAGCAAACCGTGCAAGGTCAGCCACAGCCCGCCGACGACAGCGGCGCGCCAGCGCAGGATCGGATGTCCGGCGGCGTAGAGCAGGATCAGCCCCGACCCGGCATAGGCAAGCCCGATGTCGCGGATAAAATGCGCGTTCGGCGGTCCGGTGGTGATGACGGTCGGAATGAAGACATACCAGGCAAGCGGATCGAAGAGCATGAACCCGCCATTGGCGATCGCGCCGAGTGCGGCGATCAGCAGCAGCAGCTGGACGAGCCGGTCCAGTGCGTCGAATTTGCCCAGCATGGCGTTTCCCCTCCCGATCAGCCGCGCAGGCTGTTTAGGCCGGGTGGGCGAGGGTGTAAAAGGCCAAGATGTACCGGGCGTACTACCGCGCCGTCAGCGCTTGATCCCCGCCGCGTCCTCCAGTTCGACCAGTGCATCCTCCAGATAGTCGATCATCCGCTGCGCATGGGGGACGCTGCGGCGGCAGGCGGTGATGCCAAAGTCGATATTCTTGAAGTTCGACACCTGGGTGATGTTCATCGCCATGCCGTCGACCGGGATGCTCGCGGGATACATGCCGTCGAGGCGCGCACCGTTCCAGTACATCTGCTCGCGCGGACCGGGGACGTTCGAGATCGTCGCCGAATAGGCCGGAAATTTGTCGGCGGTGCGCGTCAGCGCGGTGAGCATCATCGGGAAGCTGGTGATCGCGGTGTAAAGCTGGATCTGCTGCGCGGTCATCGCGCGCAGCTGCGCCTTGGCCGAGTTCATCGATTCCTGGATCGCCGCCATGCGCGCCGCCGGATCGTCGATATGCGTCGCCAAATTCGCGGTCACCGACGCGACCGAATTGCCCGAATCGACGTCGTCCTTGGGCCGGATCGACACCGGCGCCATCGCTTTCAGCGGCTTGTCGGGCAGTTCGTTCAGCGATTGCAGATATTTGCGCATCGCGCCCGCGCACATGCCGAGCACCGCGTCGTTGATCGTCCCGTCATAGGCCTTGCCCATCGCGCGGACGCGCTCGAGCGACCAGCTTTGCGCGACGAAGCGTCGCGCGCCGGTGATGTTGCGGTTGAAGCTGGTGCGCGGCACGCGGGTGAAGGGGGTGACCAGCCCGTCACCGCCGATACCGAACATCGCAGCGAGATATTGGTTCATCGCCTTGGTCACGCCGACGCTGTTGCCCCATTGTTCCTTGAGGAAATCGCCGATCGCCTTGATATCGGTCAGGTCGGGGCGCGGCGGTTTTTTGGGGGCAGGGAACTTGCGCTTGTACGCTTCGTAAGCCTCGACCGACAGCGGCGACGCGGTGCGGCGCTCTTCGGGATCGGGCGAGAGCATCGAGTTGTAGAAATGGATGCTCGCGGCGCCGTCCATCAGCGCGTGATGGATTTTCTTGAAGGTTGCGATCTGCCGGTTGGGCAGCCCCGAAATCAGCGTGATTTCCCACAAGGGCCGCGTGCGGTCGAGCAGCCCCGAGTGGAGGCGCGAGGCGAGTTCGAACATCTCGCGATAGCGCCCCGGCTTGGGCAGCGCCGCGGCGCGAACATGATAGTGCATGTCGATGTCGCGGTCGGGCTGGAGGCGGATCGGGCCGTACTGGCCAAAGGGGGTGAGCTTCAGCACTTCGCTGAACGGCCGCCGGAGCCCTTCGGACTGGCGGAGCAACGTCAGCTGTTCGTTGAGCCAGTCGGTCTCGTCAACGCCTTCGGGCAGCGTATAAAGGTTGATGCCGCCGATGTGCATCGGCATCTCGCGGCTTTCCCCCCACAGGAACATCGCGTCGGTCACCGGCATCAGCCGCATGGCAGCCCTCCCTTGCTATTTCATGCTGCACTTTTGCTGCGCAGCATGGGAGGGGCGCCCAAACGTGTCAAGCAAGCCCGCCGCAATCGGCAGCCCTGCCCGGCGTCATGGCGCGGTGGTCGGGATCGGGATATGGACGCCGGCCCCCGGCCCGAGCGGCAGGTCGAGCGCGACCCAGCCCATCAGCAGGACGATCCCGCTGATCAACATGCCGATCGAATAGGGGAGCATCGTCGCGGCGAGGCTGCCCAGCCCGAAATTCGGTTGCCAGCGCTGGCAAAAGATCAGGATCAGCGGGAAATAGACCATCAGCGGGGTGATGATGTTGGTCGCCCCGTCGCCGACGCGATAGGCAGCGGTCGTCATTTCGGCGCTGATCCCCAGCAGCATCAGCATCGGCACCAGCACCGGCGCGAGCAGCGCCCATTTGGCGCTCGCCGACCCGATGAACAGGTTGAGCGCAGCGGTAAGCAGGACGATTGCAGCGAGCAGGACCGGCGCGGGAAGGTCGGCGGCGCGGAGGCCATCGGCGCCATGCACGGCGAGGATCAGCCCCAGGTTCGACCAGGCGAACATCGCGACGAAATGCGCCGCGGCAAAGGCGAGGACAAGATAATAAGCCATGTCGCCCATCGAATCGCTCATCATCTTCACCAGATCGCGGTGGTTGCCGATGACGCCGGTAGCGCGGCCATAGGCCCAGCCGGCGAGCAGGAAGAGCAGGAAAAATCCGGCGACGAGCGAACGGTAAAAGGGCGACAGTCGCGCCTCGGGCGGACCAGCCTCGTCGATCAGCGGCGTGCCTGGGCCGAGGGTGAAGAACGCCCACAGTGCGACCACGAACAGCATGGCAAGCCCGGCATGGCGCAGCCCCTTGCGCTCGGCATCGGTCAGCGCGCGGTCGCGCTCGCCCGCATCGCCCGTGGCAGCTGCTCCCGCGGGGACGTAGGTGCCGAGGCGCGGTTCGATGATGCGGTCGGTGACGTACCAGATCACGGGCAGGAAGATGAACAGCATCGCGGCGATAAAATACCAGTTGCCGGCGATATTCGGCTGCCACGTGCCGAACACCGTTTCGACCGCGGCCTGGGTGATGCCGAACAGCAGGGCATCGAGCTGGCCGGGCAGGAGGTTCGCCGAAAAGCCGCCCGAAACCCCGGCGAAGGACGCGGCAATGCCCGCGACCGGATGGCGACCGGCGGCGTGATAGATCACCGCGGCGAGCGGGATCAGCACGACATAGGCGGCATCGGCGGCCAGATTGCCCATCATCGCGACCAGCGCGACGATCGGGGTGAGCAGCGTCGGCGACGCGCCGCGCACGCTGGCGCGCATCGCGGTACCGAACAGCCCGGTGCGTTCGGCGACGCCCGCCCCGAGCATGACGACAAGGACATAGCCGAGCGGGTGAAAATGGGTGAAGGTCGTCGGCATATCGACCCACAGCCGCGCGATATTTTCGGGGCTGAGCAGGCTGGTCGCCGCAATCACCTTTTGCCGCCCGGTTTCGGGATCGGTCTCGGTCGGGTGCAGCGCCGACCAGCCCGCCGCCGACGCGATCACCGAGATGACGACCAGAATGCCGACCAGCCACAGGAACAACACCACGGGGTCGGGCAAGCGATTGCCGACGCGTTCGATCCAGCCCAGAAACCCTTTTTGCGGCACGGCGGCCACGGCGGCGTTGTCGGTCATCCAGCGTCCCTCTTTGATACTCTTGTCGTTCGTTCGCGCCGGACTATAGCCGGTCCATGGCGAAGCTCTACTTCTATTATGCCAGCATGAACGCAGGCAAATCGACCACGCTGTTGCAGGCGGATTTCAACTATCGCGAACGCGGCATGGAAACAATGTTGTGGACCGCCGCGCTCGACGACCGCTACGGCGTCGGGCAGGTGACCAGCCGCATCGGGTTGATGGCCGACGCGCACAAGTTCGATCCCGACAGCGACCTGTGGACGACGGTGACGGCCGAACATGCCGGGCGCCCCCTCGCTTGCGTGCTGGTGGACGAGGCGCAATTTTTGTCGCGCGAACAGGTGTTGCAACTGGCGCGGCTGGCCGACGAGGCGAATATCCCGGTGTTGTGCTATGGGCTGCGCACCGATTTTTCGGCCGAGCTGTTCCCGGGTTCGGCGGCGCTGCTGGGTATCGCCGATGCGCTCGTCGAACTGAAGGCGGTGTGCGAATGCGGGCGCAAGGCGACGATGAACCTGCGCGTCGACGAAAACGGCCGCGCGGTGGTCGAGGGCGCGCAGACCGAAATCGGCGGCAACGACCGCTATGTTGCGATGTGCCGGCGGCATTTCATGGCAAAACGGCGCGAGGCGGTGGAAGCGATTGCCGATGCGTGACCGGCTGTATGTCGAACTGATCGACGGTGACCTGCGGCTCGAAAAGCTGGGCGAGGCGCATCGCGAGGCTTTGCGCGCCGTCTGCGCGGCCGATGCCGACATCTGGACCATTTATTCGTCAAGCTTTGGCCCCGGGCATTTCGACAAGAGTTTCGATGCGCTGGCGGGGACGGGCGGGCGCATGGCCTATGCGATATTCGACGGCCACCGCCTAGTTGGAATGACTGCTTGGCTGCGCCCCGACTGGACGGCGCAGACGGTCGAGATCGGCAACAGTTATATCCACCCCGACCTGCGCGGCAGCGGGTTCAACGGGCGATTGAAACGGCTGATGATCGACCATGCGTTTGCTGTCGGCATCCGCCGGATCGAGTTCCGTATCGACGAGCGCAATGCGCGCAGCCAGGCGGCGGTCGCCAAACTGGGTTGCACCAAGGAAGCGACATTGCGGTCCGAGCGCATCACCTGGACCGGCCATGTCCGCGACACGGCGCTATGGTCGCTGCTGGCGGAAGAATGGACGGGCGGACGGCGTTGAACGGCTGGATCATCCTCGACAAGCCGCTGGGATTAGGATCGACGCAGGCGGTCGGCGCGGTCAAGCGCGTGTGCCGCGAGGCGGGGCTGGGCAAGGTCAAGGTCGGCCATGGCGGAACGCTCGACCCGCTGGCGACCGGGGTGCTGCCGATTGCGCTGGGCGAGGCGACGAAGCTGTGCGGGCGGATGCTCGACGCGAGCAAGATTTATGAATTTACGGTGCGGTTCGGGACCGAGACCGCCGGACTCGACGCCGAGGGCGAGGTGGTGGCGGTGAGCGATGTGCGGCCGACGCTGGCCGATATCGAGGCGGTGCTGCCGCGCTTTACCGGGCCGATTGAACAGGTGCCGCCGGCCTATTCGGCGATCAAGGTGGACGGCGAGCGGGCGTATGATCGCGCGCGCAAAGGCGAAGCGGTGGAGATGAAGGCGCGGGGGGTGACGGTGCACTCTCTAAAGCCCCTCCCTTTCAGGGGAGGGGTTGGGGTGGGGGCCATCGGCCTTGCGCAAGGCCGATGGCCCCCACCCGCTGCGACTACGCCAGCAAGCCGCCAAGTCTCGCTGCCCTCCCCTGAAGGGGAGGGGGTGGAGGAAATCACCCTTACCGCCCATGTCTCGAAGGGTACTTACATCCGCAGCCTCGCGCGCGACATCGCGCATGCCGTCGGTACCGTCGGCCATGTCACCATGCTTCGCCGCACCAAGGCGGGCCCGTTCGCGCTCGAACACGCGATTTCGCTGGACAAATTGAATGCGTTCGGCCAAGGGGCCGCGCAATCAGAAGTAATTCTGCCGCTCGAGGCAGGGCTGGTCGACATCCCGGCTCTGGACCTTTCCCCGGAAGCGGCAGGGGCGATCCGTCAGGGTCGCATCTGGACCGGGGGAAGCACGCAGGACGGGCTCTATTGGGGACGCGACGCCGAAAACCGGCCCGTGGCGCTGATCGAGGTTTCGGCGGGAACGCTGAAGGTCGTGCGGGGCTTCAATCTGTAAGCCATGATGTTCGAGGAACGAAATTTATGTCGATTACCGCCGAGCGCAAAGCCGAAGTCATCAAGGACAATGCCCGCGAAAAGGGCGATACCGGTTCGCCGGAAGTCCAGGTTGCGATCCTCACCGACCGCATCAACACGCTGACCGAGCATTTCAAGGCGCACCACAAGGACAACCACAGCCGCCGCGGCCTTTTGATGATGGTCAACAAGCGCCGCAGCCTCCTCGACTATCTGAAAAAGAAGGACGAGGCCCGCTATTCGGCGCTGATCGCGAAGCTGGGTCTTCGCAAATAAGAATTTCTGGCGGCCCCGGACTTCCGGGGCCGCTGTCATATTGGCTCCGCGCAAAATGCCGGGCCACAGGGCCGCTCCCGCATCCGGCGGGACCGCCATAGGGCAGACAGACGCCCTACACCGCCCCGGGCCGGATTGCCCGGAATCAGAGGCCCCGCCCGGCATAGGGCCCGGCGGGCGAAGGAAACCACATGTTTGACGTGAAAAAAGTATCGATCGAGTGGGGCGGTGAAACGCTGACGCTCGAAACGGGCAAGGTTGCCCGCCAGGCCGACGGCGCCGTGATGGCGACGCTGGGCGAAACGGTCGTCCTGTGCGCCGTGACCGCCGCCAAGTCGGTGAAGGACGGGCAGGACTTCTTCCCGCTCACCGTCCATTATCAGGAAAAATATTCGGCCGCGGGCCGCATCCCCGGCGGCTTCTTCAAGCGCGAACGCGGTGCGACCGAAAAGGAAACGCTGGTTTCCCGCCTGATCGACCGTCCGATCCGTCCGCTGTTCCCCGAAGGTTTCTATAACGAAATCAACGCCATTGCTCAGGTTCTGAGCTATGACGGCCACAACGAGCCCGACATCCTCGCGATGGTCGCCGCGTCGGCGGCGCTCACCATTTCGGGCGTGCCCTTCATGGGCCCGATCGGCGCCGCGCGCGTTGGCTATATCGACGGTGAATATATCCTCAATCCGACCGACGCGCAGGTTGCCGAAGGCGACCTCGACCTGGTCGTCGCGGCGACTTACGACGCGGTGATGATGGTCGAATCCGAAGCCAATGAGCTGTCGGAAGAGGTCATGCTGGGCGCCGTCCTGTTTGCGCACGACGCGTGCAAGGAAGTCGTCAAGGCGATCGTCAAGCTCGCCGAACAGGCCGCCAAGGATCCCTGGGATATGGCTGCGTCGGACGACAATGCCGCGATCAAGGACAAGCTGAAGAAGCTGATCGGCAAGGACATTGCTGCCGCCTACAAGCTGACCGACAAGTCGGCGCGTTCGAACGCGCTCAATGAAGCGCGCGCGAAGGCGAAGGAACAGTTCACCGCCGACGGGCTCGACCCGCAGAGCGTCATGGCCGGCATCAAGCTGACCAAGAAGCTGGAAGCCGAAATCGTCCGCGGCGCTATCCTGAAGGACGGCAAGCGCATCGACGGTCGCACCACGACGCAGATCCGCCCGATCGTCGCCGAAACGCACTTCCTGCCGCGCGCGCATGGCTCGGCGCTGTTCACCCGCGGCGAGACGCAGACGATCGCGACCTGTACCCTTGGCACCAAGGATGCGGAGCAGATGATCGACGGCCTGAACGGCCTGTCGTACCAGAACTTCATGCTGCACTATAACTTCCCGCCCTATTCGGTCGGTGAAGTCGGCCGCTTCGGCGCGCCGGGCCGCCGCGAAGTCGGCCATGGCAAGCTCGCCTGGCGCGCGCTGCACCCCGTGCTGCCGACGAAGGACGAGTTCCCCTATACGATCCGCCTGACCAGCGACATCACCGAATCGAACGGTTCGTCGTCGATGGCGTCGGTGTGCGGCGGCTCGCTCGCGATGATGGACGCCGGCGTGCCGATCAAGCGGCCGGTGTCGGGCATCGCCATGGGCCTGATCCTCGAAGGCAAGGATTATGCGATCCTCAGCGATATCCTTGGCGACGAGGATCACCTCGGCGACATGGACTTCAAGGTCGCTGGCACGTCCGAAGGCATCACCACGATGCAGATGGACATCAAGATCGCGGGCATCACGCGCGAAATCTTTGAAGCCGCGCTGAACCAGGCCAAGGAAGGCCGTGCGCACATCCTCGGCGAAATGGCCAAGGCACTGGGCGAAGCGCGCACCGAGCTGTCGGCGCACGCGCCGCGCATCGAGACGATGCAGATCGACAAGGCAAAGATCCGCGACATCATCGGCACCGGCGGCAAGGTGATCCGCGAGATCGTCGCGACCACCGGCGCCAAGGTCGACATCGACGACGAAGGTCTGATCAAGATTTCGTCGAGCGATCTGTCGCAGATCGAAGCCGCGCGGAAGTGGATTTCGGGCATCGTCGAGGAAGCCGAAGTCGGCAAAATCTATGACGGCAAGGTCGTCAACCTTGTCGATTTCGGGGCGTTCGTGAACTTCATGGGCGGCAAGGACGGCCTGGTCCACGTCAGCGAAATCGCGAACGAGCGCGTCGAAAAGGTCTCGGACGTCCTGAGCGAAGGCCAGGAAGTCAAGGTCAAGGTGCTCGAGATCGACCCGCGTGGCAAAGTGCGCCTGTCGATGCGCGTCGTCGATCAGGAAACCGGCGCCGAACTGGAAGACACCCGCCCGCCGCGCGAACCCCGCAGCGATCGTGGCCCGCGCCGTGATGGCGGCGACCGCGGCGACCGCGGCCCGCGTGGCGGCGGTGGCCGTGACCGCGATCGTGGCCCGCGCCGCGACGGCGGCGGCGACCGCGGTCCGCGCCGTGAACGCAACGAGGGTCCGGAAGACCAAGGCCATGTGCCCGACTTTCTGAAGGACTAAACCTTCGCTTTATCGAACAAGGAAAAGGGGCTGCTGCTGCGGCCCCTTTTTCATTGTCGTGGCCGCAGACGACGAGCGCCCGGTGAATCACCGGTGACGCCCATAGCTGGTTGGGTTATGCGGCGGGCGTGACCCAGGGCTTTGCGCGATCGAAGATTTTGTTGGCGGGCTGGGCCGGTGCTTGCGGGCTGGCACTTGCGGCGTGCGGTACGGCACCGCCGCTGCGCGTCATGGCATGCGATGCCGCCCCCGCCGCGACGGTCACCCGGTCGGCCGACGGCCGCGAGGTGACCACGACCCTGTCGGTGCTCACCTATAATCTGGAAGGGCTGGGCTGGCCCGCGCGCAACGGGCGCGCCAAGGAACTGAAGGAAATCGGCGAGCGGCTGAACGCAGCGCGCGAGGACGGCAGCGGCGCCGACATCATCCTGTTTCAGGAGATGTTCAGCGGCGCGGCCAAGCGCGCCGTCGCGGCAAGCGGCTACCCGGCGATCGTGCCGGGCCCGCGCCGCACCACGCGGGCATTCGTCCGGGGCGTCGACCCGATGGGGGGCAACGCCAAGCCTTTGAAGGGCGAGCTCGGGATCAGGCTGCTGGGCGGCGGACTGGCGATCGCGTCGCGCTTTCCGATCGTCGAGAGCGCCGCAGCAGCCTATGGACGCCGCGCCTGCGCGGGTTTCGACTGCCTGTCGAACAAGGGGGTCATGCTGGCGCGGGTTGCGGTGCCGGGGGTGCCGACGTCGATTGACATTTACAACACCCACATGAACTCGCGCCGCGCGTCGCGGGTTTCCGACCGGCGCAATGGCGAAGCCCATGCGCGGCAGGCCGAGATCGCGTCGGCGTTCATCGCAGCGACCGAGGATGTCGCGGTGCCGCTGATCTTTGGCGGCGATTTCAACATGCGCCATTCGGAAATAAGGTGGGAAGCCTTTTCGGAGCATCATCCGCTGACGCTGGTCCATGAACATTGCATCGACCCGGCATCGGGATGCGACGTCCGGATGTCGTGGGACGGTGACGCCCCGTGGATGGACACGCAGGATCTGCAATTTTTCGCCAATGGCGAACGGCTTGCGGTGCGGCCGATCCGTGTCGAAGCGGTGTTCGACGGCGGCGCCAGCGGACCGCGCCTGTCGGACCATGACGGGTTTCTGGTGACGTATGAATTGCGCTGGCCCGCCGACATGACGGCAGGATCGCCCGGCTGTTGAGGCGCAAGGAGCGCGTTTGAGCGCAAGATTCGGGGCGCCGCCCGGCGGGCGAAACGATAGGTCGCGCACATGATCGAAACGAATGACCTGCCTGTCTCGGCGCGCGTCCGCGCGGCCGATTGGACCGCCACCGCCGCGGCGCTCGATGTGTCGGGATGGGCTGTCCTGCCGGGGCTGTTGTCGGCAGCGGCGTGCGACGAGACGGCGGCGCTCTATGGCGACGAGGGGATATTTCGCAGCCATGTCCAGATGGCGCGGCACGGGTTCGGACGCGGCGCGTATCGGTATTTCGCCTATCCGTTGCCGCCGCTGGTCGCCGAGCTGCGCACCGATCTGTATGCGCGGCTGGCGCCGCTGGCGAACCGCTGGCACGAACGGACGGGCCGGGTGGGGCGCTTTCCTGCCGATCACGCCGATTATCTGGCGCGGTGCCATGCCGCGGGCCAGACGCGCCCGACGCCGCTGCTGCTGCAATATGGACCGGGCGATTATAATTGCCTGCACCGCGACCTGTACGGCGCCGAGGTGTTCCCGTTGCAGGTCGCGGTCCTGCTGTCGGCGCCGGGTGACGATTTCACCGGCGGCGAGTTCGTGCTGACCGAACAGCGGCCGCGGATGCAGTCGCGCGCGGCGGTAGTGCCGCTGGGCAAGGGCGATGCGGTGATCTTTGCCGTCAACGAACGACCCGTCACGGGTAGCCGCGGCGTTTACCGCGTGGCTATGCGTCACGGGGTGAGCGAAATCCGGTCGGGACAGCGGCATACGCTGGGGGTGATCTTTCACGACGCCGCATAATGTCGCCCGCCGGGTGGACATGGGTACTCAGGCGGTTAAGCCGGTGCTTCCCCAAGGCATCAGCGAGGACAGCGGCGATGGATTTTTCCCGGCTTCAGGCGAGCAGCAAGATCGGCGACGACTGGGTCTATCCGCAGCCGCCGTGCCTGAATTTTGGCTGGCTGGAGGTCGATCGCGACCCCGCGCACCGCATCTATTGGGAGGAATATGGCAACCCCGCGGGCGAGCCGGTGATGTTCCTGCACGGCGGCCCCGGCGGCGCTTGCGCCCCGGCAATGGCACGCTTTTTCGATCCGAAACGCTATCGCGTCATCCTGTTCGACCAGCGCGGGTGCGGCAAGAGCGAGCCGACGGTGGCGTCGGCGGGACCGGCGGTGGCGCTGGCCAAGAACACCACCGCGGACCTGATCGGCGACATTGCGAAATTGCGCGACCATCTGGCGATTACCGGGCCGATGCACGTGTTCGGCGGCAGCTGGGGCAGCACGCTGGCGATGGCCTACGGAATCGCGCACCCCGGGCATTGCGCCAGCCTGATCCTGCGCGGCATCTTTCTGGGTGCGGCGGAGGACCTGGATTATCTGTACCAAGGCAATGCCGCGACGTGGGAGGAGGATCCCTATGGGCTGACCGCGCCGGGGGCGTATATCAAATATCCCGGCGAATGGGCGGCGCTGCTCAAGGTACTGACCCCTGCCGAACGCACCGATGTGATGGCGTCGTACAAGGCGATCTTTGACATGGTGCCGACGAGTGCGGCGGAAAAGGAAAGGCAGTTGCATGCTGCGCTGACCTGGTCGCTGTGGGAGGGGGTGATTTCGAACATGATCCCCGAGGCCGCCGATACCGGCAAATTCGGCGAGGCGGATTTCGCGTTGAGCTTTGCGCAGATCGAGGCGCATTATTTCGCGAACAACCTGTTCCTGCCGGCGGGGCATTTCTTTGACAATATCGCGGTGCTGGCGGCGATCCCGATTCACATCGTTCACGGGCGGTTCGACGAGGTCTGCCCGCTGACCCAGGCGTCGCGGCTGGTCGATACGCTGCGCGCGGCGGGGACGGAGCCGGTGTCCTATGTCGTGACCAATGCGGGGCATAGCGCGATGGAGCGCGAAAATGCGCTGGCGCTCACCGCGGTGATGGATGGGTTGGCGCCGCTGGCCCGCGCATAGGCTGCGGAGCCGCGCTTACGCCGCCTTGCCGTGGGCGACGTCCATGCTGACCGACTGGCCCGCGTCGATTTCGGCGGCCTTGGCCTCGACCAGCTTGACGACATGCGCGATCATGTCGGCGTCGGCGACATGGTGGTCGGTGACGCCCGAGAGGTATACCATATGCTTGCCGTTGCCGCCGCCGGTGATGCCGATGTCGGTTTCGCGCGCTTCGCCGGGGCCGTTGACGACGCAGCCGAGCACCGAGAGCGACATCGGGGTCTTGATGTGGCTCAGCGCTTCCTCGAGCGCCTGGACGGTGCGGATGACATCGAAACCCTGCCGCGCGCAGCTGGGGCACGACACGACACGGACGCCGCGGGTTCTGAGGCCGAGCGATTTCAGGATTTCGTAGCCGACGCGCACTTCCTCTTCGGGTTCTGCCGACAGGCTGACGCGGATCGTGTCGCCGATCCCCGCCCACAGCAGGTTGCCGATGCCGAGGGCCGACTTCACCGTCCCGCCGATCAGCCCGCCCGCTTCGGTGATGCCGAGGTGGAGCGGGCAGTCGATCGCGTCGGCGAGCTGCATATAGGCGGCGACGGCGAGAAAGACGTCGCTGGCTTTGACCGCGACCTTATAGTCGTGGAAGTCGTGGTCCTGGAGCAGCTTGATATGGTCGAGCGCGCTTTCGACGAGCGCTTCGGGGCAAGGTTCGCCGTATTTTTCGAGCAGATCCTTTTCCAAAGAGCCGGCGTTGACGCCGATGCGGATCGCGCACCCGTTTGCCTTGGCGGCGCGCACGACTTCGCCGACGCGCTCCGACGATCCGATATTGCCGGGATTGATGCGCAGGCACGCGGCGCCCGCGTCGGCGGCTTCAAGCGCGCGCTTATAGTGGAAATGGATGTCGGCGATGATCGGAACGCGTGCGGCGCGCACAATCTTGCCCAGTGCCGCGGTCGAATCGGTGTCGGGGCACGACACGCGGATCAGGTCCGCGCCCGCCTCTTCGCAGCGGCGGATCTGGTCGATCGTCGCGACCGCGTCGCTGGTCAGCGTGTTGGTCATCGTCTGGACCGTGATCGGCGCGCCGCCGCCGACGGGGACGTCGCCGACCATGATCTGGCGGCATTGGCGCCGCGCAATGTCGCGCCAGGGGCGCAGGCCGGGGTTATGATCGCTCATGGGTTCGGGCTCGATCGAGAGGGGATAGCCGCCGCTCTTTAGCCGCCCCGCCGCGACTTGGCAAAGCCTGTGCGCCGGCATCGGGCTGTTGCGCGAAAGACACAGTTTGTCGCAGAATCGGTAACGGGCGCAATTTTCATTTGTGCGGCGCAGCAAAATCGGCAATTTTCCGGGTGTTCGTCGTCACAAGCCCGCACGAAGAGGCGTGGACGCGCACAGCAGGCCGGGACGATCCGTTTTTTTACTAGGGGGATCACCCATGAAGTTTCTTACCAAAGCGTGTTTCGGCATGCTGCTCGCCGCGTCGTCGATGTCGACGCCTGCCTTCGCCCAGGAAGAGGCCAGCGGTCCGTTCACGCTTTCAGGCGGCATCGATGTCGTTTCCGATTATCGCTTCCGCGGCATTTCGCTGTCGAACGAAAAAGTCGCCGTGCAGCCAACCTTGTCGGTCAGCCACGAAAGCGGCTTTTATGCCGGGGTCTGGGGTTCGTCGCTCCCCGACAGTCCGCTTTATGGCAAGTTCGAGCTTGACCTGTTTGCCGGCTATTCCGCCGAGATCGCGTCGGGCACCACGATCGATGCCGGCGTCACCTATTATATGTATCCCGGCAACCGCGATTTTGCGGGGCCGAGCGATTATGTCGAATTTATCGGCAAACTGTCGCATACGCTGGGCCCGGTCGGTGCGACCGCGACCGTTGCCTATGCGCCCGACCAGAAGTCGCTGGGTAGCGAAGACAATATCTATCTGAACCTCGGGCTCGAATCGGGCATTCCGAATTCGCCGGTGACCCTGCTGGCCTCACTCGGCTATACCGACGGTTCGCTCGGCGCCGTGTCGGCCGACGGCAAATATCTCGACTGGATGATCGGCGCCTCCTTTGCCGCGGGTCCGGCAACCTTCAAGGTCCAATATATCGACACCGACGTCAAAAAGACGGGCATCAAGGCCGTCGATACGCTTTATGATCCGACCGTGGTCTTCACGCTGGGCTTTTCTTTCTGATCGGCTAGCGCGTCAGCGACCACGCGCGAAGGGGGCGGCTTCGGGGGAGGCCGCCCCCTTTTTCGTGCGCGCGGGGCGGCGGCGATGGTTGATGGCAAGTCGCTTGACCGTATCGGCGAACCGTGCAATTTCATCGATGAATTGAAGCCAGCGGAGTTTGTCCCCCATGACGCAAGCCTCTCAAAATGTTTCCGTGCCGCCCGTCCCGCCTGCGCGCAGCGAGCGTAGCCCTGGCGTCAAGCTGGTGATCGCAGTGCTGATCGCGGTTGCACTGATGGTGCCGCTGTTGATGATCTATGGTCTGCTTTGGGATCGGCAGCAGCAGGCCGAAACGGCGCAGGCGTCGATCGGCCAGGGCTGGGGCGGACAACAGACGATCGCCGGGCCGGTGATCGTCATCCCCTATCGCGCGACCGAAACGACCACGGTCAACGAAAATGGCAAGGATGTGACGCGGACCGTCAATACTATCCGCAATCTTTACCTCTCGCCGCAAACCAACAAGGCCGACGTCACGATCAAACCCGAAAAGCGCAAGAAGGCGATTTACGAAACGGTCGTTTATGAAAGCCAGGTCGCCGGCAACGCCGAATTCGTCCTGCCCGCCGACATCGCGCGTTACGGTGTCGCCCGCGAGGCGCTGATGCTCGACCGCACCGAAGTGCGGCTCGGGATCAGCGACGCGCGGGGGCTTGTCGACGGCAACAGCCTGACCGTCGACGGCACGCCGGTGGCGCTCCAGCCGGGGAAGGGGCTGCTTTCGACGGGTAATTCCGGCACCTTCGCCTTTGTCGACTGGAGCGGCGCAGCGCCGATGAAGGTCGATTACCGGATCGGCGTGCGCGGGCTGGGCGATTTCAAGCTGATCCCGCGCGGCGTCGATACGCGCTGGACGGTCAAATCGAGCTGGCCGAACCCCAGCTTTGGCGGCGATTTCCTGCCCGCGAAGCGCAGCGTTACGGCCAGCGGCTTTACGGCAACCTATGCGGTGCCGAACCTCGCGCTGGGGCAGGCGCAAGTGCTGACCGGCGACCTGTCGCCGCCCGTGACAACCAATTATGGCCCGCGCGATGCCTATATCGAGGCGGTTTCGGCGCCGAGCGATGGCGGTGCGGCCGAAGCGTCGGGCGGCACCGCCAAAGCGGTGGCGATCAGCCTGATCGAACCCGTCGACCTGTACAGCCAGGTCGATCGCGCGATCAAATATGGTTTCCTGTTCATCGGCTTTACCTTTGTCGCCTTCCTGATGTTCGACATCATCGCGGGCGCGCGGGTCGCGCCGGCCGAATATTTCCTGACCGGGATTGCACTGGTGCTGTTCTTCGTGCTGCTGCTGGCGTTCGCTGAGGTGATCGGGTTCACCCTGGCCTATATGCTGGCGTCGGCGGCGATCATCGGGTTGCTGGCGTTCTATAGCGCGGCGGTGCTCAAAAGCTGGAAGCGCGCGCGGTTCCTGGCGGCGATGCTGGTCGGGCTTTATGCGCTACTTTACGTGCTGCTGAACCTTGAAGCCTATTCGCTGCTCATCGGTTCGGTGCTGATGTTCTTTGCCCTTGCCGGGGTGATGTACATGACGCGCAGCATCGACTGGAGCGGGTTGGGCAAGAAGGATGAGGCGGCGGTGGCGGCCTAAAACACCTCTCCCTTTGGGGGAGGTGGCGGAGCTTGCCAGCTTGCTGGCTAGCAAAGCCAGGTGAGGGGTTCGACGCTGGATTATCAAGCAAGGTTCGAACCCCTCACCCGCTGCGACTAGGTGGCGGAGCCACCAAGTCTCGCTGCCCTCTCCCGATGGGAGAGGGATAAGCTACCGCCAGCGCAGATTATGGGGGCCGAGATCCGTGAGGTTTTTGGCCCCCATCAATTTCATGCCCCGCTCCATCTCGGCGCGGAGCAGGCCGATGGCGCGGCTCACGCCATCCTCGCCCGCTGCCGCCAGCGCGTAGAGGTAGAGCCTACCGCCCGAGCAGGCTTTCGCCCCGACGGACAGCGCTTTCAGCACATGGGTGCCGCGGGTGATGCCGCCGTCGCAAATCACTTCGATCTTGTCGCCGACCGCATCGACGATTTCGGCGAGCGCGTCGAAGGGTGCGCGGCTGCCGTCGAGCTGGCGCCCGCCATGGTTCGATACCATGATCGCGGTGGCGCCGATCTCGACCGCGCGGCGGGCGTCTTCGACCGCGACGATGCCTTTCAGACAGAATGGGCCGTCCCATTGCTGGCGGATCGCCTCGGCGCGCTGCCAGTCGAGGCTCTGGTCGAGCATCGTGGTGAAATAGTCGGCGACCGATTTGGGGACGCTCGATCCTTCGGACACATGCGTCGCAAGGTTGGGCAGGCTGAATTTTTCGCGGAGGACGTAATTGAGTCCCCAGCCGGGTTTGGCCGCGTAGCTCAGCATATTGCGCGGCGTGAAGCGCGGCGGCGAGGTGAAGCCCGATCGCAGGCAGCGCTCGCGATTGCCGCCGACAATGGTGTCGACGGTGAGTGCGACGGCGTCGAACTTCGCGGCGCGTGCAGCGTCGAGCATCGCGCGGTTCAGCCCTTCGTCCTTGTGAACATAGAGCTGGAACAGCTTGGGGCCATCGGTGAGCGCGCCGGCTTCAGCCAGACTGATCGTGGCGAGACTGGAGATGCCCGCCATCGTTCCGGCGTTCGCGGCGGCGCGGAGGACGGCGCGCTCACCCTGCCAGTGGAACAGGCGTTGCAGCGCGGTCGGCGAGAGGAACAGCGGCATCGCCATTTCGCGCCCGAAAAGCGTCGTTTTCATATCGACGCTTTCGACCCCGGCGAGGACGCGCGGGATGAGGTCGCAATCGTCGAACGCGGCGCGGTTGCGGCGGCGGGTGACTTCGTCGTCGGCGGCGCCGTCGATATAGTCGAACACCGGCCAGGGCAGGCGGCGCCGCGCGAGGGCGCGGAAGTCGTCGATATTGTGGCAGTCGGTGAGTTTCATTCTTGTCCTGTTCCCCGTCATTGCGAGCGCAGCGAAGCAATCCAGAGCGGCGTACGCAACCCTCGATTGCTTCGCTCCGCTCGCAATGACGAAATCAGACGACGGTTCGTGCCGCCACGGTCCCCTTGCTCGCAAAGCTGAAGCGCGGCTCGACTGCCAGCTTCGGATCGAGGATATGCGCCGCCACCCGCTTGCCGACCGCCGGACCGTTCTTGAACCCGTGCCCCGATCCGCCGCCGACCAGCCACACGCGTTCCTGTCCGGGGAAGCGATCGATCAGATAATCGCCGTTCGAGCTATTCTCATATTGGCAGACGCGCCCGCCGATCAGCGGCGCTGAGGCGAGGCCGGGGAAGCGGCGCGCGATATAGCCGCGCGCCTCGGCGATTCCCGCCGGGGTCAGGGTGCGCTCTATGGTGTCGGGGTCGACCACCGGGCCGTGCCGGTCGATCGCGATCTTGAACCCCGCACCCTCCAGATCGGGGATGCCGTAAAAGATGCCCTTGTTGCTGTTGTCGGCCCACACCGGCAGTTCGGGCGGGGCAAAGCGGGTGTCACCCTGCGGCGCGCCGAAATGATAAACCTCCTGCCGCGTCGCGACGATCCGGTTCATCAGTTGCTGCGGGAACAGTTCGGCGAGCCAGGGGCCGAGCGCATAGACGAGATGATCGGCGGTGCCGCCATCGGGCAGCGAGTGGCGCTTGATCCGTTTGGACAGCAAGGGGGCGGGCATCACGACGCGCTCGACCGCGATCTGCGCGTCGGCGATCACTTCCTGCACCCCGCGCCCGGCGATGAGTGCGCCGCATTCGGTTTCGAGGACGCCGGTTTCGCCCTGAAAAAATTGGATCTGGCGATATTTGTTTTGCAGCCAGTTGACGTCGCCATGCTCGTGACCGACGCGGTTTGCTTGCAGCCAGGCAAGCGATTGCGCGGTGTAGGGATCACCCTGTGGCCCGAACCACAAGACGCCGGTGTTGTGAAAGATCGGCGCGCTGGCGCTTTCGGACAACGCCTTCCAATAGGGCAAGGATTCGCGCGCCATTTCGGAATAGATGGTGTCGGCGCCATAGCCCATGCGGATGACGCGGCTCTCGCCACCCGACGACGAGCGGACATGGCCCGCGCCATAGGCGTCGAACAGGCGCACCGTCTTTCCCGCGCGCAGCAAGTGCCACGCGGTCCACGCGCCGAACACCCCGGCGCCGATGATCGCGACATCGACATGCTGGACGGTCGGTTTGGCGGGTTTGCGTTTCTTTGACTTGCGCTCGGCCGCTGCCGCGGATGCCGCCACAGGCAGCGCGGCGAGGCCCGTCAGCAGCGCGCGACGGCTGGGGGCGCTATCGCCCGCCACCCGGCGCTTCCCTCTTGTAATAGCGATAGCCGCCGATCCAGGTTTCGAGCGGCACCATCTTGCGAATCTCGTCGGGGCTGGCGAGCATCGGGTCGGCGTCGATCATCAGGAAATCGGCGCGCATCCCCGGCATCAGGGTGCCGATGCGGTCCTCGGCAAAGGCGGCATAGGCCGCGGTGCGGGTGAAGCCGTCGAGCGCCGCTTCGCGGCTCACCGCTTCCTCGGGTCGCCAGCCGCCGAAGGGCTGGCCATTCGCGTCGGTGCGCGAGATGGCGGCGGCAAGGCCGGCAAAGGGATCGGCGCTTTCGACCGGCACGTCGGAACCAAAGGCGAGGCGGGCGCCCGCCGCTTGCAGGCTGCGCCAGGCATAGGCGCCTTTCAGCCGGTCGGGACCGAGCCGCGCTTCAGCCATCAGCCGGTCGCTCGTCTGGTGAACCGGCTGCATCGAGGCGATCACCTTCAGGCTGGCGAAGCGCGGGATGTCGGCGGGGTCGATGACCTGCGCATGTTCGATGCGCCAACGGCGTTCGCCGGGCAGGTCGGCGGTAAGGTCGGCGATCGCGTTCAAGGCTTCGGCATTGGCGGCGTCACCGATCGCGTGGATCGTCACCTGGAACTTGTCCATCGACGCGCGGACCATTTTGTTGCGAAGCTGCGCGGGGGTGAGCAGCGGCAAGCCGGTCTGGCCGGGAGCGTCGCTGTACGGTGCTTTCAGCCACGCGCCGCGCGAGCCGAGCGCGCCATCGAGGTACAGCTTGACCCCGACCATGCGCAGCCGGTCATCATACAGCCACGGCGTTGGTTCGCCGCCCGCGATCATCGCCATATTGTCGATGTCGCCGCCGTAGCTGAGGATGCGGACCGCGAGCTGTTTCTTGTCGCCGGCGCGGCGGAATGCCTGCCAGTCGAGGATCGACGTCCCCATATCGGCGATCGCGGTAATTCCCTGTTCGAGCAGCTTTTGCTGTGCAAGCAGCAAGGCGCGGTCGAGGTCGCGCGCGAGGGGTTTGGGCTTGGCGCTGTCGATCAGGCTCATCGCCGCATCGACAAAGACGCCGCTCGGCTTGCCGCCCGCCATTTCGATGCGGCCGCCGTCGGGCGACTTGCTGGCGGCGGTGACCTTGGCGGCGGTCATCGCGGCGGTGTTGGCCCAGCCCGCATGGCCGTCGATCCGTTCGAGCCAGACCGGGCGGTCCGGCACTGCGGCGTCGAGATCGGCGGCGGTCGGAAAGCGACCCAGTCCCCATTTTTCCTGGTTCCACCCGCGCCCGATGATCCACGGCATTTCGGGATTTTCGGCGGCATATTTGCGGATCGCCGCCTGCGCCTCTGCCAGCGAGCTGGTGTCCGACAGGTCAAGCAGCATCAACTGGAAGCCCAGCCCCATGACATGGCCATGCGCGTCGATCAGCCCGGGGATCAGGGTGCGGCCCTTGCCGTCCTCCTTGAAATCGGGGCGCTCGGGGCGCTTGTCCTTGCGGTCGAGCAGCTGCTTGACCTTGCCATCCTTGTCGATGACCAGCCCGGTGAAGCGGACGAGTTTGCCGTCCTTGTCGAGCGTGATGCCGTTGACGTTATCGACGAGCGTGTCGGCGTGCGCGGGGGCGGCGAAGGTGAGCGCGAGGGCGGTGAGCAGGAGGCGGTTCATTTCGGTAACCTTGTTACGAGTGAGCTGGTGTCGCGGCGGCCGTGTCCGGCCTTTTGGACATCGGCATAAAATTGATCGACCAGCGCTGCTACCGGGATCGTCGCGCCGTTCGATCGCGCTTCGTCGAGCGCGAGGCCCAGATCCTTGCGCATCCAGTCGACCGCGAACCCGAAATCGAACTCATCCTTCGCCATCGTGTCCCAGCGGTTGAGCATCTGCCAGCTGGCCGCCGCGCCGCCCGACACCGCCTCGAAAACCTTCTCGGTGTCGAGCCGCGATGCCTGGGCAAAGCGCAGCGCTTCGGACAGCCCTTGCAGCACCCCGGCGATCGCGATCTGGTTGACCATCTTGGTCGTCTGCCCCGCGCCGGGTCCGCCAATATGGACCATGCGCGCGGCATAGGCCTGCATCACCGGCTCGGCGGCGGCGAACGCGGACTTGGTGCCGCCGCACATGATCGACAGCGTGCCATTCTGCGCCCCCGCTTCGCCGCCCGAGACCGGGGCGTCGACGCACAGCAGGCCGAGCCCCTCGGCCTCGACCGACAGCTGGCGCGCGATGCGCGCGGAGACGGTCGTGTGATCGATGAACAGGGCGCCTTGGCGCATCGCCCTGAACGCGCCGTCGCGGCCCAGAGTGACCTGCGCCAGATCGTCGTCGTTGCCGACGCAGGTCAGGACGACGTCTGCGCCGCGCGCGGCCTCCGCCGGGGTCGCTGCTGCCTTGCCGCCATGTGCCGCGACCCACGCATCGGCCTTGGCGCGGGTGCGGTTATAGACGGTGAGGTGGTGGCCCGCTTTCGCAATATGCCCCGCCATCGGTCCGCCCATGACGCCGGTGCCGATGAAGCTGATGCGCAATTTTTCCTCGCTCATAGCACGGTCCATAACCATGGTTTGCGCGGTGCGCCAGATAGGCTAGGGCGAGCGGCATCATGAGCACGACCGCACCCACCCTGTCCGCTGCCGATTTGCCGGCGATCACCCTCGACGATGTGCGCGCGGCGGCGGGGCGAATTGACGGCGCGGTGGTGCGGACGCCGACGCTGAAATCGCAGACGCTTTCGGAGCTGGTCGGCGCCGATGTGTGGCTGAAGTTCGAAAATCTGCAATTCACAGCGGCGTACAAGGAACGCGGCGCATTGAACGCGCTGCTGTTGCTGAGCGACGAGGCCAAGGCGCGCGGCGCGATCGCCGCGTCGGCGGGCAATCATGCGCAGGGGCTGGCCTATCATGGCAAACGGCTGGGCGTGCCGGTCACCATCGTGATGCCCAAGACCACGCCGCAGGTGAAGGTGTCGCAGACCGCGAGCCATGGCGCGACGATCGTGCTGCACGGCGAGACGTTCGATGATGCCTATGCCCATGCGCGGCAGCTGGAGGTCGAGCGCGGGCTGACCTTTGTCCATCCCTTCGATCACCCGCACGTCGCGGCGGGGCAGGGGACGGTCGCGCTGGAAATGCTCGAGGATGTGCCCGAGCTTGATACCCTGATTGTTCCGATCGGCGGCGGCGGGCTGCTCGCGGGCATGGGCACCGCGGCGCGCGGGATCAAAAACGACATGCGGCTCGTGGGCGTGCAAGCCGAGCTCTATCCGTCGATGTACGCCCAGTTGAACGACGTCGATATGGCGTGCGAGGGCGACACGCTGGCCGAGGGCATCGCGGTGAAGGAGCCGGGGTCCTACACCCGCAAGCTCGTCGCCGAACTCAACGACGACATCGTGCTGGTCGCCGAACGCCATCTGGAACGCGCGGTCAGCCTGCTGCTGCAGATCGAAAAGACGGTGGTCGAGGGTGCCGGTGCCGCGGGGCTCGCGGCGATGCTCGCGCATCCGGAGGAGTTCGCCGGGCGCAAGGTCGGGCTGGTGCTGACTGGCGGCAACATCGACACCCGCCTGCTCGCCAACGTGCTGCTGCGCGACCTCGCGCGCTCGGGCCGCATCGCGCGGCTGCGCATCCGCTTGCAGGATCGCCCCGGCGCGCTGTTCAAGGTGATGAAGCTGTTCGACGAGAAACAGGTCAACATCATCGAAATCTATCACCAGCGCATCTTTACCACGCTGCCCGCCAAGGGACTGATCACCGACATCGAATGCGAAGCGCGCGACCGCGAGCATCTCGACAGCCTGGTCGCCTCGCTCCGCGATGCGGGGTATATGGTGACGACGGTGGAGCTGGCTTAGCCTCTAACCACTTCGTCATTGCGAGCGAAGCGAAGCAATCTAGGGCGGTTTACGCCACTCTGGATTGCCGCGTCGCCTTCGGCTCCTCGCAATGACGAGGCTTTTTGTCGCGACGTGCACAGGCTAAGCACATCCGATGAAATCCTTCACCCTCTCCCTCACCGCCACCCCCGACAGCATCGACGAACTGGGCCATGTCAACAATGCCGTTTGGGTCCAGTGGATCCAGCAAGTCGCGACCGGCCATTGGGACGCCGCGGCGCCGCAGGCGCACAAGGATGCCTATGTCTGGGTCGTCGTGCGGCACGAGATCGATTATCTGCGCGCGCTTGGCCCCGGCGAGACGGTAACCGCGCGGACGTGGGTCGCAGAGAAGCCCCAAGGCGCCAAATTCGACCGTTTCATGGAATTCACCGGCGCCGACGGCAAGGTGCATGTCCGGGCACGGACCGTATGGGCGCTGCTCGACAAGGCAAGTGGGCGGCCCGTTCGGGTGACGGCGGAAGTTGTGGCGCCTTTCGCGTCCTAGAAGGCGCCTGCGTGGCGCGCGCCTGCTAGGCCACCTCTTCCCTCAGCGCCTTGACGATCGCCGCGACCGATGTCGGCGCATAGGCGAAGCCCATATGGTCGCAGTCGACCTCGACCTGCCGGTCGCTTTCGTGCGGGGTGCCGCGTGCGCTGTCGACCGCGACGACGCCGTCATGTTTCGACCAGAGCGCGAAGGTCGGCATTTCGGGGCGCGGCGCGGGATGGAAGTCGATCGGCGGATTGTCGACGGGGTGGCGCGCGACGAGATGGTAGAGCCGCCAGGCGCGATTGGCGCGGCGACTGCCCGAAAAGGGCGAGCCCAGGGTGACGACCCGCGCCACCATGTCAGGGTGGCGCTTGGCATATTCGCGGGCGTAAATGCCGCCAAGGCTCCATCCGACAAGCGCCGGGCGCTGCCCGGTGCGATCGATGATCCACTGCACCCGCGTATCGATCCGATCGATGATGTCGGCCGTCGCGCCGCGGTTGAAGCCGAGACCCCAGGCGTAGCAGCGAAAGCCCGCACGCCGCAGATCGACACGCAATCCCCGCGTCGCCCAGTCGCCCGACAGAAATCCGGGCAGCACCATCACGGGGGGATGTTCGCTGTCGGGATTGGGTTCGGGCGCCATCGGGCGGACGCGGCCCCACAGCGCACGGGCCAGCGAGCGCGCCTCGCGCCATAGCAGCCCAGCCGGGGGCGGTGCGTCGGGATCGGGAATCTGCGCCGGCCATTCGCTGCGCCGACTGAGTATCTGGCGGATCATTGCTGGCCCGGTGTCGTCGCTTGCCGCAACGCTCAGCGCTTGGGTTCGAGCTTGACCAGCTTGCCGTCGCTGCCGTCGGTGAGCAGCCAGACAGTGCCGTCGCCCGCGACCTCGACTTCGCGGATGCGGGTTCCGAAATCCCAGCGGTCGGCCTTGCGCAGCCGGTCGCCGTCGATGCTGGCGCGGACCAGCCCCTCGCCCGACAGTGCCCCCATCAGCAGGCTGTTCTTCCAGCCGGGGTAAAGGTCGCCGCCGTACCAGGCGAGCCCGCCGGGCGAGACGGCGGGGTTCCACCAGAGCTTGGGCGCCGCGAATTCGGGGCGGGTCGGATGGTCGGGGATGGTGGTGCCGTTATAATGGTCGCCGTTCGAGACGACCGGCCAGCCATAGTTGGCGCCGCGTTCGACGAAGTTGATCTCGTCGCCGTGGCGCGGTCCCATTTCCTGGTTCCACAGCTTCCCCGTGCCGTCGAAGGTCAGGCCGAGTATGTTGCGGTGGCCGAGCGACCATATCTGCGCCGTGACCCCGCCTTTTTCGGCAAAGGGATTGTCCGCGGGAATGCTGCCGTCCGGCTTCAGCCGGACGATCTTGCCCAGCGTGCCGCCCATATCCTGCGCGGGCTCCATCTTTTGCCGGTCGCCCGATCCGATGAACAGATGTTGCCCGTCGGGCGAGAAGGCCAGGCGATGCGAATAATGGCCGCGCCCGGTCACTTTCGGCGTTTGCCGCCAGATGACCTCGAGCCCCTCGATCCGCGGCGCGTCGCTTTGCACCAACCGCGCCTTGCCGACCGCGGCACCGGCGGTATCGCCGTCGCCGCTTTCGGCCCAGCTGAGGTAAATCATGCCGCTGGTGGCGAAGTCAGGCGCCAGCACAACATCGCCCAGACCGCCCTGACCGCCGTAAGCGACCGCGGGGACACCGGCGACATCCAGCGCCGCGGCGCCCTCGCGCCACAGTTTCAGCTTGCCCGATTTTTCGGTGACGAGCGCCGAGCGGGTGCCGGGCAGAAACACCATGGCCCAGGGCTCGTTAAAGCTCGCCATCTCGCGGACAGTGAACGGCGCTCCCGCAAGTGGCGTCGCGGGATGGTCACCCGACGTGTCGATCGCGGACGATTCGGCTTGCTGACCGGTAGCGGTCCCGGTGTTGGCGGAACAGGCGCCGGCAACCAGGGCGGTGGACAGGGCGAGGAACGACAGGCTTTTCATCGGGGAACTCGCTTTGCTTTCAGGGGAAGGAAACCAGGTCCAGTTTGGCGCGACAGGCCGACAAAGTCGAGATGCCTTCGCCGCCGCGTCGCCATGCGAACGGGCTTTAGCGGTTCGACGCTTCGCGCCGCGCGGTAATCGCCTCGACGCTGTCCATGATCGCATCGACTGCCTCGCTCGACGGCGGCGCATCGGCGCGCTTTTGTGCAAACTGGCCGCGGTTCATGATTTCCTCGAGCGCGGCGCGCGCGCGCGACACGCGGCTTTTCATCGTGCCGAGTGCGCAGTCGCAGATGCTTGCCGCCTCTTCATAGGACATCCCGCCCGCACCGACGAGGATCAACGCCTCGCGCTGGTCCTGCGGCAATTCCATCAACCCGCGCTGCAGGTCCGCCATCTCGCTGCTCTCTTCTTGATTGGCGGCGATAGACATTGTGCGTTCGACCGCCGTCTCGTCATATTCGCCGACGAACTTGTTGCGGCGCATCTGCGAGAGGAAGGTGTTGCGCAGGATCACAAAGGTCCATGCCTTGATCGACGTCCCGCGTTCGAAGCGGTCGCGCGATGCCCAGGCTTTCACCATCGTGTCCTGTGTGAGGTCATCGGCCAGATCGGGATTGCCCGACAGGCTGCGGCCGTAAGCGCGCAGGTGCGGGATGACCGCAGCCAGCAGCGCCTTGAACTCGGAGTCCGACAAATTTTCGCCAGCGGTGGGCGCGGCAGCAGATTGCGCCATTATTGCTTCGAACTTTTCTGGTCGAGTTGCGACAGCAGGTCGAGCATCTGGTCGGGCAATTGTTCGGCCACGATATTCCCGTAAATCATGCGCAGTTTCGCGCTCACGGGTTCCGGCGCCTGGCGACCGGTCAGCGTGCGGTGCCATTCGTCGCTGTCGGTCCCCGGGAAACTGCCGCGGCGGCGATCCGGCGTTTCCGGCGCCGGGGGCGGGTTACTCGTGTCCTTTGACCTGTTGTTGCCTTGCGTAGCCATGCCGAAGCAACGACGAAAGACGCCACGGGTTCCCCGCGCTTGCGTTTTTTGCGACCAAAGCGTTGCCAAGAAGCCACATCGGCCCTATTCGGGCGGAGACGTAGGCGACCAGGCTTGCGGTGAGGGGTTGAATTTTGCCTTTCCCGAGCAGCGGCAGGCTGGAGAACGTCTTTGCTATCCGTCATTTACGTCAGTGTTGCCGATCCGATGATCGGCGAACAGGATATTGCCGAACTTTTGGTACAAGCGCGCCGCAACAACCAGCGCGATGCGCTGACCGGGGCGCTTATCTTCAACGGCCATAATTTCATGCAGCTGCTGGAGGGTCCGGCCGACAAGGTCGATGCCTGCCTGGCGGTCATTCGCGCCGATACGAGGCACAGCGGCATGATCGAAATCCGCCGCCGCACGATCGAGGAGCGCGCCTTCGCCGAATGGACGATGCTGTACGACCCGCATTTTCGCAGCCATGACGAGGATCTGGCGCGGGTTGCGGCCCACGGCCGTCTCGACCCGCAGGATGCGCTGATGATGCAAAATTTCATCGCACTCGGTCGGCGCTCGCCGCCGGTGGCGAGCGACGGACGGTAAGCGTTGTGCGCGAGCGTTTTACAGCGCATTCCAGTTGCGGTTTGCATTGGACGTTCAAGGCGCTAAGCCGGACTGACGGCTGCATTCCCGCACCGGCAACCGGGGCTTATTTATCAACGACGTGACGCCTCCGACGCGCGCCGGCGAGCCGCTCGACGACGCCAGCTTCAAACGCGAACTGGCGGCGATGCTGCCGCATCTGCGCGCGTTCGGGCGCAGCCTGTGCGGCAATGCCGACCTGGCCGACGATCTGGTGCAAGAAACGATGTTGAAGGCGTGGAAGGCGCGGGCGCAATATGTCCCCGGGCCTGCCAGCATGAAAAGCTGGGCCTTTGTCATCCTGCGCAACTGTTTCCTGTCGCAGATGCGCCGCAAGAAATTCACCGCCGAATATGACGAGCTCGCCGCCGAGCGGTTGCTGGTGGCGCCCGACGACCAGGGCGACAGCTTGCACCTTGCCGATGTCCAGCGCGCGTTGCTCATGCTGCCGGTCGACCAGCGCGAGGCGCTGGTGCTGATCGGCGCCGGCCAGCTGTCCTATGAAGAAGGCGCGGCGATCTGCGGCTGTGCCGTCGGGACGATGAAAAGCCGCGTGTCGCGCGCCCGCACCGCGTTGCAGGCTATCCTGGAAAGCGGGGCGATGCCGCGGCGCAGCGACGACGTCCTGCCGTCGAGCGAGGTGTTCCGCGCGATCATGGACGATGTCGACCAGCTGACGGCGGGCCCGCCGACAGGCGACTGAGCCGGATTTAGGCTGCCAGTTGCGGCGTGAACAACAGGCTCTGGCTGATCGCGGCGCGAACGGTGTTTTCGCGGAACGGTTTCGAGATGAGGAAGGTCGGTTCGACCCGGCCACCGGTCAGCAGGCGTTCCGGAAAGGCCGTAATGAAGATCGCCGGGACCGGTGCGATCGCCAATATGTCCTGGACGGCATCGATGCCCGATGAACCGTCGGCCAGCTGGATGTCCGCGAGCACCAGGCCCGCGTCGGTCGTCTCGAACGCTGCCACCGCGTCTTCGTGCGTGGTCGCCACTCCGGCTACCTTGTGACCCAGCGCCCTCACGATCTGTTCGAGTTCCATCGCGATCAGCGGCTCGTCCTCGATGATCAGCACCGACGTGCGCGATTCGCGGTCGAGGTCGGCCACCGCGTCGTTCAGAAGGCTTTCGACCAGCTCGTCGTCGGTGCCTGTGATGATGGCCGCTTCGCCGACCGAAAATCCTTCGAGCGCGGTCAGCAGCAGGATCTGGCGGCCAAGCGGCGTGATCTGCGCCAAGCGGCGGTTTGCGGCGCGCACCAGAGGATCCTCGCCATCATCGCTGCCCTCGCCATCGTCGATGTAGGCGCTTTCCCAGATGCGGTGAAAATTGCGATAAAGATCGATGCGGGTGCCGTGGCCGGCGCTGAATTCGTTCGGTTCAGCGACGATGACTTCCAGCGTCGTATGCACAAAATTGTCGCCGTGCTGTTGGCTGCCGGTCAACGCGCGCGCGTAGCGGCGCAGGTACGGCAAATGTCCGCGAATCTCTTCACCCAATGGCATCAAGGAACCTCCCGCTTGAGCCGGTCATACGCACGCTGGCGAAAAAGGGTTCCGCAATTTCGCACCGGAATCTGCGACGAAGCGCTGCAACCAGTCATTGCGCAATGCGTAGAGTCAGCCGGGTGCGCGTTTTTTCAGCGGTAAGCCGGTGGAATATCACTGCTTTCCCGATGAAATGGTGAACAGACTTTTTTAGGGACCATATTCATGGCAGAGCGGCCCACAGGATCCGCGGGAGGTGAGGGGCAGGCGTTGGCTGACGGAAGGGATGCAAGTCCGGATCAGGTCGAACGCTTGCGGCTCGACACGTTGCGCGAATATCGCCTGCTCGATACCGGACCGGAGGAAGCGTTCGACCGGGTGACCAAAATGGTCGCCGATCTCTATGAAGCACCCATCGCGCTGGTCTCGCTGGTCGATGACTGTCGGCAATGGTTCAAATCGGCCTATGGCCTCGAAGCCTCCGAAACACCCCGCGACATCAGTTTTTGCCAGTTTGTGATTGCCGAGGATCGGCCGGTGATCGTGACCGATGTGCTGGGCGATGCGCGTTTTCGTGATAACCCTTTGGTGACCGGCGACCCCTTTATCCGTTTTTATGCCGGGGTACCGCTGCGTGCCTATAATGGTGCCGTACTCGGCACACTCTGCGTGATCGACCGCAACGAACGCGCGCTGCTCAGCGAGCGCGATCTGGCGCGGCTCGAGGATTTTGCGGCGATCATCATGGCCGAGGCCGATTTGCGCCGCATCGTTGCCGAACGCGACAACGCGCGCAAGACACTGGAACGTGCCCTCGACTTTTCCGGGATCGCAACGTGGCGCTATGACGCTCGTACCGGCGCGATCGACTGGGGCGGCGCGGTCGCCGATTTATGGGGCAGCGACTTTGCAACTGCCTTGACCGATATCGACGGGTTTTACGAGCGATTGCATCCCGAAGATCGCGACCATGTCCGCATCGTGCTGGGCGGGTCGGTCGCTAACGGCAGCCATTATGCAACCGAATATCGCATCCAGCACCCGGAACGCGGGGTGCGCTGGATCGCCGTCCGCGCCGATTGGGACGTCGACACAAGCGACGCAATCCTGACCGGGATCAGCATCGATATCACCGAACAGAAAAGCCGCCAGGAGAACGCCAATCTGTTGATGCGCGAACTGCATCACCGGATGCGCAACCTGTTTGCCACGGTCAGCGCGATCATCTCGCTCACCCGCCACGCCGCGACCGATGTCGATGATTATGTCGAGCGGATCACCGGGCGGCTCGACGCGCTGAACCGGGCGCAGAATGTGTTGCTCGGCGCCAATTTCCTGACCGGGTCGATGCACGCGCTGCTGCGCGAGGTCGAGGCGGCTTTTCCGCGCATCCGCTGGTCGGGGCCGGACCTGTTGCTGCCTGAAAATGCCCTCGTTGCGATGGCGCTGCTGTTCAACGAGCTCGCGACCAATGCGGTCAAACATGGTGCGCTGGCCGGGGCCGGCGGCGATGTCGACATCCGGTGGTCGCAGGATCCCGAAGGAAGCGATCCGCGGCTGTTCCGTCTGACCTGGCAGGAAAGCGGCAACGAACAGCCGGTCGAACCGCCGTCGAAGACCAGCTTTGGCACTTTGTTGATGGAGCGCAGCGTCCGCAACAATCTCGGCGGCACGATCGACCGGCGCTGGGAGCCGGGCGGGCTGGTCGTCGACATCACGCTCCCGGCGCGGTGGCGCGACGCCTGAACACGGCAGATTTATTTGTTCGCTTTATGTTCCCGTGTTAAACGGGGATCATGGCGGAAAAAGCGATTCTGGAAAAGCTCGGCATCCTGGCCGATGCGGCAAAATATGACGCGTCGTGCGCGTCGTCGGGAACGGTCAATCGTGATTCGACCGGCACCAAAGGCATCGGGTCGACCGAGGGCATGGGCATCTGCCATAGCTATGCGCCCGACGGCCGCTGTATCTCGCTGCTCAAGATCCTGCTCACCAATTTCTGCATCTACGATTGCCGCTTCTGCATCAATCGCGCGTCGAGCAATGTGCCGCGCGCGCGGTTCAATCCGCAGGAAGTGGTTCGGCTCACCCTCGACTTCTACAAGCGCAACTATATCGAGGGGATGTTCCTGTCGTCGGGGATCATTCGGTCCGAAGATTATACGATGGAACAGCTGGTCGAGGTCGCGCGCATCCTGCGCGAGGAGCATCGGTTCGGCGGATATATTCATCTCAAGACGATCGCCGGTGCGGCGCCCGATTTGATCGCGCGCGCCGGACTTTACGCCGACCGGCTGTCGACCAATGTCGAGCTGCCGACCGAGGCGGGATTGCAGAGTTTTGCGCCCGAGAAGAGGCCGGAGACGATCCGCAAGACGATGGCGTCGGTGCGCGTCGGCGCCGACGACGCGATCGAGGCGGCGAAAGGGCGGTTGCTCAAAAAGGCGAAGCCGCCGCGCTTTGCGCCTGCCGGACAGTCGACACAAATGATCGTCGGCGCCGACGGATCGCGCGACGACGACATTCTGGCGACCGCGACGAACCTCTATTCGGGCTATCGCCTCCGCCGCGTCTATTATTCGGCATACAGCCCGATCCCCGACGCCAGCAGCGATCTGCCGCCGGTGCGCCCGCCGCTGATTCGCGAGCATCGCCTGTATCAGGCCGACTGGCTGCTGCGGTTTTACGGTTTTGAGCGCGCCGAGATCATGGAGGGCGCGCGCGACGGGATGCTCGACCTGGCGATCGACCCCAAGCTCGCCTGGGCGCTTCAGCGGCGCGAGGCATTCCCTGTCGACATCAACCGCGCCCCGCGTGAAATGCTGCTGCGTGTACCGGGGCTGGGGACACGCGCCGTCGATCGGATTGTCGCGGCGCGGCGGCTGGGCAAGCTCCGGTTAGGCGATCTCGCCAAATTGACCGCCTCGGTGAAGAAGCTGCTGCCGTTCATTGTCACGCCTGACTGGCGACCGGGATCGCTGACCGATAGCGCCAGCCTGCGCGCGCGCTTTGCGCCGCCCGCCGAACAATTGTCGCTGGCATTATGAGGGAGGTCGTGCTTGCCCGTCCCGGCGACTTTGCCGAATGGCGCGATGCGGCGCGCGGGCTGCTGACGGGCGGGGTGGCGCCCGAGAATGTCAGTTGGCGCGGCGCCGACGAGGGCGCGTCGTTGTTCGGTGACAACGCGCCGCCCGCATCGGGAGCTGCGATATCGCTGCCGCGCGAATTGCTCGCCATGGCCGACCGGGTTATTTGCCACCGCGATCCCACGGTCCCGGCCCGGCTTTATCGCATCGTATGGCGCGGTCTGCGCGACCGGCAATTGCTGGCGCGGCGCACCGATCCCGACGTCGACTGGCTGAGCAAGACCGACAAGGCAATCCGCCGCGACATTCACAAGATGCACGCGTTCGTGCGCTTCCGGCGGCTGGGCGAGCAAGCGGGCCGCGAATCCTTCGCTGCATGGTTCGAACCCGACCATTATATCCTGCGACTGACCGCTCCCTTCTTCCAGCGCCGCTTTTACGGCATGGACTGGGCGATCGTGACCCCCGATGCGCGGGCGATCTGGCACGACGAGACGCTGAGCTATGGCGCGGGCGGCACGAAGGACGAGGTACCCGATAGTGACGTCGTCGAGGATCAGTGGCGCACCTATTATGGCGCGACCTTCAATCCCGCGCGGATCAAGATCGACGCGATGCGCGCCGAAATGCCCAAGAAATACTGGAAAAACCTGCCCGAAGCGCAAGATATCGCGCCGCTGCTCGCCGGGGCCGGGGCGCGGGTGGAACGGATGCGCGGGGCCGCCGTTTCCATGGCCAACCCCTTGACCGACAAATGGCGGACGCGCGTGGCCGACGAACTGCTCCTCGACGACGATATCCGGACGCTGAACGACGTCGCGCGCGCGGTCGATCATTGTACGTGCTGCCCCATCGGGTGCAACGCAACGCAAGGTGTCGCGGGCGAGGGGCCAGCGGGCGCGCGCATCATGCTCGTCGGCGAACAGCCCGGCGATCAGGAGGATTTGCAGGGGCGTCCCTTTGTCGGACCCGCGGGGCAGGTGCTGAACGAGGCACTTGAAGAAGCCGGTCTTGATCGGCAGCGATTGTTCCTGACCAACGCGGTCAAGCATTTCAAATATGAACCGCGCGGCAAGCGGCGGCTGCACCAGAACCCGACGGCGGGGGAGATCGACAGCTGCCGCTGGTGGCTCGACAAGGAACGCGCGCTGGTGCAGCCCGACCTGATCGTCACCTTGGGCGGCAGCGCGCTGCGCGGAGTGACCGGCAAGGCCGCGAGCATCGCGTCGATGCGCGGTGCGGTGCACGAACTGGCTGGGGGCACGAAACTGATCGCGACGATCCATCCGTCCTATCTGCTGCGCCTGCCCGACCGCGCGCGGGCGGCGCAGGAACGCGCGGCGTTCGTCGCCGACCTCGCGCAGGCGCGAAAGCTGGCGGCCTGATGGCGAAGCCCAAGTCCTGGCTCGAACCACATCCGCACGGGCTGTATGTGAAGCCCGCCGACCTGTGGATCGACCCGTCGCGGCCCGTCGAACGCGCCGCTGTTACTCACGGCCATGCCGACCATGCGCGCAGCGGCCATGGTGCGGTGTTCGCGACCCCCGAAACGCTGGCGATCATGGCGCTGCGCTATGGCGTCGATGTCGAGGCGAGCCACAATCAGGCGTTCGGTTATGGTGACGGGTTCGAGCGGGGCGGGGTGCGCTTCAGCTTTTTCCCCGCGGGACATGTGCTGGGCAGCGCGCAAATTTTGATGGAATATGCGGGCGAGCGGATCGTCATCACCGGCGACTATAAACGCCGCCCCGACCCGACTTGCGTGGCCTTTGAATTCGTACCGTGCGACATCTTTATCACCGAGGCGACCTTTGGCCTACCGGTGTTCCGCCACCCTCCCACGTCAGACGAGATCGCCAAGTTGATCGGCGCGGTGCGCGCCGAACCCGATCGCTGCGTGCTGGTCGGCGCCTATGCGCTGGGCAAGGCGCAGCGGGTGATCGCCGAACTGCGCGCCGCGGGATGGGATGCGCCGATCTATATCCACGGCGCGATGGAAAAGATGTGCGCGCTTTATGCGGCGCATGGCGTCGATCTTGGCGAGCTACGGCTGGTCAGCGAAACCGACAAGGCCGACATGGCAGGGCAGATCGTCGTTGCACCGCCGTCGGCGCTCAACGACCGCTGGTCGCGGCGACTGCCCGATCCGGTCACCGCGATGGCATCGGGCTGGATGCGGGTGCGCCAGCGCGCGCGGCAGCGGATGGTCGAACTCCCGCTGGTGATTTCGGACCATGCCGATTGGGACGAGCTGACGACGACGATCGCCGAGGTGAACCCGAAGGAAACGTGGATCACGCATGGCAGCGAGGACGGCCTGCTGCGCTGGTGCGAACTGCATCAGCGCAAGGCGCGCGCGCTGCATCTGGTCGGGCGCGATCTGGAGGAAGAAGCGTGAAACGCTTTGCGGCGTTGATCGACCGGCTGATCTACACGCGGTCGCGCAATTCGAAGCTGGCGCTGATCGCCGATTATCTGGAGCATACGCCCGATCCTGACCGCGGCTGGGCGATCGCGGCGCTGACCGAGAGCCTCGATTTCCCTGCGGTGAAATCGGCGATGGTGCGCGCATTGCTGGCGACGCGGGTCGATGAGGAATTGTTCCGGCTATCGCGGCATTTTGTGGGCGATACGGCCGAGACGGCGGCGCTGCTCTGGCCTGAACCTTTTCACCCCTCCCCTTCAGGGGAGGGGCTGGGGGTGGGGTCCATCGGCCTCGCGCAAGGCCGATGGATCCCACCCGCTGCGACTAGGGAGCAAAGCTCCCAAGTCTCGCTGCCCTCCCCTGAAGGAGAGGGCGAAATGTCGGTTGCCCAAGCCGTCGATGCGCTGTCCGCCGCCACGCGCGCCACCGCCCCTGAAATCCTCGCGTCCCTCCTCGACCGCCTCGACGCCGATGGCCGCTATGCGCTGCTCAAGCTCGCGCTGGGCGGGATGCGCGTCGGGGTGTCGGCGCGGCTGGCGAAACAGGCGTTCGCGCAGGCGTTCGACGTGCCTGTTGATGACGTCGAGGAGCTGTGGCACGCGATCCCGCCGCCCTATGCGCCGCTGTTCGCCTGGGGCGAGGGCAGGGCGGAGCGGCCCGACCTTGCCGATGTCGCCTTCTTCCGTCCCTTCATGCTCGCGCATCCGCTCGAGGAGGAGAGCATCGACCTCACCGACTATGCCGCCGAGTGGAAATGGGACGGCATTCGCGTCCAGATTGTCCACGGCGGCGGCGAGACGCGCATCTACAGCCGCGGCGGTGAAGAGATCAGCGGTGCCTTTCCCGAACTGGTCGCGGCGTTCGATCAGGATGCGGTGATCGATGGCGAACTGCTGGTGCGCGGAGAGGCGCAGGGGGGTGAGGCCGCGAGCTTTAACGCATTGCAACAGCGGCTGGGGCGCAAGACGGTGTCGAAAAAGATGCTCGCCGATTATCCGGCGTTCGTGCGCGTCTATGATTTGCTCGCGGTGGACGGCAACGACCTGCGTCCGCTTCCATGGACCGAGCGACGGCGGCAGCTCGAAGCCTTCGTCCCGCGCCTCGCCGACAGCCATTTCGACCTGTCGCAAGTGATCGACGCCAAGGATTTCGACGATCTCGCGAACCGTCGTGCAGGTGCGCGCGATGCGGCGATCGAGGGGGTGATGCTCAAGCGCCGCGATGCGCCTTATGTCGCAGGGCGGCGCGCGGGGCTGTGGTATAAATGGAAGCGCGACCCGCTCACCGCCGATTGCGTGATGATGTACGCGCAGCGCGGCAACGGCCGCCGCGCGAGCTTTTACTCGGACTATACATTCGGCTGCTGGAGCGACGATGGCGAGTTGCTGCCGGTCGGCAAGGCCTATTCGGGATTCACCGACGAGGAGCTGAAATGGCTCGACAAGTTTGTGCGCGACAACACGCTGAACCGGTTCGGCCCGGTGCGCGAGGTCGAAAAGTCGCTGGTGCTCGAAGTCGCGTTCGATTCGATCCATGCGTCGAAGCGCCACAAGTCGGGCCTCGCGATGCGCTTCCCGCGCATTTCGCGCATCCGCCGCGACAAACCCGCCGAGGAGGCAGATCGCATCGCGACGTTGCTGGCGATGGTGACGTAAATCTCGCCGTCGTTGCGAGCGAAGCGAAGCAATCCAGGGCGGTTTACGCCGCTCTGGATTGCCGCGTCGCCTTCGGCTCCTCGCAATGACGGATTTGGCGAGAAAATTTCCCCACGCAAACCTTGCAACCCCGCACCTCGATACCGAGTTTAAGCCCTCATCCCCTCTGATAAACAAAATGGAGACTGCCATGACGATCGCCCATCCGCCTCTGCCTTACGCTCAGGATGCGCTGGCGCCGCATATTTCGGCCGACACGCTGGCGACGCACCATGGCAAGCATCACAAGGCCTATGTCGACAAGACGAACGCCGCGATCGAGGGTACCGAGCTTGCCGACAAGAGCCTCGAGGAAATCATCCACCACGCCGAAGGTTCGGGGAACAAGGGGCTGTTCAACAACAGCGCCCAGTCGTGGAACCATGCCTTTTACTGGGAAAGCCTGAGCCCGAACAAAACCGAGCCCAAGGGCGATCTGCTCGCCGCCATCGAGCGCGATTTCGGGTCGCTCGATGACCTGAAAAAGAAGCTGAAGGACACCGCGGTCAACCATTTCGCCTCGGGCTGGGCATGGTTGGTGTCGCGCGACGGCGCGCTGTCGGTCACCGACACCCACGATGCGGGCACCGAACTTGTCGCGGGGATCAAGCCGCTGCTCGTCATCGACGTGTGGGAACATGCCTATTACATCGACCGCAAGAATCTGCGCCCGGCCTATGTCGACGCGGTGGTCGACGAACTGCTCAACTGGGATTTCGCGGCAGAGAATTTCGCGCGCGATACGACCTGGACCTATCCGGCGTAAACCAACGATCCTCCCTGTCGCGCAGCGATGGGGAGGTGGCAGCGCGAAGCGCTGACGGAGGGGCCATGGCGCGACGTCGCTGCCCCTCCACCATCCTGCGGATGGTCCCCCTCCCCACGGCTATGCCGCAGGGAGGATTTCACGGATGCCGTAGGGAAATTTGAACTGGTACCTATCGTGTTGACGGCGCCGCCTCTATAGGCGCCGTCATGACAATCAGCCTCTTCGAACTCTTCAAAATCGGTGTCGGACCGTCGAGCTCACACACCGTCGGCCCGATGGTCGCGGCGCGGCGGTTCACCGTCTGGCTCGACGAGCAGGCGATGCTGGGCCGCACCGCGCATGTTGAGGCCGACCTTTACGGCTCGCTCGCGCTGACGGGGAAGGGCCACGCTGCCGACACCGCGATCGTCGCGGGGCTGGCGGGCGAGATTCCCGCCAGCACCAGTCTGGCTGCCATCACTGCGCATTGGGACCGCGCCAATGGCGAAGGCTTTCTCTATCTGCTCGGGCGCCAACGCGTCCGCTTCCAACCCGCGCGTGACCTGCATTTCCAGATGCGCCAGCGCCAGCCGTTCCATAGCAATGCGGTGAGCTTCACGGCGCGCGACGCCGACGGCGAGATCCTGGCGAAGCGAATGTATTTCTCGATCGGCGGCGGTTTCGTGGTCGACGAGGACGAGGCGGGACGCAACAGCCGCGGGGCGGAGGATGAGGTCGAACTCCCCTTCGCCTTCACCTCGGGCGCCGACCTGCTGAGCATGGGCGCGGCGTCGGGCAAGAGCTTTGCCGAAATGATGCTGGAAAACGAGCTCGTCCATCGCCCATTGGCCGAGGTCGAGGCCGGGCTCGACGCGATCGCGGGCGCGATGGATGCGTCGATCGACGCCGGCTGTTGCAGCACCGGGATTCTCCCCGGTGGGCTGAAGGTCAAGCGCCGCGCGCCGCAGATCGCCGCCGACATCCGCAACCGCCACGAACAAAATCTCACCGATCCGCTCGCGATGATGGACTGGATCAACCTGTGGGCTATGGCGGTGAACGAGGAAAATGCCGCGGGCGGCAAGGTCGTCACCGCACCGACCAACGGCGCGGCGGGGATCATCCCCGCGGTGATCCGCTATTATCGGCGCAGCTATCGCGGCGACGCAGCGGGGGTGCGGACCTTCCTGCTTGCGGCGGGCGCGGTCGGTGCGCTTTACAAGCGCAACGCCAGCATCTCGGGCGCCGAAGTCGGCTGCCAGGGCGAGGTCGGGGTCGCCTGTTCGATGGCGGCGGCGGGGCTGACCGCGGCGCTCGGCGGCACCAACGCGCAGGTCGAAAATGCCGCCGAGATCGGCATGGAGCATAATCTGGGGCTTACCTGCGATCCCATTGGAGGCCTCGTCCAGATCCCGTGCATCGAACGCAACGCGATGGGCGCGATCAAGGCGATCGACGCGAGCCGCATCGCGATGATCGGCGACGGCACGCATGTGGTGAGTTTGGACACGGTGATCGCGACGATGCTGCAAACCGGACGCGACATGCGCGATAAATATAAGGAAACGTCGAAAGGCGGGCTGGCGGTTAGTGTGGTGGAGTGTTGAATAGCACTCAGAAACCCGGTGAATACGCGCGTTGGAGAGGCAAATGGAAAAATTTGATCGTGGTTCATCGCTGCCGAAGCAAATGCAGGGCCATTGGACTGACCTAGATGATCCAAATTCCGAGTTGATTATTTCAGGAGGCGAAGTCGTCTGCTTCGGTCAAACGGTTGATTACGACTACAAGCTGATCGGAGATGACGACGGAGCCGTCACCGTAAGCCTTAAAATCGATGACGCATCTAACGAAGACAATTTCCAACGCTCCAATGTAACGGAACTTGTCGTGACGCCTGAAGGCGACTTCCATGCGTATAACACGCGGTTTGCGAGTCAGTTCGTCAGAAAAGAAGCCTGACAATCTAATGGGAGAGCTTCCGTGCGGGCAATTCCTCGCGCAATTTGTCGATCAGCAGCCGCACCTTCGGCAGCAGGTGCCGCCGCTGCGGATAAACCGCCCAGATCGGCTCCTCTTGCGGGCGGAGCGGGTCGAGGAGCGAGACGAGCGCAACCTCGTCTTCATCGTCATCCCGGACTTGATCCGGGATCCACGGCGGCGCTGAAGTCATGGACCCCGGATCAAGTCGAACGAGCCACGTGTCTCGTTCGAGGGCGACGAAGGGGGGGGAGTGTCGGCCGGCGTGCCGCTTTTCAGTTCTCGTCACGCTGAACTTGTTTCAGGGTCCATGGCCTGCCTTTTCCTCGGATGCCGTGCTTTTGTTGTTTCACACAAAGACACAAAGGCACGAAGAAGACGGCTTGGGCCGGTAGGCCCATTTGCTCATGTTCGGCGCGGCCTGTCGCGTGGTCGCAGTGGAAAGCCGCTTCGCGGTTGGTACGATATCTTCGTGCCTTTGTGTCTTTGTGTGAGAAAATCACTGACGCCGCCCTGACTGGCGAGCGCCGGGCCATGGATGCCGAAACGGGTTCAGCATGACGAAGTTGGGAGCGGCCCTCGCATCTTGCATTGCCGCCGCATTTGTCTGATTGGGACGCCCGAGAAGGAGAACCGCCATGAAGACCCGCGCCGCCGTTGCGTTCGAAGCGAAGAAGCCGCTCGAAATCGTCGAACTCGACCTCGAAGGCCCGAAGGCGGGCGAGGTGCTGGTAGAGATCATGGCGACGGGCATTTGCCACACCGATGCCTATACGCTTGACGGGTTCGACAGCGAGGGCATCTTTCCGAGCGTGCTGGGGCATGAAGGCGCGGGCGTTGTGCGCGAGGTGGGCGCGGGCGTCACCAGCGTCGTGCCCGGCGACCATGTCATCCCGCTCTACACCCCCGAATGCCGCCAGTGCAAAAGCTGCCTCAGCGGCAAGACCAACCTCTGCACCGCGATCCGCGCGACGCAGGGCAAGGGGCTGATGCCCGACGGCACGACGCGCTTTTCGTACAAGGGCCAGCCGATCTTCCACTATATGGGCTGCTCGACCTTCTCGAACTTCACCGTGCTTCCCGAGATTGCCGTCGCAAAGATCCGCGAGGACGCGCCGTTCCAGTCGAGCTGCTACATCGGCTGCGGCGTCACCACCGGGGTCGGCGCGGTCATCAACACCGCGAAGGTGCAGGTTGGCGACAATGTCGTCGTGTTCGGTCTGGGCGGCATCGGATTGAACGTGATCCAGGGCGCGCGGCTTGCCGGTGCGGACAAGATCATCGGCGTCGACATCAACCCCGCGCGCGAGGAATGGGGCCGCAAGTTCGGCATGACCGACTTCCTCAATAGCAAGGGCATGAGCCGCGAAGACACGGTTGCCGCGATCGTCTCGATGACCGACGGCGGCGCCGATTATACCTTTGACGCCACCGGCAATACCGAGGTGATGCGCATTGCACTCGAAGCCTGCCACCGCGGCTGGGGCACCTCGATCATCATCGGCGTCGCCGAGGCGGGCAAGGAGATTGCGACGCGGCCGTTCCAGCTCGTCACCGGCCGCAACTGGCGCGGCACCGCGTTCGGCGGCGCCAAGGGCCGCACCGACGTGCCCAAGATCGTCGACATGTATATGACCGGCAAGATCGAGATCGACCCGATGATCACGCATGTCATGGGACTCGAGGACATCAACAAGGGCTTCGACCTGATGCACGCGGGGGAAAGTATTCGCAGCGTGGTGGTTTATTGAGGACATTCTTCCCTTCTCCCAGCGGGAGAAGGATATGGAGCCTTACCGGCTTTGCCGGTTAGGCGGAGTTGGATGAGGGGTTGCGGTCCATCGACCGGGCCGAACCCCTCACCACTGCGACTAGGCAGCAAGCTGCCAAGTCTCGTTGCCTCTCCCGACGGGAGAGGCCGTCGGAAAGCCCCGTTTGGGTGGGAGGAAGCATTTGACCGGACCTTATGTCCTGACCTTCAGCTGCGTCGATGCGGTGGGCATTGTCGCCGCCGTAACCGGGTTGCTCGCCGACAATGACGGCTTCATCCTCGACAGCCAACAATATGCCGACCTCGATTCAGGACGCTTCTTCATGCGCGTCGCCTTTCGCGCCGCCGGACCGCGCTTTCCGGGCGATTTGGCCGGGGTGCAGGCAGCGTTCGCGCCGATCGTCGACCGCTTCGCGATGGATGCGCGGATAAGCGACACTGCCGCAAAACCGCGCTTCGTCATCGCGGTGTCGCAGGGCAGCCATTGCCTCAACGACCTGCTCCACCGCTGGTCGACCGGCAATCTCGCGATCGATATTGTGGCGGTGGTGTCGAACCACGAACATCAGCGGCGGCTGAGCGAATGGCATGGCGTGCCGTTCCACCATTTTCCGGTCAGCGATGCGAACCGCGCCGAGCAGGAGGCGCGCATCCTCGACGTCATGGCGCGCAACGGCGCCGAATATCTGGTACTCGCGCGCTATATGCAGGTGCTGTCGTCCGACCTGTCGGCGAAACTGGCGGGGCGCTGCATCAACATCCATCACAGCTTCCTGCCCGGGTTCAAGGGCGCGAAACCCTATCACCGCGCGCACGAGCGCGGGGTCAAGCTGATCGGCGCCACCGCGCATTTCGTCACCAGCGACCTCGACGAGGGGCCGATCATCGAACAGGCGGTCGAACGTGTCGACCACCGCGATAGCGTCGACGACCTGATCCGCATCGGCCGCGATGTCGAGGCGCAGGTGCTGGCGAAGGCGGTGCGCTGGGTCGCCGAACAGCGGGTGCTGATCGACGGCCGCAAGACGGTGGTCTTCCGCTGACAAGACTGGCACAAGATCGGTATCGATTCGCAACGAAAACAGGAGAGAGCGATGTACAGTCACAACATGGTCGGCACGAACGACGTCGCGAAAGCGAAGGCATTTTATGACGCGACCTTTCAGGCGATCGGCGGCAAGCCGGGCATCGAGGACGACAAGGGCCGCTTGATCTATATGCACAATGGCGGGCTGTTTCTGGTGACGCCGCCGATCAACGGGGAGCCGGCGACCGCGGGCAATGGCTGCACCATCGGGTTCGCGATGGAGGACGAGGCGCAGGCGAAGGCGTGGCATGACGCCGGTGTCGCCGCGGGCGGCACCAGCATCGAAGACCCACCGGGCGTACGCGAAGGCGGCTTTGGCAAGCTGTACCTCGCCTATCTGCGCGATCCCGACGGCAACAAGCTGTGCGCGCTGAAACGCCTGTAAACGCAGCTGAAAGATCGACGATGCGCGGCGAAGCGGGGTTGCTGGCGGACCTGAAGACGCTGGGAATCCCCTTCGCCGCACATGAGCATGATGCGGTATTCACTGTTGCCGAGAGCGAGGCGGTGAATGCCGCGATCCCCGGCGAGCATACGAAGAACCTGTTCCTGAAGGACAATGGCGGGGCGTTTTGGCTGGTCACGGTGCCGTCGGCGGCGCGCGTCGACCTGAAGGCGCTGCCCGCCGCGATCGGCAGCAAGCGCGTCAGTTTTGGCAAGGCCGAGGACATGGACCGCCTGCTCGGCATCGCGCCGGGATCGGTGACCCCGCTCGCTGCGATCAATGCCGCACCGGGCAGCATCACGGTGGTGCTCGATCAGGGGCTGGCGGCGGCCGACCGGGTGAATGTCCATCCGCTGCGCAACACCGCAACGATCGGATTATCCGGTGCAGCCATTCTCGACCTCCTGCGTCATTGGGGACATAGTCCCCGCATCGCGCCCATCCCGGTTCAGGAACCCGCATGACCCTAGAAAACCTCTCCACCGTTCGCAGCCACGGCGGCACGCAGGGCGTGTACAAGCATGCCAGCACCACCACCGGCACCGACATGACCTTTGCAGTGTTCGTACCCGACCATGAAGAAGGCGCATGCCTTCCGGTGCTCTGGTATCTTTCGGGGCTGACCTGCACCCACGCCAATGTGATGGAAAAGGGCGAATATCGCGCCGCCTGTGCCGAACATGGCATGATCTTCATCGCACCCGATACGTCACCGCGGGGCGATGGGGTTCCGGATGATCCCGACGGTGCGTGGGATTTCGGGCTGGGCGCGGGTTTTTACGTCGATGCGACCGAGGCGCCGTGGGCGAAACATTATCGGATGCGATCCTATATCGAGGACGAACTGCCTTCGCTGGTCCTGCGCAGTTTCCCGAGCGCCGACCTGACGCGGCAGGCGATCACGGGGCATTCGATGGGTGGCCACGGAGCGCTGACGATCGGCCTGCGCAATCCGGATCGGTTTCGTTCGGTATCGGCCTTTTCGCCGATCGTCGCGCCGACGCAATGCCCGTGGGGCGAAAAGGCGCTGACCGGCTATCTGGGTGCCGACCGCGAGGAATGGCAGGCCTATGATGCGTGCGCGCTGCTCGACCAGGGGCTGCGCGTCCCCGACCTGCTCGTCGATCAGGGCAAGGCCGACAATTTCCTGGCGGAACAGCTGAAGACCGAATTGCTGGTCGCGGCGTGCGAACGCGCGGGGCAAAAGGCCGAGATCCGCATGCAGCCGGGTTACGACCACAGCTATTATTTCATCTCGACCTTCATGGCCGAGCATGTCGCCTGGCATGCGGAGCGGTTGAAGGCGTGACAAAAGCCCCTCCCCCAAGGGGAGGGTATTGGTTCCTTTATCTACTTCGGACGACGCGGGCTGCGCTGACCATAGGGTTTGGGCTTGTAGCGATCGTTGCCGCCCGGACCGCCGGGCGCGCGCACGCCGCGCGGCCCCGCACGGTCGCCGCCGGGGGCGCGGCCCAGCGTCGCGCGCGGGGAGCGGTCGCCCGCACTACCGCTCTTGTCGCGGCGCGGCGGATAGGTCGGGCCGTCGGGCGCGGGGGTGATCGCGACGCCGCTGTCGTCCTCGCCGTCCTGATTGGCGGTGCGCACCACGGCCTCGGCAAAGCGGTCGGCGATGGCGCGGGGAATGTTGAACATCGTTTCCTTCGGCCCAATGCGGATCGCACCGATCTCGTTCTTGCTCACATGGCCGCGGCGGCAGAGCAAAGGCAGGATCCAGCGCGGATCGGCATTCTGGTGGCGGCCGATGTTGAGGCGGAACCAGACGGCATCCTCGAACCCCTCGCGACGGTCGCCGCCGCGTTCGGGGCGTTCGAAGCGTTCGCCGCGCTCGGGACGGCCGGCGGCGTCACGGCCGCGCGGGCCATTGTCGATCAGATCCTCGGGCGGCGGCATCAGCGCGCGGTGCGAGCGGACCAGCGATGCGGCGATGTCTTCGGGGCTGCGCTCGGCCATCAGTCGCTGCGCAAGCTCCAGATCCTCGGGCTCATGCTCCTGTGGCGTGAGCAATTTTTCCATCAGCCGTTCCTGGTCGCGCGCGCGCACGTCGGCGGCGGTCGGCGCATCCATCCACTCGGCCTCGATCCGCGCGCCGCGCAGCATGCCGTCGACGCGGCGGCGGCGCGGATAGGGGACGATGATGACCGCGGTGCCCTTTTTGCCCGCGCGGCCGGTACGGCCCGATCTATGCTGGAGTGCTTCGGCGTCGCGCGGAATTTCGACGTGAATCACCAGACTGAGCGTCGGCAGATCGATGCCGCGCGCGGCGACGTCGGTCGCTACGCAGACGCGCGCCCGGCGATCGCGCAGCGCCTGCAGGGCGTGGTTGCGCTCGTTCTGGCTATGCTCGCCCGACAGCGCGACCGCAGCGAAACCGCGTTCGACCAAGCTGGCGTGCAGGCGGCGGACATTGTCGCGCGTCGCGCAGAACAGCATCGCGGTTTCGGCTTCGTGCAGGCGCAGCAGGTTGATCACCGCGCCCTCGATGTCGGCGGGGGCAACGGTCACCGCCTGATAGGCGATGTCGCCATGGCCGCGATCTTCACCGACGGTCGAGATGCGTAGCGCGTCGCGCTGGTAGCGCTTGGCGAGCTGGACGATCGGTTTGGGAAGCGTCGCCGAAAATAGGAGCGTGCGGCGCGTTTCGGGGGTGGCGTCGAGGATTTCCTCCAGATCGTCGCGAAAGCCCATGTCGAGCATCTCGTCCGCCTCGTCGAGCACCGCGACACGCAGCGCGGTGAGGTCGAGCGCACCGCGTTCGAGGTGATCGCGCAGGCGCCCCGGAGTGCCGACGACGATCTGCACGCCCTGGTTCAGTGCGCGGCGTTCCTTGCTGGCGTCCATGCCGCCGACACAGGTGGCGATGCGCACCCCGGCCTTGCCGTACAGCCAGGCGAGTTCGCGGCTGACCTGCAGCGCGAGTTCGCGGGTGGGGGCGATGATCAGCGCCAGCGGCGAGGTCGCGAAGGGCAGGCGCCCGTCCTCGATCAGCTCGTCGGCCATGGCGAGGCCGAAGGCGACGGTCTTGCCCGACCCGGTCTGGGCGGAGACGAGCAGGTCGCGGCCCTTGGCCTCTGTCTCGGTCACATGGGTCTGGACGGGGGTCAGCGCCTCATAGCCACGCGCGACGAGGGCGTCCGAAAGGACGGGGACAAGATTTTCGAAAGTCATTATTATCTCAATAGCATAGGCGGCCACCGGTGCGGTGGCGGGCCAGTAGAAAGGGGCTCAATGGGCTTAAATCACCTGTCCGGCAGCGTGTCCGCTTGCCCAGGCCCATTGAAAATTATAGCCGCCTAACCACCCTGTGACATCTACGGCCTCGCCAACCGCATAGAGGTTTGGAACGGTTTTGGCCACCATTGTTTGCGATGACAGGCTGGCGGTCGAAATTCCGCCGACGGTGACCTCGGCTTTGGCGAAGCCTTCGGTGCCATTCGGGCGGAAAATCCACTTCGCCAGCCTCGACTCGGCCTCGGCGAGCTTGCGGTCGGCCTGCGCACCGAGTTCGCCGGGCAGCGCAAGCCGCTCGGCGAGCGTTTCGGCGAGACGGTCGGGGAGCATCGCGCCGAGTACGGTGCGCAGTGTGGCGCGTGCCCGTGCGCGCTTGGCATCGAGGAGCCAGCCCTGCGGTGCATCGGGGAGGAAGTCGATCGTCACCGGCTCGCCGTGGCGCCAATAGCTGCTGACTTGCAGGATCGCGGGGCCGGAAAGACCTTTATGCGTGAACAGGGCGGCTTCGCGGAAAGCCGCCTTGCCCGCGTGCGCCTCCACCGGCGCAGCGATGCCGGAAAGCTCGCGGAACAGCACATCGTCGCCGCCAAGCGTCAGCGGCACGAGCGCGGGGCGCGGCTCGACGACCTTGAGCCCGAACTGGCGCGCGAGATCATAGGCGAAACCGGTCGCGCCCATCTTGGGGATCGACGGGCCGCCGGTGGCGATCACCAGTGCCGGGGCGCTGAAATTCTGGTCGCCGAAGCGGACGGTGAAATTGCCGTCGGCGTGCGTTACATCGCTCACCGGTTGACCGGTGCGGACATCGACTCGCCCTTTCGCGCACTCGTCCAGCAGCATGGCAACAATCTGTTTTGCCGATCCGTCGCAGAACAGCTGGCCGAGCGTCTTTTCGTGATAGGCGATGCCATGGCGCTCGACCATCGCGATGAAATCGGCGGGAGTGTAGCGTGCGAGCGCCGATTTGGCGAAATGCGGGTTCGCCGATAGGAAGCGATCGGGTGCGGTGTTCACATTGGTGAAGTTACAGCGCCCGCCGCCCGAAATCAGGATTTTCTTGCCCACCTGATCGGCGTGGTCGAGCAGCAACACGCGCCGCCCGCGCTGTCCCGCAACTGCGGCGCACATCAGCCCGGCAGCGCCGGCACCCAGCACGATGGCGTCAAATTCGGTTGCGGACATCGCGGCTCAGTGCAGCCTGGCGATCGACAGGCCGTCGGCCTTGGCGCGAGCCTTCACCGATTCCTCGCTGCGCGTCAGCGCCTTGGCGATGGCTTTGAGCGCCATGCCCTTTTTGGTGAGGGTGTGCAGCTTGTCGATTTCGGCCGCGGTCCACGGCTGTTTGTGGCGCTCGAACTTGTCCTTCATGCCTGCGTCTCCGGATCGATTTCGACCGCAAGGATCGCGACCGCGTCCTCGCGGCCCCGATATTCGACACTCTCGCCTGCCTCCGCCCCCATCAGCGCGCGGGCGAGCGGGGCCGAAAAGGCGACACATCCCAGCGCCGGATCGGCCTCGTCGCCGCCGACGATGGTAATCGTCTTTTCGGCGTTGTTGAGTCGATAGGTCACGCGGCTGCCGATGCCAATGCTGCCGTTCGCTGGCGGCACCTGTACCTCGGCCGTGGCTTGCCGTGTGTGGAAATATCGCAGGCGGCGCTGCAATTTCTTGCGCGCCTCTTCGTCGGTGGTTTCGGTAAGCTGGTCGTCGAGCCGTGCGACTTCTTCTTGAAGGAGCCGCAGCCCGCGCGGCGTCACCCAGTTCGGGCCGACCGCGATCGGTAGCTCGAACTCGGGTTCCTTATGCTCGTCGTCGCTCTCGCGGCGAAACGCTACGCTCATGGTCAGGCTTTCCGGTCGTCATCGCAAAAGCTGCCCCTGCGCGCCGAAGGTGGCGACAAAATGGCGTGGGATCGATACGGGTGGACAGTCTTCCGGACGTGTATTATAAAGGCAATACACAGAGGAGATTTGCGATGCGAAACAGAACAATGGCGATAGCGCCGCTCGCTCTGGCGATGACAGTTGCCGCGTGCACTGCCGCCGAACGTCAGGAAAGCGAACCGCGCGGCCGGTCAGAAAACACGCGCGCGGCTGACAACGCCGCGGTCGCCATCCGAAACTTTGCCTTTACCGGCTTCACCGGCGTCAAGGTGACCGGTCCCGACGATGTTACCATCCGCCGCGGCGATGCGTTTTCGATCAGTGCCAAAGGACCGCAGTCGGCGCTCGATGAGCTTGAGGTCGATATGGACGGCGACACGCTGTCGATCGGTCGCAAACGCGAGGGGTTCAGCTTTTCCAATCGCGGCAACGACAAGATCGCCATCACGATCACCTTGCCGCGGTTGGCGGCGGTCCGCCTGACCGGATCAGGATCGGTCGATGCCGACAGTATCGATGGCGATGCGGTCGAGGCGGTACTGACCGGTTCGGGTGATCTCAAGATCGCCAGCATGACCGGCAAGACCGCAAAACTGAGCGTGTCGGGTTCGGGCGATATCGAGATTGCCGGCGGCCGTATCGACAACGGCAAATATAGCGTGACCGGATCGGGCGACATCGACGCCGAAGGGCTGGTGGCGCGGACGCTGGATGTGTCGGTCACCGGTTCGGGCAATGTCGATAGCCAGGCAACCGGCAACGCCGATGTGAGCATCCTGGGGTCGGGCGACGTTACCTTGGGCGGCGGGGCGAAGTGCGCATCGCGCAAGGTTGGATCGGGAACGGTCACCTGCAAATAGGGCAATGCTGGTGCCGTCCGCCCGGACGGGTTATGGCGGCACCATGATTACCTATCTTCGCGCCGCCACGCTGGCGGCTGCCGCCCTGATCGCCACAACTCCGGCGATTGCCGCCGAAAAGCGCTTCGGGCTGACCGGCTTCGACGCGATCGAGGTCAACGCCGATTATGCGATCGAGGTGACCACGCGCGCACCGGTCGGTGCCGTGGCGACGGGGCCGCAGGACGCGCTCGACCGGCTGAGCATAGAGGCGCGCGACGGACGCCTCGTCATCGGCGAGCGCCGGTTCGCGGGGGATGAAAGCCGCCGGGCGCCGCGCGGGGCGGTGACGATCCGCATCAACGCCGCCAATCTGCGGTCGGCAACGATGGGTGGGGCGGGATCGTTGCGCATCGACCGAATGAAAGGCAATCGCGTCACGATTGGCCTGCGTGGGCCAGGGACGCTGTCGGTCGGCAAGGTCGAGAGCGATCGCCTGTCGGTGGCAATGATCGGCAACGGCACAATGACATTGGCGGGCACGACCAAACAGGCGCAGATGACACTGTCGGGTGCGGGTCTGTTCGATGCCGACGCGCTGGCTATCGACGCGCTGGTCTTTGACGGCGAAGGCGCGGGCGAGCATCGTCTCCACGCTCTGAAAACCGCGTCGGTCACGGCGCGCGGCGTCGGAAAGACGGTTGTGCGTGGCAGGCCGGTCTGCACCGTGCGCAACATCGGCACCGGATCGGTATCGTGCGGGACAGGGAAATGATCGGGTAGCGGTCGTCCCGCGTCAGGGCGTCGCCGCCCCCAACCCGTCGACCTTTTTCGACTGGCGGGCGATAAGGCCGGGAAACCAGCGCGCGAGCCGCGCCAGCCGCCGTGCCATCTTGCCCACCGGAACATGGACGCGCGTCCCGTGGACGGCTTCCCAGGCGGCGCGCGCGACATCCTCGACCGGCGAAATTTCGAACCCGCTGGCCGACAGGCGGTTGCGCGCGGGTTCGTTGCTGTCGGCGCTCACCTGGTCGAGCAGCGGGGTGTCGATGAAACCCGGCATCAGCGAACGGACCTTGATGCCATATTTGGCAAATTCGATCTCGAGTCCTTCGGTCAGCCCGCGGACGGCAAATTTGGTTGCCGAATAGACCGCCAGACCGCCCACCCCGTAAAAGCCCGATGCGGAGCCGGTGTTGAGAATGGCCGACCCCGGCGTCGCGCGCAGCAGCGGCAACGCGCTATAAATGCCGTTGACCACCCCGCCGAAATTGATCGCGATCAGCCGGTCGGCTTCTTCGGGCGGCATGTCGGCAAACTGCCCGCCCGATCCGATCCCGGCGTTGTTGAACAGGACGTCGAGCCGCCCGCCGCTTTGCGCCGCAAAGGCGTCGAGCGCGGCGGCCCATTGATCGCGGTCGCGGACGTCCATCACGTGGCGCGACGAGGCACCATCGGGAAGCAGCGCGGCGGTTTCGTCGATCCCCTGTGCATTGACATCGGCGATGCCGACAAACCAGCCTTGCCCGGCAAAGTGGCGCGCGACGGCGCGGCCGATGCCCGACCCGCCGCCGGTGATAAATATTGCCTTCCGCGCCATGCCCCCTCCTTACATCCTTGTCAGTTCGACTTGATGCAAAGTCGATGTCGGGGTCAAGCAGCAATCGCGGCTTGGCAAGGCCGTGTGCCGCTGGCTAAGAGAGCGGCAATGACCCGCGGCCTCCGCCTGATCCTCCTGTTCCTGTTGCTCTTTTGCGCCGGACTGACTGCCCCGGCACGCGCCGAGGTGGTGGTCAGCTTTTACAGCCATGATTTCGGCGACCGCTTCCCGCACGCGTTCATCGTCTTGAAGGGACGGCTCGATGCAACGGGCGAGGTGATCGACGCCAATTACGGTTTCACCGCCACCTCGGTCGGCCCGGCGATCCTGCTGGGATCGGTGAAAGGCGAGGTGCAGACGTCGAAGCCCGACTATATTGCCAAGAGCGACCGCCAGTTCGACGTGACGATCGACGATGCGACCTATGCGCGGCTGATGGCCAAGGTCGCCGAATGGCGCGACCGCGAACAGCCGAGCTACAGTCTGAATAAGCGCAATTGCGTCCATTTCGTGATGGAACTGGCCGAAGTCGTCGGGCTCAGGGTCAATCACAAGAGCAAGTTGTTCAAGAAACCGAAAAGCTTTTTGATTGAAGTGAAAGGGCTGAATTCGGAGTTGGGCTAATGGGCGCCGCCGACCGGATGGGGCTTTGCAACCATTTCCTCGGGTACGAGTGGGAAGGGTGCCCCCGACAAAGGCTGACTGTGCAGCCAATTGCCCGGTTCCGCACGGACCGCGCCCCCTAGACGGAACGCCGCTTTCACCCTATGTTCAGGGAACGGGGTGCAATATTTCCGCTCCGGACGATAACAGGGGCTCTACTTGCGGTTACTGCTGACCCTTTTGGCTTTGCTGACCGGTCTGGCGACAGCCGACCGGGCCGCGGCCGCGCCTGCCGTTCCGGTGGCGATGGGGTCGCTCGTCCTGCTTGCCGACAAAGCCGGGCAGGCCGAAGCCGGCGACGCCGAGCGGCGCCCGACTGCAACCGCGCCGACCCGGCGGAGCAGCAGCGGTCCGTCGGACCGCAAGCCGCGCAAGGCGCCGCCCACGCATCTTCCCGGTCTGTTGACCGGCAGCGACCGCGCGCTCGAATAGACAAATGTTTTCGCGCCCGTCGTGGCGCGCCTTCCCCATCGCGGGGTAAAGTTTTCTGCGGCCGTAGTGCCGCGATTTTTCCATATTTTCCAAGGAATTTTCGATGTTCTCCGGCCTTGCCAAGAGCCTGTTCGGCTCGTCCAACGACCGTTATGTCAACTCGATCCGCAAGATCGTCGACAAGATCAACGCTTTCGAGCCTGCGATGCAGGCGCTCGACGACGCCGGATTGCAGGCGCAGACGGCAAAGTTCCGTGAGCGGCTGGCGGCGGGCGAGACGCTCGACGACATCCTGCCCGAAGCCTTTGCCACCGTGCGCGAGGCGGCGGTGCGCACGCTGGGGATGCGCCATTTCGACGTGCAGATGATCGGCGGCGTCGTCCTGCATCGCGGCGAGATCGCCGAGATGGCGACGGGCGAGGGCAAGACGCTGATGGCGACGCTGCCCTGCTACCTCAACGCATTGGAAGGCAAGGGCGTCCACGTCGTGACGGTGAACGACTATCTCGCCCGCCGCGACGCCGAATGGATGGGGGCCGTCTATGGCTTCCTGGGTCTGACGACCGGAATCATCGTACCCAATCTGAACGAGATACAACGCCGCGACGCCTATAACAGCGACATCACCTATGCCACGAACAACGAGCTGGGGTTCGATTATCTGCGCGACAATATGAAGTTCGACCGCCAGCAGATGGTCCACCGGCCGTTCAATTTCGGCATCGTCGACGAGGTCGATTCGATCCTGATCGACGAAGCGCGCACCCCGCTGATCATCTCCGGTCCGACCGACGACAAGTCGGAACTTTATATCCGCGTCAACGATGTCGTCCTGCAGCTGACCGACGAGGATTATGAGAAGGACGAAAAGTCCAAATCGATCAGCCTGACCGAGGAAGGTACCGAGCATGTCGAGCGGCTGCTCGAGGATGCCGGGCTGCTCCAGGGCAGCAACCTGTACGACATCGAAAACACCCAGGTCGTCCATCACGTCAACCAGGCGCTGAAAGCGATCCAGATGTTCCGCATCGACACCGATTATATCGTCAAGGACGGCAAGGTCGTCATCATCGACGAATTTACCGGCCGCATGATGGACGGGCGCCGCTGGTCCGACGGCCTGCACCAGGCGGTCGAGGCGAAGGAAGGCGTGCAGATCGAACCCGAGAACCAGACCCTCGCCTCGATCACTTTCCAGAATTATTTCCGCATGTACCCCAAGCTTTCGGGGATGACTGGCACCGCGGCGACCGAAGCCGCCGAATTTTTCGACATCTACAAGATGAACGTCGTCACCATTCCCACGAACCGTCCGATCGCGCGGATCGACGAGGAAGACGAGTTTTACAAAAATATCACCGACAAGTTCGGCGCGATCGCCAAGACGATCCGCGAGGCCAACGAACGCGGCCAGCCGGTGCTCGTGGGCACCGTATCGATCGAAAAGTCCGAGCTGCTCTCGTCCTTCCTCGAAAAGGAAGGGGTGGCGCACAGCGTCCTCAACGCGCGTTTCCACGAAAGCGAGGCGCATATCGTCGCGCAGGCCGGCCGCAGCGGCGCGGTGACCATCGCGACGAACATGGCGGGCCGCGGTACCGACATCAAATTGGGCGGTAATGAAGAATTCCGCATCGACGACGAGCTCAAGGACATGCCCGCCGGCCCCGAGCGCGACGCCGCGGTCGAGCGGATCAAGGCTGAGGTCGCGGCCGAGCGCGAGGCGGTGAAGGCCGCGGGCGGGCTGTTCGTGCTCGCTACCGAACGCCATGAAAGCCGTCGTATCGACAACCAGCTGCGCGGTCGTTCGGGGCGTCAGGGCGACCCCGGCCTGTCGAAATTCTACCTGTGTCTCGACGACGATCTGCTGCGCATCTTCGGTCCCGACACGCTGTTTTCCAAGATGATGAACAAGAACTTGGAGGATGGCGAGGCGATCGGGTCGAAGTGGCTGTCGAAAGCGATCGAGACCGCGCAAAAGAAGGTCGAGGCGCGCAATTACGATATCCGCAAGCAGGTCGTCGAATATGACAATGTCATGAATGACCAGCGCAAGGTCATTTACGAACAGCGCGGCGAAATCATCGACAGCGAGACGGTTGACGAGGTGATGACAGCAATGCGCGCCGAAACGGTCAACGCCATCGTCGCCGACGCCTGCCCGCCGGGCAGCTATCCCGAACAATGGGATATCGAAACGATGAAGGAACGCGTCGCCAATATCCTCGACCTCAACCCGCCGATCGACGACTGGATGCAGGAAGACGCGGTCGATCCCGAAATCTTCGAGGAACGGCTTCAGGCGATGGCCGACGCGACCGCCGCCGAAAAGGCGGCGACGGTCGATCCGGATACGTGGAAGGGCATCGAAAAATCGGTCCTGCTCCAGACGCTCGACCATCACTGGAAGGACCATCTGGCGACGCTTGACGCGCTGCGTCAGGCGATCTTCCTGCGCGCTTATGCCCAGAAACAGCCGATCAACGAGTATAAGCAGGAAGCCTTTGCGCTGTTTGAGCGCATGCTGTCGAACATCCGCGAGGATGTGACGCGCACCGTCGCACGCATCGACCTGCGCTTTGAAGAGCCCGAGCCGATGCCGCTGCCCGACCTGCCCGATTTCCTGACCACGCACATCGATCCGTTCACGGGTGAGGACAACAGCGCCGACATCGACAGCGGCGGACTGGGCGTGATTGCCAACACGCTGCCCCCGATGCAGATCCCGCGGCCCGACATGCCGGAGGGCGAAAATCCCTACGCCTCACTGGAGATCAGCCGTAACGCGCCGTGCCCCTGCGGTTCGGGCCGCAAATACAAGCATTGCCACGGACAGATTTGATTCTGCTCTGACGCAATGACCGGGCTCGCCGCGCTCTTTGGCTTGACCGCATTGCTCTATGCTGCGGTCGGCTTTGGCGGCGGATCGACATATACGGCGCTGCTGTTGCTGGGCGGGGTTGCAGTCGGGCTGGTCCCGGCGATCAGCCTGGCATGCAACGTGGTCGTGGTCAGCGGCGGGACGATCCGCTTCGCGCGCGCTGGTGTGATGCCATGGGCAAAGGCGCTGCCGCTGGTCGCGGGCGCCGCCCCGCTGGCTTTTCTGGGCGGATTGACCCCGGTGAAGCAGGGCGTGCTGGTCACGCTGCTCGGCCTGTCGCTGCTCGCTTCGGCGCTGGCGCTGTTGGTCCAGCCGCGGACGGCCAGACCGGCCAAACTGTCGCCTATGCTGTTGCTGCCGATCGCGGCGGCGCTCGGCTATCTCGCGGGCGTGGTCGGGATCGGCGGCGGCGTCTTCCTCGCCCCGATCCTGCATCTCGTCCGCTGGGCCGAGGAGCGGTCGGTGGCGGCGACCGCGAGCCTGTTCATCCTCGTCAACAGCCTGTTCGGGCTCACCGGCCAGCTGATCAAGGGGCAGGGCGGCGCGATGGTTGCCGCGGCGGCAGGTCATTGGCCGCTGTTGGTGGCGGTGCTGATCGGTGGTGCGATCGGCACGCAGCTTGCGGTCAAAAGCGGGCCGGCGACGCTGATCCGGCGGTTGACGGCTGTGCTCGTCGGGGTCGTTGCAATTCGTTTGTTATTTGGTTTCTAACGCTTTTTTGTCCCCTTGCCTTCCCGAACGGCGGTGCTAGCATCGCGGAATAAGCTCGGTGGCCATGTAGTCGGCGGGCGACGCAGCAGTTGGAACGAAAACGGCCGTATCTTTGGTGCGGCACCGACCTTGATGTTGCGTGGAAAGGGCAGGCGCATTTCCTTTTTTGACGAAATGAACAGCCAGGAGGGCGAAACCCGGCCGCCCTACCGTGAATATTGCGGGTGGTTCGAAGCCGAAGATGTCGCGCGCATCCAGCACAAGGCGGTGCAGGCCGAGGCGCTGTTCCGTACCACGGGGATTACTTTCAACGTCTATGGCGCCGTCGACGGCGATGAGCGGCTGATCCCGTTCGATGTCGTGCCGCGGATCATTTCCGCCAGCGAATGGCGCCGCCTGTCGCGCGGCATCGAACAACGCGTGCGCGCGCTCAACGCCTTCCTTTACGACATCTATCACCGGCAGGAGATTTTGCGCGCCGGGCGGGTGCCGACCGACCTGATCGCCGGAAACGCGGCGTTCCTGCCGATGATGATGGGGCTCGATCCGCCCGGCGGCATCTATACCCACATCAGCGGTACGGACATCGTGCGCACCGGCGCTAACGAATTTTACGTGCTCGAGGACAATGCCCGCACCCCGTCGGGCGTGTCGTACATGCTCGAAAATCGCGAAACGATGCTCCAGATGTTTCCCGAGCTGTTTGCCAAAGTACCGGTGCGGGAGGTCAGCGATTATCCGATCAACCTGCTCAAATCGCTCGCCGCCTGCGCGCCGCCCGCCTGCGGCGGGACGCCGACGGTCGCGGTGCTGACCCCGGGCATCCACAACAGCGCTTATTATGAACATAGTTTCCTGGCCGACCATATGGGTGCCGAACTGGTCGAGGGACATGATCTGCGCGTCGTTGATGGTCGCGTCGCGATGCGCACGACGCAGGGGTATAAGGCGATCGACGTGCTCTATCGGCGCGTCGACGACGATTTCCTCGATCCGCTGAATTTCCGTCCCGATTCGATGCTTGGCGTGCCGGGGATCTGGGACGTTTATCGCGCGGGCGGCATCACGATCGCCAACGCACCGGGAACGGGCATCGCCGATGACAAGGCGCTGTACAGCTACATGCCCGACATCATCGAATTTTATACCGGCGAAAAGGCGCTGCTGCCCAATGTGCCGACGTGGCGCTGTTCGGAGCCCGAGCATCTGCGCGAAGTGCTCGACCGACTGCCCGAACTGGTGGTCAAGGAAGTCCACGGATCGGGCGGTTACGGGATGCTGGTCGGCCCTGCGGCGAGCAAGAAGGAGCTGGCGGCATTCCGCGCCAAGCTGGAAGCTAACCCCGGCAATTATATAGCGCAGCCGACGCTGTCGCTGTCGACCGTGCCGATCTTCACAAAAAAGGGGCTGGCACCACGCCACGTCGACCTTCGGCCCTTCGTATTGATGTCGCCGCAGGGGATCACGATCACCCCGGGCGGATTGACACGCGTTGCGATGACGCGGGGGTCGCTGGTGGTCAATTCGAGCCAAGGCGGCGGGACCAAGGATACGTGGGTGTTGGAGGATTGATGGGCGCGGTTCCGTCCTTGGTTCGTCATTGCGAGCGAAGCGAAGCAATCCAGAGCGGTTTACGCCACGCTGGATTGCCGCGTCGCTTCGCTCCGCGCAATGACGAGGGTAGCGGGCGTCGCGCGGGAATGCGCGCATGCTAGGCAAAACCGCAGGCAGCCTCTTCTGGATGGCGCGCTACCTGGAGCGCAGCGAAAACAATGCGCGCCTGATCGACGCAGGGTTTCGCATCGCACTGACCCGGTCGCAGACCGCGGCCGCCGAATGGAAATCGGTGCTGGTGACCGCGGGGGTCAATCAGGCGTTTCAGGCCGCGCATGGCGACTACAGCTCGGCGCGGGTAATCGATTTTCTGCTCCGCGATCCTGCCAACCCGTCGAGCATCTTGTCGGTGATCCGGCAGGCGCGCGACAATGCCCGGACCGCGCGAACCGCGCTGACCCGCGAGACGTGGGAGGCGGTCAACACCAGCTGGATGACGCTCGTCGCGCTGCTCAAGCGGCAGGTGCGCGAGGACGACCTGCCCGATGTGCTGACGACGATCCGTCAGCAAAGCGCGCAGGTACGCGGCGCGCTGAACGGCACGATGCTGCGCAACGACGGCTATCATTTTGCGCTGCTCGGTACCTATCTCGAACGTGCCGACAACACCGCGCGCATCCTCGACGTGAAATACTACCTATTGCTGCCGTCGGTCGCGCATATCGGCACTTCGATCGACAATGTGCAGTGGGAAACGATCCTGCGCTCGGTATCGGCGCACCGCGCCTATCGCTGGCTCTATGGGGCAGAGATCAGCGCATTGAAGATCGCGGAGTTCCTGATCCTCTATCGCCAGATGCCGCGCAGCCTGACCTTTTGCAGCGAACGGATGGAAAATCACCTGAACGAGCTGCAGCGTCATTATGGCGAGGAAACCGAAGCGCGGCGAATGGCGTACGCGCTGGTCCATGACAAACTTAATGCCCCGATCCAGTCGATCTTTGACGGCGGATTGCACCAATATGTGACCGGTTTCCTGCGCGATACCGCCAACCTCGCGCGGCAGGTCGAGCGCGACTACCGGTTTGTGGAATGACGATGAAACTGCGTGTCGAACATATCACCCGCTACCAATATGATGCGCCCGTCAAATATGCGCTGCAGCAGCTCAAACTGACGCCCAAGGACCGGCCGGGGCAGCAGCATATCGTCGATTGGGCGATCGATATCGAGGGCGGCGCGCAGCAGCTGCATTACACCGACCATCACGGCAACGGCGTCGACCTGATCGCGATCGATGGCGGGGTGACCGAGCTGACGATCCGTTGCCATGGCACGGTGGAACTGGAGACATGGGACGGAGTGATCGGCGCGCACCGCGGCGCGATGCCGCTGTGGATCTTCCTGCGCCCGACCCCGCTCACGCGCGCGGGGCGGCAAGTGCGCGCGCTGACCGCGCAGCTGGGCCGCGACCATGCCAACGACATCGAACGCGCGCATGCGCTGTCGGCGCTGATCATCGACCGGCTGGCGTACCGGATCGGCTTTACCGATGCTGAAACCACCGCCGAACAGGCGCTCGGCAGCGAAGGCGGGGTATGTCAGGACCATGCGCATATCTTCATCGCCGCGATGCGCCATCTGGGCCATCCGGCGCGTTATGTGTCGGGTTATCTGATGATGAACGACCGCACGCAGCAGGACGCCACGCACGCGTGGGCCGAGGCGCATTTCGATCATATCGGCTGGATCGGGTTCGACGTCAGCAACGGCCATTCGCCAGATCAGCGCTATATCCGGGTTGCCACCGGCCTCGATTACCGCGATGCCGCGCCCGTTCGGGGGATGCGTTATGGTGCGGCGCAGGAAAATCTGGTTGTTCAATTGCAGGTCCAGCAATAAGCGGACCGGGGGCGGCTAAACGATCCGGGGCGGGGATACGGGATTCGATGACTTATTGCGTGGGAATGCGGCTCAACAAGGGACTGGTGTTCATGTCGGACACCCGCACCAATGCGGGCGTCGACGATATCGCGCAGGTCCGCAAGATGCGCAGCTGGCACGTCCCGGGCGAGCGCGTCATCACGTTGATGTCGGCGGGCAATCTGGCGACGACGCAAGCGGTGGTGAGCCTGCTCGACGAACGTACCAAGGCGCCCGAAGACCGCCACCCGTCGATCCTGACGGCGCCGTCGATGTTCCAGGTCGCGACGACCATCGGCGAGACGCTGCGCCAGATCGTGATGCGCTATAACAGCGAGGGACCGGCCGCGGCCGCCGCCTTTCGCGCTTCGCTGATCGTCGGTGGACAGATCAAGGGCGCCGAACCGCGGCTGTTCCTGATCTATCCCGAGGGCAATTTCATCGAGGCGGGTGAGGATAATCCGTTTTTCCAGATCGGCGAAACCAAATATGGTCGCCCGATCATCGTGCGCTCCTATGACCCCGCCATGTCGTTCGAGGATGCGGTCAAGCTGCTCTGCGTGTCGTTCGATTCGACGATCCGCGCCAACGCCGGGGTCGACCTGCCGATCGACCTCAAGATCCACGAGCGCGACGATTATACGACGGTGCGCGAACGACGATTCGAGCGCGGCGATGCTTATTTCCAGAGCGTCGCCGACGGCTGGGCCGAAGCGCTGGGGATCGCGCTGGCGGAATTGCCGGACTTTCATTTCTGATCGGCTTCGGCCACCGTCCGTCAGCACCGGATCGGGAGGGATTGCCATGATGCGCTGGATCGCCGCCGCGCTTATTCTGACGACCACGCCTGCCGCCGCCGACGAGACACGCTTCGACAAGGCGCTCAGCGAGTTTCGCGCGCTGCACCGCGCCGAAATGGACAAATCGAACATTGCGGGCAGCAGCTTTTATGTCGTGCGTGATAGCCGCACAATCGCCGCCGATCATCTGGGCGAGCAGGACGTCGACGCGCATGTTCCGGTCGATGCCCGGACTATCTACCACTGGGCATCGATCACCAAGACGATGACCGGAATCGCGATCATGCAGCTGCGCGACCGCGGATTGCTGTCGCTCGACGATCCGATCGTCAAATATGTTCCCGAGCTCGCGGCGGTGTATAATCCCTATGGCGATACCGGCGCGATCACACTGCGCCAGCTGATGAGCCACAGCGCCGGGTTCCGCAGCGGCACCTGGCCGTGGCGCGACCACGACTGGCAGCCGTTCGAGCCGCAGCGGTGGGACCAACTGGTCGCGATGCTGCCCTACACGCGCGTCGAATTCAAACCGGGCAGCCGCTTCGGCTATTCGAACCCCGGCATCGTCTATCTGGGGCAGGTGATCGAGCGGCTGTCGGGCGAGGATTATGAAGTCTATATCGACAAGAACATCCTGAAACCGCTCGGCATGCACGCCAGCTATTTCGACCGCACCCCGCCGCATCTGTTGCAGCATCGCTCGCACAGCTATTACATCCGCGATGGCAAGCGCGTTGCTGCGCCGTTCGACGTCGATACCGGCGTTACGGTTTCGAACGGCGGGCTCAACGCGCCGATGCCCGACATGGCGAAATATCTGGCGTTCCTGCTCGGCGATCCAGCGCGGCAGGTGGATTATGATCGCGTGCTGAAACGGTCGTCGCTGGAGGAAATGTGGGTGCCGCAGATTTCGGCGGGCGAGGACTTCACGCAGGGCCGCATGGCGGCGACGACGCAGAGCGCGCTGTCGTTTTTCGTCGACCGCACCCGGGGCTTGCGTATCGTCGGGCACAACGGCGACCAGAATGGTTTTCGTGCCTATCTGAGCTTTTGCCCCGACCAGCGCGTCGGGACTCTGTTGGCGTTCAATACCGAAACGAAGGGCGTGCAGAATAGCGCGGCCAATCGCCAGACGTCGGAGTCGCGGATCGCGCTGGCGTCCGACGGGTTGTGCGAAGCGCTGGCGGAATAGCCCTTTATCGTCGCCCCCGCCTTCTCGGGGGAGACGATTGTGGTTAGCGGCTCTTCCGCCCCGCGATCAGCCCGTCGACCAGGCTCGGGTCGGCGAGGGTCGAGGTATCGCCTAGCGATCCGAAATCATTCTCCGCAATCTTGCGCAGGATGCGCCGCATGATCTTGCCCGATCGCGTCTTCGGCAAGCCGGGAGTCAGGTGGATATGGTCCGGCGTCGCGATCGGCCCGATTTCCTTGCGCACTTGTTGCTTCAGCGCTGCCTCGACCTCCGGGGTTGCCTCGACCCCGGCGTTGAGGGTGACATAGGCATAGATGCCTTGACCCTTGATGTCATGCGGGAAGCCGACGACGGCGGCCTCGGCGACCAGTTCGTGCAGCACCAGCGCGCTTTCGACCTCGGCGGTGCCCATGCGATGGCCCGACACGTTGATCACATCGTCGACGCGGCCCGTGATGCGCCAATAGCCGTCGGCGTCGCGGCGGCAGCCGTCGCCGGTGAAGTATTCGCCCTTGTAGGTCGAGAAATAGGTTTCGGCGAAGCGGGCGTGATCGCCATAGATCGTCCGCGCCTGCCCGGGCCAGCTGTGCGTGATGCAAAGATTGCCTTCGGCGGCGCCACCGGTCTGTTCGCACACCAATGTTTTGCCGTCGGCATCGACCAGTTCCGGGCGGATACCGAAAAACGGCTTGCCCGCGCTGCCGGGCTGCATCGGATGCGCGCCGGGCAGGGTGGTTATCATGATGCCGCCGGTCTCGGTCTGCCACCAGGTGTCGATGACGGGGACGCGGCCCTTGCCGACGGTCTGGTGATACCAGCGCCACGCCTCGGGATTGATCGGTTCGCCGACGCTACCGAGCAGGCGGATCGACGAGAGGTCGTGGCGCGTCACATAGTCATCGCCCTCGCGCATCAGCGCGCGGATCGCGGTGGGGGCCGTGTAGAGGATGTTGACCTGATGCTTGTCGACGACCTGCCAGAAACGGTCGTGGTCGGGATAGTTTGGCACGCCCTCGAACATCAGGGTCGTCGCGCCATTCTGGAGCGGGCCATAGACGACATAGCTGTGCCCGGTGACCCAGCCGATGTCGGCGGTGCACCAGAAGATCTCGCCCGGCCGATAGTCGAAGCCGTAGTGGAAGGTGCTCGCGGTCCACACCGAATAGCCGCCCACGGTGTGGAGAACGCCCTTGGGCTTGCCGGTCGATCCCGAGGTGTAGAGAATGAACAGCGGATCCTCGGCGTTCATCGGCTCGCACGGGCAGGTGTCGTCGACATCGGCCGACAGCGCGTCGTACCAATGGTCGCGGCCTTCCTTCATATTCACGTCGCCGCCGGTGTGGGCGATCACGAGCACGGCTTTGACGTCGACGCGCTCAAGGGCCTTGTCGACATTGGCCTTCAGCGGCACGGTCTTGCCGCCGCGCAGCCCCTCGTCGGCGCAGATCACCCAGTCGCTGGCGCAATCCTCGATCCGGCCGTGGATCGCCTCGGGCGAGAAGCCGCCGAAGACGACGCTGTGGACGGCGCCGATGCGCGCGCAGGCGAGCATCGCCACCGCGCCTTCGGGGATCATCGGCATATAGATGGTGACGCGGTCGCCCTTTTGGACGCCCATCTTCTTGAGCGTATTGGCGAAGCGGACGATGTCGGCGAGCAGCGCGGCGTAGCTGATCGTCCGCGTCTCGCCGTCGGGCGCGTCGGGTTCGAAAATGATCGCGGTGCGGTTGCCATGACCTGCGGCGACATGGCGATCGACGGCGTTGTGGCAAAGGTTAAGGACGCCGTCCTCATACCATTTGATTTCGACGGGATAGTAGGACCAATTGCCGATCTTCGTCGGCGCCTTGATCCAGTCGATCCGCTTCGCCTGTTCGGCCCAGAAGGCGTCTGGATCGTCGATGCTCTGCCGGTAAAGCCGGTCGTAGTCGGCGGCGGTGCAATGCGTGTTCGCGGCGGCTTCGGCGGGGACCGGGACCAAGGGTTCGGAGAGGGGTAGGTCGGACATGTCTGCTTCTCCCGCTTTCGATTTGACTCGCTTGCTGGCTGCGATAACCCGCGAGACATAAACTGCAAGGGCGGGCGGATGCAGGGGAAGGAACACAGGATGACGCAATTGGGCCATGATGTCGCGCGACTGCTTGACGGACTCGGCGTCGATCGTGACGCCTGGACCGGCGGGTCGATGGCATCGGTGACGCCGCTGACGGGCGAGCAGATCGGCATGGTCCGGGTCGCGGACACGCCACACACCGAGGCCGTGCTCGACACCGCGACCGCCGCCTTTCGGGCCTGGCGCCGCGTCCCTGCGCCGCGCCGCGGCCAACTGGTGCGGCTGCTCGGCGACGAACTGCGCGCGGCAAAGGACGATCTCGCGCGGCTGGTGACGATCGAGGCGGGCAAGGTGCCGTCCGAAGGCGCGGGCGAGGTGCAGGAGATGATCGACATCTGCGATTTCGCGGTCGGGCTCTCGCGCCAGCTTTACGGGCTGACGATTGCGACCGAAAGGGCGGGGCACCGGATGATGGAGGTCTGGCATCCGCTGGGCGTCGTCGGGGTGATTTCGGCGTTCAACTTTCCGGTCGCGGTATGGGCATGGAACGCGGCGATCGCGCTGGTGTGCGGTAACAGCGTGGTGTGGAAACCTTCAGAAAAGACGCCGCTGACCGCGCTAGCGGTGCAGGCGGTTTTTGACCGCGCGGTGGCGCGGTTCGGCGATGCGCCGGAAGGCCTCGCGCAATTGCTGATCGGCGGGCACGCGGTGGGTGAGGCGCTGGTCGATGACAAGCGCGTGGCGTTGGTGTCGGCGACCGGATCGACCCGGATGGGGCGCGCGGTGGCGCCGCGGCTGGTTGCACGGTTTGCGCGCGCGATCCTTGAACTCGGCGGGAACAATGGCGCGATCGTCGCGCCGTCGGCCGATCTCGACCTCGCGCTACGCGGCGTGGCGTTCGGCGCGATGGGGACCGCGGGGCAGCGCTGTACCACGACCCGGCGGTTGTTTGTCAATGACAGCATCTACGACGGGTTTGTCGCACGATTGAAGGCCGCTTATGCCAGCGTCCGCGTCGGTAATCCGCTGGAGGGCGAGGTGCTGGTCGGGCCGCTGATCGACCGCGCGGCGTATGAGGCCATGCAAAGCGCGATCGATGCAGCGCGCGCGGCGGGCGGGATGGTTTTCGGTGGCGATCGCGTTGGCGACGGCAGCAGCTATTATGTAAGGCCCGCGCTGGTCGAAATGCCGGGACAGGTCGGACCGGTGCTCGAAGAGACGTTCGCGCCGATCCTGTACATCATGCGTTATGACGATCTCGACGCGGTGATCGAGCTGCACAATGATGTGGCGGCGGGGCTGTCGTCGGCGATCTTTACCACCGATGTGCGCGAGGCCGAGCGGTTCCTGGTCGCAAGCGATTGCGGCATCGCCAACGTCAATCTGGGGACGAGTGGGGCCGAGATCGGCGGGGCGTTTGGCGGGGAAAAAGAGACTGGCGGCGGCCGCGAAAGCGGATCGGACAGCTGGCGCCAATATATGCGGCGCGCGACGAACACGATCAATTATTCGGATGCGTTGCCGTTGGCGCAGGGGGTTTCGTTCGACCTCGGCTAGAAAGCTTTGTCATTGCGAGGAGCGAAGCGACGCGGCAATCCAGAGTCGGCGTAAACCGCCCTGGATTGCTTCGCTACGCTCGCAATGACGAAGGGGATTGGACTGCCCGCCAACCAAAGCCTTCTTCGAGCGCAACGACTTGGCCCGCTATGCCAACCGGCTCCTGTGTCCCGTCGGTCAGAAACCCCAGCATCGCCGCGTCGCCGACATCGACATGCGCCAGCGTGCGCTTGTCCTCTGGCGTCCGCGCCACCACCACACCCGCTTTTGGCGCCCCGTCACGCCCATAAAACACCGTGTAGCTCTCGATCGTCGCCGGTCCGGCGTAATCCTCGACAAGCTCGGGAACCGGTCCGCGTTTGGCTTCGGCTTCGGCCTGATAGTCGAAATCCTGCGGGAAGCTGGCGGCGGCGATCGGCTTGCTGCCCAGCACGATGCAATGATTGTCGGTGGCGAAGCCGCCATTGGCGAACAGGAAGCCATAGCGACCCTCGGCGCGCAACCGATCAACCATCGAGACGATCGCATGGCTCATATAATTGGCGATCGGGCCGCCGCCGAAGGTCAGGCCGCCGAACACGGTTGCGGGGCGCTCCACCGGCCAGCCGAGGATGCGCCGCGCCATCTTGGGCACGCAAGGAAAGCAGCTGTAAAGTTCGACATGATCGAAATCCGCAGCCGTCATGCCGTTGAGCGCGAGGGTGCGGGTGATTGACGTTTCCATACTGACGCTGCCATCGTAGCGGTCGCGGTGGAGGATGCTCGCGTGCTCCTTCGCCGCCGCGCCCATCCCGACGTAGATCAGCCGGTCTTCGGGGATGCCGCGCCGCCAAGCTTCGGCGAGGCTGGCGACGATGAAGCCCGCGCCCTGGTTCACCGACGAGTTGGCGACCATCAGTTTCGAATAGGGGAAGGCGATCGGCCTGTTGCGCTCGTCGACGCGGAGGATGTCCTCGGGCGACGCCGCTTTGCGGATCCATGCGCCGTCGTTCGCTGCGGCGACTTCGGAAAAGCGCACCCAGATTTCGGCGCTTTCGGCCTGCGCGTCGGACAGGCTTTGGCCCCACGCAGCGCGGGTCGCATTTTCATAGAGCGGATAGACATCGACAGGGGCGGCCAGCCCGTGCAACTGCGCATAGTTCGGCTCGCGTCGGGTAGCGACCTTGCGGATCGCATTATAGCTCTTGTCTTCGCCGCTCGCAGCCTTGGCGGCGCGGCCCGCGGCGGTGCGCAGCGCTTCGGCGCCGACGATCGCGGCAAGTTTGACCTCGCCCGCGCCGATGCGGTTCGCGGCCTCGTTGAGCAGGCGCACCGGGGTATCGCCGTGCGGCGCGGCGGACTGATAGTTGATCACCGGATTGGCGCCGATCGCGGCGGCGAGGGGTTCGCATAGCTTGCCGAGGTGGTGAAAGCTGATCTGATCGACGATCGCGAGGCTATTGAGATCGTCGAGTGATACGCCAGCGTCCTCGGCAGCGATCCCGAGCGCCGCGACCATCAGCCCGAGCGAATCGAGACCGTCGTCGGGATCCTCGGGCCGGTCATTGACCTGTCCGACACCGATGATGACGGGAATGCGCTCGGGATCGGTCATCGTCATTTTAGCGCGCCTTCCACTCAGGCTTGCGCTTTTCGGCAAAGGCGCGCGGGCCTTCGCGTGCGTCCTCGCTGCGCATCAGCGCGGTACGTTCGAGCGTGTTGGCTTCCCAATAGGGCGCGTCGGCGGCGATGCGACCGTCATGGATGCCAAGCGCGACGCGCTTCGACGCCTGCACCGACAGCGGCGCGTTGGCGGCGATCTTTTCGGCGAGCGCGATCGCGGTGGGGAGCAGCTCGGCGAGCGGGACGACATGATTGACCAGCCCGAATTCGGCGGCGCGCGCGGCGGGGATCGGGTCGCCGGTCAGCATATATTCCATCGCCAGCTTGCGCGGGATTTGCTGCGCGAGGCGAAAGGCGCCGCCCGCCGCGGCGAACAGTCCGACCTTGACCTCGGGGAGGCCGAACTGCGCGTGATCGGCGGCGACGATGATGTCGCTCATCAGCGCGATCTCGCAACCGCCGCCGAACGCGAAGCCGTTGACCGCGGCGATGATCGGTTTCGAAATCGGGTGCGACACCATGCCGGCGAAGCCCCACGCCTGCTGCGCGGGATCGTCGGGATAGAGCGACTCTCCGCGCGACAGGGCGACCAGGTCGGCGCCCGCGCAGAAGCTTTTGTCACCTGCGCCGGTAATAACGAGGGCGCGGATTTCGGGGTCGTTTTCCGCCTCGTCGAGCGCGGTGCCGATGCCGATATGGACCGCGGCATTGACCGCGTTGCGCGCCTCGGGGCGGTTGATCGTGACGATGAGGATGTGGCCGCGGCGTTCGGTGAGGATGGTGGTGTCGGTCATCGCGAATCTCTCCCTTTCGGGCGAGTATCGCGGTGAGTTGACGTTTACGTCAACTGTAATCCTCCCTGTGGCGAAGCCATGGGAAGGGGGACCATCCGCAGGATGGTGGAGGGGCGACGCCGCCGCGTAATAGCCCCTCCGTCAGCGGCTACGCCGCTGCCACCTCCCCATCGCTGCGCGACAGGGAGGATGTTTGTCAGATCGACTGCCCCGTCTTCGCCCAATCCGCCAGGAACCCCTCGATGCCCTTTTCGGTCAGGATATGCTTGAACAGCCCCTTGATCACCGACGGCGGCGCGGTCATCACGTCGGCGCCGATCTTGGCGGCTTCGAGCACATGGATGCCGTGGCGGACGCTGGCGACCAGGATTTCGGTCTCATAGCCATAATTGTCGTAGATCAGGCGGATGTCCGAGATCAGCTGCATCCCGTCGAAACCATTGTCGTCGTGGCGGCCGACGAAGGGCGAAACAAAGGTCGCGCCCGCCTTGGCGGCGAGCAGCGCCTGCGCGGCCGAGAAGCAGAGCGTCACATTGACCATCGTCCCATCGCTGGTCAGCGCCTTGCACGTTTTCAGCCCGTCGATCGTCAGCGGCACCTTGATGCAAACATTGTCGGCGATCTTGCGGAGAATCTCGGCCTCCTGCATCATCGTATCGTGGTCGAGCGCGACGACTTCGGCCGACACCGGGCCGGTCGTCAGCGCGCAGATTTCGCGGGTCACTTCCTTGAAATCACGGCCCGACTTGGCGATCAGCGACGGATTGGTGGTGACCCCGTCGAGCAGGCCCGTTGCGGCGAGTTCCTGAATGTCGGCGATTTCGGCGGTGTCGGCGAAGAATTTCATGGGATGGGCGATCCTGCTGGATGAATGATTCGGGGTTGCGATATCCCCTACTGTCCTTTCTGCGTCATTGCGAGCGAAGCGAAGCAATCCACGGCGGTTTACGCAGGCGCTGGATTGCTTCGCTTCGCTCGCAATGACGATGGTGGAAACCGCTGGTGTTCCATATATGTTCCCGCTAAGCAAAGCCTATGGCCAAAACAAAACGCCAATATGTCTGCCAAAATTGCGGCTCCGCCACCTATCGCTGGCAGGGGCAATGTGCCGATTGCGGCGAGTGGAACACGCTGGTCGAGGAAGCGGGCGAAACTGTCTTTTCGGCCAAGCATGACCTGAGCAAGGGCGGGCGGACGATCGCGCTCGAAACGCTGAATGCCGAAAGCAGGATGCCCGAGCGGATGCTGTGCGGGATCGCTGAATTCGACCGCGCGCTGGGCGGCGGCTTCGTCGCGGGGTCGGCGACGTTGATCGGCGGCGATCCGGGGATCGGCAAATCGACCTTGCTGTTGCAGGCGGCGGGGCGGCTGGCGCAAGCGGGTAAGTCGGTGGTTTACATCAGCGGCGAGGAGGCGGCGGCGCAGGTGCGGCTGCGCGCGCAGCGGCTGGGGCTGGGCGACGCACCTGTGGCGCTCGCCAGCGCGACGTCGGTGCGCGACATATTGGCGACGCTCGACCGGCAGACCGCCGATTTCGTCGTGATCGATTCGATCCAGACGATGCACAGCGACCTGATCGACAGCGCGCCAGGGACGGTGAGCCAGGTTCGCGCGAGCGCGCAGGAGCTGATCCGTTATGCCAAGGACAGCGACGCCGCGATCGTGCTGGTCGGCCATGTCACCAAGGATGGGACGATCGCGGGGCCGCGCGTGCTCGAACATATGGTCGATACCGTGCTGGCGTTCGAGGGTGAGCGCAGCCACCAATACCGCATCCTGCGCGCGGTAAAGAACCGCTTCGGCGGCACCGACGAGATCGGGGTGTTCGCGATGGGCGAGGAGGGGCTGGGCGAGGTCAGCAACCCGTCGAGCCTGTTCCTGACCGACCGCAGCCGCGACGTGCCGGGATCGGTGGTGTTTCCGGCATTGGAAGGCACGCGCCCGGTGCTGGTCGAGGTGCAGGCGCTGACCGTGCGGCTGGCCAGCGGGGCGACGCCGCGCCGCGCCGTCGTCGGCTGGGACAGCGGGCGGCTCGCGATGGTGCTGGCGGTGCTGGAGGCGCGTTGCGGTCTGCAAATGGGCGCCGCCGAAGTCTATCTCAACATCGCGGGTGGTTACCGCCTGACCGATCCCGCCGCCGATCTGGCCGTCGCGGCGGCGCTGATTTCGGCGTTCAGCGAGCGGCCGGTACCCGCCGACGCGATTGTGTTCGGCGAATTGTCGCTGTCGGGCGAGGTGCGGCAGGTGTCGCACGACGGACTGCGGCTGCGCGAGGCGGCAAAGCTGGGTTTTTCGCGAGGCTGGGGGCCGAAGGGAATGAAGCCGGTCGGTGGAATTTCGGTGACCGGTTTCGAACGGCTCGGCGAACTCGTTGACCTGATGCTCGGGCGCGACTAGCCACCCCAGAATGGGAAGTCTGACAGCTCTGGATATCCTCGTACTGACGCTCGTCGGCGGCAGCGCGGTGCTCGGTTTTTCGCGCGGCCTGGTGCAGGAGGTGACGACGCTGCTCGCCTGGGTGCTGGCGATCGCGGCGGTCCGCTTCTTTCATCCGGCGGTCACCGATCTGCTGACAGGGTGGGTAGGGACCGAAGGCGGCGCGGCGATGTTGGCGTTCGTGCTGCTGTTTGGGGGCGTTTTCGCTTTTGCCAAATGGGGGTCGCGCGCGATGGGGCAGCGCAGCCGCGCTTCGCTCGTCGGCGGGTTTGACCGCGGACTGGGCGCCGGGTTCGGCGCGGTGAAGGGGCTGATGATCGCCGCGATCGGCTTTATGGCGATCACGCTCTTGTACGATATCGGCTATGGCAACGCCCAGCGTCCGGCGTGGATGACCGACAGCCGCACCTATCCCGCGCTGAATGCCACCAGCAAGGCGTTGAGCCAGGTGATCGCCGACCGCCGCGCCCAGGCGCGCGAGGCCGAGGCCAAAGCCGACGCTCCGGCGCGATGAGCGCGCCGCTTTACAACCGCGACATCTTGGCGCTGGCGGTGGCGACGGCGGAGCATCTGCCGCGCCCCGAGGCGCGATTTCATGCGAGCGTGCGGGCACCACTGTGCGGCAGCCGCATCCTGCTCGATCTCGACGCCGATGCTGCCGGGCGGGTGACCGAGGTCGGAATGCACGTCGAAGCCTGCGCACTGGGGCAGGCAGCCGCCACCCTGCTCGCGCGGCACGCGCGCGGCCGTTCGCTCGACGACATCCGCGGCGCGCGCAATGCGATTGCCGGCTGGTTTGCCGGTGACGGCGAGGCGCCCGACTGGCCCGGTTTTGATCTGCTTGCCCCGGCGCGCGACTATCCGGCGCGGCACGGCGCCATCTTGCTGCCGTTCGATGCCGCAATTGCCGCGCTCGAATCTCGGGTTGCTGCGGCATGAACCTGTTTGCGCTGTCCGTGGTTGCCGCCGAAAAGGCCGCTGAACAAGCGACCGACACGGCGCTGATCGAGGGCGCGATCCTCCTGGGCGTTGCGACGCTGTTCGTTCTGTTCTTCCGCCGCCTCGGTCTGGGAGCAGTGCTCGGCTACCTGATCGCGGGCTCGCTGGTCGGTCCCTATGGGTTCGGGCTTGTCGGCGGCGGCGAGTCGAAGCTCGCGTTTGCCGAGATTGGCATTGCTTTCCTGCTGTTTCTGGTCGGGCTCGAATTGCATCCCCGTCGCTTGTGGAACATGCGGCGAGCGATCTTCGGCCTTGGCTTTACCCAGGTCGCAATCACCGGATTGATCCTTTCCGCCCTGATCTTTCTGACGCTGGGTTTCAGCTGGCAGGCAGCACTGGCGCTCGGCCTGCCGCTGGCGCTGTCTTCGACGGCGCAGATTCTGCCCGGCCTCAAAAATTCGGGGCGGATCAACTCGCCCTTTGGCGAAAAGGCGTTCTCGGTCCTGTTGTTCCAGGATCTGGCGATTGTGCCGATGATCACGATCATCGCCGTCATGTCGCGCGCACCCGCCGACCCCTCGGCACCGCCGGGCTGGATGCTGGCGCTGTACACGGTCGCCGCGATCATCGGGCTCGTGCTTGCGGGGCGGTTCATCCTCAATCCGCTGCTCCGGCTGATTGGCCGCTATGGCGAACGCGAATTGTTCGTCGTCGTCGGCCTGCTCGCGGTGCTGGCGAGCGCGGCACTGATGCACAGCCTGCACCTCTCGACCGCGCTGGGCGCCTTCATCGCCGGGGTGATGCTTGCCGACTCGCCCTACCGGCACGAAATCGAAGCCGATGTCGAACCGTTTCGCCTGATCCTGCTCGGGCTGTTTTTCCTGGCGGTTGGCATGGTGCTGGACGTCAATGTCGTGCTCGCCGACCCGCTGCGCGTCGTCGGGCTTGCCGCGGCGCTGGTCGTCGTCAAGCTCACCGTGCTGACGCTGCTGGTTCGCGCGTTCGGCAAATCGTGGAAAACCGCGCTCGGCTTGGGCCTGCTGCTCAGCCAGGGCGGCGAATTCGGATTCCTGCTGTTCACCCAAGCGCAGCAGGCGCTGCTCATTGCGCCGGACGCGGCGAGCCTGTTCAGTGCGGTCGTGACGCTGTCGATGATTTCGACCCCCTTCCTGATGCTGTTCGCCCGCAATCTGGAATTTGCGCCCGATCGCGACGGTGCCGACATGGACGGTCCCGAGCACGCACCGCGCGGATCGGCGCTGGTTATCGGTTATGGCCGCTTCGGGCAGACCGTGGCGCAAATGCTCCATGCCGTCGATTGCTCCGTGACCCTGATCGACAAAAAGCCGAGCCAGATCGAGCGGTCGGGGCGGTTCGACACAAAAGTATATTATGGCGACGGCTTGCGGCTCGACCTGCTGCGGCGGGCAGGCGCCGACGATGCGAAACTGATCATCTATTGCATCGACGACGCGGCGTTTGACGCGTCAACCCTGCGCCCGATCGTCGAAGCCTTTCCACAGGCACGGGTGCTGGCGCGCGTGTTCGACCGCCGCCAGTTGATCGCGATCGACGGCGTTGGCGTATCCGCTGCGGTGCGCGAGGTGTTCGAAAGTTCGGTGGCGCTTGGCCTCAAAGCGCTCGAGGAACTGGATGTCGACCCGCGCGAGATCGAGGATGTCGAGGCGGCCTTCCGCCAGCTCGACGAAACGCGGCTGGCGGCGCAGATCGACGAAGGCGACCTGACCGCGGGCATGGATCATCGCTTCAAGCCCGGCGGCGGGCGCGAAGCCGACAGCGTGATCGAAACCTTCCGCCAGCGCCGCCGCGCGGCGAAGGCAGCGCGCGACGAGGATACGGCGCCAGCCTAAGCGCCGCGCTGCCCGTCGAGAAAGGCGGCAACCGCGTCGAGGCCATATTCGTCGGTGACGAAGCTCTGCCCGATGCCGCGCGACAGGATGAGCGGCAGCTTGCCGCCGCGCACCTTCTTGTCGTGCGCCATATGCGCCGCAAGCTCGGCGCCGCCCGTATTGATGCCCGCGCTGGTCAGGCTGTGCGGCAGGCCGACGCTCGCCAGATGGTCGCGCACACGCGCGGCGTCGGCGAAGGGGCAGAGGCCGTTCGCGGCCGAGAACTGGTGCGCCAGCACCATGCCCGCGGCAACCGCCTCGCCATGGAGCAGCCGGTCCGAATAGCCGGTTTCGGCCTCGAGCGCGTGGCCGAAGCTGTGGCCGAGGTTGAGCAAGGCGCGAATATCCTGCGTCTCGCGCTCGTCGGCGGCGACGATCCGCGCCTTGGCGGCAACGCTGTGCCCGATCGCATGGGCGCGCGCGGCGCTGTCGCCCGCGAGCAACGCGGCGCCATTCGCCTCGCACCAGGCGAAGAAATCGGCGTCGTCGATCAGCCCATATTTGACGACTTCGGCATAACCCGCGCCGAGTTCGCGACGCGGCAGCGTTTCGAGCGTCGTCGGGTCGATCACGACCATCGCCGGCTGGTGAAAGGCGCCGATCAGGTTTTTGCCCGCGGGGGTGTTGATCGCGGTCTTGCCGCCGACGCTGCTGTCGACTTGCGCAAGCAACGTCGTCGGCACCTGGATGAAGGAACAGCCGCGCTTGACGATGCTGCACGCAAAGCCAACGAGATCGCCGATCACGCCGCCGCCAAGCGCGATGACATGGTCGCTGCGTTCGATGCCTTCGCCGATCAGCCATTCGGTGAGGCGCGCGAGCCCCGCCCAGCTTTTCGTCGCTTCGCCCGCGTCGAGGACGAAGGAGGAGAAAGAGATATTCTCCATCGCCAGCGCGGTGCCGAGCGCGGCGAGATAATGGTCGGCGACATGGGAGTCGGTGACGATCATCGTGCGCGGACGTTTCAGGAGCGGCGCGACATGGGCGCCGATCTCGCGGATCAGCCCGTCGCCGATCAGGATGGGATAGCTGCGGGCGCCGAGCTCGACGGTCAGCTTTTCCATGTCGCGAGTGCCTCCAAGATTGCGCGCACGGTCTGTTCGTGCGGCGTGCTCGCCGAACTGACGCGCAGATGCGCTTCGGCATAGACGGGATTGCGCACCGCCGCCAGTTCACGCAGCACTTCGCCCGCGTCGCGGTCCTTGAGCAGCGGTCGGTGGCTGCGGCGCGCAACGCGTTCGACGAGCGTCGGGATATCGGCGTCGAGCCAGATGCAAAGGCTGTCTTTCAGGATCAGCGCGCGCGTTTCCGGATTGATGAAGGCGCCGCCGCCGGTTGCGAGCACCATCGGCTTGCCGCCGAGCAGGCGCGCGATCACGCGGCGCTCGCCATCGCGAAAATGCGCCTCGCCGAACCGATCGAAAATATCGGCGATAGTCATCCCGGCGGCGCGCTCGATCTCGTCATCGGCATCGGCGAAGCGCATGCCGAGCCGCTGCGCGAGCCGCCGGCCGACCGTGGACTTGCCCGACCCCATCAGCCCGACCAGCACGATCGACCGGTCGCGCACACCCGGAGCGACGGGGCTGCCGCGTTTCGGCGCAGGGCTTTTCGGGTTTCGCGACATCGTGCGCGCGGCTATACCGCCGGGGTCGCAGGGGACAATGGTTTTCGCCGTCAGCCGATCATGCGGCGCGCCGGACAGGTAGTTTAGAGGTGGACGTGGCCGACAAGATTGCCGAAAGCGCGGCGGTATGACGAAAAAATTGTTCACGTTGACGCTGGGCTTGTCGGGCTCGGCACTGGCCGCGGCGCTGGTTTGGCCGGTGCTGGCACAGGAATCGCTGCTGCCTGAAGGTTTCGGCAACCCGGCGGAAACGCCCGCCCCGCGTCCGACGCCGGCACCAACGTCGCCCGCGGCACCGAAGAACGGCGCCAGCCCGCCGCCCGTGACCCCCACGGTCGGCACGGCGGACACGCCCGCCCCGGTCGCTGCCGATACCGAAACCGGCGAGGAGGGCGAAGCCGAAGAACCGGGGACGCTGAAATATGATCTGCCGCCCGGCGCCCGGCGGCTGCTGACGCGCATCGGCCCGCTGACCCCCGAAACCGGCGGGTTGGCGCCCGACGCCTTTGGCGTCAGAGGCCAATATGCCGCGGCATTGATGCAGCGCACGAATGGCCAGCTCGCCTCGCGCTGGGGGCATATCTTACTGCGCCGGGCGCTGGTGTCGGCGGTCGATACCCCCGAAACGATCAACGGCGCCGACCTCGCCGCGGATCGCGCGGCGCTGTTGCTGCGCATGGGCGAATCGATTGCCGCGCGCTGGATCGTCCAGTCGGTCGATTATGACCGCGCCACCCCGCGCCTCGTCGCCACCGCACAGCAAACCTATCTGGCCAATGCCGATCCGGCGGGCATGTGTCCCTATGTGCCCGCGGGCCTCGCGCATGGCGACGAGCACAGCTGGCGGCTCGCGGCCGCCATCTGTTCGGGCCTGTCGGGTGAGGCCGGCCCGGCGGGCTGGGCGATCGGGCGGGTTCGATCGAGCGGCAAGATTGCCAACTTCGACATCTTGCTTGCCGAACGGGTCTTGGGTGCGACGGGAAGCGGGCGCCGCTCGACGACGATCGAGTGGGACAATGTCGGCCGACTGACCAGCTGGCGCTTCGGCATGGCGACGGCGACCGCGGTGCCCATTCCCGACCCGTTGCGCGCTGCGGCCCCGGCCAGTATAAAAGCGTGGACCGTTCTGGCGCCGATGACGGAAATGGCGGACCGGGTCGTCGCGGCGCCCGACGCCGCGGCGCGCGGCGTGCTTTCGAGTGAAGCTTATGTGTCGCTGCTGAGTGCCGCCGCGACCGAGGAGGAACCGTCGGAGGATCTGACGGCCCGGACCGAGCAGTTGCGCGCGGCGTTCGGTACCGCCGATGGCGCGGCGCGTTATGCCGCCATGGAACGGCTGTGGGGGGCGGGATCCGGCTACGCCGCGATGGTATCGACCGCGCGCGCCGCGGCGGCCTTGCCGCCGGGCACCGGGGTCGGCAGCGATCCCTGGCAGTTGATGGGGTCGATGCTCGCCGGCGGTTTTGACACCAATGCGATGGCATGGGTGCCGACGGTGAATGTCGGCAGCCGCGCCTGGGGTGTCCTGGCGGTCGGATCGCCGCGTTCGCTGAACGGAATCAACGCCGGCACGATCGGGCAATTTGCGGGGAATGACGACAGCACCGACGGGCTGCGCACGAAGTTCCTGCTCGCCGGTCTCGCGGGACTGGGCCGCGTCGATGGCGGCGCGGCCGCGTCGGTGGCGGGGGACCTTGGTATTGACCTTGGCCGCCAGACGCGCTGGTCGCGCGCGATCATGGCCGCGGCCGAACGGCGCGAGCCCGGAATGGTCGCGCTGCTCGCCGCGACGGGAATGCAGGGCGATTGGGACGATGTGCCGCCCTATCACCTCTATTACATCGTCCGGGCGCTGCGCGACGTCGGCCTTGGCGCCGAGGCGCGCATGATCGCCGCGGAAGCGCTGGTCCGTGTCTGAACCCGCGGATCGGGCGGCGTGTCGATGACCGACGCCGCCGCGATCGACCGTTTCCTGGAGATGATGGCCGCCGAGCGCGGCGCTTCGCGCAATACACTCGCCGCCTATCGCCGTGATCTGGAGCAGGCCGCGGCGAGCATGAACGGTGCGATCGAAGCCGCCGACGTTGCCGATCTGCGACAATTGATGGCTGGTTATCAATCGCTTGCAACCAGCAGCGCCGCGCGCAAACTGTCGGCATTGCGGCAATTTTACGCGTTTCTGCTCGATGAGGGCGACCGGGCGGACAACCCGGCGCTCGATATTGCCCGTCCAACGACCCGGCGGCCGCTGCCGCGCATCCTGACGCACGATCATGTCGAACACCTGTTCGCGCAGGCCGAACAGGAGGCTGCGGGCGAAGTGCCCCCCGCAGCGGCCGTCCGGATGCTGCTGCTGCTCGAACTGCTCTACGGATCGGGGCTGCGCGCCAGCGAACTGGTGTCGCTGCCCCGCCGCGCGATTGCGGGCGAGCATGAATTTCTCATCATCCGCGGCAAAGGCGACAAGGAACGGCTCGTGCCGCTCTCCGACCGGGCGCGGCGCGTGCTGGCGCGCTGGATGCCGTTGATTGCCGAAGGGGCGATCTGGTTGTTCCCTTCGGGCCGCAGCCATATTTCGCGCGTGCGGCTGTTCCAGATGCTTCGCGATCTTGCCGCGCGCGCGGGAGTGGATCCGACGGCGGTCAGTCCGCACGTGCTGCGCCATGCCTTTGCCACTCACCTGCTCGAAGGCGGTGCCGACCTGCGCGCGCTGCAGCTGATGCTGGGCCACGCCGACATCGCCACCACCGAAATCTATACCCATGTCGACAGCCGGCGGCTCGTCGAACTGGTCAATCGCCGTCATCCGCTGGCGCGAATGGCGGACGTTGACGCGCCTGCGCCATCGTCCTAGCGCTCTTCACCATGACAGCCTTTTTGGACTTCGAAAAACAGGTCGCCGCGCTCGATCGTCAAATCGCCGAACTGCGCGAAATGGGCGACGATCCGTCGCTGAACATCGACAATGACATTGCGCGGCTCGAGGACAAATCGTCCAAACTGCTCCGCGACATCTATTCCAAACTGTCGCCGTGGCAAAAGACGCAGGTCGCGCGCCATCCCGACCGACCGCATTTCAAACATTATGTCGCGGGCCTGTTCGACGACTGGATGCCGCTGGCAGGCGACCGCAATTTCGGCGACGACCAAGCGATTTTGGGCGGTCTAGCGCGCTTTCGTGGTCGCCGCGTGATGGTCATCGGCCATGAAAAGGGCGACGATATCCCGTCGCGGATGAAGCATAATTTCGGCATGGCGAAGCCGGAGGGTTATCGCAAGGCGATCCGCCTGATGCAGCTGGCCGACCGGTTCGGCCTGCCGGTGGTCAGCCTGGTCGATACGTCGGGCGCTTTTCCCGGCATTCAGGCCGAGGAGCGCGGCCAAGCCGAAGCGATCGCGCGATCGACCGAACAATGTCTCGCGCTGGGGGTGCCGATGGTGGCTGCGGTCGTCGGCGAAGGCGGGTCGGGCGGCGCAATCGCGATCGCCGCCGCCAACCGTGTGCTGATGTTCGAACATGCCGTCTATTCGGTGATTTCACCCGAAGGCTGCGCGTCGATCCTGTGGCGCACGTCGGACAAGGCGGCCGATGCCGCCGCGGCAATGAAGATGTCGGCGCAGGACCTGCTCGGTATGAAGATCATCGACCGGATCGTTCCCGAACCGGTCGGCGGCGCGCATCGGGCGCCCGAGGTGGCGATTGCGGCGCTCGGCGACGCGATCGCGGAGGAACTCGATGCCCTTTCGGGCCTGCCGCGCGATGCCGTGCTGGCCGCTCGCGAGGAAAAATTTCTTGCGATGGGCCGCGCCTGATCGGCAGGGCGCGCGGAACCCGATCCATTGGTATTGCGTTTTCGACCGGTCAGCCGTTGCGCGCCGGACAGCGGCGGTTCATCGACGGCTTGCTTGAATATGGATCGGCGATATGCCGGAAAGAACGCGCAGCAGGGGAGGATTGGACCGATGACCCGATGGACAAGGAACGGTGCGGCGACGCTGTTCGCCGCAACCGCGGCGCTGGGCAGCCTGGCGGTGACTGGTGTCGCCGGCGCGCAGCTGAAGGCGATCAAGACCGCGACGAACATTTCTGCCGCCGACCGTAAGCAGGGCAGCGACGCGCATCCACAATTGATGGCCGAATTCGGCGGCGTCTACAGCGGGCCGCAGGCGAGCTACGTCAATCGCGTCGGTCAGAATATCGCGGTGCAATCGGGGCTGTCGCGCAGCCCGAGCGACTTTACCGTCACCCTGCTGAATTCGCCCGTCAATAACGCCTTCGCGATCCCCGGCGGCTATGTCTATGTCACCCGCCAGCTGATGGCGCTGATGAACGACGAGGCCGAGCTGGCCGGGGTGCTGGGGCACGAGGTCGGGCATGTCGCGGCCCAGCACAGCAAAAAACGCCAGTCGGCCGCGACCCGCAACCAGCTATTGGGCCTGCTGGGCGCGGTGCTGGGCGGCGCGATCGGTGACGGCGGGGGTGTGATCGGCGGCCTTGGTGGATTGCTCCAGAACAATGCGATGCAGGTGGCCCAGCTCGCGACGCTGGGCTTCTCGCGCGGGCAGGAGCTGGAGGCCGACCAGCTGGGCGTGCAATATCTGCGCAGCGCGGGCTATGACCCGCTGGCGCTGTCGACGATGCTCGCCAGCCTCGCCAATCAGACGAGTCTCGACGCGCGGCTTTCGGGCGGCGATGCCCGCTCGCTCCCCGCCTGGGCCAGTACCCACCCCGACCCGGCGTCGCGCGTCCGCAATGCCCAGACGCTGGCCGGCCGCGTCGGTGGTACGGGCGGCGCCCGCAACGCCGACGCCTTTCTGGCGGCCGTCGACAATGTCCTATACGGCGACGATCCCGCGCAAGGCGTGGTCGAGGGCAACCAGTTCCTGCACCCCGACCTGCGGCTGCGGTTCGAGGTGCCGCGCGGATATGGCATGCAGAACGGCACGACCGCGGTCACGGTCAGTGGCAATGGCGGGCAGGCGCAGTTCACGACCGGACCCTACAACGGCGACATGAATGCCTATATCGCCACGGCGTTCAAGGCGGTTGCGGGGAACAGCGCGATCACCCCCAGTGCGATCCAGCGCACGACGGTGAACGGATTGCCGGCGTCCTATTCGACGGCACGCGTCGCCACCCAGTCGGGACAAGTCGATGTCACGGTTTTTGCCTATGAATTTTCGCGGAGCAGCGCCTTTCATTTCGTCACCTTGACCAAGGCCGGCGGCAGCGCGGTGTTCAATCCGATGTTCAACAGCGTCCGGCGGCTGAGTGCCGCCGAAGCGGCAGCGATCCGGCCGCGGCGGATCGACGTC
>NZ_JADKYM010000047.1 GCF_015475875.1 Sphingopyxis solisilvae | reverse complement strand
GGCGAGATCCCGGCCTTCGCCGGGATGACGATCTCAAAAACCGACCTCCCAACCACACGTCACCCCGGCGAAGGCCGGGGTCTCGCCGGTGCCTCCTTGCCATGTCGTTCCATTTAAAGAACACTCCCCGCGACACATCTGCCGCAGGGGGACAAGCCATGAATTTCCGCCACACCGACCGACCGAACCGCCGCGATCTGATTCGCGGTGCCGCCATGCTGGGCGCAGGCGCGGCGGTCATGGCGCCCCTCCCCTCCCTCGCCGCGAGCAGCCAGTCCGCTGCGATTCGCAAGGCGGCCGAAGCCGGCAAGGACGCGTCGATCAAGCGCATCCGCGACTGGATCGCCCTGCCCTCGATCGCCGCCGAAAATCTGAACATGGCTGAAGGCGCGGCCTTTATGGCCGAACTCGCGCGCGACGCGGGCTTTTCCAACGTCGAGATCGTGCCCACCGACGGCCACCCGGGCGTGTTCGGCACGATCGACGTCGGCGCCCCGCGCACGCTCGGCATCTATTTCATGTATGACGTCAAGCAGTTCGACCCCGCCGAATGGTCCTCCCCGCCGCTCGAAGGCAAGATGGTCGAACGCCCCGGTTTCGGGCAGGCGATCATGGGCCGCGGCGCGGTGAACCAGAAGGGGCCCGAAGCCGCCTTCCTCGCCGCGCTCCACGCGATCCGCGCCGCCAAGGCGAAGCTGCCCGTCAACATCGTCCTTGTCTGCGAGGGCGAGGAGGAAATCGGCTCGCCGCACTTCCGCCAGATTGCGACGAAGCCCAACATCCTCGCCGCGCTCAAAAAATGCGAGGGCATCTTCATCCCCTTCGCCTCGCAGGGCCAGAACGGCAATGTCACGGTCAATCTGGGATCGAAGGGCATCATCGAACTCGAACTGGTCGCCAGCGGCGAGAAATGGGGGCGCGGGCCCAAGGGCGACATTCATTCCAGCCTGAAGGCGATGGTCGATTCGCCCGCCTGGCGGCTGGTCCAGGCGCTGCAGACGCTTGTCACCCCTGACGGCAACAAGCCCGCGATCGAGGGCTGGTTCGAAAATGTCCGGCCGCTCACCGACCGCGAGAAAGCCCTGATCCGCGAAGCCGCGAAGGCGGGCGACGAGGCGCAGCAAAAGGCCGCGCTCGGCGTCACCCACTGGATCGACAACCTTTCCTACGACGACGCGTTGATCCGTCTGGCGCAGGAGCCGACGGTCAATATCGAGGGGCTGGTCGCGGGCTATACCGGCCCCGGCGGCAAGACGATCCTGCCCGGCCGCGCGGTCGCCAAGCTCGATTTCCGCCTCGTTCCCAACCAGACGCGTGCCGAGGCGGAGCAAAAGCTGCGCGCGCATCTCGACAAGCACGGCTTTCAGGATGTCGAGGTCAATGTGTCGGGCGGCTACGACCCGACCGAGGTGGCCGAAGACAGCCGCCTGATCCGGACCGCACTGGCGACCTACAAGCAGATGGGGGTCGCGACGAACCTCAACGCGCGGCTCGCGGGCAGCTGGCCCGGCGCGACCTTTACCGCGCCGCCGGTGTCGATCCCGGCGGGGCATTTCGGCACCGGCCACGGGTCGGGCGCGCATGCCCCCGACGAATATTATCTGATCGATTCGACCAATCCGAAGGTCGCCGGACTGGTCGACGCGACGATGGGTTTCGCCGAATTTCTCTACACGCTGGCGGCGATCAAATGAGCGGCGACCTCAACGGCGTCGCCCACGTCATCCTGACCGCAGGCGACTTCGCGCGTTCGACGGCGTTCTGGCGCGACCTGATCCGCTACCTCGATCTCAAGATCGTGCTCGACAGCGATGCGATGCTCTATGGCGTCGGCGGTCGCACCGCGATCGGCATCCGCACGCCCAGCGCGAAAAATGCGGGCAAACGCTTCGACCAAGGCGCGCCGGGGCTGCACCACGCCTGTTTCCGGATGCGCGACCGCGCCGCGGTCGATCGCCTCCACGCCTTTCTGAAGGATCGGAGCGACGTTGCCATCGTCCACGCCCCGCAAGAGGAACCCTGGGCGCCCGGCTATTATTCTGTGCTGTTCGAGGATCCCGACGGCATTCGGATCGAGTTCAACCACGTCCCCGGCGCCGGCTTGCTCGCCGCAGGACGCGAAATCGGCGGCGCCGACGCCTTTGACGATAACTGATCCTCCCTGTCGCGCAGCGATGGGGAGGGGGACCGCCCGCGAAGCGGGTGGTGGAGGGGCGGCGACGGTGGCGGTCGATGGCGCGGCAGTATCGATCCGCATCGGATCGCTGCGCGCCAACCCGCGCATCTCCGCATAAT
>NZ_JADKYM010000046.1 GCF_015475875.1 Sphingopyxis solisilvae | reverse complement strand
CGGGTTGGTCCCCGTGTTTCTGACCCTTGTAAAGCAAAGGCTGTGCCAATTTTTCCGGTGCGCGCATTTCCAAGGCTTTTGCCAGCCGCGCCGCGCGCCGGGAGGGGGAGGGGAAGCGCGGCGGCCCGGGGGTCAGAGGCTGTCGACGAGCACCAGCTCGGCGTCGTCGAGCGCCTCGACGGTGATGCGATCAAGGTCGCGGATCGCGATGCCGTCGCGGGGATCGGCATCCTCGCCGTTGACGCGGATGCGGCCCTTGGCGGCGACCAGATAGGCGTGACGCCCGGCGCCGAGGTCATAGCTGACGCTTTCCCCGGCATTGACCGTCGCCGCCGCCACACGGGCGTCGGCGCGGATCGGCAGCGCGTCGTCGTCGCCGTCGATGCCGCTCGCCAGCGTGACGAACCGGCCCGACCGGTCGGCCTGCGGAAACTGGCGCGCGCCCCAGCCGGGATTGCCGCCGGCGCGATCGGGAATGATCCAGATCTGGAACAGCGTCGTTTCCTCGTCCTCCAGGTTGAACTCGCTGTGCGTCACCCCGGTGCCGGCGCTCATCACCTGAACGTCGCCCGCGGCGGTGCGTCCGGCATTGCCCATGCTGTCGCGATGGCTGATCGCGCCGGTCCGGACATAGGTGATGATTTCCATGTCGCGATGCGGGTGCGGCGGAAAACCCGACTGCGCCGCAATGGCATCGTCGTTCCACACGCGCAGCGCGCCCCAGCCCATCCGGCTCTCGTCATAATAGTTGGCAAAGGAAAAATGGTGGCGCGCATCGAGCCAGCCGTGGTTGGCATGGCCCAGCGTGTCGAATTTGCGAATATCGATCATGGCCTTGTCCTTTCTGTCGCGCCGCGCCTGGCGGGATGCCCGGCAGCGCCTTTGTTGAGGACAAGATAGCGATTGGGATTGTTTCTGAAATAGCATAGATGGAAATTGATCGTTTCCATATTTGCATCAATCGTCATTGCGAGGAGCGAAGCGACGCGGCAATCCAGAACAGGCGTAAACCGCTCTGGATTGCTTCGCTTCGCTCGTAATGACCCGGTTGGTGGAGCGATCATGTTGTCGAGAAACGGAGCGTCGGAATGTCACTACCCGATTACGAAGGCTGGGCCTGCTTCGCGGCGGTCGCCGACAGCGGCAGCTTTACCGCCGCCGCCACATCGCTCGGCATGTCAAAGGCGAGCGTCTCCAAGGCGGTGACGCGCCTCGAAACGTCGCTCGGCATCGCATTGCTCCACCGCAGCTCGCGCGTCGTCACCGTGTCGACCGCGGGCGAGCGGCTGCTGGGCGAGGCGCAGGCGATGGTCGCGGCGGCGACGGCAGCGACCGAGGGCGCGCGCGGCGACCGCGCCGATCTGGCGGGACCGATCCGGCTGGCCGCCCCGATGAGTTTCGGGATCAAGGTTCTCGGCGGCCCGATCGCGGCTTTTCTCGACCTGCACCCCGCGGTCGAGATCGAAGTGATGCTGAGCGACGCGCGCCACGACCTGGTGGCGGAGGGGATCGACCTCGGGCTGCGGATAGCGACCATGGAGGACAGCAGCCTGCTTGCGCGTACGATCGCTCCGGTAACGGCGTCGGTCATCGCCAGCCCGGCCTATCTGGAAAAGCACGGCACCCCGCGCCATCCGCTCGACCTCGCCAGCCATCGGCTGATCGGCTATGGCCACCGCGAGCGCGCGATGCCGCTGCGCTTTCACCGGGGCGGCGAGGAGGCGACGGTCATTCCGACCGGGCCGTTGTTCGCCAACAACGGCGACATCATGATTCCCTTGCTGGCAGCGGGCGGCGGCGTGGCGGCGCTGCCCGACTTTATCGCTGAGGAAGCGCTGGCGCAGGGCGAGGTGGTTCGCATCCTGACCGACTGGGCGACGCCGCAAGCCTTTCTTCACCTGCTTTCGCCACCATCACGCCTGCGTCCGGCGCGCGTGCGCGCGCTTGCCGACCATCTGGTCGAGACGCTGAAACGGTCGTGCAACGCCGTCGTGACGACCGCTTCGACGGCATGAAATTACCCGCCAAAGGTCCGCCGAGGTCATCGGCGATTCCCCGCGACTCGTGGATTCCTGCGGGTTAAATCAAAATTAACCTTTTCCCTTCATTAGTTTCGTGGTTAATGTTCCGGCAGTCCGCAACAGGGGTCGGTCGGTGGCATCGCACAAGATAGCCATGCGGTCGAAAGGCAGGGCTATCGTGGGAAACAATCAAGGGGTGCCCAATGCGCGTATTGCTGATCGAGGACGAGCCGACGACCGCCAAGGCGATCGACACGATGCTCACCACCGAGGGCTTCAACGTCTACACCACCGATCTGGGTGAAGAAGGCTTGGACCTGGGTAAGCTCTATGATTACGACATCATCCTGCTCGACCTGAACCTGCCCGACATGCACGGCTATGACGTGCTGAAAAAACTGCGCACGGCAAAGGTGCAGACGCCGGTGCTGATCCTGTCGGGCATTTCCGAAATGGACAGCAAGGTGCGCTCGTTCGGCTTTGGCGCCGACGATTATGTGACCAAGCCGTTCCACCGCGACGAGCTCGTCGCCCGCATCCACGCCGTCGTTCGCCGCTCGAAAGGCCACAGCCAGAGCGTCATCAAGACTGGCAAGCTGGCGGTCAACCTCGACACCAAGACGGTCGAGGTTGACAGCGTCCGCGTGCATCTGACCGGCAAGGAATATCAGATGCTGGAACTGCTCTCGCTCCGCAAGGGCACGACGCTGACCAAGGAAATGTTCCTGAACCACCTCTATGGCGGCATGGACGAGCCCGAGCTCAAGATCATCGACGTCTTTATCTGCAAGCTGCGCAAGAAGCTCGCGCTGGCCTGCGGCGGCGAAAATTATATCGAAACGGTCTGGGGCCGCGGTTATGTCCTTCGCGACATCGACGACGAAGGCAATGAGGTGCGCCGCGTCGCCTGACGCATCGCGCATCGCACGCACAAGTTAACCGAGGGAAACCGGCGTGGAGCAATCCGCGCCGGTTTTCCTTTGTGCGGCGTGGCGGTATCCTATCGTTTGTCGATCCAGATGCTGCGCCCGAATTGCGCGGGTTGGGCCGCGCCGAGCACCAGTCCGGGACGGCGTGCCGGGGCGGTCGGCGGCGGAATGATCTCGAACCCCGCAACGGCTTCGCCGGCAGCTGCGCCTGCGCCGTGGGCGGCGCGCAGTCGGCTCGCTTCGACCGGCTGATCGGTTTCGATCCCGAAACGGTTGCCCGCGACCCAGCGCACCGTGCCCAGCATCGTTTCATGGCCGGGCAGAAAAACGGTGACGCGCTCGCCGATTTGCAGGGTGCCGGGTGCCTGGCCGCCAATGCCGGTTTCCGAAACATTGCGGATGGTGACGTCGAACTGGCCCAGCCGGGTACAGGCAAGGGCCGCCTTCACCAATCGCGACTGGCGCGGCTGGCGCTTTTCGTCGGGCGGTGATGAGGCCGGGGGAGCCTCGGGATTGGACATGGTGCGACCCATCACTGACGGCCGACCCCCACGTCCGCCGAATATCATGGTCCCGCTCTTGTCATAACCGCGGAGGGTTAAATTTTGTATAGCGTGTTCGGTAAGGTTTGACGGGACCTATCGCCGCCAAAAGGGAAACGGCCCCTCCGCTGCGGCGCGCGCGCCGGTGTCGATGCCGAGCGAGGTCGCGCCCTCGGGCGACAG
>NZ_JADKYM010000045.1 GCF_015475875.1 Sphingopyxis solisilvae | reverse complement strand
GAAGGCCGGGATCTCGCCGGTGCGTCCGATTGCGACGACGAGATCCCGGCCTTCGCCGGGATGACGATTCAAGTTAGGCGTGCGGCCTGATGGCGCGCGCTGTGAGGAGAATAAAATGACCCTGCGCGCCGCCGTGCAAATGGACCCGATGGACAAAATCAACATCGGGGGCGACAGCAGCTTCCACCTGATGCTGAAGGCGCTCGAACGCGGCTACGCCCTCTATCACTACGACGTTCGCGGGCTGACGTGGGAGGCCGGGCGGCTGACGACGAAGGCGCACCGCGTCCTCGACGTGAAGCGCGAGGCGGGCGATCATTACCGCTTTGGCGACGAAATCACGCTCGACCTCGGCCGCGATGTCGATGTCGTGCTGATGCGGCAGGATCCGCCCTTCGACCTTGGTTACCTCACCGGCACCTGGCTGCTCGAACGCATCCGCCACGAAACGCTCGTGGTCAACGACCCCGTCTCGGTGCGCAACGCGCCCGAAAAGGTCTTCGTGCTCGATTATGCCGAATATATGCCGCCGACGATGGTCACGCGCGACCTCGACGCGGTAAAGGATTTTCAGGCGCGCCACGGCGCCGTCGTCATCAAGCCGCTGCACGGCAATGGCGGCAAGGCGGTGTTCAAGATCGACGCCGACGGCAGCAACTTGGGCGCGCTCGTCGAGCTGTTCGGACAGGTGTGGCCCGAACCCTTCATGGTCCAGCAATTCCTGCCCAGCGTTGCCCAGGGCGACAAGCGCATCGTGCTGATCGACGGCGAGGTTGCGGGCGCGATCAACCGCAAACCCGGCGAGGGCGAGTTCCGCTCGAACCTTGCGGTCGGCGGTTATGCGGAAGCGGCCGAGCTCACCCCGCGCGAACAGGAAATCTGCGCCGCGCTCGGTCCGGCGCTCAGGGACCGCGGGCTGGTCTTCGTCGGCATCGATGTGATCGGCGGCGAATGGCTGACCGAAATCAACGTCACCTCGCCGACCGGCATCGTCGCGATCGACCGCTTCAACGACAGCGATACCGCCGGCATGATCTGGGACGCGATCGTCCGGCGGATCGGTTGACGCCGTCCGCGCGTTATCCCGCGTCATGACCGATTTCATCCTGAACCTGACCCAGAGCTGGGGCTATATGGGGATTTTCATCCTGATGTTCCTCGAAAATGTGTTTCCGCCAATCCCGTCCGAAGTCATCATGGGGCTTGGCGGCATTGGCGTCGCCAAGGGCCATTTCGATTTCTGGACGCTGGTCGCCGTAGCCGTCGCCGGGACGACTGCGGGCAATTGGGTGTGGTACGGCATCGGACGCTGGATCGGTTATCAGCGGCTCAAACCCTTCATCGATCGCCACGGCCGCTGGCTGACCCTCGATTGGGGCGAGGTGGAAAAGCTGCACAACTGGTTCCTGAAATATGGCCCCGGCATCGTGTTCGTCGCGCGTTTCATGCCCGTCGCGCGGACGATGGTGTCGCTGCCCGCGGGCATGGTGAAGATGAACCAGGCCAAATTTCTGGCTTGGACCGCGGCGGGATCGACGATCTGGATCAGCGCGCTGGCCGGGGCGGGCAATTGGTTCGGCCGCCAGTTCGCCAATCTGGATGCGTTCGTCGGCCCGGTGGCGCTGGTTGCGATCGGGTCGCTGGTGTTGCTGTATTTGTACCGGGTGATGACGTGGCGGCCGAAGACGCGCTTGGACCAATAATCCCCTCTCCCCTTGCGGGAGAGGGATGCGTAGACTTGGCAGCTTGCTGCCTAGTCGAAGCTGGGTGAGGGGTTGCGGTCGCAAACCGACCGCGCGAGCCCTTGGCTCGCAACTCATCATCCAAGTCCGCCTAATCGCTCCGCGATAAGGCTCCCTATCCTTCTCCCGCAAGGGGAGAAGGGAAATTTGCTGATTAAGCCCGCGGGTGCGCGGCGCGATAAATATCGAGCAGGTGCGCGGCGTCGACCGCGGTATAAACCTGCGTCGACGCCAGGCTCGCATGGCCGAGCAACTCCTGCAAACTGCGCAAATCAGCCCCGCCCGCCAGCAGATGCGTCGCGAAACTGTGCCGCAGCGCATGCGGCGTCGTACGTTCGGACAGCCCGAGCGCACGGCGTGCCGTCCGCACGCTGGCGCGCACGACCCCGGGCGCTAGCGGCGCGCCGCGCGCGCCGAGGAACAGCGCGCCGTCCTTCGCGATCGGAAAGGGACAGACATCGACATAGCGCTTCACGGCCGTGGCGACGGCGGGCAGGATCGGCACGACGCGCGTCTTGTTCCTTTTGCCGGTGACGCGCAGCGTCTCGCCGAGCGGCAGCGCTGCACCGGTCAACCCCAAGGCCTCGCCAATACGCAGCCCCGCGCCATAGAGCAGCAACAACAGCGCAAAATCGCGCGCGCCGGTCCACCCCTGCCGGGCATTATCCTCGACATCCTGCGCGAGCGCGAGCGCCTCGGCGGGCGACACCGGGCGTGGCAGTCCCTTCTTCACCCGCGGGCCGCGCAGCGGCGGCACACTGGCGCCCGAGCCGCCGACGAAGCGCAGGAAGCCACGCAATGCGGAAAGCTCGCGCGCCGCCGAGGCATTGCCCAGCCCCTCGGCGCGGCGGTCGGCGAGATAAGCGCGCAGGTCGTTGGGGGTTAGTTTCGCCAGCATCGCGCCATCGACGGCGCCGCCGCGGTGTTGCGACAGGAAAGCGCAGAACCGTTCGGCAGTCGCAATGTACGCGCGGCGCGTATGCTCCGACCGGCGCTTTTCATGCGCCAGATGGGCATCCCAGTCGCGGATCAGATCTTGCGGCAAAACTGTCTCTCTCGATCCGTTCGTGTCGAGCGAAGTCGAGACACGTTGGCTCCACCCCGCATGTCCCTCGACTTCGCTCGGGACGAACGGTGCGGAAAGACTAGTGCGTTTTGACCACCTCGGAAAGGATCGAGTCGAGCAGCAATATCCCGTCATCGGTCACCGCCAGCCCATCGCCCGCTGCGCGCATCAACCCCTGCCCCACCAGCCGCGCCACCGCATCCGCATCGACAAACGCATCGCGCCCCAGCCCGCTCCGCGCCTCGATGCGCGCCAGATCGACGCCTTCGGTCAGCCGCAGCCCCATCAGCATCGCCTCGGTCGCGCGCTCGTGTGCGGGCAAGTCGCTTTCGACCTTGAGGCCATGGCCGTTGCGTCCCACCGCCGCGATGAAATTCTCGGGCTTCTTGTGGCGCTCGGTCGCCTGACCCAGTCGCCGCCCATGCGCGCCCGGCCCGACCCCGGCGTAATCGGCGTAGCGCCAGTAAGCGAGGTTGTGGCGGCTCTCCTGCCCGACCCGTGCATGGTTCGACACCTCGTAGCGCGGCAGGCCCGCCGCGCGCGTCATCGCCTGCGTCGCATCGAACAGGTCCGCGGCGGCATCGCCGTCGGGGATGGTGAGATCGCCCTTCGCCGCCAGCGTCGCAAAGCGTGTGCCCGGTTCGATGGTGAGCTGATAGAGCGACAGATGCCCGGTCCCGAAGCCGAGCGCACCCAACAGCTCTGCCTCCCACGCCGCCAGCGTCTGTCCCGGCCGCGCATAGATCAGGTCGAAGCTCACCCGGTCGAACCAGCTTTGCGCCGCCGCAATCGCCCGCCGCGCCTCGTCGCCGCTGTGCGCTCGACCCAAGAAATCAAGAACTTGTGCGTCGAAGCTCTGAACGCCGATCGACACGCGGTTGACCCCGGCGGCGGCCAGATCGGCGAAGGCGGCGACTTCGACCGAATTGGGGTTCGCTTCGAGCGTGATCTCGCAATCTTCGGTCAGCCCCCATAGCGCCGCGGCCTCGGCGATCACCGCCGCGACCGTCGCAGGCGGCATCAGGCTGGGCGTCCCGCCCCCGAAAAAGATCGACCCAACGGTTCGATCCGGCAGCAACGCCGCCTCATGGCGCAGATCGGCGAGCAGCGCGTCGCGCCACACCGCCTGATCGACGCTGTCGCGGACATGGCTGTTGAAGTCGCAATAGGGGCATTTCGACACGCAAAACGGCCAATGGACATACAGGGCGAGCGGTTCGTCGCCCCCCTCCCGCTTGCGGGAGGGGCTGGGGGAGGGCATCTCTGGTCGGTACGTGGTGGCCACAAGCCCTCCCCCAACCCCTCCCGCAAGC
>NZ_JADKYM010000044.1 GCF_015475875.1 Sphingopyxis solisilvae | reverse complement strand
GAAGGCCGGGATCTCGCCGGAGCGTTATTTCAATAGGGCGAGATCCCGGCCTTCGCCGGGATGACGATCGGGAAAGTAATCAGGCCACGTCAGCTCGCCTCCGCTGTCCCGTCCGCGGTCCCCGCATTGCGTTCGGCCTCACGCTCCAGCGCGACCTTGATCATCGCGACGATCGGGTCGGCCAGAAACAGCCCCATGATGCCGAGCAGCGCGCCGAACAGGATCTGCGCGCCAAGGACGAGGGCAGGGGCCAGGTCGACGGTTTTTTTGGCCACCATCGGCACGATCAGATAACCGTCGACGGTCTGGACGACGAGGTAGATGATAATCGCCCACAGCCCGGTATCGGTCCCCGCGGAAAAGCCGACAAGCACCAGCAGCACACCCGAAACGATCGCGCCGATATTGGGGATGAAGGCGAGCAGGCCGGTCAGCAGGCCGAGCAGCGCCGCCATCGGGATGCCAACGGCAAGGCAGGCAAGCCAGGTTCCGACCCCCTCGACGAACATGCCGAGCAGGCGCCCCGCCATCAAACGGCGCAGGGTGAACCCCATGCGCGCGGTGGTGATATAGAAATCCTGACGGTGCTTCATCGGCAGCATCCAGGCAAAGCCGCGTTCGTACAGTCGCGGTTCGATCGCGATGAAGACTCCCAAAACAAGGATCATCACCAGGCTGGTCAGCGCCCCGACTACCGACCCGACCGCCGCAGTGACGCGGCCGAACGTCCCGGCGAAATTGTCGGAGATCGTCTTGGTGTCGAGCTTGAAGCTGCCCATGCCATGGTCGCTGGCCCATGCCGCCAGCCGTTCCATCTGGGCCATGACGACGCTCTGCAGGCTGACCGCCTGCGCCGCGATCTGCGATCCGGCGAACATCATCGTCCAGACGATGAACGCCAGCGCCGACAGGCAGACGATCAGCAGCCGCCACCCGCGTGCGATCGGCAGCACGCGGCCGAGCAGGCGGGTGCCGCCGTCGAGGATGGCGGCCATGACGATGGCGGCGAAAATGAGCAGGATTGGCTGGATCAACACGACGCACGCGGCGATCAACAGCGCCAGACCCAGCCAGACGCTGGCGCGCAGCAATTCGGCCCGCACCGGCTCGCTGCGGATTTCGGTCGGGCCGGGGGCTTCGACGTGCGTCGCGGCGGCGGATACTTTGCGCGTTCCGGCCGGTTTCCGTGTCGCCGCCATGCCGATGCTCCCTATTGCGTCCCGCTGCTACGTTCGGGGCGCAGGTCGGTTCCCGCACGGCCCGATCGCAGCGCCTGGAACCAGCTCAAGGGATTATACCATATCGCGGTGCCGTCGGTCGAAAAGCTGATGATCTCGGCGCGACCCGCAATGCTGTCGAACGGTACGGCGCCGCCCAGACCCTTGAGTTCGGTGGCGACGCGGCTGTCGGCGCTGCCGTCGCGGTTGTCGCCCATCAGGAATATATGGCCCGCCGGGACTTTGACCGGGCCATAATCGTCGGTGCTATAGCCGGGGCCCATGTCGATCGTGTCGAAGCTCGCGCCGCCGGGCAGGGTTTCGCGCACGATCGGCAGTTCCAGCGTCGCCTTGCCGCCGATGTCGCGATGGACAAAGCGGTAAAGGCTGCTGTCGGGTCCGGGCAGGTTGGGATCGACCGGGATCGACAGCATCGGCTGGACCTCGCGTTTCACCGGCTTGCCGTTGATGCTGAGCTCGCCGTTGGTCAGCTGGATCGTGTCGCCGGGCAGGCCGATCACGCGCTTGATATAATCGATCCGCGTCACCGGATGTTCGAGCACGACGATGTCGCCGCGTTCGGGCAGCTTGCCGAACAGGCGGCCTTCGGTCTTGGGCGCCAGATGGAAACTGACCGAGGCATAGGACCAGCCATAGGGATATTTGCTGACGATCAGCCGGTCGCCGTTGCGCAGCGCAGGCATCATCGAATCGGACGGGATATAGAAGGGCTTGGCGACGCAGCTGTGGATGGCAAGCACGAGCAGCAGGATGACCGCAATGTCGCGGATCAACTTGCCCCAGCTGCCGTCGTCCTTTGTCTTGTCCTTCGCCATTATTCCGTCAATCCTTGATTGCTTCGATGATGACGAACGCCTGTGCCCAAGGGTGGTCGTCGGTCAATGTCAGGTGGATGTGCGCGGTGTGACCCGGCGGGATCATCTGCGCGAGCCGCTCGGCCGCCCCGCCGGTCAGCGCGAGCGTCGGGGCGCCGGAGGGTGCGTTGACGACGCCGATGTCCTTCATAAACACACCGCGCTTGAAACCCGTGCCGACCGCCTTGGAGAACGCCTCTTTCGCGGCGAAGCGCTTGGCATAGGTGCCCGCGCGCGTGAACGGCCGCCGCGCCGCCTTGGCGCGCTCGATATCGGTAAAGACGCGATTCTCGAACCGCTCGCCGAAACGGTCGAGCGAATTCTGGATCCGCTCGATATTGCAGAGGTCGGAGCCGAGGCCGATGATCAACGTCAATCCTCCCCGCTTGCGGGGAGGGGGACCATCCGCAGGATGGTGGAGGGGGTTCGCGGCCCGACGCGACGTTGAAGGCCGATGGCCCCCTCCGTCAGCGCTTCGCGCTGCCACCTCCCCGCACGCGGGGAGGAACTTGGGAGCCCGTTCACCCTCGCGCCTCGTCCATCAGCGCCCGCATCCGCCGCACCGCATCTTCCAGCCCGGTAAAGATCGCCTCGCCAATCAGATAATGGCCGATGTTGAGCTCGGCGAGCTGCGGGATCGCCGCGACCGGCACGACATTCTCGTAAGTCAGGCCATGCCCGGCGTGCGGTTCGATGCCATTCTTCCACGCCAGCGCCGCGGCATCGGCGATGCGGCGCAGTTCGACTGCGCGTTCCTTGCCTTCGCAATGGGCATAGCGTCCGGTGTGAAATTCGACGACCGGCGCGCGCAGCATCATCGCGGCCTCGATCTGGCGCGGGTCGGGTTCGATGAACAGGCTGACGCGAATGCCCGCGTCGGACAGGCGCGCGACGATCGGCGCCAAGTGATTATGCTGCCCCGCCGCATCCAGCCCGCCTTCGGTCGTGCGTTCCTCGCGTTTTTCGGGGACGATGCACGCGGCGTGCGGTTTATGGCGCAGCGCGATCTCGACCATCTCGTCGGTCGCCGCCATTTCGAGGTTCAAGGGCAGGTCGGTCGCCGCCTGAATGCGCGCCAGATCGTCGTCGCGGATGTGGCGCCGGTCCTCGCGCAGATGCGCGGTGATACCGTCGCCGCCGACCGCTGCGACGATTTCGGCCGCGCGCACCGGGTCGGGATGCTCGCCGCCGCGCGCGTTGCGGATCGTCGCGACATGGTCGATGTTGACCCCCAGGCGAAGGCGATCCGTCAATTCGCGCGGCTCCCCGGCTTGATGGCCTCGGTTCCTGCGAGGTGATCGGGAAGCTCGTCGGCGGCATAGGTCGGGAAATTGATCGCGACGAGGGGGTAGAAGGGGACGCCGAGGTCGATGTTGCTGCCCGCCGAGCGGTCAACGAGCGCCGCCTCCGCTATCACGTCGCCGCCCGCTGCGCGCACCGCCTCCATTGCTTCGCGCGACGACAGGCCGGTGGTCACGACATCCTCGACCATCAGCACTTTTGCACCGGGTTCGATGGTGAAGCCGCGGCGCAGTTCGAACGTCCCGGTCGGGCGCTCGACAAAAATCGCCGGCTTGCCGAGCGCGCGGCCCATTTCATGGCCGATGATCACCCCGCCCATGGCCGGTGACACCACGACGTCGATCGCCTGTTTGAGGTCGCGGGGCAGTTTCGCCGCCAGCGCGACCGCAAGCCGGCCGGCACGGTCGGTATCCATCAAGACCCGCGCGCATTGCAGATAATATTCGCTGTGACGTCCGGACGAGAGCAGGAAATGCCCTTGCAGCAAGGCGTCGGCGGCGCGGAATTCGGCCAGGATTTCGTCGTCGGTCATGGGAGAATGATTCTTTTGTTGAGGGTGTCGCCCGTGGCGGGCGCGCGGGTTTTGGCGGCAAAGATTATCCCGCCGCAAAATAGTGTTAGAGATGCTTGAGGCAAGCGGCAAGCGGGTCTATAGCGCCCGCGAGATTCAGCCCGGCTTGCGGCTGTCGCGACGCATGTCCGACGGTTGGCAAGGCGGGCCGGAGCACGATAAGAACAACAGGCAACGGGCGGCACCAGTCTTATGAAGAGCTTGAAAACCCTTGTAATTGCGGCGGCATTGTCGCTCGGCGCGGTGGGCGCCGGTCATGCGCAGCAGGCACCTGCAGCGGCTCCGGCCGAAGCGCCTGTGACGGCAACCGCTGCGAATCCGGCGCCGGTCGCCGCCCCGGCCGAAGCCCCGGTGGCCGCGCCCGCGACGACCGAGGCGGCGGTTCCCGCAGGCGACGCCACCTATGTTCCGCTGAAGCCCGAAGCCGGGGTTGGCCAGCCGATCGACCGCGGCATCGATTTCCAGCCGCAGGTCAGCCCGGTCGGTGAGCAGGCCTATTGGTTCAACAATGTCATCCTGCTGCCGGTCATCACCGTAATCTCGCTGTTTGTGCTCGGCCTGCTGCTCTGGGTCGTTTTCCGTTACCGCGCCAAGGCGAACCCGGTGCCGTCGAAGACGACGCACAACACCTTTATCGAAATCATCTGGACCGCGATTCCGGTGCTGATCCTCGCCGTGATCGCGGTCCCGTCGATCCGCTTGCTGGCACAGCAGTACGAGCCGCCGTCGAAGGACGCGCTGACGATCAAGGTCACCGGCTACCAATGGTATTGGGGCTATGCCTACCCCGACCAGGGCATCGGCGAATATGTGTCGAAAATGCTGCCCAAGGATGCCGCGGAAGCGGCTGGCGAGCCGTACCAGTTGGCGGTCGATAACCGCATGGTCGTTCCCGTCGGGCGACAGGTGAAGCTTATCATCACCGGCGCCGACGTGATCCACAGCTTTGCGGTCCCTGCCTTCTGGACCAAGATGGATGCGGTCCCCGGTCGCGCCAACGAAACGACCTTCACCGCAAACAAGGTCGGGGTCTATTACGGCCAGTGTTCGGAACTGTGCGGCGTCGACCACGGCTTCATGCCGATCGCGGTCGAAGTGCTGCCGGTCGACAAATGGGAGGCGTGGGTGCGCTCGAAGGGCGGCAACCCGGCGGGTCCGGTGGATTTGCGACCCGTCGGGCAGAAAGCCGAGATAGCCCAGGCCATCGACCTTCGGATGATCGCGAAGCCATGCGCACACCTTCTCCGCATTTTCGCCCGCACGGCTCATC
>NZ_JADKYM010000043.1 GCF_015475875.1 Sphingopyxis solisilvae | reverse complement strand
AACCCCGGAGCCCAGGGCGGCACAGAACCCACCGCGGCGGACGCACTCCCTGGGCTCCGGCTTTCGCCGGAGAGCATGACGGCGCATGACGCTGCCCTTCTCGCCGCCCTCGACGCCGCCGAACCCGCCGCTTCCGCCGCCGTCGCTGACGAACGCTTCACCGACGCCATGGCCGCGCTCGCGTCACTCCGCGCGCCGATCGATGCCTTTTTCGATGGCGTGATGGTCAATGATCCCGACGAGGCGGTGCGCGCTTATCGGCTCGGACTGCTCGCGCGATTTACCGGCGCGGTGCATGGTGTAGCCGATTTCTCGAAGATCGAAGGGTAAGGCCAACCTTTATTCCGTTCGTGTCGAGCGAAGTCGAAACACCTAGATGTCTGACACAAACCATAGCGTGTCTCGACTTCGCTCGACACAGACGGGGTAGGGGTGGCTCGCTTATAGCGAACGAAGTAAATCTGAATCGACGATAGCAAATCTCCACCCTATCCAGCCGCAACCTCCTCCCCGGGGCAGCAGGAGTAAGACATGACGAAGATGGTGCATTTGTTCGGCGGCGCGGCCACGACGGCCGAGCGTGCGAAGGAATTGCTGGGCGGCAAGGGGTCGAACCTCGCCGAAATGGCCTCGATCGGCCTGCCGGTGCCGCCGGGCTTTACGATCACCACCGACGTCTGCACCGCCTATTATGCGAATGGCGAACAATTCCCCGCGGGACTGGTCGAAGAAGTCGCTGCGGGCATCGCGCATATCGAAGGGATCACAGGCAAGACGTTCGGCGATGCCGCCGATCCGCTGCTCGTCTCGGTGCGTTCGGGCGCGCGCGTGTCGATGCCGGGGATGATGGACACCGTGCTCAACCTGGGGCTCAACGACAAGACTGTCGTCGGCCTGTCCGAAGCGTCGGGCGATCCGCGTTTCGCGTGGGACAGCTATCGCCGCTTTGTCCAGATGTACGCCGACGTCGTCATGGGACTGGACCATGCCGAGTTCGAGGAAGCGCTGGAAATCGCCAAGGAAGACCGCGGCTTCTACCTCGATACCGAGATGTCGGCTGAAGACTGGCAGGCGCTGGTTAAGGACTATCAGGCGATCGTTGCGCGCGAGACCGGCGCGCCCTTTCCGCAGGACCCGAACGATCAGCTGTGGGGCGCGGTCGGCGCCGTGTTCGCGAGCTGGGAAAGCGACCGCGCGAAAGTCTATCGCCGCCTCAATTCGATCCCCGCCGAATGGGGCACCGCGGTCAATGTGCAGGCGATGGTGTTCGGCAATATGGGCGACACATCGGCGACCGGCGTCGCCTTCACGCGCGACCCGGCGACGGGCGAGCGTGCCTGGTACGGCGAATGGCTGATCAACGCGCAGGGCGAGGATGTCGTCGCCGGCATCCGCACCCCGCAATATCTGACGAAGGCCGCGCGCGAGCGGGCGGGGGCGAAGCCGCTGTCAATGGAAGAGGCGATGCCCGAAACCTTCGCCGAGCTGGGCCGCGTGTTCGACACACTCGAAACGCATTATCGTGACATGCAGGACATCGAGTTCACCGTGGAACGCGGGACGTTGTGGATGCTGCAAACCCGATCGGGCAAGCGCACCGCGAAGGCGGCGCTGAAGATCGCGGTCGACATGGCGGCCGAAGGACTGATCACCGAGGAAGAGGCTGTGGGCCGCGTCGATCCCGGCGCGCTCGACCAGCTGCTCCACCCGACGCTTGACCCTGATGCGCCGCGCGATGTGCTGACCAAGGGGTTGCCCGCCAGCCCCGGCGCGGCGTCGGGCAAGATCATGTTCACCGCCGATGCCGCCGAAAAGGCCGCCGAAATGGGCGAGGCGGTGATCCTCGTCCGCGTCGAAACGAGCCCCGAGGACATTCACGGCATGCACGCCGCCAAGGGCATTTTGACCGCGCGCGGCGGGATGACGAGCCACGCGGCGGTCGTCGCGCGCGGTATGGGGCGTCCGTGCGTTTCGGGCGCGGGCGGGCTGTCGATCGACGGCAATGCGCGCGTCCTACGCGTTGCCGGGCGCGAACTGCGCGAGGGCGACATATTGACGCTCGACGGTTCGACCGGCGAGGTGATGGCGGGCGAGGTGCCGACCCTGCTGCCCGAACTCGTTGGCGATTTCGGCGTGCTGATGGGCTGGGCCGACAAGGTGCGCCGGATGAAGGTGCGCGCCAATGCCGAAACCCCCCAAGATGCTCAGGTCGCGCGCGACTTTGGCGCCGAGGGCATCGGGCTGTGCCGCACCGAACATATGTTCTTCGACGCCGCGCGCATCACCGCGGTGCGCGAGATGATCCTGGCGGAGAATGAGGCGGGTCGCCGCGCCGCGCTCGCCAAGCTGCTCCCCGAACAGCGCGGCGATTTCGCCGCGATCTTCGAGGTCATGGCTGGGCTGCCGGTGACGATCCGCCTGCTCGATCCGCCGCTCCACGAGTTTTTGCCGACGCGCGAAGAGGATTTCGCCGACGTCGCCGCGGCGGCAGGGGTCGGGATCGAAGCGCTGAAGGCGCGTGCGAACGAGTTGCACGAATTCAACCCGATGCTCGGCCACCGCGGGTGCCGTCTGGGCGTTACTTACCCCGAAATCTACGAGATGCAGGCGCGGGCGATTTTCGAGGCGGCGTGCGACGTTGCTGCCGCCACCGGCGCGGCGCCGATCCCCGAAGTGATGATCCCGCTCGTCGCGACGCGCCGTGAGTTCGACCTGATGAAGGCCGTGGTCGATGCGCAGGCGAAGGCGGTGTTCGCCGAAAAGGGGCGCGAGATTGCGTACCTCGTCGGCACAATGATCGAACTGCCGCGTGCCGCGCTGATGGCGGGCGAGATCGCCGAGAGCGCGGAATTCTTCTCGTTCGGCACCAACGACCTCACGCAGACAACGATCGGGATCAGCCGCGACGACGCGGGCCGCTTCCTGACCCAATATGTCGACAAGGGTATCTTCCTGACCGACCCCTTCGTCAGCCTCGATATCGAAGGCGTCGGCCAGTTGATCGAACTGGCGGCGGAGCGCGGTCGCAAGACGCGCCCCGACGTCAAGCTCGGCATCTGCGGCGAGCATGGCGGCGACGCGCCGAGCATCCATTTCTGCGAAAAAACCGGCCTCGACTATGTCAGCGCCTCGCCCTACCGTGTGCCGATTGCGCGGCTGGCGGCCGCGCAGGCGGCGTTGAAACGGGGCTGAGACTATAACCGTGACCCTGAGCCTGTCGAAGGGCGCTTCACCGACAAGCGCCCTTCGACAGGCTCAGGGCTACGGTGGGGAGTGGTGAGGGGAAGCATATGAAAAGCTGGCACCGCTATGCGATCGCTCTGGCGGGCGGGCTGGCGCTCGGTCTCGGTGCTGCCTGGTGGCTCACCGGTGGCGGTTTGCAGGGCGGCCAGATCGTCAACGGTCCATGGACAACCTCGCTTGGTTACGGAACGAAGGCAACCGGCGCGATCACCCGCGCGGCGGTGGCGCGCGCGGGATTGCTGGCACTTCCCGCCAAGGAAACCGTCTATTGGTCGTCCAAGACCGACGCGGCGGGCGCGCCGCTCGACGGCAATTGCCGCTACAGCCTGTCGGGCAAGCTGCTGGACGCGCGTTGGTGGAGCGTGACGATTTATGACGCGGCAGGCTATCTGGTCGCCAATGATGCCAATATCTGGTCGGTCAACGGCGCCAACGTCGCAACCGACGATCAGGGCGTGTGGCGCGTCACCATCGCGCCGACAAGACCGATCGAAGGTGCCTGGCTGCCGGGCATCAAGGACCAATCCTTCCACCTGACGCTGCGCATGTATAATCCCGGCCCGGCGTTTCGTGCCGACCCGGAAAAGGCATCGCTTCCCGCCATCGTCAAGGAGGGTTGCTAAGATGCGCAACTGGTTCGGCCCGTTGATCGCCGGGACGATTCTCGCGACCGTGACTGCATGGACCGCGATCGTCGTGATTCCCTATGGCCTGATGAATGTCGCGATGGAGCGGCTGGGGCAGGGCGGTGTCAACCGGATGTCGCATGGCAATCTGGCGACGCCGGCGCGCCAGCCGGTGGTGCGCCCCAGCCCCGATCTGGCCTATTCCAGCTGCCCCTATGACCTGTCGGACGGGCCATTGGCGATCGACGTGACGCCGGTCGATGGCCGCTATAGTTCGCTCAGCATTTTTGACGGCGCGACCGACGTGATCTTTGTCCGCAATGATATCGAGGCCGAGGGCAAGCCGTATCGCGTCATTCTGGCGCGGAACGGACAGCCTGTGCCCCCGGGTGCCGAAGTCGTACGAACCAATCACGACAAGGGCATCGCGCTGATCCGCCTGCTGCTTCAGGATCCGTCGGAAATCGGCAAGCTCGACGCCGTCCGTCGCCAGTCGTCCTGCGCGCCGGTCACAAATCCGAATTAGGGGGTTGCGCGGCTGCGCGCTGCCCCTTAAAGGCGCCTCTCCACGCACCCGTAGCTCAGCTGGATAGAGCACCAGACTACGAATCTGGGGGTCGGACGTTCGAATCGTTCCGGGTGCGCCATTTCCCCAAAAGCGAATATCGATCCCGGGAATAGCGCATAGCTATGCCCTGTTGCATCCGCGCGACCCATGCGACATTCCGGCCGCCGGAGCCGCAAACGACCGGCAAGGGAGAGTCATGAACGAACGGATCGTCACGGTCGATATCGGCGGCACCCATGTGCGTTTTGCGATAGCCGAGGTTGCGGGCGGCCGCGTCCTGGCGCTGGGTGAGGCAACGACGCTGCACACCAAGGACCATGCAAGCTTTCAGACCGCCTGGGAGGATTTTGCACAACGGCAAGGCGGGCTGCCGCGTGCAGTGGCGATCGCGATTGCCGGGCTGACGCGCGGCGAGATCATTCGCTTCACCAACAATCCGTGGATCATCCGGCCCGCACTCATCGGCGAAAAGCTGGGGGTCGACCGCCATGTGCTCGTCAATGATTTCGAGGCGGTCGGCCATGCCGTTGCACAGGCCGACGCGAGCTATTTCGAGCGCCTGACCGGCCCCGACGAGCCGCTTCCTGCGATCGGGACGATCAGTGTCATCGGTCCCGGCACCGGGCTGGGGGTCGCGCATATCTGGCGCGACGGAGCAGACTATCGGGTGCAGGCGACCGAGGGCGGGCACATCGACTTTGCGCCGCTCGACAGCATCGAGGATGCGATCCTCGCCCGGCTGCGCAAGCGTCACCGGCGCGTTTCGATCGAGCGAATCGTGTCGGGACCGGGGATCGTCGATATTTACGAAACGCTGGCGGGGCTCGAGGGCCGGGCGGTGACGCCGCTCGACGACAAGGCGATCTGGACCGCGGCGCTCGGCGGGCAGGACAGTCTGGCCGCCGCAGCGATCGACCGCTTCTGCCTGTCGCTGGGCAGCGTCGCCGGCGACCTGGCGCTGGCGCAGGGGGCGAGCGGCGTGGTTATTGCGGGCGGGCTGGGGCTGCGCATTCGCGATAGCCTGGTGCGATCGGGCTTTCCCGAACGCTTCATCGAAAAGGGGCGGTTCGAGGGGTTCATGGCGGCGCTGCCGGTGAAGCTGATCACCCATCCGCAGCCCGGCCTGTTCGGCGCCGCCGCGGCGTTTGCGCGGCGATTTGCGGGATAGGTTTAAGGGAGGGTAACGACCGGAAGTAGGCATAGCCGATCCTCCCCATCGACTTGCGATGGGGAGGGGGACCGCCGCGAAGCGGTGGTGGAGGGGCCGCGAGCGTCAGCGAGCGCTGCGCGCTCGACC
>NZ_JADKYM010000042.1 GCF_015475875.1 Sphingopyxis solisilvae | reverse complement strand
TCATGCTTCTATCCTCCCCTCCCGTTTGCGGGAGGGGTTGGGGGAGGGAATGTTCATTGGGTGAGCGACCTCTACAGGCCCTCCCCATAACGCGATAAGGAAGGCAGTGCTTCGGTCCAACCCGATCGCGCTCTAGGTCCTGACGCTGAACGCACCCCCACCACCTTCGACCAAAACCCCACCGCAACCGACCAGCACCCTTGCCCCCTCCCCGCGCGCCCATTAGCGTCCGCGCTTCAAAACGGGGAGACAAGTTTATGAAATCGGGTCTGTCGCTGATCGCGCTGGCGCTTGCCGTCGCGGTTCCTGCCATCGTCCATGCCGAGGACCAGAATGACAAGGCGAAGGCCGAAAAGCCCGCCGCCGATTATGAACCGCAAATCCGCACCACCAAACTCAGCGGCACCTTCGGCGGGCAGCGGATCAACTATGCCGCAACGATCGGCGAAACGATCATCAAAAACAAGGACGGCGTGGCCGAAGTCGCCGTCGTCACCACATCCTATGTCAAGGAACCGCGCGACCCGGGCCGCCCGGTGACCTTCCTGTTCAACGGCGGCCCCGGATCGGGCACCGTCTGGTTGATGATGGGCGCGTTCGGGCCGAAGCGCGTTGCGATCAACGGCACCGGCGTCGATGACGGCGCACCGCCCTACCCCATCGTCGACAATCCCGACGCCTTGATGGACGTCACCGACGTGGTGTTCATCGACCCGCCCGGCACGGGCTTTTCGCACCTGATCGGCAAGGCCAACCCCGAGGATTATTACGGCGTCACGCAGGACGCCAAGCTGGTCGCCGAAGTGATCCGCCGCTGGCTCGCCGACAATGGCCGCTGGAACAGTCCCAAACATCTCGGCGGCGAAAGCTATGGCACCACCCGCACCGCCGCGGTCGCGCATCAGCTGATGAACGCGACCTATAATGACGTCGCGTTCAACGGCCTGATCCTGATCTCGACCGTGCTCGATTTCGCGGCAGGCGCCGACACGCCGGGCAACGAGCTGTCCCCCGTCACCAACCTGCCCTCGATGGCGGTCACCGCGCTCTATCATGGCAAGGCGAGCGCCGCGTCGGTCGAGGCGTTTGCCGAGGAAGCGCGGCAATGGGCGATCGGCCCCTATGCCACCGCGCTCTTGAAGGGGCAGAAATTGCAGGGCGACGAACGCGCCGCAATCCGCCGCGAGTTGGCGCGCTTCACCGGGCTTTCCGAAACCTATCTCGAACAGGCGGACCTGCGCGTCACCCCCGCGCGCTTCTACAAGGAGCTACTGCGCGACCGCGGCCTCACCGTCGGGCGCCTCGACAGCCGCTACACCGGCAAGGATTATGACAGCGCGGGCGAAACCCCCGATAACGACCCCAGCTTCTATGGCATCGACGCAAGCTATACCGCCGCGATCAACAGCTGGTTGCGCGATGGGCTGGGGTTCAAGACTACCCGCGAATATCAATCGATCGGCCGGATCGGCGGCCAATGGGACTGGCGCATCGGCGGTCGCGACGACAACGCCTATCTCAACGTCACGCCTTACATAGGGCAGGCGATGCGCGAGAACAGCGGGCTGCGCGTGCTCGTCGCACAGGGTTGGTATGATTTCGCGACCCCCTTCTTTGCCGCCGAATATGCGCTGTCGCGCACCGGCATCCCGCAGGATCGCATCACCTACACCTATTATGGCGCGGGCCACATGATGTACATCCGCGACGAAGACCGGCGGAAACTGTCGGAGGATGTGCGCGCGTTTATCCGGGCGCGGTAGAATGGCTGCTCACGACCGGTTGCGGACATGCTATCCTCCCCATCGCAAGTCGATGGGGAGGATCTGTCGACGTCCGCTCCCCACCCCAAAAGCGGTCATGGTCAGCGCAGAACAGCCTTCGCCTTCATCGCGCGCGCGTAGAAGAACAGCGCCAGCATGATGGCCCAGATGACCGCCGTTACGATCATTGCGACATTCTGGAACAGCGCGCGCGTCGTTTCGCCGTTCAGGACATGCTGGTAGACGGTCGATCCAGCGAGACCGGCGATCGACACGATATAAGCGGTCACCGCATGACGCGAACGCAAGAGCAGCAGCACCGAGCCGATGAAGGCGCCGAAACCGCCGAGCGCCCAGCAGACATCGGCCCACAAAGGTGCGCCGAGGATGAAAACGCGCTGGTCGCTCGTCAGCGGCGACAGCCAGAATTCATTCTCCACATTGGTCAGCGTGAAGTCGACCACGGGAAAGGCATTCACCAGCACGGCAAGAACGCCGACCACCCACAGATGCCAAGGCGTTTTTCCAACTTCGGTCATTGCACCCTCCCCCTCCGAAAAGTCACGCTAGGCTATCACGCTTTGCCGTCGCCAGCAACATGGTGATATAGTCACGCAATACAGCAATATTGCGGTCGAAATAGCCGATGTCGCGATAGGTGCGCGCCTGCATCACAGCGCCCTCCATCACGGTCAGCACGAACTCGCCGAGTGCCTTGCGGTCGGTGCCAGACGGCAAGCGATCGGTCGCCGCGTCGAAACAGCGCGCGATCGCCGCCGACCAGTTCGAAAAATTCGCCGCCATCAGTTCGCGCACCTGCGGGTCGGGTTCGTGGATTTCGAGCGCGAGGCTGCCGATCGGGCAGCCATAGGTGCAGTCGGTGACGATCAGGTGGGTGCGATACCCGCCAAGCAGCGCAAAGACGCGTTCGATGGGGTCATCGATCCCCTCCCAGTTGGGCGCGAGCAACATGTCCTCGATCCCGTCCCGATAGAGTTCGAGCACGCCGACCAGCACATCCTGCTTGCCGGGGAAGAAATGATAGAGGCTGCCCGAATGAACCTGGCTGCGCGAAAGAATGTCGGCGACCGAGGTCGAGAGATAGCCTTTCTCCCAGAACAGCTCCATCGCGGTCATCAGGATGCGCTGGCGGGTGTCCGCGGCGTTCATCTTTTAACCTGCGCGGTCGTAAGCGGCGCGGAGCCAGCCGGTCACATCGTCGCCCGGCTCCTCGCCCGCGTTGATGCGGATGCGGTGAGAGACCATCGCGTTCCAGCTTCCCGCGAGTTCGAGCTTGCCGACGGGCTCCTCGCCCTTCAAGGCCAGCCCGATGTCGAAGCGGTCCTTGGTAGACGGCATCAGCAGCGCAAACTGCTTTTTGCGGCGCAGACTGACATAGCCCTTTTTCGGCGCCAGCTCGACGTCGCCGCCAAAACCGCGGACCAGCGCGACCAGCTGGTCGTAAAGCGATCGCCAATGCGCCTTTGCGCCGCCAAATGACGCATCGACCAGCGCGTCGTCATCCTGTGACAGCGACGAGGACGCATTCGCGGCGTGGACGATCATATTGGCGTAGCCATGACCCAGCCCATGTTCGGATTTCAGGTGGTTCACCAGCGCCATATGGCCCGCGATCCCCGTCGCCCGCGCGGTGGCGACCCAATCGTCCAGCCCTTTGCCCGTCTTGGCGCGCAGGCTTTCACCCATCTTCGCGAACTCGTCGGCCATCGGCGCCCTCCGTCGTCCAAACAAGTTGATTGAACATTCAACCAAGGAAATTGTCAAGAGGCTTGGCAAGGCCGACCTTCGCCCCGATATGGGCGCGCATGTGCGTCGTCGTCCTAGCCCACCGCGTCCATCCTGACTGGCCGCTCATCCTGATCGGCAACCGCGACGAGTTTCACGCGCGGCCCGCCGCGCCGCTCCACTTCTGGGAGGACGGCAGCGGCATCGTCGCGGGGCGCGACCTCCAAGCCGGCGGGACGTGGCTCGGCGTCCATGCCCCCAGCGGCCGCGCCGTCGTCGTCACCAATGTGCGCGGCGCGATGCCCGATCCGGCAAAGGAATCGCGCGGCGCGCTCGTCACCGACCTGCTGCGTGGGCAGGGCCGCTTCGCCGATCCGGTCGCCGCCGACCTCGACCGCTTCAACGCCTTCAACCTGTTTGCGGTGGACTTGGGCGGCCCACGTCTTTTCACCAACCGGCCAGCGCCGCAGATTTCGGCGTTGGAGCCCGGCGTCCACGCGCTTGCGAACGAGCCGGTCGACCGCCCCTGCCCGCGCGCCGAAAGGCTGCGCGCTGCGCTTGCCGCAGTGGTCGAGACAGGCAGCGACCCCGAAGGGCTGCTCGACACGCTGACCGCCGAAGGCGACCCGGCGCTATTCCTGATGGGCGAGGTCTATGGCACGCGCGCGTCGACGCTGGTCGCGGTGGCGGCGGACGGCGCGGTCCGGATGGTCGAGCGCCGATACGAAACGGGCGGCGGCCCCGGCGGAACGACCGCCCTCGATTATCGGATTGGCTGAGATAATCCTCCCTGCCGCGAAGCGATGGGGAGGTGGCAGCGCGAAGCGCTGACGGAGGGGCTTTGGAGCTACCGTTGCCACCCCTCCACCATCCGCTGCGCGGACGGTCCCCCTCCCCATGGCTTCGCCACAGGGAGGATTGGATTGCTATTTCGGCGCGATGACCATCAGCATCTGACGGCCTTCGGTGCGCGGATGCGCCTCGACCTTCGCGATTTCCGACGTCAGTTCGGCGACGCGCTGCAGCACGTTGAGGCCCAACTGCGTGTGGCTCATTTCGCGGCCGCGGAAACGCATGGTCATCTTGACCTTGTCGCCTTCCTCCAGAAAATCGAACACCTTGCGCATCTTCACGTCGAAATCATGATCGTCGATGTTCGGACGCATCTTGATCTCTTTGATCTCCTGCGTCTTTTGGCTCTTGCGGGCAAGATTTGCCTTTTTCTGGGCTTCGTATTTGAACTTGCCGACGTCCAGGAATTTGCACACCGGCGGATCGGCATTGGGGGATACTTCAACCAGGTCGAGCCCGACTTCGGCGGCTTGTTCGATCGCTTCGGCGGTCAGCATTACGCCCAGATTTTCGCCTTCCTCGTCAATCACGCGGACTTTGGGCGAGGCGATGAATTCATTGTATCGCGGGCCGTTCTTTGGCGGCATGGGCGCCAGCGGGCGGCGAGTCATGGGCGGTGGTATAGCTGTATCTCCTGATCGTTAAACGGTGGCGCGCGGAATCAGTACGATTGGCGCACCATGCCCATATAGTGAACACAGCCGCGCCGTAAAGGCTGCGCGTCACATCATCGCAATGCTTTTCACTGCAACTGTGGTGGTCAGGCCACGCCCCTCACCACTTGGTCGGGGCTGGATCGACGACGCGGAACCCCCCGGCGCCGATTTCGCTCACTTCCAGAGCGCGCTGCGCGATGCCGCGATTGTTGAAGCGGAAAATGCCGTCGATACCGCCGAAACCATCCGCGGCCATCAGCCTGTTGACCGGAAAGGCCGTACCCGGTTTCCAGTCGCGCGAAATACGCACGGTGAGCAGGACCGAGTCATACCCCAGGCTCGCGAGCCGGTACGGCGCCTTGCCGAACCGGGTGCGATATTTGGTCGCCAGCTGGCCATAAAGGCCGTCGGAGACGCTGGCGAACCACGAACCGCGCATCGCCGCGCTGCCGCCAAGCGATGCGTCGGTGTTCCACAACTCGGTACCCAGAATTTGCCGCGGCCCGCTGCCCTTCACGATCGGCACCGCGCGGATCGCGTTGCCGCCGCTGTCGGCAATCAGCACCGCATCGATTGCGCCGGCATTGGCGATCCGCCGCGCCGCGCCGCTCAGCGCGGTCGCGCTGCGGTCATAGGATTCAACCGCGACCAGTGTGCCGCCGGCTTCGGCAACCGCGGCGCGGAATGCCGCCGCCGACCGGTCGCCATAGACATTTTTGGGCACCAGCGCGCCGAACCGCTGGTGACCCTTGCCGCGCGCAAAGGCGACGACGCGCTCGACCGACTGGCCGGGGACAAAGCCCATGATGAACACGCCGTTGCCCGCGACGCCGCTGTCGTTCGAGAAGCTGAGCACCGGCACCTTGGCATCGCGCGCGATCGGCGCCACCGCGGTCACATCTTCGCTGAGCAACGGGCCGAGGATCAGCTTGTTGCCGTCGGCGACCGCCTGCCGCGCCGCAGCGGCGGCGCCCAGCGCGGTGTCATAAGTGGTGATCCGCACACGCTCGGTACGCGAATCGAGCAAGGCCAGCGTCGTCGCGTTGGCGATCGCGGTGCCGACGTCGGCATTGGCGCCGGTCTGCGGCACCAGCAGCGCGACGCGGTGGCGGTCGGTGTCAGTGGGCAGGCCGGGGCCGACATTGTCGGTGGGCGTTTCGGGCGGCGGCGGCGTCGCCGGACCATTGCCTTTCGGCACAACCTGACAGGCGCCGAGCAGGCCCGCCATCGCCACGACGCCCAGCCCGCGCAACATTTGTCGGCGGGGCGGCGCATTATTTTGGCGTGTGGGGGCAGTTTCTGCCATTTTCGGCGTCATGCCAGATTCGACCATCTCAAATTCTCCCTTGCCCGGTCTCTATATCGTCGCGACCCCCATCGGCAACCTCGGCGACATCAGCGCGCGCGCCGCAGCGGTGCTGGGGCGCGCCGACCTGATCGCGGCAGAAGATACACGGGTCACGGCGAAGCTGCTTTCACATCTTGGTTTGCGTGTGCCGATGACTCCCTATCATGACCATAGCGACGAACGGACGCGCGCGACGCTGATAAGCCGCATGGCCGATGAAATTGTCGTTTTGGTGTCGGACGCCGGCACCCCGCTGATTTCGGACCCCGGATACAAGCTCGTGCGCGACGCCCGCGCGGCGGGGCGGCACGTCACCACCCTGCCCGGCCCGTGCGCCGCGATCGCCGCGATCACCCTGTCGGGACTGCCGAGCGACCGTTTTTTGTTCGCGGGCTTCCTGCCGAACAAGGCGAAAGCACGCGCCGACGCGATCGCCGAATTTGCGGGGCTGCGCGCCAGCCTCGTCTTCTACGAAAGCGGCCCGCGCCTCGCCGCCGCCCTCGCTGCACTCGCCGCTGGGCTCGGTGACCGCGAGGCCGCGGTCGCGCGCGAGATCAGCAAGCTGTACGAGGAATGCGTCACCGGCACGCTGACCGAACTCGCCGCACGCTACGCCGATGCCCCGCCAAAGGGCGAGATTGTCGTCGTCGTCGCCCCGCCCGGCGAGGCGACCCCCGAAGCGGCCGATGACGCGACCCTCGACGCGGCGCTGCGCGAGGCGATGTCCGACAAACCCGTCGCACAAGCAGCAAAAGCGGTCGCCAAACGCTTTGGTCTCGATCGCCACGATGTTTATGCGCGCGCACTGGCGCTGAAAGACGCCGGTTGAAACGCGCCGCCGCCGAAGCGCGCGGACGCAAGGCCGAGCGCCGCGCGGCGTGGTGGCTGCGCCTCCACGGCTGGCGTATCCTGGGCGAGCGGCTGCGCGTCGCCGCGGGCGAGGTCGATCTGGTCGCACGTCGCGGTCGCACCATTGCCTTTATCGAAGTGAAGTGGCGCGAGCGCTCCGAAGACCTCGACCTTGCAATCGACCATTTCCGCCTTCGCCGCGTCGCCGCCGCCGCAGAAATGCTCGCCCCCCGCTTCGCCCGCCCCGGCGACGACATCCGCATCGACGTGATGCTCCTTGCGCCAGGGCGCCTGCCACGCCATCTGGTCCACGTCTGGCAACCGTGACGGGCTGCAGCAACAATTGTCGTTGGCCGGGAAATTGGTTGGCTGGACGATGAAGACGTCCTGTCCGCGGACATTTTCATGAATTTCGACGAACACTTCCT
>NZ_JADKYM010000041.1 GCF_015475875.1 Sphingopyxis solisilvae | reverse complement strand
TCCGGGCTCACACTGCACCACCGGCGGAGGCGGCGGGGGCGGCGGGGGCGGCGGCGGCGGCGGCGGCGGCGGGGGCGGCGGGGGAGCCACCGGTTCCGCACCACCGAAGTTGTACGTCAGCGTGCCGAGCAGCGAGTGCGAGCGGAAACGCGTCGACACGTCACGGCCGCGCTGGTCGACCAGGTCGATATTGTCGACATTGAAGAAGCGATACTTCAGGCCGACGTCCCAGTTGCGGCTGATCGGAGCGCGAACGCCCGCGATGGCCTGCCAGGCAAAGCCGGTGTCCGAATCATCGAGAAACGGACCGGCGAAAACGGGTTCAACCGAAACGCGGGCGACACCCGCACCGCCGCCGACAAAGCCCTGAAGGCCATCGTCGTCGCCGAAGTCAAACATACCGTTGACCATGAAGCTCAGCGCATTGGTATCGCCGTTCAGCGCGCGATTGCCCGTAAGCAGCGCACCGGCACCCGAAGCGGTTTGCGGGATACCCGGAACGCCGAAGCGACCCGATTTGATGTCGGCTTCGCGATAACCGACTTCGACTTCCGCGCGGAAACCGCCGAAATCATAACCGACAACGCCTTCAAAATCATATCCGGCGCGATGGTCCAGCGAAGCCGCATTATTGAACGCGCCAATGTCGAGGTCGAGGTCTTCGACGATCATTACACCGCCGCCGACACCAACATACCACGAGTTGTCGCGGGCCAGAGCGGGCGACGCCATGGCAGTGGAGGCTAGCGCCACAGCTAAGGCAAGCTTCCTCATAGAAATTCCCCTTTCAAATTGAGATATACGTCTCGGCAGACGTCCTACCCGCCGCTTTGGTTCCGTGCAAGTGAACAAATCGCAAATCTGTTGCCAAAAAGTCGCACTTTTGAACTGTTCTTCGGGAAATTTAGCCTGATTTCAAAAGCCCCTGCGCCTCCAATAGCAGGATCAGCGACGCGAGGACAGCCCGCGCCTCTGCATCGACGATCGCACCGCCGTCGGCGGGAGCAAGGATTGCCGGTGCGATCCATTCGGCGCCATCGAATCGCAGCCAGGTACCGTCGCCGATATGCCAGACCCCCGTCCCGGGTCGCGGCGCCGCAAAACGCCAGCCACCGGCCGTCCGGACGGCGATGGCCTGCGCCTGCCCCGTCCAATCGCCGGTCGGTGCCGCACCGACAAGCCAGCACTGTCCGGGTGCGGGTTCTGCGGGCGGATCGTTCGCCGGTCCGCCCTCCACCGCCGCATGCAGCAGCGCATCGATCAGTACCAGCGCCTCGTTGTGGGTCATCTCTTTCTGCGCCTGCGCCATCGCAAGCAGCGGCAGCGCGTGGCGCGGGGTCATCGGCAGGTCGGTCATCGAACGATCTTTCTATACCAGAGGGATACGAAGCGGCAGTGAAAGGCCGAAATCGCCCAGCTGGCGAACCTCGGCGACCGTGCCCGGCGGCAAGATGGCGACGGTCTCGGCAGCGATCGCCAGCGACGACGCGGTTGACGACCAGGCGGCAACCCCCGCAACCGGAGGCGCCAGCGTGATCCGCCACACCTCCCGCGCCTCGCCGAGCGGCAGGTCGACTTCGTCGCGCCAGCCGGGATCGACCCGGCTGCGGCGGCGCCACGATAGGAGGATGCCGCCAGCTCCGTCGGCAGCGGTGCGGCCATGCACCGGCGACAGCGGCCGCCTTGCCGATCCACCCGCGGGCACGGCCATATCGGCAAATGTCATATCGCCGCGCCGTGCCCATTGCAGCCGCGCGGCTCCGCTTTCGGCGGCACGGGCCGCCGATTCGGGCAACAGCAACCCCGCATTGTCGTTCAGCAGCACAAAGGGCGTTCCCGCGGCATGACCTTCCATGCCCCCGCTCCCGGCCCGTCGCCGCAGCAGGCGCGAAAGCCGCCATGTCGTCGGCGCCGTCGGCTCCGCTGCCCCGAATTGCAGCAATTCGTCGCCTATCATTGCGCGATTCGCGCCCGCCAGCAACGCGGCATCGTCGACCGAATCCAGCATCGTCGACGGATTGACCATGGTCACCGTCAGGGCGTTCACCGCATCGAACAGAAATTCGCTCGCGGCCGCCAGCGGCTCGGCCAGTTCGCCCAAGGCGAGCGCGGGCCGCACCGTTCCCAGCGGCACCGGCTCGGCATCCGGTCCGGGAACGAACCAGCAATCGGCGCCGCGCCAGCCGTCGTTGCTGCCCGCCGCCGCAACCAGCAGCCGCGCGGTCGCGGCGGGTGGCACCTCCAGGTTGGGCAAATCGAACAGCCGCACGATGCCCGTCGCATCGGGCCAGTCGGGCGGCCGCACCGGCACCCCCGGCGCGGCAGGCCAGTCGGCGACCGGCACCGGCTGATGGCGTTTCAATTCCAGCGACAGGCGATCGGCGCGCACATGCCGCGCCGCCACCCGCCAGATGCTCCCGTCGCCGATCGCCAGCTTGCCTCCGACCGGCAGCGCCAGTGCCGCCAGATCGGCGTCCCAGACCAAAGTCTCGCGCCCGTCCGACGCTGCGGCCGCGAGCCGCCCGGCCAGCGCCCGCGCCGACGCGGCGGGCAGCACCGCCGGCAGGTCGATGCGCTCCTCGCGCGCGCCGCCGCCAGCGACCTGGCTCGCTTGCTGGCCCAGCTGATAATCGCGCTCGGGCTCGTAATGGCGCAGGCGGATCGACCCCGGCAAAGCCGCCAGCGGCGCGCGCTGTCGTTCGACCAGATCCTGCGTCGCCTCGCTCCGCGCTACGGCACGAAAATCCGCCAGCGCGAGCGCATCGGCGCCGCTTTCCACCGGTGCCAGCCGCCACCCGTCCGGACCGCTGACCAGCCGCGTGCCATCGACCTCGAACAGCGGCGCGAGCGCATCGCGCGCGCGGTCACCCGACGCGGCATAGCCCGCGACCGGCCACTCGCCCGCGCAGCGCCCGGCCTCGCCGAGCAGCGCATCGCCGACCAACCCCGCATCGACACCGCCCGCATCGGCCTCGACCTCGAAGGTCAGCGACGGGATGCGGTTGCCGAACGCCGCCAGCTCCAGTTCCTCGAACACCGCATAGGCCAGTCCGCGAAAGGCGCTCGCCGATCCCGGCCCGACCGCCGACGCGATCAGCGGATCGACCGCCTGATCCTCGCTGCCGTCGTGCCAGCGAAAGATGCAGCGCTCCTGGAACGTCCCGCTCGATCCGCGCAGCAGATTGCCGTCGGCCCAGATGCGCCGTATCGCGCGGATCGGCCGCGACGACAGCGCCACCGCCAGCGACACCGCATAGCTATATTCGGTGACCGACGGCCGCCCCTTGCCGCCGCCGCTCTTGGTCCGCCGTTCGATCAGGTCGGTCGCCCAGATCACGCTGCCCGCGACGCGCATTGTCCCGAACAATTGCGGGATCTGCTGGCCATAGGTCGATGCCTGCACCTTCAGGTCGGCCAGCCGCGGCCCCTCGCGCCCCTTGGGCTTGAACACCGCCGCGTCGACCTGCTGCCCCAGCGCAGCGCCGATCGCGGCCCCCACCGGCCCGCCGACGATTCCGCCAACCACCGTCAGCACCAAAGTTGCCATGCCATATCCCCATATCGAGGCGCGGAAACCGGTTCACGCGGAGACGCGGAGAAACAAAAAAAGGCGGCAAAGCCGCCCATAAACTTCTTCCTCCGCGTCTCCGCGTGAACAGTTTCTTTTCTCTGCGCTCTCTGCGTCTCTGCGCAAAAATTCTTCAATCCGGCGCAAAACGCCACAACGCTGCATCCGACAGTGCCTGATCGACCGGCGTCTCGACCACTCGCCGCAGCCCGGCGTGCGCGTGAACAAAGGTCGTTTGCCCCATCAACCCCAGATGAAACTGCCCCGCCGCCAACGCAATCAGCGCCACATCGCCGCTTTGCCGCGGGCCATCGACGGCACCGAAACCCGCGCGCCCTAGCGCCTCGGCAATCCGCTCCCGCGACCAACCGCGCAGCGGATAGTCGCGCGGTCGCACCAGCCGCCGTCCCGCCGCGGCATAGGCCGCCCACACCAGCCCGACGCAATCGAGCCCCGTCGCCGGATCATAGCCCTGCGGCCGGAACCGCGCCCCGACCAGCCGCCGCGCGCGAACAAAAGCGCGCGCGCCCAGATCCTGTCCGCGCAGCTCAGCCACCGGGATAACGCGTGAGCAGGTCATTGCCCGGCAAATGCGCCTCCCCGCGAAAGTTGATCGCATTGGCAAAGCGGTCGCGGCACGTCGCCAGCTGATTGTCGCACCCTTCGGTCAGCCGCACCCGCGCCGCACCCGCGAGAGCAAATGATGGCCCCTCGGCCAGCTGCAACACCGCCCCGTCCGCGGCGATCACCGGGCTCGCCAGCCCGCAATTCGCCCCCTCGATCCACAGCAATTCGCCAAAGACCATGCCCGCGACCGCGCTGTCGAGCGTCACCGCGCGCCCTTCGACCGCCACCACCCGCCGGACATGCGTCAACGGCGCCAGATCGACCCGGCACGCCCGGTCGCCCAGCATCGCGCGGCACGACGGCGACGTCGCCGGGCACACTGGCCGATCCAGCAGCCGCGTCACCCCCTGCAACTCGGCCGCAAAAGCCGCCCCGCGCCGCTCGATCGCGCCCAGCGATCCCCGCGCCACCGTCACCGGCGCCACGTCCGCCGCCGTCCAGTCGGTCACGAACAGTTCCAGTTCGGCACCGTCCCAGCGTCCCGCATCCAGGTCGCGCGCCGCAATCGCGTCGCTCGCGATCGCGCCTTCCAGATCCATCGTCGCCGCGTCCAGGCTGTCGCTCGTCTCCAGCGCCGACGGTTTCATCCCCGGCGCGGCGCGATAGAGCAGCCCGCCGATCAGCAAATCGCGGTCGTGCGAGGTCAGCCCGATCACCACCCCGTCGCGCCGCGCCAGCCGCCAGCACCACGCGAGCGTCAGGACTTCCTCGCGCAGCCAGTCAGGCGCTGCGGTCAAACTTTCCGGCATCACCACGGCGCCCGCACCTCGACCAGCGGCACGGTGGCGATCTCGCCCGCCAGAAAGGTCGCGCGGCTCGCCTCCAGCCGGTCCTCGGCAAAGCGCACCGGCACGTCGAACAGATACCCGGCGCGCACCGCCACCCCCGCCGCGGGCGCTGCATCGAGCAGCACCTCGCCTTCACCCGTCACGACAAACGCCGCGGTCTCCAGCCCGTCGACCGACACCCGCACGCTGCCCGCGACCGGCAGCCGGATCGCGCGCACCTGTTCCGCGTCTCCCGCACCATAACGCTTCACCAGCGCGAACTGCCGCCGCACCCCGTCGCCGACCCCCAGCATCTGGTCGTCCGCCGCCGGCAAACCGCCATCCGCCGCCGAACTCGCGTCGAACGGATCGCGAAAGCGGAACGCCCGCGCCGCCCCGCGCCGTGCCCGAAAGAAATCGGCGAGCACTCGCACATCGGCCTCGGACCTTATCCCCGGCCCCGCATCGTACCGCATCCGCGCCTCGGCCCATTCGCTCGCGCGCTGCTCGTGCCCCGACGGCGAGCTCACAATCTGGGTCGAAAATTCGGTCGCGACCATCGCCTCGCGCCCGATCGCCAGCGGGAAATCCACCGCATCAAAAGCCTGCACCTCATCCTCCCCGTCAAAAGCGACAAAGCCGTCGCGCGCCACCTGCGGCAGCGCCCACACAAACGCCCGCGCCACCCCCGCCCGCCGCGCCGCAGCAGCGGATTCGGCGATCGCTCGCCACTGCCCGCGATCCGCCGCATTCAGCACAAAGCCCGCAAAATAATGTTGCTCGTGAACCGGATAGCCGAGCCGCTGCACCATCGCCGTGCGCGCCGGTGCCGTCTCGGCGCCGCGCTCCGCGGTCACCCAATCATAATCTTCCAGCTGCAAGACATCGAACGCGGGCTTGGCCCATCCCAGCGGGACATTCGCCCGCCGCACCTCGGGCGCCGACGGGTCGAGCACGGTCGGCAGAAACACCAACAGGAACGATTCAAGCCCCACCGCCCCCGCCTCGTGCCGCGCCGCCGCAACCAGCGCCGCAGTCGAACTCGCGAGCAGAGCGCCCAGCGCATCCAGCATCGCCCGCTGCGGCGCTGACAAGACCCCGCGCACATCGGAAATCGCTACGCTCGCGATCCCCAGCGCGCCCGTCGTCGCCCCATCATAACCACAGATTTGACCACCCGGATTGACCCACCACCACGGCTCGCCAACCTGAAACTTCGCCCCCAACCCCGCCTCGATCCCGATCGCGACAAAGGCGCGCGCGACCAGCTGCAAATATCCCATCGCCGCCGCATTGGCGGGCGACAGCAAGGTCGACGGCGGCACCCATCCGGTCAGCGCCGGTGCGCCTTCCGCATCGCGCTGTTTCCAGTCGTTCCAGCAATAGGCGTCGAACAATTCATACGACAGCGACCAGATGATCCCCAGCCCCGCCGCCGCGCACGCCGCAGCCAGCGCGCGATGCCATTCGCTCGTCGGACGATTGAGCACCCCGCCCGCCAGGCTGACGTAGAATCCGCCGCCCAGCGCTTCGAGCCGCATATAATGGCTCATCCCGACATAATGGACGACGTCGCCGCGATAGCCCAATTGCACGATCTGCCGCACCACCCGCGCCGGAGTCAGATGATAGCAATCGTCATAACCGTTGGTCATGCCGAGCGCGGTTTCGGGTAGCACCGCATCGCCGATCGCCAGCACCGACCCCGACCCCGTACAGATAATGTCGCTCATCTCGGCCCAGCCCTCGACCCGCGCCGCCAGCACCCCCTCGCCACCATCATAGGTCGGCGGCACCAGCGAAATGAACATCCGGTCGATGTCGCCCGCCCACACCGGGGCGGCCTCGCCGGGCAGCAGAAAGCCGCCGTCCAGCGCATCAAAGTCCAGCGTGACAACCGCATCCTCGGCGCTGCCCGCGGCATAATTCCACAGCCGCACATACCAGGCCCGCGCCGCCCCGCTCGCGTCGCGCCCCTCGATCGTCAGCGTCGGCCCGTGCAGCGCATCGAGCGGCTTGATGCCCCCAGACCGCCACCGGAATTTCAGCTGCGTATGCCGGAAATCGCGCTTGGTCTCATACGCCAGCAACGGATGATCCCAGCGATCCTCGCTCTCCCAGATCAGCCCTGCCAGATCCTGTTTGCGATAAAATACGGCTTCGACACGCAGCGCGCGCGGCGCCGGACTGGTCACGCTCGCCATCATCGGCCGCGCAAAATCGACGGTCCAAAACCGGGGGTCGAACCGCTTCAGCCACCCCTTGCGATGCTGCGGCTCCGATGCCGCCACCAATGCCCAGCCCATCACGATCCCCCTCCCCTCCCGCTTGCGGGAGGGGCAGCGAGGCTTGCGAACTTGTTCGCTAGCCGCAGCGGGGTGGGCAGTCGCGACGTGGCTGGCCCACCCCCAACCCCTCCCGCAAGCGGGAGGGGAGCCAACGCATCGCGCTTGATATTTTCATCCTGTACCATGTCACGCTCCCAGCCCTCACCCGTCCCCTTCGTCATTGCGAGCGCAGCGAAGCAATCCAGAGCGGCTTGTCACACCCTGGATTGCTTCGCTGCGCTCGCAATGACGTGATTATGAGACCGCCCCGCCAACCGCCGAAGCGTTACGATGTGTGAAACGAAGGACGGTGTTTTCATCTAATCCCGTCACGCCCCTAATCCTCCCCCATCGCCACCGCGCGCCGCACCGCGCGCGCCAGCTGCCGCCCGGTCTGCGCCAGCCGCTGCGGCTCGCTCCCCGTCTCGCCCCGCACATTCACCGTGATCGCAATGTTGCGCGCCCCGCCGCCCGCCGCCTCGACCCGCCCGCTCGACGTCGGCACGAACAGCTCCGGCCCGCGCTCGCCGACCCGGTACGCGCGCCCCGCGCTCACCGGCCCGCCGGTCGCGCGTCCCGGCGCCCCGAACAGGCCGAGCAGCAGGCTCTGCCCCAGCGACAGCAACCCGCCACCGACGCCTTGGCCGCCGGTCGCCGCGCCGATGCCATTCGCCACCGCCGCGCGGGCGATGTCGGCCATCACCGACAGCGCCAGCCGCTTCAGATCCTCGAACCCCATCTTGCCGTTCACAATCGCGCGCGCCAACGCCCGGTCGATCGCGCGCCCGGCGCGTTCGGCCTCGGCGACCAGTTCGCCGCCCAGTTCGGCGCGCAACGCCGCGATGTCGCGCCGGAATGCCCCGGTGTCGGCGCGCACCGCCACCACCATCTCGTCAATCTCGTCCATCAGGAAATTTCTCCATCAGTGCCGCCAGCGCGGTCCCGTCAAACGACGCCCCCGCATCCGCCTCGACCCACCCCGCCAGCACCGCCCGCACATCGGCAGGCGTCGCATTCCAGAAATCGTCGGGCCGCCATCCCGCAACCCGCGCCATCACCCCGAGTAGGGAAAGGGCCGCATCACCCATGCAAATTCGCGTCACATCGATCCTCCCTGTGGCGAAGCCACAGGAAGGATTTTCTTGTACCCTCACCGCCCCGACAAAATCTGCCCCAGCAGCACGCGCAGCGCCGGGGTCACCGCCGCCAGCCCCTGCGCCACCACCGCCTCGCCCACCGCCTCACGCGTCAGCGTCTCCGGCCGATCCTTCACGCAATGCCAGAACAGGGTCGCCAGCTCGCCCAACCCCAGCCGCCCGTCCGCCGCGCGCTCGACCAGCGCGAACAGCGGCCCCAGCTCGCTCTCCGCCGCGACCAGCGCCGCAAAACTCGGGCGCAGCACATATGTCCGCTCGCCAACGCGCAATTCCGCCTCGCCGCGCAAGGCATTCGCCGCCGCGCTCACAGGCTCACCACCGCGCCGCTCGATTCCAGGTTCAGCGTGTAATTGCGCTCGCCATTATAATCGCCGGCATAGTCCAGCCGCGTCACCAGGAACCGCCCGCGCAGCCGCTCGCCGCTCTCGAAACTCAGCTCATAATCGTCGATCGTCCCCGCCAGCGCATGGCCGCGCACCCGCACCTCGGCCGCCGACCCGGTAAAAATCCCCGCTGCGCTCACCGAAACCGACCGCACCCCGGCGCCCGACAACAGCGCGCGCCACCCGCCCGAATCCTTGGTGGTGACGTTCACCGCCTCGCCGTTCACCGACAATTGCGTCGTCCGCAGCCCCGCGACCGTCTGATACACCGGCGGCGCCGCGCCATCGCCGACCTTGAGCAGAAAAGCGCTCCCATTTTCGATTGCCATCGTTTATTCTCCTCAGTCAGAAAAACATGCGGAACGGGGAGTCGCAGGATGCTCATCACAACATTGGTTTTCGCCGCCATGATCCAGTCGCCCGCGGTCGACACGACGCGCGCCGCCTTCACCAAATGCTTGCGCGACGACATGAAAAAGGCGCTCGAGGCCAAGGTCGAAGAGGTCGAATATGAAATGGCGCTGAAAGCGAACTGCGGTGCCGAACGCGACGCGTTCCGCAAGGCGCTGATCGCGCTCGGCCGCTCGGGCGGCGATTCCGAAAAGGTCGCCACCGAAGACGCCAACATGCAGATCGACGATTATCACGCCAGCTTCACCGACAAGTTCATGGATTATAAGTCGAACAACACCCTGCCGGGCGATTGACCGTCGAACTGGACTGCAAACGTCAGCGTAAGTCGGCTTGGGGGCGGGAAGCTGCCTTTCCCCTCTCCCGTCGGGAGAGGGATACGCAGGCTTGATTGCGCAGCAACCTAGCCGAAGTTGGGTGAGGGGATCACCCTCCGATCAAAAAACCAACCTCAGACACCCTCACCCAACCCTCTCCCAAGGGGAGAGGGTTTTACGCCCGCAACCCGTCGCACCCAGACAATCACCCCTCTGGCAGGAACGCCCCTCACCCCGCCAGACACCGGCACCGCACCGTCACCTCGTGCCGCCACCCGCCGCCCTGCCCAAAACCGAACCGCGTCCGTACCACCCGCGCGCTGACGACCGACCAGCCATCGGCCGCCCCGCGCAGTCCCGCCGCGACCGCCTCGATCCGCCCCGCCGCGACATCATCGACGGCGCTGCCGACCCCGGCCAGCGACAGCGTCAACCGCACCTCGCGCCCCGTCCTATCCTTCGTTCCCCAGTCCGCGCCCTCGGCCGCGCCCACCGAAACATAGGGGGTGCTCACCCGCGGCGGCACGCCGTCAAAAATCCCATGCACCAGCCCCGCCAGCACCTCGTCACCCGCCAGCAGCGCGAGCGCCTTCGCGCGCACCGCCCGCTCGGCGCCACTCATCGCCCGCCGCCCAGGCGCAGTACCCGCCACGGCTGCCACAGCGCCGCGATCGCTGCGGGCGGCGGCGGTACGTCCTTGCCGTCGCGCGCCTCGTACAGATGCTGCGCCATCCGCACGATTCCGTGCCGGATCGCTTCGGGCACATCCGCGCCCGCCGCCGCCATCCCGGCGCGATAGGTCACGCGCACCCGCGCGGCGCCATGCTGCGGCATGATCATCACCCGCCCCGCGCCGTCCGCCGCCAGCGACAGCCGGTACTCGTCCACTGCCAGCACCGTCTCGCTATCGTCCGCCGCCACCATCCGCACCTCGTCGACCGCGACCACCGGCCGCACGCTCAGCCAGGCAGCGCCCTGTTTCACCCGCACCAGCTCGCTGCCCGATCGCTGCACCAGCCACTGGCCGACAAAGGCCTCGCAAATCCCCGTCGCGGCGCGCAGCAGCGGCTCGACCACCGCGTCGTCACTCGCGCCGCCCATCCGCAGCCAGCCGCGCGCCTCGTTCAGGCTCACCGGGGACGCCCCCGGCACCAGGCTCATCACCATCACCGTTTCTCCACCCGCCATCCAACATTTGACCGCTGGCCCCCGCCCCCGGGCTTCAAGCGCGTCCAATCGCTGGGAAAAGAACCTGTCGTCATTCCGCCCATACCGGCCTGCAAGCTCTTCGGGGTGTATTCTTGCCCCTTGATCACTTCACCCGCACGATCCATCGCAC
>NZ_JADKYM010000040.1 GCF_015475875.1 Sphingopyxis solisilvae | reverse complement strand
CTTTCTGACCGGCCGCCTACCCGGCGAGCCGCCGCCGACCCTGTTCGAATATCTGCCCGACAACGCGCTTCCCACGGAAGCGGGCGGTTCTTGTTTCGGTGCCGCCGAAAAGGCGGTTAATGACGCGCCGCCCTCTTGCACTTGGCCAAAGGCGTGCGATATTTGGTCCGATGATGATGCTCCCCGCCTCGATCCCGCACCTGATCCAGTCGATGGCAGGCAATGACGAAGGCGCGCCGGGCCAACCCGGCGTCGGCATCGCGACGCGCACGCGGACGAAGCCCAAAAAGCCGTCGATGTACAAGGTGCTGCTGCTCAACGACGATTATACGCCGATGGAATTCGTCGTGATGGTGCTCCAGCGCTTTTTCAACATGGACATCGAACAGGCGACGCAGGTGATGCTGCATGTCCACCAGCAGGGCGTCGGGGTGTGCGGCGTGTTCAGCTACGAGGTCGCCGAGACCAAGGTCAATCAGGTGATGGACGCCGCGCGGCAGAACCAGCACCCGCTGCAATGCACGCTCGAAAAGGCCTGACCTAAGCGCCCTTGGCTGCCTGCTCGGCCTTGAGTGCCGCGGAGGGCTCTCCTTTCAAATCGCCGTAGCGCAGTACCTCGCCGCATTCGGGGCAGATCGTCGATGTTCCGACATCGGCGCCGCAAGCCCGATGGATATAGCGCATGGCCGGACCAGATGCCGCCTCCCCGGCTTCATAGGCCCAGCGTTCGGCCCAGTTGCGCATCGCATAGAGGACGTCGAACAGATCCTTGCCCTTCGCGGTCAGGCGATATTCGTGGCGTGGCGGCCGTTCCTGATAGGCGTGGCGCTCGACCACACCCTGTTTTTCCATCAGCTTCAATCGCGCCGAGACGAGTTGGGGCCCGAGCCCTGTATTCGCAGCGATTGCCTCGAACCGCCGCCGTCCGAAAAACAGGTCGCGTAGGATCAGTAGCACCGCACGGTCGCCGAGCAATTCGGCCGACCGCCCGACGGGGCAGAAGGTATCAGACAGATCTGCGCGCTTCGGCATCGTTCCAATCAACCGGAAAATTATCGCTTGTCACTATGATTATCATAGTTACTATCAAGCGCAAGAGGAGAGTCGCTTATGCCCAATCCCGCAGCCGTCATCATCGGAGCCGGCGACGCCACCGGCGGCGCGATCGCCCGCGCCTTTGCCGCCGAAGGGCTCACTGCCTGTGTCAACCGCCGCGAGCGCAACGCCGATCAATTGGAAGCCCTTGCGCAATCGATCCGCGATGAGGGGCACCGCGCGCGCGCCTTCCCCGCCGATGCGCGCAGCGAGGATGCGATGATCCAGCTGTTCGACACGGTCGAGGCCGAGGTCGGTCCCGTCGAGGTGGCGGTGTTCAATATCGGCGCCAATGTGAATTTCCCGATCGCCGAGACGACGCTGCGCGTTTACACCAAAGTGTGGGAAATGGCCTGCCTCGGCGGCTTCCTGATGGGGCGCGAAGCCGCCAAGCGCATGGCGCCGCGCGGGCGCGGTACGATCATCTTCACCGGGGCGACCGCATCCTTGCGCGGCGGGTCGGGTTACGCCGCCTTTTCGGGCGCGAAAAGCGCGCTCCGGATGCTCGCACAATCGATGGCGCGCGAACTGGGGCCGAAGGGCATCCATGTCGCGCACACAGTGATCGACGGCGCGATCGACACCGACTTTATAAAAGGCCGCCACCCAGATTTCGACAATGCCAAGGCGCAGGATCTGATCCTGAACCCGGAGGCTATCGCCGCCAATTATGTGATGCTGCACAAACAGCCGAAAAGCGCATGGACGCACGAACTCGACCTTCGCCCCTGGGGAGAAAAATGGTGACCAAAACGCTCGAACTGATCTTCGATTTCGGCAGCCCCAATGCCTATCTGGCGATGAAGGCGCTGCCCGAACTGCTCGAGCGCACCGGCGCCGATCTGGTCATCACGCCGTGCCTGCTCGGCGGCATCTTCAAGGCGACGGGGAACAAGGCACCGATGATCCAATATGCCGATGCGCCGGCCAAGCTCGCCTATGAAAATCTGGAGATGCGCCGGTTCATTGCAAAACTGGGCCTGACAAAATTCCGCCTCAACCCGCATTTTCCGGTGAACACGCTGACGATCATGCGCGGCGCGATTGTTGCCGAGGATGATGGCAATCTCGACGACTATGTCGATGCCGTGAACCGCGCGATGTGGGAGGAGGGGCTGAAGATGGACGATCCGGAAGTGATCGCGCCCTTCCTTTCGGCCAACGGGTTCGACGGCCCGGCGTTGCTCGAGCGGACACAGGAGCCCGAAATCAAGGCCAAGCTGGTCGCCAACACGGAAGCCGCGGTCGCACGGGGGGTATTCGGCATCCCGACCTTTTTCGTCGGCGACGAGATGTTTTTCGGCAAGGATCGGTTGGGTCAGGTCGAGGAGGCGTTGGGCGGTTGAGCGCCTGCCCCGCTTGCGCGCATGGCTCCATGCGCTAAGGACGGCCGATGGATCAAATCGTCATTCGCGGGGGCCAGCGACTTAAGGGCCGTATTCCCATCAGCGGCGCCAAGAATGCGGCGCTGACGCTGCTCCCCTGTGCGTTGCTTACCGACGAGCCGCTGACCTTGCGCAACCTGCCGCGGCTCGCCGACGTCGACGGGTTCGGGCACCTGCTCAACCAGCTCGGCTGCTCGACGACGATCGAGGGATCGCGCCCTGAGGACTTCGGCCGCGTGATGACCGCGCGCGCGACGACCTTGACCTCGACCGTCGCACCCTATGACATCGTGCGCAAGATGCGCGCCTCGATCCTCGTGCTCGGCCCGCTGCTCGCGCGCGCGGGCGAAGCTACGGTGTCGCTGCCAGGCGGCTGCGCGATCGGCAACCGCCCGATCGACCTGCATTTGAAAGCCCTCGAAGCCTTCGGCGCCGAGATCGAGCTCGCCTCGGGCTATGTGAAGGCCGTTGCCCCCGGCGGGCGTCTCGCGGGCGGCAAGTTCACCTTTCCAGTCGTGTCCGTCGGCGCCACCGAAAATGCCGTCATGGCGGCGGTGCTCGCCAAGGGTACGTGCGTGCTCGAAAATGCGGCGCGCGAGCCGGAGATCGTTGACCTTTGCAACTGCCTTGTCGCGATGGGCGCGCATATCGAGGGGATCGGCACCGAAACGTTGACGATCGAGGGCGTCGATCGCCTCCACGGTGCGACCTATCGGGTGATGGCCGACCGTATCGAGGCAGGCAGCTACGCCTGCGCCGCGGTGATCACCGAGGGCGATGTCGAGCTGGTCGGCGCCAAGGCGAGCGAGATGGAAGCGACGCTCGCCGCGCTGCGCGAAGCCGGCGCGACAGTCGAGGAAACCAAGGCGGGCATCCGCGTCGCCATGTCAGGCCGCGCGCAGCCGATCACACTCAGCACCGCGCCTTACCCCGGTTTCGCGACCGACATGCAGGCGCAGTTCATGGCGATGGCGACGCTCGGTACCGGCGCGTCATTGTTCACCGAAACGATTTTCGAGAACCGCTATATGCACGTCCCCGAACTGGCGCGCATGGGCTGCGACATCCAGGTCAAGGGGCGCACCGCGGTCGTGCGCGGCGTCGACAAGCTGATCGGCGCGCCGGTGATGGCGACCGATCTGCGCGCCTCGATGAGCCTGATCATCGCCGGGCTCGCCGCCGAGGGTCAGACCGAGGTCAATCGCGTCTATCACCTCGACCGTGGTTACGAGCGGCTGGAGGAAAAGCTTCAGGCCGTCGGCGCCGATATCGAACGGATCAGCGCGGGGTAGCGACATCCTGCTCGCAAGGCACCGATACCACATTGCTGCCGCTGACCGACGGCTTGTCGGGGCGCTTGACCACTGCGATCACCAGCCCGATCAACGCCACCGTGCCGCCTGCGATCGACAGGGGTGCCCAGCGATAGCCCTCGAACAGCGTTGAAAAGCCCATGGCAATGATCGGGATCAGTACGCTCGACCATGCCGCCTGCCCCGGTCCGACCGCGCGGATGATGTTGAAATAGAGGGGGAATGTGACCGCGCTGGCAATCACCCCCAGATACAGCACGCCGCCAAGATAGGCGGGCGTTGCCTCGATGACCGGCGGGCCGGTCGTCACCCAGGCAAAGACGGCATCCCCCAACGCGCCGAACATCATCGCCCATGCGATCATCACCACCATCGACTGCTCGCGCGCGATGCGGCTGCCTTGCATGACGTTCGATGCGGACGCGCTCATCACGCCGCACAGCGTCAGCGCGGTGCCGATCAGCACTTCGGCGGCACCGACGTTGGCGGCGCGATATTCGTGGAGGATCATCATCCCCACCCCGGCTATCGCGATCCCGGCGCCGAGCAGGAAGCGTCCCTCGACCTTGGTTTTCAGAAAGATGCGTCCCAGCAACGTGTTCGGGACGATCAGCAGGGCAAACAGAACCGCGACCAGCCCCGAGGTGATGTGCATTTCGGCGCGATAGACGAAGTTGAAGTTGAATGCGAACTGGGCCAGCCCGAGCAGCGCCGCAAACCCCCAGCCGAACCCGGACAGCGTGAGCCTTTCGCCGCGCCAGGCAGAATAGGCGAACATGGCCGCTGCCCCGACGAAGAAGCGATAGGCGACCGACCAACTCGGTGGCACCACGCCCAACTGCCCGGTGATGACAATCCACGTCGATCCCCAGATCAACGTCACCAGCATAAAGGGGACGAGGACGCGCGGCGTCAGCAGCGATGGCGCAGCGGTCACAGCGCGGCAATCGCCGCCGCCAGCGGCGCGACCGCCGCCGCATCCTGATCCCAGCTGACGACCAGCCGTGCGGCGCCTTCGCCCCAGTCGTAAAAATCGAACCCGGCCGCGCGCAATGCAGCAGCTTCGACCGAGGTCAGCCGCACAAACAATTCGTTGGCCTCCACCGCGTGCATCAACCGCGACCCGCATGCCGCCGCCAGCGTCGCGGCGCCGGCGTTGGCAGCGCGGGCGTTGGCGAGCCATAGGTCGTTCGCCAGCATCGCGCGGATCTGCGCCGCGACAAAGCGCCCCTTGCTGAGCAAATGGCCGCCGCGCTTCTTGAGCTCGCGCACCCCCGCCCCGCCGCTGCCGCCAAAAAACACTATCGCCTCGGCCATCATCGCGCCATTTTTGGTGAAGCCGAACGACAGCGCGTCGACTCCGGCGCGCCATGTCACGTCGGCGGGGGCGCAATCGAGAAAGGCGACGGCGTTGGCAAAGCGCGCACCATCCATATGCAGCTTCATGCCGTTGGCGCGCGCGATCTGGCTGATCTCGCCGATCTCTTCGGCGCGCCAGACAAGGCCATATTCGGTCGCGTTGGTGATGCTGATCGCCGCGGGCTGGACTTGGTGAACATCCTTGCGGATGCCCGCGATCCGCGCCTTCAGCGCCTCGGCGTCAATTTTCGCGCCTTGTCCGGGCAAGGTCATCAATTTGGCGCCGCCCGAATAAAAGGTCGGGGCGCCGCATTCGTCGACCTCGATATGCGCTTCCTCGTAACAGAGGATGCCTTGCCAGGGACGAACGAAATGGGCGAGGATGATGCTGTTCGCGGCGGTGCCGGTCGGGATCCACACGACCTCGCAATCGGTCTCGAACAGATCGGAAAAGGCCGCATCGAGCGACCGGCTGATCGCATCGCCGTCATAGGCGGTATCGACATGGTTGGCTGCCACCAGGGCTTCCATCACCGCCGGATGAACCGTTGCGGCATTGTCGGAGAAAAAGCGGGTCGCAGTCACGATTCGCGCCTTAGCGCAGGTCGGCGCGTCATGCTAACGCTTCGTTTCAAGAGGGTTATATGTGTCCGGTTTAGCGGTGCCGGTACATCCATTTGCGCAGCGAGCGCGATTTGCGGACTAGATATTCACCCGGCCAGATAATCTGCGTCCGCAAGCCGTGGCGATCGAGGACCAGCCCGACGCGCGGGACCAGAACCTGATACGGCTGCCAGTCATAATCGGTCGTTTCCGGGGTGGGGTCGGTCGGCATGGCTGATCCTTGCAATAGGCCCAGTCCCCACCATCGGCTTTAACATCTTCCCCGCTTTTCAACCCTTCCTTTAACACAGGTCGGCGTCCGCGTCAGGTGCGCGCGCGGTGGTGCGACGCACCCGCAGGGCGCCCTGACCTGCGGCGCCGCAGTAACGCGACAGACGGCGCCGCGTCAGCGGTCGCGTTTCGCCAGCAGCTTGAGGCGCAGCGCGTTCAGCTTGATGAAGCCTGCGGCATCCTTCTGGTCATAGGCGCCGGCATCGTCCTCGAACGTCACATGGCGCTCGCTGTACAGGCTGTTCGGCGACTTGCGGCCGACCACGCTGGCGTTGCCCTTGTAGAGTTTCAGCCGCACCGTGCCGCTGACCTTTTCCTGACTGTGGTCGATCGCCGCCTGCAGCATCTCGCGCTCGGGCGCGAACCAGAAGCCGTTATAGATGAGCTCGGCATATTTCGGCATCAGCTCGTCCTTGAGGTGCGCCGCGCCGCGGTCGAGGGTGATGCTTTCGATGCCGCGATGGGCACGCGCATAGATTTCGCCGCCCGGGGTTTCATACATGCCGCGCGACTTCATGCCGACGAAGCGGTTTTCGACGAGGTCGAGGCGGCCGATGCCATGTTTGCGGCCAAGGTCGTTGAGCGCCGCGAGCAAGGTCGCGGGCGACATCGCTTCGCCGTTCAGCGCCACCCCGTCACCGCGTTCGAAATCGATCGTGATATATTCGGGGGTGTCGGGCGCATCCTCGGGATTGACGGTGCGCGAATAGACATAGTCGGGGGTTTCATCCCACGGGTTTTCCAGCACCTTGCCCTCCGACGAGGTGTGGAGGAGGTTCGCGTCGGTCGAAAACGGGCTCTCACCGCGCTTGTCCTTCGGGACCGGAATCTGATGCTGTTCGGCCCAAGCGATCAGCGCGGTGCGGCTGGTCAGATCCCATTCGCGCCACGGCGCGATCACCTTGATGTCGGGGTTCAGCGCATAGGCCGACAGTTCGAACCGGACCTGGTCATTGCCCTTGCCCGTCGCACCGTGCGCGACCGCGTCGGCGCCGGTTTCCTTGGCAATCTCGACCAGCCGCTTCGAGATGAGCGGGCGCGCGATCGAGGTGCCGAGCAGATAGTCGCCCTCGTACCGCGCATTGGCGCGCATCATCGGAAACACGAAGTCGCGGACGAACTCCTCGCGCAGATCGTCGATATAGATATGTTCGGGCTTGATCCCCATCAGCTCGGCCTTGGCGCGCGCAGGTTCCAGCTCTTCGCCCTGCCCGAGGTCGGCGGTGAAGGTCACCACTTCGCAGCCATAGGTGACCTGCAGCCACTTCAGGATGACGCTGGTGTCGAGACCACCCGAATAGGCGAGGACGACGCGCTTGATGGAATCGGACATGGCGGTACCTTTGGCGAGAGAATATCGCGGGCGCGGCTAGCAGGCCCGTCCCCGCGACGCAACGCCCGCCACGCCCCCGGACCGGGATCGGCGGCGGAAGTTGTCAAACTTGTCACTCTATCGACCCCCGGAATTCGCCGTGTCAGTCCACCCCGCGCCGCGCGCGGCCGCGCGATCAACGGGACGCGCAGCCCGGTCCGGATCACCGATGGAAGCACATTGCAAAAAGGTAGGAAAGCCCCCGGCGATCCTATTTTGTCGCACCGCCGCGCGCGGCGAACGGCATCGCCCTGTCGCCGCGGATATTCGCTTGGCCGCACGGGCCCATCCCGCTAGTATCAGACGATACCATATCACACGGATGAGGAATTTCATGCGCCTGACCCTTGCCTTTGCCGCCGTTGCCGCCGCTTTTGCCGCCACCACCCCCGCCGCTGCCGAAGAAGGCATGTGGACGTTCGACGGGGTGCCGGTCGACGCGATCCGCCAGGCCTATGGCTGGGCGCCCGACAAGCAATGGCTCGACCGCACCCAGGCCACGGCGGTGCGGCTGACCGGCGGCTGTTCGGCATCGTTCGTTTCGGGCGAGGGGCTGATCCTGACCAACCACCATTGCGTCATCAGCTGCCTGCAAAATCTGTCGACCGCCGAGAACGACCTGGTCGCGGGCGGTTTCAACGCCGCCGACCGCGCGCGCGAACGCCAATGCCCCGGCCAGCAGGCCGAGGTCGTTACGTCGATCACCGACGTCACCGGCGACATTCAGGGCGTGATCGGATCACTGACCGGCGAGGCATTGGTCAAGGCGCGCGACGCGCGCATTGCCGAGCTCGAGTCGGCGGGTTGCACCGACCGCGCCAAGACGCGCTGCCAGGTCGTCACGCTGTTCGGGGGGGGCCAGTACAAGCTGTATCAATATCGCAAGTACAGCGACGTCCGCATCGCATGGGCGCCCGAATTCCAGGCGGCCTTTTTCGGTGGCGACCCCGACAATTTCAATTTCCCGCGCTATGCGATGGATGCGGCGTTCCTGCGTGCTTATGAAGACGGCAAGCCGGTGGCGACGCCGACCCACCTCAAATGGAACCCGCGCGCGCCGCAGGAAGGCGAGATCACTTTTGTCGTCGGCAACCCGGGTTCGACGCAGCGCCTGCTGACCGAAACGCAGCGCGAGTTTCAGCGCGCCGAGCGCCTGCCGTTGACGCTGATCCTGTTGTCGGAGATGCGCGGTCGCCTGATCGCGAGCATGGAAGGCGACGCCGACAAGACCCGCGAGGGCGGCGACGATCTGTTCGGATATGAAAACAGTTTCAAGGCGCTGTCGGGACAGTTACGCGCGCTGAACGATCCGGCCTTTACCGCCAAGCTGGCCGCCGAGGAGGCCGACCTGCGCGCGCGGGTGAAGGGCAATGCCGAAATTGGCGATCCCTGGTCCGAAATCGACAAGGCGATGGCCGAACGCCGCAACACCTATCTCGACAGCGTGTTCCTGCAGAACGGCCCCGCCAGCTATTCGACGCTGGCGGGTTATGCGATGACGCTGGTGCGCGCCGCGGCCGAACGCGGCAAGCCGAACAGCGAACGCCTGCCCGGCTTTACCGACTCGGCGCTGCCGCTGACCGAAAAACGGCTGACCGATACGGTCCCGACCTATCCGTGGCTGGAAGAGCTGGGCGTCGGCTTCTGGGCCAGCAAGGCGCGCGAATATCTGGGCGCCGACAATGCCGACGTCAAAATGCTGCTGGGCAAGGAAAGCCCCGAAGCCTTGGGCAAGCGGCTGGTCGAGGGAACGAAGCTGGCCGATCCCGCCTATCGCAAGCAATTGTGGGAAGGCGGTGCCGCGGCGATCGCGACGTCGGACGACCCGATGATCCGTTTCTTTGCGCAGCTCGACCCGCGCGCCCGCGCGATCAAGACGGCGTTCGACCGCGACTATGACGCGCCGGTCACGGCGGCGCAGGCGCGGCTGGCGAAGGCGCGCTTCGCCGCCTATGGCGACAAGCTTTATCCCGACGCGACCTTCACCCTGCGCCTGTCCTATGGTCAGGTGAAGGGATGGACAGAACGCGGCAAGCCGGTGTCGGCGACCACCGTGATGGGCGGCACCTATGACCGCGCAACCGGACAGCTCCCCTACAAGCTGGCCGAGGGGTTCGTGAAGGCCGAGGCGCGGATCAACAAGAATACCGTCTATGATTTCGTCACCACCAACGACATCATCGGCGGCAATTCGGGATCGCCGGTGATCGCGCGCGACGGCAGCGTTATCGGCACCGCGTTCGACGGCAATATCCACTCGCTGGGCGGCAATTTCGGCTACGACGGCACGCTGAACCGGACGGTCGCGGTGTCGACCGCGGCGATCCAGGAAGGGCTGGAGAAAATCTGGCCCGCCCCGGCGCTGGTCGCCGAACTGAAGGGTGGCACGAAACGGCGGTAATCGCCCGCCGGGAGGGACCGCGATGACCAAGAGTGAAGTGAAGACCAAGGCGACCGAGGTGTCGGTCGCCGACTTCATCGCCGCGGTCCCCGACGCGCGGCGGCGCAAGGAGGCGGCGGTGATCGACGCCATGCACCGCCGCGTCACCGGGCTGGCACCGAAGATGTGGGGGCCGTCGATCATCGGCTATGGCAGCTATGACTATGTCTATGACAGCGGCCGGTCGGGGACGATGTGCCGCGCCGGATTCAGCCCGCGCAAGGCGGCGACGACGTTGTATCTGATGGGCAATTACTGCAACCGGCAGGACGAGGCCGACGCGCTGTTTGCGCGGCTGGGCAAGTATAAGGCGGGCACGTCGTGCCTTTACGTCAACAAGCTCGCCGACGTCGATCTGGAGGTGCTGGAGCGTTTGGTGGCGCTCAGCTGGGATGTCATGAACGAGCGCTATCCGGGATAGGCATTGCGGACATAGCCAATGGCCGGTTGCGACCGTTTGCGGACGTTTAGATCAATCGATAATCTTACAGCACGCTATACCTTTTTCTTAGGGGCTGAACGTGGTCAGCAAATATGAATCACGCTTTTCCGCTGGTAGGCTCAAAGCTGCCTGATAGAACTCAGCCTGTGATGTGCAGTAAAATTCTTCAGGTCCTTGTTGCTGCATTGCTTGGACCATTTGCTCCATCGAAAGGCCGAGCTTTTTAGACGCTTTTTGGGCAAGCTCGAACGAAATATCCCCATACTCATCCTGTGGCATGGGTGAAACACTGCCCTTGCCGGGGTCATTTAAAATCATGTTGTAAAGAGTCGCCTCCCTCCGTTGTATTTCGGCAGGAAACACGCGCTCGAAATTGAAATCACGCCCAGTCGTGAGATATATACATAAGCTGGGATTATTTGCAGCTAGGTATCTCTGCTGTTCTATTGAGCTCTCGACCATGGAGACCAAGGCGCTCGCAGACAGATTTGGAGCCCGTCCCATAATCAAGGCGTGAACAATTGACCGGACCTCTGTGCGAAAACCGGCTAAGTCCTTGCTTGGTGCCGCACGCTCAGCGGCAGCTACAATCTGTGCATAAGTATCGGGGTATTTAGATTTGATCGTCGCGTAAAACGGGAACTGAGTTTCGATTGCAGTCAATATCTCATTTGCCCCTTCGCTGGGAGCAATTTGGGCAAACGCAGGTGCTTGGCAGCACAATAAGATAGCGGCGGCGATCGTTGCGAATTTATTCATTCCGTCCCCCATTTCTGCTTGGGGCAGATGGATGTCTCATGGAAGCATTGTCAACTGCGGTTCATTATGAGCGTCCGCTTCCCACCCCAAAGCCGCCATTCCTTCGCGCCCAGAGGGCCCCAGCGGTCAAATCCCTGCATACCATTCATAATCGATGCGGTCCTCCCAATAGCCGCCCTTGCCCGCGCCGATTCCGTCGAGGCTCGCGACGGCTTCGATGCCGGTCACATATTTGGCGTGCTTGTAGCCCAGTTGGCGTTCGATGCGCAGGCGCAGCGGGGCGCCATTGGCGATCGGGAGCACCGCGTCGTTGAGCGCCCATGCTAGGATCGTCTGCGGGTGCCGCGCGTCGACCATGTCGCAGCTTTCATAATAGAGCGCGTCACCCAGCCGGTCGGCGCAGCGAAAGACGATGTAGCGCGCGCTGTCCCTGACCCCGGCGGCGGCGAGGATGCGCGACAACTGCACCCCGGTCCATTGGCCGATCGCGCTCCACCCCTCGACACAATCGTGGCGGGTGATCTGGGTGCGCTGCGGCATGGCGCGGATGTCGGCCAGCGACAGCGACAAGGGTCGCGCGACCAGCCCGGTGACCGCGACGCGCCAGTCGGCAAAACCGCTTGCCGCGTGGGCGGCATAGGCCGTGCCCGCAGGCAGGCGGGTGCCATTGGCGCGAAAAATCGGTGACAGATCGGCGCGGGTAAACTCGCGCGCCAGGGCGTTGCGGTCGATCAGCGCGCGCTGGCTCGCGCGGTTCATCTCCTCGCCCATCGACAATATCTTGCGCACGGCGGGCGCTTCGTTGATCGCATCGCAGGCCGACAGCAGCGGCAACGTCGCCGCGAGGCCGCCCGCGCGCGCGATCAGCTGGCGCCGCGGCATGATAAATTCGCTCATGCGCCGTCCTTTCGTTCGGGTGGCAGGCGGAACCAGCCCGACACCATCGACCGGATTTCGTTCACTGGCCCCGCGAGCAGCACCATCGCGATATGCACGAAGAAAAAAGCAACCAACGCCCATGCCGCGATGAAGTGGATCGACCGCGCCGACTGGCGCCCGCCGAACAGGTCGAGCAGCCACGGCGCGCCCGCGTTGATCCCCGGCGACATGGTCAGGCCGGTCGCGATCATCAGCGGCAGCAGAACAAAGATCACGCCGATGTACGAGAGTTTCTGAAGTATATTATAGCGCGCCGCGGCTTCGCCCTTCGGAAACCGCAGCCGCGCATGCTGCTTGATGTCGTGCCAGATGTGGCGCGGTGACCATTCGCTGCGGCGAACATGCAGGTCTTTTGCCAAATGCCCGCCGATCGCCGTCCACAGCATATACAGCGTCAGGCTGATCGCCAGCACCCACGCAAAGAACAAATGCCAGCGCCGTCCGTCGGCCAGATTATAGCTCGTCGGAATCGTCGCCCAGCCGGGGAACGCCCAGGTCTTTTCGACCCCCTCCGCATTGGTCCAGCGACCGAGCACACCGGTCGTTTCGACCCGCAGCGACCCGATCCGCAAATAGCCGCTGTCGGGCGTCGACCCGATCACCAGCCAGGCGGGGTCGTTGTTGGCGCCATATTCACCCCAATAGAGCCGCGGGTGCGCGTTAAAGATCATCAGCCCGCTCATCAGCAGGACGAGAAGCGTGACCGCGTTCAGCCAATGCCAGATGCGCGTCGGCAGCCGGTGGCGATAGACGCGCACCGGCTGCGGGGGGGTAGGAGAAGGATCGTCAGCTTGGGCCACGCCGTTCCATCATTCCATCACTAAGCCCTCCCCTTCAGGGGAGGGCAGCGAGACTTGCAGCTTGCTGCCTAGTCGCAGCGGGTGGGGTCCATCGGCCTTGCGCAAGGCCGATGGACCCCACCCCAACCCCTCCCCTGAAGGGGAGGGGCTTAAGACAGTTCGCTCCTTCCC
>NZ_JADKYM010000004.1 GCF_015475875.1 Sphingopyxis solisilvae | reverse complement strand
TAACAAAAATGCAACGCGGGGCGAGCCCGACTCCGGGAGGCGCCCCTCGACAGGCTCGGGGCTACGGTGACGTTTGAACGGGACAAACGTCTAAAGCGACATCTCGCTAAAGCGAAATACGGCGGTTCCGCCGCGACCGGTCCAGCGCGATCGCCTGCCTCGCGCGATCGACCGCGGCGCCATCGACCGGCGCCAGCAGAACCCGATATCGTGAATCGCCGTCGCTCTGCCCGCCATCGGCGAGCACCGCGCCCCAGGGATCGACTGCGATGCTGTGGCCATATGTCGCGCGGCCGTCGGCATGATCGCCGCTTTGTGCTGCGGCCAGGAGAAAGCAGCCGGTTTCAATCGCCCGCGCGCGCATCAACACGTGCCAGTGCGCCTCGCCGGTCGAAACGGTGAAGGCGGCCGGAATGGCAAGCACCGTGGCGCCATCGTCGACCAGTCTGCGGTAAAGTTCGGGAAAACGTACATCGTAACAGATGCTGAGACCCAGTCGCCCGACCGGCGTATCGACCACCGACACCGCGTCACCGCCGGCATAGGCTGCCGACTCGGTCCAGTTCTCGCCCGACGGCAGAGTGACGTCGAACATGTGAATCTTGTCGTACCGCGCCCGGATGCTGCCGTCGGCGGCGATGACGTGGCTGCGGTTGACGCGCCGGGTGCCGTCGTCGGCCAGCAGCGGCATCGAGCCCGAGTGAATCCACAAACCGTGGTGTTGAGCCATTTGCTGCAACGCGCGGGGCCACGGGCTGTCCTCCTCGCGCGCGATATGCGCTGCCGACCGGCTGCGGTCGCGGTCGAGCAGCAGCGACATTTCGGGGAGGAACGCCATGACAGCGCCGGCAGCGGCAGCGTCCGCCAAGGCGCGGTCGATGGTGGCCAGATTGGCGTCGGGGTCGATGCCGCTGGTCATCTGCACCAGCGCGGCGGTCGGAACGATAGTGTCGGTCATGTCCGATCGCTACGACGCCGGAAGTTTCGCGACAAGCGCGACGATAGTTCAGTGGCCAGCAAGGTCCGCAGGCGATAAGGTCGCATGATGGTCCAATTCTCCCTGCGTCCGACGCTCCGTTTCTCCCGGTCCCTTGTTGCTGCCAGCGCCGCTGCCTTGTTGTCGCTGGCGCCGATTGCCGCCCACGCCAGGGATGCGAGCCCGGCCGGTACTACCGCGCGCAAGGCGCCGTCCAGCGACTGGCTCTATGCCGGCAGCGACATTCCGCGCGACACGGCGTGGCAGTTCGGGGTGCTCCCGAACGGGGTGCGCTATGCGGTCCGCAACAATGGCGTACCCCCCGGGCAGGTGTCGATCCGGGTACGCATGGATGTCGGTTCGATGTTCGAGAAAGAGGACGAGCGCGGTTTTGCGCATTTGCTCGAACACCTGACCTTTCGCGGATCCGAACATATCCCCGACGGCGAAGCGAAGCGGATCTGGCAGCGGTTCGGTGTGACCTTTGGCAGCGATTCGAACGCGCAGACGACACCGACGCAGACGGTGTACCAGCTCGACTTGCCCAGCATCACGCCGGCGAACCTCGACGAAAGCATGAAGCTGCTTTCGGGGATGATTCGCGAGCCGCGGATATCCGAACTTGCGGTGGCGGCCGAACGCGGGGTCGTGATGTCCGAATTGCGCGAATCGGACGGACCGCAAAAGCGGATCGCCGACGCGACCAACGCGCATCTGTTTGCCGGCCAGCTGCTTGGCGACCGTTCGCCGATCGGGACGATCGCCTCGCTGGGCAAGGCCAGTGCAAGCTCGGTCGCGGCGTTCCACAAACGCTGGTATCGACCCGAACGGGCGGTCGTCGTGATCGTCGGCGACGCGGAACCTGCCGAACTCGCGGGGCTGGTCGCCAAATATTATGGCGACTGGCGCGCGGACGGTCCGCCGCCGATCGCCCCCGACTTCGGCAAGCCGGATCCGAAAGCGCCCGCGGCGCTCGAAATCGTCGAACCCAACCAGCCGCTGGCGCTGACCCTGGCGATGGTGCGTCCGTGGCAAAAACGCATCGACACGGTGGCCAACACCCGCCGCCTCTATCTCGAATATATTGCCCAGGCGCTGGTCAACCGGCGCCTTGAAAACCGCGCGCGCAGTGGCGGCAGCTATCTGGTTGCAACCGTCGAACAACAATATGTCAGCCGCAGCGCCGACGTGACGATGGCGTCGATTATTCCCTTGAGCGACTGGCAAGCCGCGCTCGCCGATGTGCGCGGGGTGATCGCCGATGCCGTGACCAACCCGCCATCGCAAGCCGACATCGACCGCGAAGCGAACGAGATCGAGGCGTTCCTGCGCAAGGAACTGGAAAATGCCCGTAACGAGCCGGGCGCGCGGCTTGCCGACGACCTGGTTCGCGCGGTCGATATTCACGAGGTGGTGACCAGCCCGCAGGGGCAGGTCGATATGTTCCGCGCGATCCGCACCGCGGCGACCCCGAAAGCGATGCTGGACATCAGCAGGGCCATTTTCTCGGCCCCCGTGACCCGCGTGGCGCTGACCACGCCGACGCCGGCGGGGGGCAATGCCGCGGTGCTGGCGGCGCTCAAGGCGCCGGTCACGGCCCGCGACGACCGGCTTGCCGCGGTGCAGGCCGATTTCAAACAATTGCCGGCGTTCGGCGCACCGGGGTCGATCGTGTCGACCAGCCCGCTGCCCGGTCTGCGCGCCGAACGGATCGAGTTCGCCAACGGCGTCACGGCGTTGGTGTCGAACAACAAGATCGAACCCGGCAAGGTTCGCGTCAATGTGCGCTTCGGCTCGGGCAACCGCAGCGTGGCCGCCGATGCCCCCAATCTGCTGTGGACGGGCGCCTATGCGCTGGTTGCGAGCGGCATCGGGCCGTGGGGACAGAATGCGATCGACCAGTTGACCAATGGCCGCCAGATCCAGCTCAATTTCTCGATTGACGACGACGCCTTTGAACTGGCGGCAGAAAGCAAACCGGCCGACCTTGCCGACCAGATGCGGCTGATCACCGGCAAGCTGGCGATGCCGCGCTGGGACAGCGCGCCGGTCGAGCGACTGCGCGTCGGCTTTTTGACCGGCTATGACCTTAACGACGCGACACCGAACGCGGTGCTCGACCGTAATTTGCGCGGCTGGGTGACGGGGGATGACGCGCGTTGGGCGGCACCCGACCGGGCGCAGATCGAGGCTTTGACCCCTGCCGCCTTCCGCGCCTTCTGGGAACCGCGCCTCGCCAGCGGGCCGATCGAGGTTCAGATTTTCGGCGATCTCGAATCGGTCGATTACCGCCGCATCCTGGCCGAAACCGTTGGCGCGCTCGCGCCGCGGCCGCCGCTGGCGCCCCCCGGTGGCCAGCGCGTCGGTTTCGCGGATCCGACGCCGACGCCGATGGTCGCCTATCACCGCGGTGCGCAGGGGCAGGCGGCGGCGATGACCGCCTGGCCGACCGGCGGCGGGCTGGCCAATCCCCGCGACCAGCGCGGTCTGGAGGTGCTCGCCGCGATTTTCAACGATCGCCTGTTCGACCGGCTGCGCGCCGAACAGGGCGCGAGCTATGGCCCGGTCGTTGACAGTCATTGGCCGACCGGTTTCGACAGCGGCGGCTATCTCCTCGTCGGCAGCCTGCTCGCGCCACAGGATATCGACCGCTTTTATGGGATCGCCCGCGATATCGCGGCGGACCTGGTGGCGCAGCCGGTCAGCGCCGACGAGCTGGCGCGCAATGCTGTCCCGATCCGTGAACAGGTCGCGCGGGCGTCGACGGGCAATGTCTATTGGATGTTCCTGCTCGAGGGTGCGACACGCGATCCGCGCGTGACAGCCGCGGCGCTGACGATTCAGGACGATATATCGGCGGTCACCGCGGGCGATGTCCAGCGGCTGGCACAGCAATATTTGACCTCCGGCCGCCAATGGTCGGTGGCGGTGCTGCCAAAGGGGATGACGCTGGCCGAGGCATCGGCGCTGGGCGCGGCGGCTGCGCCGACGGCAGCGACGGCTGGCGGGCGTTAACGCATGACGACTTTAGATTAACCCATCGTCGTCATTGCGAGCGAAGCGAAGCAATCCAGAGCGGTTTACGCCTGCTCTGGATTGCCGCGTCGCTTCGCTCCTCGCAATGACGATACCGATAAAAGTCGTCACGCGCTAAGCCGCTTCCCCGCCCGCGGCCGGACCGCGCACCTTGCGGATGCGTGGCTCGCGATCCAGCTCGCCTTTGGTCATGATGTCGCGGCGCATTTTGGCACGAACGTCGTGGATCGAAGCGATGACCGGCCCCATTGCGACGCCCAGGTCGATCAGCACCGCCTCGGCCAGTTGCAGCGAGCTTTCGAGCGTTTCGGGCACGGCGTCGGTGGCACCCGCCTGATACAGCGCCGCAGCATGGTCGGCGTCGCGGGCGCGGCTGATGATCGGCAGGGCGGGGAATTTCTGGCGCAGCTGTTTCGTCATCCGCAATTGCTGCACGGGGTCGTCCATTGTCAGCACAATCGCATCGGCGCTTTCGATCCCCAGCTTGTCCAGGCTGCCTTGACGCGCGACATCGGCAAAGCGCACCTTAAAGCCGTCACGCCGCGCCGCCGCCACCGAATCGATGTCGGCATCGACCGCGATATAGGGGCGGCCATGTTCGCGCAGCAATTCGGCCACCGTCCGTCCGACGCGCCCGAAACCGACGACGACGGTGCGTGCGGCCACCGTTTCGTCATCGGGCATCTCGCCGCTGCGCATCTCGATCCGCCGCGCGACGTCGTGGCCGACGCGCGCCAGCAGCGGCGTGATGGTCAGCCCGATCGCGGTGACCAATTGCCAGAAACTGGCGGTCGCCGCGTCAATCAGCCCGGCGGTCAGGGCGGCGGTGAGCACGATCAGCGTGGTTTCCGACGGGCTGGCCATCAACAGGCCGACTTCTGCGGCGGTGCCGCGCCGCGCGCCGGCAAAGCGCAACAGCATCGCGGTGACGATGGTCTTGACGGTGACAACCCCGACCACCGCGGCGATCAGCAACGGCCATTGCTGCGCGATGCTTTTCAGATCCAGTCCCATGCCGACGCTGATCAGGAACACCCCCAGCGCCAGCCCCTTGAACGGCGCGGTAATCGCCTCGACCTCGCCATGATATTCGGTTTCCGCGATCATCAGGCCGGCGAGCAAAGCCCCGACGATCGGCGACAGGCCGACCGCCGCGGTGGCCAGCGCAGCGACGATGACGACCAGCAGGCTGGCGGCCAGAAACAGCTCGGGATTCTTGGCGCGCGCCGCCTGGGCGAATATCCGGGGCAGCAGGAACCAGCCCGCCACCGCGAGCACTGCGACCACGAGCGCGCCCTGCCACAATGTGGTCAGCAGCAATTCGGTACTGTCGCCCGCCGGATTGGGCGCAAAGGCGCCGAGGACAAAGATGATCGGGACGATCGCCAGATCTTCGAACAACAGCATCGACAGCGACGCGCGCCCCACCGCCGATTTGGTGCCGACCATCGACAGCACCAGTGCGGTCGACGACAGCGCCAGCGCGATCCCCAGCCCGAACGCGGCGGGAGTGGACAAATCGCCGAGCAACCACAGCCCGCCGCCCAAAATGCCGCCGCCCAGCGTCAGTTCCGCCGCGCCGACCCCGAACACCAGCTTGCGCAATTGCCACAATCGCCGGAAAGACAGTTCCAGCCCGATCGAAAACAAGAGCAGGATGATGCCGAATTCGGCGAACAAAGCGATGTCGTCGGTCGACCCGATCGTGACATGCTCCAGCCACGGATAATCGCCGGTCAGCGATCCCAGTCCCGACGGGCCGACGAGCAGGCCGACCAGGATGAAGCCGATGATCGGGGGCAGGCGAAAGCGCGCAAAGGCGGGAATCACGATGCCCGCCGCGCCCAGCACGACCAGCGCGTTGCCGATCGCCGATGTTTCCGTTTCCGATACCATAGGGGCCGACCTTATGCAGGCCGGCCCCGATTGGCTAGAGAGCTATCCCAACCTTTTTGGTTGTTTTCAGCTACCCATCTTGGCGTCAAGATTCTCCACGATCGCCTCGAAGAAGCCCTCGGTGGTCAGCCAGTTCTGATCGGGACCGATCAGCAGCGCCAGGTCCTTGGTCATCTTGCCGCTTTCGACCGTCGCGACGCACACCTTTTCCAGATCGTCGGCGAACTTGATCAGCGCGTCGTTGCCGTCCAGCTTGCCGCGATGCTTCAGCCCGCCGGTCCACGCAAAGATCGACGCGATCGGGTTGGTCGAGGTCGCCTTGCCCTGCTGGTGCATGCGGTAGTGGCGGGTGACGGTGCCGTGCGCCGCTTCGGATTCGACGGTCTGGCCGTCGGGGGTCATCAGCACGCTGGTCATCAGGCCGAGCGAGCCGAAACCCTGCGCCACGGTGTCCGACTGGACGTCGCCGTCGTAATTCTTGCACGCCCACACGAATTTGCCCGACCATTTCAGCGCCGACGCGACCATGTCGTCGATCAGGCGATGTTCGTAAACGATGCCCAGTGCGTCGAACTTCGCCTTGAATTCGGCGTTGAAAACTTCCTCGAACAGATCCTTGAAGCGTCCGTCATAGGCTTTCAGGATCGTGTTCTTGGTCGACAGATACACCGGCCATTCGCGGGCGAGGCCATAGTTCAGGCTGGCGCGTGCAAAGTCGCGGATCGAATCGTCGAGGTTGTACATGCCCATCGCGACGCCCGACGAGGGGAACTGGAACACTTCCTCGTCGATGACGGTACCGTCCTCGCCTTCGAACACCAGGCGCAGCTTGCCGGGGCCGGGGATGCGGAAATCGGTCGCCTTATACTGGTCGCCGAACGCATGGCGGCCGACGACGATCGGGTCGGTCCAACCGGGGACGAGCCGCGGCACGTTGCGCATCACGATCGGTTCGCGGAACACCACGCCGCCCAGGATGTTGCGGATCGTGCCGTTCGGCGACTTCCACATTTTCTTCAGGCCAAACTCCTCGACGCGCGCTTCGTCGGGGGTGATCGTCGCGCATTTGACGCCGACGCCATATTTCTTGATCGCGTTCGCGGCCTCGACGGTGATCTTATCGTCGGTGCGGTCGCGTTCCTCGATGCCGAGGTCGTAATAATGCAGATCGATGTCGAGATAAGGCAGGATCAACCGTTCGCGGATCCATTGCCAGATGATCCGGGTCATTTCGTCGCCGTCGAGTTCGACGACCGGGTTGGCTACCTTGATCTTGCCCATGCTGCTGCCTTTGTCCTTGGGGAGTCGAAGTTGAGGCGGCCTTAGGCAAAGCCGCGCGATTGTTCAATGGTCGTGGTGGACGCGATCCGGAACCCGGGGCGTGCCTTATCCATTGTCAGTATCAGGCGCGCACCCTAGAAGAACGGCCATGTCCAACATCATCTCTTCCAACCGCCCCGGCGGCGGTATCAAATGGCAATGGCCCTCGATCCATCCCGAGGGCCGCAAATTCCTGCTCATCGCCGGCATCGTCACCCTGTGTTTCTGGCTCCTTGGCTGGGGGATCGTCGGCTGGCTGATGTTCGGCGTCACTTTGTGGGTCGGCGCCTTCTTCCGCGATCCGGTGCGTGTTACCCCGACCGGCAGCGATGTCGTCATTGCGCCCGCCGACGGCTTGATTACCCAGATTGCCGAAGTGCCGCCGCCGCCCGAGATCGCCGGCGCCGACGGGTTGGGCGATGCGCCGATGCTGCGCGTGTCGATTTTCATGAGCGTTTTTGACGTGCATATCAACCGCACGCCGGTAGCAGGAACGCTGCGCAAGCTGGTGTATATCCCCGGAAAATTTCTCAACGCCGATCTCGACAAGGCGAGCGAGGAGAATGAACGGCAGCATTTCGTCGTCGAGCGCGCTGACGGCGTCCGTATCGGCTTTACCCAGATCGCGGGGCTTGTTGCGCGGCGGATCATGCCTTTCGTATCGATGGGCGCTGCGCTCACGACCGGCCAGCGCGTCGGCCTCATCCGTTTCGGCAGCCGCGTCGACGTCTATCTGCCCGCCGGGACATCGCCGCAGGTCTTGCTCGGTCAGCGCACGCTGGCCGGCGAAACGGTGATTGCGCGCATCGGGCAGGCTGCGGTTATCGACGGCATCGGGCAATAGGGTGGCGGACGAGCATCCGCTTCCTGCCGACGCCGCCGGACGCCGGATCGGCGGTATCGGCCTGCGTGCTTTCGCCCCCAATGCGATCACCGTGCTCGCGCTGTGCTTCGGGCTCACCGGAGTGCGCTTCGCGATCGGCGGACAGTTCGAGCTTGCCATCGCAGCGGTGATCTTTGCCGGGGTGCTCGACGGCATGGACGGGCGCATCGCCAGGCTGCTGCGCGCGCAGAGCAAATTCGGCGCCGAACTTGATTCGCTCTCCGATGTGATCGCCTTTGGCGTCGCCCCGGCGATGATCCTCTTCCTCTGGTCGCTGACCAATGCTCCCAAATTCGGCTGGACCGCCGCGCTGGCGCTGGCGGTCTGCTGCGCGCTCCGCCTCGCGCGCTTCAATTCGCGCATGGACGCCGATTTCCAGCCGCATAAATCGGCAGGCTTCAACACCGGCATTCCGGCGCCCGCCGGGGCGGGAATGGCATTTGTCCCGGTCTATCTGTGGTTCGTCACCGGCAACGATCTGTTTCGCGAATGGTATGTCGTGATGCCCTGGGCGCTCGCCATCGCGATGTTGATGATCTCGGCAATCCCCACCCACAGCTGGGCGTCGATCCGGCTGCGCCGTTCGTGGCGCCTGTTCGCGCTGGCGGGGGTCGGGTTGCTTGGCGCGGCGCTGGTCACCGTGCCCTGGCTGACGCTGCTGGCGGTCTGTGCCGTCTATGCCGCGACGCTGCCGTTCGGCCTTGCCAGCTACGCAAAGGTCAGGCGGCGCGGCTGAGTTGTGGCTGACTACGCTGGGCACGGGCGACGATCGCACGCGCGATATGGCGACGCGGTGGCGACGGGCGGAGTTTGATGGTCGTGGCAGGTCCGGGCTGCGGCGCGCCATCGTCCGCAAAAGCACCTTCGCCCAGCAACGCGGACAGGATGGCCGTCTCGTTCGATTTGAGCATTACCAAAATCACGGTAATGCCCAACCCGGCGGCAAGAGCGAAAAGGAGTGCGGCTGCGACCTGAACCATGATCTGTCCTTCCGGTTTTCGTTAACGAAACCTTGATCCTCGCCAAAGGACGGTTTCGCTTGGCTCTTGGTTGCATGTTCCCGTTTTGTTCTCAACTGTTTTGCGACGAAGCGATGAATTTTATCGCCGGGTTGATCCGGCATATCGCATTATAGCCCGGTTGAATTAGGCGCACGACGCTTGCATTTGCCGGCCAACGCCGCTAACGGGCCGCCCATTCCACATGGAAGGCGCACATAAACCGGTGCCGGGATCATCCGCTTGCGGACCCTGGTTCTTGCTTTCCAGAGGACCAACCGGAAGGAGAAAGACCATGGCGGCACCTGTCGTCACGATGCAGAATCTTATCGAGGCTGGCGCCCACTTCGGCCACCAGACCCACCGCTGGAACCCGCGCATGAAGCCGTATATCTTCGGCGCGCGCAACGGCATCCACATTCTCGACCTGTCGCAGACCGTGCCGCTTTTTGCGCGCGCGCTCGACTTCATCGCCTCGACGTCGGCCGCCGGCGGCAAGGTGCTGTTCGTCGGCACCAAGCGCCAGGCGCAGGGACCGATCGCCGACGCCGCCCGCGCCTCGGGCCAGCATTTCGTCAACCACCGCTGGCTGGGCGGCATGCTCACCAACTGGAAGACGATCTCGAACTCGATCAAGCGTTTGAAGACGCTTGAGGAACAGCTGTCGGGCGACACCTCGGGCCTCACCAAGAAGGAAGTGCTCAACCGCACCCGCGAACGCGACAAGCTTGAAATGTCGCTCGGCGGCATCCGCGACATGGGCGGCATTCCCGACGTGATGTTCGTGATCGACGCGAACAAGGAAGAGCTGGCGATCAAGGAAGCCAATGTTCTTGGCATCCCCGTCGTTGCGATCCTCGATTCGAACGTCTCGCCCGACGGCATCGCCTTCCCGGTTCCGGCGAACGATGACGCGGCGCGCGCCATCCGTCTCTACTGCGATGCGGTCGCCCAGGCGGCAACGCGTGGCGGCCAGCAGGCCCGCGCCGACCGCGGCGAGGATCTGGGCGCGGCGGTCGAGCCCGTCGCTGAACCGGCGCTGGTTGAAGACGCTGCTCCGGTTGCCGACGAAGCGCCGGCTGCCGAAGCGGCGCCCGTGACCGAGGACGAACAGGTTCCCGCCGAAGCGGCTGCCGAAACCGAACGTCAGAGCGACGCATAAGCGCACTCGCATGACGGGACGGCGCGGCGCTCCGTTCGCGCCGTCCCGGTCATCACTTTGACTTATCCCGCCGCCATGCGCGCGGCGGACCGCGGGCCGCAAAGTGCCCGCCCCTTTTGGAAAGGAACAACCCATGGCTGAAATCACGGCCGCTCTCGTCAAGGAACTGCGCGACCGCACCGGCGCCGGCATGATGGACTGCAAAAAGGCGCTCGCCGAAAATAACGGCGACATCGAAGCGTCGATCGACTGGCTGCGCACCAAGGGTCTCGCCGCCGCCGCCAAAAAGGCCGGCCGCGTTGCCGCCGAAGGTCTGGTCGGCGTTGCCACCGACGGCACCCGCGGTGCGATGGTCGAAGTCAACAGCGAAACCGACTTCGTCGCCAAGAACGAGCAGTTCCAGGGCTTCGTCCGCGACGTCACCAATGTCGCGCTCGCGGGCAGCATCACCGACATCGACGCGCTCGCCGCGGCCGCCTATCCGACCGGTGGTACCGTCGGCGAGGCGCTGACCCAGAATATCGCGACGATCGGTGAAAACCAGTCGCTGCGCCGTTCGGCGGTCATGTCGGTGAATTCGGGCGTCGTCACCGCCTATGTCCACAACGCTGCGGCGCCGGGCATGGGCAAGATCGGCGTGCTCGTCGCGCTCGAATCGACCGCCGGTGCCGACGTCCTCGAACCGCTCGGCAAGCAGCTCGCGATGCACGTCGCCGCCGCGAACCCGCTGGCGCTGAACGGCGACGACCTCGACGCCGACCTCGTCGCGCGCGAACGCGCGATCGCCGAGGAAAAGGCTGCGCAGTCGGGCAAGCCCGCCGACATCGTGTCGAAGATGGTCGACGGTACGATCGCGAAATTCCGCAAGGAAAACGCGCTGCTGTCGCAGCTCTTCGTGATGGACGGCAAGACCCCGGTCGCCGAAGTCGTCGCCGCTGCCGGCAAGGACGTTGGTGCGACGATCACGCTCAAGGGTTTCACCCGCTTCCAGCTCGGCGAAGGCATCGAGAAGGAAGAAAGCGATTTCGCGGCGGAAGTCGCAGCGGTCGCCGGCGTTTAAGTATAGTTTCCTCCCTGCCGCGGAGCGGTGGGGAGGTGGCAGCGCCCTTCGACTGCCTTGCAGGCGCTCAGGATAAACTGCGCCTTTGGCGCAGCGCTGACGGAGGGGCATTGGCGCAACGTCGCTGCCCCTCCACCATCCGCTTCGCGGACGGTCCCCCTCCCCATGACTTCGTCACAGGGAGGATCGCGCCGCAGTCCGCTTGGCAATGGCGCGCGCCTTCACTAGGGTGCGCGCCATTCGCGTATCTAATCCCCAAAGAGGTTCCTCCCGACATGGCTCTACCCGGCATGAAACGCATCTTGCTGAAACTGTCGGGCGAGGCGCTGATGGGCTCGACCCCCTTTGGCATCGACCCCGAAACGGTCGCCAGCATGGCCGCCGAGGTCAAGGAAGCGAAGGACCGCGGTCTTGAAATTTGCCTCGTCATCGGCGGCGGTAACATCTTCCGCGGCATGGCAGGCGCCGCCAAGGGCATGGACCGCGCGCAGGCCGACTATATGGGCATGCTGGCCACCGTGATGAACGCGCTGGCGATGCAGAACGCGCTCGAACAGCTTGGCGTCCAGACGCGCGTCCAGTCGGCGATCGAGATGGACAAGGTCTGCGAGCCGGTGATCCGCCGTCGCGCCGAACGCCACCTCGAAAAAGGCCGTGTGGTGATCTTCGCCGCGGGCGTCGGCGCGCCTTATTTCACCACCGACAGCGGCGCCGCGCTCCGCGCTGCCGAAATGAAGTGCGACGCGCTCTTGAAGGGCACGAGTGTCGACGGCGTCTACAACGCCGACCCCAAGAAGGACCCCAAGGCGGTCCGCTATGACACGCTCGGCTATGACCGCGTGCTCGCCGACAATCTGAAAGTGATGGACGCCAGCGCGGTGGCGCTGTGCCGCGACAACCATATCCCGATCGTGGTGTTCAACATTCGCGAACCCGGAAATCTGGCGCGCGTACTGGCGGGCGAGGGTGTTTCGACCGTCGTCAGCGACGCCGCCGGAAACGCATAAGAGAGGAAAGACGATGGCGAAATATGACAAGGCCGATCTCGAACGCCGGATGCACGGCGCGGTCGAATCGCTGAAAAGCGACCTCGCGGGCCTGCGCACCGGCCGTGCGCACACCGCGCTGCTCGATCCCGTGACCGTCGAAGTCTATGGCAGCCACATGCCGCTGAACCAGGTCGCCTCGGTCAGCGCCCCCGAACCGCGGATGCTGTCGGTGCAGGTGTGGGACAAGGCGAACGTCGGCCCGGTCGACAAGGCGATCCGCTCGGCCGGGCTTGGTCTCAACCCGATCGTCGACGGCCAGATGCTGCGCCTGCCGATCCCCGAAATGACGCAGGAGCGCCGCAAGGAGCTGTCGAAGCTCGCCGGCCAATATGCCGAAAAGGCGCGCGTCGCGGTGCGCAACGTCCGCCGCGACGGCATGGACAATCTGAAGGCTGACGAGAACAAGAAGGAAATCAGCGAGGACGAGCGCAAGCGCCACGAGACCGAGGTGCAGAAGCTGACCGACGCGACGATCGCCGAAATCGATGCCGCTGCGACCGCGAAGGAAAAGGAAATCCTGGGCTAGTGCTTTTGGGTTCCGCCCTCTCTTCCGTTCGTGTCGAGCGAAGTCGAGACACGCTGCGTTCGCGCTCGACCTCGCGTGTCTCGACTTCGCTCGACACGAACGGGGTTTGAGGTTGTTGTGACGACAGCGAACCACGGCGCGCGCCATGTCGCCATCATCATGGACGGCAACGGCCGCTGGGCGAAGAAGCGCATGTTGCCGCGCATCGCTGGTCACAAGGCGGGGGTCGAGGCGGTACGCACGATCGTGCGCGCGGCGGGCGACCTTGGCATCGAGGCGATGACGCTCTACGCCTTCAGCTCCGAAAACTGGAAACGGCCCGAGGAGGAGGTCAACGACCTGATGGGGTTGATGAAGCGCTTCATCCTCTCCGACCTCGACGAATTTGCCGCCAATGATGTGAAACTGAAGGTCATCGGCAATTGGCGCGCGCTCGCGCCCGATGTCGTCGCGCTGATCGACAATGCGCTCGAACGCACCTCCGGCAACAAGCGCACGACGCTGGCGGTTGCGCTGAACTATGGCGCGCAGGACGAGCTGGTCCGCGCCGCCACCGCCGCCGCGGCGCAGGGTCCGATCACCGAGGCAACGCTCGCCGCGCATCTCGACACCGCCGACATGCCGCCGCTCGACCTGCTCATCCGCACCTCGGGCGAGGTGCGGCTGTCGAATTTCCTGCTCTGGCAGTCGGCCTATGCCGAGCTTTATTTCACCGACATTTTGTGGCCGGATTTCAAGCCGGCCGATCTGAAAACCGCGCTCGACCATTTCGCGCGGCGCGATCGCCGATATGGGGGACTATAAAGCATGACGTCGGGCAAATCGGACCTTTGGGTACGGATCGGGTCTGCGATCATCCTGTTCGTGATCGCGGGCACCGCGCTGTGGTTCGGCGGATTGGCATTCGGCCTGCTGCTGCTCGTCGGCGGCGCGCTCGTCCTCGTCGAATGGTTTCAGCTCGTAAAGCGGATGACGATCGGCGGCGGCGCAAAAACCGCACTCAACACCCTCGGCCCGCTGCTTGTTCTCGGCGCCATCGCGGGGCTGTGGTTCATCCGCGACCAGCTCGGCATGACCGCGGCGCTCTGGGTGTTCGGCATGGTGTGGGCGACCGATATCGGCGCCTATTTTGCGGGCCGTGCTTTTGGCGGCGCGCGCCTCGCCCCTAAAATCAGCCCGTCGAAGACCTGGTCGGGCCTGATCGGCGGCATGATCGCGGCGCTGATCGCCAGCGCGACGATCGGCGACCGCGCGGGCATTATCGGCGTGCCGCTGTGGATCGGCTTGTTCATGGGGCTGCTCGCACAGCTTGGCGACCTTGCGCAAAGCTGGATGAAGCGCCGCGCCGCGGTCAAGGATTCGGGCAAGCTGATCCCCGGCCATGGCGGCCTGTTCGACCGTGTCGACGGGGTGATTCCGGTCGCGTTGCTGCTTGGCGGTCTGTCCATCGCGGGCCAGCTCGGCGTGCGGGTCGCGGGCTGACATGACGCCGCGCCGCCTTTCGCTGTTCGGTGCGACCGGATCGGTCGGGCAATCGACGCTCGATCTGGTGCGTCGCGACGGCGAAGCGTGGCAGATCGGGGTGCTGACCGCCAATTGCGACGTCGCCGAACTGGCGCGGCTGGCGCAGGAGTTTCGTCCCGACCTCGCGGTGGTGGCCGATGAAAGCTGCTATGCGGCCCTGAAAGAAGCGCTCGCAGGAACGGATATCGCGACCGCTGCAGGCGCCGACGCGCTGGTCGAGGCGGCGCAGCGCCCGGCCGACCTCGTCATGGCGGCGATCGTCGGGACGGCCGGTCTGGCGCCGACGATGGCGGCGCTCGCTGCGGGCACCGACGTCGCGCTGGCCAACAAGGAATCGCTCGTTTCCGCCGGCGAACTCATGACCGCCGCGGCGCGCACGTCGGGCGCCACCATCCTGCCGGTCGACAGCGAGCATAATGCGATCTTCCAATGCCTCGCGGGCGGGCGGATCGACCAGGTGCGGCGCATCATCCTGACCGCGAGCGGCGGGCCGTTCCGCACGATGAGCGTCGCCGACATGGCGGGCGTCACCCCCGCGCAGGCGGTCGCCCACCCCAATTGGTCGATGGGCGCCAAGATCAGCGTCGATTCGGCGACGATGATGAACAAGGGACTCGAACTGATTGAGGCGCACCACCTGTTCCCCGTCGGTCTCGACCGCATCGAAATTCTCGTTCACCCGCAATCGGTGATCCATAGTCTGGTCGAATATATCGACTGCTCGACGCTGGCACAGCTGGGTTCGCCCGACATGCGCATCCCGATCGCGTCGGCGCTCGCCTGGCCGCAGCGGATGGCAACACCGTGCGCGCCGCTCGACCTTGCTGCGATTTCAAGGCTCGATTTCGAGGCACCCGACGAGGCGCGTTTCCCCGCCACCGCGCTCTGCCGCGCCGCGATCGCTGCGGGCGGCGCGCGTCCGGCACAGCTCAACGCCGCGAACGAGGTGGCGGTCGCCGCTTTCCTCGCGGGCCGCCTATCCTTTCCCGCGATCGTCGACACGGTGCGCCGGGTGATCGATGCCGAGGCGCCCGCGGCGCCCGCATCGCTTCAGGACATATTCAGCGTCGATGCCGCATCCCGCGCGGCTGCGCTGCGCTTTGTGGAACAATATGAACATGCTTGAAAGCCCGGGTCTTGCCTTCACGCTGCTGGCCTTCTTGCTGGTTCTCGGCCCGCTCGTGTTCGTCCACGAATATGGCCATTACATCGTCGGGCGCTGGTGCGGGGTGAAGTCGGAAACCTTTTCGATCGGCTTCGGCCGCAAGATCGTCAGCTGGACCGACAAGCGCGGCACCGAGTGGAAGATCGGCTGGCTGCCGCTCGGCGGTTATGTCCAGTTCGCGGGTGATCGCGACGCGGTCAGCCAGCCCGACGCTGAATGGCAGCATTTGCCCGACGAGCAGAAATCGCACACTTTTCCCGCCCAGCCGGTCTGGAAACGTGCGCTGATCGTTGCGGCCGGTCCGGTGACCAACTTCCTGTTTGCGATCCTGATCCTCGCCGGTTTCGCCTGGATCGGCGGAACGCCGGTCACCCCGCCGGTCGCGGGCGGAATCGAGGCGGGGTCGGCAGCGGACGCGGCGGGACTGCGGCCCGGCGACCGCATCGTCGCGATCGATGGCCGCGAAATCAGGGTGTTCAGCGACATTCCGATGGCGGTCGCGCATCGTCCCGGGGAAACGATGCAGGTCCGCATCGCCAGCGGCGGCAGCGAACGTACCGTGGCGCTGACCCCGCGGCTGGTCAAAGAGAAGGACCCGTTCGGCAAGGAATATGAGCGCGCGATCATCGGCCTCGCGCCGCCCGCGGTACAGATGCAATCGGTCTCCTTGCTCGAGGCACCCGCGGTCGGCCTGCGCCAGACGTGGCAGATCGTGCGCCAGACGGGCGAGGTGCTCGGCCAGTTCCTGACCGGACGCCGGTCGATCAAGGACATGAACGGGCCGGTCAAGATTGCCGAGGTTTCGGGGCAGGCGGCGACGCTGGGACTGGCGTCGCTCATATTCTTCATTGCCCTCATTTCCATCAATCTGGGGTTCATCAATCTCTTGCCATTGCCCATGCTCGATGGTGGTCATTTGCTTTTCTACGCTTATGAAGCGATCCGGCGCCGCCCCGCGCCGCCGCAAGTGCAGGAATGGGCGTTCCGTTTCGGTTTCGGGGCGATCGTGACGCTGATGCTGGTCGTGACTTTCAACGATTTGGGCTCATTGGGGCTGTGGGACGGGATCGCGCGCTTGATTGGCTAGCGAGTCTGGGGCAGGGAGTGCGCGCGAGCCCGCCGTCCGGCGGGTCTGTCGCTTTCAGGTTATTTTTTCGGGATGAACAGCGTGGCGTCACACAAATTTCCGGGCCGGACCCATCTGTCGGTATTTCTGCTGGCCGGCACCATGCTCGCCGCGCCGGCGATCGCACAGGTCGCGCCGCCCGTCGTTCCCGCTCCGGCGACCGAAGCCCGGCCGGGCGCCGGCACGGTCCAGACGATCACCGTCGTCGGCAACCAGCGCCTCGAAGCGCAGACCATTTTGTCGTACCTGCGCCTGCGCGTCGGCCAACCTTATGATCGGGCGGTGCTCGACCAGGCGCTGAAGGATCTCGCTGCGACCGAATTGTTCCGCGACTACCAGATCACCGACAACAATGGTGCGCTGACGATCGAGGTCACCGAAAATCCGGTGATCAACCGCGTTATTCTGGAAGGCAACAAGCGTCTGAAGGAAGACAAGATCCGTCCCGAGATCAAACTCGCGCCGCGCCAGATCTTCACCCGCTCGAAAGTCCGCGCCGACGTCGCGCGCATCATCGAACTCTATAAACGGCAGGGCCGCTTTGCTGCCACCGTCGAGCCCAAGATGGTGTCGCTCGACCAGAACCGCGTCGATGTCGTGTTCGAAATCAACGAAGGGCCGAAGTCGAAGGTTCGCCAGATCAACATCATCGGCAACGAAAAGTTCAGCGACGGCGACCTGAAAAGCGAAATGGCGACCAAGGAGTCGAAGCTGACGACCATTCTGTCGTCGAACACCAGTTACGACCCCGATCGCCTCGCCTATGACCAGCAGAAGCTGCGCCTGTTCTACCTGCAGAACGGCTATGCCGATTTCCGCGTCATTTCGGCGGTTGCCGAACTGACCAGCAACAAGCAGGATTTCATCATCACCTATGTCGTCGAGGAAGGCGAGCGATACAAGTTCGGCGACGTCGAGGTGAAGAGCGAGTTGCGCGATTTCCAGCCCGAGTTGCTCAAGACCTTGCTGCCGATGAAGGCGGGCGACTGGTATGATGCCAAGCTTGTCGAGGACACGGTCGAAAGCCTCAGCGAAACTGCGGGCCTGTTCGGCTATGCCTTTGCCGACATCAACCCCGAATTCCGCCGCGATCCCGAAGCACGGACGATGCAGATCACTTTCAACGTCGCGGAAAGCCCGCGCACTTATGTGGAGCGCATCGACGTCAACGGCAACACGCTGACCCACGACAAGGTCGTGCGCCGTGAGTTTCGCCTGAACGAAGGCGACGCCTTCAACAGCTTTGGCGTCAAGCGCACCGAAAACCGTATCAACAGCCTGGGATTCTTCCAGGAAAACCTCCAGATCGAGCGCAAGGAGGGCAGCGCCCCCGATCGCATCATTCTGGAAACCAATGTTCAGGAGAAACCAACGGGCGAATTGTCGCTGTCGGCCGGTTTCTCGTCGATCGAAAATTTCCTGCTCCAGGCATCGATCCGCCAGCGCAACTTCCGCGGGCTCGGCCAGCAATTGCAGGCGTCGGTCAACTATTCGAGCTATTCGAAATCGGTCGAGCTCGGCTTTACCGAGCCCTATCTTTTCGACCGCAATATCTCGGTCGGCGGCAGCGTCTATCGCCGCGACCTCAACTCGTTCAACTTCATCAACAACAACCGCCAGACCACGTTCCAGCAGGTGACGACCGGGTTCCAGCTGAATGCGGGCGTTCCGCTGACCGAGTTCATGTCGTTCTTCGGGCGCTACAGCCTGAATTTCGATGACGTCACGCTCGATCGCAACATCTATTTCTTTGGCGACCAGTGCGACCCGCTCGTCGCCGGCCGCTATCTGTGCGACGCGCTCGGCAAGCGGACGACGTCGCTGATCGGCTATACGCTGGCCTATGACGACCGCGACAACCGTCTGCGCCCGACGCGCGGCCAGTCGGCTTCGCTCAGCCAGGATTTCGCGGGGCTTGGCGGCAGTGTCAAATATGTCCGCACGCGCGCCAATGCGTCGAAGCACTTCAACCTGGGCAGCCGGTTCATCCTGAATGTTTCTGCCGAGGGCGGCTATATCCACCCGCTCGGCAATGCGCCGACGCCGACCAGCGACAAGGTTCGCCTGACCGATCGCTTCTTCCTCGGCGAGCCGCAGATGCGCGGTTTCGACATTCGCGGTGTCGGTCCGCGCGTCATCCGCTACCAGGTCGACAGCACCGACCCCGCCAACCCCATCGTGGTTACCGAAACCGATGGCAACCGCGGCCAGATCGACGACGCGCTGGGCGGGCGCGCCTATTATCAGGGGCGGATCGAGGTTGATATACCGCTGGGAACCGGTGCGAAGGAACTGGGGCTGCGGCCGTCGGTATTCCTCGACGTCGGTTCGGTGTTTCGCGTGAAGCGCCCGACCTTGACGACGCTCGCGAACTTCCGCGATCCGTCCGACGGGCTGACCAAGTTCCTGTGCCGCAATTCGGCCACCGGTTCGACCCAGTTTGCGACCAATACACCCGACGCTTCGGGTGCGCCGACCGGTCAGTTCACGACCTGTCCGGAGAATTTTTCGGCGCTGCCACCCTTCGAGGAACGCTTCTTCGGCGACACCTGGAAACCGCGTGTGTCGATCGGCGCCGGGGTCAACTGGAACTCCCCCTTCGGTCCCTTCCGGATCGACTTCGCTTACGCCCTTCGCAAAGAAGAGGGCGATGATACCAAACGCTTCTCATTCAACGTAGGAACCCAATTCTGATGAAGAAAATTCTTATCGCTTCGGCACTGACCGTTGCCACGCTGTCGGCTTCGCCGATCATGGCCGTCCCCGCGGCTGCGCAGGCAAAGGCAGTCGCCGTCGCGGACGTGCGTGTTGCCGCCGCCCGCTCCAACGCGTTCACCGTCGCCTCGCAGCAGATCGAGACGACCTATAAGGAGCAGATCGACCAGCAGCAGTCGCGTGGCCAGACGCTGCAGGCCGAAATGAACGTCCTGATCGCCAAATATAACGAAGAAGCGCGCAAGACGCCGCAGAACCAGGCCGCGGTCCAGGCGGCTGCCAAGGCGGTGCAGGACAAGCAGCAGGCGGCGCAGGCCGAACTGGGCCGCATCGGCGCCCCGGTCGAACTGGCGATCGCTTATGTCGAGGACCAGATCAGCGTCCGGATGAACGAGGCGATCCGCGCCGCGATGACCGCGCGCAAGATCGATTTGCTGCTCAACCCCGATGCGGTGCTGGCGCGCGAGAACAATGTCGACATCACCGACGCGGTGGTCGCCGAACTCAATCGTATCCTGCCCAACGTGTCGATCGCCGTCCCCGCCGGCTACCAGCCGGGCCAGCTGGTCCAGCAGCGCAACCAGCAGCTGATCGACGCCGCCCGTGCCGGACAGCCGGGCGCGACGCCTGCTGCCCCGGCGCCCGCCGGTACGCCGCCGACGACGCGCTAAGCCGATGGCGGACGGGGAAAAGGCGGCCGGGGCGATGGGCGCGGTGGATATCCGCCGTATCCTGACGCTGCTGCCGCACCGTTATCCGATGCTGCTCGTCGACCGGGTGGAATCGATGGTGAAGGACACCTCGATCCACGCGGTCAAGGCAGTGACGATGAACGAGCCTTTTTTTCAGGGGCATTTCCCCGGCCGACCGATCATGCCCGGCGTCCTCATTGTCGAGGCGCTGGCGCAGGCGGGCGGCATCCTGGCCATCGAATCGCTGGGCCTCGGCGGCTCGGGCAAGCTCGTCTATTTCATGGGCATCGACGGGGTGAAGTTCCGCAAGCCCGTCGAACCCGGCTGCCTGCTCGACCTGCATGTCACCATTCTTCAGGCCAAGCGGAACATCTGCAAGTTCGAGGGCAAGGCAATGCTGGACGGCCAGCTGGCAACCGAATGCCAGTTCACCGCGATGATCGCCGACCCGCCGGCGGATTGAACCGAAGCCTCCCTTGCCGTCACCCCGGACTGGATCCGGTCGACGAGCGCGGGTGTTGCATTTTACCTCGTTCGCCGTTACGGGCCACCGCTTCGCGTCTTCGGACGCACCGACTCAGTCGCTGGTCGGAAACCAGCGGCACAGGAGCCAAGAGATGAAAAAAGACATTCACCCCGCGTACCACATGATCACGGTCAAGATGACCGATGGCACCGAATATCAGACGCGCTCGACCTGGGGCAAAGAGGGCGACGTGATGACGCTCGAAATCGACCCCACCGCGCACCCGGCATGGACCGGCGGCACCGGGCGTCTGCTCGACGCGGGTGGTCAGGTCGCAAAGTTCAACAAGCGTTTCGGCGGCCTGTCGCTCAAGCGTTAAGCCAATTATCCTCCCCGTGGCGAAGCCATGGGGCGGGGGAATGCAGGGTTGGATTGCCCCCGGCAATCCAAGTCCGGTCCGGGGGACTGGACGATCCAGCACTCTCGCGCAGCGAGTGGCGGCGGCGCCGGCAACGCTTGCGCCAAAGCCCTTCCGTCAGCGCTTCGCGCTGCCACCTCCCCATCGCTTCGCGACAGGGAGGATCGGGAACTATCCCAGAACCTTCGCAAGCGCGCTTTGCCAGCCGGCAAGGCGCGTTTTGCGTTTGTCGGCGCCCAGCCCGGGGGTGAAGCGCGTCGTGGTGCCGCGCATCGCTTTCGCCGCGCTTGCCAGATCGGGGTAGAGCCCCGCCCCGGTCGCGGCCAGCATCGCGGCGCCCAAAGCCGTGCTCTCCACGAAATCGGGCCGCTCGACGGTGATGTCCAGCATGTCGGCCAGGTCCTGCGCCATCCAGTCGTTCGCCGCCATGCCGCCGTCGATGCGCAGGTCGGCCCAATCGACGCCGTCGGCGGCGAATGCCGATTTCAGGTCGTGCGCCTGATACGCCTGCGCCTCGAGCGCGGCGCGCGCGACATGCGCCTTGGTGCTGGCAAAGCTGAGCCCCGATATCGCCGCCAGTGCATCGGGCCTCCAATGCGGCGCGCCGAGCCCGGTGAGGGCAGGGACCAGATAGACGCCGCCATTGTCGGCGACCGATCGCGCGAGCCCCTCGCTCTCTCCCGCATTGGCGAGCAGCCCCAGCCCGTCGCGCAGCCACTTGATCAGGCTGCCCGCGACGAACACCGATCCCTCCAATGCGTAGGAGCGCACGTTGCCCTCTTGCACCAGCACCGTCGCGAGCAGGCGATTGGCCGATTGCGGGCGCACCGTACCGCTCGCCGACAGGATGAAGGCGCCGGTGCCAAAGGTCGCCTTGGTTTGCCCGGGCGACAGGCACGCCTGCCCGATCGTCGCTGCCTGCTGATCGCCCGCCATGCCACAAATCGGGATCGCGCCGCCGAACAGCTCGGGATCGGTCGTGCCGACGCTGGTCGTGCAGCCGGTGATTTCGGGGAGAAGTGCCATGGGGACGCCCAGCAGGTCGCACAGCCCCGAGTCCCAACCGCCCGCGCCATTAATGTCCATCAGCAAGGTGCGCGACGCGTTGGTTGCATCGCTCACGTGCACCCCACCGGTCAGCCGATAGACCAGATAGGATTCGATCGTCCCGACCGCCAGCCGATCACCCGCCTCGCGCAGCTGCGGCCAGTGCTTGAGCGCCCAGCCGATCTTGCTGCCCGAAAAATAAGGGTCGAGCAGCAAACCGGTCGTCGCCTGCACCGCCGCTTCATGCCCCGCCTCTTTCAGCGCCGCGCAGTCGGCAGCGGTGCGCCGGTCCTGCCACACGATCGCGGGCGCCAGCGGTTCGCTGGTCGTGCGATCCCAAAACACAACGGTTTCGCGCTGGTTCGTAATCCCGATTGCCGCGACCCTGTCCGCTCCCCCGGCTTTCTTGATCATCGCGCGGGTGCAGGCGAGGGTGGCCTCCCAGATTTCTGCCGCATCATGCTCGACGAGCCCGGGCCCCGGATAATGCTGCTGAAATTCGCGCTGCGCGCTGCCCAGCGGCGTCCCGTCGGCGGCAAAGAGCATCGTGCGGGTCGAGGTCGTCCCTTCGTCGATGACGATGATCTTTTCCGACATTTATCCCTACCTTTTGTTGTTCTTATGCGTCGCCCCGGCCTGCGCGGGGGACGCGCATCGCGTGATGGCCTTGATGAAGAAAGAACGGGCCTTCGACAAGCGCCGCGCGAACGGACCAAGCAAGCGCGCAATTATCTTGCAATTTCGCGCAACCCATGCCATATGTTGTGCAGCGCAGCATGGCGGACCCATCCGCCGCAACCACCGGCAGCGTGATTTTCCCGCCCAATCTCAGGCGCGGGACGAGCCGGACCAGCGCTATTGTCCCCAGAGGCACCCTTTCACGCGGGTCGTTTCGAACCCGCGGCCGTGCGCCGTCCGTTCGACACGAATGGACGCTGTGCGCGTCGCTCTGAGTGAGTATTTTATGACGACTTTCAACGACTTTGGCCTGCACGCCGACATCAATCGCGCGCTCGCCGCCAAGGATTATACCGTCCCGACCCCGATCCAGATGCAGGCGATCCCGCCGCTGATGAAGGGCCGCGACCTGTGCGGCATCGCGCAGACCGGCACCGGCAAGACCGCCGGTTTCTCGCTGCCCTCGATCCATCACCTGCTGACCTATCCGCATCGCCCGACCCCGCGCGGTTGCCGGATGCTCGTCCTCGCGCCGACGCGCGAGCTCGCCGCGCAGATCGCGCAGAGCTGCCGCGATTATGGCCGTTTCACCAAGCTGTCGGTTTCGACCGTGTTCGGCGGTGTGCCGATCAACAAGCAGATCCGCGACCTTTCGGGCGGCGTCGACATCCTCGTCGCGACCCCGGGCCGTCTGCTCGACCTGATCGACCAGCGCGCGCTGCGCCTCGACGATGTCGAAATCTTCGTTTTGGACGAAGCCGACCAGATGATGGACATGGGCTTCATCCATTCGCTGCGCCGCGTTGCCAAGCTGCTCCCGTCGCGCCGCCAGAACCTGTTCTTCTCGGCGACGATGCCGAAGGAAATCGCGCATCTTGCCGAACAGTTCCTCAACGATCCCGTCACCGTGTCGGTCACCCCGCAGGCGACCACCGTGGAGAAAATCCGTCAGTTCGCGACCTTCGTCGAGCAGAAGGAAAAGCAGGCGCTGCTGCACTCGGTCGTTGCGACGCAGGATATCGATCGCGCGCTGATCTTCACCCGCACCAAGCATGGCGCTGACCGCGTCGTGCGCCATCTCGCGGGCGCGGGGATCAAGGCGATGGCGATCCATGGTAACAAGAGCCAGTCGCAGCGCACCCACGCGTTGCAGGCGTTTCGCTCGGGCGACATCAAGCTGCTCGTCGCGACCGACATTGCCGCGCGCGGTATCGACGTGTCGGGGGTTTCGCACGTCATCAACTTCGAGATCCCGAACGTCCCCGAACAATATGTCCACCGCATCGGCCGCACCGCGCGCGCCGGCGCCGAGGGCATGGCGATCAGCTTCATCGCCCCCGATGAGCGGCCGTATATGAAGGACATCGAGCGCGTCACGCGCAGCAAATCCGAACCGATGCCGCTGCCCGAGAATTTCAACGAGCTGGTGCGCAACCTGCCCAAGCCCGTTGCAGGCCCGCGCGACACCGGCAGCCAGGGCCGCGACCCGAACCGCCAGCGTCAGGATGCGCGCCGCCAGGCCAGCGGTGGCCAGCCGCGCGGCGATCGTGGTCCGCGCCGCGACGCTCCCGCCGGTGATGGCGCTGAAGGCCAGCGCAAGCGCCGCTTTCGCCCGCGGAGCAAGAGCGTTGGCGCCCACAAGGGTGCTGTGACGCGCGTCGGTTGATGCTAAATATCTCGTCATTGCGAGGCGCGTAGCGACGAAGCAATCCAGAGTGTGCGTAGGCCGCTCTGGATTGCTTCGCTCCGCTCGCAATGACGATTGGAACCCATTGACGCTGCATCGACACCGGCTACCGTCGCTCAACAAGAGCGAAGGGACGACGATGACGGACGCAGGGGCAACGACACCCATCGACACCCGCCAAAGCGAACGCAAGGTCATCCTCGCCTCCTCGCTCGGCACCGTGTTCGAATGGTATGATTTCTACCTTTATGGCCTGCTCGCGACGGTCATTTCGGCGCAGTTCTTCTCCGGCGTCAACGAAACCACCGGCTTCATCTTCGCGCTTGCGGCCTTTGCCGCGGGCTTTGCGGTGCGGCCGTTCGGCGCGATCGTCTTCGGGCGCATCGGCGATCTGGTCGGGCGCAAGAACACGTTCCTCGTCACGATGGGGCTGATGGGCGCGTCGACCTTTCTCGTCGGCGTCCTGCCCAACTACGCCTCGATCGGCGTCGCCGCGCCGGTCCTGCTTGTCATCCTGCGCTTGCTCCAAGGACTGGCGCTCGGCGGCGAATATGGCGGCGCCGCGACCTATGTGGCCGAACATGCGCCCGAGGGGAAACGCGGGCTGTTCACCAGCTTCATCCAGACGACCGCGACGCTCGGGCTGTTCGCGGCGCTCGGCGTCGTCATCATCATCCGCACCCTGATCGGGGAGACCGCCTTTGCCGACTGGGGCTGGCGCATCCCGTTCCTGATCTCGATCATCCTGCTCGGTGTCTCGTTGTGGATCCGCATGCAGCTCAACGAAAGCCCGGTCTTTCAAAAGATGAAGGACGAGGGCACGACCTCGAAGGCGCCGCTGACCGAAGCCTTCGGGCGCTGGGGAAACCTCAAATGGGTGATCGTCGCGCTGTTCGGCGCCGTCGCGGGGCAGGCGGTAGTTTGGTACACGGGCCAATTCTATGCGCTGTTTTTCCTTGAAAAGACGCTGAAGGTCGACGGCGCAACCGCGAACATATTGATCGCGATCGCGCTGATTCTCGGCACGCCCTTTTTCATTTTCTTCGGCTGGCTGAGCGACAAGATCGGCCGCAAGCCCATCATCCTTGCGGGGTGCGCGCTCGCCGCGCTCACCTATTTTCCCACCTTCCAGATGCTGACCAGCGCGGCGAATCCCGCAATGGCGAAGGCGCAGCAAAATGCCGCTGTGATCATGGCCGCAGACCCCGGCACCTGCGCTTTCCAGTTCGACCCGATCGGGCGCAACAAGTTCGAAAGCACCGGATGCGACATCGTCAAATCGGCGCTGGCAAAGGCGGGTGTCAGCTACACGGCCTTCACGCGCGAGCAGATAACCGGCGATCCGGCGCGGGTCCGGATCGGCTCGCGCGTGCTGGCCGCACCCGATCCGGCGCAACCTTCGGGAGACGAGCGCGCGGATGCCATCGCGGCGTTCCGTGAACAGCTTGCACAGGCGCTGTCCAATGCGGGCTACCCGGCCAAGGCCGATCCCGCGGCGATCAACAAGCCGCTGGTCGTCGCCATCCTCTTCTACCTCGTGCTGCTGGTGACGATGGTCTACGGCCCGATCGCCGCGCTGCTCGTCGAACTGTTCCCCAGCCGCATCCGTTATACCGCCATGTCGCTGCCCTATCATATCGGCAACGGCTGGTTCGGCGGCTTCCTGCCGACGACGGCGTTCGCGATGGTCGCGGCGACCGGCAACATCTATTACGGCCTGTGGTACCCCGTGGTCGTTGCCGTCGTCACGCTGGTGATCGGTCTGTTCTTCCTGCCCGAAACTTTTCGCCGGTCGATCCATCAATAGCGTGCATTGACGGATGGTGCGGGCGCGCTAGGGTCGCCGCGGCCTTGAGGGGGGCGTGATGACAAACCGGATCGACGACGAGGATTTCGAGCCGCTGCCGCCGCGGCGTCCGCTGCTCCGCCGCAAACGGGTGCTGATCCCGCTCGCCGCGCTGGTCGCCATCCTCGCCGCTTTCCTGCTGCTCCGCACCCCCGATACCGACCGCGACGCGATGATCGCCAAATATGGCGACGCGGACGCCGCTTTTGCAGCCGGACCGGGCGGCCAACGCGTCCATTACCGCGATCAGGGCAAGCCCGGTGCGCCGGCGATCATCCTGCTCCACGGTTCGAACAGCAGCCTGCATACCTGGGAACCGCTGGTGCGCCGATTGGGCGCCGATTACCGCATCGTCACGCTCGACCTGCCGGGGCATGGGCTTACCGGGGGGACGCCCGACAAAAATTACGGCGCCGGCGGCATGGCCGCGGCGGTCGATATCGTCGCGGCGAAACTCGGCATCGAACGCTTTGTCCTGGGTGGAAATTCGATGGGCGGCTGGGTTGCGTGGCGGTACGCGCTCGCGCACCCGGATCGCGTCGACGCGCTACTGTTGCTCGACGCGGCGGGGATGCCGCTGCGCCGCGGCGAAAAGGCGCCCGAATCGAATGTCGGCTTCCGCATCCTGAAATATCCATTTGGTCGCTGGCTGGCGACACAGATCACCCCGCGCGTGCTGGTCGAACAATCGCTGCGCGGTTCGGTCGAAAACCAGGCGATCGTCGAAGCGGCGATGGTCGACCGCTATTGGGAATTGCTGCGCTTTCCCGGCAATCGCGAAGCGACGGTGCTGCGCGCGCGCCAAGACCGCGAGCCGGCGATGGCGGACCGGGTGGGGGAAATCACCGCCCCGACACTGATCCTGTTCGGGACCGAGGACCGGCTGATTAACGCGAGCGCCGCGCAGACCTTTCATGAACGGATTGCGGAGTCGGAGGTCGTGTTGCTCGACGGCATCGGTCATTTGCCGATGGAGGAAGCGCCCGATGCGACCGCCGAGGCAATCGCAGGCTTTCTTACGCGGCGGCTTGCTGCGCCGGAGCTTCGTCCAGAAACACGCTGATCCGTTGCGCGATCGCGGCGGCGTGGGTGAAGGGGAACAGGTGCGACCCCGCGACCTCCTCCAGCACCGCGCCGTCGATCAGGCTGGCGAGCATCTGACCGTAACAGGGCGGCATGACACCATCTTCGCGCGCGACAAGCACCAGCGTCGGGAGGTTCTTCAAGGCCGGTAGCAGCGCGGCGCTCGACCAGCCGGCCATCGCCATGCTCTGATAGGCGATGCCCAGCGGTGTCGCGGTCTGAATCTTCAATCCGCTCGCCTGCATATCGTCGTCGAACATCGCGCCCCAGCCGATCCCCGGCGCATTCATGACCGGAGTCGTGGCCATCAAAACGACACGACGGACACGCTCCGGAAACTGGATCGCGATCTGCTGCGCCAGCGCGCCGCCCCAGCTGAATCCCGCGATGTCGATCATGTCGTGACCCAGCCGGTCGGCGATTTCCATCACCACCGCCGCCATGGTCGGTGCGCCATAGGGCAGGATTGCGTCGGGTGATCCGCCGACGCCCGGCATGTCGAGCGTCCAGACCTCGCGGCCGTGGATCTGCGCGAGCAGCGGTGCCGCCGCGGCCAGGTCGGCGCCGATCCCGTTGAGAAACAGCAGCGGTGTGCCGTTCGTATCGGCACGCCAGCGGCCGACGCGCAGCCGCAGTCCGTAAACATGTTCGCTGCTGATGACGGGGCGGCCGCTGATCCTGCTCATGCTGCGCGCTGTCGCATATCTTCGTGACGTGCGAAAGGCCGACGGTCGATCAGTCCGCTTGCGCCGCCGCGGCCTGCTCGTATCGCAGGCAATCGAAAATCTTGGCCCCGGCCAGGAACACGGCGCCGCTGCACGCCAGCATCAGCAGCTTGCCGCCGATCCCCGGATATTGATCCAGATAGGCGGCGCCGCGTGCCATCGCGCCGACCGCAAGTGCGTAAATGATCAGGCACGCTTCAAAGCGTGTCTTGATGACGAACAGGCGCCCGACTTTTTTCAACATCGCAGTTTATCCAGCAAGAGCCGTGCCACTGGCGCAAAAGCGGGATTCGCTTCGCAGCGCATATGGTAAACTGTAAGTTAATCCGACAGCCGAGGGAAGGGGCGGCGAAATTCCGGCTTGCGGGTCAGCGTGCCTCGGTCGCCAGCCGTTCGCGTAACCGTTGCAGTTCGCGCCCGGTCAGCGGCGGCAGTGAGGTTGCGGGCTTTCCCTTGCGCAGCCGTTCGCGGTCGCGCTCCGACGGCTCGACGCGGCGAACGCGCACGGGCGCATGTCCCTGCGTTTTCATGCCGAGCTGCTCGGCGGCGCCGCGCGACAGGTCGATCAGGCGGCCGCGCGCAAAGGGGCCGCGGTCGTTGACGCGCACGATGATCCGCCGCCCGCTGTCGAGCGCGGTCACCTCGACATAGGTCGGCAGCGGCAGGGTAGTGTGCGCGGCGGTGATCCAGCCGGGACGGAATTGTTCGCCATTGGCGGTGCGGTTGCCCGATTCGCTGCCGTACCAGCTGGCATAACCCACCGCGTCATAAGTGGGCGCGGCGGCGGGCACATAGGTCATCCCCCGGATCGTATAGGCGGGACCGATGCGCACCGGCGTATCGGAGACGGGGCGATAATTGCCCCCGGCGCAGGCGCCGAGGGCCAGGGCCAGCGCCGCGGGCCACAAGAGTCGCAGCGCATTGGTCCGCCGCATCGCGCCGCTATTCCAGCTCGCCCAGATCCATCGCGGCCAACAGCGCGCCGCGCGCGCGCCGCACGTCGCGCGCCAGACTGGCGGAGGTCAGGTCGGCAGGCGCGATCGCTTCGGGCCAGTGCGCCTCGACGACCGTAGCGATCCGATCGAGCTTCGCGGCGTCAGCCATGAAGCGGGGGTCGACTGTCGCAGGATCGGCAACGACGCGTAGCCGCAAACAGGCGGGGCCGCCACCGTTCGCCATCGACTGGCGGACGTTGACCGGCAGCAGGCGGCGGATCGGGCCGTTTCCCGCGACATGCGCCTCCAGCCAGTTCCACACGGCGGGCGTCGCCTGCGCCTCGGTCGGCAACACCAGCCCCATGCCGCCCTCGGGCAGGCTGACGAGCTGGGCATTGAACAGATAGGATTTGATTGCGTCGGGCAGGCTTACCGCGCTCGCCGGCACCTCGACGATCTCGACCGCGGGAAAGGCGGCACGGATTTCGGCGTGTGCCGCCTCGCGGTCCTCGAACGCGGTTTCATGGGTGAACAGCACATGCTCGTTCGCCACCGCGACGACATCATTGTGAAAGGCGCCGCCTTGAATCGCGGTGTCCGATTGGCGAACGAACAGCGTGCGGGCCGGATCGAGCCGATGGTGGCGGGCGATCGCCTTTGACGCATCGAGATGCTGGCGGGCGGGGAAACGGCCGCCGCCGACGCCATAGACGAAGATTTCGACACCGGCGCTGTCGTGCCCGCTGCACAGGCGCATGTGGTTTGCCGCGCCCTCGTCGCCAAACGGAGCAGGGATCGGCGCGTGGACCGCAAAGGCGGGGTTTGCGAAGGCCAGCCGCAACTGCGCCAGTGTGCCCGGCCATTCGTGGCTGCGATGCGGCATGGTGACCAGATTGGCGACGGTCAGGTGGCATTTGCCGTCGGCGCTGTCGGGGGCGGGCGAGACGGTTGCGGCATTGGCTGCCCACATCGACGAGGCGGACCAAGCCTGCGCGCGAAGGTGCCCCTCGGCGCTTTCTTCGGTGGTCCCGAGCGTGGCCAACCACGGCGCGTCGGGCCGGTCCAGCGGCATGAAAAAGCCCTGCGGCAGGCCGAGCGCCAGATTGTGGCGCATCTTGTCGATGCCCTGCAGCGCCGCGGCGCGCGGCTGCGACACGTCGCCTGCGTGCGACGCCGACGCGATATTGCCGCGGCTGAGTCCCGCATAATTGTGGCTGGGGCCGATGATCCCGTCAAAATTGATTTCGGTGAGCATGGTGTGGCTTTTCTGTCCTTTTCCTACGCCCTCCCCTTCAGGGGAGGGCAGCGAGACTTGTCAGCTCGCTGACTGGTCGCAGCGGGTGGGGTCCATCGGCCTTGCGCAACCTCGACAGCCCCTACCCCAACCCCTCCCCTGAGGGGGAGGGGCTGCATTACCGCCCGATCCAGCTGATCTGATCGCCCCTGCCGACGCCCAGAATGCGCGCCGCGTCGGCATCGATCGTGCCATCCGCGCCGACCCTGCCGAAACAACAACGGAATTCGGCGAGACGGCCCGTCGCAATCAGCGCGTCGTCGCCGCCCTCGCTGATGCTGGTAACCTCGAAATGCTTCGCGTCGCGGATGCTCGCCACCTGGTCGGTGCGCGCAGTCATCGTCGGGCCGCCGTCGAAGATGTCTACATAATTTTCGAAGGCGAAGCCCTCATTCTCCAGCATCCGCATCGCGGCGCGGCCGGTAGGGTGGGGGACGCCGATGACGCTGCGCGCATGTTCGCTGAGCATCGCGATATAGACCGGGTGCTTCGGCATCAGGTCGGCGATGAACTGGTTTCCGTGGACCGCGTTGAACTGGTCGGCCTCCTGAAAATTCATCCCGAAAAATTTGCCCGCGACACCGTCCCAGAAGGGCGAGCCGCCGGCTTCGTCGATCACCCCGCGCAGTTCCGCCAGGATGCGGTCGGCAAAGCGCGCTCGGTGGCGGGCGATGAACAGATAGCGCGAGCGCGCGAGCAACAGCCCCAGCCCGCCGGCGCGCGCCGCCGGGTGCAGGAACAGCCCGCCGACCTCGCTCGATCCATTAAGGTCGTTGCTCAGCATCAGCACCTGCGCGTGAAACGTCCGCCCCAGCTGTTCGCTGTGCTTGCTGTCGGTGCCGATGCGATAGGAATAAAATGGCCAGCGCTGGCCGACCTGTCCGAAAATCTGGCACGTTCCGCGCACCTCGCCACTGTCGAGGTCTTCGAGCACCATCAGATACAGGTCGTCGCCGGGATATTCGCGCTCCGAAGCGAACCCCGCCTCGGCGCGCTCCAGCTTGGCACGCAGCGCCTTTTTGTCGGGGGGCAGGTTGGTGAAACCGCCGCCGGTGAGCTTCGCCATTTCGTAAATGCTCTGCAAATCGCCCGGCTTGGCCGCCCGGATCACATAATTCACACTGTCCCCCGTTCCGCTATTCTCAACATGGTCAGCACCGACAGCTGCGCCCGTTCGGCGAGACTATCGACGATCAGAAATTCGTCCGCCGAATGGATCGCTCCGCCGCGCGGCCCCATCGTGTCGACGACCGGAATCCCGCACGCCGCGATGTTGTTGCCGTCGCAAACGCCGCCGGTCGCGTTCCAGCGGATCGGCGGCAGCCCGAGCGCCGCCCCGCAATCGCGGACCAGTTCGAACAATCGCGTCGCGGCGGGGTCGAGCGGCTTCGGCGGGCGGTTGAAACCGCCGTGAAGGTGGCAATGCACGTCATGTTCGCGCGACACTGAGGCAATCGCGGCGCGCAATGCCGCTTCGGCCGCGACCATCGCTTCAGGGGTTGCAGGCCGCATATTGACGCGCAGGATCGCCTGGTCGGGGACGACATTGTTCGGGCTGCCGCCGTCGATTTTTGCCGGATTGACCTTGAGCTCGGGCGACTTCAGTGCCGCCAGGCGCAGCGCGAGATCGGCTGCGGCGAGCAGCGCGTTGCGTCCATCGTCGGGATTGCGCCCCGCGTGCGCCGACAGGCCGTGGATCGTGATCGAGAAATTGCCGCTGCCCGGCCTCGCCCCCGCCAACGTCCCGTCGGGCAGCGCGGGTTCATAGGTCAGTGCGGCGGTCTTGCCCTTCGCCAGCTCGGCGATCAACGCCGCGGAGGCGTGGCTGCCGGTTTCCTCGTCGCTGTTGATCATCACGTCATAGCCGACGCGGCTGGCGAGCGGCGAGGCTTCGAGCGCGGTGAGCGCCGCCAGGATCACCGAAATGCCCGCCTTCATGTCAGCGGTGCCGGGGCCGTTGAGGACGCCGGGTTCGAGCCATTGCAGCGTCTGGAACGGGTGATCGGCGGCAAAAACTGTGTCCATATGCCCGGTGAGCAGCAATTGTACCGGCGCCTCCGGTCGCACGCGCAGGTGCAGATGATCGCCGCGCTGCGTCGTCCGGATGTTGCCCGTGGCATCGACGCTCTCGACCGGATCGGGCGCAACGAGGCGGATGTCGCCCGGCAGCGCGGCAAAGCCGTCGGCGAGCATCCCTGCGACGGTCTTGAGCCCCGCGAGGTTCCCGGTACCGCTGTTCACCGCTGCCCAGCGCTCGACCTGCGCCAGCATCGGCGCATCGGCAGCGCGTTCGAGCGTCGCGGTTTCGGTGGCCGAGATGGAAGTCATCGCACGGCTATAGCGAGCGGTGCGGCGCTTGCCACCCCTGCCGTAGCGGAATCATCGGTCCGTCATGACCCGCGGTTATGGCGCGGCAATCAGACCGCGAGAAGCAAGGTGTCGTCGCTTTGCGGCGGGGCGGCCTCGAACGAGGGGAGGGGGTCGAACTCCGCATCGATGATCGCCGGAGCCACCAGGCCGTCGAGCTTGAAATGCCCGAGCCGCCGCTCGTCGTCGGACCGCCAGTTCTTGTCGAGGTTGAGAGCGCTGACGAACAGGTCGCCGCGGCGTTCGAACATCTGGTGCGGCGCGAGCTTCATTTGCTGGCCGTTATACTGCGCGGTCACAACGCGCTTGCGCGCGATCGCTTCCATCAGGGTCAGCCGGGTTTCGCTCATGATCTGGCCTTGGAGAGGGGAGGAGAATTTTTGTTGTGCGTTGCAACATAATGCACATGCGAGGGGACACGGCAAGTCCCGAAAGGCAACTTAATCGCTGGAATCCTATGCGCTATATCGGCGGCATTGCCATATCGGGCCAATCGCGGCATAGGGCGGCGGCCCTTTCCTCCCCGGGTCCACTGGCGCAGCTGCGCCGACCAAAGGGTGCATAAATGACCGAATTTCTCGACCGTGCAGGCCTGTCCGTTGATTCGCGACTGGCGGAATTTATCGAGGAGCGCGCGCTGCCCGGTGCCGGGATCGATGCCACCAAATTCTGGGCCGACTTTGCCGCCTTGCTGGGCAAATTTGCTCCTGAAAATGCCACCCTGCTTGCAAAGCGCGAGGATTTACAGGCGCAGATCGATGGCTGGCACGAAGCGCGGGCGGGGCAGGCGCATGATCCGGAGGCCTATCAGGCGTTCCTCCGCGACATCGGCTATCTGGTTCCCGAACCCGCGCCGTTCCAAATTGGCACCCGGAATGTCGATCCCGAAATCGCGACGATGGCGGGACCGCAGCTGGTTGTCCCCGCGCTCAACGCGCGTTTTGCGCTCAATGCCGCGAATGCGCGCAGGGGCAGCCTTTATGACGCGCTCTACGGCACCGACGCGCTCGACGCGCCGCCCGCAAAGCCCGGCGGCTATGATGCGACGCGTGGCGCAGCGGTGATCGCGCGCGCCAAGGCGTTTCTGGACGAAGCCGTGCCGCTGGCGTCGGGCAGCTGGGCCGACTGGCAGGGCGGGCAGCTGGTGCTGGCCGATCCCGCGCAATGGGTCGGCAGCAAGCCCGGCGGCATCCTGCTCCGCCACCATGGCCTGCACATCGAACTGGTGATCGATTCGGCGAGCGCAATCGGCAAGAGCGACCCGGCTGGGATCGCCGATGTCGTGCTCGAAGCCGCGCTGACCACGATCATCGATCTGGAAGATAGCGTCGCCGCGGTCGACGGCGAGGACAAGGTGCTCGGTTACGCCAACTGGCTGGGCCTGATGCGCGGCGACCTCACCGAAAGCTTCGACAAGGGCGGCAAGACCGTCACACGCGCGATGGCGGCCGACCGTGAATGGACGTCGCCGTCCGGCGATCCGTTCTTGCTCCACGGGCGCAGCGTGATGTTCGTGCGCAACGTCGGGCATCTGATGACGACGCCGATGATCCGGCTGCCGAACGGTGCCGAGGCGCCCGAGGGGCTGTGCGATGCGGTGATCACCGCGCTATGCGCGCTCCACGACCTCAAAGGCCTTGGCACGCTGACCAACAGCCGCGCGGGCAGCATCTATATCGTCAAGCCGAAGCAGCACGGCCCCGAGGAGTGCGGCTTTACCGATCGATTGTTCGACGCGGTCGAGGATATGCTGGGCCTTGCGCGCCACACGATGAAGGTCGGGGTGATGGACGAGGAGCGCCGCACCAGCGCGAATCTCGCCGCGTGCATCCATGCGGTGAAGGACCGCATCGTATTCATCAACACCGGCTTCCTCGATCGCACCGGCGACGAGATCCACACGTCGATGCGCGCGGGGCCGATGATCCCGAAGGGCGAGATGAAGGCGAGCGACTGGATCGCGTCCTATGAAGACCGCAACGTCCGCATCGGGCTGGCCTGCGGGCTGTCGGGCAAGGCGCAGATCGGCAAGGGCATGTGGGCGATGCCCGACCTGATGCGCGCGATGCTGGAGGCCAAGATTGGCCATCCGAAATCGGGTGCGAACACCGCGTGGGTGCCGTCGCCAACTGCGGCGACGTTGCACGCGCTGCACTATCATCAGGTTGATGTTTTCGCGCGGCAAAAGGAAATCGCGGGGGAGGCGGTGCCGTCGCTCGACCGGCTGCTGAACATTCCCATCGCCACCGGGCGCAACTGGAGCGACGCCGAAATCACCCGCGAGCTCGACAATAATTGCCAGGGCATTTTGGGCTATGTCGTGCGCTGGATCGATCAGGGCGTCGGCTGTTCGAAGGTGCCCGACATCGACGACGTCGGCCTGATGGAAGACCGCGCGACGTTGCGGATCGCTAGCCAAGCGCTCGCAAACTGGTTGCTACACGGTGTGTGCTCGGCCGAACAGGTCGACGCGGCGCTGGCGCGGATGGCGGCGAAGGTGGACGCGCAGAATGCGGGCGATCCGCTGTACCAGAAACTGACCCCCGACGGCATCGCCTATCAGGCGGCGCGGGCGCTGATCTTTGACGGAGTGACCCAGCCGTCGGGTTATACCGAGCCGTTGCTGCACAAGTTCCGGCAGGCGAAGAAGGCAGAGTGAGGGGAAAGGCGGGAGCCGACCGGAAGTAGGCATAGCCGAACCTCCCCATCGACTTGCGATGGGGAGGGGGACCGCCGCGAAGCGGTCGTGGAGGGGCCGCGAGCGTCAGCGAGCGCTGCGCGCTCGACCCCTCCGTCAGCCCTGCGGGCTGCCACCTCCCCATCGCAAGTCGATGGGGAGGATTTTATGACAGCTTCCCACCCCGAAATGGACAAGCTCTTTTAAGCATTGCGAGATGTGCGTAGTCCTTCAAAGTCAATTCGATCCTTTAGGTGAGCGGCTATCGTGGCGAACCGAGCCTTTCGAAAGCGCCAGCAGAACGCGGGTAGTCCACAAATGAAGGCGTGTTCGCGCGCGTACCTCGCCGCAGGGGCGATGCTGCTGGTCAGTGCCAGTTTTGGCATATCACCCGTTGCCTCTGCTCACGACAAAGTCAGCACGGTCATGGAGGTTGGCGGCACCAAGCTGGCCGTGTCGCCGCAGGAACTGCGCGCGCTTTCGGCGCTTGGCAATCTGGCGCGCGGTACACAGTCGGCGCGGCAGGATCGCGCGCTGGCCGATGCTCGGCGGGTTGCGAACAGCCGTGATGCGCGTTTCGCGCTGGCGCTCTACGAACTGGAGATCGGCAATCGGCGCGGCGATGATGCGATGCGCGCCGCGGCGCTGGATATGCTGATCGCCAGCCCGTTGACGCGGCCCGAACGGCTGGCGGGGCATTTGGCGGTGCGCGGGCAGATTGCCTATCGCGCGGGCGATTTTGATACCGCGGCAGCGTTGTGGGGGCGGCTGGCCGAACTGACGCCAAACGATCCCGACGCGCTGGCGAATCTGGCGCAGGTCCGGCTGGCGCAAAAAGATACGGCGGGCGGGATGGACCTGCTCGCGCGCGCGATTGCGGCGCGGACGGCACTGGGGCAATCGGTGCCGGAGGACTGGTATCGGCAGCGACTGAGCATTGCGCAGCAGGGGCACCTGGTTGAGCCCGGGGTCGACGCCGCGCGGGCATTGGTCGCTGCTTGTCCGACGCCTGAAAACTGGCGCATCGCGCTGGTGGTGTATCGGCAGCTGGTCGCTGCAGAAGGGGCGCTGGAAGTCGACCTGTTCCGGCTGACACGCCACGTCGGAGTGCTGAGGCAGGCGGCGGAATATCAACGGATGGCACAGCTGCTCAAAGAAGCGGGCGAGCCGCGTGAAGCGAAGGCGGTGCTGGCGGAGGGGAAGCAGCGCGAGCTGCTCGACTCTACCACTTCGCCAACGCGCGAGATCATTGCCGAGGTCGAGCGAGCGATCGGGCGGCCCGGAATCGTGCGGCCGGAGCCGCCAAGCGCGGCGGGGGCAGCGGTCCGGTTGGGCTTCACGCGTCTGAATGCCGGACAGCGCAGCGAAGCGGAAGCGGCGTTTCGCGTCGCGGCGGACGATCAGGCGGGTGGGCCTTATGCCGATCTGGGCTTTTTCTGGCTGACGTGGTTGGGTCGGTAGAGAAGGGGCCGTCGCTTCGGCGCAGGCGGGGGCGACGATCGTCTCGCGCCGCCGTTTCCATACAATACGCCTTGCTCCGACCCGCTATAACGCGCCATCTTTGACGCGGGGAATGCAGGGGGTAGGGCGATGACGGCACCGTTTAATTTCGGGCAGCTCAAATTTCTGAAAGCATTGACCGAGGCGCTGTTCCACGGTGCCGAAATGGTTATCACCGCTGACCAGGTCGTCGCCAATGTCTGCGACCTGTTCGCCAAGGTTGGCGGGACCAAGCTCAAGGAAATCCGCCTGTCGCTCGATGCGACCGAACTGGTGCTGGCGCCGGTGTTCGTCGAACTCGACGTCGCGAGCCGCGCCGCGCGGCTGCGCAACCGGCTGCAGAACAGCCAGATCGATCTGTTCCAGGACATGGCGCGGCTGCGCGGGATTATCTACGCCTGCTATTATGGGCACTGGCTTCCGGGCGATCAGGACACGAACATCGGCAATCCGGTGCACCGGCAGATCGGGTTTACGTTGCCCAAGCAACGGGTCCGCGGCCATGGCGAGGTCGAGATCAAGCCCGTCATTGGCCGCGAGATCGACGCGGCGCATATTCTGAACGCGGCGACGCTGGGCGACGAATATGATGTCGTGGTGATCGGGTCGGGCGCGGGCGGGGCGGTGGCGGCGCATAATATCGCGGCGCAGGGTTATAAGGTGCTGATCGTCGAGGCGGGACCGTTTTTTCCGTCGCACAAGATCCATCATCACGAGCTCGACATGATCGCGAGCCTGTACAAGCATGGCGCATTGCAGACGTCGACCAACCGCGATTTTGTGGTGTTTCAGGGGCGCTGTGTCGGCGGATCGTCGACGATCAACAATGGCATCTGCCTGCGCGTCAACGAAGCGGGGAGGACGCATCCCGATGCGCAGGATGTGCTGGCGAAATGGGCGAGCGTTGGCGCGCCGATCGACGCCGCGGCCTTTCATGCGAGTTACGATGCGGTGCAGGCAAAGCTGGGCATCGCGCAGATCGAGCCGCGCAGCGGGCGCCACAACGGACCGCATCTGATCGAGGGTTGGAAGGCGTATGCCGCGGCGTCGGGCAAGCCGCGCGACGCGCGCGCGGTCACCGACTGGTTTGCCAAGAATTTTGGGCCGCCGAACACCCCCAACGCCTGCGCCTATTGCGGATATTGCAATTCGGGCTGCCCCTATGGGCGGCGGATGGGGGTGGCGCAGACCTATCTGCCCGACGCGTGCCGCGATTTTGGTGCGCGCATCCTGCCTGATACGAAGGCCGAGCGGATTGTGTGGCAGACCTCCTATGACGGGCGGCGCGAGGCCGAGGCGGTGGTATTGATCCTGCCCGGCGACGTGCGAAAATTGGTGCGCGCGCGGGTGGGCGTGGTCGTCGCGGGCGGTACGATCGCCTCGTCGAAACTGCTCGACCGCAGCGACATCGACGGCACCGGCTATCAGGTGTCGCTCAACGTCGCCTCGCCGGTTGTCGCGCTGATGCCCGAGGGAGCCGGCGGCAACGCGTGGGACGAGGACCAGATGACGAGCTATGTCGACGTCGGCGATTATCTGCTCGAAAGCCATTTCCAGCCGCCGATGTCGATGGCGTCGCTGATGCCCGGCTGGTTCGCCGACCATGCGAGCCGGATGAAGAATTTCGGGCGCGTCCATTCGGCGGGCATCCTGTCCCCCGCCGACCGGCGCGGACGGGTGACGGGCGACAAATTGCAATTCAGCCTGGATCCCGTCGACGATCTGCCGGTGCTGCGCGATGCGATGGCGACGCTGACCAAGGTTCATTTCGCCGCCGGGGCGATCGAATGTTATCCGGCGCTGGCCAAGGGGCAAAAGGTCACCCCCGATATGGATGTCGACGTCTTTTTCCGCGATGCGATCCGGGAACAGGACGACGTGACGCTGTCAAGCAGCCACCCGCATGGCGGTAACGCGATCAACGAAGACCCCGCGCACGGCATCGTCGACCTCGACTGCCGGGTGCATGGGACGACCAATGTGCTGGTCACCGACGCGAGCGTGTTTCCGAGCTGTATCCGGGTCAACGCGCAATGGACCACGATGGCGATGGCGCATTATGCGACGGGGCGGGGGAATCCGTTTGGTTAAGAGCGCCGTCATTGCGAGGAGCCGAAGGCGACGCGGCAATCCAGAGTAGGCTTAAACCGCTCTGGATTGCTTCGCTTTGCTCGCAATGACGATGGCATTTGTCTATGGGCGCCGCCATGACCTTCACCGTTGCCGCCCTCTACCGCTTTGCCCCGTTGGACGATCCCGCCGCCTTGCGTCAGCCCCTGCTCGAACTTTGCTCAGCCGAGGACGTGAAGGGCACACTGCTCCTAGCGTCGGAAGGTGTAAACGGCACGGTTGCGGGCAGCGCCGAGGGTATCGCCTCGGTGATCGGTCATATCCGCGCACTGCCGGGCTGCGCCGACCTCGACGTTAAATATTCGACGGCCGCCGAAATGCCGTTCCGGCGGTTGAAGGTGCGGCTGAAGAAGGAAATCGTGACGCTCAAGGTCGCGGGGCTCGACCCGGCGCGCGACGCGGCGCCCTATGTCGATCCCGCCGACTGGAATGCGCTGGTCGACGATCCCGATACGGTGCTGATCGACACGCGCAACGGGTTCGAGGTCGGTTATGGCAGCTTCGACGGCGCCGTTGATCCCGCAACCAAAAGTTTTGGCGAATTTCCCGACTGGTGGCGCGTCAATGCAGACCGTTTTGCAGGCAAGCGCATTGCGATGTTCTGTACCGGCGGCATCCGCTGCGAAAAATCCACCGCGTTTCTGCGCCATGAGGGGGTCGAGAACGTCGTGCATCTGAAGGGCGGCATTCTTGCCTATCTGGAGCAGATTCCCGCGGAAGAGAGCCGCTGGCACGGCAGCTGCTTCGTCTTCGACGAGCGGGTGAGCGTGGGGCACGGGCTCGTCGAGGTAGGGGAGAAGGGTGGTGTGTCAGGTGTTTAGCCGCGCTGCCCCATATTCGTACCAGCCGAACGGCCGCGGGGTTTTGGGGATATAGGCGGCGGCCTGCCGGTCGACGGCAAAGCCTGCCTGCTCATAAGCGCCCGAAATCGGGCGGGTCAGGTGGCAATTGCCGCCGATGCGTTTCCACACCGGCTCGATCCGCCGCTGCCATTTCGCCACCCCGGCATCGGGCGCGGCGCCATGTTCGAGGAACAGCGCGGTGCCGCCGGGTTTCAGCACGCGGCGGATTTCGGCGAGCACCGCGGCCTGATCGGCGACCGAGCAGAGGGTGAAGGTGGTGACGACCGTGTCGAAACGACCGCTGGCGAACGGCATCGCTTCGCCCACGCCGCCCTGAATGTCCGCATCCATCCCGCGCGCCTGCGCCGCGGCGCGGCTCATCGCCAGCAATTCGGGCGACGGGTCGAGGCCGGTGAAGCTGGTCACGCGCGCCGGATCGTAAAATTCCATGTTGATGCCACCGCCGCAGCCCAATTCGAGCACGTCGCCGCGGGCATTCGGCACAACCTTGCTGCGCACCTTCATGATCTGCCCCTGCGAACAGGCGCATTTGATCAGCCGCGGTACCCCATGACGTTCCCACCAGCTTGCCATTTGCCCTACTCCCCCTTGGCGCGGAAGGTGTCCCTTGCTAGCGCGGTTGGCAACACCCATCTGTGCGGGTCCGCACAGGATCAGAAAGACCGTCATGCCGACCACTCACCACACCAAGATGCTCATCCTCGGCTCCGGCCCCGCCGGCCTGTCCGCCGCCATCTATGCCGCGCGCGCCGGGATGCAGCCGATCGTCGTGCAGGGGCTGCAACCAGGCGGTCAGCTGACGATCACCACCGATGTCGAGAACTACCCCGGCTTTGCCGAGGTGGTGCAGGGGCCGTGGTTGATGGAACAGATGACGGCGCAGGCGACGCATGTCGGCACCAGCATGATCTGGGACACCATCGTCGACGTCGACCTGTCGCAGCGCCCGTTCAAGATCACCGGCGATGGCGGCGATGTCTATATGGCCGAAACCCTCGTGATCGCGACCGGCGCGCAGGCGAAATGGCTGGGCGTGCCGGGCGAGCAGGAGCTGGGCGGCAAGGGCGTGTCGGCGTGCGCGACGTGCGACGGGTTCTTCTATCGCGGCAAGAAGGTCGTGGTGATCGGCGGCGGCAACACCGCGGTCGAGGAGGCACTGTACCTGACCAACCACAGCGATGACGTGACCCTGATCCACCGCCGCGACCATCTGCGCGCCGAAAAAATCCTGCAGGACCGGTTGTTTGCCAATCCGAAGATCAAGGTCTTGTGGAACAAGCGGGTCGACCGTTTTGTCGCGGGTGAAGGCGTGTCGGGGCTGGTCGGCGTCGACCTGATCGACACCGTCACTGGCGAGGCAAGCCACGAACCGACGGATGGCGGTTTCGTCGCGATCGGCCACAGCCCCTCGACCGAGCTGTTCAAGGGCAAGCTGCCGTTGGACGCCGACGGCTATCTGGCGGTGACGCCGGGGACATCGCTCACGTCGATCCCGGGGGTATTCGCCGCGGGCGATGTGACCGACAAGGTGTATCGCCAGGCGGTGACTGCGGCGGGCATGGGCTGCATGGCAGCGCTGGATGCCGAACGGTTTTTGGCCGAGGCGGAATATAAGGCGTTGGTCGAGGCGTAGGTCGTCGCGCGGCAGTGACCGCTAACGACCGATTGCGGGCAATCAATATGCAGCTATGCTTTGAACCATGACTTATTCCGACGAACAATCGACAAGGTGGGACCGAATAACCGGGTTCCTCCTTTGCTTTGGATCTTGGCCTGCTCTTACGGCAGTCAGTATGCCCTTCATGGTTGAGAAATGCTTCTGGGAGCAGGGTTGCGACACTTCCCAAGCCCCGCGTTTTTTAGCTGCCATCGCGCTAGCGTTGGTGGTTGCCTCTGCGATAGGATGGGCTGGCTACTGGATCATGACTCGCGTTTTCTACCGGGCTGAGCGCTAGTCGGCTTTCCACCCCAAAGCCGACATCAACCCGCAAAGTATCAGTGTAGGTGCGTCAGCAATCCCAGCACGCGCGCAGCCAACCACTCTCCATCATCGCCCGCAAAGCTGTGCGATGCGCTGTCCAGCCGTTCGACCGGCACCGCGGCCGGATGGCAATTCTCCACAAACGCCTGCGCCGTCCGGTCGCCGGTGGCGAGCAGGATCGTCGCCGGGCAGAGCAGCTTGGCGAGCGCGGCGTCGAGGCGGGCGGACAGGCTATCGGGTGCGGTGGCAGTTTTGCGGCGGAGCGCGGATAGCCCGCGCACCAGCTTTTTGACGTCGATCTCGCCCTTAAGCAGCCGGAGCAGGCTTTTCGGATCGGTCAGTCGCGACAGGTAGCGTGCGCGGATCGCCGCCGCGGGGGGCAGGGCGGGTTCGTCGGTTTCGTCGTTTTCATAGGTCCACGGATTGGCGAGGATCAGGCCGTCCAGCGCGAGCGGCTGGTGGAGCAGCAGCGCGCTGGCGGCGTCGCAATTGCCGAAGGCGATGATGTGAGTGAGGTGCGTCGCAGCGCCGCGAAAGGCGGCGATTGCGGCGGCAATGTCGGGGGCGCTGCTGGTGTAGCCACCGTTTTCGCCTTCGCTGTCGCCGATGCCGCGGCGGTCGAAGCGGAACACGGGATGGCCCGCGGCGGCGATGCGCTGCGCGAGCATCGCCATGCCGCGATGCGCGCCGCTGCGGATTTCATTGCCGCCCGAAACGATGAGCAGGCCGGCGGTTCCGGGCGCGTCGTCGAGCGTTGCGGCGAGCGCGGCGCCCTCGCAGGGAAAGGTCAGCTGATGCCGCATGTCGTGCTCCATGCGGCGATGTCGGCGGCGATTGCCTTGGCCATGGCGGCGTCCTCGCCGGGTTCGGCGCGCAGCCAGAGCGGGGTTCCGGCGATGGCGTCGGCGCCGCTGCCGAGGGTGACGGTACGGAGCGGGGCGACGGTCTGGACTTCGGCGCCACCGAGCTGAGCGATCATGGCGGGGGAGAGCTTGTTGCCCGCGAGGAGCAGCGGTGCGGTGGCGGCTTCGGCTTGGAGGCTGTCGAGCGACGAGGTCAGTCCCGCCTCGCGATCGGCAGCGACGCGGGCGCGCATCAGGGTGCGGAGCAGTGAGGCGCCGCCGACGGGGGCGAGGCGCCACCAGGCGGCGGCGTTGGCCTGGTGGTCGATCAGCGCGCCGCCCCGCAGTGCGGCGATGATCAGCGGGCCGTCGATGGGCGCTGCGACGTCCGCGAGCGCGCTCTGCCAGCTGGCGAGATCGACCTGTTCGAGCGGAATGAGGCTTTCGTTCTGGCCGGGGAGGTCGGGAAGCAATGTGGTGAAGCCGTCCGCCGCCAGCGCGCGCATGGCGAGGACGAGGGTGCGGCGGCTACGGTTGGCTTCGTCGAACAGCGGCGGCACGAACAGGATCGTGGCGCGCGGGGTGCCGGTGGGGGCGATGCGCAGATGATGTTCGCTCATGCGCGCATACAGGGTCAGTCGGTCACTTTGCGCAGCGAAAAGGCCAGCAAATTGCCATAGGTTTCAAAGATTTCACCATCGATCTCGTCATCGTCGATGAGGATGCCGAGGCGGTCCTCCATCTCGGTCAGCACCGTCGCGACCGCCATCGAATCAAATTCGGGCAGCGCGCCGAACAGGCCGCTGTCTTCGGTCAGCGCCGCGGCGCGGTCTTCGCCGAGGCCGAGGACATCGGCGAGCAGCGCGCGCAGGGTGGCATCGACGGTATCGGGTTCGGTCAATTTTCTTTCCTCAACAGGGAACGGGCAAAGGCTTTGAGTGCCGGTCCCCATGCCGCGGGGCGCGACGGATTGAAAGCCTCGATCCGCCACAGCGGGTCGTGGCGGTTCATCCAGTCGCGTTTATAGGCATCGTTGCCGGTGCCGAAATCGACGCGCTTCACCTTGTCGATCTCGATCACATGGCGGAACAGCGCCGCCGACAACAAGGTGCCGGGTGAGGCCTTCAAACTGTCCTCGACATGCGCGAGCTTGTGGATGAAGGCGGTGCCGTCCTCGACCGTCCAATACTGTGCTGCGACGGGAACGCCCTCGATCCGCGCGATCCCCATTCGCAACGAGCCGCGGCCGCCCTCGGCCTCGGCAAAAGCGCGAAGCAGCGCGGGGTGCCCTTCGTCGGGTTTCCAACTGGCGGCGTAGATTTGTTCATAGGCGGCCCAGCTGCCGTCATCGAATTCGGTGAGCAGCTGGATATCGACGACGCCCTTTTTCGCCTTGCGCTGGACGGTGCTGCGCAGCGCGCCGGGGCGGGTGGCCCACCAGGCGTCATGGTCCATATCGCCGAGGTCGAGCCAGTGGCGGTCGCCCGCGGGGGTGGCTTTGATCCACCAGCCCGCGGTGCGCAGCGCGGCGGCGAGGGCGTCGGGTTCGCTGACCGGATAGAGGGTCAGGCGCGCGGCGGAGCGGCGGAGATTGCGAAAGAGCGCGCTCAAGGCAGCGCTGTGGTCGCCATCGCCGGAATAGAGCGGGCGGATCGCAAAGCTGTACCAGTTGGTGAGCCCTGCGACGTCGCCCGGCTTGTCGATCCGCAGCGGCAGCCACGCGGTGACGGCGCCCGCGCGGCCATGCGCGTCGATCCGGCCTTGTCCGGCAAAGCCATAAGATTCGAGCAGGTCGAACCATGCGGCGCGGTCGAAGGGCGAGGCGAAGCCGTCCGCGCGCGCTGCGGTGGGCAACCGCTCATCATTAGCGTGATGTTCACCGTTCCCTTGCATGGTGTCGACCTCTATCATTGCACTCCTAACAGCCGATGACCAAAGCCGAAAACCCATCATCCAGGCCGATCGACCATCTCGCCCTGCGCGGCGCGCCGGAGGCGGGTGCGCTGCTGATCGGCGATGGGGTGATGACGTTTGCCGAATTGGATGCCGGGGTGGGGCGGCTGGCCGCGTGGCTGCTCTATCAGGCTGGGGCTCAGGGCGAGCGGGTCGCGAGCTGGAGCTCGAAGACGCGGCTGGCCTGCTTGATGCCGCTGGCCGCGGCGCGTGCGGGGCTGATCCATGTGCCGGTCAATCCACTGCTCAAGGGGCCGCAAGTCGCGCATATTCTAGCCGATAGCGGCGCGAAGCTGCTGATCACCAATGGCGCGCGGGGGGAGATGCTGGGCGACGCGCGGCCGGATGATTGCACGGTGCAAGATTTGACGGTCGCCGAGGCGGTGATCGTTTCGGACGGCGAGGGGTTGGCGCCGTCGGTAGTCGATCCCGACGATCTGGCAGCGATCCTTTATACAAGCGGATCGACCGGGCGGCCCAAGGGGGTGATGCTGAGCCATGCCAATCTGTGGCTGGGGGCAGAGAGTGTTGCGTCTTATCTGACGTTGACGCCGGAAGACCGGGTGCTGGCGGTGCTGCCGCTGAGCTTCGATTACGGACAGAACCAGCTGCTTTCGAGCTGGTATGCGGGCGCCGCGGTCGCGCCGCTCGATTATCTGACCCCGCGCGACGTGGTGAAGGCAGTGGCGCGGCACCATGCGACGACGCTTGCGGGCGTACCGCCCTTGTGGGTGCAGCTGGTCGAGAGCGAGTGGCCCGCTGACGCGGCGGGGCATTTGCGGCGGCTGACCAACAGCGGCGGGGCGCTGACGCCGTCGCTGATCGATGCGATGTCCGCGACCTTTCCGAACGCCGACATCTATCCCATGTACGGGCTGACCGAGGCGTTTCGCTCGACCTATCTCGAACCGAAACTCGTCGTCAACCATCCGACCTCGATGGGGCGCGCGATTCCGCATGCCGAGATTTTGGTGTGCCGCGCCGACGGCACGATCACCGCCGACGAGGAGCCGGGCGAGCTGGTGCACTGCGGGCCGCTGGTCGCGCAGGGCTATTGGCAGGATGACGAGCGGACGGCCGAGCGGTTCAAACCGGCGCCGCGGGTCTCGCGCTATGGCGGAATGGCGGTGTGGTCGGGCGATACGGTGCGCCGCGACGCCAATGGCCTGCTCTATTTTGTCGGGCGCGATGATGCGATGATCAAGACCGCGGGCAACCGTGTCAGCCCGACCGAGGTCGAGGATGCCGCGGTGGCGTCGGGGCTGATTTATGAAGCGGTCGCGTTCGGCGTACCCGATGCGCGGTTGGGCGCGGCGATCATACTGATCGTGCGCGGCAAGGGCGGGGTGACCGACGAAGCGGGGCTGAGCGCCTGGCTGCGCCAGAACCTGCCCAATTTCATGCAGCCGCAGGCGATCGAATGGCGCGAGGCGCTACCGCGCAATCCCAACGGCAAGCTCGACCGGGTGGCGATCGCCGCCGACTGGGTACAGAAGGTGGCGGCATGAAGCCGCACGGTCCGATCCCGCCAGGTTATGCCGCCGACGAAGACGGCATGCTGCTGATCGGCGGCGACCGTGCCGATACGCTCGCCGACATGGCGGGCGATACGCCGCTGTTCGTTTACGACAGCGCGATGCTGGCCGCGCGGGTGGCCGAATGGCGCGCCGCAATGCCCGCGGAGGTCCAGCTGCATTTTGCGATGAAAGCGAACCCCTATGCGCCGCTGCTCGCCTTTATGGCGCTGCTGGTCGACGGGTTCGATGTCGCGTCGGGCGGCGAGCTCAAGGCCGCGCTGGCAAGCGGGATGCCCGCGGGTGACATCAGCTTCGCCGGTCCGGGCAAGCGCGACCGCGAACTGGAGGCGGCGATCGTCGCGGGCGCGACGCTGAATCTGGAATCGGCGGGCGAGGCGGAGCGCGCGCTGTCGATTGCCGGGTGCCTTGGCTTGACGCCCAGTCTGGCGGTGCGGGTCAATCCAGACTTCGACCTCAAGGGCTCGGGGATGAAGATGGGTGGCGGTGCCAAGCCGTTCGGGGTCGATGCTGGCGAGGTTCCGGTGCTGGTGCAGCGGCTGATCGCGGCGGGCGCCGACTGGCAGGGTTTCCATATTTTTGCGGGATCGCAGGCACTTGATGCCAGTGCGATCGCCGATACCCAAGCACAGACCGTCGCGCTCGCAGCGCGGCTGGCGGACGAGATCGGCGCCACGCCGCCGCTGGTCAATCTGGGCGGCGGCATGGGTGTTCCGTACTTCCCCGGCGACACCGCGGTTGCTGCCGCGGCGGTTGGTGCGGCACTGGGCGATACGCTGGCGGCGCGGCCCGCGGTGCTCGCGGAGAGTCGCTTTGCGATGGAGCTGGGGCGCTGGCTGGTGGCCGAGGCGGGGGTCTATCTGACCCGTGTCGTCGATCGCAAGACCAGCCATGGCGAGACGTTTCTGGTCACCGACGGCGGCTTGCACCACCAGCTCGCGGCGAGCGGCAATTTCGGGACCGTGATCCGCCGCAACTATCCGATTGCGGTCGCGACCGCCTTTGACCGCGAGCCGGTGGAGACCGTTTCGGTGGTCGGCTGCCTCTGCACGCCGCTCGACCGGCTAGGCGACCAGGTCGCATTGCCACGCGCCGACGTTGGCGACCTGATTGCGATCTTTCAGGCGGGCGCCTATGGCGCCAGCGCGAGCCCGGCGGCGTTTTTGGGGCAGGGGCCGGCGCGCGAAATGCTGGTCTGACCGCGTAACTCTGTTCCGTATCGGGACAATTTGCGGCGGCTGCGGGGCAAACTTATCGCAAGACTAACCGTATGTTCACCCTTTTCGCGCAAGGACGGACGCTGACGCAAGGGCTGTCGTCGCGGGGATTTGGCCCCGGCAACCGTCAGCGGCACGAAAGGTTGATTGATTATGGCTTCGTCCCCCTCGCTTCGCGCAGCCCGGGCTGCGCTGGTTTCCGGTATCGCGGCAACCGCGCTTTCGGGATGTGCGACCGGTGGCGGCGCCGCGCCGCAACTGCCCAGCGCGACCTTCGTCCAGAACCAGGAAGGGCCGGGCGAGGAATATATCATCGGCCCGCTCGACGAGCTTCAGATCTTCGTGTGGCGCAATCCGGAACTGGGTGGCAAGGTGCAGGTTCGGCCCGACGGGCGCATCACCACCCCGCTGATCACCGACATGCCCGCGGTGGGCAAGACGCCGACGATGTTGCAGCAGGACATCAAGCTGCAGCTGAGCCAATATATCACCGACCCGATCGTCAGCGTGATCGTCACCACCTTTAACAGCACGTTTTCGCAGCAGGTCCGCGTTGTTGGCGCGACCGAAAAGCCGGCGTCGATCCCGTTCCGCGCCAACATGACCGTGCTCGACGCAATGATTGCAGTCGGTGGCCTGGGCGAATATGCGGCTGGCAACAGGGCGCGACTCGTCCGTTTCGACAAGGGCAGCGGCAAGCAGCAGGAATTCGGCCTGCGGCTGAACGACCTCATCAAGCGGGGCGATATCCGGGCCAATGTACGGTTGCAGCCCGGCGATGTCATCATCATCCCCGAAAGCATGTTCTGACCTGACCGACCGCCAACCGACCTATGCCCAAGGATTGATCGCAACCGATGAACAGCCTGTACGACGAATTCCGGGTGGCGCTGCACAGCGTCTGGACGCGCCGGTGGCTCGTGCTGGCGGTGGCGTGGGGAATTTGTATCCTCGGATGGCTGGCGATCGCGTCGATCCCGAACCGATATGATTCGCGCGCCCGGCTGTTGGTCGAGATCAACGATATCCTGCCTGACGATGCGCAGGGCGGCAACTTTGGTGGGCGGCAGCGGATCGACCAGATCCGCGAGACGCTGACCAGCGCGCGCAACCTGGAAAAGGTTGCGGCGACCACGGGCCTGCTCCCCGCAGGTGCGGGCGAGCGCGAGAAGGCAGGCGCGGTCGCGATGCTGCAAAAGAATATCAAGGTGATCCCGCAGCAGGACAATATCTTTGAAATCACCTCGAGCGTGGCGGTCGGCAGCCTGTCAGATGCCGACAATGCCAAGCTGGCATCGGGGGTGCTCGACAGCCTGATTACCGTGTTTCGCGACGACCAGTTGCGCGGCGGCCGGATGAATGCGCGTGAGGGGTTGAAATTCCTCGACGCCCAGATCGCCGATCGCGAAAAGGCGCTGCGCGAAGTCGAAGCGCGTCGCGCCGCATTCGAGGCGCAGAATATCGGTCTGATCCCCGGCGGTGCCGGTTCGCCGGCGCAGCGTGTGGAAGCCGCCCGCGCCGAACTGGGGCAGATCGATTCGCAATTGGTGGCGGCGCAGGCCCAGCTTGCGGCGGCCAACGGCCAGCTTGCGGCAACGCCCGCGACGATCAGCGTGCCGGGCATGGGCGGCGTCGGCGGCGGTGTCGCGCGCCAGCAGCTTGCAGGGGCGCAGAGCGAATTATCGGCGATGCGCGCCCGCGGCCTGACCGACGCGCACCCCGACGTTGTGGCGCTGAAAAGCCAGATTGCCTCGCTGAAAGCCATCGCCGACGGCGAAGGCAATGGCGGCGGCGGAGGCGGCAATGCGCAAAACCCCGCCTATGCTTCGCTCGCCGCGATGCGCGCCGAGCGTCAAGCCACCGTCAGCGCGCTGAATGCGCGCAAGGCGCAGCTGGCCGGCGATATCGCCCGGATTACCAGCCAGCAGATTCAGAATCCGGGGATCGCGGCCGAATATGACCGGATCAACGGCGAATATACTGCGTTCAAGGCGCAATATGACAAGCTGCTTGCGCAGCGCGAGCAGGTTCGCCTGCGCGGCGACGTGCAGACCGAAACCGACGCGATCAAGGTCGAACTGCTTGATCCGCCGACAAAACCGACCAGCCCTGCAGCACCGAACCGGCCGTTGTTTCTGACCCTGGTTCTGCTGGCCGGCATCGGCGGCGGCATCGGGGTGGCCTTTGGCCTCGGTCAGGTGCGGACGAGTTACGCTACGGCGGCAAAACTCGAACGCGCCAGCGGCCTGCCGGTCATCGGATCGATTACCGAGGTCGTGACGCCCGAACGCCATGTCGAACGACGCAAGCGGCTGGTGTGGCTGGCGAGCGGTGGCGGAGCACTCGTCGGGCTTTATGCTCTGTTGCTGGTCGCCGAATTCATCCAGCGCGGCATGGTGGCGTGACGGGGGACGATGACATGAACGACCAACGCAAAGTCAAGCGTCCGCCCTCGCTCCTCGAACGCGCGGCCGATATGTTCGGGCTCGATCCGGCGGCCAATGCGCCGACGATCGACGTTTCGAACCTGCCGCCCGAAGCGCCGAAAAAGGCGAAGAAGGCCAAGGCCGAGCCGGTCGCTGAAGTCCTGCCGCCCCAAAGCGTCGATCCGGTCGGCGACGCGGCGCCCGCGGTCGAAACGGCGCCGACGCCCAAGCCTTCGCCACGCAAGGAGATCGCGAAGGCGGCGCCCGCGGTTGTGCCGACGCGGCAGGGATCGATCGACCGCGAGCGGCTTGCGTCGCACGGCATGATCGTACCCGGAACGCCGGTCACCGGTATTTCCGAAGAATATCGCATCGTGAAGCGCGAGCTGATCCGCAATTTCGGTGGTGTCGGTAATCGCCCGGTCCTGCCGCGCGGGCACCGTGTGCTGATTGCATCGGCAAACCCCGGCGAGGGCAAGACCTTTTCCGCGGTCAATCTGGCGCTCAGCCTGGCGGTCGAGGCCGACCATGACGTGCTGCTGATCGACGCCGACATTGCCAAGCCGAGCGTGCTGGAGGCGCTGGGTCTGGATGACGGCCCGGGCTTGATGGACGCGCTGGCCGATCCGCATCTGCCGGTTGGCGATTGCCTGATCCAGACGGATATTCCGGGACTTAAGGTCATGCCCGCAGGCACCGGCCATATGCACGACACCGAATTGCTCGCGTCGGCGCGTACCGAAGCACTGCTCGGGCAGCTCGAGGCGGGGGCGCCGGGGCGCATCCTGATCATCGATTCGCCGCCCGTCCTGGCCGCATCGCCCGCCGCGGTGCTGGCGGGGCACGTCGGCCAGACGATCATGGTCGTGCGTGCCGACGAAACGCTCGAATCCTCGCTGCGCGACGCGATCGGCCTGATGGGCGCGTGCCCGCATATCCAGCTCCTGCTCAACGGCGTCAAATTTTCGCCGGGCGGTCGCCGCTTCGGCACCTATTACGGACAAGGAGGCGCTTGATGCGCACCATCCTCACCATACGGGGCACAGCCACGCTGACCGCGCTGCTGCTCGCGGGCACCGCCACCGGCGCCCAGGCACAATTTTCCGGTGATGCCGGTGCGGACGACGCGACGGCCACTGCGCCGGTGGCGGAATCCGGCCGCTCGGCGAAACGGGCCGAGGCGCGTCGCGGCAAGCGACAGGTCGATGTGGTGCCGTATCTGGAAGTCGGACAGGTGCTGACCGCCGATCTGAAAAACGGTGGCGACGTCCTCACCTATACGACCGTAGCCGCCGGACTGGACGCCGCGATTGTGACGACGCGCGCTGAACTGGCGGCGACGGTGCGATACGAACATCGCTTCGGTTGGAACGGTGGCCAGAGCGATTCGGACACGATCAGCGGACTGGCGCGGGGTCGTATCGAGCTGGCGCGCGGCCTCAATCTGGAAGGCGGAGCACTCGCGACACGTACCCGCGCCGACGGACAGGGCGCCGACAGCGGTCTGTTCATCGGCAATGCGAGCAACGTCGCCAATCTCTATTCGGTCTATGCCGGGCCGACGCTGACGCGCCGTATCGGCGGGCTCGACGTCGGGGCAGGCTACCGGTTCGGCTATACCAAGGTCGATGTCGATACGCCGGCCATATTGGCGCCGGGCAGCCAGCCGCAGGATATTTTCGACAGTTCGACCAACCATGTCGCCTGGGCCAGCGTTGGCGCGCGGCCCGGTGCGCTGCCATTCGGCTGGCAGCTGTCGGGCGGGTACGAGCGCGAGGATGCGAGCCAGCTCGACCAGCGGTTCGAGGGAAAATACGCCCGCGCCGATGTGACCATGCCAATCGGCCCTACTGTCGCGTTGCTCGGCGGCGTCGGTTACGAGGATATCGAGATTGGCCAGCGCGATCCGGTTCTCGACGCCAACGGCATCCCGGTACGCGACGCCAATGGTCGTTTCGTTACCGACAAATCGAGCCCGCGCCAGCTGTCGTTCGATACGGACGGGTTGATCTGGGACGCCGGGGTGATGTGGCAACCGAGCCGCCGCACCTCGCTCACCGCGCGTGTCGGGCGCCGTTATGGCGACACCATCTATACCGGCAGCTTTGCCTATCGTGCCGACCATGCGACGACTCTGCAGATCGGGGTGTATGACGGCCTGTCGAGCCTGGGACGCGGGGTGTCGGGCGGGCTCGCGGCGCTGCCGACCCAGTTCGACCCGACGCGCAACCCGATCGGCGGTAACATCAACCCCTGCGTTTTCGGGCAGCAGGGCGGGGGATGTCTGACCAACCAACTCGGCAACGCGACCTCGGCGCAATATCGCAGCCGCGGCGTCCAGGCGACGATGGCGTCGCGCTACGGACGCTGGAGCTACGGCGTCGGCATCGGCTATGACCAGCGAAAGCTGCTGGCACCACTGCTGTCGCCGATCGGCAGCCTGAACGGCATCACCGATGAAAGCTATTATCTGTTTCTGAGCGCCGGACGCCAGCTCGACGCCGATTCCGATCTCAGCCTCGCCGGTTATGTCAATTATTTCGACAATGGCGCACCGGGGGCGAGCGATGTGCAGTCGGCCGGGCTGTCGGCCGCCTATTCGCGCCGCTTCTGGCGCGGGCTGACGGGCACCGCCGCCGCCAGCCTGAACGCCTTTGACCAGGATGGCTTCAACAGCCAGCTTATCGGTTCAGCTTTGGTGGGACTGCGTTACAACTTCTGATCCCGAACAGGAATTTTACGATGTACGATCAGTTCTATGGCTTCACCGGACGTCCGTTCCAGCTGACGCCCGATCCGCATTTCTATTTCGAGAGCGGCACGCACCGCAAGGCGATGTCCTATCTCGGCTACGGGCTGGCGCAGGGCGAGGGCTTTATCGTCATCACCGGCGACGTCGGTGCGGGCAAGACGACGCTGGTCGGCCATCTGATGAACACGATCGACGCCAACCGCCTGACCGCGGTCAAGCTGGTGTCGACGCAGGTCGAAGGCGACGACCTCCTCCGCCTGGTTGCCGAACAATTCGGGATCGAATGGGAAGGCGAAAGCAAGGCCGAACTGCTGCGGTCGATGGAACAATATCTGCGCGAACAGGCGCGCGCCGGCAAGCGCACGTTGCTGATCGTCGACGAGGGGCAGAATCTGGCGATCTCGGCGCTCGAAGAGCTCAGGATGCTGTCGAATTTCCAGCTCGGCGGTCATTCGCTGCTGCAAATCTTCCTGCTCGGCCAGCCCGAATTTCGCCAGACCTTGTTCCATTCGCCGACGCTGGAGCAACTGCGCCAGCGCGTGATCGCGACGCACCACCTCGACCCGATGGAGCCCGAGGAGGTCGAACCCTATATTCTGCACCGGCTTGGCAAGGTCGGCTGGACCGGCAACCCCAGTTTCAGCCCCGACGCCTTCGAGGAAATCTATGACTATAGCGAGGGCGTGCCGCGCAAATTGAACGTGCTCGTCAGCCGCCTGCTGCTGTACGGCGCGGTCGAACAGATGACCCGGATCACCGCGCAGAATGTGCGGTCGGTGGTCGCCGAGATCGAGGCCGACCGCGGCATCGACGCATCGACGCTGGCCCCGTTGCCAGTCGAGGAGGTCGTCGCGGCGGCCGCGAGTGCGGTTGCTCCCACACCTGCGCCCTTTGCCGCACCCACGCCCGCCAATGAAACAGCGGCGGAATGGCCCCAGCGCGTTGCCGACGACCGCCCGCCCTTTGCAGCGCCGCCACCGGCCGAAGCCGAGGTGCTGGAACTGGCCGTCGATGCGGCGCCCGCTGCGCCGGCGATCGATCCCGAACAGCTGGCGGCGCTCGAAGCGCAGATCGCTTCGCTGGAGGCGCGGCTGGTCGAACAGGATGCCGCGCTGCGCCGCGTGCTCGACCTGCTGATCGAATGGGTCGAGCGCGATCCCGAAAATGCGCCGAACCCGGCGACGTCGAAGACCTGGGCGGCCTGACAGCGATCGCGAAATCGGCTATCCGGTCGATGAAGGTGAGAAATGATGCAAAACGGCCTGTCGGTCGATGTCGAGGACTGGTTCCAGGTCGGCGCCTTTGAGCGCACGATCGACCGTGCCGACTGGCCGACGCTCGAGTGCCGGGTCGAGGCGAATTGCGACGCGGTGCTGCAGATTTTCGCCGATGCGGGGGCGAAGGGGACGTTCTTCACGCTCGGCTGGGTCGCTGAACGCTATCCGGCGCTGATCAAACGGATTGTCGGCGCGGGGCATGAACTCGCGAGCCATGGGTATGACCACAAGCGCGTGTTCAACATGACTGCGCACGAATTTGCCACGGACATCAAACAGACGCAGGCGATCCTCGAAGATCTGGGCGGGGTCGCGGTGCGCGGTTATCGCGCGCCGAGTTTTTCGGTCGATACGCGCACGCCCTGGGCGCATGCCGTGCTCGCCGAGCAGGGCTATGCCTATTCGAGCAGCGTCGCGCCGGTGGTCCATGACCATTATGGTTGGCCGCAAAGCCCGCGCCATGCGTGGCGGCCGCTGCCCGATAGCGACCTGGTCGAATGGCCGGTGACGACGGCGCGCTTTGCCGGACGGACGCTCGCGGCGGGCGGCGGCGGCTTTATGCGGATGCTGCCCTATGGCTTCACCCGCTGGGCGATCGCGCGGATGAACGCCGAGGGGCATCCGGCGATCCTCTATTTCCACCCATGGGAAATCGACCCCGGCCAGCCGCGCGTCGCCGATGCGCCGGTCAAATCGAAAATCCGTCATTACAGCGGCTTGTCGGCCATGGCTGGCAAACTGAAGAAACTGCTCGCCGATTTCGAATGGACGCGCGCCGATGCGTTGCTCGCGGCGCAGCAGGACCGCGCGCAGCCGTGGCGCGCGGCGGCGTGAATGCGCCGAGCTTTCCGGTGAAGGATGGCTTTTCCGGCGCGCCGCTGTCCGACGCGGCGGCGTGGGATGCCTATGTCGCGGCGCATCCGCAGGCGACGCCCTTTCACAGTCGCGCGTGGTGCGAGGCCATCACCGCGGCGACCGGGCATGTCTGCCATCTGGTCACCGCGCGCGACGCGGGCGGAGCGCTGACCGGGTTGTTGCCGCTCCACCATGTCCGCTCGCCGCTGTTCGGGCAGGCGCTGGTCGGCAGCGGTTTTGCGGTCGATGGCGGGATATTGGCGGACAATCCGGCGGTCGCGGCGACGTTGGCCGAGGGTGCGGCGGCGATGGCGCAATCGCTGGGGGTACCATCGGTCGAACTGCGCGGCGGTTCGCAGCCGGATGGCGAAGGCTGGCGGCGCGAGGAAGGCGTTTACGCCGGTTTTGCGCGCGACCTTGCCAGCGACGACGATGCCGAATTGCTCGCGATCCCGCGCAAGCAGCGCGCCGAAGTCCGCAAGGTGCTGGAGAGCGGCTTGACCGTGACCAGCGGGCGCGATGCGCGCGAGCGGCAAGATCATTATCATGTCTATGCGACCAGTGTCCGCAATCTCGGGACGCCGGTGTTCCCCAAGGCGTTGTTCGATGCGGTGCTCGATGCGTTCGGCGACGACGCCGATATTTTGACCGTGCGGCAGGACGGGCGCGCGGTTGCGAGCGTGCTCAGCCTGTATTGGCGCGGCACGGTGATGCCCTATTGGGGCGGCGGCACTGCCGATGCACGGCGGCTGCGCGCCAACGAACTGATGTATTTCGCGCTGATGCGCCATGCGCGGGCGAAGGGCTGTACGCGGTTCGATTTCGGGCGTTCGAAGGTCGGGACCGGACCCTTTAGCTACAAAAAGAACTGGGGTTTCGAGCCGCAGCCGCTGGTCTATGCGCGCTGGCTGGCGCCGGGCGAGGCGCCGCGCGATACCAATCCGAACAGCGCCAAATATCGGTTGCAGGTCGATCTGTGGAAGAAACTGCCGCTGTGGGCGGCGAACCGGATCGGGCCGCTGATTGCGCGCGGATTGGGGTAGCGCGGTTGTTATCAGACCCAGCGTCATTGCGAGCGAAGCGAAGCAATCCAGAGTGGCGTAAACCGCTCTGGATTGCTTCGCTTCGCTCGCAATGACGGAGAGCGGTGATGCCCGAAATCCTGTTCCTCGTGCACCGCGCGCCCTGGCCTCCCGATCGCGGCGACCGGATCCGCAGCTGGCATATGTTCGAGGCGTTGGCGAAGCTGGCGCCGGTGCATGTTGCGGCACTCGCCGATAATGAACAGGATGCCGCGATAGCGCGTGACAAAATGTCGCGGTTTTACAAGAGTTTGACGATCGAAGTGCGCAACGTGTCGCGCCCGGTGGCACTGGCGCAGGCGGTGCTCCGCGGCGAGCCGGTGTCGAACCGACTGTTCAAACATGCTGCGCTCGCGCGTCATGTCGATGCGTTGATCCGCGGTGGGAGCATCACCCATATCGTCGGCTTTTCGGGCCAGATGGCACAATATCTTCCTGCCAATTTTGACGGACCGGTATTGATGGATTTTGTCGACGTCGATTCGGCCAAATTCGCGACCTATGCCGAGCAGGACAAGCGCCAGCCGTTGCACTGGGTGCATCAGCGCGAGGCGCAGGTGCTCGGCGCTTATGAGGCTGGCGTGGCACGGCGCGTCGATGTGAGCCTGTTCGTCAGCGAGGCCGAGGCGGCGCTGTTCCGCCAGCGTAGCGGGCTGGGCGCCGACAAGGTGCGTGCGGTCGAGAATGGCATCGACACCGACCGGTTCGACCCCGCGCTGACATTCGACACGGTCGATGGCGGTGAGGGGCCGCTGGCGGTGTTCACCGGCCAGATGGACTATCGCCCCAATATCGACGCCGTACGCTGGTTTGCCGCCGATATATTGCCGCTGATCCAGCGGCAGGACCCGGCAGCGCGCTTCGCGATCGTCGGGCGCGCGCCGACCGACGAGGTACGCGCGCTTGCCAAGCTGCCCGGCGTGATCGTGACCGGCGAGGTTCGCGATGTGCGGCCGTGGCTCGCCGCCGCCGATGCGGTGGTGGCGCCGCTGCTGCTGGCGCGCGGGGTGCAGAATAAATTGCTCGAGGCGATGGCGATGGCGCGGCCGGTCGTCGCCAGTGCCGCCGCTGCCGAAGGAATTGATGCGGTGGCGGGTGAACATCTGCTGGTCGCCGACGATGCCGCGGGTATGGCCGCTGCCATCGGGTCGCTGTTCTCCGATCGCGAGGCCGCGGCCAAGATGGGACGGGCGGCGCGCGCGCGGATGATCGCGCGTTATGGCTGGGACGCCCGGCTGGCGCCGCTCGGTGAGTTGCTGGGGTTGCCCGCATGACGATGTGGCAACGCCATCTGGGCGCGCTCGCGCTGCTGTCGGCGGCGATCCTGGCAATCTTCTGGCGCGATGCCGCCGATATGGCGGGCATCTGGTGGCATAGCTCGACCTTTACCCATTGCCTGCTGATGGTGCCGATGATCGGCTGGCTGGTGTCGCAGCGCCTCGACCTGCTGCGCCCGCTGACCCCCAGCTTTTGGTGGCCCGCGCTAGTATGGATGGCGGGGGCGGGACTGGTGTGGCTGGTCGGCGAGGCGGCGGGCGTCGGATTGTTCCGCCAGCTCGGGCTGGTGCTGATGCTGCAAGGCGCGGTCGGCGCGGCGCTGGGCGAGAAGCTGGTGCGCGGGCTGCTGTTCCCGCTCGGCTATGCGCTGTTGCTGGTGCCGTTCGGCGAGGAACTGGTGCCGCTGCTCCAGACCTTTACCGCGCATATCAGCGTCATCCTGCTCCACCTGTCGGGCATTTCCGCCGAGATGGAGGGGGTGTTCATCACGACGCCCGCCGGGTTCTTCGAGGTCGCCGAGGAATGTTCGGGGGTCAATTTCCTGATCGCGATGCTCGCCTATGCGGTGTTTGCGGCGCATCTGTGTTTCAAAAGCTGGACGCGGCGGATCGCCTTTGTGGTCGCGGCGCTGGCGACGACGATCCTCGCCAATGCGCTGCGCGCCTATGGCACGATGGTCGCCGCCGAAATCTGGGGGATCGAGGCGGCGGGCGGCATCGACCATATTTTCTATGGCTGGATCTTTTTCGGGCTGGTGATCGCGATCGTGATGCTGGTGGCGTGGCGCTGGTTCGACCGGCCCGCTAACGATGTTGCGGTCGATGTGGGCGGGCTTGGTAGCCCGTCGCGTTTTGTTGGCCCGGCCAAGGCGGTGTTGGCTGCGGCGCTGGCGATCCCGTTGATCTTTGTTGGCTGGGTATGGCTGGTCGGCGGACGTAGCGCGCCGTTGCCCGAGACGATGGCGGTCGAGGCGCCGCGCGGATGGAGCGAAGCGCGCGCCGAGGGCATGGCGTGGACGCCGCGCTTCGACGGCGCCGACCAGCGGCTGCTGCGCCATTTTGTCGATGCCGACGGGCGGCGGGTGACGGTGGCGATCGGTGGTTATGAACGCCAGGCCGAGGGCCGCGAGGTCGTCGCGTTCGGGCAGGGGGCGGTCGACCCCGACAGCCGATGGGCGTGGAGCGCGTCGCTGCCCACCGTCGAGGGCGCCAAGACCGAACGGTTGCTGCACCCGGGACCAGTGCTGCGCGATGCGGCGACCTGGTATGTCGTCGATGGCGCGGTGACCGGCGATCCGCGGCGGGCGAAGCTGGCGGGGCTGAGAGCGCGCCTGCTGGGCGGTGATCCGCGTGCGCTGTCGCTGATCGTGTCGAGCGAGGAGCGGCAGGGCGGGCGCGATGCGATAGAGGATTTTGTTTCCGCGTCGGGCGGAGCCAAGGCAATGGCTGACCGCGCCTTGAAAACCCGCTAGGGACCGCGCCATGTGTGGGATTGCGGGCATCTATCATCTGGAAACGGCGAAGCCCGTCGATCCGGCGCGGCTGCGCGCGATGCTGCAACCTATGCAGCATCGCGGCCCCGACGGAGCGGGCGAGTGGACCGCGGCGGGCGTCGGGCTGGGCCATCTGCGCCTGTCGATCATCGACATCGAGGGCAGCCCGCAGCCCATGGCGAGCGACGATGAGGCGGTGACGCTCACCTACAATGGCGAAATCTATAATTTCCGCGAGCTGCGCGCCGAGCTGGAGGATCGCGGCCACCGCTTCCGCACCAGCGGCGACACCGAGGTGATCATCGCGGCGTGGCGGCAATGGGGGCCGGACTGCCTGTCGCGGCTGAACGGCATGTTCGCCTTTGCGATCCACGATCATCAGCGCGGTTGTCTGTTTCTGGCGCGCGACCGCTTGGGGGTGAAACCGCTGCATTATGCGCGGCTGTCGGATGGGTCGGTGGCGTTTGCGTCCGAGCTGAAAGGGCTGCTGCGCAATCCGTTGCTGCGGCAGGAAGCCAATCTGACCGCGATCGAGGATTTCCTCGCCTTTGGCTATGTCCCCGACGACAATTGCATCGTCGCGGGGGTCGAGAAGCTGCCCGCGGGCCACTTCCTGTTGCTCGAACGCGGCAAGCCGGTTCCTGCGCCGACGCGCTGGTGGGGGCCCGATTTTTCGAAGCGCATCAGGGCTTCGGAAGGCGAGGCGGCCGAGCATCTGGTCCACCTGATGCGCGCGGCGGTGACCGACCGCATGGTCGCCGACGTGCCGCTCGGCGCCTTTCTGTCGGGTGGGGTCGACAGCAGCGCTGTCGTCGCGTTGATGGCGGAGGCGAGTTCCAAGGCGGTCAAGACCTGCACGATCGGGTTCGATCAGGCGGCGCTCGACGAGACGGCCTACGCCCAGCAAATTTCCGAGCGGTTCGCGACCGATCATCGCACGCGCACCGTGTCATCGGGCGACTTCGGGCTGGTCGATACGATCGCCGATCATTTCGACGAACCCTTTGCCGACGCCAGCGCGCTGCCGACGTACCGAGTGTGCGAACTGGCGCGCGAGGAGGTGACGGTAGCGCTATCGGGCGACGGCGCCGACGAGGCGTTTGCTGGGTACCGTCGGCTGGTGTTCCAGCATCAGGAAGAAAAGCTGCGCGGGCTGATCCCCGGCTTCCTGCGCCGCGGGGTGCTGGGGCCGCTGGCGAAGGTCTGGCCGCCGATGGACTGGGCGCCGCGCCCGCTGCGCGCCCGCGCGACGCTCGCCAGCCTGTCGAAGAGCGGGGCGGAGGGCTATGCCGAAGCGGTCGGGGTCACCGGCGTGGGGCAGCGGTCGCGCCTGTTCAACGATGCGGCGCATCACGCGCTGGGCGATCATGTCGCCGAGGCGCGCTATTGGAAAGCGATGTCTGAGGCACCGGCGCGCGAGCCGCTCGACCGCGCACAATATGCCGATCTGATGATCTGGCTGCCCGGCGACATCCTGAACAAGACCGACCGCATGAGCATGGCGGTCAGCCTGGAGGCGCGCGAGCCATTGCTCGATTACCGGCTGATCGAATTTGCCGCGAGCCTGCCCGCGTCGATGCGGGTCAAGGGATCAACCGGCAAGGCGATCATGAAGCAGGCGATGGAACGCTATCTGCCGCACGACATCCTGTACCGTCCGAAGATGGGGTTTGTGACCCCGGTGTCGCAGTGGTTCCGCGGGGCGTTGGTCGAGCAGGCGAGGGGACTGGCGACGTCGTCGACACTGGCGCGGTCGGGCTGGTTCGACATGGCCGAGATCGAACGGATCGTCGCTGCGCACCAGTCGGGGCGGCGCGACCATGGGCGGTTGATCTGGCAGTTTTTCATGCTGGAGAAGTCGCTGGCGAAATTGTTCGGGATTTGAGGATCATCCGTCGCCCCCGCGCAGGCGGGGGCCGCTGTAGGTTTACGCCGCGAAGCAGGAATAGACCGCTTGCGGCCTCCGCCTGCGCGGGGGCGACGGTCATTTCAGCCACCCCATTTTAACTCCTTCCTGCTAACCTCCACCCGATGACGGTGCATCCCGCCTTTCCCGCCAACGCCGCCACCGCCGAACCGCTGACGGTGCGCGTGGTCGATCCGCTGGCGCTGTCGGACGAGCTGGCGGCGGCTTGGGACCGGCTGGCGGCGGAGGCGAGCGAGCCGAACCCCTTTGCCGAACGCTGGTGCCTGCAATCGGCGCTGCACCTGCTCGATCCGGAGCGGCACGCGCGGCTGGTGATGGTGCGCGACGGCAGCGACGGGCCGGTGATCGGGATCATGCCGATCGCGCTGGCGACGCATTATGGTCGCCTGCCGCTGCGCCATGTCACCGGTTGGGCGCATCCCAATCATTTCCATGGCGCGCCCCTGGTTCGCGTGGGGTTTGAGCGGCTGTTCTGGTCGATCCTGCTCGGCTGGTGCGATGCGGCACCGTGGGCGCGAACCTTGCTGCGCGTGCCGCGGCTGACCGAGGACGGGCCGCTGAATCGCGCTTTGGTCGATGTCGCGCGGGTGCGCGGGGGTGAGGCCGAGCTGGTGCACCGCGAGGAACGCGCGCTGCTCGACAGCGACCTGTCGCCTGCGGAGTATTGGGATGCCGCGGTGCGTGCCAAGAAGCGCAAGGAACTCAGGCGGCAGGCGAACCGGCTCGCCGAACAGGGTGCGGTGCGCTTTCGGCGCTGGCAGGCGGGCGAAGCGATCGAGCCGTGGATCGATACGTTTCTCGATCTTGAGGCGCGCGGCTGGAAGGGTCGTGCCGGATCGGCGCTCGCCAGCCACAGTGACACGCAGGCGTGGTTCCGCGCGATTCTGACCGGCGCTGCTGCGGCGGGACGGCTCGACATGCGTGCGCTCGATCTGGATGAACAGCCGCTCGCCATGCTGGTCAACTTCCTGGCGCCGCCGGGCGGCTTTTCGTTCAAGACCGCGTTCGACGAGGATTATGCCCGTTTTTCGCCGGGCGTGCTGTTGCAGCAAGCCAATCTTGACTTGCTGGAGGATCCGACGATCGCCTGGGTCGACAGTTGCGCCGCGCCGGACCATCCGATGATCGACAGCGTCTGGCGCGAGCGACGGGCGCTGGTGTGGGTCAATGCCGCGCTGTCGTCGCCCGGCGACCGGCTTCGCTTTGCCATGCTGACCCGCGCCGAACGCCTCTGGCGCCGTCGCAAGGGTGACGCCGCCTCCAAAACTGGAATAGAAGAACTGCCATGACCGCGCATCGTCCCATCGCCCGCAGCGTTTTTCCGCCCGCCACCTTGGCGCGCATGGCGGAACTGTACCCGCTGCACGCGGGGTTGTTGCACCACGACCTGCCCGATCATCCGCTGCTGACGATCGATGCGCTGGCGCAGCTTGGCGAGGCTCTCCCCGCGAGCGAGGTCGAATATAATCCGGGCAATGTTCCGATCGGGATCCGCCCCGAAGATATTCCCTCGAACGGCCTGTCGATAGGCGAGACGATCCGCACGATCGACAGCAACGGCAGCTGGGCGGTGCTCAAGAATATCGAGAATGTCCCCGCCTATCGCGCGTTGCTGATGGACCTGCTCGGCGAACTCGAACCGGTGGTGGTGCCGCGCACCGGGGCGATGGTGACGCCACAGGGGTTCATCTTCATTTCGTCGCCGGGTTCGATCACGCCGTATCATTTCGACCCCGAGCACAATATCCTGCTGCAATTGCGCGGGACCAAGGTGATGAACGTCTGGCCGTCGGGCGACGAGCGTTTTGCGGCACAGTATGAGCACGAGCGCTACCACACCGGCGGCCACCGCAATTTGCCGTGGGATGATCGGTTCGAAGGCGCGCAGCAAAAGGTCGCGCTGGCGCCGGGCGATGCCGTGCTGATGCCCGTGATGGCGCCGCATTATGTCGCCAACGGCGACGCGCCGTCGATCTCGCTGTCAATCACCTGGCGCAGCGAATGGAGCTATCGCGAGTCCGAAGCGCATGTCGCCAACGCTATGCTCCGTCGCTTCGGTCTGAACCCCGCAACGCCGCCGCGCTGGCCCAGCTATGCGCGCGGCAAGACACTGGCATGGCGCGCGGCGCGCAAGCTTGGCCTGGTTGAATGACAGATCGCTTTCCATCGCGGCCAATTGCCGCTATGGGCGCGCATCATTTCAAAGCGAAACCCATTGAGGACTGATGGCGAAAGAAGAACTTCTGGAAATGCGCGGCCAGGTGGTCGAACTGCTGCCCAACGCGATGTTTCGCGTCAAACTGGAAAATGACCACGAAATTCTGGGCCACACGGCCGGAAAGATGCGCAAGAACCGCATCCGCGTGCTGGTCGGTGACGAGGTGCTCGTCGAACTTACCCCCTATGACCTGACCAAGGGTCGGATCACCTATCGCTTCATGCCGGGTCGTGGCGGCCCCGGACCGCAATAATGCCGTCCGGCGCGGCGAATGGGCCGCGCGCATGAAACTGGTTCTTGCCTCGACATCGCCGCGCCGCCGGGAGTTGCTGGCGCGCATCGGCGTGACTCCGGCGCGTATAGCTTCGCCTGACATCGACGAAACGCCCCTGCCGCGCGAATTGCCGCGCGACTATGTGGCCCGGCTTGCCAGGGGCAAGGCACTGGCGGTCGAACGCGGCGCGGACGAGGCGGTGCTGGCCGGCGACACCACCGTCGCCGTCGGACGGCGCATCCTGGAAAAGCCGGTCGACGAGGCCGACCTGCGCCGGATGCTGGCGCTGCTGTCAGGACGGCGCCACCATGTGTGGTCGGGCGTGTGCGTCGTCGGTGTCGACAACAAGCCGCGCCTCCGCGTGGCCGACACCATCGTCGCGTTCAAGGTGCTCAGCGCAGCCGAGATCGACTGGTATGTCGAATGTGGCGAGGGCATGGGCAAGGCGGGCGGCTATGCCATTCAGGGCCGGGCCGAGTCTTTTGTCCGTTTTCTGTCGGGCAGCCATTCGAACGTCGTCGGCTTGCCGCTGTTTGAAACGCGAACGCTGCTGACCAGCGCCGGAATCCCCCTTGGCTGAATGGCTGTACGAAGCCGGGATCGGCGAGGCACGCGCCGCGCTGGTCGATGGCGACACCATATTGGAAGCGCGGATCGAACGCGAAGGGGAGGGGCCGCGCGTCGGCGCGATTGTTGCGGCGCGGTTGGTCGAGGCAGGCAAATCGCCAAAAGTAGCGCTCGACTGGCCCGGAGCGCCCACCGCCTCGCTGACGGGATTGCCGCCCGCGATATCGACGGGTGCGGCGCTGACGGTCGAAATCACCCGCATGGCGCTGCGTGAGCGCGGACGTGACAAACCCGCCCGCGCGCGGGTCGCCGAGACGGGGGCAGCGATTGGCGACGGCCCCGACCTGCGCGCGCGCATCGTCGCCAGCGGACTGCCGGTGATCGAGCTGCGCCCGACCGGTCCCGACCGGCTGGAGCAGGCGGGCTGGTCCGAACTGATCGACCAGGTTCGCAGGGGTCACTGGCCGTTCGCGGGTGGCGCCTTGTGGGTCGATGCGACGCCGGCGATGCTGCTGATCGATATCGATGGCGATGGAGATGCGCTGGAACTCGCAAAAGCCGGGGCGGTCGCCGCGGCGGCCCTGATCCGCCGCTGCGACATCGGCGGGTCGATCGGGATCGATTTCCCGTCACTGCCCGATCGCGCCGCACGCCACGCGGTCGATGCCGCCGTCGACGCCATGCTGCCGCCGCCTTTCGAGCGCACCGCGGTCAACGGCTTTGGCTTCATGCAGATCGTCCGACGCCGCGACCGCCCATCGCTGATCGAACAGATATGCCTCGACCCGATGGCGACCGATGCCACCTTGCTGTTCCGCCAAGCCGAGCGTGCGGTAGGGACGGGGCGGCTGACGCTAACGGCAAGGCCAGGATTGACCGCGTATATTGCGGCGCGCCCGGAATGGATTGCCGCGTTGCAAAGCCGCACCGGCCGACCGGTTGCGCTCGTCGCCGATGCGGCGGTAAAAGGCGCTGGCCATGCCCAATAAACCAGCGACATGCCCGTTATGCGGTGAACCGCGGCAGCCGCAGTTCAAGCCGTTTTGCAGTCGTGGATGCCGGGACCGTGATCTGCTTGCGTGGTTCGGCGAGGGCTATCGCGTCCCGGCCGACCAGCCGCCCGACGGTACCGCCGACGACGATCGTTTCGACGAAGGCTGATCCGGCAAAACAGCATTACAAAGGCTCTGGACAGGACAGAAAGCCGTGCCTATAGCCGCCGCTCGCCAGCGCGGCCAAGGGCCGCAGCGGCCCTGCCCGGGTAGCTCAGTTGGTAGAGCATGCGACTGAAAATCGCAGTGTCGGCGGTTCGATCCCGTCCCCGGGCACCATTCATCGGAAGAACAGGTAAGCATCCGACGCCGCCGGCGTCCGTTTTATGTTGCAGTGCAAACTGTTGCTTTTCGGTCACTATTTTTCAGAAAATCGGCATCGTGTCATCGCGCTGCGTTGACGGAGCGCGCCGCGATATTACAGCGGACCGATCCGGTGAGGCATCTCCCACCTTGGCCAAAGGCCGCGCCTGCACCGATTTGGAGAGAGAAGACATCATGACTTTGCGCAACCTTTTGCTGGGCGCCACCATGCTGTGCGCCGGTGCCACCCCTGCCTATGCTTTCGCTCAGGACGCCGCGCCGGCGGCCAACGACACCGATTATGGCAACGAGATTATCGTCACGGCGAGCAAGCGCTCGCAGACGTTGCAGGACACGCCGGTTGCCGTATCGGTGACGTCGGCGGCGCAGCTTGAGGAATCGCAGATCCGCGACCTCATCGACCTGCAGACCGCGGTACCCAGCCTGCGCGTGTCGCAGCTGCAATCGAGCGCCAACACCAACTTCATCATCCGCGGGTTCGGCAACGGCGCCAACAACGCCGGCATCGAACCGTCGGTCGGCGTGTTCATCGACGGCGTCTATCGCTCGCGCTCGGCGGCGCAGATCGGCGACCTTCCGAACGTCGAACGCATCGAAGTGCTGCGCGGGCCGCAATCGACGCTGTTCGGGAAAAATGCGTCGGCGGGCGTCATCAGCATCGTCACGCAGAAACCGCAGTATGACTTCGGTGGCTCGGCCGAAGTCACCTATGGCAATTTCAACGCGCTCACCGTCAAGGGCGACGTCACCGGCCCGATCAGCGACACGGTCGCCTTCTCGATCGGCGGTGCCTATAACCGCCGCGACGGTTACGCGAAGGATCTGAAACTCGACACCGACGTCAACGACCGCAACCGCTGGGGCGTGCGCGGCCAGTTGCTGTTCGAACCGACCGACGCGCTGTCGATCCGCCTGATCGGCGATTACGACAAGATCGACGAAAATTGCTGCATCGCCGGCAATGTCATCGCCGGACCGACGGTCGCGATCACCAACGCGCTGGCAGGTGGTCCCAGCGTCGATGCCAACAATCCCTTCTCGTACCGCGTTTACAACAATTTCCTGTCGTCGAACGAGATCGAAAATTACGGGGGGTCGGCGCAGATCGATTATGATCTGGGGGCGCTGGCGCTGACCTCGATCACTGCCTACCGTGAAGTGCGTGCGCTGACCAATCAGGATTCGGACTTCACCGGTGCCGACCTGATCGGCGAGAACAGCCAGAATCTGGGGATCGATACCTTTACCCAGGAACTGCGCCTGACCTCGGATTTCGACGGCCCGCTGAATTTTCTGGTCGGCGGCTATTATTTCAATGAAAAGATCAACCAGAAGAATGACATACGGTTCGGAACGCAGTTCCGTCCCTATGGCGACCAGCTGATTCGTGCGGCGAGCGGCAACGCGCTGAATGTCGCGCTGCTGGAACAGACCTTTGGCGCGCTCGAAGGTGCTCCGACGCGCTATATCGGCACGTTCTTCCGCGCGGGCGACGGTCTGGACGAAGCCTATACGCTCAAGAACGACGCCTTCTCGATTTTTGGCACGGTCGATTTCGAAGTGACCGACCGGCTGACGCTGTCGCTTGGTGGTAACTATACGAAGGACCGCAAGCGGTTTGCGACCGATGTGGTCAGCACCGATGTGTTTTCGGGCATCAACCTCGACGCGCCGCAATATGCGCCGTTCCGTAACCAGCTGCTGCTCGGCGGTGCGTTGCAACAGGCAGGCGTCAATCCGAACGATCCGGCAGCGGTCGGCGCATTTGCGACCAACCCCGCCACCGCGCCGATCTTTCAGCAGTTCGTCGCTTTTGCCAACGCGAACCAGAACAATCCCGCGGCGAACCCGCTCAACGGGCTGAAGGCGTTCCAGTTCCTGCCGCCGTTCCTGAACGTCCCCAATTCGGTGGAAAAGGCGAGGACGAACGACGGCGATTTCGCGTACAGCGTGCGCGCCGCCTATGAGTTGACCGACACGGTCAATATCTATGCGACCTATGCCACCGGCTTCAAGGCCAGCTCGGTCAACCTGTCGCGCGACAGCCGACCGCTGGCGTCGGACCTTCCCGCGATCACCGCGGCCGGTTTGCGGACCACCAACCTTGCGGCGGGTTCGCGCTTTGCGGCGCCCGAGGAATCGACGGTTTACGAATTCGGCCTGAAGGGCCAGTGGGATGTTGCGGCGGTGAACGTCGCGGTGTTCAAACAGTCGATCAAGGGGTTCCAGTCCAACGTCTTTACCGGAACCGGTTTCGCGCTCGCCAATGCCGGCAAGCAATCGACCTTTGGTATCGAGTTCGACGGATCGGTACGGCCGGTGCGCGGGCTTAACCTGACGCTGGCGGCGACCTATCTCGACGCCAAATATGACAGCTTCGTCAATTCGGCGTTTGGCGACATTTCGGGCACCACCCCGGCGGGCATCCCCGAACTGTCGATGACGATGGGCGCCACCTATACGCACGAATTTGCGGGCGGGACCAAGGCGATCGCGCATGTCGACTACAGCTATGAAAGCCCGGTCCAGATCGTCGAAGGTCTGGCCGGTTTCCCCGCCGGCGTCGCGGAAGGCTTGCAGCGCGAGGTCAACAGCCTCAACGCGTCGTTCACGATCCGCCTGACCAACGGGCTCGACGTCGGGGTGTGGGGTCGCAACCTGACCAACGCGCAGTATCTGACGACGATTTTCCCGGCCGTTGCGCAGGCAGGCAGTGTGTCGGGCTATCCCAGCCAGCCGCGTACCTATGGCGGCACCGTTCGCTTCAAATTCTGACCGTTGGGGCCGGGGCGAAAAACGCTTCGGCCCCCGGCCAGCGAATATAAAAAACCCCGGCCTCTCGATGGAGAGGCCGGGGTTTCTTTTTGGCGTTACCGTGGAGCGTTTAGAATTTCACGCCCGCCGCGATGCCGTAGCGACGCGGTTCGAGCGTGAAGATGTTGGTGTAATTCCCCGACGACTGGTCGGTGATATACAGGCCGGTCACGCTGGCCGAGTTGAAGATGTTCTGGATATATCCTTTGACATACCATTTGTCGTCGGGCCCGTTCAGCTGCATCTGGGCGTTGACCTGGGCATAGCCCTTGATCCGGTTCACATTGCCGTTGAAGATGCTGCCATAGCTTTCACCGGTGTAGGCGAGGTCGAGCCGGGGAACGAGGGTCATGCCGCCGCCGCCGAGCGGAGCGGTATATTGGACGCCCGCGCTGAACTTGTAATTCGGCGCCTGCGGCAGTTCGTTGCCCTTGATATTGACCGGAACCCCGGCGGAGAAATAGTCGATTCCGCCAAAGGCTGCTCCCACCGTGCTGGCCGTTGCTTCCATCACCGAACAGATGCTGAAGGCACCCGTTGACGCGATGCCGCCGTCCGACGGGAACGCCGTCGTCGGTTGCAGGTTCGCGCCGGCGGCGACCCCCGGGATCAGGCCGCCGTTGATCAGCGACTGAACCTGATTGACATAGGCATTGACCGCCGCCGCGCTACCGGTACGCGATGCCACCGCGCAGTTTGCCGCGTTGGTGATGTCCTTGATGATCACCGCATCGGCACGCCCGCCACCGAAGTCGCGCGGGTTGCTGGTGAACTTGTCTTCCGACACCTTGCTGTGCAGGTAGCTGAAGCCCAGGTTGATAACCACCGCCGGGTCGGGGCGGACCAATGCTTCGGCCTCGAAGCCATAGATATTGGCACTGACATTGTCGTTGACCGCGGTACGGGCGACAATCTTGCTGAGCTGAAGATCCTTATATTTATAATAGAAGGCCGTCAGGTTCAGCTGGAGCGCACCGTTGCCAAAGCTGTTCTTCGATCCGATTTCGAACGCGTCGACCTGCTCGGGCCGGAAGGATTCGGGCACTGCGAAAATCGGTTGCAGCGGCGGGTTGATACCGCCCGATTTATAACCGCGCGAATAGGAAGCGTAGAGCAGATTGTCGTCGGTCACCTTGAAGTCGAGCACCAGGCGACCGGTCAGCTTGTTGAACTTGACCTGCCGCTCCTGGATGATCTGGTTGCCGGGCGTGCCCGGGTCGGCGTCGAATGAGCCGACGAACGGCGAGTCAAAGACACTGCCGGTGCCGCCGTGCGGTGCCAGGAAGCTGGCAAGCGTCGAACGCGCCCGGACGGCCTTTTTGTCGTTGTTGTAGCGCAAACCGGCGGTCAGTTTCAGCCGGTCGCTGAATTCGACATAGGCTTCGCCGAACAGGCCGTAAGATTTGATCTTCAAATCGTCGGTGTTGTTGCGGAAGAACGGCGTCGCGAGGAACGACGGCGGCAGCGCACCGCCTACTGCCGTAAAGGCGCCCAGCACCCCGGTCAGATAATCGATCGGGAAGGCGTTCACATAATAGCTGTTCTCGGTCAGATGATAGTCGGCGTAGATACCGCCGACGAGGAAGTTGAACGGTCCGTCGAGATCGCTCGACAGGATCGCCTCGGCTGACCAGCTGCTGTTATACTGGTTCGACCGGTCGAATTGCAGCGACTGGTCGCTACAGATTTTCTTGCCGCCATAGGCGCCGAAGCCGCTTTCCTCGGCCAGCGACGTACACAGCTGGCCGGTCGGGCCGTTCGGAATGATCGCCGCCGCAACGGGCGCGAAATAAGGAATAAGCGCCGCACCGAGCGCGCCGCCGGCAGCGGCCTGCAAGGTGGCAAGGCCGCCCGCATACAGCGCACGGTTGCCGACATTGCTGTTGTAATCCTGCGACGCGTCGAGTTTGACCTTTTGATACTGGCCCGACACCTGCAACGACACCGGCCCGAAATTATGGTCGATCTGGCCCTGCAACGTCAGTTCGCTGGTGAAATAGCTGGGCGTATAGGCCGTGTTTACCACCCGCGGATCGGACGGGATCGTCGTGTTGGCATAGACATCGGGACCGTAAAGGCTGCCGAGCGCAAAGGCGGTGGGGATCCCCCGGATCGCCAGGAATTCGCGCGAGGTCAGCGCGGCCGTGAAGGTCGCGTTGCCGTTGAAGGGAGCATTGTCGCGGCGCGTGTTCAGGCAGCCGAGGATGCCGGTCGGGTCGCGCTGGCAAAGCTGTTTCTGGATACGGGTGCGCTGGTCCTTTTCACGGAAATAGGATGCCATCAGGTCGATGGTGGTGTCGTCGCTCGGCTCCCAGCGCAGCGAACCGCGCACCGAATAAAGGTCGCGATCGTCGATCCGCGTGTTGAGGAAGGCGTTGCGCGTATAGCCGTCGCGGTTCAGATAGATGCCGGCGAGGCGAAATGCCATATTGTCGCCGATGGGAATGTTGACCATCCCCTTGCCCTTGATCGAGTTGTAATTGCCATATTCGCCTTCGGCCGCGGCCTGGAAGGTTCCGAGCCGGGGCTTTGCGGTGATGACGTTTACCACGCCCGAGGTGGCGTTGCGGCCGAACAAGGTGCCCTGCGGGCCGCGCAGCACTTCGACGCGTTCCAGGTCGTAAAATTCGGTTTCGAACAAGCGGGTCGAAAACAGCGGGTCGCCGTTGAGGTGAATCGCGGTCGCGCTGTCGCAGGTCGTGCCGACGCAAAGGTCGCCGATACCGCGGATCGTGAAGCTCGCGCCGGTGAAGTTGGTTTTGGTAAAGGTGACATTGGGCAAGGTCAGTTGCAGGTCGGACGGGGTCTTGATCTGCTGCGCTTCGAGTGCTTCGGACGAAAAGGCGCTGACCGCAATCGGCACGTCCTGCAGACGTTCCGACTGGCGCTGCGCCGTCACGACGATTTCGCCGCCGAAAGCGTCGCGTTCCGTTTCCGCAGAACTCTGCGCCGCTGCCGGTGTCGCGACCGCCATCGCAAGGATCGATGTTCCGATCAGTGCCTTGAACTTCATGTAAAACCTCCCTTTTTCGATCCCGCGGATGCGGGGTCGCCCAAACTCAATTTGTGGTAAGGGGAGGGGACAGGACCAGACATGGCAAAGGCTGCCGGGCCGCAACGGCCCGACGCCCGGGTGTATCCCACTTGCCAGCTGTGCTGGTCATCTTCCTCTCCCACCGGCGTCGGGGAAAAACGCCGGCCTCTCCGGATCACGACCCGCTTCGGCGGGTTCTGTAATGCAACCCAAAGGTGCGCTTAGTTGACGCGAGCGTCAAGCCACTTGTTCGTTCCGGAAAGCAATGGAAATGCGCGCGATCGGAAAAGTGCAAAAAGCCAAGTTTCCGCAACGTAAACTTGCGCACATTGCAAATTTGTTTTTACGCCATGCTTGTTTAAAGACGCATGGGCACCGAAATGTGCGGCAAGAATGCAACAGTGAAAGCGCGGCAATGAGCAATTGTAGTGACGAATTGGGCGCCGACGGCAAGGTCGCCGTCCCCGACCATGTGGCGGATGCCGTCCGCACCCTGATCGAATGGGCCGGCGACGATCCGGCGCGCGAGGGGCTGCTCGATACCCCGAAGCGCGTTGCGCGCGCGTGGAAGGAATATTGCAGCGGTTATGCCGAGGATCCGGCGATCCATCTGGCGCGCACCTTTGAGGAGGTGGGCGGCTATGACGAGCTGGTGCTGCTGAAAGACATCCCGTTCCAGTCGCACTGCGAACATCATATGGCGCCGATCACCGGCAAGGCGTCGATCGCCTATATGCCGCGCGACCGGGTCGTCGGCATTTCGAAGCTGGCCCGCGTGCTGAACGGTTATGCGCGGCGGTTGCAGGTGCAGGAACGGCTGACCGCCGAGGTGGCGCGCTGTATCTGGGACAATCTGCATCCGCACGGCGTCGCGGTGGTGATTGACGCGCAGCACGGGTGCATGACGGGCCGCGGCGTCCGCACGCCCGGCGTCGGCATGGTGACCAGCCGCCTGCTCGGCTGTTTCCTCGACGACCAGCGCAGCCGCAAGGAAGTGCTGAGCCTGATGGGCTACTGAACGCGGCTGCCGGCAGCCTGGCGTTGCCGGGCGCGTTTGAAGCCGTCGCGCGCGGTGCAGCGCGCCAGCCACGCCGCCGTCGCTTCGCCCAGCACATCGTCGGCGCCGAGCGTCGTCGCCAGAAAGGCGGCATAGCCGATCACGATGTCGGCGATTGTGAAGCGGCCGGCGACCAGCCATTCGCGCCCGTCGGCCAGCGCCGCTTCGATGCTTTTGGCGCGACCCCCAAAAAATGCCTTATAGTCGGCGACGGCCTGTGCGAGCCGCCGTTCCTCGGGCTCGACCCGCGTGTAGCGGATCATGATCGCGAGCGGAAAGGTCAGCGTCGCGTCGCTGCGGTGCAGCCAGTTGCGGTAATCCCAATAATCTGCCTCGTCGCGGCGGACCTCCAGCGGGGTTGCTTCGGCGATGCGCTCACAGATCGCCGCCGATTCGGTCATCAGCCGCCCGCGCTCGACCCAGGCCGGGACCGTCATCAGCGGATTGATCGCGCGATAATCGGGCTCGAACGCGCGCGGCGGGAATTTCAGTACGCGCAGGTCGACATCGATACCCGTCTCCTCGACCGCCCACAGGCAGCGCAGCGAGCGGGCATCGGGGCAGTGATACAGGATCGGGCATGTCATGCGGCGACCTCCTTGGGACGATTGATGTGGCGACGATGTTCGCGCCAGGCGATGAACAGGCCCGACGCCACGATCAGCGGCGCGCCGACCCATGTGGTATCGGCGGGCAGGGTGCCGAAAAACCACCAGCCGGCGAGGATCGCCCACAGCAAGGCGGTATAGTCCATCGGGATCACGACCGACACCGGCGCCAGGCGCAGCGCTCCGGTCAATGACATCTGGACGATCGCCCCCAGCAGACCGAGGGCGACGAGGAGCAACCACACCGTCGAATCGTGCGGGGTGACGACAAAGGGCAGCGCGAGGCCCAGCGGCACCATCGACAACAGGCTGAACCAGAACACGATCGTCGCGGCATTTTCGGTGCGGCCAAGGTCGCGGACGGCAATGGTGATCAGCGCCGTCATCACCGCTCCCGCCAGCGCAACCAATGTGCCGACGCCGTGATCGCCGCCGAATCCGCCCGCAAAACCCGTCCAGGGTGCCAGCACAACGAGTACGCCCGCGAATCCGACGATCACCGCGCTCCACCGCTGCCAGCCCGTCGCTTCGCCCAGCAGCAGCGCGGCAAAGATCACGGCGAAGATCGGCACCGACAGGCTGATCGTCGTCGCCTCGGCCATCGGCAACAGGATCATCGCCCCGAAATTGCACGCCATACCGGTGAGGCCCATCAGCATCCGCCGCATATGTGCGCCGAGGCGCTGCGTCTTCAGCGAGGCGAAGCCGCCCGTCGCACGCACCCACAGCAGCAGGAACGGCAACACCAGCGCCTGGCGCCAGAACAGGCTTTCGACAATATGCACACCCGCCCGGTCGACATATTTGACCACGACAAACATCAGCGACAGGCTGATCATCGCCAGCAACCGCAATCCGATGCCGCCAAGATAATTCTGCGGCGCGGCGGTCGAGGCGGGGGCAGGGGGCATGCCCGATCGCGCATATCAGGCGCGACCGCGTTCGCAAGCCGCGATCCCCCTTGCCCCCCCACGCCAATCGGGCTAGGGGCGCACTCCGGCCTAGGGGTATAGCTCAGTTGGTAGAGCATCGGTCTCCAAAACCGAGGGTCGCGGGTTCGAGTCCTGCTGCCCCTGCCAGGCCGACCCAGAGCGTCCCATGACGTCCCACAGCGTCCCACCTTCAGCAGCGAAAAATTGGCTGAAAAGCGTTGGATTGAACGATCCCAAATCGTCCCGGGGCGTCTCACGCGGAATTTTCAGATTGAGCCCAGTTCGAGCAATTTGTTGGTACGATTGTTGGTATCCGGCCGAAGTCTGTCGACGCTTACCAACAATTCCCGAAATGTCCTGAATTCGAATCGTTAAATTTAGAATGGCCTAGCGTGGGCGGTTGTCGGGCACCATCCAAATCCGCGGCGCAGGTTCGAGTCCTAAGCGGTAATTTGAAGGCGCGAAAGGCGGCTTTGCGCCCGATTTCAGCCTTTCAGCCCGAGTCATTCGCCACCTGAAAGCGGTCGCTTGGCTTTAGTGAGCGATGGCGACACGAGGCAATACCGAACCCCTTGCTCAATCGATCGCGCGTAACCGCCGATGGAGCGGGATCTTGGCGCGGCGCGCCTGCATTCATGATATTCCGTCCCTGTTAGCGGCAGGCTTTTCGTATTCGCGAGCGCGCCGTTTCTCCCCGGACCCGGCTTTCAAGCTCGTCAGCTCTCTGGTCTCCCCGAAAGGGGCCATGATGACCCGCACCATCCATGTCTACGTTGCGCTCGATCTCGCGCTTACCGTCATTGCCGTCTCCGATGCACCCGCCCTTCTGCTCGACCAGGATTTCACGATCATCGCCAGCGTGCTCATGCAGTGCGCGAGGAGGGTGCAGTCGGAAAAGACGAGAAGCCATCTTCGCGATGCGCATAATCGCGTGATGTCGATTGCCACCGTCCAGCAACAACTTGCGGCGTCGCGGTTGGGCGAGGTCGAATTGCGCGCCTATTTCACGCAGTTTTGCCAGAGCCTCGGCGCCTCGATGATCTGCGACCCGGATATTGTCTCGCTCAAGGTGAGCGAGGACGACAGTATGGTGAATGCCGACATCTCGGTCAGCCTCGGGCTGATCGTGACCGAACTCTTCATCAATGCGCTCAAGCATGCGTGCCCGGGCGAACGCGGTGGAACGATCCTGATGGATTGTCATGCGCTGGGCGTGTCATGGACGCTGACGGTCCGTGACGACGGCGCAGGCACACCGCGCAAGCTGGCTGCGGCTAAGCCCGGCCTCGGGACCAGTATTGTCGAAGCCCTGGCGAGACAGCTTCACGCGACCGTCGAAACGGTGGGCGCCAATCCCGGAACCAGGGTTTCGATCGTGCACGACGCGCCGGTCGGTGCCGGCTGAAGCGGTCCGGGCCGGTTGACAAGATCTCCCTGCCAACTCCGCCATGATCGGGACAAGAAGCTGCCGCCCCCGCATTGAGCGGAAGCGGCAGATCCCCTTTTGATGGACGTTCGTTTTACTGCGGGCTGAGCCGCAGGCGAAGATTCAGGCGATCGATCCGCGACTGAAGCGCGGCTTCGTTGCGCGCTGACAGCCGGTCCATCCGGTCATGATGCATGGCTCGCTCGCTGGTGCGAATGGATCGCAGCTCGCGGCTGGCACTCATGGCCGTCCGGTTGTCGATCGTGCGCTCCGATCGGGCGGTGCGGACATATTGTTCGAGGTTGGCGAGCTGCGAGAGGATAGCGGGGCGGTTCGTTCCATCGTCGCTGCCCATGCCCTCGCGTCCGGTGGGGATCCAGCGACCGCGGGCGTCGTAATAGCCCGTCGTCGCTCCGGCGTTCCATCGGCCATTCCGATCATAATAGCCCGGATGCGGATCGGCGACCCAATGTCCGTTCGCGTCGCGGCGTCCGCCTGCCGCGCCGGCAATCCAGCGGCCGTTCGCGTCATAATGACCGATGGTTACGCCAGCGACCCACCGGCCGCGCTGATCATAGTGGCCGCTTGCGGCACCGGTTATCCAGCGATCATTGTCATCATAATAGCCGGCCGAAGAGGCTGGTATCCAGCGGTTCTGGCCGTCATAGCTGCCGCTTGCCGTTCCGTCCTCGCGCTGGGGAATCCAGTTACGCCGTTCGTCATAATAGCCGTTCGGCGTTCCGGTGACCCACTTGTTATCGCGGTCATAATAACCGGTAGCCCGGCCGCGCGCGGTCGATGTCGCGTGCCACGCGCCGGCGGGGTCGTAATAGCCATAGGCGTCGTCGCGGCGAGTTGGCGGGTTTGAAGCGGTGGTTCCGATCCAGCGCCCGCGATCGTCATACCGACCGCTTGCCGAACCCGGCACCCAGATGTCGTCGCGGTCGTAATAACCGTTGGCCGATGCGGGCACCCATTCGCCGCCCGGCCGATAGTCGCCTTCTCCGCGACTGGACGCCGCGTAAGTCACCCAGCGGCCATCGCTGCCATATCGACCGTTGGGCGGACCATCGACCCATATCCCGTCACGATTATAGTAGCCGCGGGCATCGGAGGATTTTACGCCGGTGGCGTGCCAGCGATTTTCATTGTCGTAATAACCAAATGCGTCGCGGCAATCGCGCGTCGGTTTAGCGATCTGGTTGGCGAGAGCGGCTCCTGCGGCGGCGCCGATCACGGTTCCGACCGTCTTGTCGCCACGACCGGCGACGACATTGCCGAGCACGCCGCCGGCTGCGGCGCCTCCGATGGTGGCGACGACGCGCGTTGAGCGCTGTTCTTCGCAGGTCGCCTGCGACTGCGTTCGTGCGCCGGCGATGGACGGAACAAGGGCGATAGCGGCGATATTCGCCGCGAAAATAAACCTGTACATTGGGGAGCTCCTGGAGCTGACAAAATGCCGCTCGCTGTTGATGAACACTCTGCAGTTGGTATTGTTCCTCTATATTTCCGCTTTATGAAATTATATTTTCAAGATTCGATACATTTCTTGCTATCGTGATAAATAGTATCGACAATATGTATTATTTTAATCGGGATTTTATCAACAGACTTGAGGCGACTGGAAACTTTGAGGAGACGCGCGCGAAATGCGCCCTCGCTGCCTGGGTCGCCACGCAAAGCTCGGACAGAAATGACGGGCTGGAGTGAATGCGCCGCTGGCCTTGGACACCAAGCAGCCTGCCGGGGGCGATCAGTGGCGCGCCGCGGCCCATATCGCCGTCAGTTGGCGAATGACCCGTGTGCGATGTTGATAGGTGCCGTACCGTTCGCTGACGCGCCCATTGGCGAAGTCGTCGGCGAGTTTTCGGGTCAGGCCTTCTATCTCCGCTCTCTGCATTTCGGAGTCGGTAACGGCCGGCTCGGGAATTGAGGCGCACGGCAGATGGAGGGGTGAGGTCTGCTCATCCCATGATGACCCCCTGAAGTCGTCATAATTTCCGTCGGAAGAGCGCAACTCTTGATATTTTCAGATTGGCAACGATGGAGGCTGCCCGGCGTAGTGATTGCAACCCCGTCTCCTGAGCGCCATTCGTCTCACGGCCGTTCAGGAGACGTGGCCGGCGCGTGCCGCCGATTGCTGCGCTCCAAGCGACCGAAAAATTTATGACCGCCCAGACTATGCCGACGAAACGTCGCTGGCGGGTGCGAAGCCGATGATCCAACGCACGGAATTCCCTTTCCTGATCGAGGGCGGGCAGATTACACCGCCGCGCTTTCCGCTTCGTCGTTCGCCGCGACCTGCCGCGCGATCTGCGCGGTGTGGGTCAGCGATACGCGCGTTCCCGGCGCGGCATCCTCGACCAGTATCTCCGCCCTCAATTGCTTGGCGAGCGCCTGAACGATGCGCGTGCCCAGCCCCGCCGCCGACCGCTCGGCATTTTCGGCCATGCCGATGCCATCGTCGGATACCGACAGCGTCCAGTCGTCGCCCGTCGCGGCATAGCCGACGACGACATGGCCGGGGCGCCCGCCCGGAAAGGCGTGCTTGAGCGCGTTGATCACCAGTTCGGTGACGACCAGCCCCATGCTGACCGATACATCGCCGTCGATCGACACCGGATCGACCGAGGTTGTCAGCGTCAATTGTTCGCGGTCATAGATCATCGACACACCGATGCTGGCGCACAACTGCGCCAGATAGGGTTCGAGCTCGACCGCGCCGCCCTTCGATTCGGCAAGGTGGCGTTGCAGCGTCGCGATCGACATCACGCGTTGATGCGCGTCGTTCAAATGGCCGCGCGCCTCGCTCGACTGCACCTTGCGTGCGCTCTGCATCAAGATGCTGGCGATGATTTGCAGGCTGTTGGCGACGCGGTGCTGCATTTCGTGGAGTAGCGTGGCGTTGGCGTGGACCAGCTCCTTGTGGCGCTTTTCGTTCTGCCGCTCCTCGGTCACGTCGATCACGGTGACCATCATCCGCGTGTGGTGGATGTCGCCATAGTCGAGGCGCTGCGCCTTGATCACGACGCAGCGCGAGGTCCCGGCGCTGGTCTCAATCTCCATCTCATAGGCTTCGACCTCGGCGGCGCCCGACAGCGTCGCTTCGATCAGCGAGTGGAGCCGCGGCAAGTCCCAGTGATGATGGTCGAGGTCATAGATCGTCTGACCGGTGACGGTTTCGGGGTTGATGCCGAACGCTTCGCAGAAACTGTCGCTCGCCGCGACGATCGCCAGATTTTCGTCGAGCAGCAGCAGCGGCGCGTCGGAGGCGAGCACCACCGCGAGCCCCAGCGTGCGGCCCAGATTGATCGATGGATTGTCGGCAGCCATGCGGCGCCCTTCCCGGTCGGCCCGGACCGCAGGACGCGGCCTTGTGGGGGACCAATATGTGGGGCAAGGTGGATCGACGTCGACGACCATTGCCCCGAAACCCGTGCTTAGCATGCGGGCAGCGCAGATCGTGCACGAAATCGAAATAGCCGCAATTTCCCTGCAACGGGTGAGAGGAAGGCCATAACCCCAATTCCCATGGCGGCGAGCGGCCTATTTACCGGAAGGATAATCGAAGTATCGCCCGCGGGCCGAAATCGGACCGGTCGCGGTGCCCGTCGATACGTCAGGTGCGTTCTCTCTGCTGGCGCCGAACGATATGATCGACGACCGGCCCCGCGGTGAACCCGTGCACGACGGTGGACAACAGGATCGTCAGCGCGATCGTCGCCCATAATTGTCCTTCGTTCACCAGCTCGAGGTGGCTGGTTGCATAAGCGAGGTAATAAATCGATCCGATCCCGCGCACCCCATAAAAGGCAACGACGAGCCGGTCCTGTGGCGGCAGGTCGGTGCCAAACAGGCTGAACCATCCGGCCAGCGGCCGCACGACGAACAACAGACCGGCGGCAATGGCGGCGTGCGCCCAGTCGAGTTCGCCGAACAGCAGCGGAAAGGTGCCACCAATGAGGATGAGCAGCAGCGCGGTGAGCGCGAGTTCGATAGCCTCGTTGAAGCTGTGGAGCTTGCCGTGGAATTCATGGCTCGCCTCGAACCGGCGAAGCACGATCCCTGCCACGAAGCAGGCGATAAACCCGTATCCCTCGGCCAATTCGGTCGCGCCATAGCAGAGCAATATCCCCGCGATCGCCAGCACGCCCGAGGCGGTGTTGGCCAGCACATTGCCGCGCGGGATGACGAACAGGATGCGCGCGAGCAGCCACCCGACCGCCGCGCCGCCGATGCAGCCAATAAGGATGCGATAGAGTACGTCGAGGAGCAGCCATTCGCCCAGCATCGCCGCGGAAAAGCCGGTCGTCCCGACGAGCAGGCCCAGATAGACGAATGGAAAGGCCAGCCCGTCGTTCAGCCCCGCTTCGGTGGTCAGCGCGAACCGGACCGGCTGTTCTTCGCCCCGCGTGGGCGGACCGACCTGGACTTCGCCGGCGAGCACGGGATCGGTCGGCGCCAATACCGCGCCGAGCAGGATGGCGCCCGCGAGCGTCATCCCGCCAAAGGTCAGCCCCATCAACGCCACCGCAGCGATGGTCAGCGGCATGGCGATCACCAGCAACCGGACCGTCGGCCGCCAGCGGCGATAGTTCGATAGGTCGTCGATCCGGATGCCGGTGCCGAACAGGGCGACGATCACCGCCATTTCGCTCGCGAGTTCCCAGAATCGGGGTGCTGTGCGCGGATCGAGCGCTTCGGCGACGTCGGGCAATAGCCAGTGAATCGCGATACCGAAAAGGATCAGCAGCGCCGACGCGGCGGGCTCGCGCCTCGACAGGAAGCGCGGCAACCAGAAGGCCGCGATTATCCCGGCGCCGATCAGCGCCATGCCGACATGATAGGTGCTGAGCGCAAAGAAGGGCTGCTCTTGCATTCGGTCCTGCTGGAAAGGCGAGGGGCGCTGGCGCCTTAGAGTCCCAACGGCGCGCCGGCGCCGACCGTTCCATCAGCGCCTGTGCGGTCGCGGCGGCGTCCCCTCCGGGCAGTGCGTGAAGATCGGAGCGTGGCGCCGGGTTCGCCCCGCCGGACGCGCGCCGTCAATTCTGGAAAATGGCAGGCGTGCCGGGTTTCACCATCTGCGCCAATCGCGCCGCATCCCAGTTGGTCAATCGGACGCAGCCATGGCTTTCGGCGCGCCCGATCGTGTGCGGTTCGCTGGTGCCGTGAATGCCGTAATGCGGCTTGTTGATGTCGATCCACGCGACGCCGACGGGGCTGTTCGGCCCGGGCTGCAGGAGCACCGCCTCCTTGCTGTCGCTCACATCCCAGAAGAGTTTGGGATTATAGTGAAATTCGGGGTTGCGGCTGACGCCCTGGATCTTCCACGTCCCAATCGGCAACGGATCGCGGCTGCTGCCCATCGTCGCGGGGAATTGCGCGATCAGCTTGTCGTCGCCGCCGAACACTTTCAGCACGCCTTCGGATTTGTCGACCACGACCCTGGCGGCGCCAGGTTGATCGGGCGCAACACCCAGCTGTTCGAGCGTCGCGTTCCAGCCGCGCGCATCCTCACCAAGCGTCGATCGGTCGATGTTGGGGATGTTGGGGACGCGGAACGGTCGACCAGCGCCCACCAGCGTCGCCGCACCGTTCAGTGCGACGAGCATTTCGGGCGTCGTATGGAACCGCTCGGCCAGCGCCTCGGTCAGGTTGCGATAGCCGAGCGCGGGCAATTCGGCCTGCTCAGCCGCGCCCTTGGGAAAGGCGGGGACGAACGGACCTTTTGCGAACCCGGCCGGAATGATGACGACCCGCGTTGCAGGCACCTGCCGCCATCGCTGCAATGCCCGTTCGGTCGGGGCATCGAGCTTGCCCGTGTCGGCAAGGTCATAGGCCTGCTGAAAACCGCGCAGCGCTGCGGCATAGGAGGCGCCTTCCTTGCCGTCGATGACGCCCGGCGAAAAACCGAGATGATCGAGCAGCACCTGCGCGCGCAGGATGGGCGTTTCGGTGAAAGCCCGCTGCTCCGGCTCGGCATCGGCAAATATCAGGCTGTCATCGGCCGCCTGCGTTTCGACGCGCGTCTTGTCTGCATCTTTATCGGGTGAGGCGTTGCAGCCGGTGAGCAGGAGCGCCCCGGCCAGACAGGTTGGAATTTTCAAGTGCCGGTCCTCTCGGTTGAAGCCTGTCCAACGTTTGCGCAGGCCAAAGGATGCGAGAGCTAGGGCGGTCGGACGCGCGATCTGCGGCTAGCGTTCGATTTCATAGTGGATCGGTTTGAAAGTCCGCCGCAATGCCATAGGGCGCCAGCGCCTCGACCAGATTGCCGAAACGGCCCCGATGCACGGGCTTGTCCTTGTAGAAATGGCGAAAGGTCGCCTCGCTGCACGGGGTCAGAAGGAAATTATGCGTGTCCGCGCGATCCTCGACAATCTCAGCATCGGATTGGATCGGTTCGATCACAATCGGTTACCCGTGGTGATCCGGATTGTTTCCTCATAATCGAACGTTCGCCCGCTCGAGACAGCTTTGCGGACATCGGCGCGCGCGAAGGCCAGCATGTCGGTGACCTGTCCACCCTCGGGATCGATCACGCGCAGCGTCTCGCCGCGGAGCAGGGGGAATGCCGTGCTGCTTCGCGGCGCGATAATCTCGGTCATGGATGGACTTTCGCGCGAGGGGTGTGCGGGACATTACGTGCGGCGCGCTCAAAAGCTGCCTCCGCGACCAGGCGCTTGCCATGCTTTCCTTGTTCCATGGGGGACTCCGCCATCTGCGAAGCGCCACCAACGCAAAAGGGCTTCACCGCTCCGGTGAAGCCCCTTCATCCTCTGAACGCGTGACCAAAGGAAGCCCCAACGACTTCCCGGGTCGCAGGGAAGCCTTTGCCTATCCTCGCTAGACCTATTGCGAAGGGAGTCGAGTCCTAAACCGGGCAATCGGGGATCGGGTTTAATCGGCAGCAGATTGTAATTCGGCCGCCGCGACACCACATAAGCTGTATCGACGGCTTCACGCGCGTGCCGGCGACTGAGAGACCCTTGCGCTCCCGCCGAACGGAGCGACGATATGGATCTCATTTCCACGCCATGAAACATCTCATCGCCTTCGATCTCGACGGGACGCTTGCCGCGAGTAAGCAGCCGCTCGAACCCGCAATGGGCGAAGCGCTCGTGGATCTTCTCGATGTTGTCGATGTCGCGGTGATCTCGGGCGGCGACTGGCCCCAGTTCGAAAAGCAGCTTGTATCGGGGCTTCCCGTTCGCGCGAATATCGCGCGCATGTGGTTGATGCCCACTTCGGGTACCAAACTTTATACCCATGGTTCCGGCGCCTGGCAGCCGGTCTATGCCGAGCTGTTCGCGGATGATGAAAGGCATCGCATCCTCCAGGCGTTCGATGCCGCCCTTGAAGCCACGGGCTTTGTACCCGAAGCGGTGTGGGGCGAGCGTATCGAGGATCGCGGGAGCCAGATCACTTTTTCGGCGCTTGGCCAGGCAGCGCCGATCGACGCCAAGGAAAAATGGGATCCCGACTTTGCGAAGCGCAAGGTCATTCAGCGCGACCTTCGCCAGCGGCTTCCGGGCATGTCGGTCAACATGGGCGGCGCAACTTCGATCGACGTCACGCGCGAAGGGGTCGACAAGGCCTATGGGCTGATGAAATTGCAGAGCGCCAGCGGCATATCGCTCGATGCGATGCTGTTCGTCGGCGATGCGATCTTTCCCGGCGGCAACGACTATCCCGCCAAGACGCTGGGGCTAGACACGGTATCGGTCCGCGATCCGCGGGAAACGCGTGCGGTTATCGCAACCCTGATCGCCTGCCTGAAACCGGCACCCACCGTGGGCGCAATTCGCCATGCGTCGGCTGCGAACGTTCGTGCGCAATCCGTTTTGGGGGCGGAGGCATGATTATCCACAGTCTCTTCGGCCGACATCAGGTCGATTTCAAGGCGAGCCATTGGGAAGGCGGGCGGTTCGTCAGTCACTGCGCGATATGCAAGGGCGAGATGGTTAAACCGCCGGGTCTGCCCTGGCGAATGAGCCAGCGGCGCGGGTGATGCGCCGTCATGCCGACGGATCGGCATGAATACCCATCGCCGCCAATATGCCCGCGATGGGCATGAAGGCAAAGCACACCGAGCTGTCGGCGACGCCATAAGGCAGAAAAAGATCATCGCCGACGCGGATCGCGCCGCAGGTATAAACGACGTTGGGGACATAGCCTTCGCGGTCCTCGTCCGCCGCGGACAGGAGCGGGTTCGGGGTGCGCCCCAGCAGCTTTGATGGGTCCTGCTTGTCGAGCAGGACCGCGCCGATCGCATATTTTCGCATCGCCCCGACACCATGCGTCAGCACCAGCCAGCCTTCGTCGAGCTCGATCGGGGCGCCGCAATTGCCGATCTGGACGAACTCCCACGGGAAACGCGGTTCGAGTAGCAGTTCGCCGCCTTCCCAATGGTCGATCGAATCCGATCGCAGCAGGTAGAGATTCTTGCCGTCCTGCCGCCCGATCATGCAGAATTTTCCGTCGATCTTGCGCGGGAACAACGCCATCCCCTTGTTGCGCGCGGCGTCCCCCTTGATCGGCGTCAGGGTGAAATCCCGAAAGTCCCGCGTCCGCAGCAATTCCGAACGAATGGCGCTGCCGCTGTAGGCGGTGTAGGTGCCGATCCACTCGCTCTTGCCGCTGTCGCGCTCGAATTCGACGAGGCGCAGATCCTCCAGCCCGTTGCGCTGCGCTTCGGTGATCGGGAAGATGACGGTCCCCGAAATGCTGCTGTCGGGGTCGCAGTGAACCGAAATGCGGTCCACCTGATTGCCCGCCTGATGGATGCCCAGCATAGCCGTGGTCGCAAAGGTCGGCTGGGGCATCAGCGTCAGTTCGCGGCCCGGCGACACGATTCCTTCGCGAAAGGCGATCGTCGAAATATGGCCTTCGCCGACGGCGCGCAGCGAAAGGATGATGCGCACACTTCCTTCCTGCAATCCCGTCTGGTCGGGGTGCCGCACGACGCTGGGGTTCATCAGCGCGGCGGCGGCATAGCTGTATTCATGACAGAAATAGGCGCCGATCAGCAGCCGCATTTCGCGTCTCAGCACCAGCCCGTCGAGCCCGAGCTTGGACTCAATCTCGACATATCGTTCTTCGAAGACTTTTTCGATCTGCCAGTGCCGGTCGGCAAAATCGCGTAGCACTGTTGCCAGTTCGCTCCGCACGGTGCGCATATCGAGCCCGACGACGTCGTGCGCCAGACGCTGTACCCGATCGAGGTCGGGGCCCGACGCTTGCCAGGCGAGATGGAACGGCCGCACGACGACCCGCGCCGGGTCGGCGTGGAGCCGCAAGTCGTGCTGAACGAGGTCGAGGGAGTGGGGGCGCCTAATGGATTTTCGCCGTCAAAAGGCGCAACGCGACGCAAGCGTGCTGATAGGCCAGTACCGATTCCGCGCCTTCGTTCAGGTTCACGCCGCGCCGGTTGATCCCGTCGCGGCAACTGCCGGTGCGCGGATCGGCAATCGCAATCCCGCGATCGTTTGCGCCGTAAAACCAGCGAAAGGCGCGCTGGGCATGGGCAAGCCAGATGGCATCGCCGGTAAGGTCATATGCCGCCGCGGCAGCGTCGATCGCGGCCCAAACTTCGACCGGTTGCTGGTCGAACGGACGCGGTTTTTCCCGATGCCGACCAAAGCTGTCGGACCCTACCGGACGGAAATGGCCGGCGGGCGCGATCTGGGCGGTGTTGAGCCAGCGCAGCGTGGCAAGGCCGCATTGCGCCGCGTCGGCGCGCTGCAACCGCATTCCGGCGCGGATAAGGGCTTCGGGGATGCGCGCATTGTCATAGGCCAGCACGGGTTCGAACCAGTCCCAATCGGTCCCGGCCACCTGTTCGTATAGCGCCAGCAGCCGATCGCTGCCGTTCGCCAAAATGGCGCGCGCGGACGCACTGTCTTCGGCGGCGAGAAGATAGTCGGCACCCAGCATGGCAAAGGCGATCGCGCGCGGCGACCGAAAGTGGGCCATCGACGGCGCCGCGCGGGCGAACAACCGACTGGCCCACAAGCGCGTGCTTGCGGTGCGGCCTTCCAATGCGGTCGCGCCAAGCGCCCAAAGCGTTCGTCCGCAACTATCCTGCGATCCGCTGTCTTCCAGCCAGGTTCGGCGATAGTCCATGAAATTTCGAAACTGTCCGCGCTCCTCGTTCCACGACGCCTCGACAAAGGCCGCGAAAATGCTGGCCAACCGGCCGCGATGCGGCTCCGTCTCCTTGCCCAGCCGGTTCGTCAACATCAGCGCGCGCGCATTGTCATCGACGCAATAGCCGTGCGCCCGGTTCGGGATGTCGTGGACGCTGTGCTGGAGGATGCCGGTGTCGTCACAAATGCGCAGCAGGCCGTCGATCCCGACATGCGCAGGGTGCGGCAAAGCCCGCGGGGTCACTTTTGCTGCATTTATCACCGCCAGCACCTGCGCCGCGAAAGCGGGCCAGATCATCAGCCGCCCGCGCTGGTAGGCACGTTTTTGCATCGCGCTAAGCTGGTCGCGATCGCTCAGCAGCCCAACGATCTCGTCCGCGATCGCTTGGCCGTCGCCAAAGGGGACGAGAATGCCGTGTCCGTCGTCGAGCAACTCGGTGGCATGGGCATAGGGCGTCGAGACGACTGCCTTACCGAGGGCCATCGCATAGGCGAGCGTTCCCGACGTCGACTGGCCCGCCCCGGTATAGGGGGTGACATAGATGTCGGCTGCCTCGATCAGGTCGAGCAACGCATCGGTTTCCAGAAAGGCGTCGATCCACTTGATATGGCTTTCGACGCCTAATGCCTTCGCCAGCGCCTGCAACCGTTCGCGATAGGCCTCGCCCTCGCGCGCGAGCAGGTTGGGGTGGGTCGCGCCGACGATGCAGTACAGGATGTCGGGGCAATCGGCGATCATCGCGGGCAAGGCGGCGATCGCTGCCTCGATCCCTTTGCCCGGCGACAGCAGGCCGAACGTCATGACGACATCGCGGCCCGTCAGGTCGGCGACGCCCTTCTGCTTTTCGGTACGCCCAAAGGGGCGGTCGGGCACGCCGTGCGGAATCACGACGATCTGCTCGTCATCAGCGCAATAGATTGATTTGAGCAGAATGCGCGAGCATTCGGACATGACGATGAGCTTGCTGGCGCTGCCAATCAGCCTTTGCATTACCCGCATCTGATCCGCGTCGGGTTCGGCCAGCACGGTATGCAAGGTCACGACAAGCGGTGCGCTGATCCGGTCGACGAGTTCGAAAATCATGTCGCCGGCAAATCCTCCGAACAGGCCGAATTCATGCTGCAGCCAAATCACGTCGGCGCCGCTCGCCTCGATACGGCGGGCCGCATCGGCAAAGCTGTCGGCGTCGCCTTCGGTGATTGTCGAACAGATTTCGGGATCGAAAGCGATCGCTTCGGGCGCGGGCGTCATCGCGTAAACGTCGACGGCAAGGCCCGGAACCGCGAGCTTCAACGCGGCATGAATGTCGGTCGTAAAGGTCGCGATCCCGCATCGCCGCGGGAGAAAACCTCCGACAAGTGCCAGACGCGTTCCCGATGCCGCGGCGGTGTCGGGCGCGTCGGCCGGCAGGCACGCTTCGTCAAACAGTGCGCGGTCGATGACTTCGTGCATCTTTTTTCCAACTTTCAGATGACGGCGCGGAGGTCTGTCCGCGCCGAATTGGGTGCCCGATTCCCGCATTTACTGGCGATTCCCCGATGGTATGTAAGAAATATAAACCTCAAAACAAGGCAATATGCATATATTTTGAATCAAATATGCAAAATATAACCTAAGTTAATGTCGATGAATATTTCATCCGATAATGTAAAATAGGCGAGTTTCGCGCGATTCTCTGCGATCTATTGTATCATCACAGGATCTCGTTGCTGATACCGATCCATGATGGTCCGCCGCAAATTCGATCGGGCGTCATGCAACATACCGGCAAGCGGGGGATTGTAGGATTGTCGCCCTTCCGCGGCGCAAGGAACGACCGATGCCCAAAATCCCCGCTTCGCCCGCCACTGATACCGCGCTCAGCGATCACCAGCCCGGCGCCGGTCAGGTCAAAATGACCGCAGAGCGCGGCAATGCCGACGAGCTGCACCAGATGGTGGCAGCCGGTGCCGACGCCGCTGCGCATCTCACCGATAATTTCGGGCATCGCATCTCCGACAACCAGAACTCGCTGCGGGCGGGCGAGCGCGGACCCACGCTGCTCGAGGATTTCGTCCTTCGCGAAAAAATCTTCCATTTCGATCATGAACGTATCCCCGAACGGATCGTCCACGCGCGCGGTTCGGGTGCGCATGGCGTGTTCGAATGCACAAAGGCGATCCCCGGCCTCACCAAGGCGTCGATCTTGCAAAAGGAGGGCGCGTCCTGTCCGGTATTCGTTCGCTTCTCGACGGTCGCCGGCGGAGCGGGCTCGGTCGATACCCCGCGCGACGTGCGCGGCTTTGCCGTCAAGCTCTACACCGACAGCGGCAATTGGGATCTGGTCGGCAACAATATTCCCGTCTTCTTCATCCAGGACGCGATGAAATTCCCCGACCTTGTTCACAGCGTCAAGATGGAGGCCGACCGCGGCTATCCGCAGGCCGCCAGCGCCCACGACACCTTCTGGGATTTCATCGGCCTGATGCCAGAGGCGATGCACATGATCATGTGGGCGATGTCCGACCGCACGATTCCGCGCAGCCTGCGCATGATCGAAGGATTCGGCGTCCACACCTTCCGCTTCGTCAATGAAAAGGGCGACGGCAAATTCGTCAAATTCCATTGGAAGCCCGTGCTCGGCATTCAATCGACGACTTGGGACGAGGCGGTCAAGATCGCCGGGGCCGACCCCGATTTCCATCGCCGCGACCTGTTCGAGGCGATCGACGCGGGCGACTTTCCGGCGTGGGACCTGGGCGTGCAGGTTTTCGACGAAACCTTTGCGGCGAAGCAGCCTTATGACGTGCTCGACGCGACAAAGCTGATCCCCGAGGAGGATATTCCGGTCGAGATCGTCGGGCGCATGACGCTCAACCGCAACGTCGACAATTTCTTTGCCGAGACCGAACAGGTCGCCTTCCTGCCGTCGAACATCATTCCCGGTATCGATTTCAGCAACGATCCGCTACTTCAGGGTCGGCTCTTCTCCTATCTCGACACGCAGAAGTCGCGGCTGGGGACGACGAACTTCCACCAGATCCCGATCAACGCGCCCAAATGTCCGTTCCACAATTTCCAGCGCGACGGGATGATGCAGACGCTCGTTCCGACCGGACGCGCCAATTACGAACCCAACAGCTTGGCCGAAGCGGGTGAGAATGGTGGCCCGCGCGCGAGCGCCGAAACGGGCTTCACGACCTTCGCCGCGAACGACGAACGGAACGATCCCGCGCAAAAGCTGCGTATTCGCGCCGAACTCTTCGCTGACCATTTCAGCCAGGCGAGGATGTTCTACCTGTCGCAGACTGAGAATGAGCAGGCGCATATTGCCTCGGCGCTGGTGTTCGAACTGTCGAAGGTCATGCTCGAACATGTCCGCGCGCGCGTTGTCGGTCAGCTCCGCAACATCGACGAGGATCTGGCGAAGCGCGTAGCCGCGGGTCTTGCGATCGACCTGCCGGCAAAAGAAAAGGCTGCGCGCGCGCCGGTCGATCTCAAACCCTCCGACGCCCTGTCGATCCAGAAGAATGCCGACGATACCATGGAGGGCCGCAAGGTCGCGATCCTCTTTGCGGAAGGCTCGGACAAAGTGGCAATCGACAAGCTGAAGGGCGATATCAAGGGCGCCGGCGGTACGGCCTTCCTCGTCGCGCCCAAAGTCGGCGGGATCAAGGTCAAGGGTGGCGCGCTCAAGGCCGACGGCCAGCTCGCGGGCTCGCCCTCGGTCCTGTTCGACGCCGTCGCCTCGATCCTGACCGAAGAACAGGCCAAGGCGCTGTCGGTGCAGAGCGCGGCGGTCCAGTGGTTCATGGACGCCTTTGGCCATTGCAAGACCATTGCGCATGACGAGGCGACGCAAATCCTGCTCGACAAGGCGGGCGTCGAAAAGGACGGCGGCGTCGTCGCGATCGACAAATTCGCCGATGTTGGAACGCGGCGCCACTGGGCACGCGAAGCGAAGGTGCGCGATCTTGCCTGATTGCCTGTCCTGGTGAGCCCGGCTTCGGCTACCCATCATCGCGATCTCCGGACCGGCCAGTCGATCTGGTCGGCACGGCGGCGTCCTGCCATCGCCGTGCAGCCGCTGACGCGAGACATCGCGTGCGACGTCGTCGTCGTCGGGGCGGGCGTGTCAGGCGCGCTGATCGCGGAGGGGCTGTCGGACGCTGGGCTCAGGACCGTTATCGTCGATCGCCGCGGCCCCGCCGAGGGATCGACCGCCGCGTCGACCGCGATGCTGCAATATGAGCTCGATACGCCGCTAACATTGATGGCGGAGCGGATCGGGCGTGAGAAGGCCGAACGCATCTGGCGCCGTTCACGCCTCTCGGTCGATGCGCTGCGCGAACGGACCGAACGGCTGGGCCTGGCCGTCGATGGCGCGACGCGCGGCTCGATCTATCTCGACGGAAATGTGCTCGATGCGGCGGGGCTCGCTCGCGAAGCCAAGGCGCGGAGGCGGGCGGGATTTGAAATCGAATTGCTCCAACCCGCGCAGGTCGAGGACCGCTACGGCATCAAGGGCCGCCATGCGATTATCGGCTACGGCAATTATTCGGCCGATCCGCGCCGCCTCGCCGCAGGCTATCTGAATGTAGCCATCTCGCGCGGGGCTCGGCTCTATGCCCCAGTGGACATTTGCGACATCACCCCCTCCGCGGCGTGCGTGACGCTCCGTTCCAAAGACGGACCTGCCGTCCGCGCGAAACATCTGGTCGTCGCAACGGGCTACGAAATGATGAAGGGCATCCCGCGCAAGGGAAACAAGATCATCTCGAGCTGGTCGATCGCGACCCGCCCGCAGCCCCGCGCTATCTGGCCGACCGCTGCGATGATCTGGGAAGCCGCCGATCCCTACCTTTACATCCGGACCACCCCGCGCGGCGAGATCATCTGCGGCGGCGAGGATGAGGAAATCGCCGATGCGGCGCTCCGCGACGCGAAACTTCCCGACAAGACCGCGACGCTGTCGCGCAAGCTTGCCGCCCTGTTGCCGGGCGTCGATGCGACGCCCGCGTTTAGCTGGACTGGCAGTTTCGGCGACAGTCCGGTCGGCACGCCAACCATCGGCCGCATTCCCGGCATGCCGAATTGCTATGCCGCGATGGGATATGGCGGCAATGGCATCACCTTCTCGATGATGGCCGCGCAGATGCTACGCGGCCTTATCTGCGGCTATGGTGACCCCGACGCCGATCTTGTCAGCTTTCATCGCAAATTTTGACTGCATAGACATCATTCTCGGAAAATTTCCGCTTTCCGGATTTGTCGGCCCACAAGTCGACCCTGCGCAACCGGCAATCAGCTTGACCTATGCGTTTTCCCTTTTGGCCATTGTGGCCGCAGGAGAACAAATATGGGTAGGTCAGAATTCGACTATTTACCTCCACGACCGGCGTGGAATGCCGGTCGAAAGGTTGGCGCCAAGCGACCGTTGAAGCCACGGCAGATATGGGCAATTCGCTTTCACCTGGACCGAGAGCAACGGCTTCGAGACAGGGCGCTTTTTGATCTTGCGATCGACAGCAAACTGAGAGGCTGCGATCTGGTGAAAATTAAGATCGGCGACCTTGTCACCGGCGGTGAGTTGAGAACGCGGGCGATGGTGATTCAGCAGAAGACTAGTCGACCAGTTCAGTTCGAAATCATGTCGGATGCTTGCGGGAGTCTCCTCGCTTGGCTCGAACGTCGTGGCGGATCCATCGAGGACTATGCGTTCCCGAGCCGCATCGATCACTCGGCGCATATGAGCACGCGGCAATAGGCGCGTCTCGTCGATGAATGGGTCACAGCGGTTGGTCTCCGGAGTGAAGACTACGGGACGCATTCTTTACGCAGAACAAAGGCGTCGATCATTTACAAGGCGACCGGAAACTTGCGTGCAGTGCAGATATTGCTCGGGCACACCAAGATTGAAAACACGGTGAGATACCTCGGCGTCGATGTTGAAGATGCGTTGACCCTGGCGGAAGGCATCGAAGTCTAACCAGGAAATATCGATATCCTAGAGAGCGAACGCTCTAGCTCGTGGCGGAACGTCCGCTCTCTTTGTTTGACACCTAAAAGCTGCCTGTCTCCTACCGGCCACTCCATGACGGTCTTTCAGCAATTCTCTCACTGCCGTTAAGGTGACGGTATTGGGAAGCGCCACCGTCAGGAGCGTGAGCGTACATCTCGGCGCTCGCTTTCACCCTCCGAAAATCTTATTCAGTGTGCCCGTGCAGGTCGTCGCACGAGCAAGTTGCGCGCTATTCAGAGGAGGTTTTGAACAGCTTGCCGCAAATGAACTTCCGGTCATCGAAAATAGCTGAATCGTCCCAACCAGTTCCACGACATCCCACGTATATCGCCGCAAAAGTGTTGGTATATTGCGATTTTTGCAACTCCGATACATTATTTTTCAAATACTTAGGTCTGGAATTTGAGTCCTGCTGCCCCTGCCAGGCCTTTTCCCATGCACCCTCGATTGCTCATCGTGCGACCATCGTCATCGGTCAGGTGTCAGTTGGCTGTTCGTCGCCCTTCGTCATGCTTTACCGGCGATGACTTGCAGGCGCTGTATCATTCGCGCAATGTTTTGCGAATCTCTCGCAATAGTGCTAGCGGCGAACCGAACGCGACGAGCAAGGAGATGATGGTGCAAAAGAAACTGGTAGCGGCGCTGGTGAGCGTAACGATGTTGGCTGGCTGTTCGGGCGGCGAAAAGGCAGCCGACTCGCAAGAGGTCAATCTGTACACCGCCCGCCATTATGACAGCGACCAGGCGCTTTACGACCGGTTCACCAAGGAGACCGGGATCAAGATCAACCGCATCGAGGGCAAAGCCGACGAGCTCGTCGCGCGCATGAAGAGCGAGGGGGCGAACAGCCCCGCCGACCTGTTTATCACCGCCGACGCGGGCGCGCTGTGGCGTGCGCAGCAGGCGGGTCTGTTCCAGCCGACCGAATCCGAAACGCTCAATGCGCGGATCCCCGCCAATCTGCGCGAACCGGGCGGCAACTGGTATGGTTTCATGCGCCGCGCGCGGGTCGTCGCCTATGACGCGGCGAAGGTGAAGCCCGAAGAGATCGACGATTATGCCAAGCTGGCCGGGCCGCGTTTCAAGGGCAAGATTTGCGTCCGTTCGTCCGACAGCGTCTATAATCTTTCGCTGGTCGGCGCGCTGATCGAGGCATGGGGCACCGACCGCGCGGGCGAATGGGTCAAGGGTATCGTCGCCAACATGGCGCGTCCCCCCGAAGGCGGCGACCGCGACCAGATCCGCGCCGTGGCTGCGGGCGTGTGCGAGGTCGCGATCACCAACAGCTATTATTATATCCGCATGGCGACGGGTGACGACGCGGCCGATCGTGCGGTGACCACCAAGGTCAAGCTCGGCTTCCCGAGCCTCGACGGCCAGGGCGCGCATGTGAATATCTCGGGTGGCGGGGTAGCGAAAAATGCGCCCAACCGGGCCAATGCGGTCAAACTGCTCGAGTTTTTTGCTTCGGCCGATACGCAGAAACATATCTCGGCGAACAACAACGAGTTTCCGGCCTCGCCCGACGTTCCCGCGCCGCCGCCGGTCGATGCCTTCGCCAACTTTACCGCCCATCCGATGAGCGTCGCGGCGTTCGCCGCCCGGCAGCCGGCGGCGCAATCGCTGATGAGTGCGGCGGGCTGGCGCTGACCCGTGCCATAACCCTCCGCCGCCTCGCGCCACCCCCGCTCGCCGGCCTCGCCGCGCTGGCGGGGCTGGCGGTGGCGTTGCCGCTGATCGGGGTCGTCCTTGCGGCGCTCGGCAGCGGTACCGCCGATATCGCGGCACGCGACATTGCCCGCTATGCCCTGACATCGGCATGGCTGGCATTGCTGGTCGGTTTTCTGACAGCAGTAACGGGCACGCTGGCGGCCTGGCTGGTGGTCATGTACCGTTTCCCCGCCCGCGGCTTTTTCGCGTGGGCGCTGGCGCTGCCGCTCGCGACCCCGGCCTTTGCGCTGGCTTATGGATATGCCGACCTGTTCGACGTCGCCGGCCCGCTGCGTAGCTGGCTGCGCGCCGCGACGGGGCACGACCTGCCATTTGAATTGCGCAGCACCGGCGGCGCGGCCTTCATTCTGTCGGCAGCCTTCTATCCCTATGTCTATCTTGCAATGCGCGCGGCCTTTCTGAACCAGTCGGTGAATGTGCTGGAGGCAGCGCGGATGCTCGGCTGTACCGGCGGGCGGGCGCTGTGGCGCGTCGCGTTGCCGATGGCGCGTCCGGCGCTGGCTGCCGGGGTTGCGCTCGCGGTCATGGAAACGCTTGCCGATTACGGCGCGGTCCAGTTTCTCAGCGTCCAGACGCTGACCACCGGCGTGGTGCGCGCCTGGTCGGTTTACGGCTCGACGGTCAGCGCGGCGCGGTTCGCGCTGCCGTTGCTTGCGGCAGCGGCGCTGCTGCTGTGGATCGAGCGGGCCAGCCGCCGCGGCGCAACGCATGAAACGGGCAAGGCGCGCTGGCGGACGCTCGACGTCCAGCCGCTGGCAGGGGTGCGGCGCTGGCTCGCGTTCGGATTTTGCCTGTCGCTGCTGACCGCTGGCTTGCTGCTCCCTGTCGGCTGGTTGATCTGGAATCTCGCGCAAACCAGCCCTGACTGGGTGCGGCTGGCGGCGGCAACGCGCAACAGCCTGTTGCTTGGGTTCGGGGGTGCAATCCTTACTGTCGCGCTCGCGACCATGCTCGCGTTGGGCACACGGCAATGGCCGGTCGCGGCACGGATCGCCAGTCTGGGTTATGCGACGCCGGGCGCGGTGATGGCGATCGGGCTGCTGGCGCCCGCGGGGCTGATCTGGAATCTGGCGCCGGGATCGGGGATGGCGATCGCCATCCTGCTGCTGCTGTTCGCCTATGCGGCGCGGTTGATGGCGGCGGCGCTCGAACCGATCGACGCCGGGATGGCGCGGGTCACGCCGTCGATGCGCCATGCCGCACGGACACTCGGCCGCGGCGAGACCGGCGCCGCCTTTGCCGTCGATTTGCCGGTCGCACGCGGTGCGTTGCTGACCGCCCTGTTGATCATCTTTATCGACGTGCTGAAAGAATTGCCCGCAACCTTGATCTTGCGCCCGTTCAATTTCGACACGCTGGCGGTGATCGCCAACAATTATGCGCTCGACGAACGACTGGGGCAGGCGGGGCTGCCGTCGCTGCTGATCGTCGCCATCTCGCTGCCCGCGGTGATCTGGCTGACGCGGCGCATTGCGACCGCCCGGCCCGGTGTTTAGGGCAACGGCGTGAGCGACGAACCTGTTCTGGAAATCTGCGACGTCGTGCGCGCCTACCCCGGCCGCCGGGCGGTCGACGGCGCGTCCTTTACGCTGCCGCGCGGCGGCATCTCCTGCCTGCTTGGTCCTTCGGGCTGCGGCAAGAGCAGTCTGTTGCGGCTGATCGCCGGGCTCGAACCCGTCGATGCCGGAACGATCCGGCTACGGGGAGAGACCGTTGCCGCCGCGGGGCTGACCGTTGCCCCCGAACGGCGCGGCGTCGGGCTGGTGTTTCAGGACAATGCGCTGTTCCCGCATCTCGACGTCGCCGCCAATGTCGGCTTCGGGTTGGCGGGGTTGGCCGCGGAGGATCGCCGCGCGCGCGTGGCTGCGCTGCTCGATCGTTTTCATATCGCGCATCTTGCCGCCGCCTGGCCGCATATGCTGTCGGGGGGCGAGCAGCAGCGCGTCGCGATCGCGCGGGCGCTGGCGCGCGAACCATCGCTGTTGCTGCTCGACGAGCCGTTCTCGGGGCTCGACGGCCATCTGCGCGAGGCGGTGCGCGACGCGCTGCTCGCGGACCTGCGCTCCGCGGGGACCAGTGTGTTGATCGTGACGCACGATCCCGAGGAGGCGATGATGATCGCCGACAAGCTGGTCCTGATGGCGGAGGGACGCATTCTCCAGACCGGAAAACCGCAGGATTGCTATCATCGACCGGTGTCGATCGCCGCCGCACGCCTGCTCGGCGATCTGGTGGTGACGGAGGCCGTCGTGACCGGCGGAGTCGCCACGACGCCGTTCGGCGCAGTCCCGACACCGAATGCTCCGGACGGCACCGCGCGGCTGGTCGTACGCCCTGACGCGCTGATACCGGGCGCATCGGGATTGCCCGCGACCGTCACCCGCTCGCGCTTTGCCGGCGGCTTCTATCTTGTCGATGCGACCGGGGCAGGCGGCCGGCATGTCAGCTATCGCTGTGCGGGCGACCCGCCCGCGGCCGGTGCGCCGGTGACCTTGACCCTGCGCGCCGATGCCCCCGCGATGATCGTTCCGGCGGACGAATAACGGCCAGCCGTCCGCGCGGCCTATATGTCGTCGGCGACGTCGTGTTATCCGCTTGCGCGGCCGAGGGTCGTGATCGTCGGCCAGTCGCCGCCGGTTTCGACGTGCGCATCGATGCCATAGACGGCGCGAAGCCGCTCGGCGGTCAACACCGCCGCTGCCGTGCCGTCAGCGATCACCCGTCCTTGGTCGATGAGCAGCAACCGGTCGCAATAGCGCGCCGCGAGCGTCAGATCGTGGAGCACCGCGATCACCAGCGCGCCATCGGCTGCCTCGGCGCGAAGCAATACCATCGCGTCGATCTGGTGGCCGGGATCGAGGCTGGCAAGCGGTTCGTCGACGAGCAGCGTAGGCGCCTCGACCGCCAGCGCCCGCGCGAACAGCGCCCGCGCCCGCTCGCCGCCCGACAATTCGGTCGCGACCCGATGGCGCAGGTGCAGTACATCGGCGCGCGCCATCGCGCGCTCGATCGCCGCAGTGTCGGCGTCGCCGATCCGGGACATCGGCGCAAGATGGGGCAACCGTCCGAGCCCGACCAGCCGTTCGACGCTCAGCGGCCAGTGCAGGGTCTGGCCTTGCGGGACATAGGCGATACGACGCGCCAACTGGCCGCGCGGCATCGCCGCAACATCCTCGCCATCGATCCGCACCGTCCCGCTGGCCGGGACAAGCGCCAGCATGGCGCGCGCCAGGGTCGATTTGCCGGCACCGTTGGGACCGATGATGCCGGTGAGGGTGCCCGACGCGAAAGCGGTATCGATTTTATCGAGAACGCGGCGGTGACCCAGCGTCACGTCCAGCTGTTCGATGGTGATTTTTACCATAGCCGCCGTTCCCGCATCAAATAAAGGAGAAACACCGGCACCCCCAGAAAGGCCGTCACCACACCCAGGTTGAGCTCGCTGGTGGTCGGGATCAACCGCACGCCGAGATCGGCAAAAGTCAGCAGTGCGGCACCCCCGAGCGCGGAGGGTAGGAGGATCGCCGAGGGGCTGCGATCGGTGAGCGGGCGGATCAGGTGCGGAACGATCAGGCCCACGAAGCCGATCGCCCCCGACACCGCGACCGCGCCACCGACCCCGATGGCGGTGCCGATCAGCAATCGGAACCGGGTCCGCCGCAGGTCCGTACCCAGCGCCTGCGCCGCATCTTCGCCGAGCGTCAGCGCATCGAGAGCACGACTATTCCACAGCAGCATCGCCATGCCGACCGCGATGCAGGGCAGCGCGATCCACAGATGGGCGAATGAACGGTTTTCGAGGCTGCCGAGCAGCCATGTCATGATTTCCATCGCCGCGAACGGGTTGGGCGACAGGTTGAGCGCCAGGCTGATTCCTGCGCCCGCCAGCGTGGCAAGCGCAAGGCCGGCCAGAATCAGCGTGAGCGGGCTTTCCGCGTTCCCGGCGAGCAGGAACAAGATGCCGAGTGACACCAGCGCGCAACCAATGGCCAGCAGCGGCAGCACCGCAGGGTGAATTTGCGCCAGCCCGAAATAGAGCGCGGCCACCGCGCCCAATGCTGCCGCATTCGACGTACCGAGTACCGACGGTTCCGCAAGCGGGTTGCGCAGATAGCCTTGCAGAGCGGCGCCGGCGAGGCCGAGCATCGCGCCGACCGCGAGCGCCAGCAAGGCACGCGGCAGACGCAGGTCGAACAGGATGATCGACGCGACGCGGTCGCCGTCGCCGGTTGCCGCGGCGATCAACCGCGCCAGCGACAGATCGACCGCGCCGAACAGCAGCGAGGTCATCGCCGCAACGGCGGCCAGCCCCGCCAGTGCCGCGATCAGGACGGGGCGGGGGATCGCAAAGGTCATCGCGCACGCTCGTCATGTTGCGCGATCTGTGTGGCAACGCTGCGCGCCGCCTTGACATAGGCAGGGCCGCCGCAAACGGTCCAAGCCTCGGGCACGACGATACGCGGGATGCCGGACAGCGCCGGATGGTGAAGCATCTCGGCGCCGCGATCGTCGACGGTCATGGTCGCGCGCTCGACAATCAGGAAGTCGGGGTTAGCCGCGACCATTTCTTCGACACTCAGCTGTGCCAGCGGTGGCTTGCCCAGCTTTTCCGCTAGATTGACCAGGCCGACGCGTTTCATCATGTCATCGACCAGCGTTCCGGTGCCGGTCATATAGCCGCGCCGCTGATAATAAGCGGCGATGCGGTTGCGACCGGGCGATGACAGGTGGGTGAGGTCGCGCTCCATGTCTGCGATCATCGCCGCACCGCGAGCAGGATGGCCGACGGCCGCAGCCGTCTGTTCGATCGTTTGATAGATCTCGTCGAGGCGATTGGCGAGGTCCACATCGACCAAAGGGTAACGATGCGGAGCCAGCGCTGCGAGCGCCGCGCTGCCGCTGGCCGGCATCCCGATCACCAGATCGGGATCAATCGCGAGTATCTGTTCGGCGGAATTGCCGAGCAGCGGCAGGCCGCGGGCCGCACTCGCCTGATCCGACATCCCGGGATCGACGGCGTTGCGCGTCAGTCCCGCGATCTGCTGACGGTCGGCGAGCGCGAGCACGAGCTGGTCGGTGCAAAGGTTGATCGACACAATGCGCTGGGGCGTCGTGGGCGGCGACTGCTTGTGGCTGGTCGACGCAGCGGACAGCGCACCGACGACTGCCACCGATACTGCCGCGGCATACGCGAAAAGGCGGAGCGACGCGATCAACGCGCCGCGGCTCGCGGCGTCGTGCAACGATTATTGCTCATGCCTTGCCTCCCATCCGGGACGGCGCTGTCGATCTGCACCGACAGCGCCCTGTCATCAGAATCGCGCCCGAACCCCGCCATAGGCGGCGCGGCCATAGGTGCCATAGTTGAATGCCGTCGCATAATCGGCGTCGAACAGATTATCGACACGTCCGTACACTTCGACCCGCTCGGTGAGGGCGAACGACGCGCGCACCCCGGCGAGTGCAAAGCCGTCGAGCCGCACCGTGTTCGCCGCATTGTCGAAACTGTCGCCGACCATCGTGATCGTCGCGCCGGTCGACAGCCCGAACGACCAGTCATAGTCGGCCGACAGGCTGACTGCGTGATCGGCGCGGCGCGGCAGGCGCTTGCCGTCGAATGCGGGGCGCCCCGACCGGTCGCGCGCGTCGATATAGCTGTAGGATGCGGTGACGTTCAGCGCATCGACGGGACGCAGCGCGAGCGTCGCCTCCACGCCCTTGGCGCGGGCGCGGTCGATATTGCCGTAAGTGAAGGTCGCATTGTCATAATTGATCTGGTTGACGGTGTTGCGGAGGAACGCCGTCACCGAGATCAACGCCCGGCCGTCGGCGAGGCGCTGGTCGATGCCGATGTCGTAACTTTTCGACTCTTCGGGGCGCAGCGCCGCATTGCCGCTGAAGCTGTCGTAAAGCTGGTAGAGCGACGGCGCCTTGAAACCCTCGCCATAGCTCAGCCGGACGTTGGTTGCGCCGCCGTTGGGCGAATAATTGGCATTGGCGCCAAAGGTCGTCGCGCCGCCGAACTGGCTGTGATCGTCGTGACGAACGCCGCCGGTCAGCGACAGGCCGGTGATCGGCTGGACGATGCCCAGCGCATAAACGCTGTCGATATTGGCCTTCTGGCTGTCGGTCGAACCAAAGCCGAAGAAGTCGTAATCGGGGCGCTCATGCTCGTAACCGAACACCAGCTTGGCGCTATCGACGGGCGCTACGACGCCCTGATATTCGAAGCGCAGGTTGGTGCCCTTATAACCATAGTCGGGTGCGGTGCCGCGGACGAAAAAATAATCGCGCTCGTTGCGCATCCACGTGACCGCCGCGCGGCTGGTAAAACGGCCGTCGAACAGGCCGAGGTTGAGCCCCGCGTAGCCGACATATTGATCGAGCTTAGCCACATCGCCGCTGTCGGCGGGGGCACCGAAAAAGCTGTCATAATCAAGGTCGGCGTTGATGTAATAGCCGCGCAGGTCGAGGCTGAGCGCGTCGCTGAACGCAATTTTCAGCCGCGCGTTGCCCGCGAAATTCTTGTAGCCGTCGCGCTCGGTGCCGACCGCTGCCGACGAAATGCCGTCGGTGCGAAAATAGGCGCCGCCGATGCCGCCCGATACCGCCCCGGCGGTGCCCGACAGGTCGGCCTTGGCGGTCACGGTATCGCTATAGCCATATTCGGCCGAAGCGCGACCCGCAAAGACAGCGTCGGGCGTTACGGTCATCAGGCTGACCACGCCGCCGATCGCCTGGCTGCCGTGCACGACCGAGTTCGATCCGCGCAGCACCTCGATGCGGTGGATGTTGCCGGTCAGCAGATGGCCGAAGTCAAATCCGTCGCCGATGCCACTGGGATCGTTGACCTTGACCCCGTCGATCAGCACCAATGTCTGCGTCGTTTCGGCGCCGCGGATCGAGATGCCCGCGACCGAGCCGGTGCTGCCGGTGCGGTTGAAGCGGATGCCGGGAGTTGTCGCGAGCAGGTCGACGACGTCGGTCGTCTGGCGCTTCTCGATCGTGTCGGCATCGATGACGGTGATTGCCTGCCCGACCTCGTCGCGCGATTGTGCGATGCCCGACGCCGTGACGACGATGTCGTCTGGACTGGAAATTTCCTGCGCCGCGACCGGCGTTCCGGCGACAAGGGCGAGAAGAGAAATGCTCGAATATTTCAACATGGGAGACTCCCGCACGCCGGCAACGAAGGCGGAGCCTGCCGAAACGCGCGCGCGATCGACCGCTGTCGGTGTCGCAAGTGGCGTCAATGCCTGCGGCCCCGGCACCGAAGCGGCTCCAGCCGCTTGGTCGTCGCTCGACGGAATTCTCCGTGCCGTGGCCTTTCCCTGGACCCAGGCATTGAGCGACCCACGCCGGCAGGTCTCCTGGCTCGCGGGTCACAGCTCGATGCACGCCTTCCCAGGTTGCCCCAGTGGCTGTCCGGGTCGGAACCCGAACGGTGCATCTCGCTCGCCGCTTACAGTTGCAGGGACAGCCTCGGTTTCGGCGCGCCGTGTCGGCGCGCCTACCGCGTTCCCTATTAAGCCCTTTCGGGCACCGGCGCGATCATACGCAGGGCAAGCCCTGCACGCGCCGCCCATAGCGAAATGCGGGGCGGGTGCAATAGGGATTTGTCTGGAGCGGCTCGCCCCTCCCCCTTGATGGGAGAAGGGCCGTTCGCTCAAGCCGCGAGGGCAAACTCCTCGGCCTTTTCTTCGCGCGGTGCGCTGTCGGTCGCCACCGTCAGGGCCGGAGCGACGGCATTCGACTTGGCGGGGAAGATCAGGCGCGAGGCCAGCACCACCGCGCCGAGCGCAAAATAGCCAATGAAGGTCTGCACCGGGAAGAAGAACAGCGGCGCAACGATCGCCAGCCGCAGCCACAGCGGGTTAAAGCCGAAATCCTGGCCCACGGCCTCGCAGATACCGAAAAATGTATCGCGACGGCGGAAGAGATTGGTGGTGTCCGTATCCATTTTTTTCTTGTCCTCTTGGCTGCGGGTTGGTCCCCGTGTTTCTGACCCTTGTAAAGCAAAGGCTGTGCCAATTTTTCCGGTGCGCGCATTTCCAAGGCTTTTGCCAGCCGCGCCGACCGTTACGGCCTGCTCGTCACGGGATTCGATCCCATTGATCGGGAAATTACGCCAACCGATTGTCATTATATTCATGGCGCGAAACTCGGGGAGGGGAGAGCGCCGCCCATTTGGGTGGCCGCAAGACTTTTACAAGCTTTCAAAACATTACGGGCGCCTGGTTAGACCAAGCGCCCGTTCATTTCGACGAAGTGGGAGGTCGTTTTACGTTACTGGTCGAGGAAACTGCGCATTTTGCGCGACCGCGACGGGTGCTTCAGCTTGCGGAGCGCCTTTGCCTCGATCTGGCGGATGCGTTCGCGCGTCACGCTGAACTGCTGGCCGACTTCCTCCAGCGTATGGTCGGTGTTCATGCCGATGCCGAAGCGCATGCGCAGCACGCGCTCCTCGCGCGGGGTGAGTGAGGCTAGGACGCGGGTGACCGTTTCCTTCAGGTTCGACTGCACGGCGGCGTCAACCGGGATCACCGCATTCTTGTCCTCGATGAAATCGCCCAGATGCGAATCTTCCTCGTCGCCGATCGGCGTTTCAAGGCTGATCGGCTCCTTGGCGATTTTCATCACCTTGCGGACCTTTTCGAGCGGCATCGACAGCCGCTCGGCCATTTCCTCGGGCGTCGGCTCGCGGCCGCTTTCGTGGAGGAACTGGCGGCTGCACCGCACGAGCTTGTTGATCGTCTCGATCATATGGACCGGGATGCGGATCGTGCGCGCCTGGTCGGCGATCGAGCGGGTGATCGCCTGCCGGATCCACCAGGTCGCATAGGTGCTGAACTTGTAACCGCGGCGATACTCGAACTTGTCGACCGCCTTCATCAGGCCGATATTGCCTTCCTGGATCAGGTCGAGGAATTGCAGCCCGCGGTTCGTGTATTTCTTCGCAATCGAGATCACGAGGCGCAGGTTCGCCTCGACCATTTCCTTCTTGGCGATGCGCGCTTCGCGCTCGCCCTTTTGCACCATGTTCACGACGCGGCGGAATTCGGTCAGGCTCATGCCCGCCGCCTGCGCGATTTCGCTGATCTCGATGCGGATGCGGTCGACCGCGCCGGCTTCATTCTCGGCGAACGCCGCCCATTTCTTGTCGAGACCCGCCACCTGGTCGAGCCAGTTTTCCTCGAGCTCGCGGCCGACATAATTGTCGAGGAACGACTTGCGCGGCACCTTGTGACGCTCGGCCAGGCGCAGCATCTGGCCGCCGAGCGCGGTCAGGCGACGGTTGTAGCTGTACAGCTGGTCGACCAGATATTCGATCTTGGTGCCGTGAAACTGCACGCTTTCGACCTGCGCGGTCAGTTCCTCGCGCAGCTTGTGATATTTCTTCTCCGAAGCCGCCGGGAACTCGCCGCCCGACGACAAGGCTTCGAGCCGCGTTTCCTGCAGCTTCGAAAAGGCCTTGAAGCTTTTGGTGATGTTCGCGAATTTTTCGAGCGCGTCGGGCTTCAGCAGCTCTTCCATCGCGGCGAGGCTGAGCGTGTTGTCTTCTTCATCTTCTTCAAAGCTCTCGCGCTTGCCCGACGTGCTTTCGCCGTCCTCGTCGTCACCGTCGGCGGCGGGCTCTTCCTCGACCTCGTCCTCGTCCTTGAACGAGACACCGGCGGTCTTTTCGCTGATCTCGCCGTCGTCCTCGGCGCCTTCTTCCTCAAGATTTTCGGGCGCCGGGTCTTTCGACAGCATGGCTTCCAGATCGACGATCTCGCGCAGCTGCATGTCGCCATTGTTCAGCGCGGTCGACCAGTCGATGATCGCGTTGAAGGTCAGCGGGCTTTCGCACAGCCCCAGGATCATCGTGTCGCGGCCCGCCTCGATGCGCTTCGCGATCGCGATTTCGCCTTCGCGGCTGAGCAATTCGACCGCGCCCATTTCGCGCAGGTACATGCGCACGGGATCGTCGGTGCGATCAACCGTTTCCTTTTTCTTCTCGATCGCGGGGTTGGACACGGACCCCGTGCCGGCCGAAACATCGACTTCGTCGTCCTGTTCCTGCTCGGCCTCTTCCTGCACATCCTCGTCGCTTTCGACGATGTTGATGCCCATATCGGAAATCGCCGACATGATGTCCTCGATCTGCTCGGACGACATTTCGTCCTGCGGCAGCGCCGCATTCAGCTCGTCATAGGTCAGATACCCGCGCTTCTTGCCGCGCGCGATCAGCTTTTTGACGTCGGCCTCGTTCAGGTCGATCAGCGGGCCGTCGGTGTCGGCTTCGGTTTCGGCGGCGGTGTTCTTGGTGGCCATATATGTTCCTGCCTAGGGGGCAATCGGTGGGTCAGCGCTGGCTGCTGTCGGACAGCGCGGCCAGGCGGCGGGTCAGTTCTTTGTCCATCGCGAACAGTTTTTGCTGTCGCGCAAATCCTTCGTCGTTCATCGTGCGCTGGAATTCCGCGGTGGCTTCGGCGAGCCGGGCGCGGATTTCGGGCTGCGTCACCAGCACACCAATATATTCGTCAAGGTCACGCAGCGCCGTTTCGCGCGCTGTATCAACCTCTTCGCCTTCAAGCCTGCGATTGAACGAGAAGTGCATTCCGTCGGCTCTGAGCAATGTCGTCGCCCTATTATACACTTTCATTGGCTCCAATATGGCAAGCAACCCCTCGCAATCAAGCCCTTCTTGGGCATTTGCGATGTCAAGCATCTGGCGCAGCAGTTCGGCGTCGCCGGGGTCGGCAATCGCGATGCGCGTCAGCGCCTCCTCGTGGCGCCGCATGGCAGCGGGATAGCGCAGCAATCCGGCGATCAGGGCGGCGGCATAATGACCGCCAATTCCGATCTGGCCGATCGACCGTGCCTCGTCCGCGGGCGGCTGGAGCCGCGGGTCGGGGGCGAAGCGGCGCCCGCCTCCACCGCGTTGTGGTTGCGGCGCCCACGGCGCGCGCGTGGTACGATCGGGACGCGGCCGCGAGAACAGCGTGTCCAGCCGCTCGCGGAAAGCCTCGCGATAATGGTGGCGGACATCGGCATCCTCGATCGCGTCGGCATGCGCGAGCAATCGCGTTTTGAGCGCCGCACGCTCCTCGGGGGTGGCGAGCGATCCGGCGGCGACCTCATGCGCCCACAGACGCTCAACGAGCGGCTGGGCTTCGTCGAGCAAGGCGGTGAAGCCTTCGGCACCGCGGGCGCGGACGATGTCGTCGGGGTCTTGGCCAGGGGGTAGCGTCGCAAAGGCGAGGCTGAAACCCGGACGGAGCAGCGGTAGCGCGCGCATTGCGGCGCGCATCGCGGCCTTCTGTCCCGCCGCGTCGCCGTCGAAACACAGCACCGGCACCGGCACCATCCGCCAGATCAGCCCCAGCTGCGCCTCGGTCAGCGCGGTGCCGAGCGGCGCGACGGCGTCGGCGATCCCCGCCTCGGCCAGCGCGATCACGTCCATATAGCCTTCGACGACGATGATCCGGTTCGTCTGCCGAGACGCTGGCGATGCCTTGTCGATATTGTAAAGGACGCGGCCCTTGTCGAAGAGCGGCGTGTCGGGCGAGTTCAGATATTTGGGCTCGCCGTCACCCAAGATGCGCCCGCCGAACGCGATCACCCGCCCGCGCGCATCGCGGATCGGGATCATCAACCGGCCGCGGAAGCGGTCGTAGGGCTCCTTGTCGTCAACCGCGATCAGCATCCCCGATTCGACCAGCATCGCGGTCGGGAATTTCTTGAGCGCTTCTTTCAGCGCCGAGCGGCTGTCGGGCGCCAGTCCAAAGCCGAACGCCTTGCGCGTCGCCTCGGAAATCCCGCGCTTCGCGAGATAGTCGCGCGCCGGGGCGCCGTTGCTGCTGCCCAGCTGCTGCGTGAACCAGTCGGAGGCGGCTTGCACAACATCGCGCAGGCTCGCCTGTTCCTCGGCCTTTTTTGCGGCGCGCGGGTCGGCAGCGGGCACTTCCATCCCGGCTTCGGCGGCGAGTTCCTTCACCGCATCCATGAATGACAGCCCGCGCTGGTCGGTCATCCACCGGATCGCATCGCCGTGGGCGCTGCACCCGAAGCAATGGTAGAAACCCTTCTCGTCGTTGATCGTGAAGCTGGGGGTCTTTTCGTTATGGAAGGGGCAACAGGCCTTATACTCGCGACCGGCGCGGGTGACCTTCACCGTCCGGCCGATGAGGGTCGACAGCGTGATCCGCGATCGCAATTCGTCCAGCCATTGCGGGGTGAGGGTCACTTAACCCCCCTACCGTCCTTGCGCGGGGAGGCCATACCCCCACCTCCGTTTGTGTCGAGCGAAGTCGAGACACGTTGGCGCCCGGCCTCACGTCCCTCGACTTCGCTCGGGACGAACGGGGAGGGGGTATGCTCCTTCGAGGACATTGTAAGGGGCGGGCGTTCATGGGGTGGTTTAGCGAAATGGCTCACCTTTTCCCAGTCGCCGCAGATCAGCGCCTCTTTTTTCGCACGCGACCAAGGCTTAATTCGGCGCTCGGCCTCCAGCGCTTCGACGCGCGTCGCAAAATGCTGCGACCAGACCAAAGTCACAGGCCGCCGCCGCGAGGTGAAATCGCAGAACCCGCCATGTTGATGTTCGGCGAAGCGGCGTTCCAGATGATCGGTGTGTCCCGTGTAATAGCGGCCGTCAGCACAGAGCAGAATGTAGGTCCAGAACGCCATCCCATCTCTCTACCCGTTCGTATCGAGCGAAGTCGAGACACGTTGGTGCTGGACTATACGTCCCTCGACTTCGCTCGGGACAAACGGAGAGCGGAGCGTTTGTTCGCGGCTCTAGCTCAAAGCCGCCTTCACCCACCCGCTCGCCTTGCTCATGTCCAGTTCGGACCCGTGACGTTCCTTCACCGCCGCCATCACGCGCCCCATGTCCTTCAAACTTGAAGCGCCCAGCTCCGCCGCAATCGCCCGGATCGCCGCCTGCGCCTCGTCGTCGCTCAGCTGCGCCGGCAGGAAATCCTCGATCACCACAACTTCGGCCGCCTCGATGTCGGCCAGCTCCTGCCGCCCGCCCTGCTCGTACATCGCGATCGATTCGCGGCGCTGCTTGACCATTTTCTGCAGCACATCGGTGACCAGCACATCGTCGTCGGCCGGCGCGGTGCCGGTGCGCAGTTCGATGTCCTTGTCCTTGATCTTGGCCAGCATCAGCCGGATGGTGCCGAGCCGCGCCTTGTCGCCGGCTTTCATCGCGGCGACCTGCGCAGCCTTGATGTCGTCACGAATCATACGTGTCCCCATGCGCTGCAAATTTCGGAAAGGCCCTCTCTAGCGCCAAGATTCCAAATTCGATAGCTTGTGAATCACTTTTTTGCTGCCTACTTGATCGGCCGTTTAGCCCCCCGTCCGGAGCATGTTGAATGGCACTTGCCAACCCCTCTGCCGCGCCCAAAACCCAGCCCGATGGGGCGACGGGCGTCCTCGTCCTTGCCGACGGCACGATCCTGTGGGGGATCGGTTATGGCGCGGGCGGTGCGGGTGTGGGCGAGATTTGTTTCAACACCGCGATGACCGGCTATCAGGAAATCCTGACCGACCCCAGCTATGCGGGCCAGATCATCACCTTCACCTTTCCGCACATCGGCAATGTCGGCGCGAACCCCGACGATATGGAGCGTGACAAGCGCGCCGCGATCGGGTGCGTCACCCGCGAGCTGCCGACCGCGCCCAGCAATTTCCGCAGCGTCCAGACCTTGCCCGAATGGATGGCGGCGCAGGGGCTGATCGGCCTCGCCGGCATCGACACGCGCGCGCTGACCCGCCGCATCCGCGACGGCGGTGCGCCGACCGGCGTTGTCGCGCACAACCCCGAGGGCAAGTTCGACCTCGATAAGCTGTTGATGCTGGCGCAGGGCTGGCCGGGGCTGGAGGGCATGGACCTCGCCAAGACCGTGACGCGCGAGCGGCAGGGCGCGTGGGATGCGGGGGTTTGGCATCTGGGTTCGGGTTATGACGTGTCGGAGCACAAGCGCGCCGCCGACGCCGCGCCCCACGTCGTCGCGGTCGATTATGGCGCGAAGGACAATATCTTCCGCAACCTGGTCCAGGCCGGCGCGCGCGTCACCGTGGTGCCCGCAAAGACCAGCCTCGAAGACATCGTCGCGCTGCGCCCCGCGGGGGTGTTCCTGTCGAACGGCCCCGGCGATCCGGCGGCGACGGGCGAATATGCGGTGCCGGTGATCAAGGGGCTGCTCGAACGCAATGTCCCGATCTTTGGCATCTGCCTCGGCCACCAGCTCCTCGCGCTCGCCGCGGGCGCGAAGACCGTGAAGATGCATCAGGGTCACCGCGGCGCGAACCACCCGGTGCAGCGCGTCGGGGGTGATTTCGCGGACGGCGTGGTCGAGATCACCAGCATGAACCACGGCTTCGCGGTCGATGCCTCGACCCTGCCCGGCGGCGTGGTCGAGACGCACAAGAGCCTGTTCGACGGATCGAACTGTGGCATCGCGATCACGGGGAAGAATGCGTTTTCGGTGCAGTATCATCCCGAGGCGAGCCCGGGGCCGCAGGATAGCTTCTATCTGTTTGAGCGGTTTGTGGGTGGGCTGAAGTGATTGCCCGCGCCGTTCCGACAATCATGTCCGTTCTGCTGTTGACGGGATGCGCCACGAGTCCAGCAGATTCCCAAGCGGATAGGCTGAAAGCTGGGCTGGTGCGTGTGGAGACGCAGTGCGGTGTAAAGCCGGGTACCTTGAAACTTAATAGTGATAACTTGGTCGCCGTGATGCCGGCATCCGATGCAAAATACGAAACGATTGAGTGCGTGTTTCGAGAGCTGAAGAAGCCCGAATTCGCAGACCACATCAAACTCGGCTTCGTCGGCAACGAAGCATACGCAGCAGAAGAACAAAAATAATGCCCAAAAGAACCGACATCCAATCCATCCTCGTCATCGGCGCCGGCCCGATCGTTATCGGTCAGGCGTGCGAGTTCGACTATTCGGGGACGCAGGCGATCAAGGCGCTGAAGGAGGAGGGCTATCGCATCGTCCTCGTCAACTCCAACCCGGCGACGATCATGACCGATCCCGATCTCGCCGACGCGACCTATGTCGAGCCGATCACCCCCGAGATCGTCGCGAAGATCATCGCGAAGGAACGCCCCGATGCCGTGCTGCCGACGATGGGCGGGCAGACCGCGCTCAACACCGCGCTCGCCTTGTTCAACGACGGCACGCTGACCAAATATGGCGTCGAAATGATCGGCGCCGATGCCGAGGCGATCGACAAGGCCGAGGACCGGCAGAAGTTCCGCGACGCGATGGACAAGATCGGGCTGGAAAGCGCGCGTAGCGGCGTCGCGCACACGCTCGACGAGGCGTTTGCGGTGCTCGAACGCACCGGGCTGCCCTCGATCATCCGCCCGTCCTTCACCTTGGGCGGTACCGGCGGCGGCATCGCGTATAACCGCGAGGAGTTCGAGCAGATCGTCCGCGGCGGCCTGATCGCCTCGCCGACCACCGAAGTCCTGATCGAGGAATCGCTCCTCGGCTGGAAAGAATATGAGATGGAGGTGGTGCGCGACCGCAAGGACAATTGCATCATCATCTGCTCGATCGAAAATGTCGATCCGATGGGCGTGCATACCGGCGACAGCATCACCGTCGCCCCCGCGCTGACGCTGACCGACAAGGAATATCAGATCATGCGCAACGCCAGCATCGCGGTGCTGCGCGAGATCGGGGTCGAAACGGGCGGGTCGAACGTCCAGTTCGCGGTCAACCCCAAGGACGGTCGCCTGATCGTGATCGAGATGAACCCGCGCGTGTCGCGCTCGTCGGCGCTCGCGTCGAAAGCGACCGGCTTCCCGATCGCCAAGGTCGCGGCGAAGCTGGCAGTCGGTTACACGCTCGACGAGATCATGAACGACATCACCGGGGTCACCCCGGCGTCGTTCGAACCGACGATCGATTATGTCGTCACCAAAATCCCGCGCTTCGCCTTCGAGAAATTCAAAGGCGCCGAGGCGGTGCTGTCGACCGCGATGAAATCGGTCGGCGAGGTGATGGCGATCGGCCGCAACATCCATGAGAGCATGCAGAAGGCGCTGCGCGGGCTGGAAACCGGTCTGTCGGGCTTCAACTTCGTCGATCGGCTGAAGGGCGCGACCCACGATCAGCTGCGCAGCGAACTGGCGCAGCGCACGCCCGACCGGCTGCTGATCGCCGCGCAGGCGATCCGCGAGGGGCTGGGCCTTGCCGAAATCAACCGCATCGCCGGGTACGACATGTGGTTCCTCGAACGCATCGCCGAGATCGTCGCCGCAGAGGAGGAAATCTGCCGCGACGGCCTGCCGCGCGACGCGGCGGGACTGCGCCGTCTGAAGGCGATGGGCTTTTCGGACAAAAGGCTCGCCTATCTGGCGCTGCAATCGGCCAACCTGCCGGCAGGCGCGCGCACTGCGACAGCGCGCGGCAGCGGGCTGATCCACGAAGCAGTGAAAGCAATGACCGGCGGCGTCACCGAAATGGAGGTCCGCCAGCTTCGCCACAAGCTCGGCGTCCGCCCGGTGTTCAAGACGATCGACACCTGCGCCGCCGAATTTCAGGCCAAGACCCCCTATCTCTACTCGACCTACGAAGCCCCGACCTTTGGCGAGCCCGAGTGCGAGGCGAACCCGAGCGAGCGCAAAAAGATCGTCATTCTCGGCGGTGGTCCGAACCGGATCGGGCAGGGGATTGAGTTCGATTATTGCTGTTGCCACGCCTGCTTCGCGCTCGAAGAGGCTGGCTATGAAACGATCATGATCAACTGCAACCCGGAAACGGTGAGCACCGATTATGATACGTCCGACCGCCTCTACTTCGAGCCGCTGACCGCCGAAGATGTGCTGGAAATCCTGGCCGTCGAACAGTCGAAGGGCACGCTGGTCGGCGTGATCGTCCAGTTCGGTGGCCAGACCCCGTTGAAGCTGGCGCAGGCGCTCGCCGAGGCCGGCATCCCGATCCTCGGCACCTCGCCCGACGCGATCGACCTGGCCGAGGACCGCGAACGCTTTGCGGCGCTGGTCAACAAGCTCGGCCTCAAACAGCCCGAAAACGGCATCGCGCGCAGCCGCGAAGAGGCGATCGCGGTCGCGACGCGCATCGGCTATCCGGTGCTGACGCGTCCCTCCTACGTGCTCGGCGGACGCGCGATGGAGATTGTCGACGATCAGGCGCAGCTGGAAAATTACATCGAGACCGCGGTGCAGGTGTCGGGCGATTCGCCGGTGCTGATCGACCGCTATTTGCGCGACGCGATCGAGGTCGATGTCGATGCCTTGTGCGACGGGACCGACGTGGTCGTCGCGGGGGTGCTCCAGCATATCGAGGAAGCCGGCGTCCATTCGGGCGACAGCGCCTGTTCGATCCCGCCCTACAGCCTGTCGCCCGCAATCATCGCCGAGATCGAGCGCCAGACCGAATTGCTCGCGCGCGCGCTCGAAGTCCGCGGGCTCATGAACATCCAGTTCGCGGTCAAGGGCGACGAGGTCTATCTGATCGAGGTCAATCCGCGCGCGAGCCGCACCGTGCCGTTCGTGGCCAAGGCCGTCGGCTCGCCGATCGCCAAGATCGCCGCGCGGGTGATGGCGGGCGAGAAGCTGGCCGACCTGCCCAAGATCAACCGCGACATCCAGCATGTCGCGGTCAAGGAAGCGGTGTTCCCCTTCGCGCGCTTCCCCGGCACCGATCCGGTGCTGTCGCCCGAGATGAAGTCCACCGGCGAAGTCATGGGAATCGATAGCAATTTCAACCTCGCCTTCGCAAAAGCGCAGCTTGGCGCGGGCGATCGTTTGCCGACAACCGGCCGCGTGTTCGTGTCGGTCAAGGACAGCGACAAGCCGCGCATCATCGACCCCGTTCGCCGCCTGACCGACTGGGGCTGGCGGGTGATCGCGACCGGCGGCACCGCCGATTATCTGGCCAGCGCGGGGATCGAGGTCGAGCGCGTCAACAAGGTTGCCGAAGGCCGTCCGCATATCGTCGACCGGATCAAGGACGGCGACGTCCAGCTGATCTTCAACACCACCGAGGGCTGGCAATCGCTCCAGGATTCGCAGTCGATCCGGGCCTCGGCGCTCGCCGGCGACGTCGCTTATTACACGACGGCGGCGGGCAGCGACGCCGCGACCCATGCGATCGGGGCGCTGCGCGCGCACTCTCTTGAAGTAAAGCCGCTTCAAGACTATTATTGAAGGACCGCTCCACCTCCCCGACATTACGGATAAGCGGCTCAGCCGCCCCGGCGAAGTTTCGCTGGCGGTGGATTATTGACGAAGGACAACAGGATAATGGCAAGCGTTGAAAAGGTACCGATGCTGCAGGAAGGCTATGAGAAGCTGACCGCGCAACTCGCGGCGCTCAAGGCCGAGCGACCGCTGATCGTCGATGCGATCGAGGAAGCGCGCGCGCACGGCGACCTTTCGGAAAATGCCGAATATCACGCCGCCAAGGAACGCCAGGGCCAGGTCGAAGCGACGATCGGCGATCTGGAAGACAAGCTTTCGCGCGCGCAGGTCATCGACCCGACGACATTGTCGGGCGACCGCATCGTGTTCGGCGCGACCGTGACGCTTGCCGACGAGGACGACAAGCCGGTGCGCTACCAGATCGTCGGCCAGGCCGAGGCCGACGCCAAGGACGGCAAGATCAGCTATAACTCGCCGCTCGGCCGCGCGCTGATCGGCCGCCGCATCGACGACGAGATCGAGGTCACCGTGCCCGCGGGCGACAAATATTATCTGGTGACCAAGATCGAATTCATCTGATGGGTTGCCGGCGATGAAGCCGCAGGACGCGCCGCTGGTCACGGGCTATGCGCTGGCCTGCGTCGTCCTGCACATCCTGCTGGCGATCACCGGGTTCCAGATCGACGCGATCGTGCGCGCGGGCTTTGTTCCCGCGCGCCTCGGGCATGAGCTGATCCTGCCGCCGGGGGCGATGGTTCCCTTTGCGCTCACCCCGCTGTCGTCGGCATTCCTCCACGGCGGCGTGCTGCATCTCGTCTTCAACGTCATCATCCTGCTGTTTGTCGGGCGCCAGCTCGAAGCGCCGCTGGGGGCGAGGGCGATGGCGGTGCTGCTCGTTGCCGGTGCCTATGCCGGGGCGCTGGCGCAATTTCTGTCCGATCCCGCCTCGGCGGTGCCGATGATCGGCGCCAGCGGCGCGATCTCGGCTTTGATCGCGGTGTTCGCGCTGATTTTCAGCCGCAGCCAGACACCGGCGATCGGGCCGATCCCGGCGCATTGGGTGCGCGCGCTGTGGCTCGCCGCGGCATGGATCGGGCTCCAGCTGCTGATCGGCTTCGCGGGTGGCGGCGGCTTCGGCGCGATCGCGATCTGGGCGCATGTCGGCGGCTTTCTCGCCGGCCTGTTGCTCGCCCGCCCGCTGCTGCGCTGGCGCTTCGGCGCGCGTTAGAGCGCCGCGAGCAGCCCACCGCTCAGCAGCATCGCCACCCGCACGTCGATTCCGCACCCTTCGGCGCGCTTCGCGGCAACGAATTCGGCAACTTCCGCGAGCGGCACGCAGTGGACGACAATATCCTCGCCCGCGACCCCGCCGCCGTCGCCGACCTTCGCCAGCCCCGTCGCGACCAGCAACGTAAAGCTCTCGCTGACCATCCCCGGCGAGCTGTAAAATTCCCCGACCGTCCGCCAGCGCGCGGCGCGATAGCCGGTTTCTTCTGCCAGTTCCCGCGCGGCGGCCATTTCCACCGCTTCGCCCGCGCTTTCGTCACCCACCAAGCCCGCCGGCAATTCGAGGCAGTTCTTGCCCATCGGCACCCGATATTGCTCGACCAACAGGACATGGCGTCCGTCCGCCGCATCGTCGATCGCCAGGATCACCGCGGCATGGATGCCCCGCGAGCGCGAGACATATTCCCACGTCCCTTGTTGCCTGACCGTGATGAAGCGGCCTTCCCACCGCGTTTCGACGGGGTCGTCGGGTGCGGGGCGGGTCATGGCGCGCTTAGGGTCAGGACTCATTAATTCCACGTTCGAGGCGTCGAAATGGCGAAGATATCGGGCCTTGGCGGATGCAGCGGGTAGCATCGCTACCCGCAAGGCCGCGAAGGTTCGAGATCGAAGCCATTTCGACGTCCCTTCGGGATTTGACCGATTTTGCCCATGACAGCGTCGAAAAGTCTGGAAATATAATCATATTCCTGCGCCCTTTCTCCTCGCCCTGAGCAAAATCGCTGCAAACCTCGATCGCGGAATTAATGGGTCCTGACCCTAAATCTCGATCAGCCGGTCGGGCAGTTCGTTGGGATTGTCATCACCCTTCGGGAAATGCTCGGCCAGCACGACGCCCATCTGCGTCACGGCGGCGGCCATGCCTTCGCCGGGGCGGCCACGGCGCACATGCTCGATCAACGCCGCCATCGCGTCGCCCCAGACCTCGGGTGAAACCTTGGCCGCGATCGTCTCGTCGGCGACGATGTCGGCGCGGTGTTCGGCCAGACTGACGAACAGCAGCACCCCGGTCCGGCCGATCGTTTTCGACTCCGCGCCGACGCGGAACAGCTTGACCGCGCGGGCGCGCACGCGCTGGGCCAGAATCGCGCGCGGGGTCAGCCACAGGCGCAGCGGGCGCCACAGCAGGATCAGCCACACCCCGATCCATTTGGCGGCACCGAATGCGATCACCGTGCCGAGCCACTGGTTCGCCGTCAGTTCATGCCCCCAGCCGCCGGTCAGCATGTCGTAAATGCCGCGAAAGAAATCGGGGAACAGGGCGACCGCCGACATCGCGACAAAGGCGGCCGCGCTCGCCCACAGCAGCGCGACATCGTCATAATCATCCGATTGCGCCGCGATCACCGTGACGATCTCGCCACTCGTCTGCGCCTCGGCGGCGGCGACTGCCGCGGTCACGATCGCATGGTCGGCTTCGCTGACATGGTTGATTTTGCCGGGCATCGTCGCTGCTCCCTACCAGCCGCCAGAGGCGCCGCCGCCCCCGAACGAACCGCCGCCACCCGAAAAGCCGCCGAAGCCGCCGCCACCGCCCCACGACGATCCACCGCCCCATGACGATCCGCCGCCACCGCCGCCCCAGTCGCCGCCGCCCCAGATGATGATCGGGGCGTCCCAGGCGCCGCGTTTCTTGCGCCGTTTCTTGCCGCGATTGGCGCGGCTGGTCAGCCAGGGGATGATGAAAAATATCAGGATGATAAAGCCGAGAAAGAACAGGCCGCCGAAATTGCCGTCCTTGGCGCGTGCGCGGTCTTTCGCCGCTGCGGCCGCGGCGCGCGCCTGCGCCTCTTCGGGCGGCAGCTGGATCTGCTCGGCGATCGCATCGACCCCTGCCTTGATGCCTCCCGGCATGTCGCCCGCCTTGAACAGCGGGGTCACCGTGTCGCGGATGATCCGTCCCGACAGCGCGTCGGTCAGCACCGGTTCCAGCCCGTAACCGACCGAAATGCTCATCCGGCGCTCGTTCGGCGCGATCAGAAAGACGACGCCGTCGTCCCGTTCCGCGTCGCCGATCTGCCATTCGCGGCCCAGTCGATAGCCATAGTCGGCGACGTCGCGACCCTCGAGATCGCTGACGGTCGCGACGACCAGCTGGTGCCCGGTGGTCTTTTCGAGCTCGAGCAACTGCGCATTGAGCGCCGCTTCTTCGGCCGCGGGGATGATGTCGGCCTGGTCGACGACGGGGTTGCCCGCCAGCTTGGGAAAAGTTTGCGCGGTAACGGGCATCGACAGCAACAGCAGTCCGGAAAGGACCGCCGTTGCCAGGGTTTTCAACAGGGTGGGTGCGTTCACCTTATTGTCCGAAATCGACCTTCGGCGCCTGATTGGCGTTCGGCGTCACCGCACGATACGGCGTCATCGGCTTGGCGCCATGGACGATTTTTGCGCCGATGATGTCGGGGAAGGTGCGGATCGTCGTGTTATAGTCCTGCACCGCGCCATTATAATCCTGAACCGTTACATTGATCCGGTTTTCGGTCCCCTCGAGCTGGGTCATCAGGTCGGCAAAGCGCTGCTGGCTGGCGAGGGTGGGATATGCTTCGACCGTGGCGAGCAGACGGCTGAGCGCGCCGGTCACCTGGCCCTGCGCCTGCTGGAACGCCTGAACCTTGGCGGGATCGTCAAGGTCGTCGGTGGACAGCTTGACCTGTGTCGCCGACGCGCGCGCCTGAATGACGCCCTCCAGTGTCGATCGCTCGATCTGCGATGCGCCCTTGGCGGTTTCGACGAGGTTGGGGATCAGGTCGGCGCGGCGCTGATACGCGGCCTCGACATTGGCCCATTTTGCCTTCGCGGCCTCTTCCTTTGTGGGAACGCTGTTGATGCCGCAGGCGGACAGGCTCATCGCGGCAACCGGCAGGATCAGCCAGCGGGCAGTACGAGTGGTCATGGTCAAAAACTCCCTCCGGCGGCGTTTTGCCGCAACAATACACATAATAGGAAGCTGCTTGCCTTTGTGCAATCGTCGCGGCACCGTGACCGGGCAAGATCAACCAGCCGGGGAGCGGCAACATGCTGTCAGAGTTCAAGGAATTTATCGCGCGCGGCAACGTCATCGACCTGGCGGTCGGCGTCATCATCGGCGGCGCATTCGCGACCATCACCAAGTCGCTGACCGAAGACGTCATCATGCCGGTCGTCGGTGCGATTTTCGGCGGGGTCGATTTCTCCAACATGTTTATCCGCCTCGGCCCGGTGCCCGAGGGCGTCGCGGCGACGGATTATGCCGCGCTGAAAGAGGCGGGCGTCGCGATGTTCGGCTATGGTGCCTTCATTACCGCAACGATCAATTTCCTGATCCTCGCCTTCATCATTTTCCTGCTCGTTCGCACGGTGAACCGGATGGTCCGCAAGGAACCGGACGCGCCCGCCGGCCCAACCGAAGTCGAACTTCTCTCCGAAATTCGCGACGAACTCCGCCGGAAATAGTCGCTTTTTCGAGGCGTGCGTCGGGCCACCCTTTTATTCCGCGGACCTTCATCCTATATAAGGGGGGTCGGTTTCGGCCGACTATGAGGATAAATGGTGTCGTGGAATAGACACAGCGGACCCGGGGGCAGTACCCGGCGGCTCCACCACAAACCCGTGCTTGCAACCGCGGCGCGGGCTTCTGACGGGGCCGAACCAGGATCGACGTGTGTTCAAAGACGATATTTTCTTCCGGGCTGAGTAACCCGTTCAAGGCTCAAAACCAATAGGTGCTAACGATAACGAAGCACTCGCTCTGGCTGCCTAACCGATAAGCCTCACGGCCTAAGGTTAGACAAATAGAACGCGGTTCGGACCGAACCGGGCAACAGAATCGGATACCAGCGGCTGGGGACGAGCCGGGCAACAGAATCGTCCCACCTTTTCCTATTTTCGATATCGCTGCGCTTGCAATGACGACGAGCGAGATCGTCAGTGCGCCCCCGCACATCGGCCATGATCGCCCAGCGCCTCGATCACGCGGCAATCGGCGGCGGCCCCGCCGCGACAGCGCCCGACGATGCGCGTCAGCTCGTTGCGGAGCAGCGTGAGCTGCGCGATCTTTTCCTCGACCTGTGCCAGGTGGCGGCTCGCAATGCGGTCGGCCTCGCCGCAATCGCGCCCCGGATCGTCGGACAGGTCGAGCAGCGAGCGAATTTCTTCGATGGTGAAGCCCAGTTCGCGCGAATGGCGCACAAAGGTCAGCCGCGCGCGGTGCGGGTCGCCATAGTCGCGATAATTGGCCCGCGTGCGCGCGGGCTGCGGCAACAGGCCGATGCGCTCGTAATAACGGATGGTTTCGATGTTCGCCCCCGTTGCACGCGAAAGTTCGCCAATTTTCATCGCTTGACCCCGTAGTTGCTACAGGGTGCATATAGGGCATCGACTCGGGAAACCAAGGAGCCCTGATTGTGTCGAACCATTGTTGCGCAAGCGGTAGCGGCGCCAGCGCGCTGAATGATCCGCGCTGGCGCCGAATTCTCTGGATCGCCTTGTTGATCAACGCCGCGATGTTCGCGGTCGAGATTGTGGCGGGGGTGGCCGCGGACTCGCGCGCGCTTCAGGCCGATGCGCTCGATTTTCTGGGTGATGCCGCCAATTATGCGATCAGCCTTGGCGTCGCGGGGATGGCGCTCGCCTGGCGCGCCCGCGCGGCGATGTTCAAGGCGGTGACGATGCTCGCCTTCGGCCTGTGGGTGCTGGGATCGGCGCTTTGGGGTTTTCTGGCCGGGACCGCGCCGCACGCCGAAACAATGGGGCTGATCGGGGCGCTTGCGCTCGCAGCCAATGTGGCGGTCGCACTGATGCTTTATCGCTATCGCACCGGTGACGCGAATATGCGCTCTGTCTGGATATGCTCGCGCAACGATGCGATCGGCAATCTCGCGGTGCTCGGCGCGGCGCTCGGGGTGTTCGGAACCGGGCAAAGTTGGCCCGATCTGCTCGTCGCGACGATCATGGCGACGCTGGCGATATGGGGCAGCGTCGAAGTATACCGCCAGGCGCGTCGCGAGCTGACTGTCGGCCATACGACGGCGTGATCCTGCCCCTGACGCCCGGGCTCGGCTGACGCGAAAAGAGCTCCGCCGAAGGTCGACGGAGCTCTTCCAGGTCGCACACACATGTTACTGGCGAGGACCCTCGCCCTGCCGATCTGGGTCGCATTGACCGGCAGGAATTCCCTCGAGCCCATCCCGTCGATGGCGGATCGCGCCTGTCGGCGTCCGATTCCGCGCATCGACGGGGCCGCTCCCCTTAGTCCTTGCAAACGGACCCTTATTTCGCGTCGGCGAGGCAAGCATCCCCCTGTAGGGGGATGGTCAACTGAGGATCGGGGCCAGCAGCCGCATCAACCCCGCTTCGCCGTCGATGCCGCATTTCAGATAGATTTGCTTGATCTGTCCGCGCAGCGTTTCCGCAGTCACCCCGCGCGCTTCGGCAATATCCGATCGCTTCCTGCCTTCGAACAGCCGCACCGCAATGTCGGCCTCCGCAGGGCTCAGCCGATAAATGGCGGCCAGATAGGCGGCGACGCCGGCGCGGTCGCGGCGCGGCCCGTTGGCAATCAGGATGGCATGGGGCAATTTGCCCAGCGACCAGCTTCGGTCGGGCAGGCGGAACCCTTCGATCATCAGCGGCGGGCGCCCCGCGGGCGTAGCGAGCTTGGTGCGGATGTGATCGAGCCCGTCCTCGGCGACCAGCGCCTGAACGGCCTGGCGCATCGAAAAGGGGGCGCCCGCGCCGTCGAGCACCCGTCCCGACAGGCGTATGTCGCCGACATCGACGATCGCGTCCGCGCCCGCGCTGTGCGCCAGCACCCGCCCGCGTATGTCGATGATGAAGGCGCTGACCTGGATCGCGTCGAAAGCGCCCGCCAGCAGCTTGGCCTGCTCGCCCTCCAGCTTTTCCTGCAACCGCACGGCGCGCCGCGCCGCCTTGGCACCGAGGGCAAAGGTCCGCCGCTGTGCCGGCGTCGTCCGCCCGTCGCGGCGGCTGCGCAGCGTGGCGAGCCCCACGACGCCGAAATTGTCGATCACCAAATTGGTCTGGCACCCGAAAGGGATGCCGATTTCCTCGCACCAGTCGACATAGTCGCGCGACGCCAGGTCGGGTATCACCCGGTCATAATCGGCTTCGTGCAGGACCGGATCGTAAAAGCCGCGCTCGACATGCCGGTTCGACGCCGCAACCCGAAAATTGTGACTTTCCGACGTCCAGCCGCTCGCCGCGAAAAAATCGATCATGTCCGCGTCGAAATTGGTGACGATATTGAACGGAATTTCGCGCACGCCGCCGACCCCGATCAATTGTCCGTGCGTCGACCCAGTGCGTGTCGCCAGCGTATCGAGCGCCGCCAGCCACAGGTCGGGCTGCAGCGCCGCCTGCATGAAAATATCGTCCCAATCGCCGTCGATCCGCTGGCCCATCGTCCCCGCCGCTTGCCCCACCCATCCTTAGTAAGCGAATTATCGACCAACTTTATGACAAATGCCATAATTTAACTTGGCTGTTGATTTTTTGCGTGCGGCACTCCGGGTTGAATCGGGGCGAGACGCTGTCGGGGCTTGGCCGTCGTCGCACGAACCCTTCGTGCGCCGGAGCGACCTGTCGGTCGCGGATAACCTTCAGGGTAATTGCGCGGCCCCATCCCCCGGGCGAAATTATGGCCATTCGACATTATCGAATTTCACAGGAGCCTTCCGATGAAATGTACCAGCTTTTACCCGGTCATCATGACCGCCGCCGTCGCCGAAACCGCGGCCTTTTACACGCGACATTTTGCCTTTCGCGCGGTGTTTGAGGCGGACTGGTATGTCCACTTGCAGGCGGAATCGGATCCGTCGGTCAATCTGGCGATCCTCGACGGCCAGCATGCGACGATTCCCGCCATCGGGCGCGGCAGCGTGTCGGGGCTGCTGCTGAACTTCGAGGTGGACGATGTCGACCAGGAATATCGGCGCCTGGTCGACGCGGGCTTGCCGATCCTCCTCGCGCTGCGCGACGAGGATTTCGGGCAGCGGCATTTCATCACCGCGGACCCCAACGGCGTCCTGATCGACGTCATCAAACCGATCCCGCCGTCGGGCGACTATGTCGATCAATACGACCCCGACGTTCTGCCGGTTGCCGCCGAATGAGCGTAGGGGGCGGGCGGTGCTGGTGCCGGCTGTCAGACTCGAACTGACGACCTACCGCTTACAAGGCGGTTGCTCTACCAACTGAGCTAAGCCGGCGCGGAACGCCCCTTGCGTCAAATTATGCCAAAGGTCCAGCCTTCGGTTCGCGCCAGCGCCGGGGTTAGCGGCGCTGGCGACCAGGGCGCGACGTCGGAGGCGACCGCGCGCAGCCAAGCGGCGGTGAGCAGGGCGTCGCTCGCATGGTCGCTGATCGCGCCGGTCGCGCCGAACGGGCGCGAGCCGAGGCGCGCCAGCGCGATGTCGAGCGTGCCGCCGTCGCGGATCTTGCTGCGCCCGGCGGGCAGTCCCGCCGCCCGCGCGGCGACGCCGGTGTAGATTTCGACGAGCAACGGCCCCGTCGCGGGCACGGGATCGAGCGGCCATAGCGGCAAGCGGCCGCGCAGGCGGTGCAGCAACCGCATCCCGGCGAGGCTGGCCTTGCCGACTTGCGCCGCGCCGACCAGGTTGAAATTGCTGACGCTCGCCGCCTGCCGCGTGTCGCGCTGGTGCCGCTCGACGACGCGCAGGCGTCCGGTGCCCGGCACAAAAAGGTCGCCGACGTCGCCGCGCGCGTGGCGGAAATGGCGCCGCGCCGCCGGGTGCGCGAGGAAACTGCCGATTTCATAATGCGGATCGCTGGCCGAAAGTCGCTCGACTAGCGCCCAGAGCGCCGGGAGGGCGGCGGGGCTTGCATCCCAGGCGGGAAAATAGGCGCCGCAGTCGGCAAAAGCGAAGGCGGCCGAGAAATCGAAGCCGATCAGCATGTCGGTTTCCGACGCCGCGATATCGGCGAGCCATGCCAACACTTCGGCGCGCGACCAGATATGGCCAGGGCGCAGCAGGGCAGGGCGCGCCGATCCCGAAGCGTGCGCCACCGCGATCCCGCGCTGCCGCTCGCCACGGGCGCCCGACCAGTCGATGGCGGCAAAATGGGTAAAGCGGCGCATCGGCGGGCTTTAGCGCATCCCTGCGGCCTTGCACAAAGCCCCGCGCGGTCCCACATGCAGCCCATGCTGATCGAAACCGAATCGACGCCCAATCCGGCGACGCTCAAATTCCTGCCTGGCCGCGCGGTCATGGAGTCGGGCACCCGCGATTTCGCGACGCCCGAAGAAGCCGAAGCGTCGCCGCTCGCCGCGGCGCTCTTTTCGCTGGGCGATGTGACCGGCGTGTTCTTCGGCCGCGATTTCGTGTCGGTCACCGCGGCGCCGGGGGTCGGCTGGAGCGATCTCAAACCCGACGTGCTCGGGATATTGATGGATCATTTCCTGGCCGAGGCGCCGCTGTTCAACGCCGCCAGCGCCAATTTTTCGGTACCGCCCGAGGCCGAAACGGGGTTTGCCGACGATCCGGCCGATGCCGACATCATCGAACAAATTAAGGAATTGATCGAAACGCGCGTGCGGCCGGCGGTCGCGAACGACGGCGGCGACATCGTGTATCGCGGGTTCGACAAGGGCAATGTGTATCTGAAGATGCAGGGCGCCTGCGCCGGATGTCCGTCGTCGACGGCGACGCTGAAGAACGGGATTGAATCGCTGCTCAAACATTATGTGCCGGAAGTCACCGCGGTTCACGCCGTCTGACCGTCCGCCCCACGACCACATCATCAGGAGACCTGCCATGAGCGAGCCGCTATCCGACAGCGCCCTCGACCAGCTTTTTCGCACCGCGCGCACCTATAACGGCTATCTCGACAAGCCGGTCTCGGAGGCGCAGTTGCACGCGATCTGGGACCTGATGAAATTCGGGCCGACGAGCGCCAATTGCCTGCCGGCGCGCCTCGTCTGGTGTACGTCCGATGACGCCAAACAGCGGCTTGCCGCGCTGGCCTTGCCCGACAACGCCAAAAAGATCCTGGCGGCACCGGCTACGGTGATCATTGGCATGGACCTTGAATTTTATGAAAATCTGCCCGAACTGTTTCCGCACGCAGACGCGCGCAGCTGGTTTGCCGGGAATGACGAGCTTGCGAAGGCGACGGCGTTTCGCAACTCGAGCTTGCAGGGCGCCTATTTCATCCTTGCCGCGCGCGCGCTCGGGCTTGATACCGGACCGATGTCGGGGTTCAGCAACGATGCAGTCGATGCGGCCTTCTTTGCCGACCAGCCCAAGGTGAAGAGCAATTTCATTTCGACCTTGGGTTATGGCGATCCAGCGAGCATTTTCGAGCGCAGTCCGCGTCCGGATTTCGCGCGCTTCAACCGCGTCGCTTGAACGTTCCGGTCCGATCCCATGCGCCAGCTGGTGATCGATTCGGCGAGCGAAGCCTGTTCGGTCGCGCTGATCGAGGCAGGGAGGGTGATCGATCACCGGCACGAAGTGATCGGCCGCGGGCATGCCGAGCGGCTGATCCCGCTAATTGCGGAGCTGAGCGGGGGCGGCCGTGCCGATGCGCTGGCGGTCGGCTGCGGTCCGGGCAGCTTCGCCGGGGTGCGTATCGCGATCGCGGCCGCGCGCGGCCTTAGTTTGGGGTGGAGCATACCCGTGCGGGGATTTTCGACGCTGGCGCTCGTTGCCGCGTCCGCCGCCGATGCCATTGCCGCCGCCGATGGGGCGCTGGTCGTCATGGAGGGCGGTCACGGGCAATGGTTTGTCCAGCCTTTCGCCGGCGATCTCTCGCCGGTGGCCGACGTCCGTTCGTTGTTGCCGGGGGAGGCGGTGACTCTGTCGACCGCACTCGTCGTCGGCAATCGCGCCGATGCCTTTGTCGCGCTGCGTGGCGCCGGAACCGCGATTGCGGCGCTCCCCGATGCGCGTGCGTTTCCGAGCCTGCCCGCTGCCGCTCTGCGCGACGGCCCGACGCCGATCTATGGCCGCGCGCCCGACGCCAAGCCGATGGCGACGGCATGACCGAAGCGGTGCATCTTGCGACCGCCCGCGTCGGCGATCTGGCGGCGGTGATGCGCGTGATGGATGCGGCGTTCGATCCGCTTTTCGGCGAGGCGTGGAGCGGCGCTCAATTGTTGACGCTGTTTGCCTTGCCGTCGGCGCGCGTCTGTCTCGCCTGGCACGGCGAAGAACCGTGCGGCTTTTCCGCCGCGCGCATCGCTGGACCGGAGTCCGAATTGTTGCTGCTGGCGGTCGACCCGGCGTGGCGCGGTCGCGGGATCGGTCGGTTACTGCTCGATGACTGGCAGGCCTGGGCCAGTGCGCACGGGGCCGACGATTATTTTCTTGAAATGCGCGCCGATAATGATGCGGCACATCTTTATTCGCGTGCTGGATTTGTCGAAGTCGGGCGCCGCGCCGCCTATTACCGCGGTAACGACGGCCAGATGCGCGATGCGATAACGATGCGGCAGCGGCCATCGCCGAAAAGTGGTGATTGATCGGACGTTGCGCACTTCCTGCCAAAGTGGCAACATTGTAACTGGCGCAAATAGAGTTCCGATGTTCGCCATGTGAAGCCAGCTATAATGATAAGGAATAGTCTCATGTCCGACCCAAACGACACCAGCGAAATGCTGGTAACACTGACGGCCGACATCGTCGCCGCCCACGTCAGCAACAATAGTGTTGCGATTTCCGATCTTTCCTTGCTGATCAACAATGTCCACGCCGCCCTTTCCGGTCTGGGCGACGCTCCGGTGGTCGAGGAAAAGCCGGTCCCGGCTGTCTCGGTCCGCAGTTCGGTCAAGCCCGACTACATCATTTGTCTGGAAGACGGAAAAAAGCTGAAAATGCTGCGCCGTCATCTCATGACGCATTACGGCATGACGCCCGACGACTATCGGACGAAATGGGGACTGCCCGCCGACTATCCGATGGTCGCGCCCAACTATGCTGAAAAGCGCCGGGCGCTGGCGAAGGCAATCGGTCTCGGCACCAAGGGCCGCGGCGGCGGGCGCAAGCGCAAATAGCGGCGAACGACGGGACTTCGCGGCAAGGGAGGGGCGGCGCTGCCGGGCGCCGCCCTTGTCCTATCGCCGGGGCGACCCTATACAGAATGGAGAGCAAAGACGCGGCTGCATCTTGCAGGAAAGGCGAGCATGTCCGGTACCATCGATCTTGAAGCCCTGTGTCATGAAAAGGGGCTGCGCATTACGGAGCAGCGCCGCATCATCGCGCGGGTCATCTCGGAATCCGAGGATCATCCCGATGTCGAGACGCTCTACGAGCGGGCATCGAAGATCGACAGCGGCATCTCGATCGCCACCGTTTATCGCACCGTGCGCCTGTTCGAAGAGGCGGGGATTCTCGATCGTCATGATTTCGGCGACGGTCGCTCGCGCTACGAAGCCGCGCCCGAGGCGCATCACGATCATCTGATCGACGTCGAAACGGGCAAGGTGATCGAATTTGTCGATCCCGAACTCGAAGCGTTGCAAAAGGTGATCGCCGAACGGCTGGGCTTCCGCCTCGTCGATCATCGCATGGAGCTTTATGGTGTCGCCATCGATCGCAAGCGCGACTGATCGCGCCGCGATCACCTGGCGGACTGTCGCCCGCCTGACCCTGATGGTGCTGGCGCTGCTGTTTTTGATCGTCCCGCACCTGCTCTACCGCGCCGTCGGTCGGCCTTCACCGATGGTCATGGCGTTCCTGAACGCCGCCGGATGGATCGCGGGGCTGCGGATCCGCACCACTGGCACCCGGCTGCGCCGCGACGTGCTGTTCGTGTCAAACCACGTCAGCTGGCTCGACATTCTCGCGCTCGGCGGCGCCGCGCGCTCGGCGTTCGTGTCAAAGGCGGAAGTGAAAACGACGCCCGTCGTCGGCTGGCTCGCCGACCAGAACAGCACCATCTATGTCCAGCGCGACGCGAAGCGCGACATTCACAATCAGGCGAACAGCCTGCGCGACGCCCTCGCGCGCGGACGCCCGGTGACGCTGTTTCCGGAGGGGACGACCGGACCCGGCGACGGCTTGTTGCCCTTCCGCGCTTCGCTGTTCCAGGCGATCATCCCGACCCCGCCCAATCTTCAGGTTCAGCCGGTGTTCCTCGACTATGGGCCGGAGGCGAGTAATATTGCCTGGCTCGACCCCGAATCGGGGCTCGACAATTTCAAGCGGCTGCTCGCGCGCAAGCGGCCAATCCCGCTGACCATCCACTATCTCGAACCGCTACCCGATCAGGCCGAGCATGACCGCAAGGTCATCAATGAGGCGGCGAGGGCTGCCATCGCCGATGCGCTCGCGGCGGCTTCCGCCGCGCCGCGGCATCGCCTATAGCGCGCCGATGAAATCCGACTCCCAACCCAATCCTGCCAAGACTTTCCACGTCAAATCCTTCGGTTGCCAGATGAACGTCTATGACGGCGAGCGCATGGCCGAGATGCTGGGCGCCGAAGGCTATGTTGCCGCCGCCGACGGCGCCGATGCCGACCTCGTCGTGCTCAACACCTGCCACATCCGCGAAAAGGCCGCCGAGAAAGTCTATTCGGACATCGGCCGGCTGAAGCGTTCCGACGGTAGCCGTCCGACGATCGCCGTCGCGGGCTGCGTCGCGCAGGCCGAGGGCGCCGAGATCGCACGCCGCGCCCCCACCGTCGACGTCGTCGTCGGCCCGCAAGCCTATCATCGTCTGCCCGACCTGCTCGCGCGCGCCGCGCGCGGCGAGAAAGCCGTCGACCTCGACATGCCCGCCGCCAGCAAGTTTGGCGCCTTGCCAAAACGCGGCGCGGGCCAGCGCCCGACCGCCTTCCTGACCGTGCAGGAGGGCTGCGACAAATTCTGCACCTATTGCGTCGTTCCCTACACCCGCGGTGCCGAGATCAGCCGCCCCTTCGTGGACCTGATCGCGGAGGCGCGCGCGCTGGTCGCGGGCGGAGCGCGCGAGATCACCCTGCTTGGGCAGAACGTCAACGCCTGGGACGGCGAAGACGACAAGGGTCGCACGATCGGCCTCGACGGCCTGATCCGCGAACTCGCCCGCGAGGACGGGCTGGAGCGCATCCGCTATACGACCAGCCACCCCAACGATATGACCGACGGGTTGATCGCCGCGCATGGCGAGGTCGACAAGCTGATGCCCTTCCTCCACCTGCCGGTGCAGGCGGGCAGCGACCGCATTCTTGCCGCGATGAACCGCAGCCACAGCAGCGAAAGCTATTTGCGCGTCATCGAACGCGTCCGCGCGGCGCGCCCCGACATCGCGATTTCGGGCGACTTCATTGTCGGCTTCCCCGGCGAAAGCGAAGAGGATTTTCAAGCGACGCTCGATATCGTCCGCGCGACCGAATATGCGATGGCGTACAGCTTCAAATATTCGCGCCGACCCGGCACCCCCGCGGCGACGATGGAGGGCCAGATCGACGAAGCGGTGATGAACGACCGGCTCCAGCGGCTGCAAGCATTGCTCAACGAGCAGCAACAGGCGTTCAACGAAGCCACCGTCGGTCGCACGACACGCCTGCTGCTCGAACGCACGGGCAAGCGCGACGGCCAGCTGATCGGTAAATCGCCGTGGCTGCAATCGGTCCATGTCACGGCGCCCGGTCTTGCGATCGGTGACATGGTCGATGTGCGCATCACCTCGGCCGGTCCGAACAGCCTTGGCGCCGAACCGCTTATGGCGGTTGCATGATCCCGCGCTGCTGCGCCCCTGCGAAGGCAGGGGCCCATCACGGGCCGTCGAATTTCAAGAGCATCGGTGATGGACTCCCGCCTTCGCGGGAGTACAGTTGATTTGATCCCTGAAGGAGCCTTGCCCACGTGTCGAAACGCCCGATGACCGCCGCTACCCCCGCCGAACCCGGCGATCGCGTTCGACTGACGGCCGAATTTGAACGGACACAATTACTGGGCATCCTGTTTGGCGAGTTCGACCGCAACCTGGTCGCGATCGAAAACCGGCTCGGCGTCTATATCTCGGCGCGCGGCAACCGGGTGCAGATCGAGGGCGAGGCCGAAGCGGCGGCGCGCGCCCGCGACGTGCTGACCGATCTTTATGACCGCATCGAAAAGGGGCAGGAGGTCGACGCGGGCATGGTCGACGGGGTGATCGCGATGTCGGCGCAGCCGACGCTCGACGGCATCATCCGCCACGACGCGAGCGAGACGCCGACGGTGATGATCCGCACGCGCAAGAAAACGATCGTCCCGCGCGCGCCATCGCAGGTTCCCTATATGCAGGCGCTCGCGCGCGACGACGTGATCTTCGCACTCGGCCCCGCGGGCACCGGCAAGACCTATCTCGCCGTTGCCCAGGCGGTGGCACAGCTCATCACCGGCAGCGTCCAGCGCCTGATCCTGTCGCGCCCCGCGGTCGAGGCGGGCGAGAAGCTGGGTTTCCTGCCGGGTGACATGAAGGAAAAGGTCGATCCCTATCTGCGCCCGCTCTACGACGCGCTCCACGACTGCCTCCCCGCCGAGCAGGTCGAACGCCGCATCGCGAGTGGCGAAATCGAGATCGCGCCGCTCGCCTTCATGCGCGGCCGCACGCTCGCCGATGCCTTCATCATCCTCGACGAGGCACAGAATACGACGATCCCGCAGATGAAGATGTTCCTGACGCGTTTCGGCATGAACAGCCGCATGGTGATCTGCGGCGACCCCAAGCAGGTCGACCTGCCCGTACCCGCAACCTCGGGCCTCGCCGACGCGGTCGCGCGGCTCGAAGGGCTGGAGGGCATCAACGTCAGCCGCTTCACCAGCGCCGACGTCGTCCGCCACCCGATCGTCGGGCGCATCGTCGAGGCGTATGAGGGGCCGGGGAGCTAAGGGCGGACGATGACGGCTTTGGGTTAGGGATCGGACGGTAGCGTAGAACTACGCCCTCCCCTTCAGGGGAGGGCAGCGAGACTTACGAATTTGTTCGTTAGTCGCAGCGGGTGGGGTCCATCGGCCTTGCACTAGGCCGATGGACCCCACCCCAACCCCTCCCCTGAAGGGGAGGGGCTTTATGTCCGCAACCCGTCGCTTCCTGCCATTCTTCAAACAATAGACGTGGCGTACCTCAGCCGAGCGCGAGCTGAGCGCGACATCTCATACCGTTCCAACCGGCCGGGTACGACGCCCTTCAACGCCACCTGTACGCCAATATGCTTATGTCGCGATTAGTTCGCAATAGCATATTGACGGCGCAGTTTGACGCCCCTAAAGCGCCGCTATTGCGAATCACTCGCAATCAATAAGGGGAAGAAAATTGACCAGTTACCGCGCGCCGTTCCTGTCCCGTCTTGCCGTCGGCAGCGCATTGAGCCTCGCGCTCGCCGCGACCGCGCAGCCGGCGTTCGCGCAGGACAATGACGGCGAATATTGGCTGGCGCGCAAGAACCAGATCGTCGTCACCGCGACGCGCACCGCGGTGAAGGTCGAGGACGTGCCGGTCACCGTCACCGTCAAGTCGGCCGAACAGATTGCCGACGAATTGGTCACCGACATCCGCGACCTCATCCGGTTCGAGCCCGGGGTCAGCGTCCAGCGCCAGCCCGCCCGCTTCGGCGCCGCGCTCGGCGCCACGGGTCGCGCCGGCAACGACAGCTTCAACATCCGCGGCATCGGCGGCAACCGCGTGCTGATCCAGGTCGACGGCGTCCGCGTCCCCGACGGCTTCAGCTTTGGCGCGCAGGCATCGGGGCGCGGCGATTATGTCGATCTCGGCCTGATCAAGTCGGTCGAGATCCTGCGTGGTCCCTCGTCCGCCCTTTACGGCAGCGACGGGCTGGCGGGCGCGGTCAGCTTCATCACCGCCGACCCGGCCGACTTTCTGGAGCAAGGCAAAAGCGTGGGTGGTCTGCTCCGCGCCGCGTATAGCAGCGCCGATCGGGAGTTCAGCGAAACCGCGATCCTCGCGGGGCGCAGCGGCGACTGGTCGGCGATGGCGGCCTACACGCGCCGCGATTATCAGGAATTGGACAATCGGGGCATCGTCGGCGGCACCGGCGCCGCGCGGACGCGGCCCAATCCGCAGGATGGCCGTTCCGATGCCGCCCTGGTCCGCCTCGTTTACGACCCGGCGAACGGCCACAAGCTGCGCCTGACCGGCGAATATCTCGACACGCATCTTTATACCAACGGTCTCTCGGGCCTCAGCGCTGCTGTCGACCGCCTCGAAGGATTCGACAGCGGTAATCGCAAGCGCGTATCGCTCGACTGGAGCTGGGAAGGGGAGGGGGCGATCGATTTCGCCCGCGTCGCGCTGTACTGGCAGGACGGCGAGGATCGCCAATATACCGAGGAGGATCGCACCACCCTCCCGGACCGCACCCGGCTTAACACATTCGAAAACCGGGTGATTGGCGCATCCGCCGATGCGCGCGCCGATTTCACCACCGGCGCGATCACCCACCGCCTCGTGTTCGGCGGCGACATCAGCCAGACGCGTCAGCGCGGCCTGCGCGACGGCACCGTGCCGCCGGCGGGCGAGGTGTTTCCGACACGCGCCTTTCCGACGACCGACTTCACCCGCGCGGGCCTGTTCGTCGGCGACGAGATTTCAGTCGCGGACGGACGCCTGCTGCTCTATCCGGCGCTGCGTTTCGACTGGTACGATCTGTCGCCCGACAATGACCCGCTGCTGCCGACCTTTGCCGGGGCGAAGCAGGACGGATCGCGGCTGTCGCCGAAATTCGGTGCGGTGTGGAAAATCACCGATCAGGTGCGGCTGTTCGCCAATTATGCGACCGGGTTCAAGGCGCCCGAGCCCGGACAGGTCAACCAGTTCTTCGAAAACCTGACCTCGCCCTTCTTTTCCTATCGCTCGATCCCCAATCCCGATCTTGGCCCCGAACGCAGCGAAAGCGTCGAGGGCGGCATCCGCTTTGCCAGCGATGCGGTCAGCCTCGACGTCACCGGTTTTTCGGCGCGCTACAAGGATTTCATTAGCCAGGAACAGATTGGCGGCGCCGGGACGATCGCCAACCCCATCCTCTATCAATTCGTCAATCTCGATCGCGTCCGCGTCAAAGGCGCCGAAGCGCGGTTCGAGGGGCGGGCGTCCTCCGGCCTCTATGCGACGCTCGCCCTATCCTATGCCAAGGGCGATGTGATCGATCCCGCGGGCGGGCGTTCGCCCCTGTCGACGATCGATCCGCTCAAGCTCGTCGCCGGGGTCGGCTATCGCGAGCGGCAAGGTCGGTTCGGCGGGCAGGTCATCATGACGCACAGCGCCCGCGTCAGCGCATCGCGCACGACCGGGATATGCACCCCCGACTGTTTCCGCCCCGACGCTTTCACCATTCTCGACGCAACGGCATTCGCGCGGATTGTCGACGGCCTGACGCTGCGCGCCGGGATATTCAACATCCTCGACAAGAAATATGCCTGGTGGAGCGACGTCCGCGGCCTCGCGTCCACCTCGACCGTCACCGACGCCTACACCCAGCCGGGCCGCAACGCGTCGGTGTCGCTCAGTTTCCGTTTCTGACCACGCTTGAAGGACTGCCAAGATGACCAAATATCGCAAAATCGCCGCGACCTTGCTGCTCTGTGCCGCGGCGCTTCCCGCTACCGCACCGGCGCACCCGCCGATCGCCGCCGACGCCGCTGCGGCCACCTTCGAACAGGATCGCGCCGACATTCTTGCCATGGCGGGCAACTACAAGGTGCGGTTCGACATGCAGGAATCGACGCGCTGGGATCCGGCCTATCAGCCGCTCGAGCCGAAGAAATCAGGCGGCAATGAAGTGGTGCGCGTGATCGAGGATACCGGCCGCAAGATCGTGCTGCAGCATCTGCTCGTCATCGAGCATGAGGGTAAGTCGCACATCATCAAGCATTGGCGACAGGATTGGGAATATGAACCCGCCAAAATCCTCGCCTATTCGGATCGCAACAGCTGGGCATGGGAAGATGTGCCCGAACGGATGCGCACCGGGCGCTGGTCGCAGACCGTCTATCAGGTCGACGACAGCCCGCGCTATGCCGGCTGGGGCCAGTTCGAGACACAGGGCGGCGTCCGCCGCTGGCGTTCGAGCTGGACCTGGCGCCCGCTCGCGCGCCGCGATGCCGTCCGCAATCCCGTCTATGACCGCTATCTGTCGATCAACCGCCACCAGAGTTCGCCTGACGGCTGGGTCCACTGGCAGGACAATACCAAAATGGGGACCAAGGACGGCAAGCTTGTGCCGATCGTGCAGGAGTATGTCCTCAACACCTATACCAAGAACGACCAATATGACGTGAAGGCCGCCGACGATTATTGGGCGGCGACAAAGGATTATTGGGGCGCGGTGCGCGCCGAATGGGACCGCGTCGCGGCGACAAAGGGCGGCATCGCGATCGACGAGGAAGCGCAGACCGGCACCGTGATCAGCGGCCGCCTGCTCGAAATCGCCGACGAGGTGCAGGGTAAGAAACTGACCACCGCGAAGGCGATCGCCGAAGCGAAAAAGTTGATCGAGGCGAATACCCGCAAGCTTTGATACTCTTCACTATGTGAAGCCCGCAACTGGGGGCGGCCGTATCGGTCGCCCCCGTTTTGTGGCGGTGCGGTGTCGGCTTTGGGGTAGGAAGCTGCTCTTGACGATCCTCCCCGTCGCGCAGCGATGGGGAGGGGGACCGTCCGCGTAGCGGATGGTGGAGGGGCGACGACGTTTGCGCCAAAGCCCCTCCGTCAGCGCTTCGCGCTGCCACCTCCCCATCGCTGCGCGACAGGGAGGATCGATGTCCGCAACCGGTCGAAAACGGCCACTAACCCATAATGCGCTACGCTTTCCGCGCCCCATCGACGCTCCAGATCCCCGCCCCGCGCGTTGCGATGAACAGAAAGATGAAGCAATAAAGCGCGATCGTCTCGCCGCCATTGGCGATCGGAAAGGGGCTTTGCATCCCGTGCGCGACCCAATAGCCGACCGCCGACATGCCGCTGGCAATGAAAGCCGCGGGGCGGGTGAGCAGGCCGATGGCGATCAGCCCGCCCGCGACCAGTTCGATTGCGCCCGCAGCGTACAGCATCGGATTGAGCGGATAGGGAAAATCGGCGGGGAAGTTGAAGAATTTCTGCACCCCATGCGCCAGGAACAACAGACCCGCGACGATGCGCAGCAGCGCATAGGCCTGTTCGCCGAAACCATCGAGAAACTTCATGATTGGACCCCTCCTCATCATTGTCGAGGGGCGCAGGCTACCGGATTTTTTCACAAGCGCGCAGAATTTTTTCGTGCGCCATGTCACAGCTGCCGATCCTGCCTCGTCATGTCCGTGTAACCCCTTGGAAGGAGACATGACATGACCCGCGTAACCGACCCCTTCGCCGCCGCACCGCAGCTGATGAAGCAGTGGATGGGCGCCTCGCTCGCGATCGAAAAGAGCCTCGAAAAAAGCCTGGTCGAACTCGTCAAGATCCGGGCGTCGATCCTCAACGCCTGCGCCAATTGCATCAACATGCACACTGCGGATGCGCGCTCGCTCGGCGAAACCGAACAGCGCATCTACCTGCTGGCGGCCTGGCGCGAGGCGCCCGTCTATACGCCGCGCGAACGTGCCGCGCTCGCGTGGACCGATGCCTTGACCACCTTGTCGCAAGGCCACACACAGGAGGCCGCGAAAGAAGCGATCGAGGCGCATTTCACGCCGGAGGAACAGGTGAACCTCACCCTGATGATCAACATCATCAACGGCTGGAACCGGATCGCGGTCGGTTTTGACCTGTGGCTCGAAACCCCGGCGGCGAAGGCTGCCTGATGGCGGCGACGCGCCCCGGTGACGCGATGGACGCGGCGGGTGTTTTCGACCCGCTGCGCCCGCTGCTCACCCGCGTTGCCTACCGCATGCTCGGCTCGGTCGCCGATGCCGAGGATGTCGTGCAGGACGCCTTCATCCGCTGGCTCGCCGCCGACCGCGCCGCGGTGCGCGAGCCCGCGGCGTTCCTCCGCCGTACCGTGACGCGGCTCTGCCTCGACCAGCTCAAATCGGCGCGTCGTCGGCGCGAGACCTATGTCGGCCCATGGCTCCCCGATCCGCTGGTCGGGGACGAGGAGGAAGACGATGTCACGCTGCCGCTGATGCTCGCGCTCGAACGGCTCTCCCCCCTCGAGCGCGCCGCTTTCCTCCTCCATGACGTCTTCGGCGTCGGTTTCGACGAGGTGGCGGCGACGATCGATCGCGATCCCGCGGCGACCCGCCAGCTCGCCGCGCGCGCCCGCGCCCACGTCCGCGACGCGCGTCCGCGCTACAAGCTTGAAAAGGAGCGCGGGATGGAGATCGCCAACGCCTTTTTCGCGGCCTCGCGCAGCGGCGACATGGCCGCGCTCGGCGCGCTGCTCGCCGCCGACGTCGGCATGTGGGCGGACGGCGGCGGCAAGCGCCCTGCCGCCGCGATTCCGATCCTGGGCAAGGCGCTGGTATTGAAAGTGCATCGCAGCGTTGCGGTACTCCTGCGCAAATATGGCTCGACGCTCGTCCACACCGGGATGATCAATGGCCTGCCGGGCTTTGTCACGCGCGAGGCCGACGGCGAACTGCAAACGACGGCGCTCGAGATCGAGGATGGCAAGGTCACCGGCATCTATGTGATGCGCAACCCCGACAAGCTGAGGCATGTGCATTAAGGGTGATGGGCGAGTGACAACGGCGGCCAGCGATCCTCCCTGTGGCGAAGCCATGGGGAGGTGGCAGCGCGAAGCGCTGACGGAGGGGCCATGGCGCTGCCGTCGCTGCCCCTCCACCCCTCGCTTCGCGAGCGGTCCCCCTCCCCATGGCTTCGCCACAGGGAGGATTGATGGCTACTCCCCACCTCAAACCGGAACCGGAAAAAACGCTGTCCTACATTCCCGCGCCGCGGTAGCGGATAGGCATGACCTTCAACGATCATCCAGCAGGCGCGCGCGCCGCCCGGAAAACGCGAATTGCGAGTGAAGTTACCCAGTTTTCCGCCATTTCCCTTGCGCGAGATATTGCGTGCTGAGCGTCGAAACCCATGAAGCCACGCCCTGGCCCGATACGCTCGATTGGGAGGCACGTGCCGCGGAAGCGGTGGCGGCCGCCCTCGCGCTGACGCCTTACGCGGCGCTGGCCAATGCGGCGCCGCTGGTCGAGGTCGCGGTGCGGTTGACCGACGACGCCGAAGTGCAGACCCTGAACCGTGATTTCCGCGGCAAGGACATGCCCACCAACGTACTGTCCTTTCCGCAAGTGCAGGACGATCTGCTCGAAGGTCTGGCGAACAGCGACGACGGCGAAATCCTGCTCGGCGACATCGTGCTGGCGCTTGAAACCTGCGGCCGCGAAGCTGAAGGCAAAGGGGTCTCGATCGCCGACCATGCGACGCATCTGATCGTCCATGGCACCCTGCACCTGCTCGGCTATGACCATATAGACGACACAAGCGCCAATGCGATGGAGGCGCTGGAAACGAAAGCGCTTGCATCGCTGGGCATCGCCAATCCATATGTTGATCAGGATTAACGGAGAAATGTGCCGCAATGCCCGACGACCAAGGGTCTTCAAACCGATCGGAAGAGGACAGTAGATCCGGACTTTTGTCCGGGCTTAAACATTTGCTCTTTGGTGGGAACAACGAACCTTCGCTGCGCGAACAGATCGAAGAGGTCATCGACGAGGCCGAGGAAGAAGGTCACGACCGGCGTGGCAGCAACATCGTTGGCGATATGTCGCCGATCGAACGCAAGATGCTGCGCAACCTGCTCCATTTTGGCGAACAGACGGTGGACGATGTCGCGGTGCCGCGCGCCGACATCATTGCGATCCCGGAGAGTACGGCTTTCGTCGACATCGTTGCCGCCTTTGCCGAGGCGGGGCATAGCCGCCTGCCGGTGTACCGTGAAAATCTCGACGAGGTGGTCGGGATGATCCACGTCAAGGATGTGTTTGCGGTGCTCGCCGAGGGGCGCCCGCCGCCCCCGCTGATCGACCTGATCCGCCAGCCGCTTTACGTACCGCAGTCGATGGGCGTGCTCGACCTGCTCGCCGAAATGCGCGCCAAGCGTACCCATCTCGCGATCGTCATCGACGAATATTCCGGCACCGAAGGCCTGCTGACGATCGAGGATCTGGTCGAGGAAATCGTCGGCGAGATCGAGGACGAACATGATGACGAACCCACCGCGCTGTTCGCCCCCGGCGACGACGGCTGCTGGAACGCCGACGCGCGCGCCGAACTCGACGATGTCGGCGAGGCGATCGACCCGCGGCTGGCCGACATCGACGAAGATGTCGACACGCTGGGCGGCCTTGCCGCGGTGCTGGCGGGGCACGTCCCGGAGGTTGGCGAGATCCTGCTCCATCCCAGCGGCTGGCGGATCGAGGTGACCGAGGCCGACGAACGCCGCGTCCACCGCGTTCGGCTGCATCCGCCCGTTGTCGTCGATCTGGAGGCAACGTTCGACCGCAACGACGAGTTCTGATCCGATTGCCTTTGCGCGCCCAAGGGACTAGCGCAGGCGAAATGGACGTTTCCGACCTGCGTATCGCGCTATTCAGCGGCAATTACAACATGACCACCGACGGTGCGAACAAGGCGCTGAACCGCCTCGTCGGCTATCTGCTGGCCCAAGGCGCCGCGGTACGGGTCTATTCGCCGACGGTGGCAAACCCGGATTTCCAACCGACCGGCGATCTGGTCAGCGTGCCGTCCTTCGCTATCCCCGGTCGCAGCGAGTATCGCATTCCGGTCAGCTTTTCGTCGCGGGTGCGGCAGGACATCACTGAATTTGCGCCCAATATGCTCCATATCTCCAGCCCCGACCGCGTCTCGCGGCAGGCTGCGGCCTGGGCGCGGCGACGGCGGATCCCGGTCGCCTGTTCGGTCCACACCCGGTTCGAGACATATTTCCGCTACTATAATCTGTCGTTCCTCGAACCGGTGATCGTCGCCTGGCTGCGCAAATTGTATCGCAAATGCGACGCGCTGATCGCGCCGTCGGAAAGCTTTGCTCAGGTGCTGCGCGACCAGAGGATGAACTACGACATCGGCATCTGGACGCGCGGTGTCGAGCAGGACGTCTTCAACCCAGGTCGCCGCGACATGGACTGGCGCCGCGGGCTCGGGATCGAAGATGATATTCCCGCGATCGCGTTCCTCGGTCGACTGGTGATGGAAAAGGGGCTCGACGTGTTCGCCGACGCCATCGACGCCCTGGCGCGCCGGCGTGTCCCGCACCGGGTTGTCGTGATCGGTGAGGGACCAGCGGGCGACTGGTTCGAATCGCGCCTGCCCGACGCGCATTTCATAGGATTTCAGGGCGGCGTGGATCTGGCGCGGGCGCTTGCTTCGTGCGACATCTTTTTCAATCCGTCGGTCACCGAAACCTTTGGCAATGTGACCCTGGAAGCGATGGCGTGCGGGCTTCCTGTCGTCGCGGCGCGCGCCACGGGCAGCGCCAGCATCGTCAAACATGGCCGGACCGGCTATCTCGTGGCGCCCGGCTCGATCACCGGCTTTGCCGATCATCTCCAGCATTATTGCGACGACATCCCGCTTCGGGGCGATCATGGTGCGGCCGCGGTGAGCGAAAGCGGAGCCTATCAGTGGGACGCGATCAACCAGGCGGTCGCCGACACTTATCTGCGCCTGATCCGCCAGAAACAGCGGCACGGGGGCTGAGGGCCGCATGGCCGATAACCTGTTCGGCGACGACGCCCCGGTCGGGCGCGAGGACGCCGCGAACGGCCTGGCGCCGCTTGCCGAGCGATTGCGCCCGCGCACGCTGGCCGACGTCGTCGGGCAGGAGCATCTGACCGGACCGGAGGGTGCGATCGGGCGCATGGTGGCGGCGGGGCAATTGTCGTCGATCATCCTGTGGGGACCGCCGGGGACCGGCAAGACGACGATCGCGCGCCTGTTGGCCGAAGCGGTAGGGATGCGGTTTTCGGCTCTCTCGGCGGTGTTCTCTGGGGTTGCCGACCTGCGGACCGCCTTTGCCGATGCCGAAAAAATGGCCGCGGCGGGCAAGCGAACCTTGCTGTTCGTCGACGAGATTCACCGATTCAATCGTGCTCAGCAGGACGGGTTCCTGCCCTATGTCGAGCGCGGCACGGTGGTGCTCGTCGGCGCGACGACCGAGAACCCCAGCTTCGCCCTGAACGCCGCGCTCTTGTCGCGGGCGCAGGTGCTGGTGCTGAACCGGCTGGGTGAAGACGCGCTCGCGCTTTTGGTTGCGCGCGCCGAGGCCGACGTCGGGCGCGGCCTGCCTGTTACCGACGAGGCGAAGGTCGCGCTGGTCGCGAGCGCCGACGGCGACGGCCGCTTCCTGCTCAATCAGGTTGAGACGCTGTTCGCCGCCGCAATCCGCAACCCGCTGGGATCGAGCGAGCTCGCGCAGTTTCTGCACCGCCGGATGCCGGTCTATGACAAGGATCGCGACGGCCACTACAATCTGATTTCTGCGCTGCACAAGGCGCTGCGCGGGTCGGACCCGCAGGCGTCGCTCTATTACCTTGCACGGATGCTGGTAGCAGGCGAGGAGCCGCTCTATGTGCTGCGGCGACTGGTGCGCTTTGCCAGCGAAGACGTCGGCCTCGCCGATCCGCAGGCGCTGGTGCAATGCCTCGCCGCCAAGGACGCCTATCAATTTCTCGGCTCACCCGAGGGCGAACTCGCGATCGTGCAGGCGTGCCTCTATCTGGCCACTGCGCCCAAATCGAATGCCGCCTATGCAGCGCAAAAAGCGGCGTTCGCGTCGGCGCGCGACACCGGGTCGCTCGCGCCGCCCGCGAACATCCTCAACGCGCCGACGAAGCTGATGAAGGATCTCGGCTATGGCGCGGGTTATGCCTATGATCATGACGCCCCCGATGGCTTTTCAGGCGCCGATTACTGGCCCGAAGGGATGGGCGCGCAGACCTATTACCAGCCCACCGATCGCGGGTTCGAAAAACGGATCGCCGAACGTATCGCCTGGTGGGACGAGCAACGCCGGATGCGGGGCGGGGGATGATGCGCTGCCGCGCGCAAACAAGACCAAAGCTGCGCAAACGATCCGCGCCGCGCCCTATTCAAACGGCGGATAACGCTCGAACGCGGGCAGGCTGTCCAGCTTTTCTATCCAGCCGATGCGTTCGGCGGTCTGGATCTGCACCTGCGCCGGGATCAGGCCGGGATCATCGAGCGTCGCGGACTGGACGTCGATCTGCCCTGGAAAAATCGCCTCGCTGGTATAGAACAGCCCGGTGCCGCACTCGCCGCAGAAATGGCGGCGGCCATGCTCGGACGACGCATAGATTTTGGGCGTACCCGTAGTCTCGATCTCGTCCTGTCCGACGAGCGCCCATCCGACCATCGGCGCACCTGCATGGCGCCGACAATCGCTGCAATGGCACAGCGCATGATGCTGCACGGTGGTGGTCATCGAATAACGGATCGCGCCACAATGGCATTGGCCGGTGGCGCGGGGAGCTTCATCGTTCATATATTCTCCTTTTTGCTAATCAGAACATATCATAAACATTTTACTTGTCACTGTCGGATTTGTTCCCGATGGCAGGGAGCGGACAGGGCTGATTTACAGGATCTTAATTGGGCGCGGATAGTTAACGCCGTCCGATGGCCACAACATCCCTTCAGCCCGCGCGTTTCGATCTGCGCAGTCTTGTTGCCCACTGGACCGCGGTGGCGAATCGCGAAGAGCTTGTCGCGTCAATAGTGGTTGCAGCGGGCAGCGCGGTGCTTTTCGCTGCGCTTGGCGGACTATGGCTATTCGCGAATGTCCGTCTGGTACCTGATTTGTCCCGGCTGGGAATTGCGGCGGTCGCAGGTTGTTTAGCCGTATTGTATTGCACGGTTCGTTTCAGACCGGTCTTTGCCACAACGCTCGGCTTTGTGCTGGCGCTTCAACTGGGCAGCATATTTGGCGCGGCAACGGGCTATCTGGTCTATTCCGCGGGTGCCCACTTCCCGTTGGTCGACGATAATCTCTACGCGATCGACCGGGCTATGGGTTTTGACTGGGCTGCGATGCTGCGCTGGTTCGCCGGTTATCCGGCGTTGGTAGACCTGACCCGGTTTGCATATGAGCAGGCCGGGCCGCAGGTGGGAGTGATATTTTTGGCGTTGCTTTTCGCGTGCCAGAATGTCCGTTTGATGAAGTTCGTGACCGCCCAATTCCTCGCGCTGGTTGTCGTCCATATCGTTGCGATTTTCCTGCCCGCAGTCGGCGCGTACGGCTATCTTGGCCTGACCAGCGCAGATCATCCGGCAATGGTGCTGACGTCCGAAGGACACACCGTGGTCCAGGTCATGCAGCTCCGGACGGGCGAATTGTTCGACCTCGCGCGTGCGCCGATGATGGGGTTGATTACCTTCCCGAGCTATCACACCGTCATGGCCCTGCATTCGGCATGGGCGTTGTGGCCGATCCGCGCGCTACGCTGGCCCGCGGTGACGTTCAACATCCTTGTGTGGGTCGGGACCCTGCTGCACGGCAGCCACCATCTGATCGATACGATTGCGGGAGCGGTCGTCGCGGTGCTTTGCATATATGCCGCACACCGTCTTTGCGCGCTGGTTCAACCTTGGCTGTTCGGCAAGGGCTGAAAAAGGTCACACGCCTAAATCGACCTGATGCGCCTCCGCCCACGCCTGATACTGGGCGCGGGGGCTTGATGACGGCTGCGCCAGAATCGCCGGCATATCTGCGCGCAGCGCGCCGAGGTCGAGCGAGCGGATCATCGCCTTGACCGGGCCGACACCTGCGGGGGTGATCGACAGGCGTTCGATACCGACGCCCAGCAGGGCCATGGCTTCGAGCGGCCGCCCGCCCATTTCGCCGCATACGCCCAGCGCGACCTTGGTTCCCGCCACCGTCCGCACGACGCGCGCCAGATAGCGCATGACCGTCGGCGACAGCCAGTCGTAACGCTCGGCAAGCCGCGGGTGCGCGCGGTCGGCGGCGAAGAGGAACTGGGTCAGGTCGTTCGTGCCGACCGACAGGAAATCGAGATGCGGCAACATCAGGTCGAGCGTTTCGAGTAGCCCGGGCACCTCAAGCATCGCGCCGTATCGAATGGCGACAGGCAGCCTTTTGTTATGCTGTGCCAGCCAGGCGCGCTGTGCGACGAACAGGTTGCGTGCCGCCTCATATTCCCAGGGTTCCGACACCATCGGGAACATGACGTTCAGTGTCCGCCCCGCCGCGGCTTCCATCAACGCGCGCGCCTGAACCTTCAGCAGGCCTTCGCGTTCCAGCGCCAGACGCAGCGCGCGCCAGCCCATCGCGGGATTTTCCTCGAGCGCCGCGTCGCGCACATTCATATAGGGCAGCGCCTTGTCACCGCCGATATCGACGGTGCGAAAGATCACCGGACGGTCACCCGCGGCGTCGAGCACATCGCGATACAGCCGCTGCTGGCGTTCTCGCGCGGGGAGGGTGGCGGACACCAGAAACTGGAATTCGGTGCGGAACAGCCCGATCCCGCGCGCGCCGGTCAGGTCGAGCGCCGCGACATCCTCGCGCAGCCCGGCATTGATCATCAACTCGATCGCGACACCGTCCTTGGTCACCGCGGGCAGGTCGCGCAGCGACGCCAGATTGGCGCGCCGTTTCTGTGAAATCTCGAGCTTCGCGTCGAACGCGTCCTGCACCGCCTGCGTCGGGCGGACATGCACCGCGCCGGCGGTGGCGTCGAGGAGCAGCAGATCGCCCTCGCGGATCGACGAGCGGACATCGCTGACCCGGCCGATGACCGGTACCCCCATCGCGCGCGCCACGATGATCACGTGCGCGGTGAGCGATCCTTCCTCGAGCACCACGCCCTTCAGCCGGCGCCGATCATATTCGAGCAGTTCGGCCGGACCCAGGTTGCGCGCGATCAGGATCGAATCCTGCCGCAGGCCCATTTGCGCCGCAGTTCCCATCTGCCCCGACACGATGCGGATCAGGCGGTTCGACAGATCCTCAAGGTCGTGCATCCGGTCGCGCAGCAGCGGATCGTCGATCTGGCGCATCCGCATCCGGGTGCGCTGCTGGACGCGCTCGATCGCCGCCTCAGCGGTCAGGCCGCTGTCGATCGCTTCGTTGATCCGCCGCGACCAGCCTTCGTCATAGGCGAACATCTTGTAGGTCTCGATGACCTCTTCATGCTCGCCGCCGACGCCGAAATCAGCCTGGCTGGCCATGCGGTCGATCTGTTCGCGCATCTTGTCGAACGCCGCATAGACGCGGTGGCGCTCGGCCTCGGTATCGTCGGCGACGGTATGTTCGATGGTGATGCGCGGCTGGTGGAACACGGCCACGCCCGCGCCCATGCCGTCGACCAGCTTTTGCCCGGTCAGCCGCTGCGCCGACTGGTCGGCGGCGGCGGCATCGATCCGCGCCGCGGTATCGACCAGATCGGCGTTGGCGATCAGTTCGGACAACACCATCGCGACCGTCTGCAGCGTTTCGATCTCGATGTCGGCGTAGCGCCGCGGGTCGGCGTGCTGGACGCACAGGACGCCGACCGCGCGCTCGCGGCGGATGATCGGCACCCCGGCAAAGCTGTGGAACAATTCCTCGCCGGTTTCGGGACGATAGGAAAAATCGGGGTGTGCTGCGGCTTCGTCGAGGTTGAGCGTTTCGATCTGGTCGGCGATCATCCCGACCAGTCCTTCGCCAAGGCCCAGGCGAGTAACGTGAACCGCTTCCTGTTTCAGCCCACGGGTTGCGTAGAGTTCGAGCGCGCCGTCGCGCAGCAGATAGATCGAGCAAACCTCGCTATCGAGACATTCGCCGATGATCCCGACGACCTGGTTGAGCTTGCCCTGCGCGTTGGCGCGCGACGCCATCACCTCGTGCAACCGGGTCAGAATGGTGCGCGCCGACTGGGCGGCCGAAGAGGGGGGAGGGGGGGCGTTGGTCATTGCGCCCCTGCTAACAGATGGCGCACCCGAACGCTATTGCCCGCGCGCTGCCGCCCCCAACAATCGGCGATTGCGGCGCTGCCGGTCAGTTGGTTCCCGTCGGCGAGGTCGGAGCTTGCGGTCCGGCGGCGCTGCTGTCGCTGGTGGTGGTCGGCCCCACCGGCGCGGCGGGCGCGCTCATGATCGGCGGCGGCGGCGCATATTTTGCGTCCCAGGCCACAACGTCGGCCTGATAGCGGGCATAGGCCTCGTAAAAATCGTGAAACGGCTCGTCGAGACGCGCGAGATGCAGGGGGGCTTGTTCGACGATCTGTGCGGTCGGCACGGACGACACCAGCTGCGCGACTTCGTTGGCGCGCGCGCAGAACGCCCGCTGCGCCGGCGGCTGCGCGAAATAGTTGAACAATTGCGTCGACAACCGGTCGCGTTCCTTGATGCCGTTGGTCTTGTTTGCCTTGCCCAGGTCGGTAATCACCGTTTTTTCGGTCGATTTAATGACCCGCGCGTGGGTTTTGATAATCCCGTTATAGGCGGATACCAGCGTGGCTTCCTCCACGCCCCGACACCCGATGGCCGCGACGTTGAGGGCGATCTTCAGCTGCCAGAAGGCGCGGTCGCCGGTGACGCCGCTGTTCGCGGTCACGAACCGGCCGTCGATGCCGCGACCGGGGAGGATCTGGGTCAGCGACGCATTGCCCGGCGGCAACGGGCGCGGCGGGATCACGACCACGACGGGCGGCGGCGGCGGCGGGGGAGGCGGCGGGGGCGGCTTGGGCGCACAGGCAGCAACGCTGGCCAGCAAAACCGCGACGACGATCTTCCGCGACAAATTCATAATCCACTCCCCAACCGCATGACCATGCGGCATCAACCCCGCGCCTGCAACGCGGCTTCGGCCTGTTGCACCAAAGTTGCGACGATTTCGGCGACGCTTTCTTCTTCGGATACCATACCGACAGATTGCCCTGCCATTAACGAACCATTTTCGACGTCGCCGTCAATCACCGCGCGGCGCAATGCGCCGGCCCAATAATGCTCGATTTCCAGCTGCGCTTCCATCATGTCGACTTCGCCCCGGTCGAGCTTGTTGGCGACCTCGCGCTGCTTGGCGGTGAACGCCTCGGTCCCCGCGTTTTTCAGCGCGCGGACCGGGATGACGGGCAGGCGCGGGTCGATCTGCACGCTGGCGACGGCTTCGCGCGCCGATGCCCGCATGAACGCCTTTTTGAAATTGGGATGGGCGATGCTCTCGGTCGCGCACACGAAGCGGGTGCCGAGTTGGACGCCCGAGGCGCCCATTTCCAGATAGGCGGCGATCGCTTCGCCGCGGCCGATGCCCCCCGCGACAAAGATCGGCACCTCGTCCGCCAGCGTGGGCAGGATTTCCTGCGCCAGCACGCTGGTCGATACCGGACCGATGTGGCCGCCTGCCTCCATGCCTTCGATCACCAGCGCGTCGACGCCCGACCGGACCAGCTTTTTGGCGAGCGCCAATGTCGGCGCAAAACAGATGACCTTGGCACCCGACGCCTTGATCGCCTCAAGGCTGCCCTTGGGCGGCAGCCCGCCCGCCAGCACGACATGGCCGACGCCATGCTTGGCGCAGACATCGATCAGTTCGAACAATTGCGGGTGCATGGTGATCAGGTTGACGCCGAAGTTCCGCGTCGCGAGCGCCCTGGTCGCGGCAATTTCGGTGTCGAGCAGTTCGGGGGTCATCGCGCCGCACGCGATCACGCCGAACCCGCCCGCATTGCTGATCGCGCTGACCAGTTGGCGTTCGGAAACCCAGCTCATCGCGCCGCAGAGGATGGCATAATCGCTGCCGAGCAGGTCGGTCCCGCGCGCCATCAGTTCGTTCATTTTGCTCATTGTGGCTGCCTTTGCCAGCACTGGGACTCGCGCGCAATCCCTTGCGATTTACATCGCGGCGAACCGAGTAGACATCGCCGTGCGCTTGGCCGCACGAACCGAACCTTTCGGCGCAGAAAGCAAATCAATTATTGTCAACTAAAACACTTGGCATATACTTTCGGGGCGAATCGCATCAGGGAAAGGAAAATCGTGACCACTTCGTCCAACCAGAAAGCTGGCGACCCGGCCCCGCCCTCGCGCGCCGTCCAGACGGTGCTCGATGCGCTTGGAAAACTGCGCTTCGGCGCGATCCAGCTTACCGTCCACGAGGGGAAGCTGGTGCAGGTCGATGTCACCGAACGCCACCGCTACCCCAATTAAGCCGCCTCCCGACGGGGCAATGAAGCCCCCACTCTATGCCGCAGACCGGACCACCGGATGTGGCAATTTCTTTGCAACAGGAAATTGCCATGACTGCTCGAAATTTTTTCGGCCGCCGATCCGTGCGGCCCACGCCTTTTGCCCTCGGACTGATACTTGCGATCGCGGCCCATCCCGCCGCCGCGGCCGAGTCGGCGACGGCCGCGTCGTCGGACCCCGCCGTCACCGCTCCGCAGGTCGACGATGACATCAGCCGCGGCGACATCATCATCGTCACTGCGCGTCGCCGCCAGGAAACCGCACAGGAAGTGCCGGTCGCGATTTCGGTCATCCGCGGTGATTCGATCGAGGCGACCGGCAACTTCAACGTCGTAAAGCTGCAACAGCTCGCCCCGACGCTTCAGGTCTATACGACGAACCCGCGCAACACGTCGGTCAATATCCGCGGCATCGGGGTGCCTTATGGCCTGACCAGCGACGGGTTCGAACAGGGCGTGGGCATCTATGTCGACGACGTCTATAACTCGCGCGTTGCCGCCGCGACCTTCGACTTCCTTGACGTCGATCAGGTCGAGGTACTGCGCGGGCCGCAGGGCACGCTTTACGGCAAGAACACCACCGCGGGCGCGATCAACATCACCACCAACCAGCCGACCTTTGATTTCGAGGGGCGGGCGGAAGTCAGTGTCGGCAATCTCAACTACCGGCAGGCGAAAGCCGCCGTGTCGGGGCCGCTGACCGACAAGATCGCCGCGCGCATCGCGATCGCTGCGACCAGCCGCCGCGGTACGTTGTTCAACACCCGCACCGATCGCTGGATCAACGAACAGGACAATCTCGGCCTGCGCGGCCAGCTGCTGTTTCAGCCCAACGAGGATCTCAGCATCACGCTGGCCGGCGATTACAGCCAGCAGGATCCCGAATGCTGCGGCACCGCCTTCGTCCGCGTCGGGCCGACCCAGCGTGCGCTGAACCGCCAATATGACGCGATCATCGCGCGGCTTCAGGCAGCCAATCCCGGCTATAATTACACCGTCCCCAGCCGCAATGTGTACGACCGGCTGACCGACATCGATGCCAGCCTGAGCGCGGGCAACAAGATTGGCGGCGTATCGCTGCGCGTCAAATGGGATGTCGGGCCGGGCACCTTGACCTCGATCACCGCGTGGCGCTTCTGGGACTGGAAGCCCGAGAATGATCGCGATTTCACCGGCGCGTCGGTGGTCTCGCGCTCGCAAAATCCGTCGCAGCAGGACCAGTACAGTCAGGAGTTCCGCTATAATTATGAGGGCGACACGATCGATTTCGTCGCGGGACTGTTCGCTTTCCGGCAGCGGATCGATACGCAGGGCACCGAGCAGCAAGGCATCGACGCGACGCGTTACAGCCTCGCGCCATCGACCGATCCGAACAATGTCTATAACCGGCCCGAGGTGCTGAACGGTCTGACCGCCTCCAACACCCAATTCCTGAAAGCCGACAGCGCCGCTTTCTATGGACAGCTCAGCTACAAGCTGACCCGCGAACTGACCATCCAGCCGGGCATCCGCATCAATTATGACAAGAAAGAAGGCTTTTATCAGCGTGTCGTGACCACGGGTGCGGGGCAGGTGATTGCCAGTTGCGCCCCGGCGGCAACCGCCGACAATGCGGTGCTCACCGCACAGTGCGGCGTCTATCAGCCGCAGCTGACCGAGCCGTCGGTCAGCGACTGGAATTTCAGCTATGATCTGAACGTGAACTACAAGCTCGCACCCGACGTGCTCGCCTACGCCACCTATGCGAAAAGCTTCAAGACCGTTGGCATCAACCAAAATGGTTTGCCGCTCGACACCAACAACCAGCCGGTGCTGAGCGCGAGCACGGTCAAACCGGAATCGGTCAATCATTACGAGATCGGGCTCAAGACGCAATTCCTGAACCGCCTCGCGACCTTCAACCTCACCGCGTTCCGGACCGAGATCAAGAATTTCCAGGCGACGGTGAACGGCGGCCAGTTCGGCACGGTGCGCGGCTATCTGGCGAACGCCGAAAAAGTGGTGTCGCAGGGTATCGAGGCAGACTTCAAGATCCGCACCAGCGACCGGTTCACCGCTTATGCCAACGGCGCCTATACCGATGCCAAATATAAAAGCTTCACCAACGCGCCATGCCCGCCCGAATTGTCCGGCGGGACATTCCAGCCAGCGAATGCGGCGCCCGATTATTCGCAGCCCGGCGTCCCCGGTGCGCTCAGCCCGCGCGAGTGCGATATTTCGGGGGCTGATCTGCCGGGGGTGTCGAAATGGGCCTTTTCCTATGGTGCGGAAACCAACATTCCCGCCACGTTGCTCGCAAAGGATGGCCAGGTCTATCTGGGCGTCGACGGCAATTATCGCTCACGCTGGAACTCCAATGCGTCGCCTTCGATCTACACCGATGTAAAGGGCTATGCGCTGACCAATTTCCGCGTCGGCTTCCGCGCCGAGGGGTTCGATATTTTTGGCTGGGTCCGCAACGCCTTCGACGTCAATTATATCGAAACGCTGCAAGTGGCGCCGGGCAATGTCGGGCTGATCGCCGGGCAACCGGGCGACCCGCGCACCTGGGGCGGGACGGTCAAAGTCAGTTTTTGACGACCCGCACCGACCAAAATGAAAAGGGGCCGCCCGTGGGCGGCCCCTTTCACATGCGCATCATGCTCAGCGCTGCTGGCGGTTTTCGCGATCGGCGTCGGGGCGCTCGTCGCTTCCCGGTTGACGGTTCTGTCCGCCCTGCTGCTCCTGCTGGCGGCGCCGTTCTTCGTCGCGTTCTGCCTGCTGGTTCTGCTCGTTCTGCTGGTTGGGGCTGTTGGCCACTTTCCTTCTCCTTCAGTCGCCGGTTGACGGTGGCGACATCGGAGCAACCGGCCACCACCCGCCAATGTTCCGCGCGCCCGGCGGCATTCGCCGGGGCGTGGCAGTTCCGCGGTGGAGCCCCGCGACGCGGCGCGGGCAGTGCGGTAATGATCGGCATAGTCAATTACTGAGTTCAGCTTATTCGGTTAGGTCGATTGGGCGTGGCCGCCTATCCTTGCCTGGTCAAATCAAGGGAGACGCTCCGACTCGCGCCGCGCGCGACGCAAATTCCTTCCGCAACCCGGCCCCCTGTCACGCGCCGGTCATTGCGACAGGCCATCGATCAAAACCATAAAGGAGAGACTGTATGAACGATCAGACCCCCATCGACGCCGCCGGCGGTTGCCCGGTCCATCAGGGTGGCGTCCGTTCGCTGCTCGGCCGCACCAACAAGGATTGGTGGCCCGAAATGCTGGCAACCGAAATCCTCAACCCGAACGGCCCCTCCAATCCGCTCGGCGACGATTTCGATTATGCCGAAGCTTTCAAGTCGCTCGACTATCAGGCGCTGAAAGATGACCTGAAGGCGCTGATGACCGACAGCCAGCCGTGGTGGCCGGCCGACTACGGCCATTATGGCCCGTTCTTCATCCGCATGGCGTGGCACGCCGCGGGCACCTATCGCACCGCGGACGGCCGCGGCGGCGCCAACAGCGGGCAGCAACGCTTTGCGCCGCTCGACAGCTGGCCCGACAATGGCAACCTCGACAAGGCACGCCGCCTGCTGTGGCCGATCAAGCAGAAATATGGCAACAAGATCAGCTGGGCCGACCTGTTCATTCTGACCGGCAACGTCGCGATCGAAAGCATGGGCGGCCCGGTGTTCGGCTTCGGCGGCGGCCGCGCCGATGTGTTCGAGCCCGAGCGCGACATCTACTGGGGCAGCGAAGACAAATGGGTCAATGAGGGCGTTCAGACCCGCATCGATCCCGACAAGGGCATGGAAGCGCTCGAAGGCCCGCTCGCCGCGATCCAGATGGGTCTGATCTATGTCAACCCGGAAGGGCCGGGCGGCAATCCCGATCCGCTGCAATCGGCGCGCGACATGCGCGCGACCTTTGAGCGCATGGCGATGAATTCGGAAGAAACCGTCGCGCTGACCGCGGGTGGCCACACCTTTGGCAAGGCGCATGGCAATGGCGACGCGTCGCTGCTCGGCGCGGCACCTTCGGGTGGCGATCTGGCGGCGCAGGGTTTCGGCTGGGTCAGCAGCCACGACAGCGGCGGTATCGGCGAACATGCCGTGACCAGCGGCATCGAAGGATCGTGGGTCAACACCCCGACCGAATGGTCGGAGAATTATTTCCGCCTGCTGCTCGATTATGATTATGAGCTCGTCCATTCGCCCGCGGGCGCGCAGCAGTGGCAGCCGATCAACCAGAAGCCGGAGGATATGGCCCCGGCGGCGTGGGATCCCAACATCAAGGTTCCGACCATGATGACCACCGCCGACATGGCGCTGAAAATGGATCCCGAGTTCCGTGCGATCAGCGAGAAGTTCCGCAATGACCATGAAGCGTTCAAGGATGCCTTTGCGCGCGCGTGGTTCAAGCTGTGCCACCGCGACATGGGGCCCAAGATCCGCTACCTCGGCCCCGAAGTTCCCGCCGAGGACCTGATCTGGCAGGATCCGATCCCGGCGGGCACGATGCCGTCGGACGCCGAAGTGGCGGCGGTGAAGGAAAAGATCGCCGCGAGCGGTCTGACCGTCAGCGAGTTGATCAAGACCGCCTGGGCGTCGGCCAGCACCTATCGCAAGTCGGACCACCGCGGCGGCGCCAATGGCGCGCGCGTTCGGCTGGCGCCGCAAAAGGACTGGGAGGTCAACGAGCCCGAGATGCTGGCCAAGGTGCTGAGCACCCTCGACGGCCTGCGCGGATCGATGTCGATGGCCGACGCCATCGTGCTTGGCGGTGTGGTCGGGCTGGAAAAGGCGATCAAGGATGCGGGTTTCAACGTCGCAGTGCCCTTCACCGGCGGCCGCGGCGACGCAACCGCCGAACAGACCGACGCCGACAGCTTCGCGGTGATGGAGCCCGAAGCCGACGCCTTCCGCAACTATCTCGGCAAAAAGAAGCTGGCGGTGAAGACCGAGGAAATGATGCTCGACCGCGCGTCGCTGCTCGGCCTCTCGGTCCCCGAAATGACGGTGCTGGTCGGCGGCTTGCGCGTCCTCGGCGCCAACCACGGCGAGCGCGGCCACGGCCATTTCACCAAGCGTTCGGGCCAGCTGACCAACGACTTCTTCGTCAACCTGCTCGACATGACCAATGTCTGGAAGGCCGTCGACGGGTCGGACGATCAGGAATATGTCGCCACCGACCGCAAGGGCGGCGGGGAAACTTGGCGAGCGACCCGCGCCGACCTGGTGTTCGGGTCCAATTCGGAACTGCGCGCGGTCGCCGAAGTCTATGCGCAGTCCGACAATGGCGAAAAATTCGTCAAGGACTTCGTCCAGGCGTGGACCAAGGTGATGAACGCCGACCGTTTCGACCTCGCCTGATCGTGCGCACCGGTCCTGCCTCATGCCGCGGGGCCGGTGACATCACATCGGCGACGGGTCGTGACCCGCTCGCAGGGACATGGGCCTGCGGGCGGGTCCTTTTTCAAGCCGCCTCCCCAATGTTCGCGGCGTCCTATTGCGCGCTCGCCAATCCCATCCTTCTGTTACAGGAGCGAGATGAATTTTAGAGCGAAGATCGAACTGCGGGGCATCAACCCCTATGTGTGGGTAACCCGGGCGCGCGCAGGTCGGATCAAGGCCGGGTGGAGGCGACCGATGCCCGTGCTTGTCCAGATCAATGGACAGCCGAATCCGCCCCGGCGGGTCAACATGATGCCTGCGGGCGACGGAGGCTTCTATCTCTATCTCGACGGCGTTGCTCGCAAAGCATCGAACAGTCGTCATGGCGACATGGTCGATGTGGCGGTTGTTTTCGACGAGGAGTATCGAAGCGGTCCGCAGCACGACATGCTGCCCGACTTCGTCGTGCGCCTCGACAACAATCCAACGGCGAAAACGCGTTGGGATGCCCTCGCGCCCAGCCTGCAGAAAGAGATATTGCGCTATCTGGCCAATCTGAAATCGGACGTGGCGCGGCGGCGCAATGTCGAACGCGCCATTGCCGTGCTGGGCGGTGCGAAGGAGCGTTTCCTGGCGCGCGATTGGAATTGAGCGGGACTGGGGTCAGGACCCTAGGTGCGCCCCCTCCGTCAGTCGGCGTCGAGCCCGTAAGCCGTGTGCAGCACGCGCACCGCGAGTTCGGTTTCATCCTCGTCGATCAGCACGCTGACCTTGATCTCGCTGGTCGAGATCGCCTGGATGTTGATGCCGCGGTCGGCCAGCGCGCGGAACATCGTGCTCGCGACGCCCGCGTGGCTTTTCATGCCGACCCCGACGACGCTGATCTTCGCGACCTTGTCGTCGCTGATGATGCGGTTGAAGCCGATCTTTTCCTTCGCGGCCTCAAGCAGGTCGATCGAGCGCAAAAGGTCGGTTTGCGGGACGGTGAAGGTCACGTCGGTCTCGCCCTTGTCGCGGCCGACGTTCTGGATGATCATGTCGACGTTGATCCCCGCCGCGGCGAGCGGGCCAAAGATATTGGCGACGCCGCCCGGCCGGTCGGGCACGCGGGTGACGATGACCTTGGCTTCATTCTTGTCGTGGGCGATGCCGGTGATCAGCTGCCGTTCCATCTGATGTTCCTCTATTTCCTCGTCGCTGACGATCATCGTGCCGCGGGCGGGGGCTTCGTCGCCCTCGACAAAGCTGGACAGGACTTGCACGCGCACACCCTCTTTCATCGCCAACCCGACCGAGCGCGTTTGCAGCACCTTTGCCCCGACGCTCGCCAGTTCGAGCATTTCTTCATAGGTGACGTAATCGAGCTTGCGCGCGCGCGCGACGATGCGCGGGTCGGTGGTATAGACGCCGTCGACGTCGGTGTAGATGTCACAGCGATCGGCTTTCAGCGCGGCAGCGACCGCGACGGCGCTGGTGTCCGATCCGCCGCGGCCGAGCGTCGACACGCGGCCGTCTTCCATCAGGCCTTGGAAGCCGGGGATCACCGCAACCTCGCCGCGCGCCATCGCGGCGGCGAGCGCGCCGGTGTCGATGTCGGCGATGCGCGCGCGGGCGTGCGCTTCTTCGGTGCGGATCGGGAGTTGCCAGCCGAGCCAGCTGCGCGCGGGGGTGCCCATCGCTTGAAGGGTGAGCGCGAGCAGGCCCGACGTCACCTGTTCACCCGACGCGACCACGACATCATATTCGGCCGGGTCATAGCGCGGGTTCGCTTCACGGCAGAAGTTCACAAGACGGTCGGTATCGCCGGCCATCGCCGAGACGACGACGGCAACTTCATTGCCATTGGCGACCTCGCGCGCAACCAGCTTCGCGACGGTGCGAATCCGCTCGGTGCCCGCCATCGACGTGCCCCCGAATTTCATCACGATCCGCGCCATCTCGCCCTGCTTTCCCGAACTGGTTTCGACCGCAACTTTTCCAAGCATTTCTGCGGCGTCCGGCTGTTAGGGAAGGGGAAAGGCGATGGCAAGCGCGCGAAGGACCGCGTCGGATAGAATTTCTTGCACCGGCGAAGGCGCAGTGCCACATCGTTGCGCATGAACGCCGCCACGATCAACCCGCACGAAGCCGCGCATTTCGGGGCGCTCGCCGCCGACTGGTGGGATCCGCACGGATCGTCGGCGATGCTGCACAAGCTGAACCCGGTGCGCCTCGCCTATATCCGCGAGCAGATCGACACGCATTGGCACGTCGACGCGCGCGAGCGCCAGCCGCTCGCCGGCAAGCGCGCGCTCGACGTTGGCTGCGGAGCCGGACTGCTCGCCGAGCCGCTGGCGCGGATGGGTGCGGCGGTTACCGGGGTTGATGCGGCGCCCGAGAATATCGCCGTGGCGAAGGGTCATGCCGCGGGCCAGGGGCTGGCGATTTCCTACTTCTCAGGTGAACTGGCGGCGTTGCCGGCGGGCCAGTTCGATCTCGTCACATCGATGGAGGTCGTCGAGCATGTCGCCGATCCCGCGGCCTTTATCGGCGAACTTGCGGCGCGCCTGGCGCCCGGCGGGCTGATGATCCTTTCAACTCCGAACCGCACGATCGCATCGAAACTGCTGCTCGTCGAGGCCGCCGAGCGCATCGGCGCGGTGCCGCGCGGGACACACGACTGGGACCATTTTTTGAAACCCGAGGAACTGACCAAGCTGATCGCAGATGCGGGTCTCGAGGCTTTCGGCCGCACAGGCCTGTCGCCGTCGGCAGCCAAGGGCTTCAAGCTTGGCGGCAGCGAGGCGCTCAACTATCTGCTCGCGGCGAGACACGCGGAGTGAGCCGCGACCCGCGCGTCGACGATTATATCGCGAAGCGCCAGCCGTTCGCGCAACCGATCCTGACCCATCTTCGCGAACTCGTCCACCAACATGCGCCGGGCGCGGAGGAAACGCTCAAATGGGGCGTCCCCCATTTCGTGCTGAACGGACAGAATCTGGCGAGCATGGCGGCGTTCAAGGGGCATGCGACCTTCGGTTTCTGGCGCGACGAGGAGGTCACCGGATCGCCGCGTGACACCGGAGCGATGGGCAGCCTGGGGCGGCTGACTTCGCTTGCCGACCTGCCGGGCGACAATGCCCTTGCTGCCGATATCCGGAAGGCGGCGGCACTGTGTGCTGAAGGCAAGCCCAAGCGCGCGGCGCCAGCGCCCAAGGTCGCGCTCGACCTGCCCGATGATCTTGGTACCGCGCTCAGGGCCAATGCCGCAGCGCAAGGCCATTGGGACGCCTTCTCGCCTGGCAAACGGCGCGACTATATCGAATGGGTGATCGAGGCCAAGCGCGGGGAAACGCGCGTCAAACGGATCGAGACGACCGTCGCGCAGGTCGCCGACGGCAAGGAGTTGCACTGGAAATACAAGGCATGCTGACGAACCAACGCTATCGCCGCGACGCGGGGCGGTGTTTGCACACCTCACCCGCGTCGGACAAGAGGCCGTTGCGCGCTTCATCGGCATTCGTCCCCTTGAACTGTTGCGCCAGAATTCCAACCGCAGCAAGGCAGTCGGCGACGCCCGCATGCTCGGAAAGATTCTGTGCAGCAATTCCCGTTGCAAATATCTTGCCGCCGGTTAGCGATGCGCCTTTGGCATCGCCGGTACCGCCACCCCGAAATGTACCGTAAACCGACAGCGCATCCTCCCGCGATCCCTGCGTGTCCGGGATAAGCTGTAGGCGGAGCCGGGCGATGTCGTTGTTGACCGCAGTCAGCCGCTCGGTTTTGGCCTGAAGCAATGCGTTCGCCGCAGCCACGCGTGCTCGCTCGGTTGTCGCGTCGGAGGTGCCAACACCGGCAGCGGTCGCCAAGACCAGCTGAGCATCCGCCCGCGCCTGGGTCTGCGATGCCAGCTCTCCTTCGGTCGGTATGGTTCCCAGCCTTGCCAACGCTGCTCGTGCTTCCGATCGCCGCTCGAGCAACTGCAAATTGCTCTCTGCCGTCTTCTTTTCCAGCTCTATCTGACGAATGTCGCTGCTCAGTTTGATGACTTCTTCCTGATTGGAGGCAATGGCGGCGTCGATCGCGCGGTTTGCAACGGTATCCACCTTTCCGCCGCGGATTATCTGCATCGCGTAGGTCGCGTTGGTGCAGTTGGTTGGACTGGAATAGCGGCAATATTTTGCCACCGCGACCGGAACGAGCGCTACATTGGTTTCCTTGAAACCGATCGTCACATCGAGTCCGGGATTTTCCGGCGTGCCGGCTGTGACCCCGACACCGATGGTCGATTTAGACGCATACACCAGCGGCGCCTGTTCCATCGGATAACAGCCCGCGAGAGCCGGTACCGCCAGTATCGCGACCAAGATCGCTTTGTTCATTCTACCATCCCCCCAATGATATCGAGCGACCCGATTATTTCTTGATACAGATATCCTTATGTGTTTGCGCCAATTCGCGCCAAAACCGGCGGCCTTCTTCATCCAATTTGGCATCGAATAGGATGATCGCGCAACTACTGCCAGCAATCTGATATACTAGGCTTTCGTCCTGATAGCCCAGTGTGACGTTACCAGCCCCGCGGATCAGTCCGAACCCGCGGGATTGGACGGCGATAACCTCGGCATTGTCCGGTGCTACAATGCGCAGACTTCCTGCGTGCATCTTTGCTTGCCCCCCGTCAATATTGACGATGGTACACCCGGCCGCAAGCATTAAAAATGGCACTAATATCAGTTCTGGCGTCCGCACAAATCCCCCGATTCATGCGCAATGCTATCATGGCTGTCCCGATTATCCTAACCGCCCCGGATCAAAAATCCACATCCTCATAATATTTCGGCGGGGTGACGATTTCCATCCGCTCAGCGAGCAGCGGGCGGAAGCTGGGGCGCGATTTCAGGCCCGAATACCAGCCCTTTGTCTGCTCGTGTCCCGTCCAGTCGATCCCGCCGAGATAGTCGGCGACCGAAATATGCGCCGCGGCAGCGAGATCGGCGAGGCTCATCGTCGCACCGGCCAGCCAGGTGCGGTGATCGATCAGATAGTCGATATAGTCGAGATGGTTGTTCGCCGCCTTCATCGCCTCGCGCAGCGCCCCGCCGTCGGGCGGCTGGCGATGGACGATGCGTTTCTGCATCCGTTCGAACAGTAACGGGCCGGTGACTTCATAGTAGAAATCATGGTCGAACCAGGCAGTCAGCCGGCGGATTTCGGCGCGGTTGGCAGCGGTGCCGTTGATCATCGCCTTGCCTTCGACGGTTTCCTCGAAATATTCGGCGATCGCCATGCTGTCGATCAACACCTGTCCGCGCGCCTGATCGACCATCACCGGGGTGCGCCCCGCCGGGTTCAGGTCGACGAACTCGTCGCGGCGTTCCCACGGCGATTCGCGGATCAATTCATATCCAACGCCTTTTTCGCCCAGTAGCAGACGGACCTTGCGCGAAAAGGGACAGAGCGGGAATTGATAGAGTTGCCACATGGGTCCGGCATAGCGGCAGCGGGGCGCCGTGCGCAACGGCTATGGCGCCACGCGTGTCCTCGATCGTGGATTATCGTATCAGCGGCGCGCGGCAGCGCGTTCGCGTTCCCATTGCGCGGCCAGGTCACGCGCCATGTCTTTCAGAACCGGCGCATAAATCGCCAGTGCCGATGCTGCTTGCCCGGCCATTCGGGTGGTCGCCCGCACGTCGGCGCCCATCCGGTCGGCATAATCGGGATCGCGTCCGGTGACGTCGCCGACCGTCGCGTCGGACGGGACATAGGCGGCATCGGAATAGGGATCGACGCGGGCGACCGCCTCGGCCAGCGGCCCGACCGGCATCCGCAGCAGCGCGCCGACGATCGCGCTGACCGTATCGGCCATGCGGTCCTGCACCACCGGGTCGTTCAGCGTCGCGACGGTATCGCGCAACTCGGGGTCGGCGGCGAGCGCGGGCAGCGGCGCGGCGAGCGCGAGCAGGGGGAGGGCGATGAGGGCGAAGCGGGTCATGGCTTTCATCCTTCCAAGGGACGCAAGGTTCGGTAAAGGCAGTGTGTCTAGCGATGTAACGCTTTCGCTGGGCTGAACGTGCCACCACATTGCGGTGAAGTGCAGCCGGAACGGGATGAGCGATCCTCCCTGTCGCGCAGCGATGGGGAGGGGGACCGCTCGCGAAGCGAGGGGTGGAGGGGAGCAACGTCGCGCTATTGCCCCTCCGTCAGCGCTTCGCGCTGCCACCTCCCCATGGCTTCGCCACAGGGAGGATTATTCTGCAGCGACCACCTCGGCCTCGGCATCGCTGAGCGGATGCGCGAGGCGGCTGAGCATTTCCTTCGGACATACCTGCCAGAACTGGTCTTTCCAGCGGTCCCAGTCGGCGAGGATTTCGCCCGACCATTTGCTGCCGGTGGCCTTGGCATGATCCTCGACCAGATCCTTCAGCACGCCTTCCCAATGCGCGCTGTCGATCCGTTGCCAGACGATCGACTCGGCATTGGCTCGGCGGGTGAACTGGCCGTCGGTATCAAGGACAAAGGCCATGCCGCCGGTCATCCCGGCGCCGAAGTTGGAGCCGACAGGGCCGAGGATCACGGCAACGCCGCCGGTCATATATTCGCAGCCGTTGGCGCCGCAGCCCTCGACGACGACCTTTGCGCCCGAGTTGCGGACCGCGAAACGCTCGCCCGCCTGACCCGCGGCGAGCAAGGTGCCCGACGTCGCGCCATAGAGGACGGTGTTGCCGATGATGCTGTTGTGCTGGCTGACCAGCGGGCTCGACACGGTCGGGCGCACGACGATGCGGCCGCCCGACAGGCCTTTGCCGACATAGTCGTTGGCGTCGCCGAACACTTCCAATGTGATGCCGCTGCACAGGAAGGCGCCGAGCGACTGGCCCGCGGTGCCGCGCAGGCGGACCTGGACGTGATTGTCAGCGAGCCCGTTCATGCCGAACTTGGCCGTCACTTCGGCCGACAGGCGGGTGCCGACGGCGCGGTGGGTGTTGCGGACATTGTACGTCAGCTGCATCCGCTCGCCGCGCTCGAACAGCGGCTTCGCGTCGCTCAAAATCTGCGCGTCGAGGCTGTCGGGGACCGGATTACGGAGCAGCCCGTGCGAGCGGCGCTGGTTGTCGGGCGCGTCGACCTTGGCGAGGATCGGGTTGAGGTCGAGATCGTCGAGATGCTCGGCGCCGCGGCTGACCTGGCGCAGCAGCTCGGTGCGACCGATGACTTCGTCGAGGCTGCGGCACCCGAGTTTAGCCAGGATTTCCCGCACTTCCTCGGCGATGAAGGTCATCAGGTTGATGACTTTCTCGGGGCTGCCGGTGAATTTCGCGCGCAGCTTTTCGTCCTGCGTGCAGACGCCGACCGGGCAGGTGTTGCTGTGGCACTGGCGCACCATGATGCAGCCCATCGCGACGAGGCTCAATGTCCCGATGCCATATTCCTCGGCGCCGAGGATCGCCGCGATGACGATGTCGCGCCCCGTCTTGAGCCCGCCATCGGTGCGCAGGCGGATGCGGTGGCGCAGGCCGTTGAGCGTCAGCACCTGATTGACTTCGGACAGGCCCATTTCCCACGGCGTGCCGGCATATTTGACGCTGGTCTGAGGCGAGGCGCCGGTGCCGCCGGTATTGCCCGCGACGAGAATGACGTCAGCATGCGCTTTGGCCACCCCTGCCGCGACCGTGCCGATGCCCGCCGAACTGACGAGCTTCACGCAGACGCGCGCCTTCGGGTTGATCTGCTTGAGGTCGTAGATCAGCTGCGCCAGATCTTCGATCGAATAGATGTCGTGATGCGGCGGCGGGCTGATCAGCGTCACCCCCGGCGTCGCATGGCGCAGGCGGGCGATGAACTCGGTGACCTTGAAGCCGGGCAGCTGGCCGCCCTCGCCGGGCTTGGCGCCCTGTGCGACCTTGATCTCGATCTCGTCGCAGGCGCCGAGATATTCGGCGGTGACGCCGAAGCGGCCCGACGCGATCTGCTTGATATTGCTGTTGGCATTGTCGCCATTGGCATAGGGTTGGTAACGCTCGCTCGCCTCGCCGCCTTCACCGGAGACGGCCTTGGCGCCGATGCGGTTCATCGCGATCGCCAGCGTCTCATGCGCTTCGGGCGACAGCGCGCCGAGCGACATGCCGGGGGTGACGAAGCGCTTGCGGATTTCGGTGATCGCCTCGACGCTGTCGAGCGCTACGCCCTGCGCCGGATAGTTGAATTCCATCAAGTCGCGCAAATACACGGGCGGCAGGTCGGCGACGCCGCGCGAGAATTGCAGATAGGTCGAGTAACTGTCGGTCGCGACCGCGGTCTGGAGCAGGTGCATCAGCTGCGCCGAATAGGCGTGCGTCTCGCCGCCCGCGCGCTGGCGATAGAAGCCGCCGATCGGCAGGGTGGTGGCGCGCTGGTCGAATGCCGCTTCATGCTTCTCGGTCGCGTTGATGAACAGCGATTGATAGCCTTCGCCCGAAATCTTCGCCGGCATACCGGGGAACAAGTCGTTGACGAGTGCGCGGCTCAACCCCACCGCCTCGAAATTATAGCCGCCGCGATAGCTCGAGATCACCGCGATCCCCATCTTCGCCATGATCTTGAGCAGCCCGTCGTCGATCGCCTTGCGGAAGCGCAGGCGGCAGTCGTCGAGGCTGAGGTCGCCGAAGAGCCCCCGTGCGTGGCGGTCAGCGATCGCGGCTTCGGCTAGATAGGCGTGGACGGTGGTCGCGCCGACCCCGACGAGCACCGCAAAGGCGTGGGTGTCGAGCACCTCGGCCGAGCGCACGTTGATCGAGGCGTAGCTGCGCAGCCCCTTGCGCACGAGGTGGGTGTGGACGGCGGCGGCGGCGAGCACCATTGCCATGCCGACGCGTGTTTCGCCGATGCTCTGGTCGGTCAGGAACAATTCGCTGCGCCCGGCGCGCACCGCATCCTCCGCCTCGCGGCGGACGCGCGCGATCGCTTCGCGCAGGGTCGCGGCGTCGCCGCCGACGGGGAAGGTGCAATCAATGTCGGCGACCGCATCGCCGAAATAGGCGCGCAGCCGGTCCCAGTCGTCGCCGACCAGCACCGGCGAATCGATCGCGAGGACATGGTCGCTCTGCCCCTTTTCGTCGAGGATGTTGGCGAGGTTGGCGAAGCGCGTCTTCAGGCTCATCACATGCCGTTCGCGCAGACTGTCGATCGGCGGGTTGGTGACCTGGCTGAAATTCTGGCGGAAGAATTGCGCCACGTGGCGCGGTTTGTCCGAAATGACCGCAAGCGGGGTGTCGTCGCCCATCGAGCCGACGGCTTCCTTCGCATCCTCGACCATCGGCGACAGGATCAGCTCCATATCTTCCATGGTCAGCCCTGCGGCGACCTGGCGGCGGAGCAATTCGCTGCGCTCGAAGACGGGCAGGCTCGATTTGCCGCCCTTGGGCAGGTCGGCCATGGTGCGGAAGCCTTTGACCCGCGCGCCATAATCATGCGCGCCCGCGATCTTGTCTTTGATCGCGCGGTCCTCATAGAGGGTGCCCTTCTCCAGATCGACCGCGATCATCTGCCCGGGGCCAAGACGGCCCTTTTTGCGGATGGATGCTTCGGGGAGCAGCACCATGCCGCTTTCGGAGCCGACGACGAGCAGATTGTCGGCGGTCAGCGTATAGCGCAGCGGGCGGAGCGCGTTGCGGTCCATGCCCGCGACCGCCCAGCGGCCGTCGGTCATTGCAAGCGCCGCAGGGCCGTCCCAAGGCTCCATGACACTGGCGAGATAGGAGTACATCGCCTTGTGCGCGGCGGGCATTTCGGTTTCGTTGATCCACGCCTCGGGCACCAGGATCAGCTTCGCGGTCGGCGCATCGCGACCGGCGCGGCACAGCGTCTCGAACACCGCATCGAGCGCCGCGGTGTCCGATGCGCCCGCGGGGATCACCGGCTTGATGTCTTCCGAATGCTCGCCGAAGGCGAGGCTCGCCATCTTGATCTCGTGGCTTTTCATCCAGTTCTTGTTGCCGCGGATCGTGTTGATTTCGCCATTGTGCGCGAGGCAGCGAAACGGCTGTGCCAGCCACCATTGCGGAAAGGTGTTGGTCGAATAGCGCTGGTGGAAAATCGCGACGCGGCTTTCGAACAGCTTGCTGGTCAGGTCGGGATAAAAATCGGCGAGGCTCTCGGCGAGGAACAGCCCCTTGTAGATGATCGAGCGGCACGACAGGCTGCACACGTAGAAGTCGGCAATCTGCGCCGCGATGACCTTTTTCTCGATCCGGCGGCGGACGAGGTAGAGCTGCTTTTCGAACTCGGCGAGCGAGGCTTCGTCGGGTAGCGGTCCGGCGATCATGATTTGCTCGATCTCGGGCCGGGTGCGCTGCGCCTTGTCGCCGATCACTGAAACGTCGACCGGCACTTGGCGCCAGCCGTAGATAGTGAAACCGGCGTCGATGATCTCGGCCTCTACGATCGTGCGGCATTCTTCCTGCGCGCCCAGATCGGTGCGCGGCAGGAAGACCATGCCGACGGCGAGGCGGTTCGGGCGCACCTTGTGCCCCGACGCCGCAATCGCATCGTCGAAGAAACGGACCGGCAGGTCGACATGGATGCCCGCGCCGTCCCCCGTCTTGCCATCGGCATCGACCGCGCCGCGATGCCACACGGCACGTAAGGCTTCGATCGCTGCCTCGACGACGCGGCGCGACGGCTTCCCGTCGGTCGCCGCGACCATGCCGACGCCGCAGGCATCGGATTCGAGGTCGGGGCGATACATGCCATGCTCGGCAAGCCGCGCGTGGTCGGGGGTGGGGTAGTGGGTCATCGTGTGTCCTGACAGTCGGGCGACTTATTCGGATGGATCGGGCAGGCCGAGCTTTTTGCGGGCGTTGGCAATCGCCGCTTCGCGCGCTTCGAACGCAGCGGTCGCGGCGGCGTCGGACGCTTCCTCTGCGGCCTCTACTTGCGCCAGATCGGCCTCCGACCAGTTGGCACGGTTCCACGACGGATCGTCATAAACCGCGTCCGCAGCCGCATCGGCAGCAGCCTCTGCGGCGTCGGCCGCGATCGTCACGGCATCGTCGCTCTCCGTGTTCCACAGATCGCGGTGCTCTTTCAGCGTCTTGACGTTGACCTTCAGCAGTTTGGCCAGCTTGTTCAGTTCGGCGTCGCTGAAATCGCCCAGTTGTTTTTCCTTGGGCAGCTCTTCCATGCTCTTGAATTGACCCTCGAGCTCCGGCGCCCGGTCGATGAATTTTCCGACCATCGCCGGAACGGCGCGCACCATCGCCACCATCACTTCGGGATCGGCCTGTAGCGCCAGCGATTCGCCCGCGAACATGCGGCCGGTCGGCGTCGCGAAGAAGCCGTTCATCTCGGTCAACTGCTCGACGCTGAACTTGCGCGCATAGGCCTTGGCCAGCCCCGCGCGCATCGGCGCTTCCATGTCGGCCAGCACTTCGCTGACCAGCGGCCGGATGAACTTCAGCATCTGGTCTTCGCGTTGCTGGCGATAAGGGTCGAACATGTCGGAGACGGTTTTTTTGGTCTGCTCGTCGAGCATCGCGATCTTGTCGTTCTCAACCCCGGTCTTGATCGACAGCATGATGTCCGACGTGCCGCCGATCTCGCCCATGAGGGTCGAGAGGAACTTGCCGTACATATTGTCCATCATCTTTTCGAGCGCGCCGCGCGGGATCAGCGCGTCGCTCGTCTGCTGCGCCAGCGCCAGCCGCGCCGGTTCGATCGGGGGCAGGTCGCTGGTGTCGAAGATCTTTTCGACCAGCGCGATGATTTCGTTCATCTCGCGCTGCATCTTGGCCTTCGCTTCTTCGGTCATCGCCGCGCTGTCCGGGTCGCCGGCGTCCGCCGTCACGACTTCGGCCTCGGGTGCCTCCTGCGCCGCGGCAGCGACGGGCAGGCCGAACGGTGTCAGCGCCATCGTGCCGGCGAGCAGCAGCATCTTGAACTTCGACATCATGAATTTCCTTCCCCTGTTGGTCATGCTGCCTTCATTTCGCCTTTTGCTTTCGCCTTCAACCACTTTGCCATCTGGTCGCTGACGTCGCGGCCGTCGCGGATGCCCCACACCACCAGGCTGGCGCCGCGCACGATGTCGCCCGCGGCGAAAACGCCCGGCAGGCTGGTCATCATCGTCTGATGATCGACGCGCAGCGTACCCCAGCGCGTGACCGACAGATCGGGTGAACCGAACAGATGGGGCAGTTCCTCGGGATCGAAGCCCAGCGCCTTGATCACCATGTCAGCGGGCAGGTCGAATTTGCGGCCGGGATCGACCTCGGGGCTGCGGCGGCCGCTGGCATCGGGGGCGCCGAGGCGCATGCCCGCGACCGCAACCTGTTTCACCTGCCTGTCGGCGGTGAAGCTTTCGGGCGCCGACAGCCAGACGAATTCGATGCCTTCCTCCTCGGCGTTCGACACTTCGCGCTGCGACCCCGGCATATTGTCGCGGTCGCGGCGATAGAGGCATTTGACCGACTTCGCGCCCTGCCGCACCGCGGTGCGGACGCAGTCCATTGCGGTGTCGCCGCCGCCGATGACGACGACATGCTTGCCCGCGGCGTCGAGGCGGCCGTCGTCGAAGGCGGGAACCGCATCGCCGAAACCCTTGCGGTTCGACGCGACGAGATAGTCGAGCGCGGCGATGACGCCGTCGGCTTCGTTGCCCGGAACATGGATCTCGCGCGCCTTATAGACACCGGTCGCGATCAGGATCGCGTCATGCTTCTGGCGCAATTGGTCGAGCGTCGCGTCGGCGCCAACCTCGAAACCCAGATGGAATTGAATGCCGCCCGCGACCAGCCGGTCGATGCGCCGCATCACGACGTCCTTTTCCAGCTTGAAGCCGGGGATGCCATAGGTGAGCAACCCGCCGGCACGGTCGTGGCGGTCGTACACATGCACCTCATGCCCCGCGACGCGCAGATATTCGGCGGCGGTCAGCCCCGCGGGGCCGGCACCGATGATGCCCACCGACTGGCCAGTCGCGGTGCCCGGATGCAGCGGCTCGACCCAGCCCTCGGCCCAGGCGGTGTCGGTAATATACTTCTCGACGCTACCGATCGTCACCGCGCCATGGCCCGAAAATTCGATGACGCAATTGCCCTCGCACAGCCGGTCCTGCGGGCAAATGCGTCCACAGATCTCGGGCATCGTCGAGGTGGCGTTGCTGAGCTCATAGGCTTCGCGCAGCCGCCCCTCGGCGGTCAGGCGGAGCCAGTCGGGGATATGGTTGTGCAGCGGGCAATGCACCGAGCAATAGGGGACGCCGCATTGCGAGCAGCGCGCGGCCTGTTCATCGGCATCGGGCGCGGCGTAGCGTTCCGCGATTTCGCGGAAATCCTGCGCGCGATCCGCGGCGGATCTTTTGTCCGGATAGGATTGTTCACGCTCGACAAACCGGAGCATGCGATCGGTGGCCATGCAAATTCCCCTTCCGAGCGGGGCAGATGCATGGCCGGGCCTGCGCTGTCACGAAGGAAAACGGGTTTGGGTCAGTAATAATGACCTAAAATTTCATCCAATTCGACACGTCGCGAAATCAGGCGCAACATTGTTTCATATATAATACCAAATCGGCCCTATCTGACCGAGAGCCAGATCAGTGCGGTAGTCCCGACAACGATTCGGTACCAGGCGAAGGGTGCGAAGCCGAAGCGACCGACGATCGCAACCAACGACTTGACCACCGCGAGCGCAACAACAAAGGCGACGACCAGCCCGATGGCGATGGCGCTCAGATCATCGATCACCAGCACGTCACGGTCTTTCCACAGCGCATAGACCGTGGCACCCGCCATCGTCGGAACAGCCAGGAAAAAACTGAACTCGGCGGCGGTCTTGCGCTCCACCCCCATCAGCAGCGCCCCCATGATCGTCGCGCCCGAACGGCTGACCCCCGGGATCATCGCGATGCACTGGATGGCGCCGATGGCGATCGCGGTCCCCAAAGGCATTGCTTCAACGCTTTCCACTTTCACCACCTTGACCATGCGCTCGATGACCAGGATCGCAATGCCGCCGAGCACCAGCGCCACGGCGACGGTCGTCGGCGACTGAAGCAGCGCGCGGACGCCTTCATAAGCGACGGCGCCGATCAGCATCGCGGGCAGAAAGCCGATCAGGATGTTTCGCGTAAACAGGATCGAATCGCGGTCCTGTCGCAGCAACCCCATGCCGACGTTCCAGAAACGCTGGCGATAGGCGACGAGCACCGCCAGGATCGCGCCGAGTTGGATCGAAATTTTGAACGCCGCCGATCCTTCGCCGGTGAAACCGAGCAGTTCGGCCGCGAGAATCAGGTGTCCGGTAGAGGAAACCGGCAGAAACTCGGTCAACCCCTCGATGATGCCGAGAATGATGATCGTGGCTAGGTCGTGCATAGATGTCCTGGGGTTGGTTTACCCCAGCGACCAGAATGATCGGGCGGGGTGGGGGGTGCCTGTGCTGCAGGTCAGGCGTGCTGGGCAAAACGCCCGAACCGCCGGTACTGGACCAGCCAGCCGTCGGCCACCGCCGCCAGCGACGTCGGCACGATGCCCAGCTGCGCCAGCCCGGCGGTGTCGGCAGCGGCGACATTGTCCTGTTGCAGCATCAGCCACTGGTCCTTGGTGATCGGCGCACCCGGTGCCCATCCAAGACCGCTCGCCAGCCCCGACGCGACAAAATCGGGGACGTCGACGAACAGCGGTGACCGGCCCGTCGCATTGGCGATCCAGCGCAGCAGCGCGGCCATGGTCAGTACCTCCGGCCCGCCCAGTTCGTACAGCTGGCCCGCCGCCGCCGGCGCCAGCGCCGCCACGACGGCATCGGCTACATCGCCGACATATACCGGCTGGAACTTTGTCGCGGGTGCGATGACCGGGATCACCGGCGACACACGCATCATCGCGGCGAAGCGGTTGATGAACTGGTCCTCGCGGCCAAAGACGATCGACGGACGCAAGATGGCGGCGCCGGGAAGGGTCGCGCGCACCGCCGCTTCGCCGTCGCCCTTGCTGCGGCCATAGGCCGACAGGCTGTCGCGGTCGGCACCGATTGCCGAGACATGAACCAGCGTGCCGACACCGGCGGCCGCCGCAGCCGCCGCGACATGCCCGGCGCCGTCGGCCTGCACCGCCTGCATGTCGCCGAACGCGCCGACGAGATTGATGACGGCATCGCTGCCCGCAACGGCGCGGGCGACACTCGCCGCATCGCGGACGTCGGCGGCGACAAACTGGGTCTGGCCGAGGCCGCCGAGCGGCTTGAGAAAGGTCGCCGCGCGCGGATTGCGCTGCGCGATCCGCACCCGCGCCCCGCGCGCCAGCAGCCGCTGCACCGCATAGCGGCCGACGAAGCCGCCGCCACCCAGCACCGTGATCAATTGCCCGTCCAGTTTCTGCATAACGTCCGCCTGTGATCGATTCTCTTTGGCCGCGCCTGGCGCGCGGCGCCCGCCACCCCATGCCGCGAAGCGGGGAAGGGGGCAAGGGGCGAGGCAGGCTGACGGGCCGATTCCGGCGCCTTGGCAAATAAATGATGTCCGATCCGCGCGCCGCGGTTGACAAGCGGCCAGCCGCGCCGCTAAGCGCCCGCTCCTACCCCGTGCCCAGATGGCGGAATTGGTAGACGCACCAGCTTCAGGTGCTGGCGATCGCAAGGTCGTGGAGGTTCGAGTCCTCTTCTGGGCACCATTTTCCTGCGCGGCGACGGGACTTCTGAAAACTGTTGGCAAATGACGGCGCGCAGCGGCGTACCGGCGTCGTTCGACACCGGCAGAATGATCGCGCTCGGGGGAAAGTGGTGCCGCTTACAGGACTCGAACCTGTGACCCCATCATTACGAATGATGTGCTCTACCAACTGAGCTAAAGCGGCAACGAGGCGCGCGTCTATCAGCGTGTCGGGGCGAAAACAAGCGTGCTTGCGCAGATTTTGATTGCGGGCCGGAAACGGTGCTGGGGCGACGGCTGCGGGTGTCGGCGGACCCCGCGTCGCGTGCTATCGGATCGCAGGCGCGTTGCCTTTGCAACCGCCGGTAAAGTTTCGCGGATATGGGATGACAAGCCCGAACCGGCGCCGCATAGATCGCCGCCACGGCGCCGCTGCTGCATATGAAACGCCGACAATAGACCCTGTAAACGGGATGATGGAGAGGATTGCCCGATGATTCGATGCCTGGCCGCCGCACTCGCGCTTGTCTCATGCCCCGCCGCGGCAGAGCAGGCGGCGCCGTTGCCGCCGCTGGTGCAGTGGAGCGGGGCGAGCGAAAAGCTGGTCGTGGCAGCCGGCGACCCCTGGATCACCCCCGCGGAGCAGAGCGGCTTTGCCGAAACGCCCGATTATGCGGCGACGCGCGCGTGGCTCGACCGGCTCGTCGCGTCGGCGCCGCAGCTCCTGTCGATTGAGCGCTTCGGTACGACCGCAGAGGGACGCGAGCTCTATTTCGTCCGCGCCAGCAAGGGCGGGGCAGACAAGCCGGTGCTGCTGGTCCAAGCGGGCATCCATGCGGGCGAGATCGACGGCAAGGACGCGGGTATGATGTTGCTGCGCGACATTGCGCACCGCGGCAAGCACCGGCTGCTCGACCAGGCCGATCTGGTGTTTGTGCCGATCTTCAACGCCGACGGGCATGAACGCTCGGGTCCGTGGAACCGCCCGAACCAGCGCGGACCGCGGTCGATGGGGTGGCGCACCACGGCGCAGAATTTGAACCTCAACCGCGATTATTTGAAAGCCGATGCGCCCGAAATGCAGGCGATGCTGGCACTGATCAACCGGATCGACCCGGCGCTTTACCTCGACCTCCACGTCACCGACGGCACCGACCATCAATATGATGTCGCCTATGCCTTTGCCGGGTGGCGCGGGCTTTATGCCAATTCGCCCGCGATCGGCCGCTGGCTCGATACGAAGCTGCGCCCGTCGATGGACGCCGCGCTGACGCGCGCGGGGCATACGCCGGGGCTTTATGTCAGCGCGCTCGACAATCGCGATCCGGAGAAAGGCATTCGCCACGACCCCGACACGCCCCGCTTTTCGACCGGCTATGGCGATTTCCGGCGGCTGCCGACGGTCCTTGTCGAGACACATTCGCTGAAACCCTATCGCCAGCGGGTGCTCGGCACCTATGTGCTGGTGGAGGAGGCGCTGCGGCTGGCGGGGCAGGAAGGTGCCGCGCTGCGCGCCGCGATCGAAGCCGACCGCGCCGCGCGGCCGCGCGATATGGTGGTGAAATGGAAACCGCGAACCGACCCGCTCTACACGGTCGATTTCAAGGGGATCGTCCACGAGCGCTATCGTTCGGCGGCGTCGGGACGCGATGAAATACGCTGGCTTGGCCGGCCGGTCGCGCAACAGATGCCGGTGTTCGGCAGCGAACCGGAACAGCGGGTGACGCTGCCCGCGGCCTGGTGGGTTCCGGCGACCGCGCCGCAGGTGATAGAGCGGCTGGAGGTCCATGGCATCGCGTTCGAGACGATCGACGCGCCGCGCCGGATGACGCTCGACATGGTGCGGATCGAGGACCCCAAACTTGGTGCCGCGAGTGAAGGGCATGTGCCGCTGAGTGCGGCGGGATACCGGCACGAACAACGCAGCGAGACCTTTCCCGCGGGGTCGGTGCGCGTGCCCGCCGACCAGCCGCTCGGGCTGCTCGCCGCCGCTATGCTCGAGCCCGAAAGCGCGGATTCGCTGCTCGCATGGAATTTCTTTCCGGGGATGCTGCAACGCACAGAATATATCGAAGCCTATGCGATCGCGCCGCTGGCCGACCGGATGCTGGCCGAGGATGCGGCGCTGCGCCGCGAGTTCGAGGCGAAGCTGGCCGCCGATCCCGCCTTTGCCGCCGACGGCAACGCCCGGCTCGCCTGGTTCTACGCGCGTACGCCCTATTATGACGAACGCTACCTGCTCTATCCGGTCGGCCGCGAGCTTCCCTGAGCGGGAGCATGGCAGCCCGCCGGCGGGTCCCGGCGCGGTACCGATGCGCCGCCAAAGAAGCTTGTGAAAGCGCCAAGCCGAACGGTAGGGAAGGTGCATGGCGCAACATAATGATTCCCCGCCGCCCGCCACCCCGCGCAGCCGCGGATGAGCCGCAACGGTCACGGCGAGCGGACACGGCCGACGATGGCCGACGTCGCGCGCGAGCTTGGCGTCGCCAAGATCACGGTTTCGCGGGCCTTGTCCGATCATGCGACGGTAAAGGAAAGCACCCGCAAGCTGATCCGCGAGACGGCGGAGCGCATGGGCTATCGCCTCAATGTTTCGGCCCGCAATCTGAGGCAGCAGCGGACGCGAACGATCGCCGTGGTTATCGAGATGGCGCCGTCGCACGATCGCCTGATGAGCGAACCCTATCCCTTGTCCTTGCTGGGCGGCATCATGCAGGAACTGACCGCGGCCGGTCAGAATATGGTGCTGACGACCATCGATCTGTTTGCGGAACATCCGCCCTCGACCGATGGCGTGATCCTGTTGGGGCAGGGCGTCCATGACGATGCCGCAGCAGCGGTGGAGGCAATGGGGTTACCCTATGTGGTATGGGGCGCCGCGCACGGTCCGCCCGAACGCATCGTCGTCGGCAGCGATAATCGTGCCGGCGGGCGTCTTGCCGCCGACTATCTGTCGGGACGCGGGCGGCGGCAGCTGCTCTTTCTGGGCGATACACAGCATGGCGAGGTCGAGGACCGGTCGAGCGGCTTCGCGGACGGCCTGGTGGGCAGGGATGCCGCAATCGTCGCGCAGCTGGCCTGCGCGTTCACAGTAGCGGGAGCGCGTGAGGCGGTCACCCATGTGATCGAACAAGGTACGTCGTTCGACGGCATTTTCTGTGCCAACGACGCGATTGCCATGGGCGCGATCGACGCGCTCGTGGCGCATGGCCGTTCGGTTCCCGCCGACGTGTCGGTCGTCGGATTTGACGATTCACCGGGGGCATCGATTTTTTCGCCCAAGCTTACCAGTGTCCGACAGGACTGGGCGCTGGGCGGGGTATTGCTCGCGCAAAAAGTGCTCGATCTGGTCGGCGGGCGCGCGGTCGAGTCGCATATGATGCCCGTCCAGCTCGTCGCTCGCGAAAGCTGATCTCCCGGTACAATTGTCGTTGAAAATCATGCGTTTCGCAAAATGGTATCGATAACTTGACATCGATACCATTTTGCGGGAATTGTCTTTGGCGAGCCGGGGCCAGAGCAGCCCGGGCCATGGGTGAGGACAAAGGTGGCGATTTCCGCAAATACTTCCGATGCGATGCGCCTTGTGCGACGCGGCGCCGCGTCGCGTGATGCGGAAGCGGCCGCACTGTTCGCATTGGCGAACGGATGGGTCGGGGTCGGGGGTGTTTTCGACGAGCTCGCCGACGCGCCCTGCGCCTATCTGCCCGACGCTTATGTACGTCGGCCGATCACTTATCACGAGAGCTTTCCGGGCTACGCGGAAGCAACCGATACCCGGATCGCTTGTCCCAGCCCCGTTCTGATGCGGTTGGCGATTGATGGCACGGCGGTCGATTTCACGACGGCGAAACTCGTCGAAAGCGAGAGTGTGCTCGATCTCGCGACCGGCCAGCTTCAACGTCGGTCGCGATGGGCGATCGGCGGTGACCGATCGATCGAAATTGCCGTTGACCGGATCGTGCCGATTGCCGGTGGGGCGTGTGTGGCGTCGCAGATCCGCATTTGCCCGATCGGTTTTTCCGCCCGTTTCGAAATCGGGTTATATTATGGCTGCGAGGGCGGCGGCGAAGGCGGCGATGCCGACGATCCGCGCATTTCGGGTCGGCTCAGCCCCGCCTGGACTATCCTTCCCCCCGCGACGGGTGACACCACCTCGGTCACCCGATTCGCCCAGGATGTCGTCGAACTCGCCTATCTCCAGCAGGTCGCCTGTCCTGCCGCTGACGTCGCGGCGGTACCGGCGGGTCATCTGGTGCGGGGCGATTTGGTCGCCGACGACGTCCTGACCATCGACCGGGTGGTCGCCATGGCTTGCGCCCGCGGCCGCCCGGTCGACTTGGCTGAGCTGCCGACCGTGACCAGCGGTTTCGACGCTGTCGCCGCCGATCAGCAAGCCGCGGTCGCACGCCTGTGGGAAGCGGCGGCTGTTTCGATCGAGGGGGATGCGACGCTTGACGCGGCGCTGCGATTCAACCTGTTCCAGCTTCACCAGTCGGCAAACCGCGATCCGGGTCACAGCATCGGCGCCAAGGGTTTGTCCGGCGAGGGATATGAGGGCCATTATTTCTGGGACGCCGAAGCCTTCATGCTACCGGTGCTCGTGTTGCAGGCGCCGGACCGTGCCCGGTTGTTGCTTGCTTACCGGATCGGGAAGCTCGACCATGCTCGCGCCCATGCGCGCGCGCTCGGCCACGTCCGCGGCGCGCTCTATCCCTGGCGGACCATCGGCGGCGACGAATGTTCGTCGCACTATCCGACCGGATCGGCGCAATATCATATCAATGGCGACATCGCGCACGCGCTCGCCTTGTATGTCGCGGCAACCGGCGATGAGACGTTCCGCGCCGAAGCCGCTGAAATGCTTTTCGAGACGGCACGAATTTGGATGGAAGTCGGTGCCTTTGATCCGCGCCGGGGAGGCGCCTTCTGCATTTACGGAGTGACCGGACCCGACGAATATTCGGCTCTCGTCGACAATGATTTTTATACCAATGCGATTGCGCGCCGGCATCTGGCCTATGCGGTGGAAACCGCCGAATGGCTGCGCAAACAGGATCGGTTTGGCGTGATCGCCGGTGCCATCGGCCTTGGCGACGACGAGATTGCCGGGTGGCGGCGCGCCGCCGACGCGATGTGGCTGCCGACCGATCCGGTGCTTGGGATCAATCCGCAGGACGATGCTTTTCTGGGTCGCCCCGAAATGCCGGGCCTTGCGACATCGGGTGACCGCCATGGACCTTTGCTCATGCGCTATCACCCGATGGTGTTGTTCCGCCACCAAGTCGCCAAACAGGGCAATGTGGTGCAGGCAATGGCGATGGACCTGACCGCGATGCCCGTGTCGCGCCAGCGGTACAATTTCGACTATTATCGCCGCGTCACAACGCATGATTCGACGCTGTCGTCGGTGTCGTTCGCGATCGTCGCAGCGCGGCTCGGCGATGACGCAGCGGCGCTTGACTTCATGCAGGAATGTGCGCTGGTCGATCTCGAAAATCGCCATGGCAACACGGCGCACGGCCTGCACATGGCCGCGCTGGCAGGCAGTTGGCTCGTTCTTGCTCAGGGGTGGGGCGGCTTGCGGCTCGACGCCGCGGTGCCGTCCTTCTGCCCACGTTTGCCCGACGCATGGACCATGTATCGTTTTCGCGTGCAATGGCGGGGAAGCGTGGTCGAGCTGGCGGTCGACCGAAAGGGATGCACTTATCGGCTGTTGTCCGGGCCGCCTCTGGAGGTTGCCGATCACGGTCGGCGGCTGCGCGTCGACGAGCAACCGGTTCACATGCTCCGGCCGCTCCGCAAAGGCGTGATTTTCGACCTTGACGGCGTGCTCACCGACACGGCCGAAGACCATTATCTGGCGTGGCAGGCGTTGGCCGATGCCCATGGCCTGAGTTTCGACCGCGAAGCGAACCATGCGCTGAAGGGTGTCGATCGCGCCGGTTCGCTGCGGCTGATCCTGAAACGATCGGGCCGCGCCGTCGAACCGTCGAAGTTCGAGGCAATGCTCGCCGAGAAAAACGCCAGCTATGTCGCGCGGCTCAGGGGCTATTCGCCCGCCGATTTGTTCGACGGCGTCGATCGACTGTTCGCCGACCTGCGCGCGGCGGGGATGAAGATTGGCATGGCTTCGGCCAGCCGCAATGCGCGCGACGTCGTGGCGCGGCTCGGCATTGCCGATGCGTTCGACTTCATCGCCGACGCAGGCGCGGTAACCAACCCCAAGCCGGCGCCCGACATTTTCGTGGCTTGTGCCGCCGGCATGGGCCTGTCCCCGGACGAATGCGTCGGCGTCGAAGACGCGCGCGCCGGAATAACGGCCATCCATGCGGCGGGCATGGTGGCCATAGGCATCGGGTCAGAAGAGGCGCTGCCCGATGCCGATCTCAACATTCCCGCTATCGGCCAGCTGACGGTGGAGCAGATCCTGTCGACAGAACAGGGGGCGGCATCGCGCGCGGGTCTTTCAAACCGACCAGGAAAAGTGGAGGAAACCTCATGTTGAACCGGACTCGCCTGCTGGCGTCGATTGCGCTTTTGGCGCTGCCGACGACGGCTTTCGCGCAAGCAACGCCTCAAGCCGCCGATGCGGCAGCCGCCGATGACGAGATCATCGTGACCGGTACTGCCGGTGGCGGAATCAACCGCCAGGCCGCGGCCTTTGCGATCACCAACATCACCTCGGATGCCATCGAAAAGGCAGCACCCAACAGTACTGCCGATCTGTTCAAGGTCATCCCCGGCGTCTCCGCCGAAAGTTCGGGCGGACAGAACGGTGCCAACATCTTTGTGCGTGGTTATCCGTCGGGTGGTGATGCCGAGTTCGTGACGCTGACCGTGCAGGGCGTCCCCTTCTTTTCTCCGCCGACGCTGTCCTTCCTGGAAAATACGCAACTCATCCGGATCGACGAGACGATCGAGCGCGTCGAAGCGGTGCGCGGCGGTACCGGTGCGCTGTTCGGCAACGGCCAGCCCGGTCTGACCGTCAACTTTGTGCAAAAGGAAGGCGGGCGCGACTTTGCGGGGATCGTGAAGGCGAGCATCGCCGATTATGGCGACATTCGCGGCGACCTTTTGTTGTCCGGCCCGCTCGGCGACAACACGACGTTCATGGTCGGCGGCTATTATTCCAGCGGCAATGGCATCCGCAATCCGCGCTTTACCGCTGAAAAGGGCGGACAGATTACCGGCAACATCCGGCATGATCTCGACCGGGGATCGATCCTCGTCTTCGCCCGCTATCTCAACGATCACGGCCAGTGGTTGTTGCCAATCCCCGTCGTTCGTGACGGCAACAAGGTGCGCAAGTTCGGCAATATCGATCCGGGGACGGGCGTCCTCGCCGGCCCCGAAACGCGGCTCAGCCTGCTCCCCGACGGTACCCGCGCCAATCTTGCCGACGGTCGCGGCGCCAAGCTTGTTAACCTGGGCACCAATTTCGATTACGAGATCGGCGACGGGCTGCAGGTGCGCTATCGCGCCAGCTATTTAAAGGGCGACGCCGACACGACGGGGCTGGTGCCCGCCAGCACGGCGACGACCGCCAGCGCATACGCCGCCTCGCTTGGCAGCACGGTCGGCAGCCTGACTTATGTCAACGGCGGTCAGGCGCTTCCCGGCACGCAGCAGGTGATCCGCGCCGGCACCTGGATCGTGCGCAAGCAGATCGAGGATTTTACCAACGATCTCGCGCTTGAATGGGACAGCGGCAACAACAAGTTCACGGTCGGCGCCTATTACTCGGATTTCTCGTCGAACGACCAATGGAACCTCGGCAATGTCCATCTGCTCACCGCGGAGAACAACGCCCGGCTGCTCAACCTTACCCTCGCCAACGGACAGGTGGTGACGAACAACGGCTTTACCCAAGGCTCGTTTTTCAATGTCAATGCGGCCTATGACGGCCGCGAATATGCCTTTTACGCGGTCGACGAGTTTCAGATCACGCCTGACCTGCGTTTCGACGCGGGGGTTCGTTACCAGCACTACAAGGCGACCGGCACGCTTGAGAACAACGATTTCGGCGTCGACACCGACGGCAACCCGAACACGCTCTATAACAATGGCACTGCTTTGCTGAACGGCACGTTCCGCAACATCGCCTACAAGAAAGGCGCCTGGTCGTGGACGGCGGGGCTGAACTATGACTTCTCGTCGTCGGTCGGTGCCTATGTGCGCTACAACCGCGGCAACACCAATCCTTTCTTCGACAATCTGCGCGACGGTATCTTCGTTTCGCCGCGGGTCGACAATTATGAAGGGGGGGTCAAGGTTCGCACCGACCTGCTGGCGCTTTATGCCACGCTGTTCCACACTCGGTTCAGCGGTTTGGTGACGACGGTGATTCAAAATGGAGCGCCGGTCGCCGACATCGGCGGTGCGCGCAGCACGGGCCTGGAACTCGAAGGTCGCCTGCGACCGGTCGACAATTTCACGATCGCCTTTTCGGGCACCTGGCTCGACGCCAAATACCGCAACTTTTTTGCCGGCGGCGGCACCGTCGACCTCAGCGGCAACCGCGTGCAGCGCCAGCCGAAATGGCAATGGCGCGTGACCCCCTCCTATGACATCGAATTTGGTAGCGACAGCAAGGTTTCGTTGTTCTCCACCTTCTCCTACGTCGGCGACCGCTTCTCGGACACCGCCAACACCCAAAGCCTGCCGCATTATTTCAAGATCGACGCAGGGGTCAGCGTCGATATCAACCGCGCGTTGAGCCTGGCGGTCACTGCCGACAATCTGACCGACAAGGTCGGGCTGACCGAGGGCGACCCGCGGACCCTTGGCCAGACCGGGGGCGAGGTTGTCAATGCGCGCCCGATCCTTGGCCGCTCGTTCCGGTTCAGCGTCGGCTATAAATTCTAAACCACTCTCCCTCCCTGGGGTGGCCGCGGCCTCTTCGCAGCCACCCCTTCTTTTTCTAAGGACAGCCGATGGCCCGCACCCGACTGATCGCCGCGCTGATCCTGACCTATGTGGCTTTCGCGATGCTGCTGAACAGCGTCGGGACGGTTATCCTTCAGTCGATTTCCAGTTTCGGCGTGAGTAAGCCGCAGGCGAGCACTCTGGAAGGCTTCAAGGACGTCACGATTGCGGTCGTGTCGTTCGCGACCGCCAGCTATCTGGCGCGGATCGGCTTGCGACGGGCGTTGATCGGCGCGTTGACTTTGGCGATCGCGGGCTGTCTGGTCATGCCTGTTTTCGGCAGCTTCACCGTCGCACAGCTCCATTTCGCGATGGTTGGCGCGGCCTTTGCGGTAGCGAAGGTGGTCGTTTATTCGATGATCGGGCTTGTCACCGACAATCCGCGCCAGCACGCCAGCCTGACCAGTCTGATCGAAGGCATGTTCATGGTCGGCGTGCTGTCCTCCTACTGGGTGTTCAGCGCCTTTATCGATCCTGCCGGACTGCGCTGGCTGGATGCCTATTGGGTGCTTGCGGGGGTGACCGCGCTGGCTTTGGCGCTGCTCCTCGTTTCGCCGGCCGATGAACGGCGCGCGCGCACGGATGAACAGACCGGCACCGAAGGACCAGCTTTCGTCGCCATGCTCAAGCTTGCGGCGCTGCCGCTCGTTCTCGTGTTCGTTGCCTGTGCCTTCCTGTTCGTGCTGATCGAACAGGGCATTCAAAGCTGGCTGCCGACGTTCAATAACGAGGTGTTGCACCTGCCCGCTCAAATGAGCGTTCAGGCGGCCAGCCTGTTCGCCGCGTGCCTGGCGATCGGGCGGTTTGCGGCCGGCGCGGTGATGGCGCGCTTTGACTGGTATCCGGTGCTCAATATCTGCCTGGCCGCGCTCGCCGCGGTGATTATCCTTGTGCTGCCGCTCGCCGACGGGCTGACCCCCGGCACGATCGCGGCATGGCGCGACGCGCCCGCCGCCGCCTTCCTGTTTCCGCTGATCGGCATTGCGCTGGCACCCATTTATCCGACGATCATCTCGGTGATGCTGAGCGCGATGCCCCATCGCGAACACCCGCCGCTGATGGGCCTCGTCGTCGTCTTTTCGGCGCTGGGCGGGACGACAGGATCGGTGATCACCGGCGCGTTGTTCGCGCACCTCGACGGCCGCACCGCCTTTACGCTGATGCTGGTGCCGACCGCGCTGCTTGCCGCAGGTCTGTTCCTGCTCCGGCGCCGGATCGAACACCGCGCGGATCGCGCGCCAGCCTGAGTCGGTGCCGGGCCGGTTTATCCCGGGTCCGACTGCGAGATATTTGCTGCCATCGTTCTGTCCTTGTTCTGCCGATCAATAGTTGCCGGACAGCGCCGTGGTGACGTCCGACTGGAGCGAGCGGGCCACGTTGAGCGTGAGGCCGAAAGCGAGGACTTCATTCTTGCTGCTCGATTTGAGGCGGGCCATCAGTGCGTAGGAGCGATTGCGCATCTCCATTCCCGTCGCTGCTCCCGCCGTTGCCGCAACCCCGCTGAGATATTGCACCATTTCTGCGCCGCCCTTGTCGAACGGCAAGCCGACGATCAGCTCGCGGATATCGTCACTGCGATACAAGCGCTCCCCGATTGCGATCCCCTGATCGGTCACGGTCATCCGGACCGGGACGCGCTCGTACCGGGCGTTCAACCGTTTGAACATCAGAATGCCGGCGCCCCCGATGGCGCCGATGAAAGCGCCGCTCCAAAAGGCGCCGCCGCCATCCTCCCCCGCAGCCATGCTGCCGAGCGCGACAAATCCGCCGATCGCCGCCATGACGTGCAGAAAGCCCATCAGGCATCCGAACGACGCCGGCATCGATGCCGCGACAATGTCGAACTGTACCCCGTCAGGGGTCTCGTTCGCCGAAAAGAAAGCTTCCTTGGTCACGCGTATCTCCCTTGTGCCGCCAATCGCCGCTTCGCTGCGGCGGGCGCGATGATCGAGGGGCTGGACCGCGAGAAAGTGGCAGAGCTGACCGGGCACGCGGACTTCGGCCCGATGGTCGATCTGGCTGCCGCCGAAATCGCGCTGGGCCAAGGCGACCCGGGCTCCGCGCGGCGCCATTTTAATCGGGTCAGAGCGCCGGCGCGGTGACAGATCGCGTTTGGGCGAACGCGTGGCCATCGTCGGACGTCGGGGAAGCTTGGCAGCGAGCCGCGCGAAATGAACTATTTGCCGCAATCATAAATGTGACACCGTAAGGGAATTGAGCCCGTTTCGGCGGTTTCAACGATCATGGAAGGTCATTGAAAAATGGTGGACGCACTAGGGCTCGAACCTAGGACCCGCTGATTAAGAGTCGGTCCGTTGTGGTATATTGGATAGCATTATCAGATACTTAGATGCATCCGTATTAAACGGCTGTTCCAATATGCCACAACGGACAACATCGCACTACAATGCGTAACGTCACAAAAACGCCTACAACCCGCTCGTACCGCAATTGGCCGCTTTGCGCCTGATGTCGGTCATTGCGGCTTTTGGCGACGAGTGCCCGAAAGCGGACGTTCGCTTCTCGGCCACTTTGACTGCGATCAATGACGCGGCGCGCATTGCGCCCTCATATGGCTGTCGCAGCAGGAGATTTGACGTGCGCAATATTTTGATTCACGCCGACGATGGTCCCGGAATGTCGGCGCGACTAGAGAGCGGGCTGGCGATCGGACGGCGGCATCAGTCGCATCTGGATCTGGTGATCAGCTCGCCGTTTCAGCAGTTCATTGCGACCGACCCGTTTGGCGGCATGTATCTGGCGGGCGAGCAGCTGGCCAAGGCACAGGCGGTCGACGCGGCGCTCGAGCGGCGGTTGCGCGCGGACCTTGAACGTGAAGACGTGCCTTGGGAGGTGACGTTGGCAGATGGCGATGTACTGTCGACGCTGACGCTCGCGGCGACATTGACCGACCTGGTCATCGTGTCGCTCGGCACCGCCGACCGGCGCCGCAGCTTTGCCCCGCCGATGATGGCGGGCGATCTGGCGATGGCGGTTCCGGTCCCGGTACTCGCCATTCCCGAGACTTGCGGCCCGGTCGATCTCGACGCGCCGGTCATGATCGCCTGGAATGGCAGCGCGCAGGCGGCCCATGCCTTGCGGGCCGCCGTGCCGCTGATACGCCACGCGCGGCAGGCGGTGCTTGTCACCGTCGGCGGACATGAGGGGCAGGTCGCCGCCGACGACGCGCTGCGCTATCTGTCGCGCCACGGCATCCATGCCGAATGGCGTCAGGTAGAGCGTGGTGTCGAGACGATTGAAGAGGCGCTCGAGCGGACCGCCCGCGACATGGGTGCCGGCCTGATCGTGATGGGCGCGTTCGGTCACACTCGTTTGCGCGAGACGTTTTTCGGCGGCGTGACCCGGTATCTGCTGGGATCCGCGCCCGCGCCGTTGCTGTTGGCGCACTGACCGGCCTGGCGGCTTGGCTTTCCAAAATCGGCGCGCTGCTGTACGGCGGCGGCATGACCGACTGTTCCACCTGCGTCGTCCGTAACCGCGCAATTTGCGCCAGCCTCGACGCGACGGAAATTCTGGCGCTGGGCAAAATGGGCCGCAAGCAGAAGGTGCGGGCGGGGCAGACGCTGCTGTGGGAGGGCGACGGTGCACCGGTCGTCGCCAACGTCCTGACCGGGGTGCTGAAACTGGTCGTGTCGACTGCCGATGGCCGCGAACAGATCGTCGGGGTCGTGTTCCCGTCCGATTTCATCGGTCGCCCGTTCGGTAAGGAAAGCCCCTACAGCGTCACTGCGATGACCGACGCCGAAGTGTGCATCTTCAACCGCAACAATTTCGACGAGTTTGCGAGCGCGCATCCCGACCTGCAACAAAAGCTGCTGCGCCGCACGCTCGACGAACTCGACCGCGCGCGCCATTGGATGATGCTGCTCGGGCGCAAGTCGGCGTCGGAAAAGGTCGCGTCGTTCCTGCTCGAAATGTCCGAACGCCTATCGGGGCAAGGATGCGACGCGACAAATCCCAAGGGCGGGTTCGAGCTGCCTTTTGGCCGGCAGCAGATTGCCGACATCCTGGGGCTGACGATCGAGACGACCAGCCGCCAGCTCACCAAAATGCGCGGCGAAGGCGTGCTCGACCTGCCGTCTCGCCGCGAGATCGTGATCAACGACCGCGCGGCGATGGAGGCGATGGCGGGCTGACCGGCTGCGTCAGAAGCGGAACGCGAGCCCGGCGCTGACGACCCACGGGTCGAGCTTGTGCCGCGTGCGCAACACTTCGGTCGGTCCGGCGAACCAGCCCGCGGTGGGGCGCATGACATAGCGTTTGGCATCGAAGGTCACCGCCAGCCCCTTGGCATTCACCGGGACATCGACTCCGGCCTGAAACGCCATGCCCAGCGAATCGCCCATCTTTTGCCGGGTCGCGCCGAGTGCGACCGCCGTCGCCCCGGGCTTTTCGTCGATGAAGATGAAATAGCTGGGACCGGCACCGACATATGGCCGCACGCCGCCATCTTTGCCGAAATGATATTTCAGCGTCAGCGTCGCGGGGACGATGTTTGCGTTCGACACCAGCCCTGCACCCGCCAGGCCGCCGCGACCGACGACATCGTGCTGGGTGACGCCCGCGATCGTCTCGACCGAGATATTGTCGGCGACGAAATATTCGATCGCGACCGTCGGCACGACATTGTCGTCGGCCTTGGTCTGCGTCCCCGCAGGCAAGCCGATCAGGTCAAGCTTCACATCTTTGATCTTGCCGTCGGGCGCGACATAGGTCGCGAGCAGCTTGAACTGGACGTCGCCGCTTTTCGCCGCGGCTTGCCCGGGAACCGCCAGAGCGACGGCTAGCGCGGCGAGGGAGAGATATTGGGTCTTCATGAGTCCTGGCTCCTGTTGTTGATGGAGCCGTCTCTGTCCCGCCGCCCGCTGCGCCGCATTGATGAAGCGCAAACCATTCGTTGATCCCGATCAATGTTTCGGCGGACCCGCGCGTCCATGAGCGAAGCGAAGCGCGGCGCGAGAGCCGCACCAAGCGGGGACAAGCATATGGACGGTCTGGTAATCAAAGCGGGCGGCTGGCTGGCGCTGGCGCTGCTCGCGCTGGTGATGGCGGCGCTGGCGGTCGATGCCCCCTTTGCGGTGCATATGGGCATCGTTGCCGTCGCCGCGCTGACCGTGCTGTGGACGACCGTCTCGCAGGCCGATTATGGCGCGATGGCACGCGGCGTGCTGAAGATGCCCGCCAGCGATGGCACTTATGACGATGACCCGATCCGCTGGGGAGTCATTGCCACCCTGTTCTGGGGGATCGCCGGGATGGCTGCGGGGCTGTTCATCGCGTTGCAGCTCGCGTTCCCGGTGCTCAACTTCAACCTCGAATATACGACCTTTGGTCGCATCCGACCGCTGCATACCTCGGCAGTGATCTTTGCCTTCGGCGGCAACGCGCTGATCGCGACGAGCTATTATGTCGTGCAGCGCACCTGCCGCGCCCGGCTCGCCTTTCCCAAGCTCGCTCGCTTTGTCTTCTGGGGCTACCAACTGTTCATCGTACTCGCCGCGACCGGCTATCTGATGGGCGTCACGGCGGCCAAGGAATATGCCGAGCCCGAATGGTATGTCGACCTGTGGCTGACGATCGTCTGGGTTGCCTATCTGGCGGTGTTTGTCGGCACGATCGTCAAGCGCCGCGAACCGCATATCTACGTCGCGAACTGGTTTTACCTCAGCTTCATCATCACCATCGCGATGCTCCACATCGTCAATAATCTGTCGATGCCTGCGAGCATTTTCGGGTCGAAAAGCTACGCCGCCTTTGCCGGGGTGCAGGATGCGCTGACGCAATGGTGGTACGGGCATAATGCGGTCGGTTTCTTCCTGACCGCGGGCTTCCTCGCGATGATGTATTATTTCGTGCCGAAGCAGGCCGAGCGGCCTGTTTACAGCTATCGCCTGTCGATCATCCACTTCTGGTCGCTGATCTTCCTCTACATCTGGGCCGGTCCGCACCACCTACACTACACCGCGCTGCCCGACTGGGCGCAGACGCTCGGCATGGTGTTCTCGATCATGCTGTGGATGCCCAGTTGGGGCGGGATGATTAACGGGCTGATGACGCTCAACGGCGCGTGGGACAAGATCCGCACCGACCCGATCATCCGCATGATGGTGATGGCGCTCGCCTTTTACGGCATGAGCACCTTCGAAGGCCCGATGATGTCGATCAAATGGGTCAACTCGATGTCGCACTATACCGACTGGACGATCGGCCATGTCCATTCGGGCGCCCTCGGGTGGAACGGCATGATCACCTTTGCCTGCGTCTATTATCTGGTGCCGCGCCTGTGGGGGCGTCAGCGGCTCTACAGCCTGCGCATGGTCAACTGGCACTTCTGGCTCGCGACCGTGGGGATCGTTTTTTACGCCGCGTCGATGTGGGTGGCGGGCATCATGCAGGGGCTGATGTGGCGCGAATATGGCGCCGACGGTTATCTGGTTTACAGCTTTGCCGAGAGCGTCGCGGCGATGCACCCGATGTACCTGATCCGCGCCGCGGGCGGGGCGATGTACCTCGCCGGCTTCCTGATCATGATCGTCAATGTCTGGGCGACGCTCGCCGGGCGGGTCCGCGATGAAAAACCGATGACCGAAACCCCTTACAACGCCGCCGCGGACCGCCCGCTCGCGCTCGTTCGCGCCGCTTAAGGAGCCGCACGATGGCCACCCAACCCACCGAAAAGCGCTTCAGTCACAAAAAGCTTGAGCGCAATGTAACGCTGCTAGGTTTCTTCTCGCTGATCGCCGTCACCATCGGCGGCATCGTCGAGATCGCGCCGCTGTTCTGGATCGACAATACGATCGAAAAGGTCGACGGGATGCGTCCCTACACCCCGCTCGAACTGGCGGGCCGCAACATCTATATGCGCGAGGGCTGCTACACCTGTCACAGCCAGATGATCCGTCCGTTCCGCGACGAGGTCGAACGCTATGGCCATTATAGCCTCGCTGCCGAGAGCATGTATGACCATCCGTTTCAATGGGGATCGAAACGCACCGGACCCGATCTGGCGCGCGTCGGCGGGCGCTATTCGGACGAATGGCACAAGGCGCATCTGATCGACCCGCGCAGTGTCGTGCCGGAATCGATCATGCCGCCCTATGCGTTCCTCGCCGAGCGCGACCTTTATGTCGGCGACATGCGGAACGACCTTACCGCGCTGTCGCGCGTCGGTGTGCCCTACAGCAAGGAAGCCGTCGCAGCGGCGAATGAGGATCTGAAGGCGCAGGTCGATCCGGCGGCGGGCATCGACCTGCAAAAACGCTATCCCAAAGCGCAGGTGCGCGATTTCGACGGCAATCCCGATCGCTTGTCCGAAATGGATGCGCTGATCGCCTATCTCCAGATGCTTGGCACGCTCGTCGATGTCGAAAAGGCCGCCCCGCAGGAGCAGGGCGCCGCGCCCGCCGCGCCGCGGGAGAAGGCGCGATGACCTACAACGACCTGCGCCATTTCGCCGACAGCTGGGGTCTGCTCGCGATGACCATCCTGTTTCTTGGCCTTGTCGCCTGGCCGTTCCGCAAGGGCGCGCGCCGCCACAATGAAGAGGCCGCAATGATGATCTTCAAGGACGACGAGCATGGCTGACCGCAAGCGTATCGACGAAGCCACCGGCACGAGCACCGTCGGGCATGAATGGGACGGCATCGAGGAACTCGATACACCGATGCCGCGCTGGTGGCTGTGGACTTTCTACGCCTCGATCGTGTGGGCGGCGGGCTATGTCGTCCTCTACCCCGCCTGGCCGATGCTCAACAGCGCCACGCAAGGCGTGCTGGGGTGGAGCAGCCGCGGCGATCTGGAGCGCGAGATGCAGGCGCACGCGGAACGCCGCGCGCCGATCACCAATGCCATTGCCGCGACGGCGCTGACCGATCTGCCTGCCAAACCTGAGCTGATGCAAGCGGCGGTGCAGGGCGGCGCGGCGGCGTTTCGTGTCCATTGCGTCCAGTGCCATGGCGCGGGCGGCGCGGGGGTGAAGAAGCTCTATCCCAGCCTGACCGACGACGACTGGCTGTGGGGCGGCGACCTCGCGAGCATCGAATATACGATCGCGCACGGCATCCGGAACCCCGATCATAAGGCGACGCGCGTCAGCCAGATGCCCGCGTTCGGGCGCGACGGCATCCTCGATGCAGGGCAGATCGCCGATGTCGTCAGCCATGTCCGCGTCATCAGCGGGCAGGAAAAGCCAAGCGCGGCAGCAGCGCGCGGGGCGGTGCTGTTCCAGGCCAATTGTGCGGTCTGCCACGGTGCGACGGGCGCAGGGGATCGCACCGTCGGCGCGCCGAAGCTGACCGACGCGGTCTGGCTCTATGGCGGCGACCGCGACAGCCTGACCGCGACGATTGCGCAACCCCGCAACGGCGTGATGCCGCGCTGGGCGCATCGGCTCGACCCGGTGACGGTCAAGATGCTCGCGACCTATGTTTATTCGCTTGGCGGCGGCGAGAAAGCGGCGCCGCCGGTCGCGAGCAATGAAGGGCAGGGAGCCGATGGCCAGCCCTGACGACCTGACCGGTCCCGCCGCGCCGCTGTATGAAAAGCGAAAGGGCGTTTACCCCAAAAAGGTCGACGGTCCCTTTCGCCGCTTCAAATGGGCGATCATGGGGATCACGCTGGCGATCTATTACGGCACGCCCTGGATTCGCTGGGATCGCGGTCCTTATGCGCCCGACCAAGCGGTGCTCGTCGATCTCGCGAACCGGCGCTTCTATATGTTCCAGATCGAAATCTGGCCGCACGAGTTTTACTATGTCGCGGGCCTGCTCATCATGGCGGGGATCGGGTTGTTCCTCGTTACCAGCGCGGTGGGCCGCGCCTGGTGCGGCTATGCCTGTCCGCAGACGGTGTGGACCGACCTGTTTCAGCATGTCGACCGGCTGGTCGACGGCGACCGCAATGCGCAGGTCCGGCTGGCCAATGGCCCATGGACCTTCGAAAAAACTTCAAAGCGGACGATCAAATATCTCATCTATCTGACGATCGCCTTCTGGACCGGCGGCGCGTGGATCATGTATTTCGCCGACGCACCGACGCTGACCGCCGATTTCTGGACCGGGCAGGCGGCGCCGATCGCCTATGGCACCGTCGCCGTGCTGACCGCGACGACCTTCATCCTCGGTGGTTTCATGCGCGAACAGGTGTGCATCTATATGTGTCCCTGGCCGCGTATCCAGACCGCCATGATGGACGAAAAATCGCTGCTGGTCACGTACAAGGACTGGCGCGGTGAACCGCGCGGCAGCGTCAAAAAGGCGCAGGCGCATCCGGGCGCGTTCGGCGACTGCATCGACTGCAACCAGTGCGTCGCCGTCTGTCCGACGGGCATCGACATTCGCGAAGGGCCGCAAATCGGATGCATCACCTGCGCCCTGTGCATCGATGCGTGCGACGACGTGATGGGCCAGATCGGACGACCGCGCGGGCTGATCGATTATTGCACGCTCGACGATGCGGCGGTCGAAAAGGCGGGCGGCATCGGCAAGCCCGTTCGCAAGACGCTCTTCCGTCTCCGCACGCTTGCCTATTTCGGCGTGTGGTGCGCAATCGGGGCCGCGATGCTCTTTTCGCTCGGCCAGCGGACCCGGCTGGACTTGGCCGTTCAGCACGAGCGCAGCCCGCTCTATGTCCAGCTCTCCGACGGCCATATTCGCAACAACTACACGCTGAAACTGCGCAATATGGAAACGCGCCCCCGCCGCGTCGCGGTGACGGTGGATGGGCTGTCAGGCGCCGCGCTGTGGACCGAGGCGGGATCGCGTGAGACCGCCAAGCAACGCATCGAAATAGCGCTAGCGCCCGACAGCGTTACGCGCGTCCGATTGTTCGTCGCGGCACCCGGCGACGGACCGGCGCGGCAGGATTTCACCATTGCGACCCGCGGCCTCGACGGCGACCCGCGCGGCGACAGCGACATCATCCAGTTCGACCGGCCGGAGGCAGGACAATGAGCGACAAACCGATCCGCAAGGTCTTCACCGGCTGGCACATGACCACGATCCTCGTCGGCTTCTTTGCCGTCGTCATCACGGTCAATTTCACCATGGCACGGCTCGCCATGTCGACCTTTGGCGGCAAAGTGGTGGAGAACAGCTATGTCGCGAGCCAGCACTACAATGTCTGGCTGGCGCGCGCGGAGGCGCAGGACCGGTTGGGCTGGATACCGAAAATCTCGCTTGATGGGGATCGCCATGTTCGCGTCGAAGTTCGCAAGGATGGCCGCTCGCTGACCGACCTGCGCGTCGCCGCAACCGCCAGCCATCCGCTCGGGCGCACCGCCCCCGCCACCCTCCGGTTCGAAGGGGTGGCGGACGGCGCGTGGCGCTCGGTCGAGCCGCTGGCGGTGGGGCGCCAGCGGCTCGACATCGTTGTCGGTCGGGGGGCCGACGAGGCGCGCTATCGGATGGACATGAAATGATCGCCGCCGCTTTGATCGAACGCGATTTCGCCGTCCCGGACATTCGCTGCGCGGGATGTATCGCCAAGCTGGAGCAGGGGCTGGTTCGCGATCGGCGGATTGCCGCGGCGCGCGTGAACTTCACCGAAAAGCGCGTCCATCTGTCGTGCGTCCCCGATGCCGAAATGCCCGACCTGATCGGCGCGTTCACGACGCTTGGGTTCGAGGCGCATCCGATCGGCGATGCGTTGGGCGATGCCGATCCGGCGGAGGGAGGTAGCCGCGAACTGCTGCGCGCGGTTGCCGTTTCCGGCTTCGCGATGATGAACATCATGTTGCTTTCGGTATCGGTGTGGTCGGGGGCGTCGGGCGCGACGCGTGACCTGTTTCACTGGCTGTCGGCAATGATTGCACTGCCGACGATCGCCTATGCCGGGCGGCCCTTCTTCCGCTCGGCGTGGCGCGCGTTGCGTCATCGCCAGACGAACATGGATGTGCCGATCAGCATTGGCGTTCTCATCACCACCGGGCTCAGCCTGTTCGAAACCGCGACCAGCGGCCCACATGCCTATTTCGACGGCGTCGTCATGCTGCTGTTTTTTCTACTCTGTGGTCGCTGGCTGGACAGCGTGATGCGCGACCGTGCGCGCGGCGGCGTCACGGCTTTGCTGCGCAACATGGGCACCGGCGCGATGGTGCTGGGCGACGATGGCAAAAGCCGCTGGACCGATGCCACGGGGCTCGAACCCGGCATGGTGATGCTGGTGGCCGCGGGCGAGCGGCTCGCCGCCGATGGCGCGGTCCTGCGCGGCGCCAGCAGGCTCGATCTGTCGTTGCTCACTGGCGAAAGCGCGCCGCAACTGGTCCGTGTCGACGACCGCGTCCACGCCGGCACGCTCAACCTCGATGCGCCGATCGAGGTTCGGGTGTCTGCGGTCGGCGGCGACACCGCGCTGGCCGACATCGCGCGCCTGATGGGCGAAGCGGCGCAGGGCAGGTCGCGCTACGTCCGCATCGCCGACCGCGCGGCGCGGCTCTATGCCCCCGCGGTTCATGCGCTGGCGCTGATCGCCTTTATCGGCTGGATGATGGTCGGGGCGGGGTGGCATCACAGCCTGCTGATTGCGGTTGCGGTGCTGATCATCACCTGCCCCTGCGCGCTCGGGTTGGCCGTCCCCGCAGCGCAAATTGTCGCGGCAGGGGCGTTGATGCGCGTCGGGGTGCTGATCAAGGACGGGTCGGCGCTCGAACGATTGGCCGAGGTTGACCGGGCCATGATCGACAAGACCGGTACGCTGACGCTGGGCCGCCCCGAGGCGCGCGATCTCGAACGCCTCGATCCGCAGCTTCAGTCGCTCGTTCTCGCGCTGGCGCAGTCCAGCCGCCACCCGCTCAGCGAAGCGTTGACGCGCGGCTTGCAGGCGCTCGATGTCGCGCGCGCGGATGTCCAATCGATTCGAGAAATCCCGGGCTTTGGCGTGGAAGCGGAGTGGGGCGACCATATCGTCACCCTTGGCCGCCCAGGCGATCCGGTGGAGGGTGACGCCCTCGCAACGCAGCTGTCGATCGACGGCGCGCTCGCCGCGACCATCCATTTTGCCGACCATCTGCGCCCCGATGCGCGCGCGGCGATCGATGCGTTGCGCGCCGAGGGCGTCGACGTGTCGATCCTCAGCGGCGATCGCGCCGCGGCCGTGGCTCCCGTCGCCCGCGAACTGGCGATGACCGCTCAAACGGGCATGAGTCCGCAAGACAAGCTGGCCGCGCTCGCGCGGCAGAGCGCGACGCACAAGGTGCTTATGATCGGCGACGGGCTGAACGACGGTCCGGCGCTAGCGGCGGGGCATGCGTCGATGGCGCCGGGATCGGCTAGCGATGTGGGCAAGAATGCCGCCGACTGCATTTTTCTCGGCGACCGGCTGATGCCCGTCGTCGCGGCGCTGCGTATGGCGCGGCGGACGCAGTCGATAGTCCGGCAGAATTTCGCCCTCGCGATCGGTTATAATGTGATCGCGGTGCCGCTGGCCTTCCTCGGCTATGTCACCCCGCTTGTCGCGGCGCTCGCGATGTCGGGGTCGTCGCTGATCGTCGTCGGCAATGCGATGCGGCTCAAAAGGGCGATCCGGTGAACGGCCTCGCGCTGCTGATCCCGATCGCGCTCGGGCTGGGACTGCTCGGGCTGGCGGCCTTTTTCTGGTCGCTGCGCCGCGGCCAGTTCGACGATCTCGATGGCGCGGCGCTGCGCATCTTTGTTGAGGATGAAGAGGAGGGGACGGCATGATCGGCCGCGCCTTCGTGTCGCTGGCCGGCGCTACCGCGCTCGCATTGACGCCACTGACGGTCGATGCCCGGATGCTGATCATTCCCGATTGCGGTGGCGGTCGCCACATGCTGCTGGTGCCGGACGGATCGGACAAGCCGGGCGGTGACAGCTGCGCCAAGGCGTGTCACGCGACGACCGATCGGCGCAGCAAATCGACGGGCGTTCGGAAGGGCTGCTGCTGATGATGCCGTTGATCTGCGTCAATGCGTTCGCGCGCTCGTCGTCATAAATGCCCTCTATGTGGAGCTATCACCCCGACCTGCTGGCTACGCCGGTCCCGCGCTACACCAGCTATCCGACCGCGGTCGAATTTACCAACGCCGTCGGCGCTGACGATTATACGGCGGCGCTCGACCGGATCGCTTCGGCGACCCCCGTCTCGCTCTACGTCCACATTCCGTTCTGCGACCAGATCTGCTGGTACTGCGGCTGCAACACCGGCGCCGCCAACCGGACCCAGCGCCTCGCCGACTATCTGACCGCGCTCCGCTCGGAAATCGCCATGGTCGCCAAACGCCTCGGCGGCCGCGCGCGGGTTCAGCGGATCGCGTTCGGCGGCGGCAGTCCCAACGCCATCGCGCCGGTCGATTTTGTGCGTCTCCTCGATCGTATCCTGACCGTGTTTGACGCCAGCAACCCCGATATTTCGATCGAGATCGACCCGCGCGGTTTTTCGGCCGATTGGGCGCGCGTCCTCGCGGCCTCGTCGGTCGCGCGCGTCAGCCTTGGGGTGCAGACCTTTACGCCGCAAATCCAGCAGGCGATCGGACGGGTCCAGCCGCTTACCGACATCGAAAATGCAGTGGCCAGCCTGCGCCTGCGCGGGATCGACGCGATCAATTTCGACCTGATGTATGGCCTTCCCGGGCAAAGCCTCGCCGATCTCGACGAAACCCTCGACGAAACGATCCGCCTCGCGCCCAGCCGTATCGCATTGTTCGGCTATGCCCATCTGCCCGCGATGATCCCGCGCCAGCGGCGGATCGACGCCAGCAACCTGCCGGATCTCCGGCTGCGTTTCGAACAGGCTGCGCTCGGTTTCGACCGCCTCACCGCGGCGGGTTATGTCCCGATCGGTTTCGATCATTTTGCGCTGCCCACCGACACGCTCGCCATCGCGGCGGGCGAGGGACGGGTGAACCGGAACTTCCAGGGCTTTACCGACGATGACACCGACCTGCTGATCGGCTTTGGCGCCAGCGCGATCAGCAAATTTCCCGAGTTGCTCGTTCAAAACGAAAAGCGGGCGGGACATTACCGCGGCCTGATCGCCGAAGGTCGGCTGACGGCGACGCGCGGGGTGTCGATTGATGCGGACGAGCGGGCGCGAGGTAATATAGTTCGTAATCTGCTTTGCAGTGGTCGCGCGCGCATCCCGACGCCGATGATTGAGACGACGCGTATCGCGATGGCCGCTCTCGAACATCGGGGCCTAATCGGCTGGGAGGCCGATAATCTAATCATCCGCGATTGTGGTCGCCCCTATGCCCGTCATGTTGCAGCGCAATTCGATCGGGTCCGTGGAAAGCTGTAATTGCGGTGATCAGCCAAGAGGGACGCAAGAACGAGACAACTCGTAATTGGCAGCGTAATTTTGCGTCCTAGGGTCAGGACTCATTGATCAGAGCCAGAAGATGACGGTTGCGGCGAGGGCTACGGCGGAGAAGAAGGCCGTCGGGCACCGATCGTAGCGGGTTGCGCCGCGCCGCCAGTCCTTGAGGCGGCCGAACATGATCTCGATACGGCCCTGGCGTTTGTAGCGGCGCTTGTCGTATTTGACGGTCTTGTTTCGTATTTTCCGGCCCGGGATGCAGGGTGTGATGCCCTTTTCCTGCAAGGCGTCGCGGAACCAGTCGGCAT
>NZ_JADKYM010000039.1:7500-14500 GCF_015475875.1 Sphingopyxis solisilvae | reverse complement strand
AGAAAACCTATGTGCTGGCGTTCGGGACGGACCCGGCGCGGCACTCGACTTCGCTCGACACGAACGGAAACAGGGGTGGGTCGCCTATTCGTTCGCCGCCGCGTGCAGCCAGTCGGCGTGGCGCGGCGCCTTTTTGGTCCGGCTCCACTCCTCGAGCATCAAGGGCGCGACGCGCTTCAGTTCGGCATATTGTTCGTCGGTGCCGATGTCGCACGCCAACTCGACGCGGTGGCCGTTGGGGTCGAAGAAATAGATCGACTTGAAGATGCCATGGTGCGTCGGGCCGAGCACATCGACGCCGTTCGCTTCCAGATGCGCCTTCGCCGCGACCAGCTCGTCATAGCTGCCGACCTTGAACGCCAGATGCTGCACCCATTGCGGCGTGTTGGTATCGCGCCCCATCTCGGGCTGGTTGGGCAGCTCGAAAAAGGCGAGGATGTTGCCGTTCCCCGCGTCGAGGAAGACATGCATATACGGGTCATATTCGCCGGTCGACGGCACATGATCCTCGGCAAAGGCGGTGGTGTAGGTCATGCCGAGCATGGCCTCATACCACTCGACCGTTTGCTTCGCGTCCTTGCAGCGATAGGCGGCGTGGTGGACGCCGCCGAGTTTGATCGGACTGGTCATCTTGTTGTCTCCATCCAGCGCGCGAAGATGTCGCCGACCGCGCTTTCCTTGTCGATCAGATCGTCGAACGAATCGAAATGCAGAACTCCGCGATCCGCCGCCTGCCACCGGATCAGCCCGGCGGGGTCGTCGAAGCTGAAGCGCTTGTCCTCCGGCGCTGTTGCGCCGCGGTGCAACACGACCCGGACCACGCCCTTCGGACTGAGACCCAGCGTAATGCGGTCGTCACCGTCGATACAGAAGCTTGGCGCGTTCCATTTGATATGCTCGCTCACCCCGTCGGCAGAATGCGCGGCAAGTTCGCGTAACTTGTCAACGATCGGTCGCTGATCGGCGGTCAAAGTAGCCAGAAAAGCGTCGATTGAGGTGTGCTTGGTCGGCAAGGTCACGCGTCCTCTTTGACCTCGAGCGCGCCGCGGCGGATCTGGTCGAGTTCCATCGACTTGAACAGCGCGGTGAAATTGCCCTCGCCGAAGCCTTCGTCCTTCTTGCGCTGGATGAACTCGAAGAAGACGGGGCCGATCACGGTCTGGCCGAAAATCTGGAGCAGCAACCGCGGGTCGCCTTCCGCCGTCGAGCCGTCGAGCAAAATGCCGCGCGATTTCAGTTCGTCGACCGGTTCGCCATGGCCGGGCAGGCGCTCGGCGAGCATTTCATAATAGGTTTCGGGCGGCGACGGCGCGAACGGGTTGCCGAGCGCCTTCAGCTTGTCCCACGCCGCGTACAGATCGTCGCAGGCAAAGGCGATGTGCTGGATGCCCTCGCCATTATAGGCGCGCAGATATTCCTCGATCTGGCCGCCGCCGCCCGCGCCTTCTTCGTTGAGCGGGATGCGGATCTTGCCGTCGGGAGCGGTCATCGCCTTCGACGTCAGCCCGGTATATTCGCCCTTGATGTCGAAATAGCGGATCTCGCGGAAACCCGCGATGCGCTCATAAAAGGCCGCCCAATGCGCCATACGGCCGCCATAGACATTGTGCGTCAGGTGATCGATCAGCTTCAGCCCCGCACCGACCGGATGGCGATCGACGCCCTCTTCGTAGGCAAAGTCGATGTCATAGATGCTGAGGTCGTCGCCGTAGCGGTCGATCAGATAGATGATCGAGCCGCCGATGCCGCGGATCGCGGGCAGGCGCAGTTCCATCGGGCCGGGATTGACCTCGACCGGCTCGGCGCCGCGTTCGATCGCCTCAGCATAGGCTTTGGCCGCGTCGCGGCAGCGCCAGCCCATGCCGCACGCCGACGGGCCATGCTCGGCGGCGAAATAAGCGGCGGGCGATTTGGGTTCGTAATTGGCGATCAGGTTGATATCGCCCTGGCGCCACAGCTGGACATCTTTCGAGCGGTGGCGCGCGATGCGGGTAAAGCCCATGCGCTCGAACACGGGTTCGAGCATGCCCTTTTCGGGCGCCGAAAATTCGACGAACTCGAAGCCGTCGAGGCCCAGCGGGTTTTCGAACAGGTCGGCCATGGTGATTCCCTCATATGGTTTCAATTGAAACTAATATCACTGACCCCACCCGATGAGTCAAGGTCCGCTGCGAACGGCTCTGGAAGGCTGCGCCAAGGACCGGTCGTCCGACAGGCCAGCCCGCGCCACCGAAAGCTGCTCGGCCTGCCCGATCCGTACCTGGACCTGATAATAATATTTGTCGGTCGGCTTTCCGTCATCGCCGAAAAAACCGATCTTCACGCGCTGCGCAACTCCGCGAACCAGCACGGTTCGGCCCTTGAAACGCCTTTCCGCCACTGCCAGCCCCTCGCCGCCTGCCAGTTCGGCCAGCACCGAGGCAGGCATGGCGATGGTCAGGCAATTGCGGTCGCGATAATCGGCCTCGGAATTGAGGTAATAAAAGCCCTTCTGTTCACCGACCGCCTTTACCTCCATCCGGAACGTCCCGGCAATTCCCGCCTTTGGGGCCAGATAGGACGCATAGGTGACCGCCTCGACCGGCGAAATGCAATCGTCGCTGCACTGAATAGGACGCGGCCGAACCACAGCCGTGGGGGGCACCGCGACGACCGGATTGTTCAAGAGCAGCAACAAGGCCGGAAGCGATATCATCTTGATCCCCTTTTTCGATTCGGACGGAGTTCCAGTGCCCTATCCTCGCGGGTTCGCGGGCCTGCCGCAATCCCCGCCGCATGGTCAGGCCGCCGCGGTCTCGATCGCCTCCAGCGCGTCCATCCACGCTGCCTCGGCCGTTTCCAGCTCGGCTGCCAGCTTGCCGCGGCGCTGCGCGAGGTCGCCCATCGTCAGCTTCGCGAGCGCGGGTTCGGCGCCCGACGGGTCGAACATCGCGCGGTCGATCGCCGAAATCTGCTGCGCGAGCTTTCCGGCCTTGGCCTCCAGCTCCTTCGAGCTCTTGCGCAGCGCCGCCTGTGCTTCGCGCGCCTTGGCCGCTTCCTGCCGCGCCGATTTCGCATCCCTGGGCTTTGCGGCGGGCTTCGCATCATCATTCGCGGCCGCTTTGCCCAAAATGAAAGCAACATAATCGTCCATGCTGCCGTCAAATTCGCGCGCCGTCCCGCCGTCGACGAGCACCAGCCGGTCGGCGGTGAGTTCGAGCATGTGGCGGTCGTGGCTGACGATCAGCACCGCGCCGTCGAAGCCGTTAAGCGCCTGCACCAGCGCCTCGCGCGCATCGACGTCGAGGTGGTTGGTCGGTTCGTCAAGGATCAGCAGATGCGGCGCGTCGCGCGTGATCAGCGCGAGCGCGAGCCGCGCGCGTTCGCCGCCCGACAGCTTGCCGACCTCGGTCGTCGCCTTGTTGCCGGTGAAGCCGAAGCGCCCCAATTGCGCGCGCACCGCACCCGGCGTCTTGCCCGCCATCACCCGCGTCATAGCCCCAAGCGGCGTATCACTGCCGTCGAGTTCCTCGACCTGATACTGGGTGAAATAGCCGACGCGCATCTTGCCCGACGCGGCCATCGCGCCGTCCATCGGTGCGAGCTGCGCCGCGAGCAGGCGCGCGAGCGTCGTCTTGCCATTGCCGTTGCGGCCCAGAAGCGCGATGCGATCGTCGGGATCGATGCGCAGGTTGAGCCGCGAAAGGATCGGCGCGCCCGGCGTGTAACCGACGCTCGCGAGGTCGAGCGTGATCAGCGGCGGCTTCAGCTCGTCCGGGCTTGGGAAATCAAAGGCGAGGCTGGGGTCTTCGGCGACCGCGGCGATCGGCTGCATCCGCGCGAGCTGCTTGGCGCGCGACTGCGCCTGTTTCGCGGTCGAGGCGCGCGCGCTGTTGCGCGCGACATAGTCCTGCAATTTGGCGCGCTGCGCTTCCTGCGCGGCTTTCGCCGCCGCGAGCTGCGCCAGGCGCTCGGCGCGCTGGCGTTCGAAATCATTATAACCGCCGGGGTAAAGCGTCACCTTCCCGCCCTCGAGGTGCAGGATATGGTCGACGACATTGTTGAGCAGGTCGCGCTCGTGGCTGATCACGACGAGCTGGCCGGGGTAGGATTTGAGGAAGCTTTCGAGCCACATCGTCGCTTCAAGGTCGAGATGGTTCGACGGTTCGTCGAGCAGCAGCAGATCGGGGTTCGAGAAAAGCAGCGCCGCCAAGGCAACGCGCATCTTCCAACCGCCCGAAAAACTGTCGAGCGGCTGCCCCTGCATCGCCTCGTCAAAGCCGAGTCCGATCAGGATGCGCGCCGCGCGCGCGGGCGCGGTATAGGCGTCGATCGCGATCAGCCGCTCGTGAATGTCGCCCAGCTTGTGCGGGTCGCGCTCGACCTCCGACGCCGCGAGCAGCTCGGCGCGCTCGGTATCGGCGGCGAGCACGGTTTCGAACGGCGTCGCACTCCCGCTCGGCGCGTCCTGCGCGATATAGCCGACGCGCGTCTTGCGCGGCATTTCGATGCCGCCCTCGTCGGCTTCGAGCTGGCCGATCATCACCTTCATCAGGGTCGATTTGCCCGCGCCGTTGCGGCCGATCAGGCCCGTGCGGCTGCGTCCCGGCAGGCTGGCGCTCGCGCGGTCGAGGATGGTGCGCCCGCCCAGGCGCACAGTGAGGCCGTTGATCGTCAACATGGGCGCGCGCCTAGCATGACCGCCGCCGAAGCCCAAGCCGCGAGGCTGGCAAATCGCATCCTTTTGCGACAGGATAGCGCGATGACGCAGCTCACCCCGTTCCACATCGCCTTTCCGGTCGACGATCTCGATGCCGCGCGCGATTTTTACGGTCGCGTTCTGGGCTGCGCCGACCCGAGCTTCCAGCCCGCATGGGACCAGTTTGTAGCTGAATGGCAAGGGCAAGAACTTCCCCAGTATTTGGCCTTGGGCGACCTCGCGCAACACCTCATCAAAAAATTGGCGGCAGGACAAGTCGATTGCTTCGAGGCGGTTTTTGAGGTTGTAGAACGATGGCAAGTAGAGGGTGAGCACTATGTTGCCGAGGCAGCAGTTATCGGCCTGCTAGAAGATTTGCAGAACACGAACCTTCATTCCACTACAAGTCCGGATGACTTTGCTCCTTGGTTGCAACCGCTTTCTGCCTCGTGGTGGACGCGACTGAAAGATTTTTGGGCCGGTAATGTCGACGCTCTGCGTGACGCTTCATAAAACATCCGTTTCCCACCCAAAGCTGCCATACCGCCGAACCACAATCCACGGCGGACAACAAAAAGCCCGCCATCCTTGAGGACGGCGGGCTTTTTGTTGGTTGCGGGAGCAGGATTTGAACCTGCGACCTTCAGGTTATGAGCCTGACGAGCTACCGGGCTGCTCCATCCCGCGTCAACCAGCGGCGATCGTCTGCGACAACCGCCAAAACAGCAAAAGGCCGGCATCGCTGCCGGCCTCTGACTTTGTGAATGGGTTTCTTTCGACCTTACGCCGGCCACAATGCCTGGCGACGTCCTACTCTTCCAGGGCTTGAGCCATAGTACCATCGGCGCTGTCAGGTTTCACGTCCGAGTTCGAGATGGGATCGGGTGGGTCACTGACGCCATGGTCACCAAGCAATGAAGCCGGCGTAGGTCAAAAGGGTTTCAATCGATATCCGTGCAATACTGTCTGATCAATCATCCACTCTCGCGGACAAACCCCTCAGGCTTGTCGTTGATGGCGGGACTCTTAAGTGCGAATAGGACAATTAGTATCGGTTAGCTCCACGCGTTACCGCGCTTCTACATCCGATCTATCAACGTGGTGGTCTTCCACGGTCCTGTGAAATCTTATCTTGAGGGAGGCTTCCCGCTTAGATGCTTTCAGCGGTTATCCCGTCCATACATAGCTACCCTGCTGCGCGGCTGGCGCCACGACAGGTACACCAGAGGTATGTTCAACCCGGTCCTCTCGTACTAGGGTCAACTCCTCTCAAATTTCGACGCCCACGGCAGATAGGGACCAAACTGTCTCACGACGTTCTGAACCCAGCTCACGTACCACTTTAATTGGCGAACAGCCAAACCCTTGGGACCTGCTCCAGCCCCAGGATGTGATGAGCCGACATCGAGGTGCCAAACGATTCCGTCGATATGAGCTCTTGGGAATCATCAGCCTGTTATCCCCGGCGTACCTTTTATCCGTTGAGCGATGGCCCTTCCACTCGGGACCACCGGATCACTATGACCGACTTTCGTCTCTGCTCGACTCGTCAGTCTCGCAGTCAGGCAGGCTTATGCCATTGCACTCTAACAGACGGTTTCCAACCGTCCTGAGCCTACCATCGCGCGCCTCCGTTACTCTTTAGGAGGCGACCGCCCCAGTCAAACTACCCGCCACAGAGGGTCCCTGATCCAGTTTCATGGATCGAGGTTAGACATCAGAAAACAACAGGGTGGTATTTCACCTATGGCTCCACGACAGCTGGCGCCGTCGCTTCAAAGCCTCCCACCTATGCTACACAGTTCTTTCCTAATGCCACTCTGAAGCTGCAGTAAAGGTGCACGGGGTCTTTCCGTCTAACCGCGGGTACTCCGCATCTTCACGGAGAATTCAATTTCGCTGAGCATCTCCTGGAGACAGTGGGGAAGTCGTTACGCCATTCGTGCAGGTCGGAACTTACCCGACAAGGAATTTCGCTACCTTAGGACCGTTATAGTTACGGCCGCCGTTTACCTGGGCTTCATTTCGGAGCTTGCACCCCTCCACTTAACCTTCAGGCACCGGGCAGGCGTCAGGCCCTATACGTCGTCTTGAAGCCGACTTAGCAGAGCCCTGTGTTTTTGCTAAACAGTCGCTACCCCCTGGCCTGTGCCCCCCACAAATGGTTGCCCAAATGTGGGGCCTCCTTCTTCCGAAGGTACGGAGGCAATTTGCCGAGTTCCTTCAGGAGACTTCTCTCAAGCGCCTTGGTATACTCTACCATCCCACCTGTGTCGGTTTAGGGTACGGTCTATAATGGAGGGGCTATTTCCTGGAACCTCT
>NZ_JADKYM010000039.1:0-2500 GCF_015475875.1 Sphingopyxis solisilvae | reverse complement strand
TGATGCTCGTCGCCGCGCCCTTTTATTGCGGCCTTGCGGTCACCGCCGCGCCGATGGTCGAAACCGTGTTCGGCACCAAATGGCTGGGCATGACCCCCTATATCCAGATCATCGCGCTCGCGCTGATGCTGATGACGGTCCAGATCCTGTTTGCGCCGCTGACCAATGCACTCGGCAAGCCGTCGATTTCGATGTTCACCGCGCTCGGCGGCGCGATTATCTTTCCGGCGGCGTTCCTGATCGGCGCCGAATGGGGGCTCGTCGGCATGGCATGGGCATGGCTGGTCAGCGCGCCGCTGCTGCTGATCGTCACCGCACGCCTGTCGGCGCCGCTGATCGGCGTGTCGCTATGGGATGTCGGGCGCGCGATGTTGCCCGGACTTGCGCCGGCGCTGGTGATGGCCGTCTGCGTCGGCCTGACGGCGCAGGCGATCGCGCCGCTCGGCCTCGCCGCCCCGTTGCAGCTTGTCATGCTCGTCGCGCTGGGCGCCGCACTTTATGTCGGCCTGCTCTGGTTGCTCGAACGCGAAGCGCTCGGCGAGGTCATACGGCTGGTGCTCCGCCGCCAGCCGCCCGCGGTCGAGGTCGCGAATCAGGAGGCGATATAGTCGCGCATCGCCGCGGCTTCGGCCTCAATCCGGTCGATACGATATTTGACCAGGTCGCCGATCGACACGAATCCGACCAGCTTCCCGCCCTCGACCACCGGCAAATGGCGAATCCGGCGCTGCGTCATCTGCGACAGCGCCCCCATCACCGCGGTCCCCGGTTCGCAGGTGACCGGTGATTTGGTCATCACCTCGTCAAGCTGGCGGTCGAGTGCGTCGGGGCCATAGGAAGACATCAGGCGGACAAGGTCGCGCTCGGAAAAAATGCCGACGATCGCGTCGCCCTCCATCACCGGCACCGCACCGATTCGGTGCTGCGCCAACAGGTCGATGACGGCGCGCACCGTGTCCTCCTTGCGCGCCGCGATGACCGGGCCCGTGCGCCCGTGCAGGATCGCTCCGATCGTCATGCCTTGCCGCTCCCCATCTCGATTCTCTGGATGCCAAGCCTATCATGATTCGCGCCAAAGCCGAAACCGGGCGCGCGGACGCCTTTCGGCTTGGCCTTGGCCCCGGCATCGTTCATGGAGGCGCGCATGGTGAAACCTTCGCCCCTCGACCGCGACGCCACGGCGAAAATCGCCTGGGCGCGCTATCGCCGCCTGATGCGCGGCATGGCGCTGGTGTCGATCGCCGCGGTGATTGTCGCGCTGGTCTGGCTGCATTTCAGCATCGGCGACGGGTTGACGATCCACATGATCATCGCGACGACGGCCGGGGTCGGCCTGTCGGTGCTGCTCGGCGCCGCGTTGATGGGGCTGGTGTTTCTGTCGAGCGGCAGCGGACATGACGAAGCGATCGAGGATCCGTTCGAGGACGATCCGGACCTGAAACCATGACCGATAAGCCCGCGCCCGCCGCCCCCGACTGCCCGCGCGACCCGATTCTGCGCGTCGTCCCCCGCCCCGCCGACATCAACGCCAACGGCCATATCTTCGGCGGCTGGGTCTTGAGCCAGATGGACATTGCCGGTGGTATCGTCGCCGGGCGGGAAGCGCAGGGCGCGGTCGCCACCGTCGCGATCGAGACGATGGAGTTCATCGCCCCGATCCTGCTGCGCGACATCATCTCGATCTATGCCCATATCGAACGGCGCGGGCGCACGTCGATGGCGATCCGGATCGAGGTCATCGCAACGCGCGACGGTGGCCGGACCGAGGAGCGGGTAACCGAAGGCGTCTTTACCTTCGTTGCGCTCGACGAAAACCACCGTCCGCGGCCCTTGCCGCCCGCCTGAGCCGCTTTCTGCGGGCCGAATCAGTCGCCGCGCAGTTTTTGGCGGAAAATCTGGACCAGACTGTCGTTTGCCGGAACGCGCGTGCGCCATACCCAATTGCTGCCGCGACGCTCCCACCCGTCGGGGGCGGGATCGAGGGCGAAGGGAATCAGCATCTCGACCTCGGCGTCGAATGGCCGCGCATTGCTCAGCCGGACCTCCCACTGGCGGATGTCGGGATCGGACCGGTCGCGTTCGATCATCTGGAAACCGACCGCCGGGCTATAGCCCAGATCATAGTCGATCCGCTCGCCGTCGGCCTTGTCGCCGATCGCCGATTCCCCGACCAGCAGGCGGCGCCCGCCCACCTGCTCGAAAACCATGACCGCCCCGGCAGGCATCGCCAGCCCGAGCCCGGCGGATTCGCGGTTCTCGATGCGCAGCCGCATGGTCAACGGTACCGGATCGCGCCCGCCGAAATCGACAAGCGTGCCGCCATAGAGCTGTTCAACCGCCACCTTGTCCTTCGCCAGCAACGCCACCTGCTTCTGTCCCTTGGCCGCCACATCGACGCGAAAGGGAATGCGATAGAATTTCAGGTCGCCCAGATCTTCGGCGGGCGGCGGGGGCGCCGGTCGAGGAGTTCACCTGTTTCGTCGGCACGATGGTGCAGGAA
>NZ_JADKYM010000038.1 GCF_015475875.1 Sphingopyxis solisilvae | reverse complement strand
GGCCGCCGGGGCGCCCCGCCCCCCCCGCCGGGGGGAGGGGTCACTTGGTCGTGTAGCCGCCGTTGACCAGGATCGTCTGGCCGGTCATCCACCAGCCTTCCGACACCAGCATGCGGATCCATGGCACGATATCCTCGATATGCGTCAGGCCGGTGGGGGTGAAGGGCGACAGCGCCGCAGCGGTCTTGTGATAGGCGACCGCCTCCTCGCCCTCGGCGGGGTAAAAGAAAGGGGTGTCCATCGGCCCCGGCCCGATCGCGGTCACCGAAATGCCGCGCTGGCCGAACTCCTTCGACGCGGCGCGGGTGAAATGCTCGACCGGCGCCTTGGTCCCCGCATAGGCGGCGTAAAAGGGCGTGTAGGCGCCGAGCAGCGAGGTGACGAGGGTGCAGATCTTGCCATTGTCGTTAAGGTGTCGGCCCGCCTCTTTCAGAAAGAAAAAGGCGGTCTTGCTGTTCACCGCGGTCATGTCGTCATATTCGGCCTCGCTGATGTCGGTGAAGGGTTTTTTGAGCACCTTGCCGACGGTGTTGATCGCGATGTCGGGGCGGCCGACCGCGGCGACGGTGTCGGCGAACAGCTTTTCCATCGCCCCTGCCGAGGTGAGGTCGGCCTGAAAGGCGACCGCCTCGGCGCCCGCGGCGCGGATCGCGGCGAGCGTGTCCTCGGTCTCGGCGGCGGAGGCAGGGCTGTTGTAGTGCACCGCGACGGCCTTTGCGCCGTGCGCGGCGAGGTCGCGGGCGACAAGGCCGCCCAGATTTTTGCCGCCGCCCGCGATGAGTGCGACTTTGCCCTTGATGCTGTGATCCGTCATATGCTGGTCTCCTGTGTGACGGTGGGAGGGACGCCGCGGCGGGGGCCGCGGCGCGATCGACCTGGCATTAGGGCGCTTTCGGCTTGCCCGCTTTCCAATTCCGGCGCAGCTTGCGCGATCCGGCGGATGAGTCGGGCGCGGCGATGCGGAGGGCGATTGAGCGGGCAGACGGTACAGCTGTGGGACGGCATCCGGCCGCTGCGGCCGCGGGCGCTGGTCGCGCGGCACGAACGGCGGATCGGCCCGCTGGGGGTCGTCGCGGCGACCGAACGGCTCGACCGCGCGACCGACTGGACGTTCGAGGAAACGCACCACACGATCGTCGTCCACCTGCGCGGGCGGATCGCGCGCATGACGTGCGAATTTGCGGTCGGGCCGTCGGGACCGGTGCAGCCGGCGCGCGGCGATATCTGGATGATCCCCGCGGCGTGCCGTTACGCCGCGCTGGCCGAGGGCGGCGAGGCCGAGTTCGTCGAGCTGCGCGTGCCGACCGCGCTGGTCGGCGATGCACCGATCGCGGCAAGAGTGCGCCACCGCGACGATTTCCTGTTCGGATCGGCGGCGCGGCTGGCCGAATTGCTGCGCGCCCCGGCGAGCGACCTGGCCGACATGGCGGCGCATGCGATCGCCGACGCGCTGCACCTGCATCTTCGTGCGCGTTATGGCGCGGGCGATCAGGCGGCAGGGGACGGCACGCTGACGGCGTCGCAGCGCGCGCGGCTGGTCGCGGCGATTCGCGACGAGCCCGACGCGCAGCACAGCCTCGACACGCTTGCCGCGCTTGTCGGCATGGACGTGCGGCGCTTTACCGCGGCGTTCCGCCAAGCCTTTGGCGTGACACCGTGGCAATATGTGCTGCGCGCGCGGCTCGACGCGGCGGCACGGATGCTGCGCGCGGGCGCGGCGCCGGTGACCGAGATCGCGCTGGCGACCGGCTTTGCGACGCCCAGCCATTTCGCGACCGCCTTTGCCCGGCGGTTCGGGGCGGCGCCGTCCCGCTGGCGCGCGATATCAACGGAGCGCGGCGCCAAAACGGACTAGCGCACCGCGATCCGCGCCGCGCCAGCGAACAATGGCTAATATGCGTTCACCTTCTTTTCACGCCCCGGCGTTATCGCGGGCGGGAAGGGACCAAATAGAGAGGCTGGACATTGCCCATCGGTCCCGAAATGCGCCGGTTGCGCGCCGAACATGCTGCACTGTCGACGCTGTCGCGCCTGTTGACCGACCTGGTCCGCGCGCCAAAGCCGCCGCGACCGACCGAACTCGCATCGGTGCGCGGCATGCTGCGCGACACGCTGCTCCGCCACCTGAAATGCGAGGACTGGATCCTCTATCCGCGGCTGAAGGCGAGCGGCAATCCCGAGGTGGTCTTGCTGGCCAACGAATTCGTCCGCGAAATGGGTCATATCGCCGACGAGTTCATGCGCTACGACACGGCATGGACCGCCGAGCGGATCGCCGGGGACTGGCCGGGTTTCTGCCGCGACACGACCGCGGTGCTCGACGTGCTGGCGATAAGGATCGAGCGCGAGAATGGCGAGCTGTATCCTGCCGCTGAAAAGCTCGATCATGTCTCGCCGGCGCGGCTGGCGCCCGACCGCGGTGTCGCAGCCCGGCAATCCCGCTGAAAAGGGGGTAATCGCCGCGCTGCGGTCTGCGCGGGCTTTCGCCGCCCAGTCTGGCCATTGACGATGGTGGCGCGGTCCCGCTAGGGCCGCGCCATCATTTTTTGGGAAACAAGTTCATGACCGATACGCCGCCCGACCGCATGTCGACCAATCCGCGCTCGCCCCATTTCGACATGGCGGTGTTGCAACGCGGCATCGGCATCCGTTTCAAGGGGAAGGAACGCACCGACGTCGAGGAATATTCGATCTCCGAAGGCTGGATCCGCGTCGCCGCGGGCAAGTCGAAGGACCGGTTCGGCCAGCCGATGACGATCAAGCTGTCAGGCGAGGTCGAGGCGTGGTTCGAGGATGTGGCGGCTGCCGGTGAGGGTGACGGCGACGCGGTCAAGGATGCGGGCGACGAAGCCTAACTTTCATTCGTCATTGCGAGCGCAGCGAAGCAATCCAGAGTTTGCGTAAGCCGCACTGGATTGTTTCGCTGCGCTCGCAATGACGCCGTTCTTAAGAAACCTGGTCGAGCCTTACTGGCCCAGCGACGCGGCGACGATTTCCAGGCCGTTGCCGGGCTTCCAGTCGTTCTGCGCCCATACCGGCGCCTTGAAGCTGGGCGCCTTGTTCGGGGCGCCGTCGGCGTAGATGAAACCCTGCACCGGATTGGGTCGCAAGCCGAGGTCGCCGATCGGGGCGTACCACACGCGGACCATACTCCAGTCGCCGGCATCGCTGACATCGACGACGCGGACATCTCGCTCGATCTGGCCGCGACGGCCGTTGATCGGCGACCAGTTGGCGTGGTCGATGCGGATTTCGCGGTCGCTGACGATCTTTTTGACCACCGCGACATGGCCCATCGGCATGCCGCGGGTGCCGGCGAACGCCATAACCGCGCCCTCGCGCGGTTCGTTGCCGCGGGCATAGTCGCTCGCGGCTTGCGCCCACCAGGTTTTGGCATTGCCGCGAATGTCGATGCCCGATTCGGCGCGAGCGAAGGGAACGCATTGCAGATAGCTCTGCGCTGCGGCGGGGGTGCTGACGAGCAGGCCGGTGACCGTCATGACGGACGCGATGACGGCAGCCAGAAAGCGACGATAGAGCATGAAAGGCGACCCCCAATGCTTGTGTTCAAGCGTTGCAGTGTCTTTGCCACGATCACTGCGCGCCACCACCCGCCGCGCGACGAATTGCGCGGTGCGTGCGGTGAGCGGGGGAACCTTTTGTTAAGCTGATCGATTCGTCGTGCAAGGGCGTCGGCTGGTCGCCGTTAGGCGGCGGCGCTGGTGCCCGAATCGGCAGGACGGAACAGTGCCAGCACGTCGGGGGCGGGCATCGGGCGACCGTAATAATAGCCTTGGATATTGCTGCATCCCATGCTGCGCAGCGTTTCGACCTCAAGCTCGGTCTCGGCGCCCTCGGCGGTGGTCGACATGCCCAGGCTGTCGGCGAGCGCGACGACGGCGCGAATGATTGCGATCGATTCGATGCTGCCCTTGGCGGCGCCCACGACGAAGCTGCGGTCGACCTTGATCGTCGAGAACTGCGTCTTGCGCAGATAGCCGAGCGACGAATAGCCGGTGCCGAAATCGTCGAGCGACAGGCGGATGCCCAGCCCGATCAGCTGGTCGAGCAATTGCGCCGCACCGCCCCCGTCGCGCAGGAAGACGCTTTCGGTGACTTCGATCTCCAGCCGCTGCGGCGGGAGGCCGCTCTGCGCGAGTGCCGACACGACGACCGAGGCGAAATTGGGATCGGTCAGCTGGTCGGCCGACACGTTGATCGCGACCTTCAGGTTCGACGGCCATTTCATAGCCTCGTGGCACGCGGTGCGCAGCACCCATTCGCCGATCGGCGAAATCAGCCGCGCATCCTCGGCCAGCGGGATGAAACGTCCGGGCGACACATTGCCGAGCTTCTGGTTATTCCAGCGGATCAGCGCCTCGAACCCGTTCAATGTGCCGTCGGCGGCGGTCACCACCGGCTGGTAATAAAGTTCGAACTCGCGGCGTTCGAGCGCGCCGCGCAATTCCTGTTCCATCACCCGCCGTTCCTCGGCCTGCGCGTGGAGCGATGCGACATAGCCGGCGACGACATTGCCGCCGCGATCCTTGGACTTATAGAGCGCAAGGTCGGCGTTGCGGGTCAATGTTTCGACCGTCGCGCCGTCCTGCGGCCCGATCGCGTAACCGATGCTGGCGCCGACGAACAATTGGTGATTGTCGACCACATAGGGGCGGCTGATCGTGTTGATGAGCCGGCGGGCCAATTCTTCGGCCGCTTCGGCCGACGGAACATTATGCAGGATCACCGCGAATTCGTCGCCGCCGAGGCGGCCGCAGGTCATGCCGCGTTCCATCAGTCCTTTCAGCCGCGCCGCGACCTGCGCCAGCAATTTGTCACCGACCGGATGGCCGAGGGTGTCGTTGACTGCCTTGAAGCGATCAAGGTCGATCATCAGCATCGCGCAGCGCGTTTTGGCATCGATGGCATGCGACAGCGCGCGCGCCAGATCCTCGTTCAGGCTGAGCCGGTTGGGCAGGCCGGTCAGATTGTCGAACCGCGCCATGCGCGCAATCTGTTCGGCGGTCGCGCGCTGTTCGGTGACGTCCGAACCGACGCCACGAAAACCCAGGAACTTGCCCGCCTCGTCGAGGCGCGGCGACGCCGACAATTCCCACCAGCGCGGTGCGCCGCCGATCGTGACTGGGACGATCAGGTTGGAAAAGCTCTCGCGCCGCTTCATCCGCTCGGCCATTTCGTGCAGGCTCTTGGGAAACAGCCCGGTTTCCCACGCATCGCCCGACAAGGCCTGCAGCAGCGGCACGCCCTCGAGCGCGTCGGCGCTGGCGCCGAGGGCAAAGGCCAGGCGCGGCGAGACATGGACCAGGCGGCGGTTGTTGTCGGTCTGCCACAACCAGTCGGCCGACGTTTCCTCGAACTCGCGCAGCAGCAGGCTGACCGTTTCGGACTTTTCGTGCAGCGTCTCTTCGGCGCGGCGGTAGCGGATATGACTTTGGGCAAAGCGGACGCAAAAAGCCGATAGCAGGACGCCCGCCATCAGTGCCACCGCCGCCAGTTGCGGCGCGTCGGCGCGTACCAGCGCCGCGGCGGCCGACAGGCTGACCGGCGCGATAAACAGGATGCAAGCCATCGGGATGCTGTGCGCGACGATGGCCAGCGTGACCATCATCAGCACCGCGATCGTCCACATCGACAGGGCGTGGTCGAGCGGCGGCGACAGGCCATGCAGCCAGAATGGCGCCGCCCACACCATCGCCGAATAAAGCGCGTGGCGGTTGCACATCCGGTATTCGGCGATGCCAGATGATTGGGGATCGCCCAGCGGCAGGCTGCGAAACCGGCTGTACGACCACAGGCTGAAAAGCAGCGCCGCGCCCAGCCAGCCAACGACAACCGACAGCGGCGTTCCGACGACCATCGTGAATGCGGCGACGAGCGCCATGCCGATCCCCATCGCCAGCCGCAGCGATCCGCGGCCGCGCAGCGGTGCCAGCTGGAGCTGGTGGAGGTCGCCGACATCCGCATCGCGCGGTCCCAGCCCCAACAGGGTCCGCGCAGGAGTCTCTTCGGCAGCAAACTGGTCGGTCGACGAATTCTTCACCCGCCCCGTTTAGCGGCGGGGTGTTACCCGAAGGTAACTGGCGCTTTCATTTTGTGCCTTTTTTGTCCGCTTGCGGGACAGAGTTTTGCGTGCAAGGTCAGCGGCTTGTGCGGCTCGTCAACTCAGGCGGCCATGGCAAAGGGCTGGATTTCCCCGGCCAGATATTGCGCCCGCGCCTTTGACCGGCTGAGCTTGCCCGAACTGGTGCGCGGCAGGGTGCGCGGCGGGATCAGCTCGATCAGGCAGTTCATGCCGGTGATCGCGCGAACGCGGTCGCGAATCGTCTCGCGCAGCGCAATTCGTTCGGCTTCGTCGCTGGTGCGGCACTGGACGAGCACCGCGGGGGTTTCCTCACCCCCCGGCGCGGTGATCGCAAAGGCCGCGATGTCGCCCGATTTGAAGCCCGGCAATTGTTCGACCGCCCATTCGATGTCCTGCGGCCAGTGGTTCTTGCCGTTGATGATGATCATGTCCTTGGCGCGGCCGACGATATAGATGTAACCGTCTGACAAATATCCCATATCGCCGGTGTCGAGCCAGCCGTCGACCAAGCAGGCGGCGGTCGCTTCGGGGTCGCGGAAATAGCCGGTCATCAGCGACGGGCCGCTGCACCACACTTTGCCGACGGTCTGGTCGGGCAGGACATTGCCCATTTCGTCGCGCACCTCGATCACCATGTCGCGCGCGGCGCGGCCGCAGTTGACGATGGCACGGTACCGCGTCGGGCGGCCTGCGTCATTGGCGGCGCCCGACAATTCGGTTTCCTCGACCAATTCGACGACGATGCCCTCGCCCGGTGGCATGATGCTGACCGCGAGGGTCGCTTCGGCGAGGCCGTAGCTGGGCAGGAAGGCGCTGGCGCTGAATCCCGCGTCGGCAAAGGCATCGACAAAGCTTTGCATCACGTCGGGGCGGATCATGTCGGCGCCATTGCCCGCGACGCGCCAGCGCGACAGGTCAAAGCGGTCGGCGACATGCGTCTGGCTCGACACGCGGCGCGCGCAGATGTCGTAGCCAAAGGTCGGCGAATAGCTGAGCGTCGTGCCGGAGTTGCGGCTGATCAGGTCGAGCCAGGCGAGCGGGCGGCGCGCAAAATCTTCGGTCTTGAGATAGTCGACCGACACCTGGTTGGCGACCGGCGAGAGCAGGCAGCCGACGAGCCCCATATCGTGATACCAGGGCAGCCACGACACGCAGCGGTCGCTGTCCCGCACTTCCATGCCATGGCTGTGCGCGGCGAGGTTGTTGAGCAGCGCGGCGTGGGTCACCGCGACGCCGTGCGGGAAACGCGTTGAGCCGCTGCTGTACTGGAGATAGCAGGTTTCGTCCGTTTTTTGCTCGGGCAGATCGGTCACCGGGGCCGGTCTGGCGGCGAATTCGGTCCAGTCCATCGGCGCGACATTCTGCTGTTCGGCGGCCTCGACCGCCATTGCGGCGATTTCGGGCGGGAAGAACAGCATCGTCGGATCACAGCTCGACAGCTGGACGACCAGCTGGCCGACATAGGAATCGCGCCCGCCGAAGCTGGTCGGCAGCGGCAGCGGCACCGGCCACGCCCCGGCATAGATGGTGCCAAAGAACAGCGCGGCGAATTCGGCGCCGGTTTCGGCGATCAGCGCGATGCGGTCGCCGGGCTTTACCCCCGCGCCGATCAGCCGATGGGCGGTCCGGACGGCGTCGTCGCGCAGCTCGCGGTACGGATAGGGGCGCACCAGCTTGCCGCGCGGATCGTGAAAGTTGAGCCCGCGCGTGCCGCTGGCGGCATAATCGAGCGCTTCGCCCACGGTGGCGAAATCGGAAAAACGGCGCGGCAGCGCGCATTCGGTCGGCGTCGGCGTCAATTCGCCCGCCGCGGCGGCGTTGGTATCGGTCATAAAGGGTGCGACTTCCCGCGAAACGGGCCGCGCGGCAACAAGCATGTCATCTTTGCGTGTCATGGTGCCTTGCGCGATCCCTTGGCAGTTGGAACAATTCGCCCGTTTTCGGGCTATATTGCCCGATATGGCGGCGCTGATCGTTCTCAATCAGGCCCGACTGTGGCATAAACATGGCATGGTCAAGCGCCGCGCTCCATCCGACCGGACCAGGAAACCGTTGGACGCGGCGCGACTCGACGCGCTGGCGCTGGCCTATGTCGCCCGATTCGCGACCAGCCGCGCCAAGCTGCTGCGCTATCTGTCTCGGAAAGTTCGCGAATCCGATTGGGCGGACGAAACCGACGCCTTGGCGGCGTGCGATGCGACCGCCGACCGCATGGAAAAGCTGCGCTATCTCGACGACCGCCAATATGCGGCAATGCGCGCGGGCGCGATGACGCGGCGCGGATTGGGGGTGCGGCGGGTCAAGGCGCAGCTGTATGTCGACGGCATCGCCGAAGGTGACAGCGGCGAGGCGATCGAGACCGCCGAAGCGGCGGCGCTGGCATCGGCGGTCGGCTTTGCGCGGCGGCGGCGGTTCGGGCCGTTCGGGACCGCCGCGCTGGACGATCCGAAGCTGCGCGAGCGGCAGATCGCCGCGTTTCTGCGCGCGGGGCACAACATGGCGGTGGCGCGGCGCCTGCTCGCCATCGCGCCGGGGGACGAAGCGGCGCTGGCGGCGCTGGACGAGGAAGCGGGGGTGGATTAGGGCGGGCGTCCCGACATTTGCCGATCAGGATATGCCGATGCGCGCCATTTTTACCGCCCTTGCCCTCAGTCTTGCCGTGCCGATCGCGGGATGCGCCGGGGACCCGAACGAGGCCGAGCGCGCGGCGACCATTCCGGTGACCGTCACGATGGCGGGCAAGGCGCATGTCTTCAACGTCGAGGTCGCGCGCACCGACGCCGAACAGGACAGGGGGCTGATGTTCCGTACCAGCCTGCCCGCCGACGGTGGCATGTTGTTTCCGTTTGAAAAGCCGCGGATCGGCAGTTTCTGGATGAAGAACACGCTGATCCCGCTCGACATCATCTTCATCCGCGGCGACGGCAGCATCGACCGGATCGCCGAAAACACCATCCCCGAATCGCTCGAACCGGTGGTCAGCGGCGGCGAGGTCAGCGCGGTGCTGGAACTGTCGGGCGGCACTGCGGCGCGGCTGGGCATCGACGAGACGGCGAAGGTGACGTGGAAAGATGGGAAATAGCGGTATGCCGCGCGGTTTGCGGCTTGCAGACGGCGCACCCTTGCCTGTAAACGCCTCGCCATGAGCATCCTTGGCAAGATTTTTACCTGGTGGGACGGCGCGACCGTCGGCACATTGCTGAACAGCTGGAAAAACGGCGAAAAGGTCGGCGAGGACAGCCTCGGCAACCGCTATTTCCGCGCCCGCAAGGGCGACCGCCGCTGGGTGATCTACAACGGATCGAACGACGCCAGCCGGGTGCCGCCCGAATGGCACGGCTGGCTGCACCGCACCTTTGACGAACTGCCCGGTGATGTGCTGCCCGCGCCGCGCGCGTGGGAACAGGCGCCGACGCCGAACCTGACCGGCAGCACCGGTGCCTATCGCCCCGCCGGTGCGCTCGAACGCGGTGGTCAGCGAGCCGCGGCGACCGGCGATTACGAGGCCTGGCGGCCCGGCGAATAATGTCGCGGCGGACGACGACCGCACTGGTTGCGCTGCTGGCAGCTAGCGGACTGGCCGCATGCGACCGGACGCCGTCGCAGGGCAATGGCAGCGCGACCGTCCAGACCATCGCGAAGTCCGACGGCGTGCCGCAGGAAGTCGGCGGCATCGAGGGGGCAACCCCGATGGAACAGCGCGTCGCGGTGCTCGGCCTGCTCAACAAGCGCAACGGGCTGGTCCGCGAACTCGAAATGAAGCCCGGCGAATCGGCGCGCGTCGGGCGGGCGATCGTCCGGCTGCGCGCGTGCGAGCAAACCGCACCGTGGGAAGATCCGCCCGAAACCGGCGCCTTCGTCCAGCTGACGGTGCAGGACCAGCGCGACGACAAATGGCGCCGCGTCTTTTCGGGGTGGATTTTTCGCGAACGCCCCGACCGCAACATCATCCAGCACCCGATCTATGACGTATTCGTCAAAAGCTGCGCGATGACATATCCCGGCGGCGAGCCGGTCGCCCCCGCGGCGACGAAATCGGGTGCGGCGGCGGCGCCGAAGGCGTCGAGCGCCCCCCAGTCGCCGGCAACGAACGGCGGCGAAGGCGGCGATACGCCCGCCGCGCCCGCGCCCGCTGCGGCGCCATCGCCGCCCGCCAACACCGAATAGAGCCGTGCCAGATAGTCGGCTTGGCGGATTTCGATCGCGCCCAAGCTGGCAAGGTGCGGGGTGATGAACTGGCAATCGAGCAATTTCCAGCCGCCCGCGATCAGCCGCGCGACGAGGTGCGCCAGCGCGACCTTCGACGCATCGCGCGCGCGGCTGACCATCGATTCGCCGAAGAAAGCACGGCCGAGCGTCACCCCGTATAGCCCGCCGACGAGCGCGTCGCCGTGCCAGCATTCGACGCTGTGCGCATGGCCGATGCGGAACAGCTGGTCGTAACTGGCGCGGATGACCGGATTGATCCACGTCGTGGGTCGGTCGTCGGCCGGCGCCGCGCATAAGGCGACGATATCCGCAAAGGCGGTGTCGGTGGTGACGCGGAAGCGGTCGGACAGGATCAGCTTTTTCAGGCTGCGCGACAGATGAAAACCATCGAGCGGCAGGATCGCGCGCAGCCGCGGTTCGACCCAATGGACCGACGGGTCGTCCGCCCCGTCGGCCATCGGGAAAATCCCCTGCGCATAGGCGCTGAGCAGCAGCGCAGGGTCGATCGCCTGCGCCGTGGTCAGGACGCGGGCTTCACAAATTTCAGCGTCATGCGGTCCGATTCGCCGATCGCGAGATATTTTTCGCGGTCGGTGTCGCCCTCGCGCAGGTTCGGGGGCAGCGTCCACACGCCCTTTTCATAATCCTTGGTGTCTTTGGGATTGGCGTTGATCTCGCTCTTTTCCGCGAGCTTGAACCCCGCCGCCTCGGCAAAGGCGATGATCGAGCTTTCCTTCATATAGCCCGATTTTTCTTCCTTCGCGGCGTCGTCGCTTTCGTTCAACCGGTGCTCGACGACGCCCAATGTGCCGCCGGGTTTCAGCATCGCGAAAATCTGCTTGAACGCATTCGCGGTGTTGTCGGCGCCGCCAAAGCGCCAGTTGTGGACGTTGCGAAAGGTCAGCACGACGTCGGCGCTGCCGTCGGGGACTTTGGGGTTGGTCCCGGCATGGGGAAATTCGGCGAGCTTGATGCCGCCATAGACGTCGGCGTTCGCGCCCTGCCATTCCTTGATGCGATTGAGCCCGCGCTCCCACGGCGCCGCGGCATAGAGCGTGCCGCCGCCCGCTTTGGCGAGGGGCGCCAGGATTTCGGTGTACCAGCCGCCGCCGGGCCACAGCTCGACGACCGTGTCGCCGGGTTTGACCCCGAAGAAGGCGAGCGTTGCGGCGGGATTGCGATATTTGTCGCGAGCCGTGTTGGCGGGGGTGCGGTTCGGCGCGGCAACGGCGGCGGCGATCGCGTCATGCCCCTTGTGCGCGGCATGACCGGCGTGAGGATCGGCAAAGGCAGCGGCGGGGATGGCGAGGGCAAGCGCGGTACTTGCAACCAGGATCAACGAACGCATATGGGCAACCTCTCTCTTGGGGGGGACTGGCCCCTGTTTGCGAAGGTGCGCGCGTCAATGCAAGTGTCGATGCTGTCGGTAGCGATTGGCGCAGCGGCGCTGTTCGGCGTCGCGGAGGTTGCGAGCTGGCGCCGCAACAACCGGCGCGATGTCGACAAGGTGGGGTTCATGCCATGGCGCGGGATCGCGTTGGCATCGGCGGGGGTAGCGCTGTTGGCGACGGCTTTCTGGTTGGGGGGGCGATGATCTTTCGCGCAAGCTTGAAAAGCGCCCGTTCCGCAATATCTCGGCGGGCCGTCGAGCATCGTCGTTGAAGGTTTGAATTCATGCTGGAAAATTTGCCGGACCTGAGCGGTCGTAGCGCCGTCATCAGCGGAGCCGGCCGCGGCCTTGGCGCCGCGCTGGCGATTCGGTTCGCGGATATGGGGATACGGCCCATTCTGTGCGGCCGCGGCGAGGCGGCGTTGCTCTCGGTGCGGGCAGCGATCAGTGAACGGACAGGGCTGGATGCACCGGTCATCCTGCTCGATCTGTCGGACCCGGCGAGCATCGAGCAAGCGGCCGGGCAGATCGAGTCCCTGGCGATCCCTGTTGACCTGCTCGTCAACAACGGCGCGATGTGGCTGGATGCGAGCGAAACGCCTGCGTCGGCGGCGCAGGTTCTGGCTACCGTGAATGCGGCGATTACGGGCACCTTCCTGTTGACCGACCGGCTGCTCCCGTTGCTTGGCAGGTCAAAGGCGCCCGATGTGGTGACGATCGGGTCGATCAGCGGCCTGCCCAACGCGCCGCTGCACAGCGCGGCGGTTCCCTTCTACGCGGCGAAGCGCGGACAGACGGCGATTGCCGAGGGGCTGCGCCAGCGCCTGCGCGGAAGCGGTATACGGTCGATGATCGTTCATCCGCCCTATCTGGACGATGCGCTGCCGACCGATGAAAGTTGGGATGCCGCTGCCACCCGGACGAAGGGCGAACGTGCGACCACGCGCGATGTCGTCGAGGCGGTGCTGTTCGCGATCACGCGCCCGCGTCACATATCGCTCGATATCATCCTTGATGCCGACGAAGGCGGCTTATTTGGCTGACCCGTTGCCGCACGGGCGGGTTGGGGTCAGAGACACGCTTCCAGATACGGCTGGTCGAACCCGTACTGCCGTGCCTTTTCCAAGGTGTACGGCCGCAGCCCCATCGCGCGATATTCGCCGACGATCTTGCCGTCCTTGTCCTCGTCCAGATATTCGAACTTGAACAGTTCCTGGGTGACGATGACGTCGCCTTCCATGCCGATCACTTCGGTGACGTTGGTGACGCGGCGCGAGCCGTCGCGCAGGCGCTTGATCTGGACGATCAGGTCGACCGAATCGGCGATCTGTTTCGAGATCGCTTCCTTCGGGATCTTGATGTCGCCCATCAGCACCATGTTTTCCATACGGCCCAGGCATTCGCGCGGTGAGTTACTGTGGAGCGTACACATTGATCCGTCGTGGCCGGTGTTCATCGCGGCGAGCAGGTCGAAACATTCGGCGCCGCGAACTTCGCCCATGATGATGCGGTCGGGACGCATACGCAGCGCGTTCTTGACAAGGTCGCCCATATGGATCGCGCCATTGCCCTCGAGGTTCGCGGGGCGCGTTTCGAGCGGCAGCCAGTGCGGCTGTTGCAGGCGAAGTTCGGCGGCGTCCTCGATGGTCAAAACCCGTTCGCCGGGGTCGATCATTTTCGACAGCGCGTTGAGCATGGTGGTTTTACCCGAACCCGTGCCGCCCGAGATGACGATGTTGAAACGGCTGGCGCCCGCGATCTTGAGCGCGGTACACATTTTCTGGCTCATCGCGCCCCATTGGCAGAGCATGTCGAGCGTGATCGGCTTGGCCGAGAACTTACGAATCGAGATCGCGGTGCCGCGCAGCGACAGCGGCGGCACAATCACGTTGACGCGGCTGCCGTCCTTCAGACGGGCGTCGGCGAGCGGGGTGGTCTGGTCGACGCGGCGGCCGACGAGGTTACAGATGCGCTGTGCGATCTGGAACAGATGCTGTTCGTCGCGGAACTGGATCGGCGCGAGGACCAGCTGGCCCTTTTTTTCGATATAGGTCTGGTACGGCCCGTTGACCATGATGTCCGAAATATCGGGGTCGGCGAGCAATTCCTCGAGCGGGCCGAAGCCGAGCAGTTCGTCGACGAGCACTTTTTCGAGCGCAAATTGTTCGCGGCGATTGAGGGTGATGCGGAGCTCGGCGAGCACTTCGAGGATGATCGGGCGGAATTCCTCGGTCAGCTCGTCCTTCGACAGCGTCGCCGCGGCTTCGGGATCGACGCGTTCGAGCAGGCGCGGCAGCACCTGTTCCTTGATCTTGTGGACGCTCGCCTCAAACCCTTGCGCCTTTTCGGGCTCCATCGCCTCGGCGGTCGAGCGCTGGTTCAGCCGTTCCATCGCCTCTTCTTCGGGCGACAGGTTCGACGGCATCTGCGGGATGTCGATCGCGGGCGGGGTGTCGATCGGCGGGAATTGCGCGCCGCCGGGCACGCCCGATCCACCCTGCATCGGCTTCGCCACGCCAAAGGCGGGGCGGCCAGCGGTTCCGGGTCGGCGTCCGAATGCACTCATTCGCTTTGTCCTGCTCTTCCAAATTCCTTTGGGCGTGGTCCGCGGCCGCGGATGCACCCCCATCGGACAGGGTGAATAAAGTGGAAACTTTGACATTGTCCTAATGCGCGCGGGCGAATGCGACGGGCGGGTTTAGTGGTGTGCCAGTGTTTGCTTTGGGCGGGGGCGACGGCTAGTTTCGGTCGAAACGCAGCGTTTTATAAAATTCGCGCAGAGGCGCAGAGATCGCAGAGGAGAGTGTGCTTCCCCTCTGCGATCTCTGC
>NZ_JADKYM010000037.1 GCF_015475875.1 Sphingopyxis solisilvae | reverse complement strand
GGAGGGGGACCGCCGCGAAGCGGTGGTGGAGGGGCCGCGAGCGTCAGCGAGCGCTGCGCGCTCGACCCCTCCGTCAGCCCTGCGGGCTGCCACCTCCCCATCGCAAGTCGATGGGGAGGATCTTATGACAGCTTCCCACCCCCAAAGCGGCCACGACAAATACCGCACATTTCGCTGGCGTAGCCCCGCAAAAATCGGCAGCAATGCAGCATGGCCGCGCGTCCCGTCCTTGGCATCATCGCCTGCAACCGCTCCGTTGGTACGGAGATCGCACAGACGGTCATCAACCGCTATGCGACCGCGGCGATGCAATATGCCGATTGCGCGGCACTGATTATCCCCTCGCTCCCCGATTTCATGCGCGCGGACGAGGTTGTCGGGCGGCTCGACGGGGTGCTGCTGACAGGCACGCCGTCGAATGTCGAACCGGCGCGCTATGGCGATGCGGGGGCGGGTGAGGGGCCGTTCGATCCCGACCGTGACCGAATGATGATCGAACTGGTCGAAGCGGTGATCGCGGCGCAGCGGCCGCTGTTCGGCATCTGCCGTGGCTTTCAGGAAATCAACGTCGCGCTGGGCGGCACGCTGCGCCGCGACACATCGGCGAGCAAGGAACTGCTGCACCACCACGCCCCCGACGGCACGGATTTCGATGCGATGTTCGACCATCGTCACCGCGTCGATCTGGTTGCGGGCGGCATCCTGGCCTCCGCCTATGGCTCGGCATCGCTTGACGTCAACTCGGTCCATTATCAAGGCGTCGGCGAACTCGCCGCGGGGCTGGCGGTCGAGGCACGCGCCCCTGACGGGTTGGTCGAGGCCTATAGCGCGCGCCCGAACGGCGCGCCGCTGCTCGCGGTGCAATGGCACCCCGAATGGGCGACCGACGACAACGCCGAAAGCCAGACCTATTTCCAGCTGCTGGGTCGCGCGTTAAGAGGCGGATTATGAACCGCCGCGTCACCCGTTACGACCGCTATCTCGCGCGAATTAGTTTCTCGCCCTGATCGGGGGATTCCCCTCCCTGAAAGGGAGGGGCTAGGGGTGGGTTGCTCGCCGCAGGCGAGCGCTCTTCCCTCGACCGTCCTACCCCCCCCCAACCTCTCCCTGAAAGGGAGGGGAGTCAGGAAGAAACACATGCCCCGCAATCACGACATCGCCGAACTCAAGCGCCTCGACGTCGCGCACCATTTGCCCGCGCAGGCCGACTGGGCCGAGATCGAAAAACTCGGCGGCAGCCGCATCATTACCCATGCCGAGGGTTGCTATATCCATGACGGCGACGGCCACCGCATCCTTGACGGGATGGCGGGGTTGTGGTGCGTCAATGTCGGCTATGGCCGCGAGGAACTGGTCGAGGCGGCGGCGGCGCAGATGCGTGAACTGCCCTTTTACAACACCTTCTTCAAGACCGCGACACCGCCGACGGTGACGCTGGCGGCAAAGATTTCCTCGCTCACCGGCAACCGTCTGCCGCATGTCTTTTTCAACGCCTCGGGCAGCGAGGCGAACGACACGGTATTCCGCATGGTGCGCCATTATTGGAAGCTGAAGGGCGAGCCCAAGCGCACCGTCTTTATCAGCCGCTGGAACGCCTATCACGGCTCGACCGTCGCGGGGGTTTCGCTGGGCGGGATGAAGGCGATGCACGCGCAGGGCGACCTGCCGATCGCCGGGGTCGAGCATGTCCGCCAGCCCTATGCCTTTAACGAAGGGCAGGGGATGACCGAGGAGGAATTCTGCGACGCGTGTGTGCAGGCGATCGAAGACAAGATCCTGGAAGTCGGACCTGAAAACTGCGCCGCGTTCATCGGCGAGCCGGTGCAGGGAGCGGGGGGAGTGATCATCCCGCCCAAGGATTACTGGCCGAAGGTCGAGGCGGTGGTGCGCAAATATGGTCTGCTGCTCGTCGCCGACGAGGTGATCTGCGGTTTCGGGCGCACCGGCAAGATGTGGGGGCATGAAACGATGGGCTTCACGCCCGATCTGATGCCGATGGCAAAGGGGCTGTCGTCGGGTTACCTGCCCATCTCGGCCACTGCGGTCGCGGCGCACGTTGTCGAGGTGCTCAAGACCGGCGGCGATTTTGTCCATGGCTTCACCTATTCGGGGCATCCGGTGGCCGCAGCGGTCGCGCTGAAGAATATCGAGATCATCGAGCGCGAAGGCCTCGTCGAGCGCACCGGCAGCGTCACCGGCCCGCATCTGGCCAAGGCGCTGGCGACGCTGAACGATCATCCGCTGGTCGGCGAAACGCGCTTGATCGGCCTGCTCGGCGCGGTCGAGATCGTTGCAGACAAGGGAACGCGCGCGCGCTTCGGTGGTGCCGAGGGGACGGCGGGGCCGATGGCGCGCGATGCGTGCATCGCGAACGGCCTCATGGTGCGCGGGATCCGCGACAGCCTGGTTATGTGTCCGCCTTTGGTCATCACGACCGAACAGATCGACGACATGATTGCCATCATCCGCAAATCGCTGGATGAGGTGATGCCGCGACTCCGCGGGCTCTGACCGAAAGATCGACACGCTATGCCTTCCGGCCTTTTTGCCCTGCTCGATGACGTCGCCACAATCGCCAAAGTCGCGGCGGCCAGCGTCGATGACATTGGCGCTGCCGCGTCGAAAGCCGGGATCAAGGCCGCGGGCGTGGTGGTCGATGATGCCGCGGTGACGCCGCGCTATGTCACGGGATTCCAGCCGAACCGCGAACTGCCGATCATCTGGCGCATCGCCAAGGGCTCGATGTTCAACAAGCTGGTGCTGATCCTGCCGACGCTGTTACTGTTGTCGGCGGTGGCGCAATGGGCGATCACGCCGCTGCTGATGGTTGGCGGCGCCTATCTGTGCTTTGAGGGCGCCGAGAAGGTCTGGCACAGCTTTGCGGCAAAGAAGCACAACCTCGCCGAAAAAGCTGCCGAGGTGGTCGATCCGAACCATGAGGAGACCATGGTCAAGGGTGCGATCCGGACCGACTTCATCCTGTCGGCCGAAATCATGGTGATCGCGCTCAACGAAGTGCTTGACCAGCCTTTGGCGATGCGTGCGGCGACGCTGATCGTGGTTGCGATCGCGATCACAGTGGCGGTCTACGGCGTGGTCGGGCTGATCGTGAAGATGGACGATATCGGCCTGCATATGGCCAAGGCCGGTTCGGTGGCACGGCGCGCCATCGGACGCGGACTCGTCAATTTCATGCCCAAACTGCTCGCGACGCTGGCGGTGGTCGGCACTGCCGCGATGCTGTGGGTCGGCGGGCAGATATTCCTGCATGGGCTGGATCAATATCATATCGGTAATCTGGGTCATGGCCTCCACGATTTCGCACATGCGGTCGCGGGCGGGCTGCCGGGTGCCGGTTTCTGGGAATGGTTGATCAATGCGGGCGGGGCAGGGGTGTTCGGGTTGCTGCTCGGCGGATTGATTGTCGCCGGGTTGCATCTGGTGCCGGGGAAAAAGGCGGCGGCGCACTAATCTTCTGCGTCATTGCGAGGAGCCGAAGGCGACGCGGCAATCCAGAGTCGCGTAAACCTCCCTGGATTGCTTCGCTTCGCTCGCAATGACGCAAAGAGGGGGGTTACCCCAGCAACACCACCGGACTGTCGGCGCGCCAGTGCATGCTGACGCGGTCGTCCCAGGTGAAATCTTCCTGATCGTGGCGCGACAGGTTCGGCCGCGAGACGCGGATGCGGGCGCCGCCGTCGAGTTCGATCTCGAACAGGGTGATGTCGCCGAGGTAGCTCATGCCCTTGATCTTGCCGCGCGCGAAATTGTAACCGTCGGGGGCGTCCTGCGCCGCGGCTTTCACCGCCTTGCCTTCACCCGGAACGTGCAAATAGATTTTCTCGGGGCGCAGTGCGATCCAGACGTCGGCGCCGTGCGGCCCGGTGACGCCGTGGTTGAGATAAATCTTGCCGACCCCCGGGCAATCGACCGCCGCCTTGTCGGGCTCGTCGAGGGTCAGCTTGCCCTCGAAAATATTCACCGATCCGACGAAATCGGCGACGAAGCGGTTGGCGGGATATTCGTAGAGGTCCGAGGGCGTCGCAAGCTGCGCCACTTCGCCCTTGTTGATCACCCCGATGCGGCACGCCATCGACAGCGCCTCGTCCTGATCATGGGTGACGGTGACGAAGGTGATGCCGACCTTTTCTTGAAGCTCCGACAGCTCAAACTGCATTTGCGCGCGGAGTTTGGCGTCGAGCGCCGAGAGTGGTTCGTCGAGCAGCAGCACCTTGGGTCGCATCACCAGGCTGCGCGCGAGCGCGACGCGCTGGCGCTGGCCGCCCGACATCTGGTCGGGCATGCGCTCGCCAAAACCGCCAAGCTTGACCAGTTCGAGCGCTTCGGCGACGCGGTCTTTGATCTCGCCACCTTTCACCCCGGCGATCTTGAGGCCATAGGCGACATTGTCGGCGACGCTCATGTGCGGGAACACAGCATAGCTTTGGAACACCATGTTCACCGGGCGCTTGTTCGGCGGGATGCCGGCCATGTCCTGCCCGTCGATCAATATCCTCCCTTCAGTCGGCAGTTCGAAACCCGCGATCATCCGCAGCAAGGTGGTCTTGCCGCAGCCTGACGGGCCGAGCAGCACGAAAAACTCGCCGGCGTTGATGTCGAGGCTGACATTGTCGACCGCGGTCACCTTGCCAAAGCGTTTCGAGACATTCTGGATCTGGATGATCGGTTTGGCGGGTTCGGTCATGGTCAGTGGGTTTCCGCAATGGCTTTCACGCCCTGGGCCTTGAGCGCGATGAAGGTCAGGATGACGGTCAGGATGATGAGCAGGGTTGACGCCGCATTGACCTCGGGCGTCACCGAGAAGCGGACCATCGAATAGACCTTTACCGGGAAGGTGATCGTGTCGGGGCCGCTGGTGAAATAGGTAATAACGAAATCGTCGAGGCTGAGCGTGAAGGCGAGGAGGGCACCCGCAACGAGCGCGGGCTTGATATGCGGGACCAGCACGTCGCGGAACACCTGCGCCTCGCTGGCGCCCAGATCCTTGGCGGCTTCCTCCTGCTCGCGGTTGAAGCTCGCGAGCCGCGAGCGGACGACCATCGTCACGAAGGGAAAGCAGAAGGTGATGTGCGCGATGGTGATCGCGCCGAGGTTGAACGGCCACACCAGATCGGTCGGCCAGCCCACCGCGGCAAAGAACATCAGGAAAGCGACGCCAAGGCAGATTTCGGGGACAATGATCGGCAGCGAGATCGTGCCATCAATCGCGCCCTTCCACGGGAAGCGAAACCGCCACAGCATCACCGCGGCGAGCGTGCCGAGGACGAGGCTGGCCAGCGTCGCGAACGCCGCGATGGTCAGCGAGTTGATCAGCGCCTCGACCAGCTGGTCGTTGCCGAGCGCCTTTTCATAATATTTGGTGGTGAAGCCGCGCCACACCACGTTGCGTTTGCTGTCGTTGAAGCTGAAGATCATCAGCACGACCAGGGGCGCATAGAGGAACACCATCACCGCCCCGACCCACAGCCGCATCCACAAGGTGCGGCTATATTCGAGCGGGGCGACGGGGGTGCGAGCGAACAGGGCCATCAGCGGACCTCCGGCACTTTTTTGCGCATCGACTGGATCGCGATCAGGATGAACATCGCATAGATCAGCAGGAATGACAGCGCGGCGCCGAACGGCCAGTCATTGGCTTTCTTGAACTGGCGTTCGATGACGTTGGCGATCATCTGGCTGTCGGTGCCGCCCATCAGGTCGGGAGTGAGGTAGGCACCGAGCGCGGGGATCAGCGTGATCATCACCCCGGCGATGATCCCGGGCGCGGCCAGCGGCACGACGATGCGCATTATGGTGCGGAAATGCCCCGCGCCAAGGTCAAGGCTCGCCTCGATCAGGCTGCGGTCGAGGCGGTCGAGCGCCGCATAAAGGGGGAGCACCATGAAGGGCAGGTGGACATAAACGAGGCCAAAGACGACCGCGAAATTGTTGAAGAGCAGCTGCACCGGCTCCCACGTCGGCAGCGGTTGCAGGCCGACGAGGGTCTTGAGCCAGCTGGTTCCTTCCCACAGCGCGCCGAGCCCCTTGTTGGCGAACCCCTGCGTCCCGAGCAGCATCATCAGGGCATAGGTGCGGATCAGCAGGTTGGTCCAGAAGGGCAGCATGATGCCGAGCAGCAGCCACGGCCGCCACTTCTCGCTGGCAAAGGTGATCGCCATTGCGACCGGGAAACCGACGATCAGGCAGATGAGGGTGACAAGCGCCGCCACGGCAAAGCTCTTGCCGAAAATGGTGAGGTAGAGCCATTCGGTGGCGCGCTTGTAATTGTCGAGGGTGCCCGAGAAGTCGAAGCCAGTCTCGCCGACCTTCTCGCCAAGGCTGTACTGCCAGACAATGAACATCGGGATGAGAAAAAACGCGATCAACCAGAACAAGGTCGGCAGCGACACCGCCGCGAAAGTCCGTTTGCTCGTCTTCCAGTCCTGTTCGGCCACCCCCCGATTGCCTCCTCTGAATTCCGTGTCAGCAACAATCCCCGTCATTGCGAGCGCAGCGAAGCAATCCAGAGCGGTTTACGCACGCTCTGGATTGCTTCGCTGCGCTCGCAATGACGAAGGGAAAGAGCATTCGATTACGCCGCGCGAACCCGCGTAAAGGCTTCCTCGAACAACGGCTGCAAGGTCGGATTGAACTTGGCATATTCGCATTTCGCCAGCACGTCGGCGGGTGGGTAAATGACGGGGTTGTTCTTGTAGCTGTCGGGCATGAGCGCCTTCGCCGCAGCATTGGGGGTCGGGTAGAGGATCGTTTCGGTGATCTTCTTGTCGACTTCGCCGTCGAGGATATAATTGATGAAGGCGTGCGCGTTCTTGGGATGCGGCGCGCCCTTCGGAATGCACAGATTGTCCGAATTGAGCTGGCTGCCCTCCTTCGGCACGACGAAATCGATGTCGTCGTCCTCGGTCATCGCCTGCGCGATGTCGCCATTATATTCGAGCACCAGGTCGACATCGCCCTTGAGCAGCAGATCCTGCCCGTCGTCGACATGGAAATTCTTCACATTGGGCTTCTGCTTGATCATCATCGCCTCGATCGTGGCGATGTCGGCGGGGGTCAGCGCGTTGACCGATTTGCCCAGATATTTGCCGTAAAGGCGGAACATGTCGCCGGCCTCGGACAGCCAGGCGATGCGGCCGGCATATTCGGGACTGTCGAACAGGGCTTTCCAGCTGTCGGGTTTCGCCTTCACCTTCGACTTGCGATAGCCGATACCAAGCGCGAGCCAAGTGTAAGGCATCGAGAATTTGCGCCCCTGGTCATAATCGACATCGATAAAGGTCGGGTCGATATTTTTCATATTCGGGATCGCGGCATGGTCGAGCGTCTGGAGCATCCCCGCCTGCGCCATGCGTTCGACAAAGTCGTTCGACGGCACGATGACGTCGTAGCCCGGGTTGCCCGCCTTGAACTTCGCAAACAGCACGTCGTTGCTGTCGAACAGGTCCATCTTGACGTTGACGCCCGATGCTTCCTTGAAATCGTCGAGCGTCGTCTCGCCGATATAGGTATCCCAGTTGTAGAAGTTGAGCTTGGCTTCCTCGCCGTTCGCGAGCTTTTTGCCTTCGCCCTTGCTGCACGCCGCGAGGCCGCCGAAGCTGATCCCGATCGCGGCGACGCCCATCGCCTGAAGCAGCGAGCGGCGCCCGCGGGTCTGTTTGATCAGTTCGTTGAAATCCATCGCGAGCCTCCCTGTCTGTGACGTCAAGCTGACTCAATCACGCGCGATTGGGAAGTGGTTTTTTGCGCTGCACCAAGATTTCTTGAAACTTTCATGCGTTGCGCAGGTACCAATCGTAATCGAGCGTCGGGACGACGCTGAAATAATTATCCTGTTCGACCCGTTTGACGATGCTGAACATGTCGACGAAGCGGTCGCCGAGATAGTCGCGCATCAGCCCGGAGGCGTGGAAGCGGTCGACCGCGGCGAACCAGTTCGACGGCGGCTTGTCGTCGCCGCTGCTGTCGCGGTCATAGCCGTTGCCGACAACCGCGGCACCGGGGTCGGCCCGTGTCGTCATGCCGTGGTGCATGCCCGCCAGTACCGCGGCGACCGCAAGATAGGGATTGGCGTCGGCACCGCAGGCGCGATGCTCGACATGACGGCTGGGGGGCGGCCCGGCGGGGATGCGGAACGACACGGTGCGGTTGTTGACCCCCCAGGTCGGCGCGACCGGCGCGTAGCTGTTCGCCTTGAAGCGGCGATAGCTGTTGGCGTGCGGGGCAAAGAGCGCAAAGGCATCGCCGACGGTCGCGATCATGCCGCCGATCGCGTGGCGTAGCGCCGGGGTGCCTTCGGGATCGTCGCTGGCGAAGATGTTGGTTCCGTTGCCGTCGTTGACCGAGACATGGATATGCATGCCGCTGCCCGCCTGCTCAGCAAACGGCTTGGCCATGAAGGTCGCTTCGAGGCCGTGCTGCTGCGCGACCGCCTTAACGAGTCGCTTGTACATGATTGCATCGTCGCAGGCGCGCAGCGCGTCGGGCTTGTGGCGCAAGGTCAGCTCGAACTGGCCGGGCGCAAATTCGGAGATCGCGCTTTCGAGCGGGATGTCCTGCGCGTCGGTCGCGGCATAAAGCGCGTCAAAGAAGGGCCGGAAATCGTCGAGCTCGCGGAGGCCATAGACCTCGACGTTGCGCGGCGTGTCGCGGCTATAGCCGGGGCGGGCGGGGCGCACCGTACCGTCGCGCGCACGGCGTGGATCGACGAGGTAGAATTCCAGCTCGACCGCGAGAACCGGGGTCAGCCCGTCGGCGGTGAAACGGTCGACCACGCGGCCGAGCACATGGCGCGGATCGAGATCGTGCGGGGTGCCGTCGAGTTCGTAAAAATCCACGAGAAACTGCGCGGCATGGTCGCCGCCCGACGGGGTGCGGACGAGGGTGCCGGGGATCGGCTTCATTGATCGGTCGGCGTCGCCGTCCTCCCACACCAGCCCCGTTTCGACGGTGTCCTGCCCGGTGATATCGACGACGGTGATCGAGCCGGGAAACATGCGGCCGCTTTCATACACCGCCATCACCTCATGCTGGCGCAGCCGTTTGCCGCGCGGCACGCCGCCCATGTCGGTGTAGATCATCTCGATCGAATCGATATCGGGATTGGCCTTGAAAAAGGCTTCGGCCTCCGATCGCGGCGCGATCACGCCCGATGATTTCGACATCGCCCCTCTACTCCTTCAGCGCTTTGGTACAGTCGGCAAAGCCGCTCACCAACCGGTCGATCTGGTCGTCGCCGGTAACCGGGCTCACCAACATCATATTGTGGAACGGCGCCAGCAAAATCCCGCGGTTGGCAAGGAACAGGTGGATCGCCGCTTCAAGGGCGGGCTGCATCGCCGCCTTTGCCTCGCCGCCATTGCGCGGCGGGGTGGGGCAGGTGAGGAATTCGACGCGGGCGCCGACCTGGGTGACGTGCCAGTCGAGATCGGCGGCGGCGATTTCCTGTTTCAGCCCGGCAACAAGGCGCGCGGCGCCGCGCAGCATATGATCATAGGCGGCGGGGGTTACGACGTCTGACAGCATCGCGTCCATCGCGGTGATCGCGAGCGCGTTGGCCGACAATGTCGTGCCGATGCCGCTGTGACCCGCTGGGCGCGACTGGTTGAGCGCTGTCATCTGTGCTGCGACGGCGGCGGTGAAGCCATAGACTGCGCACGGAACGCCACCGCCGATCGACTTGCCGACGACCATCAAGTCGGGCTTCGGGCCTTGAGTGACGCCATGGCCGCCATAGCCCGACGAGATGGTGTGCGTCTCGTCGAACACCAGCAGGGTGCCGGTCTCGTTACAGAGGGTGCGGAGCGTTTGGAGAAATCCCGGCGCATCGCGGACCATGCCGACGTTGGTCATCACCGGCTCGGCGAGAACACACGCGATGTCGCCGCCGCGCAGCGCGGCGGCGAGGGAGTCTTCATCGTTGAACTCGATCACGGTGGTCGTGTCGCGCAGGTCATGAACCTGCCCGATAAGGCTGGCGCGCATGACGGGCTGGCCGTTATTCAGATCGACGAACGCGTCGTCAACCGCGCCATGGTAGGCGCCATTGAAGATCAGGATTTTGGCGCGCCCGCTGATCCCGCGGCACCAGCGGATGACCGCACGATTGGCCTCGCTCGCCGTCGTCGTGACCTGCCATAAAGGCAGGCCGAACATCGCCGCCAACCGTGCGGATAGTGCGGCGCCGCGCTCGGTTGGAAGCATGTAGCTCAGCCCCTCGCTCGCTTGCTTCGCCAAAGCGCTGGCAAGGGCAGGGGGCGAGTGACCGAACAGGCTGGCGGTGTCGCCGAGGCAGAAGTCGTCGTAGGTCTGCCCGTCGGTGCTGGTCAGCGTCGCGTCCTTTGCCGCCGCCGCGACGATTGGTACCGGGCTGGGCCAGTCCGTCATCCAGTGGAAAGGCACCGACTGGAACCACCCGGTTGCCGCGGCCTGATGCGCCAATGCGCGGGGGTTGGCGGCGCGGAAGCGCTCGGCCTCATGTGCCGCGACACGGGCGATGGCGGCGCCCGAAATCATCCGAGCTTGTCCTTCATCGCGTAGTAGAGCAGTCCCAAGGTCGCGAGCGGCTGGCGCAGCCATTTGCCGCCCGGGAAGGGGCGGCTGGGCAGATTGGCGAGTACATCGAAGCGCTCGGCGGTCCCCGCCATCGCCTCGGCAATCAACTCGCCCGCGAGCGTCGTTACCAGCGCGCCATGACCTGAGAAACCATGAGCGAAAAAGACATTTCCGCGCCGCCCGATATGCGGCAACCGGTTCATCGTCACCGCGACGGCGCCGCCCCACCCATAGTCGATCTTCGCATCGGCGATCTGCGGGAAGACTTGCGCCATGAAGGGCCGCACGAACGCCGCGATGTCGCGCGGCGGGGTCTGCGAATAGCGCTCGCCGCCACCGAAAATCAGGCGCATGTCGGCCGACAGGCGGAAATAGTTGAGGACGAAGCGGCTGTCGGCGACCGCAGCGTCGCTGGGGAGCAATGCATCGGCATTCGCGAGCGGCGCGGTCGCGATGTTGTAGTTCATGATTGGCACGGTGTAGCGGCCAAGGTCGGGTTCGACATGGCCGATCCAGCTATCGGTCGCGTCGATGACGTATCGCGCGGCGATATGCGCGCGATCGGTTATCACAGCAAGGCAATCGGACATGTCAGTGATCTCGTAGGCGCGCTGACCTTCCCAGATGCAAACACCCGCAGCTTCGGCAGCTTGCGCCAATCCGAGCGCATAGTTCAGCGGATGGAAATGGCCGCCCTGCGGATCGTATATGCCGCCGTGATAGAGCGGGCTGGCGATATGGTTCGGCATATCCGCTTTCGCAACGACATCACTCTGGTAGCCGAAGCGCTGAGCGAGATATTCCGCCTCGCGCCGCAGGGAATCGAAATCCTTCGGCGTCCACGCCGCTTCGAGATGACCGGATTTCAGGTCGCAATCGATGCCGTGCTTGGCAATCCGCGCCGCCACCCGGTTGTCGCGCCAGCACAGGTCGAACAAGGCATCGGCGCGCTCGCGGCCGAATTCGGTCTCCAGCTCTGACGCCGACCAGCGCAGGCCGGGGATCAACTGTCCGCCATTGCGCCCCGACGCGCCGAAACCGATATGCTCGCGCTCGATCAGAATCACCGAAAAGCCGCGCTCGGCACAGGCGAGTGCGGCGGCCAGTCCCGTGAAGCCGCCGCCGATCACGGCAACGTCGAACGACAGGTCTTCATCCATCGCATATGCGGAACGCCACGATTGCGCGGTCGCGGCGTAATAGCTGTTGGTGAGCGGGTCGGTCATGGCCGGGCCGCGGGTCAGACCCGCATCAGCAGATGTTCGCGCTCCCAGCTCGACACCACCGATTGATAGTTGAACAGCTCATAGTCCTTAACCGCATAGAAGATTTCGAAAAAATCGTCGCCGAGCAGGTTGCGCACCTTTTTGCACGAGCTGAACCGGTCGAGCGCGGCCTCCAGCGTGCGGGGCAGGGTGCGGGCGCGGTTGTATGCGCTGCCCGCGATCGGCTTGGGCGGCACCATGCGGTCGACCATGCCGATATAACCGCACACCAGCGACGCGGCGATCGCCAGATAGGGATTGCTGTCGGCGCCGGGTAGCCGGTTCTCGACGCGGCGGTTATGCTTGTCCGACACGGGAACGCGGAAACCGCACGAGCGGTTGTCTACCCCCCATTGGACATTGATCGGCGCCGCGCTGTCGGGACGCATGCGGCGGAAGCTGTTGACGTTCGGCGCCCACAGCGGCGCGATTTGCGGCATGAAGCGGATCAGCCCGGCGACATAGGAGCGGAACGCCGCGCTGTCGCGCCCGTTGGCGGTCGAGAACAGGTTTTTGCCGGTGGCGGCATCGACCACCGACTGGTGGATGTGCATCGCGCTGCCCGGCTGGCCGGCCATCGGGTTGGCCATGAAGGTTGCATAGACATTGTGCTGCTTGGCGACGCCGCGCACGACGCGCTTGAACAGGAAAACTTCGTCGGCGAGCCGCAGCGGATCGCCATGTTCGAAATTGACCTCCAGCTGCGCCGCGCCCATTTCGTGGATCATCGTGTCGATATCGAGCCCCATCAGCTCGCAATCGTCATAGATGTGATCGATGATATCCTCATATTCGTTCATCGCCTCCAGCCCGTAAGGCTGACTCGCGCTTTCGCTGCGTCCAGACTGGCCAACCGGCGGGGTCAACGGGAAATCGGGGTCGGTGTTCTGCGAGACGAGGTAAAATTCGACCTCGGGCGCGATGATGGGTTTCCAGCCCTTCTCGGCGTAGAGGCCCAGCACCTTTTTCAGGATCGTGCGCGGCGCGATGTCGACCTCGCTGCCGTCGCCGTTGAAGGCGTCGGCGATCACGAAGGCGGTCGGCGAGGTAAAACCCGGCGCGACGCAGATCGTGTCGGGATCGGCGATCAGATATTTGTCGGGGTCCTTGTCCCAGATGTCGTCGATGTCCTCGGGATAATGACCGTCGATCGTGCAGATGAACACGCTGCCCGGAATGCGCAGCGACTTGTCCTTGACCGAGGACAGGAATTTCTTGGCGGGCAGCACCTTGCCGCGTTGAACCCCGTTGATGTCGGGAACGATACATTCGACTTCGTCGATTTTATGGTCGCTGATCCATTGTTCCAGATTGACTGACATGAGCCCCCGATTGGGCCAAGGAGCTGGCCCGGTTGTGCGCCGCCAGCCTATCGTGAAGTGGAGCAGAGCGCCAGAGGGGCCGTTATCGGCCATTTTCGCCGTTGCCACTGTCGCGCGCGGCGGTCACTATGCGGCGGTTCGGCTGAGCGGGAGAGTGGCGGTGAAGGGCGAAAATGATCCAATGGCGGCGTTCTGGATGCCGTTCACCGCCAACCGGGCATACAAGGCCAAACCGCGCCAGCTCGTATCGGCCAGCGGCATGTACTACCGGTCGAGTGACGGGCGCGAAATCCTCGACGGGACGTCGGGACTGTGGTGCAGCAATGCAGGCCACTGCCGCCCCGAAATCACCGACGCCATTGCCAAGGCAGCCGCGACGCTCGATTTTGCGCCGACTTTTCAGCTCGGCCATCCGCTGCCGTTCGAGCTGGCGCAGCGGCTGGCGGCGCTGATGCCCGACGGTCTCGACCGGATATTCTTCACCAACAGCGGGTCCGAATCAGTTGATACGGCGCTGAAAATCGCGCTGGCGATCCCGCGCGCAAAGGGACAGGGGACGCGCACGCGGTTGATCGGGCGCGAGCGGGGCTATCACGGAACCGGCTTTGGCGGGATCAGTGTCGGCGGGTTGGTCAACAACCGGCGCGCATTCGGCGGCGGGCTGCCGGGCGTCGATCACATGCGCCACACGCACGACATCGCGCGCAACGCCTTCACGCGCGGCTTTCCACAACATGGCGCCGAACTGGCCGACGATCTCCAGCGCCTCGTCGATCTGCATGGCGCCGAGACGATCGCGGCGGTGATTGTCGAACCGATGGCGGGGTCAACCGGCGTGCTGATCCCACCGGTCGGCTATCTTCAGCGGCTGCGCGAGATATGCGACCGGCATGGCATCATTCTTATTTTTGACGAGGTCATCACCGCCTTTGGCCGCGTCGGCGGCGCGACCGCAGCCGGGCAATGGGGCGTGACCCCCGATATCATCACGATGGCAAAAGGGTTGACCAATGCCGCGGTGCCGATGGGCGCGGTGGCGGTAAAGCGCGAGCTGCATGACGCGGTGATCGAAAGCGTACCCGGCGGCATCGAGCTGTTCCACGGCTACACCTATTCGGGGCATCCGCTGGCCAGCGCGGCGGGGCTGGCGACGCTCGATCTCTACGCGCGCGACGGCCTGTTCGACCGGGCGACTGAGCTCGCCGGCTATTGGGAAGATGCGGCGCACAGCCTGAAAGGGCGGCGCCACATTATCGACATTCGCACCATCGGGCTCGTCGCCGGAATCGAGCTGGAACCCCGCGCCAGCGCGCCGACGGCGCGGGCGATGGAACTGTTCCATGCCTGTTTCGACAACGGTCTCTTGGTGCGCGCGACCGGCGATATCATTGCCTTGTCGCCGCCGCTGATCGTAGAAAAAACCCAGATCGACGAGATATTCGGAAAAATCTCGGAATTGCTGGCCGACATCGACTGACGCCGCGGAATGTTACCCCGCGTCAGTATCGACGCGGATCGCGTCGGCGCGCGCCGCCGCTGCAGCGACCTGCCGCGCGCGCGTCGCTTCGGTCTGAACCAGACGTTCGGCCATCGTGCGCCACGCCTGTTCGGCACGCAAATTGCGGTCGCGAACTTGCGACAAGGTGCTGGCCGCCGCGTCGACGGCGCATTTATCGGCCTGAGCCTGATAGAAGTCACTGGTGTTCGACATGGCGGATATCCTTAGCTCTGGGGTGGGGTAGGCAGTCGGTCTGAGTGTGTTCAGTCGATCATCTGGGCGATCAGGCGGCGCAATTCGCTTTGCGACAGGGTCGGTGATCGCCGGATAGATTTCCGCGCCGGCGCGTTGATCGCGGCATAGGGGCGGAGAAGGGAAGGGAATCTGTTCAAAACTAAGTTCATATTATCCTGTGTTCAATTATATTATTGTTTTCGTGGGTCAGCGCCGGTTACCCTTGCGCGGACCGCTACCGGCCGGACCGGCGCCGCGATCACGATAGATGATGCGGCCTTTGGTTAGGTCATAGGGTGTCATTTCGACGCGCACCGCGTCGTCGCGGGCGACAAGGCCGCCCAGATTTTTGCCGCCGCCCGCGATGAGTGCGACTTTGCCCTT
>NZ_JADKYM010000036.1 GCF_015475875.1 Sphingopyxis solisilvae | reverse complement strand
GATGGGGAGGTGGCAGCCCGCAGGGCTGACCGAGGGGCCGCGACGTTGCTGCCCCTCCACCACCGCCTGCGGCGGCGGTCCCCCTCCCCATCGCAAGTCGATGGGGAGGATTTTCAACGTCCACTCCCCTGCCGCAAACCAGACCTAGCGGATCCGAACGCCGCCTTTCCACATCCCCGTCGCGCGCCCTTGCACGGGCATGCCGTCAAAGGGGGTGTTGCCGGCATAAGCCGCCATTTTCTTGGCATCGACCTGCCACGGGGTATCCGGATCGATCAGAATGAGGTCGGCCTCCATGCCGGCTGCCAGCTTTCCGGCCCCGATGCCGAGCAGGCAGGCGGGGGTGGTGGCGAGCAGGTCGAACAAGCGCGCGGGGGTGATATGCCCGTCGCGGACGAGGTTCAGGCCGAGCGCGAGCAAGGTTTCGGCGCCGGCCATGCCGGGCTGCGCCTCGGCAAAGGGCAGCCGCTTGTCCTCGGGGCCGCGCGGGTCGTGGCCTGACGAGAGGATATCGATGGTGCCGTCGGCGACTGCGGCGAGGCAGGCCTGACGGTCGTCTTCGCTGCGCAGCGGCGGCGACAGGCGGGCAAAGGTGCGGAAATCGCCGATCGCGGTGTCGGACAGGAACAGATGCGCGGGGGTGATGCCGCAGAGGACGGGCAGCCCCTTGGCCTTGGCGGCGCGGATCAGGTCGAGCCCGCGTGCGGTCGTGACCTGGCGGAAATGGACGGGGGCGCCGGTCTCGTCGACGAGCGCGAGGTCGCGGGCGATCGCCATGGCCTCGGCGATCGCGGGGGCGGAGGCGAGGCCGAGGCGCGTTGCCATCTCCCCGTCGGTCGCGACGGCGCCTGCGGTCAGCCCTTCGTCCTCGGCATGGATGATCGTGACGAGGCCGAGCGAGGCGGCGTAGGCGAGGACGCGGCGCATCACGCCGCTGTCGGCGATGCGGGTCCGGCCGGTGGCGATCGCGCGCGCGCCGGCGCTTTTCATCAGACCGATTTCGGCGAGTTCCTTGCCCGCGAGACCTTTGGTCGCGGCGGCGAGGGGATGGACCCAAAGGTCGGGCTTGCCGCCCTTGGCAGCGCGCTCGACCAACCCAGGATCGTCGAGCGGCCCGGCGTCGGGCATCAGCGCGGCGCGGGTGATGCCGCCGAAATGGAAGGCGGGTTTGTCGGTCGCGAAGACACCCAGGTCGACGATGCCGGGGGCGAGCCACTGGCCATTGGCATCGACCGTTTCGGTGCCGTCGGGCGTCTCGGTGGGGTTGAGCGCCGCAATCCTGCCGCCGGCGACAAGCAGGCTACCGCTCTCGCCTCCGAGCAGGCGCGCATTGGTGATGAGGAGCGGTTTCAGTTCCATCCCGCGACCCCCCGCTGGCGGCGCGTCAAGATGTCGAGGCACGCCATGCGGACCGCGACCCCCATCTCGACCTGTTCGGTAATTGTCGAGCGGGTGGGGTGGTCGGCGATACCGCTGTCGATCTCGACCCCGCGGTTCATCGGGCCGGGGTGCATGACGATTGCCTCGGGCTTGGCTTTCTCGAGGCGCTTCGGCGTGAGGCCGTAGAGCGCGTGATATTCGCGCGCCGAGGGCAAATAGGCGCCGTCCATGCGCTCGTTCTGAAGGCGGAGCATCATCACGACGTCGGCGTCCATCAGCCCTTCGTCCATGTCGGTGAAAGTCGTGACGTGCATGCGATCCATCGCGGGGGGCGTGAGCGTCGGCGGCGCGACGATGCGGACTTCGTTGCCGAGCAGAGTGAGCGCAAGGATGTTCGAGCGCGCGACGCGGCTGTGGAGGACGTCGCCGCAGATCGCGATGGTGAGGCCTTCGACGCGGCCCAAGCGGCGGCGGATGGTGAGCGCGTCGAGCAGCGCCTGCGTCGGATGCTCGTGGCGCCCGTCACCCGCGTTAAGCACCGGGCAGTCGACCTTGTCGGCGATCAGTTGCACCGCGCCGGAACTGCCGTGCCGGATGACCATCGCGTCGGCGCGCATTGCGTTCAGCGTCATCGCGGTGTCGATCAGCGTCTCGCCCTTCTTCACGCTCGATTGCGCGGCGTGCATGTTGACGACGTCGGCGCCGAGGCGTTTCCCGGCGATCTCGAACGACAGCAAGGTGCGCGTCGAATTTTCGAAAAAGGCGTTGATGATGGTGAGGCCCGCGAGGCGGTCGTCATGCTTCGCGGCGCCGCTGCGGTTCATGTCGACCCATTGTTCGGCGGCATCGAGGACGTAGCTGATCTCCCAAGGGGTCAACTGGGCGATGCCGATCAGATGGCGATGGCGAAAGGCATCGCCGCCGGGCGGATAGTCGCTGGCGGGTCGGGTGGTTGCGCTTGTCATTAAAGGGGAGCGTTTAGGCAGGACGGGGCAAATAGGCAAGCGCCGCGGTGACGAGCGGACCCAATAATCCGAGCGCCCAAAGTCCGATCAAAATGATCTGGAGCCAGAGCCAGATCAACATCCAGGTGGCAAAGGGCTGCTTGCGTGTCTTGTGTCGGACAAGGCGCGCGGCAAGGACGGTGCCGAAGGCGCCGCCCAAGAAGGCCCAGAGCAACAGGGTGGATTCCGGTATGCGGCGCACAGCGGCTTCGGCGCGTCGTTTGTCGGCGACCATCAGGCCAAAGGCGATGCCGTTCACCGCTCCAAGCCAATAGGCGATATACTGAGTCACGCGCGCGTCATCGCGTCGATCGCGCCTTGCAGGATGAAGGCCGCTGCGGCGCTGTCGACCCGCTCGGCGCGTTTGGCGCGGCTGACGTCGGCGGCGATCATCGCGCGCTCGACCGCAGCAGTCGACCAGCGTTCATCCCAGAGCAGGATGGGGAGGCCGAGCGGCAGCAGGTTGCGGGCAAAGGCGCGTGTGCTTTGGGTGCGCGGGCTGTCGGTGCCGTCCATGTTGAGCGGCAGGCCGACGACGAGGCCGACGATCGCGTGGGCGGTGAGGACCGATTTGAACGTTGCGAGATCGGCGGCGAATTTCTTGCGGATGATCGTCTTGTCGGGGGTCGCGAAGCTCCAGTTCATATCGCAGGTCGCGACCCCGATCGTCTTGGTGCCGACGTCGAGGCCGATCAGGCGACCGCCGGTCGGGAAGTTCGCGGCGAAGTCGGGGGCGGCGGTAGTGATCATGATGCTGCCATTACCTCCCAAACCCCGTCATTGCGAGGAGCGAAGCGACGCGGCAATCCAGAGCGTGCGTAAACCGCTCTGGATTGCTTCGCTCCGCTCGCAATGACGGATTCAGGTCGCAGGCGTTGCGACTGCGGCCGGGGTTGCCGCCGGCACCGCCGCCGGGGGCACCGGCGACGGTTTGCCCTCGAACGCCGCCAGCCGTCGCAGCGCATCGGCGCGGGTGTTCGCCCAGAACAGGGTGATGTCAAAGACGTGGTAATTGTTGCCGGGCAGGACGTAGCTGGGCGCATAGTCCTTTGCGATGTCGGCGCGACCGATCATCAACAGGCCGCGCGTGTCATCACATCGGGCGCCGATCTTTCCTGCAAATAGCGCCCCCGCCTTGAAGCCGTCGACGGGTTTCAGCGTACCGACATTGGCGTCGGGCGCGGCTTCGCTGTCGGGGACGCCGGTCAGCGGATTGGTACACAGCATCCGCGTGTCGGCACGCGGGCGACCGTCGAACCCGATGGTCCCGTCATAGGCGTCGAGCACCATCTGCGGGTCGGCGGGTTCGGCGAAGCTGACCCATGACAGGATGCAGCCCTTTTCATCCGGGGCCTGGCAGGCGGGCAGGCCCAGTCCCTCGATGTCGGTATCGACCGAGACCGGCCAGCCGATGACATAGACCGCGACGATCCGCCGGGCGAGCGGGGTGCCCGCGATCCGGTTCTTGAGCAAAGTCGTCAGATGAAGTGCGCCCTGGCTGTGCCCTGCGAGGATGATCGGCTTGTTCGCCGGGACGGCGGCGAGGAAGGCGTCGAACGCCAGTTCGACGTCGCGATAGGCGGCGTCGATCGCCTTGCCCGCGGTTACGCGGTCGCTGGCCAGGAAGGCGCCGAGCGTCGCCTGGCGATAGCGCGGCGCCCAAACCTGTCCGGCATCGGCAAAGGCGCTTGCCATGCCCTGCATGAACAGGGTCGCGCGATAATTGGCGTCGCGGTCGTCGAGCGGCGCGTTCCAGCTCGACCGGCTGTAATAGCTGGTCGGGTGGACAAAGAAGATTGCGGCATCGCCCCTCGTGAACGCGTCCTCTGCCGAAGCCGATGCAGCATTTGCCGGCGGAACCAGCGCATCGGTTGCGGCCTTCGCGCTGTCGGGTGCGCGGGCATCGGCGTCTTCCCCGGCCGGGCGCCAGTCCGACGGGTCGTTTTCGATCCCGGGGCGCGAGAACCACATCGTCGGGTCATCATAGGCATTGGGTTCGGCCGCCCTTTGTTCGACAAACGCAGTGCTGGGAACGAGCGCGGTGCGGGCAAACCAGCCCGGGAACAGCTGATAGGCGACACCCGCCGCCAGCAGGAGAAAGATGATGACGGCGATGACGTAGAGGAATTTGCGGGCCAATGCGGGCTCCATGTGATCGAAAGGGGGAGAGAACTGGCGCGCTGTTTGACTTGCGCTGCCCTGCAAAACAAGCCCAGATGTGGGGCATGACCGACGCGCCCGCAAGCACGGCACCTGCCGATTCGCCCCGAAGTTCTGCACGTCTGGACGACAATGATCCGCCCTGGCCGCTGCGGCCGTGGATCATGGCCGCGATCTGCGCGGTCGCGGGGCTGTTCTTTCACCTGCTCGTCGACCATCATTATGACGATGCACTGGCGCATTGGCGCAGCGCGCTGGCGACCGCGGTGGCGGTGACGACGGTCGTTTTCGTGCTGGGGGTGGAACTTCGCCGCTGGCATTGGGCACTGGGATTTGCGCTGCTGTGGGGTCTGGTGCTGGGGCTCATCGCGTGGCAGACCGCCGCCTATAATCTGCAGGGCAATCCGGTCGAATGGCCCTTCTGGTCGGGGATGCTGGCGGTGCTGGTGGCGACGCCGCTGTTCCAGACGCGCCGCGATGTGGCGCCCGACTGGCGCTTCTGGAAATTGTGGACGATGCCTTATGCGCGGCTGCACAGCCATGCGTGGACCGACGCGGTGATCGGCGCGGCGAGCCTGGCGTTCGTCGGCATTTCCTTCCTGCTTGTCGTCCTGATCGGGCAGATGTTCACGCTGATCGGTATCACGCTGATCCAGGATTTGCTCAACGACGAATGGTTCGGGTGGATGCTCGCGGGGGCGGCGTTCGGCGGCGCCGTCGGTTTGCTGCGCGAGCGCGACAGGCTGGTTTCGACCTTGCAGCGGCTGGTGATGATCGTGCTCGCGGTGCTGGCGCCGGTGCTTGCGGTCGCGCTGGTGCTGTTCCTGCTTTCGCTTGCAGGAACGGGGCTGCAAAAGCTTTGGGATTCGGGCTTTTCGACCGCCGCGCTGATGATGGCGGTGGCGGCCTTTGCGGTGCTGCTCGCCAACGCGGTGATCGGCAACGGCGACGACGACCGCGCGACCAATCCTGCGCTACGCTGGGCGGCGCCGGTGCTGGCGGTGGCGGTGCTGCCGCTTTCGGCCATTGCCGTTTATTCGATGATGCTGCGGATCGGCCAATATGGCTGGACGCCCGAGCGTATATGGGGCGTGATCGCGGCGGCGATCGCGCTCGCTTATGGTCTGGCGGGTTTGTGGGCCGTGGCGCGCGGTCGGCGCGATTTCGACGACTGGCTGCGGCCTTTGCAGCAAAAGCTGGCGATCGCGCTGATGTTGCTCGCGCTGTACCTTGCGCTGCCGATCGTCGATTTCGGCGCGATCTCGACGCGTGACCAGCTGGCGCGGCTCAATTCGGGGACAGTCCAGCCCGAAAAGTTCGACTGGGCAGCGATGGCGTTCGATTTCGGACCCGCCGGCCGGGCGGCGCTCGCCGAGCTGGCAAAGGCGCCGCAAACGGACCGCGCCGATGCGGCAAGGGCGGCGCTGGCGGCGAAGAATCGCTGGGACCTGACCGGACCTGGCGCGCCCGTGCCGATGCGCCCGCTGGCCGAACGGATGCGGGTGCTGCCCGAAGGGCGCGTCCTGCCCGCCGCGGCGATCGATCGCATCGCCAGCACCTATATGTGCAGCCGCGCCAAGGCCTGTGTCGCGATCTGGCTGGCGGACGACCGCGTGGCGGTGCTGGGGCAGGAAGCTCCCGGCCAAACGCTGCGGTTCGACTTTATATCGAAGAATCAGGACGGGCGCTGGGTGCAGGGCGACAAGGTGCGCGACACCCGCCCGGCGCGGCCGGGTCTCGACCTGTCGACGGCGACGGTCGAAGTCGAGACCGTCGAACAACGGCGCCTATTGGTCAATGGAACGCCGGAATCGGCGGTGTTCGAATAGCCACGGCTTGAAGCGCGCCGGACGTGATGCTAGCGGCGCTGCTTCTCCCGATAAGGCGAAATATATGGCAATCGATCAGGCAACGGTCAGGAAAATAGCGTCGCTGGCGCGCATCGCGATCAGCGATGCCGAAGCCGCGGCGATGGAAGGCGAATTGAACGGCATTTTGGGCTGGGTCGAACAACTCGGCGAGGTTGATGTGACCGGGGTCGAGCCGATGACCGCGGTGATCCCCAACACGCTGCGGCTGCGCGACGATGTGATCGACGCCGACCCGCTGACCGGCGGCAACCGCCGCGACGATGTGCTGGCGAACGCGCCGGCGGCGATGCACGGCTTTTTCGGCGTGCCCAAGGTGATCGAATAATGACCGACCTGACCAATTTGACCGTCGCGCAGATCCGCGACGGGCACCGCGCGGGCGATTTCAGCGCCGTCGAGGTTGCCGAGGCGTTCAACGCCAATGTTGCGGGCGCGAAGGCGCTGAACGCTTTCATCGTCGAGACGCCCGAGCATGCGCTGGCGGCGGCGAAGCAGGCCGACGCCGATCGTGCGGCAGGCAGTCTCAAGCCACTGTCGGGCGTGCCGATCGGGATGAAGGACCTGTTCTGCACCAACGGCGTGCAGACGACTGCCGCAAGCCATATGCTCGGAGGCTTTGTGCCGCGCTATGAATCGACGGTGTCGCAGAAATTATGGGATGCGGGCGCGGGGATGCTGGGCAAGCTGAACCTCGACCAGTTTGCGATGGGGTCGTCGAACGAGACCTCCTACTTTGGCAATGTCATCAGCCCGTGGAAGCGCAAGGACGGCGGCAATGCCGCACTGGCGCCTGGCGGATCGTCGGGTGGGTCGTCGTCGGCGATCGCGGCGCGGCTGTGCCCCGCGGCGACGGGGACCGACACCGGCGGTTCGATCCGTCAACCCGCGGCGTTTACGGGGATTACGGGTATCAAGCCGACCTATGGCCGCTGTTCGCGCTGGGGCATCGTGGCGTTCGCGAGTTCGCTCGATCAGGCGGGGCCGATGGCGCGCGACGTGCGCGACTGCGCGATCATGCTCGAAAATATGGCGGGCTTCGATCCGAAGGACGCGACGAGCCTCGACATGCCGGTGCCCAATTGGGAAGCGGCTTTGTCGAGCGATCTCAAGGGCAAGACGGTCGGGATTCCCAAGGAATACCGGCTGGAGGGTATCGACCCCGACATCGACGCGATGTGGGATGCCGGGATCGCGATGCTGAAGGATGCGGGGGCCGCGGTCGTCGAGATCAGCCTGCCGCACACCAAATATGCGCTGCCCGCCTATTATATCATCGCGCCCGCCGAGGCGTCGTCGAACCTCGCGCGCTATGATGGCGTGCGTTATGGTTTGCGCGACTTGCCGGATGGGGCGGGTTTGCAGGACATGTATGCCGCAACGCGCGCCGACGGTTTCGGGCCCGAGGTCAAGCGCCGCATCATGATCGGCACCTATGTGCTGTCGGCGGGCTTTTACGATGCCTATTATACGCAGGCGCAGAAGGTGCGGACGCTGATCGCGCGCGATTTCGACGCGGCGTTTGCGGTGTGCGACGTGATCCTGGCGCCGACCGCGCCGTCGGCGGCGTTCGGGCTGGGCGAGAAGATGGCCGACCCGCTGGCGATGTACCTCAACGACGTGTTCGCGGTGCCCGCGAGCCTCGCGGGACTGCCCGCGATGTCTGTCCCCGCGGCGCTGAACCGCGAAGGGCTGCCGCTGGGCTTGCAGATCATCGGCAAGGCGTTCGACGAGCAGGGCGTGCTGAACGCCGGGTTGGCGATCGAGGAACGCGCGGGCTTTACGGCGCGGGCGGAGAAGTGGTGGTGAGCATTACCGTCGGTTTGGCCGTCAGCATTTGCGATTCTTCCGACGGTTCCTCAAGAACGGAGGAGTGGGGCTTGATAGACGTTGTTGCTATTCCAAATGTCGGGGCAACCGTCGATGTGGAGCGCGAAGGAACGTTGGAAGTCATCGAAGTCACTTCGGTGCATCATTTTGCGGTGCCCAATCCTTTGCCCGATTCCATTATGCCAAACTCACAGCGGAAACTGCCCTCAATCAAAGTCTTCGGCGAATGGCGTGCCGAGCTACAGTGGGATATGGAATGACTGATTATCGCATCAAGGGCGAAACCGGCGAGTGGGAGGTCGTGATCGGCCTTGAGGTTCACGCCCAGATCACGACCAACGCCAAGCTGTTTTCGGGCGCCGCGACGGCGTTTGGGGCGGAGCCGAATACGCAGGTGTCGCTGGTCGACGCCGCGATGCCGGGGATGCTGCCGGTGCCGAACCGCGAGTGCATCCGCCAGGCGGTGCGTACGGGGATGGCCATCGAGGCGCAGATCAACAAATGGTCGCGGTTCGACCGCAAGAATTATTTCTATGCCGATTTGCCGCAGGGTTACCAGATTTCGCAGCTTTATCATCCGCTTGTCGGCGAAGGTTCGATCACTGTCGAAGCGGACGAGAAGGCCGGTATCCCCGCGCCCAAGGTGATCGGGGTCGAGCGCATCCATGTCGAGCAGGACGCCGGCAAGCTGATGCACGACCAGCATCCGACGATGTCTTATGTCGATTTGAACCGCAGCGGCGTCGCGTTGATGGAGATCGTGTCGAAACCCGACATGCGCTCGCCCGCCGAGGCCGGGGCTTATGTCCGCAAGCTGCGCGCGATCCTGCGTTATGTCGGGTCGTGCGACGGCAATATGGAAGAGGGCTCGATGCGCGCCGACGTCAATGTCAGCGTGCGCAAGCCCGGTGATGAATTCGGGACGCGCACCGAGACGAAGAACGTCAATTCGGTGCGCTTTGTGATGGCGGTGATCGAGGGCGAGGCGAAGCGGCAGGTCGAACTGATCGAAAGCGGCGGCACCGTGGTGCAGGAAACGCGGCTGTATGATCCAGACCGCAACGAAACGCGGTCGATGCGGTCGAAGGAAGATGCGCATGATTATCGCTATTTCCCCGATCCAGACCTGCTGCCGCTCGAACTCGACGATGCGTTTCTGGCCGAGTGCCGCGACAGCCTGCCCGAACTGCCCGATGCCAAGCGCGCGCGTTATCTGGCGGCCGGAATTTCGGCCTATAACGCCGATGTGCTGACCGCCGAGGTCGAGGCGGCGCGCTGGTTCGATGCGCTGCTCGACGCAGGCGCGAAGCCCGTTGCCGCCGCGAACTGGGTGACGAGCGAGTTGTTCGGCGCGCTCAACCGCATGGGCCGCGACATTTCGGATTCGCCGGTTTCCCCCGCGCAGGCCGCCGAATTGTTGGGTCTCGTCGCTGACGGCACGATTTCGGGGACGATCGCCAAACAGGTGTTCGAAAAAATGCTCGAAACCGGCGACGGCGCCGCGGCGATCGTCGACCGCGACGGCCTGAAACAGACGAGCGACACCGGCGCGATCGAGGCCGAAATCGCGAAAGTCCTCGCCGCCAATGCCGACAAGGTCGCGCAGTATAAGGGCGGCAAGGAAGCGCTGTTCGGTTTCTTCGTCGGTCAGACGATGAAGGCGATGCAGGGCAAGGCGAACCCGCAGGTGGTGAACGAGTTGCTGAAGAAAGCGCTGGGCTGATCTGTTTGGGTCAGTCGGCGGCTTTCCAAACGCTGCGGCCTTCCTTGATGGTTTCCAGAACCTTGATGGACTTGATGTCGTCGACCGGCGTGGTGAGCGGGTTCTTGTCGAGGATCACGAAATCGGCGAGCAGGCCGATCTTGATTCGGCCCTTGCGGTCTTCTTCGAAAATCTGCCACGCCGGGCCGGTGGTGAGTGCCTGCAATGCGGCATAGGCGTCGATGCGCTCGTCGGCGCCGCTGACGACCCCGGTGGGCGACACGCGCGCCATCGACGTCCATAGCATGAACCGCGTGTCGAGCGGGGTCACGCTGTAGTCACTGTGGTTCGACGGGGTCAGGCCGGCGGCGCGCGCCGAACGCAGCGGGCTGATGAAATCGACGACTTCGGCGGGGAAATTGGTGCGGTGGACGTCGCCCCAATACCAGGCATGGTTCGAGAAATAGGCGGGGCCGATGCCGATACGGGCGTAGGCGGGCAGCTGGTCGCGGCGCTGGAACTGCGAATGGATGACGACCGGGCGGCGGTTATCGGCGGCGGTGATGCCGAGCGCATCGAAGCCGCGGATCGCCATGTCGATCGCGGCATCGCCATTGGCATGGACGAACAGCTGCCAGCCGCGGTCGTGGACCTTTTTCGCCTGCGCAGCGAACTCGGTTTCGGACAGGATCGGTTCGCCGTGCCACGGGTGATGCCCCTCGGGGCTGCCGCGCTTGTAATCGCGGGTGAAATAGCCGGTGCGCCCCTGCACCGACCCGTCGAGGACGAACTTGATCCCCTGCAGCTTCACATGGCCCTGATAGGCGCCGAATTTGACGTCGGGGTTGGTGAGCAGCGCATCGAGGCCGGTCGAGAAGGGGAGGAGGGCGAGGTCGATTTTGAGCCGTTCGCGCGCCGCTGCGCTGGTCAGGAACGCAATGTCGGGGGGCTGCGTCGCGCCATCCTGCGCGTGGGTATAGCCCTCGGCGAAATAGGAATTCTGCGCGGCGTCGAGCGCGGCGAGCTTTTGCTCAGGCGTAGGCTGCGGCATTTTGGCGAGCAGCAGGAACATCGCCTTTTCGAGGAGCACGCCGTTGAGCTTGCCTGCGTCGTCGCGCAGCATCATGCCGCCGGGCGGCACCGGGGTTGTTTCGTCGATACCCGCGCCTGTGAGCGCGGCGCTGTTCGCGACCGCGCCGTGCAGCGAGACGTGGAGGACCACGAGCGGGTGGTCGGGGGCGACCGCGTCGAGTTCGGCACGGGTGATGTAGCGTTTTTCGGTGAGGTTTTCCTGATCGAATTGCCAGACCGTCGTCCAGCCGCCGGGTTTGGCGGGGCTGCGCGCGACATGATTCCGGATAACCGCCTGAACGCCCGGAATGTCGGAGATCGCGCCGTGCGCCTTGTCGCGCAGGTCGAGGCCGCCCGCGCTCATCGTCGCGACGGTGAAATGCGAATGCGCGTCGATAAAGCCCGGCAGCAACGTCGCCCCGGCCAGATCGCGCACCGCGACATCCTGCCCCGCCGCCTGCCGCGCTTGCTTCTCGGTGCCGACAAAGGTGACGCGGCCTTTGTGCGCGATCACGGCTTCGATGCTCTGCGGCGTATCGCCGTCCATCGTGATGATCGGCCCGCCGCGATAGAGCGTCGGGCGGTCCTGCGCCGCCGCGGGGCTGGTCAACACTAGGGCTAGGCCCACGATGACGGTCGATCTGATCATATGTCTCTCCCCGCCCGCATCGTTGCGGGCGCGGAGAGAGGGGTCAAGTCCTGTTATGCAACCTAGCTGTTATGGCATGCCGCATTCGGGGCCGAAGGCGCGTCACACCTGCTGCGGCGGCACCTCATCCGGCCCGCGGCCGGGTTCGTCGATATCGCCGCCGCCGGGACCGCCGGGGATTTCCTGGGGCTGACCCGCCGGGTCTTCCTGCGGCGTCGGCTGCACCGGATGTTCGGGCGGCGCCATCGGTTCGATGGTGTCGGGTTTGGGTTTGGGAAAGGGGTCGGTGGCACGGACGTGCAGGCTGGACGCATAGGTCATTGAGGCTCTCCTTGCCCCAACAACGAACGGCGGCGGTGGGCGTTCCGCCCGCCGAATTGTCGGGCTTTCGGCGCTTGCCCTGTGCGCCGCGTCTGCTATAGCCCCGCGCGGCCCGCACGGGCGTGCGCGGCACAGCGCGCGGCTTTGTGCACCCGGCCGACAGCTCCTGCGGGCGTGGCGGAATTGGTAGACGCGCTGGTTTTAGGTACCAGTATCGCAAGATGTGGGGGTTCGAGTCCCTTCGCCCGCACCAGTTCCGACGATCTGACGGGGATGCTGCCGGGATAGGGGAGCCCCGCCATGTGGCCGGGGTTCATCGATACGAGATTTTGAGCAAGGATAAGACCAAGGCAATGAAGACCGTCGAAACGCTGAACGAAGGCCTGAAGCGCGAGTATCGCGTGACCATCACCGCCAAGGATATCGACGCGCGCGTCGACGACGAGGTGAAGAGCATCGCCCCGACCGTCCGTATGCCCGGTTTCCGTCCCGGCAAGGTGCCGCCGAACCTGATCCGCAAGATGCACGGCGCCGCGCTGTCGGCCGACGCGCTGAACAAGGCGATCGACCAGAGCGTGCGCGACCTGATGACCAAGGAAAAGCTGCGTCCGGCGTTGCAGCCCGCGGTGACGCTGGCCGACGGTTATGAGAATGGCAAGGACGCCGAACTGACCGTGGCGCTGGAAGTGCTGCCCGACATCGAAACTCCGTCGATCGACGGGCTGAAGCTCGAGCGCCTGACCGTCCCCGCCGACGACAAGGCGGTGATGGCGAAGATCGAGGAATTCGCGGCGCAGATGAAGCGCTTTGAAGACGCACCGAAGACCAAGAAGGCCGCCGCTGGCGATCAGGTCATCATCGACTTCGCCGGAAGCGTCGACGGCGTCGCCTTTGACGGCGGCACCGGCGAGGACATGGCGGTCGAAATCGGTTCAGGCCAGCTGATCCCGGGTTTCGAAGACCAGCTGATCGGCGCCAAGGTCGGCGATGCCAAGACCGTCAAGGCGACCTTCCCCGACGAATATCCGGTGGAAAACCTGAAAGGTGCCAAGGCCGAATTCGCCGTGACGGTGAAGGAAGTAAAGGTTCCCGCGGCGTCGAAGATCGACGACGAGTTCGCCAAGTCGCTCGGCCTTGAAAGCCTCGACAAGCTGAAAGAGCTGATGAAGGATCAGGTCGAGCAGGAACTGAACGGCCTGACGCGCACCTATATGAAGCGCAAGCTGCTCGACCAGCTCGCCGCCGCGCACGATTTCGACGTGCCGCCGACGATGGTCGAGGCCGAGTTCAACCAGATCTGGCAGCAGCTGGAACAGGAAGTCGCGAACGAGGACGATCCCGCGGCAGCCAAGGCCGAGCTGGAAAAGGATCGCGACGATTATCACGCGATCGCGGTGCGCCGTGTCCGCCTGGGCCTGCTGCTGTCCGAAATCGGCCAGGCGCATGGCGTGCAGGTTTCGCAACAGGAAATGCAGCGGCTGGTGATGCAGGCGGCGCAGCAATATCGCCCCGAAGACCGCCAGCGCTTCGTCGAATATGTCCAGCAGGACGCGCTCGCCGCGGCGCAGCTGCGCGCGCCGCTGTATGAGGACAAGGTCGTCGATTTCCTGTTTGAAAAGGCCGAAATCAGCGACCGCGAGACCACCCGCGAGGAACTGGAAGCGGCGATCGAGGCCGATGACGATGCGGGCCATGTCCACGGTCCCGGCTGTGGCCACGACCATGACGAAAAGCCTGCCAAGAAAGCGGCGGCGAAAAAGCCTGCGACCAAGAAGGACGCGGTGAAGGACGACGCTGCTCCGGCCAAGAAGCCGGCGGCGAAGAAAGCCGATGCCGCACCGGCCAAGAAGGCCGACGACAAGCCCGCCGCGGCGAAGAAGGCCGCGCCTGCCAAGGCCGCCGAAGACAAGCCTGCGGCGAAAAAGGCACCGGCCAAGAAGGCGGCCGCCAAAAAATAGGCTTGATCCCAAGCCGATCGAGAAGGCCGGGACGAGCATGGCTCTGCCCGGCCTTTTCGTTGGTTCGCGCAGCGGGCCGAGGAACGCGTTTTCGGCGGTGCCGTGCCGTGATATAGCGATGCACCGGGGAGAGATGCCGATGCGCCGCTTTTCGATCGCTGCCTTGATTGCTGTCGCCCTCAACCTCCCGACCCCCGCTGCGGCGCAGCGGGCGGGCGAGTTGATCGCGGCCGAACCGATGCGGGAAACGCCCGCCGGGGTGCAGGCCTGGCAGATACGATATTGGACAAGCGGTCAGGGCGGGGTTCCGATCGCGGTCACCGGAGTCGTCGCGGCACCGATGGAGGCGATCCCGCCGCGCCCGCGCCGGGTGATCGCCTGGACGCACGGCGCGTGGGGAGTCGCCGAAAAATGCGCGCCGTCGCTCAGTCCCAATTTCTTTGCCGCCACCGCGGGAATCGATGCGGTCGGCCGCGGTTATGTCATGGTTGCGCCCGACTACATCGGGCTCGGCAGCCCGACGATGCACCCCTTCCTGGTCGGCGCCGACACCGGGCAGGCGGTGCTCGACGCGGTGCGGGCCGCGCGCGCGATCCCTGGCGCCGCCGCGGGCAGCGATTTTGCCGTGTGGGGCGAATCGCAGGGCGGTCACGCTGCGTTATGGACCGCGACGCTGGCGCGATCCTATGCGCCGGATCTGACGTTGATCGCCACCGCAGCCGCCGCGCCGCCGACCGACCTTGCCGCAAACCTGCGCGAAGCGAGCGACAAGAATGCGCGGGCGCTGCTGTTGTCGTTCGCGCTGCACAGCTGGTCGACGCTGTACGGCTTTTCAATGGATGGCGTTGCCAATCGCGCCAACCAGGGCGTGATCCACCGGTTGGCCGAGAATAACTGCGTCAGCCTCGACAAAAAACCCAAATTGGGAACGATATTGGGCATATTGACGATCGCTCGCGCGACGCGCGGCAAGGATATCGACCGCATCGAGCCGTTCGGCAGTTTCGCGCGCGCCAACAGCGTCGATGCGACGCGGGTGCCGGGGCCGCTGCTGATCGCGCAGAGCCGCAACGACACGATCGTCGCGCCGTCGGTGACGCGGAAGTTTGCGAAAGCAGTGTGTCGGCGCGGCACCGGCGTCCGCTGGATCGATATGACCGGCGATCATGGCACCAGCGCGAAGGAAAGCGCGCCGGAAACGATCGACTGGATCGGCGAGCACTTCGATGGCAGCCTAGCGCCGAACGATTGTCGCCGGATTTAGCGTCCGTCATTGCGAGCGCAGCGAAGCAATCCAGAGTCTGTGTAAGCCTGGGATCGAACCCCAGCGCCCGGACATTGGCGAGTACC
>NZ_JADKYM010000035.1 GCF_015475875.1 Sphingopyxis solisilvae | reverse complement strand
GACGGAGGGGTCGAGCGCGCAGCGCTCGCTGACGCTCGCGGCCCCTCCACCACCGCTTCGCGGCGGTCCCCCTCCCCATCGCAAGTCGATGGGGAGGATCGGCTATGTCCGCTTCCGGTCGTAGACCGACACTTACCCCATCACTGACCCAAACCTACCGCCGCTTCGCCTTCCACGCCTGCACTGCCGCCATCGTCTTTTCGACATGGGCCTGCGGCTTGCTGTCGGTGTAGCTAAGCAGGATGGTGCCGTCGGGCGCGATCACGAAGGAGGTGCGGTTCGACAGCCGCGTTCCGTCGGGGCGCTGCATCACCGCATCGTAGCGCGCCGCGACCGCCGCGCCGGGGTCCGACGCCACCGCAAATTTGTCGCGGCACTCGGATTTCGAAAATTCGGCGACACGCTCGATATTGCCGGCAGTAACCCCGACGACACGCGCACCCAGCTTATTGAAATCGTCGCTTGCCTCGGCAAACAGATGCGCCTCCATTGTGCAGCCGGGTGTGAAGGCGGCGGGGAAGAAGTAGAGCACGGCCGGCCCCTTCTTCAGCATCTGGCGCAGCGACAGGCTGAACGGCTTGCCGCCCAACGCCGCTTTCAGCGTGAAATCGGGCGCCCTTGCCCCCTGCTGAAGCGCGGCGTTCGCGACCGTCGGCACCACGTGCGTCAAGGACAGCGACAGCCCGGCCACCAGCGCAAGTTTTGTCAGCATTCTCATCTGCGGTCTCCGCCACGACCGGCAGCATCGCCTTTGTCGGGGCGACCATAGTATCGCCTTATCCGCCAACCGCAATCGCGCCCGATTGACCCGGCGCCTCGATCGGCGCAGCATCGTCGCATGACCCTGACCATCACCCCCAGCGGCCAGGCTTGCGGCGCCCGCGTGACCGGGATCGACCTGACCCGGCCGCTCGACCCCGCCACCGTTGCTGCGATCCGCACCGCATGGCTCGACCATCATGTCCTCGCTTTCCCGCACCAGGAGCTGAGCGACGACGATCTGGAGCGCTTCACCCGCTATTTTGGTGGCTTCGGCGACGATCCCTTCATCCGGCCGATCCCCGGCCGCGATCATATCATCGCGGTCCGGCGCCGCGCCGACGAGACCGCACCGCTGTTCGCCGAAAACTGGCACAGCGACTGGAGCTTCCAAGCGCGGCCGCCCGCGGGCACCTGCCTCTTCGGCATCACCATCCCGCCGGTCGGCGGCAACACCGAATTCGCCAACCAGCAGGCCGCGCTCGACGCGATGCCTGTCGCGCTGCGTTCGCGGGTCGAAGGCTTGCAGGCGATCCACAGCGCGCGCGCCGGATACGCCCCGTCGGGCATGTATGGCGCGAACGACACGAACCGCAGCATGGACATCCGCTCGGGCGACGAAGCGCTGGAAACCCAGCTCCATCCCTTCATCCGCGCCCATCCCGAAACCGGCCGTCCCGGCCTGTTCGGTTGCGCCGGTTACATCATCGGCTTCGATGGTCTCGACGATGCCGAGGCATTGCCTTTACTCTACGAACTCATCCAGTGGCAGGGACGCGAGGAATTTCGCTATTCGCACCAGTGGGAGCCCGACATGCTGGTGATGTGGGACAATCGCTCGGTGCTCCACCGCGCCACGGGAGGATATGACGGTTACGACCGATTGCTGCATCGCACGACGATTGCGGCGTGGGAGGGGTAGCGAGAAAGCGGGAGACAACTGCTTTGGGGTGGGAAGCGGACAAATGATCCGCCCCACTTGTGGGGAGGTGGCTGCGCGAAGCGCTGACGGAGGGGTTTCGCGTCCTTCCGCCACGCCGCTTCAGACCGCCAGCCCCCTCCACCACCTTCGGCGGTCTCCCTCCCCGCAAGCGGGGAGGATCAGATAGGTGTGCAACGGGTCGCTTCCCGTCCACGCTCCTCCTTCGCCAACACATTGACCACCCCCCACGCAATCAGCGCCTGTCCGCCAAAATAGAGCGGCCACACCAGCCACAAGGTCACATCTTTGCTCAGCGTGCCGCCCTCCCCCGCAAAAATGAACAGATCGCTCGCCAGAAACGCCATCGCGCCGATACCGGTGCGATAGCGCGGAAAACGGCTGATCCACGCCGTGGCCGCCATGATCGCAACCCCGCCAGTATAGGCAATCGCCGCGCCCATCAGCGCCGCCTCGGCGCTGCGCGTTAATCCCCAAGCGATGAGCAAAGCCAGCGGCACCAGCACCCATGCCAGCAATTTCTGCGACGATGTCAGGCTGGGCCGCCGGTTGCGCAAATACAAGATGATCGCGATCAGATGCCCCGTCGCAAACGCAGCCGCGCCCGCGAGCATCCCGACCGCATCGAGCAGCCAGTCGCCGAGCGCCCCGAACGCCAGCACCGCCGCAATCAGCTTGCCGTCGCCGGAGCGCGCGTTCATCGCCGCCCACGCAGCGAGCAGCCCGGCCCCCGACGCCTTCCACGCCCAGATCGCGGGGCCATCGAGCCGCAAATAGACCGCTGCGAAATAGCTGATTCCGCCGACCAGCGCCGCCAGCCACAGCCACCGCGCGCGATCCCAGTCCCGTCCCTCAATCATGCCCGCCCCTTTGCATCTTGCCCGCCCCTTTGCATCTTGCCCGCCCCTTTGCATCTTGCCCGCAACCCGCCTACTGCGCGGCACATTGGGCGCAAGTCAACGGATAGGGTAAATGGCGGAATACGACGTGCACATCATCGGCGGCGGCCTCGCCGGGTCCGAAGCCGCGTGGCAGCTGGCCGAGGCAGGGTATCGCGTTCGCCTGTCCGAAATGCGCGGCGGCGGCGACATGACCCCGGCGCATCAGGGCGACTCCCTCGCCGAGATGGTTTGCTCGAACAGTTTTCGCAGCGACGATGGCGACAGCAACGCCGTCGGCCTGCTGCACCGCGAAATGCGGACACTCGGCTCGATCATCATGCGCGAGGCCGATGTCCACAAGGTGCCCGCGGGATCGGCGCTTGCGGTCGATCGCGACCTCTTCTCGGGCGGCGTCACCCGCGCGCTCGAAGCGCACCCCAATATCACCATCGTCCGCGAACGCATCGACACGCTGCCCGGCACAGGCCTGACGATCGTCGCCACCGGCCCTCTCACCGCCGCGGGCCTTGCCGACAGCATCGGCGCCGCGACCGGCAAGGACGCGCTCGCCTTTTTCGATGCGATCGCGCCGATCGTCTATCGCGACAGCATCGACATGGACATTGCCTGGATGGCGAGCCGCTGGGACAAGGTCGGGCCGATCGGCGACGGCAAGGATTATATCAACTGCCCGATGGACAAGGATCAGTATCACGCCTTCGTTCAGGGGCTGATCGACGGCGAAAAGACCGAGTTCAAGGATTGGGAAAAGGACACGCCCTATTTCGAAGGCTGCATGCCGATCGAGGTCATGGCCGAGCGCGGCCCCGAAACCCTGCGCTTCGGCCCGATGAAGGGCGTCGGCCTCGACAATCCGCGCACCGGGCGCTGGCCCTATGCGGTCGTCCAGCTGCGCCAGGACAATGCGCTCGGCACCTTGTGGAACATGGTCGGGTTCCAGACCAAGCTGAAGCACGCGGCGCAGGTCGAACTGTTCCGCACCATCCCGGGGCTGGAAAAGGCCGAGTTTGCACGGCTCGGCGGTCTTCATCGCAACAGCTTCATCCGCTCGCCCGAGCTGCTCGATCACCAGCTGCGGCTGAAATCGGCGCCGCATATCCGCTTCGCCGGGCAGATCACCGGTTGCGAGGGCTATGTCGAAAGCGCCGCCATCGGCCTGATCGCCGCGCGCTTCGTCGCAGCCGAACTGGCGGGCCGCAGCCTGCCGCCGCCGCCGCCCGAAACCGCGCTCGGCGCGCTGCTCGGCCATATCACCGGCGGCGCCGATGCCGCGAGCTACCAGCCGATGAACGTCAATTTCGGGCTGTTTCCGCCACTGGCCGAGGATGTCCGCAAGAAGGATCGCAAGCTGGGCTATACGCAGCGTGCCGGTGCGGCGCTGGCCGAGTGGGTGAAGGTTGCGGAGGGCGTCGCGGCCTGAGCGGGGGGTGGTGGGCCGCGGCGAAAGACCGGCGGTTTCGGGGTAGGGAGCAGTCATTTCCCTCTTCCGTCGGGAGCGGGATACGCAGGCTTGGTTGCGTAGCAACCTAGCCGAAGCGGGGTGAGGGGATCACCCTCCGATTACGAAACCAACCTCAGACACCCTCACCCAGCCCCCCCCGAAGGGAGAGGGCGTTATGACCGTTTCCGGACCCACCACCCGGTCCGGACTTCCTCAACAGTTGCACTTCGGCTTCGCCGCGCGTTTTGGCGCCGTCGTTGCAAATTCCGCGCGCGTCAGGTCGCCCGACTTGTCGCCGTCGGCCTTGGCAAAACGGTCGCTCGTCGCCACCGCCCATTCCTCGAAGGTCAGCAGATTATTGCCATCCTTGTCGAGTTTGCGGAATGCGGCGGTGCGCGACGACATCATCTCGACGCGACTGATCCGGTCATTGCGGTCGCGGTCGTAGCGGTTGAAGCGGCGCTCCTCGCGCGACGCCTCTTTCGCAGCCGGCAAGCTTGGCGGTGCCGGTCCGCGTTTCGGGGCATCGGGGCCGGCAACGGGAATGGCCGCCAAAGGCGGCGGCGCTGCGGGCAGTTCCTCCTCCTCGGCGATCTGGGTATATCCCTTCCACATGAACAGGCCGCCGGTGAGCAACAGCGCGCTCGCTACGCCGCCAACCAGAAAACGTGACACCGCCATTCGCCCGCCCTCCACCGATCCCGATGGTGCTGGCTAACATGCAGCATGGATCGCCGCCAACAAACGGCACCAGAATGGTGACGAATTTTAATCGATCCGATTATTCAAAATCGACTCTGTCATTGCTATATCCGATCAATGCAAAACTACCTCCCGACGCTGAAACAGATGCAATATCTGGTCGCGTTGCACGAACATGGCCATTTCGGCCGCGCTGCCGATGCGTGCAACGTCACCCAGTCGACGCTGTCCGCGGGCATCCGCGAGCTCGAAACGCTGCTCGGCCAAACGCTTGTCGAGCGGACGCGCCGCGTCGTCCGCTTCACCGGGCTCGGCAATGCGATTGTCGAAAAGGCGCACCGGGTGCTGCGCGAGGCCGAGGAGCTGGCCGACATGGCCGCCGCCGCCGCTGCGCCGCTGGTCGGCGAGCTCAGGATGAGCGTCATCCCGACGATCGCGCCTTTCCTGCTGCCCGGCATGTTACGCGTGCTGCGCAAGGAACGTCCGGCGCTCAAGCTGTTCCTGCGCGAGGAACCGAGCGCGCAGGCGTGCGAATCGCTCCATCACGGCGCCGTCGATTGCGTGCTGCTCGCCCTCCCCTATGCGTGCGGCGATGTCGAGAGCGAGGAACTGTTCGACGACGCGCTGTTCGTCGCCTTTCCCGGCGACCAGTCCGAAGACCTGCCCGCGATGGTCAGCGCCGACCAGATTGACCCGGCGCAGATGTTGATGCTGGAGGACGGGCATTGCCTGAAGGACCATGCGCTGGCCGCATGCAACCGCCCCGAATTGCGCGCCGGGGCACGGATGATGGGAACGTCGCTGCACACGCTGGTGCAGATGGTCGATAACGGCTTAGGCATCACCATGCTGCCGCAAATGGCGATCGAGGCAGGCATCCTCGACCACACCGACATCGACACCCGCCCGCTCGATTCGGACCACGACTGGCGCACGATCGCCCTCGTCTGGCGCAAGGGCAGCCCGCGCGCCGACGAGTTCCGGATGCTGGCGGATATTTTCCGGAAGCATCGGGCGGCTTAATCTCGCACCCCATACCCCGTTCGTGTCCAGCGAAGTCGAGACACGCGAAGGCATGGGCGACCCAAGCGTCTCTCGACTTCGCTCGAGACGAACGGAATTTGGCTTACCCCCACCGCTCCGCGCGCACCGCGTCCCCCGCCCGCGGCTCGACCCACGCCACGCGCCCGTTCTCGAACGTCTCGCGCTTCCACAGCATCACGTCGGTTTTCAGTCGGTCGATCAGAAACTCGCACGCCGCCAGTGCCTCGCTGCGGTGCGGGCTGCTTGCCAGCACCAGCACGATCGTGTCGCCCGGTGTCATGGCTCCGACGCGATGGATCAGCGTCAGCGCCGCCAGCTGCCAACGCTCTGCCGCGGCGCGCGCCAGCTCGAGCAGGCCCGTCTCGGTCATCACCGGATGATGCTCGAGGAACAGCTCAAGCAGCCCGCCGTCGCCCCGGACCCGCCCTATAAAGCTGGCGGTCGCGCCATAACCACCGGCATCGTGGCGGTCGATCTCGGCTCCGAAATCGATCGGCGCCACCTGTACGGCGACGCGGGTCATCCACCGGTAACCGGCGGAAACAGCGCGACCTCGCGCGCCCCGCCCAGCAGCGCTCCATCGCCCGTCATCACTCCGTCGATTGCAGCCCGAATCCGCTCCGGCTCGGCGAACGCCCGAGCCCCGCGTTCATCACGCGCCGCCAGCCAGGCCAGGAGCGCGGCCAGGTCGTTGACATCGGCGGGCAGGTGCACAACTTCTTCGGCCGTCCCCATCCGTTCGCGCACCCATGCGAAATAGGCGATCGTCACCATCGTCAGTCCATATGTTTCAGGCCGACGCGCAGATAATCCCAGCCGGTGACCAGCGTCAGTACCGCCGCGCCCCACAGGCTGGCCAGCCCGATGGTCTTGATCCAGTCGAACGCAGGCAGCGCACCGCCCAGGATCAACGCCCCGAAAGCGACCAATTGAAAGGTCGTTTTCCATTTCGCCAGCTGGGTCACGGGCATCGACACCTGCAAGGTCGCCAGAAATTCGCGCAGCCCCGACACAATAATCTCGCGCAGCAGGATCATCAGCGCCGCGATGACATGATAACCCGCAATGTCGCGGGTGAACACGAGCAACAGAATGACCGCCGCGATCATGATCTTGTCGGCGATCGGGTCGAGGAAGGCGCCGAGACGCGAAACGATCCCGCGGGACCGCGCTACATAACCGTCAAAATAATCGGTAATGCCCATCAGGCAGTACAGACCAAAGGCGAGTGCATAGTCGATCGGTTTCGGCTGGTGCGATCCTTCGACCACCCCGGGCCAGAGCAGGAACAGCAAGATGGGAACCGCCAATATGCGCGACAGGGTCAGGATGTTCGGAAGACTGAGCATGATCCCCGCTGGTTCGTCCGTTGCAAAGGCGCGCTGGTGACGGTGCGCCGAAAATGGGCTTTGACCGCGCCAGCCCTAACCGATAAGTCGCGCGGACGAAAACAATATTGCCTCGGGCGACCGGCGCCAGCCGGATGTCGGGCTGGACAAGTGGATTTTCAATGACCGGTTCCTTTGCGCTTTTGAAGCAACGCCGGTTCCTGCCCCTGTTCGCAACCCAGTTCCTGAACGCGTTCAACGACAATTTTTACAAGATGGCGATGGTGATTCTGGTCACCTTCACCATCTACAAGGATCCTGAGACCGAGGCGTGGTTCAACGCGCTGGCGGGCGGGCTGTTCATCCTGCCCTTTTTCCTGTTTTCGGCGCTGGCCGGGCAGCTGGCCGACAGCGGCGACAAGACGAAGATCATCCGCCTCGTCAAAAGCGCCGAAATCGGCATTATGATCGTTGGGGCGATCGGCATCTGGCTGCACTTGGTGCCGGTGATGCTGGCCGCACTGTTCGCGATGGGGGTTCACTCGACCTTCTTCGGCCCGATCAAATATGCGATCCTGCCGCAGCATCTGGAAGAGGACGAGGTGCTCGCCGGGACCGGCTGGGTCGAAGCAGGGACCTATATCGCCATACTGATGGGAACGATTGTCGGCGGCTTGACGCCGCCGCACATCGCCATTCCCGGCATCATCGCGGTGGCAGTGATCGGTCGCCTGACCGCCAGCCTTGTCCCCGCCGCACCGCCTGAGACGGAGGCGGCGGACATGGCGATCGACTATAATGTCTTCCGTTCGTCCTGGCGCCTGGTCAATTCGACGATGCACATTCCCCGCCTGTTCCTGGCGATCGTATCGATCAGCTTTTTTTGGGCGATCGGCGCCATTCTGGCGGCGCAGTTCCCGCCGCTGGTCAAAAATGCGCTGGGCGCCGACAACACCGTCGCCACCCTGTTCACCGCCATATTCTCGGTCGGTGTCGCGATCGGGTCGATCGTCGTCAACCGGCTGCTGAAAGGACAGGTGTCGGCGCGTTATTCGCCGGGGTCGGTGCTGGTGATGAGCGTATTCGTGCTCGACCTGTGGTGGAATGTGAAGGGGTGGAGCCATCATGGCTCGACCCTGATGGACTGGCGCGAGTTCCTGGCGCTGACGGTGGGCGACCGCATCATCCTCGACCTGCTTGGCATCGCGATCGCCGGCGGCATGTTCGTGGTGCCGCTCTACGCCTTTCTCACCACCACCGTCGCCAAGTCGCAGACCGCGCGCACGGTCGCGGCGAACAATATCGTCAATTCGGGTTTCATGGTGACTGCGGTGCTGCTGCTCAGCGTCCTGATCGGCCTGGGGCTCACGATCGACGACACGCTGCTGATGGTGGCGGTCATGTGCCTGGTGTCGGCAGTGCTGGCGTGGAAACTGCACAAGGCGTGTGATTGAAGCGCGGGAAAGGGCCGGTTTGGGGTGCGGAGCGGATGTTAGGTTCCAAACACCTTCGTCATGCTGAACTCGTTTCAGGATGACTATGCAATAAACGACGCGATTCTGTCGTGAGCGCCACCCACCATGGCCGCTCGACTTGTCCGGACAATCAATTTAGAATAAAGTGTAACCCTCTCATTTACGGCCAAAAAGTTTCTCGACTTCGCCGAGCGACATTTTTACCCAGGTCGGGCGGCCATGGTTGCACTGGCCGCTGTGCGGCGTGACTTCCATCGTGCGCAGCAGCGCGTTCATCTCGGCGACGCTGAGCGTACGACCCGCGCGGACCGAACCGTGACAGGCCATGGTGGCGGCGACCAGTTCGAGCCGCTCACTGAGGCCCAGCGCAGCGTCATAACCCGCCAGATCATCGGCTATGTCGGTGATGAGTTTGCGGCAGTCGATCGCGCCGAGCATCGCCGGGGTGGCGCGGACCATCATGGCGGCGGGGCCGAAGCGTTCGAGCTCGACCCCGAGCGCCATGAGCTGCGATGCCGCTGCTTCAAGACGGTCGCACGCGGGTTCGTCGAGTTCGACGATTTCGGGGAGCAGCAACCCCTGGCGTGGCACCGCCTGCCCGCTCATGCCGCGGCGCAACTGTTCGAGCACGAGCCGTTCGTGCGCGGCGTGCTGATCGACGATGACAAGACCGTCCTCGGCCTCGGCGACGATATAGGTCCGCGCAATCTGGCCGCGCGCGATACCCAGCGGGTGGGCATCACCCTGCGGGACTGGCGCGGTCGCAGCCTCGGCGCGCCCCATCGGCAGGGCATCAGGCGGCGGCGCGAAATCGATCACCCGGTCGCGGAGCAGTGCGTGGGTGGCGGGATCGGTATCGGCGCCGAACAGATGCGTGGCGGGGGCGTGCGGATAGGGCAGATGCGATGCGAACAGCGTTGGTGCGGGCGGCGTGACGGGTTCCTGCTGCCACGCCGCCAGCGCGGCCTCGGCCGGTCGCTGAACGCTGCGGAAACCATGTTCGTCGAGCGCGCGGCGCAGGCCGCCGACGATCATCCCGCGGATCAGCTGCGGGTCACGAAAGCGCACCTCGGTCTTGGCGGGGTGGACATTCACATCGACCTCGCCGCCCGGCACGTCGAGGAACAGCGCGACGACCGGATGGCGGTCGCGCGCCAGCAGGTCGGCATAGGCGCCGCGCAGCGCCCCGACGAGCAACCGGTCCCTCACCGGTCGCCCGTTGACGAACAGATATTGATGGTCGGCGATGCCGCGATTGAAGGTCGGCAGGCTGATGACGCCGCCGATATGCACATCGCCGCGATGCAAATCGATGCCGATGCTGTTTACCGCCAGCTCGCGCTGGGTCAGCGCCGCGACACGGCTCAATTGATCCTGCCCGCCCTGCACGTCGAGCACGCGGCGCCTGTCATGTTCGACCACAAAACCGACGTCGGGGCGCGCCATCGCCAACCGCTTCACGACATCCAGGCACGCGGCATATTCGCTACGCGCGCTGCGCAGGAATTTGCGGCGCGCCGGGACGCGCGCGAACAGGTCCTCGACCAGCACGCGCGTGCCGTGCGACAGCGCCGCCGGTCCTTCGGCGACCAGCACGCCATTATCGACAACTCGGCGCCAGCCATCACCACCCGCCACCCGGCTGTCGAGCGTCAGCCGCGCGACGCTGGCGATCGACGGGAGCGCCTCGCCGCGAAAGCCCAGCGTCGTCACATCCTCGATCGCGTCGTCGGGCAGCTTCGACGTCGCATGGCGTTCCAGCGCCAGCGCCATGTCGGCGGCGATCATCCCGCAACCGTCATCCTCGACCTCGAGCCGCGATATTCCGCCTTCGGCGATTCGCACCGAAATGCGACTCGCCCCCGCGTCGATGGCGTTTTCGACCAGTTCTTTCAGCGCTGCGGCGGGTCTTTCGACCACTTCACCGGCCGCGATCCGATTTACGAGCGTTTCAGGCAGGCGACGTATTGACATGGCGGCTGTCCTAGCGCAGTCGGACGCAAATCGCGACCCACCCGCACAGCCTTATCTTCCTGTCCAGCCATCCTCGCGGACGAGCCGGAAATTCTCCCAGATTTGGTCCTGCTGCCGGCACGGGAGCGCGCATCATTTGACGACGGTGGGGCGGTTCGTTCGAAAGCCGCTGCACCGATGACAGGAAGCAGTATCGATGTCCTTCTTTTCCCGCTGGTTCAAATTCAATTCGCAAGACATGGCGATCGACCTCGGCACCGCCAACACGGTTGTCTATGTGCGCGGCAAGGGCATCGTGCTGAACGAACCGTCGGTCGTCGCGGTCGAGACGATCAACGGGATCAAGCGGGTGAAGGCAGTCGGCGACGACGCCAAGCTGATGATGGGCAAGACCCCCGACAGCATCGAGGCGATCCGCCCGCTGCGCGACGGCGTCATCGCGGACATCGACGTCGCCGAACAGATGATCAAGCACTTCATCACCAAGGTGCATGGCGGCAAGCCCAATGCGTTCCGCAGCCCCGAAATCGTGATCTGCGTGCCCTCGGGCTCGACCAGCGTCGAACGCCGCGCGATCCGCGACGCCGCATCGAACGCCGGCGCCAGCGAGGTGTGGCTGATCGAGGAACCGATGGCGGCCGCGATCGGCGCCGACATGCCGGTGACCGAGCCGATCGGATCGATGGTCGTCGACATCGGCGGCGGCACCACCGAAGTTGCGGTGCTCAGCTTGCGCGGCCTCGCCTACACCACCTCGGTCCGTGCCGGAGGCGACAAGATGGACGAAGCGATCGTCAGCTATGTCCGCCGTCACCATAATCTGCTGATCGGCGAAGCGACCGCCGAGCGGATCAAGAAAGATTTCGGGATCGCGCGCATTCCCGAAGACGGCACCGGCCTGACGATCCACATCAAGGGTCGCGACCTCGTCAACGGCGTGCCCAAGGAAATCTCGATCAACCAGGCGCAGATCGCCGAGGCGCTGTCCGAACCGATCGGCACGATCGTCGAGGGTGTGCGCATCGCGCTGGAAAACACCGCCCCCGAACTGGCCGCCGATATCGTCGACCAGGGGATCGTGCTGACCGGCGGTGGCGCGCTGATCGCCGAACTCGACGAATTGTTGCGCGATGCGACCGGCCTGCCGGTGACGGTCGCCGACGATCCGCTGACCTGCGTCGCAATCGGCACCGGCCGGGCGATGGAAGACCCCGCTTTCCGCGGCGTGCTGCAGCAAGCCTGATCGAGGGTTTCTGAACCATGGTCCGCCCGGCACATCGACGTCCGGGGCAATCCCGAAAGGCGCAGTACAGCCTGTTCGCGGCCTATGTCATCGCGGTGACGGGAGCGGTCGCGGGGCTGCTTTTGGCGATCCTGTCGGTCGTTGACCCCGTCGGCTTTGCCCAATTGCGGCTGGCTAGCCAGGAGGTCGCCGCGCCGGTGGCGCGCGCGTCGCGGTCGGTCATCGGTTCCATCTCCGGTATCGACGACAATGTCGGCGCCTATGTGCGCGCGGGATCGCAGAACCGGCGGCTGCGCAAGGAGCTGGCAGAGACCCGCCGCCAACTGGTCGCGACCAGCTCGCTGCAAGAGGAGAATCGCCAGCTCAAGGCGCTGCTCGCGTTGCAGCAAACCGACAAGGCCGCCTTGGCGAACGGCTATCTGCTGACGTCCACGTCGACCAGCAGCAAACGGATCGCACTCCTGAGTATCGGGCGCAATATGGGCGTCACCGCCGGACAGCCCGTGCGCGGCGCCGATGGCCTGATCGGCCGCGTGCTGGGCAGCGGACCGTCGGTGGCGCAGGTGCTCCTGCTCACCGATGTCGACAATATCGTACCCGTTCGCCGCGCGCGCGACGGTCTTCCTGCACTGGCCTATGGCCGGGGTAACGGTGATCTTGACGTCCGCACCCTCAACATCGCGAACAATCCCTTCAAACCCGGCGATATTTTGGTGACATCGGGGACCGGCGGCCTTTATCCACCCAACATTCCGGTGGCGATCGTCGTGCAGCGGCAGGATGACGGCGCGCTCGCGCGCCCGCTCGCCGACCCGGCAAAGGTCGATGCGGTCTCGGTCCTCCGCCCTTACACCCCTGACAATATCGAGGCGCAGCGCGCCGTCATCGCTCCGCCGGCAACCGCGCCGGCTCCCGCGCCATGAACAAGGCAGCAGCACCGCGCCTCGGCGAACCGGCGTCGCTGTGGCGTATGCGCGCCGTGCCAGTGGCAACGGTGATGGTCGCATCGGCCCTGCCGCTGATGCTGCCGCTGGTGGCCAGTTCGCCGGTGCTGCCCCCGCTCGGCCTGTTGTTTTTTCTGTGCTGGCAATTGCTGCGGACCGAAATGTGGCCGGTGTGGATCGGCCTGCCGCTCGGGCTGTGGGACGATCTTTACAGCGGGCAGCCGATCGGCACCGCGGTCGGCCTGTGGACGCTGGCAAGCCTCGCGATCCACTATTCGTCGCAGCGGATCTACTGGCGCGGCTTTTGGCACGACTGGGTCATCGCGGCGCTGCTGATTCCCGTTATCCAGGCGTTGGCGGCACTGATCGCGCATCCTGCGGCGAACCCGGGCCGCATTCTGGGTCTCGTCCTGCCGCAGATCGTCCTTTCCATTCTGCTGTTGCCGCTGGTGATGCGACTGACCGGCAAGTTTGACAATTTTCGCCTGAAACGCCGATAATCGCCCATGGCCCGCGGCAAACGTCCCCCGATTACCGAAGCCTGGCGCGGTATCACCTTCACCCGCCGCGCCTTGCTTGTCGGCGGCGCTCAGGCGGTCGTCGGCGCGGCGCTGGCAGCGCGCATGGCGTATATCTCGATTGTCGACAACGACCGCTACGTGCTTGAATCCGAAAGCAATCGGGTCAATCTCACTTTGATCCCGCCGCGCCGCGGCTGGATCGTCGATCGCAACGGCAAGGCGCTGGCAAACAACCGGGTGTCGCTGCGGCTCGATATCATTCCCGACCGGTTGCAGAAACGCGAGCGCATACTCGGCCAGCTGCAAACATTGCTGCGGCTCGACGGCGATACGATGGAGCGGATCAACCGCGACCTGACCGCCGCGTCGGGGTTCCAGCCGGTGGCGGTCAAGGAGGACATGACCGAGGCCGAATATGCGTCGATCCTCGTCCGCCTGCCCGACCTGCCCGGCATCGCGCCCCAGCGCGGCTTTGCCCGCTATTATCCGACGGGGGCGGCGGTCGGCCACCTGATCGGCTATGTCGGGACGCCCAATGCCGAGGAATATAAGCGCGACCGCGACCCGCTGTACATCACGCCCGGTTACAAGATCGGCAAAGATGGGCTGGAGAAATATTTTCAGCCCATGTTGAAGGGCAAACCCGGCGCGCGCCGGGTCGAGGTAACGGCACGCGGACGGATCGTGCGCGACCTCGACACCCAGCCCGACGTTCAGGGCAAGACCGTCCATCTGACGATCGACGCCGACCTGCAGGAATATGCGGCGCGGCGCATGGGCCGCGAATCCGGCGCCGCGATCATCATGGATTGCCTGACCGGCGATATATTGGCGTTTATTTCGATGCCCTGTTTCGATCCGAACAGCCTTTCGGACGGCATCAGCAACAATGAATATAGCTGGCTGCGCGCCGACGATCACCAGCCGCTGATCAACAAGGCGACGCGTGGGCTATATCCCCCCGGATCGACGCTGAAACCGATGGTCGCAATCGCCGCCGTCGAAAATGGCGTCGATCCGAGTGAACGGCATACCTGCGTCGGTGGCTATCGCCTCGGCAGCCGCTTTTTCCGTTGCCTGGGGACGCATGGCAGCATCGACATGCCGACCGCGATCGAAAAAAGCTGCAACAGCTATTTCTACTGGCTCGCCCACCGGCTGGGATATGATGCGATCGCGCCGACCGCGAAGCTGCTGGGACTGGGCGAAGAGTTTCAGCTGGCAGGCAGCAACCAGCGCTATGGCACGATCCCCGACAGTGCGTGGAAGATGCGGCGGTTCAACCAGCCATGGTCGGCTTCGGATTCGCTCAACGCGGTGATCGGGCAGGGCTATGTCAGCGTGAACCCGTTGCAGCTTGCCGTGATGACCGCGCGGATGGTGTCGGGACGGCGGCTGTACCCGCGCCTCGTGAATCGCCAGTTCGCAAACGAGCCCCTGCCCTTTTCTGCCGAGGCGCTCGCCGTCGCGCGCGCCGGCATGGACCGCGTCGTCAATGGCGCGGGGACGGCGGTGCGCAGCCGCTTGCCGCTCGACGGGATCACGATGGGCGGCAAAACCGGCACCGCACAGGTACGCGGCCTTGCCTCGGGCTCGCGCGGCCAGAGCGGCGCGTGGAAATACCGCGACCATGGCTTGTTCGTCTGTTTCGCGCCGGTCGAAAATCCCCGTTATGCCGCGTCGGTGGTGATCGAGCATGGCATGGGCGGGTCGCGCGCCGCCGCACCGATCGCCAAGGACATCTTTACCTTCCTCTACGATCGCCAAAAGGCGATGGAAGCGCTCGAAACGCTGGAAGCCGGGTGGGGCGGCACGATCAAGGAACGGATGGACCGCGACTATGCCGCCTGGAAGGCCGGCGCCGCCAGTGACCCCAACCCGGAACTGCCCCGATGATCGTCGTCCCGCCCGCCATCCAGCGCATCCCCTGGAAATTGATCGCCTTGCTGACCGCGATCGTTGGTTTCGGCATTTTGGTGCTTTATTCGGCGGCGGGCGGCAACTGGTCGCCGTGGGCGTCGCAGCAAAGCCTCCGCTTTGTCGTCTTCCTGACCATCGCCCTGGTCATCGGCCGCTTCCCGTTGCGGGTGTTCGAAGAACATGCCTATCTCGCCTATATCGGCGTCGTGGTCCTGCTCGTTGCGGTCGAGGTGCTCGGCTTTGTCGGGGGCGGCAGCCAGCGGTGGCTCAACCTCGGCTTCATGAATCTCCAGCCGTCCGAATTGATGAAGGTCGCGATCGTCCTGGCGCTCGCGCGCTTCTATGCCCTGCTGCCGCCCGGAAACAATCGCAGCTGGACCGCGCTATGGCCGGCCCTGGTGATGATCGGTATTCCCGTCGCGATGGTGATGCTGCAACCCGATCTGGGGACCGCCTTGTCCATCTGTATCGGCGGCATTGTCGTGATGTTCGTCGCCGGTCTGCCCTTCTGGTGGTTCGGCGGCACCGTGATTGCGGGGGCAGCGGCGTTGCCCGTCCTTTTTTCCTTCCTGCACGATTATCAGCAAAAACGAATCCTGATCTTTCTCGATCCCGAAAGCGACCCGCTGGGCGCCGGCTATCATATCAGCCAATCGAAAATCGCGATCGGTTCGGGCGGTATCGGCGGCAAGGGCTTCCTCAATGGTTCGCAGAGCCACCTCGACTATCTGCCCGAGGGACACACCGACTTCATCTTTTCCACCATGGCCGAGGAATGGGGGCTGATCGGCGGGCTGGCCCTGATGTTCGGATTCTTTCTGCTGCTGCGGTGGGGAACACGCGTCGCGCTGAAGGCGCGGACGCGGTTCGGCCAGCTGACCGCGACCGGACTGACGATGACGATCTTTTTCTACATCGCGGTCAATCTGATGATGGTCATGGGGCTGGCGCCGGTGGTCGGCATTCCATTGCCGCTCTTTTCCTATGGCGGGTCGTCGATGCTGACGATCATGACGTGCGTGGGTATCATCCTGGCCATCGAAAACGACAGCAAGACGGGCACCCGCCGCTTTCATTGAGAAAAAGTGCCGCAAGGCCATTGCCATTGCCGCAGAGCCATGATAGCGGGCCGCTCGCTTTGCAGCAAAGAGGGTTCCCCACCGCCGCAAAGCCCGCCGGAAACCGGCAGTGGACGCATAGCTCAGTTGGTAGAGCAGCTGACTCTTAATCAGCGGGTCCTAGGTTCGAGCCCTAGTGCGTCCACCATTTATTTTCCCTCATTTTGATACCCCTTCGGGGCGGATACTTCCCTTCTCTCGCTACCAGCTTCGCCGGTGCATTTGCCGGTGGAATTCCTGTTTTTCGTGAAAGGAAGCGTCCCATGCCGATCGGCACCGTCAAATTTTATAACAGCGACAAAGGCTATGGCTTTATCGCCAACGAGAACGGCTCGGGCGACAGCTTCGTCCACGCCTCCGCCGTCGAGCGCGCCGGAATGGCGACGCTGAACAAGGACGAGCGCATTTCTTACGAGCTGGAAACCGGCCGCGATGGCAAGATCTCGGCGGTCAATCTCCAGCACGCCTGATAAATGGAAGGTTTGCGCTGTCATTCGAGAGCGTAACCAGACGGCCGTTTTCGGGCCATGCCCCGCAATATAGCTGTGGGCCGAACCCCGATGTACGGACCGATTGCAGCGGGTAGCGCCGATGCGTGGCAAACGCTTTCTGTCCCCCCTGCCGCTGGCCGACACCCCCTGGCCTCGGCGCCCTGCGTCAGTTGTTCTCACGGTTTGCCCGCTGGAGATACTGATTGCTGACATGATCGACTAATCTGAAAGGAATCCGCAATGTCTGCGACAAGTGACTTCTACCAAGCACAGTCCGATAAATGTACCGCCGACGCCACCGCGTCCGCGTTGACGCAGGTGCGCGACCGCAACCTTCGCGCGGCGATCGCATGGAGCGAGATGGCGCTACGCGCGGTTCAAACCGAAAGCGCGCGGACGGATCGCGAACGCGTCGCCAAACGGCCCGAGACGCGCGCGCCGCTGCCGGCATGGCCTTTCTCGCCTGATCGAGCCCGCTATAGTAAGCGGTACGTTCCCGCCGTTCCATAGGATGAATCATCCCAATCGTATGGATGGTTGCGGGCCGCAATGCCGCCGGACGGTAGCTGCTAAATGAAAGAACTTTGTTATCGTCATAACGGGATTGATGCGGGAAGCTCGCGCGCGAGCCGGCCTTACGCCGCACTCATCGGGTGTCGTCAGCCATCGGGAAAATGAGCGTGCAGCGTGGCGATCCGAGTATTTAGATCGTTCGCGGCTGCGGGCTCTTCCCCATGAGCTGCTCTACAATTTGGAGAAGTGCCGCGGCGGCATAAGGTTTTGCCATAAAAGCATTTGCGGGGTCGGATTCCTGAGGTCGCAGGTGCCCTGAGCAAATGATGACGCAACGCGACGGATCTAACGCCTTCGAGCGGCGCGCAAGCTCCAACCCGTCGATGGCACCGGGCATGCGAACGTCGGTAACGATGAGATCGATTGCTTGGCCAGACAGAAGGATTGCTAGGCCTTCCTCGCCATCGCGCGCCTCGACAACATGGTATCCGGAGTCTCTCAGCACGTCGGTCAGCATGAAGCGGATATGTTGCCCGAAGTCGTCGCTCTCCAGTGGCCAGCTTGAATATCAATGACGCGATAATTGCGCAGCCGCCATCGGCGGACTTCTGCGCCTCTCCGGACATGTCCGTTTGGGGCGAAAAAGTAAGCTGCTCGGCGAATGGCTGCAAATGCTTCACCGACATGTGCGCGTGGCGGCGCACCATCGATTCCGATTCCAGCCACCGAGCTCCTGAAGCACCCAGGTGGGCACGTCATTCTGGCGAAGCCAGCTTGCCCAGGTGTGCCGCAAATCGTGCCAGCGAAAGTCGGTGATCCCGCTTTCCACCAGCGCTTGCGCCACGCCCGCGTGTTCGCCGATCGGAGCGGTTTGCCCCGATAGGTGAACACATGGGTTTCATGCTTGCCCTGCTGCCGCCGCAGAACGGCCAGCGCGATATCATTGAGGGGGACGCCGAGCGCATCCCCATTCTTAGGGTCAGGATCCATTGATTTGCGGTAGCGATTATGATTCAGGCGGCCGGGAAGGAGCCTGAATTTGAGCGATTTATTCTGGCTGACGGACGAGCAGATGGCGCGGCTTCAGCCCTATTTTCCGAAGAGCCACGGCCG
>NZ_JADKYM010000034.1 GCF_015475875.1 Sphingopyxis solisilvae | reverse complement strand
GGCGCGGCGATGGACCGCAGCGTTTACGCCATGCGTGACCTGCTGACCAAGCATGGCGTCGCGCATCGATGGTTCGACTCGCGCGGCGGTTCGCCCTTGGGCAGCGCATCGACATTGTCCATGCCCTCGATCACTTCGCCCCACACCGTATACTGGTTATCGAGAAAGCGCGCGTCGTCGAAACAGATGAAGAACTGGCTGTTCGCGCTGTTCGGGTTCTGCGCGCGCGCCATCGAACACACGCCGCGAACGTGCGGTTCGCTGTTGAACTCCTGCGGCAGGTCGGGCAGCTCGCTGCCGCCCATGCCGGTGCCGGTCGGATCGCCGCCCTGCGCCATGAATCCGGGGATGACCCGGTGGAACACGACCCCGTCGTAAAAACCCTCGCTTGCCAGCTGGGTGATGCGCTCGACGTGCAGCGGCGCCAGGTCGGGGCGCAGGCGAATGACGACATCGCCGGTCGACAGCGAAAGGGTGAGGGTCTGGTCGGTCATGAGGAGGCTCCTGTGCAAAGATGCGCGGTGCCATAACGGGTGATACGGTCAAAGCCACCCATTTCTTCGGATCGGCTGTCGCCGGCGTTGCCATCGGGCGACGCGGGGACTAGGGGGATGGCACGGCCCGCCGGCCTCCTGCCGGCTCAGACAGGGAGGACCGCGCGATGGACAACCGCGAAGATTCCCGGTCGGCCGAAAATGTCGCCATCGCCGACGATCTCGACCGCGAAGCCGCCGCCCGCGACGCCGGAACCGAACTCGACGAAGACGACCGGCTGAAACCCGCATTCGTCCGCGACGTGCTCGACCTTGCCGAAGCGGGCGAAGGCGAAGCCGCACGCGAACGCATCGGGCGCCTCCATCCCGCCGACATCGCCGACCTGTTCGAACTGGCGCGCAGCGACGAACGCCCGATGCTGGCCGCCGTGCTCGGCGACATGCTCTCCGCCGACGTGTTGGCGGAAATGAACGATTATGTTCGCGAAGAACTGATTGACCTTCTCGCCCCCGAACAGGTCGCCGAACTGGCGTCCGAACTCGATACCGACGACGCCGTCGCGATCATCGAGGATATGGAGGCGGACGAGCAGCAAGCGGTGCTCGACGCGATGGAGCCCGAGGATCGCGCCGCAATCGAGGACGCGCTCTCCTTCCCCGAGGAATCCGCCGGGCGCCTGATGCAGCGCGACCTGGTCGCGGTGCCCGAACATGTCACCGTCGGCGACGTGATCGACCGGCTGCGCGAAGATACCGATCTGACCAGTGATTTCTGGGAAATCTATGTCGTCGATCCGATGCACCGCCCGGTCGGCACCTGCCAGCTCAGCTGGATCCTCCGTACCCCGCGCGACATCGCGATCAGCGACGTGATGAAACGCGAACAGACGTTGATCCCGGTCGATATGGACCAGGAAGAGGTCGCGCTGCGGTTCCAGAAATATGCGCTGATCTCGGCCGCTGTCGTCGACAAGTCGGGACGCCTCGTCGGCATGATCACCGTCGACGACATCGTCCACATCATTCAGGAAGAAGCGGGCGAAGACATCTTGCGCCTGTCGGGCGCGGGCGACGGCGACATCAACGAACCGATCCGCGAAACCTATAGCGCGCGGGTGCGCTGGCTCGTCGCCAACCTGGGCACCGCGCTCGTCGCCTCGTCGATCATCGGCTATTTCGGCGGTGCGATCGAACAGATGGTCGCGCTGGCGGTGTTGATGCCCATCGTCGCGGGGGTTGGCGGCAATGCCGGAACCCAGACGCTGGCGGTGACCGTCCGCGCGCTCGCGATGAACCAGCTGACCGATTCGAACAGCTGGCGCGCGATCTGGCGCGAGATGAAGATCGCGCTGCTCAATGGCGCAACGATCGCGCTGCTTGCGGGAACGGCAACCGCGCTTTGGTTCGCCAACCCCCAACTCGGGGCGGTGATCGCCGCGGCGATGGTGGTGAACATATTCGTCGCGGGGGTCGCAGGGGTCGCGATCCCGCTCTTGCTTGACCGGCTCGATCAGGACCCGGCGGTCGCCAGCTCGATTTTTGTGACGATGACGACCGACTCGATGGGCTTTCTGGCCTTTCTCGGCCTCGCGGTGGCGAGCGGGCTAACCACGCTCGCCTGATCAAAATACTGGAATCAAATATTGATTCCAGCCCGCCGAAAAAAGTTTGGAAAAATTTTCGGTCCCGCATTTTTTTCGGGAACTTATGCGCGGAATTGTTCGTTTCCCATTCGAGCAGCGATCATCGCCCCCCCCGCAGCGCTGCTCAGCAACATTGGCCCGGCCCGCATTTCCCTCCCCCCCCTCGAAAGCGCGCCGGGCCATTTTGCATCCAGTTCTGAAGAGGTTCGTTACAATGACCAGTTTCCGCGCTATCATTCTCGCCATTCTGGCCAGTGTCGTCGTCACCGGTTGCAATACGGTGAAGGGCGTCGGACGGGATATTGAATCGGTCGGCGACGCCGCCGATCGCGCCATCTGATCGAATTATCCGCTTACCCTAAGCCTCTTCGCGAGGCTCGACAGGCGCCGCTTCGGCGCCTGTTTTGCGTCGGCGCTGGGTGAACCAGATCGCGAACAGCGAAATTTCGTAAAGCAGGATCAACGGCACCGCGAGCAGGAACTGGCTCAATATATCGGGCGGCGTCGCGACCGCCGCAATCGCAAAGGCGGCGACGATCATATAGCGCCGCGCCGACACCAGTTGATCGCGCGTCACCAGCCCCGACCGTTCGATCAGCATCAGAAAGATCGGCAGCAGGAACGCGATCCCGAACGCCATGATGAACTGCATGATGAAACTCAGGTAATTGGCGACGGACGGCAGCGCTTCCTGCTGGATCCCGCCCATGTCACCCTGAAAGCCGAGCAGGAATCTCAGCGCCACCGGCACGGTGATGAAATAGGCGACGCACGCCCCCAGGGTAAACAGCACCGGGGTCGCGAACAGAAAGGGCAATAGCGCGCGCTTCTCCTTGCGATACAGGCCCGGCGCGACAAATTTCCACAGCTGGTTGGTGATCACCGGAAAGGCGATCATCATCGCCGCAAAAAAAGCGACCTTGATCTGCACGAAAAAGGCCTCGAACAGCTGCGTATAGATGATCTTGCCCTGCCCCGCGGCAACCAGCGGCTGCACCAGAATCGAAAAGATCGGTTCGGCAAAATAGAAACAGACGCCAAAGGCCAGCGCAATCGCGACCAGCGATTTGAGCAACCGCGAACGCAGCTCGATCAGATGGTCGAGCAGCGGCATCTTGCCCCCCGCGCCGTCTTCCTCGCTGGTCGTGACCGGCGTTTCGGCGGTCATGGCAGCGGCCCGTCGCGCGGCGGTACCACATGCGTCTCTGGGTTTTCGGTGGTCCGGGGCGCATCATCGCCCTGTTTTGCGGCCGCTTCGACCGTCGTATCGGCCGCGGGTTGCGGAGCAGGCACACTCACGTCGTCGATCCGCGGAAACTCGCGCATGATCGCGTCATTCTGCTCGCGCCACTGTTTTTCAAGTTCTTCCAGCTCGGCCTCGCGCATCATCGTGTCGAGCCCCGAGCGGAAGTGGCGCGCCATCCCGCGCGCCTTGCCCATCCATTTGCCGACGAAGCGCATCGCCTTCGGCAAATCCTTGGGGCCGATAATGACCAGAGCCACCACGATGACGAGCAACAGCTCGGTGGGCGCAATGTCGAACATGAAACTGGGCTACCCCGCAGTTCGACGAGGGTCAGAGCTTGTCGTGCTCGGCTGTCGGCGTCGGCATCGGAGTGGCGTCGGGTGCGCGCTGGCCTTCGATCTGCTTGGGCGCGGGGCTCGCGCCATCATCCTCGGCCATGCCCTTCTTGAAGCTTTTGATACCCTTGGCGACATCGCCCATCATGTCCGAGAAACGGCCCTTGCCGAACAACAGCAGGACCAGAATCCCGACCACAAGCCAGTGCCAGATGCTAAAGCTACCCATCTCGATTTCTCCTTGAAGGGCTCATCTAGGCCTCTTCGCCGTCTTTTACTAGGTCCAGCTCGCCCATGGCTTCTTCGAATGCCAGGTCGACGGGATCGAGCAGCCCCGCGGCGCGCAGATCCTCGATTCCCGGCAAATCCTTGCGGCTGGTGAGCCCGAAATGTTGCAGAAAGGCGTCGGTGGTCTTGTAGATGAGCGGCCTCCCCGGAACCTCGCGGCGTCCCGCGGGCGCGATCCACTCGGCCTCCATCAGCACGTCGAGCGTACCCTTCGACGTTTGAACCCCACGGATCGCCTCGATCTCGGCGCGGCTGACCGGCTCGTGATAAGCGACGATCGCCAGCACCTCGGCCGCGGCACGCGACAATTTACGCGGATCGTCGCGCTCGCGCCGCAGCAGGTGCGCCAGATCGGCGGGGGTCTGGAAATGCCAATGCCCGCCGCGCTCGACAAGCTCGATCCCGCTCCCCGCATGGCGCGCGGCGATCGCCTCGACGATCGCTTTCACCTGCCCCGGCGTCACCGCATCGCCAAATCGGCCCGCCAGCTGCCGCGCGTCGAGCGGCGTATCGCTTGCGAACAACATCGCCTCGACGGCGCGCTCCAGATCGTCGATCATGCGGACTGATATCCTGTTTGGGCCGCTTTCAGAAAGAGCGGCTCGAACGCCTCCTCCTGTTTCAGCTCGACGCGGCCCTGCCTTGCCAGTTCGAGCGCCGCAACAAAACTTGAAGCGATGGCCGACCGGCGCAACGGCCCCACATAATCGGGCGGCAGAAACGCCGAAAGCTCCGCCCAGTCGAGTTGGACGCCGATCAGCCGCTCGAGATGATGCAGCGCCGCGTCCAGCGTCACCACCGGGCGCCGCGACACCATATGAACCACCGGTTCGGTGCGCAGTTTCACCTGACCATAAGCGGCGAGCAGGTCGTAAAGACTGGCATCCCAGCGGCGCAGCTTGACGTCGCGCAATCCCTCGGGCTTCGCGCGCAGGAACACGTCGCGGCCGATCCGGTCGCGCGCCAGCAGCCGCGCCGCCGCCTCGCGCATCGCGGCAAGCCGTTGCAACCGCAATTGCAGCCGCAGCGCCAGTTCGTCGGGCGAGGGATCCTCCAGCGGATCCTTGGGCAGCAACAGCGCCGATTTGAGGTAAGCGAGCCACGCGGCCATCACCAGATAGTCGGCCGCGACCTCCAGCTTCAGCTCGCGCGCTTCGGCGATGAAGGCCAGATATTGCTCGACCAGCGCCAGGATCGAAATCTGCTTGAGGTCGACCTTCTGGCTGCGCGCCAGCGCCAGCAACAGGTCCAGCGGCCCTTCCCAGCTTTCGAGCGACAGCTGCAACGCATCGCCGGTTTCCGGCGGCGGCGCGATCGGTTCAAAATCTAGCGCCAGCTCGTCCACCGACGCCTCAGGCGACCGCGAGCAGCGCGTCGCGCTGGTCGACTAGCGTAGCAAAGGCCCGCCCGCCGGTCGCCCCCGAAATCCGGTCCATCGCCCCCTCCAGCCGTGCGCGCGACACGGTGCTGATCGGATCGAGCGCGTTGGCGATCCCGACCATGTCGTCCATCCGTCCCCAGCAATTGAGCGCAATATCGCATCCCGCAGCGACGGCTGCGGCGGCCCGCGACGGGACATCGCCCGACAACGCCTTCATATCGAGATCGTCGGACAACAGCAGGCCGTGGAAACCGACCCGCTGACGGATTACGCTGTCGATGATGACCGGCGACAGCGTCGCCGGGCGGTCGGGGTCCCATGCTTCGAATATCACATGACAGGTCATCGCCATTGCCGCATCGCGCAGCGCCGCGAACGGGGCGAGGTCGGTCTGCAACTCGCGATCCGACACGGTCACTACCGGCAGCGCTTCGTGCGTGTCGAGCAGCGCGCGGCCATGGCCGGGAATATGCTTCACGATGCCGACCACGCCGCCGTCCTGCAACCCGCCCAATATAGCGCGGCCCAGCGCCGCGACGCGCATCGGTTCGCTGCCCAGCGCCCGGTCGCCGATCACTTCGCTGGCGCCCGGCTGGCGCACGTCGAGCAGCGGCAGGCAATCGACGTTGATGCCGACCTCGGTCAGCATCGCGGCCAGCGCCATGGCGTTGAGTCGCGCTGCCTCGATCGCGCTCGCCGGCGCCCGCTCGTAAAGCGCGTCAAACGTCGCGCCGCTCGGAAAGTCCGGCCATTCGGGCGATTTCATCCGCGCGACGCGCCCGCCCTCCTGGTCGATCAGGATCGGCAGGTCCGCCCGCCCGTCGATCGCCCGCAGTTCGTCGGTCAGACGTCGCAATTGCTCGCGGTTGGCGATATTGCGCCCGAACAGGATATAGCCCGCGGGGTCGCTGTCGCGGAAAAAGGCGCGTTCATCGTCGGTAAGGGTCAGTCCCGACAGGCCGAAAATGGCGGGTATCATCGTTCATCCAACTCCATCGGCCACCGCCCCATCACGCGGGGGCCGTCTGGCGCACTATGCCATAGACGGCGGGCCGCACCAACGAAGTCTGCGGTCAAGTGGTGCGAATCAGCGGACGATGACGCAATTTTCCCCGGCGACGCGCAATTTTCCGCACAAATTCGATGCGTTAGCTGCCGTTCCCGCCGATACCCGCAAACGATAGACGGTGCTATCGCCGACCTTCGCCGGCGAAACCGATTTGTTCAGATCGCCCAGATAGGCAAAACGCTTCGACAGGTTCGTCCACGCCTTCGCCGCCGCGGCCTCGCTGCTGAACGCACCGAGCTGCACCATCGCCGCTCCTGCGGCCGGCGCGGGTTCTGCTTTGGCCGCTGCTTCGGGTGCCTTGGCGGCGACGGCGGCGGGCTTCTGCTGTTCCTTGGGCGCCGCGGCAGCCGATTTGGCCTTTGCCGCTGCGGCCCGGTCGGCGGCGGCCTTGGCAGCTGCCGCTTCGCGTTCCTGGGGCGTTACCGCGGGTTCCTCGGGCATCCGCGTCGGATCAACCTTGCCCGCTGGCTCCGCGCCCTCGCTTGCCGAGAAGCTGGCATCGCCTTCCCCCTCGAACGCTTTGGCACCGTCATTCTTCGGCGCAACCTTGTAATCGCCGCCCTGCGCCGCGATCAGTTCGCCCCTGTCGCGCTTGCCGCCATTCTGAACCCACCACAGGCCGCCCAATACCGCACCGATCAGCAGCAGGCCGCCCAGCACCATGACGAGCAGGCGCGCGGGCGATACCTCGCCCTCGTCCTCGAACCCGTCGGCCGCCTCCAGCCACGGCAGCCGGTCTTCATTGTCCAGCCCCAGCCCAGCATCACCCTGATCGGCGTTCTTGTCCTCGGCCATCAATTCATCTCCTCGACCGCCTCTACCCCCATCAGGTGCAGCCCGTTGCGGATAACTTGCCCGATTCCGTCGGCCAGATAAAGGCGCGTCGCTGTCAGTTCGGGATCATTTGCCATTATGACACGGGCGTCGGGCCGATCGTTACCAAGGTTCCACCAGGCGTGGAACGCCGCCGCGACGTCGGCGAGGTAGAACGCGATGCGGTGCGGTTCGCGCGCCAGCGCCGCAGCTTCGACGGTCCGCGGGAACTGCGCGAGCAGCTTGACCAGGCCAAGCTCATAGTCGTCGAAGCGTGCCGCGTTCGGCTCGGCTTCGGCGACCCCGGCCTCCGCCAGCTTGCGCTTCAGCGAAGCGATCCGCGCGTGGGCATATTGGACGTAAAAGACCGGATTGTCGCGCGACGCCTCGACCACCTTGGCAAAGTCGAAATCCATCTGCGCATCGGCCTTGCGCGTGAGCATCGTGAAGCGCACCGCGTCCTTGCCGACTTCGTCGACGATGTCGGCGAGCGTGACGAAATTGCCGGCACGCTTCGACATCTTGAACGGCTCGCCATTTTTGAGCAGCCGCACCATCTGCACCAGCTTGACGTCGAATTTCTTCTGGCCGCCGGTCAGTGCCGCGACCGCGGCCTTGATCCGCTTGACCGTGCCCGCATGGTCGGCACCCCAGATGTCGATCAGCTCGTCGGCGCTCTCGGCCTTCTGGAAATGATAGGCCAGGTCGGCGCCGAAATAAGTCCAGCTGCCGTCGGATTTCTTGATTGGCCGGTCCTGGTCGTCGCCGAACCGGGTGGAGCGGAACAGCGGCAGTTCGACCGGTTCCCAATCCTCGGGCGTTTCACCCTTCGGCGCTTCGAGCACCCCGTCATAGACCAGATCATGCGCGCGCAGCCATTGTTCGGCCGCGGCCGGCTTGCCCGCGGCCTGCAATTCGGCCTCGGACGAAAACAGGTCGTGATGAATGCCCAGCTTGGCCAGGTCGGCGCGGATCATGTCCATCATCGCGCTGACCGCCTCGGCGCGGAACAGGCCGAGCCACGCACTTTCGGGGGCCTGGACGAAACGGTCGCCATATTCGGTCGCCAGCTTGCCCGCGACGGGGATCAGATAATCGCCCGGATACAGCCCCTCGGGTACCGGACCGACATCTTCGCCCAGCGCTTCGCGATAGCGCATATGCACCGACCGCGCGAGCACATCGACCTGCGCGCCCGCGTCATTGACATAATATTCGCGGGTCACGGCATGCCCCGAATATTCCAGCAGTGCGGCCAGCGCGTCGCCGACCACGGCCCCGCGGCAATGGCCGACGTGCATCGGGCCGGTCGGGTTCGCCGACACATATTCGACGTTGACGCGGCGCCCCTGCCCCATCGCCGACCGGCCGTAATCGCCGCCTTCGCGGTGGATCAGCGCGAGTTCGCCGCGCCAGCTGTCATCGGCCAGCCGCAGGTTGATGAACCCCGGCCCCGCCACGCTGGCCTCGGTGACCTCGTCGATCGCGGCCAGTTCGCCGACCAGAAATTCGGCGAGAACGCGCGGGTTCATTCCGGCGGGTTTGGCGAGCACCATCGCGGCGTTGGTGGCGACATCGCCATGCGCGGGATCGCGCGGCGGCTCGACGCTGATCGCGGAACGATCGAGCCCGCTGGGCAAGGCGCCTTTGGCCGCCAGCGCATCGAGCGCGGTGCCGATATGGTCGGAAAAACGGCTGAACAGGGTCACGGGGCTTGGCCTATCTGTATCAAAAACTGTTGGGGGCGCCCTATCGCAGCTCGGCGGGCGCGAAAAGCCCCGCGTCGCCGGATCGGCGGGCGGGGCCGGGCAAGGCGCGCGGCGCCGACGCGCCGCCGCGATCTTTATCGTCGGACGTTATATTCAAGCTGTTCCTGCGTCAGCTGGAAACCGATCAGCAATTCAAAGCTCGCGCGCTGCACCGCGGCGCGTACCTCGGGCAGGCTGAGCGGATCGATCGCGGCATCCTGGTCGCCCGCCTTGCGGCGGCGCGTGATGCGTTCCTGAATATCGGCGGGCAGCGTCGCGGCGGCGCGGTCGACATAGGCCGACGCCTGTCCGCGTCCGGTGCCACGCGTCTGTCCTTCAGGGAACGTCACCGCCACATTGCCCAGCCTTTTGGCAACCACGGCGGTGCCGCCCTGCAAAACGGTCCCGTAATAAGGCAAGGTGATGGTGCGTGCGGGACCGGCATCGCGCCGCGTCGCCACCACCTCGAAGCTTGCCAGCTGATAGACTTTCTCGCCTTCGTCATTGCACTGCGGCGTCACATTGGTGATCGCAGCGACGACATCAATCGCGCGTGCATCGCGGCTGGTCGCCGGATCGAACAGCGTGATGTCGCCGGTGTGCAGCGGTACCGCAACCGCCGGACAGGCGCTGCGCGTGGCGGTGATCCCGACCCCGCCAGCCACGTCGATTTCATTGTCCTTTGCGCAGCCCGCCACCATCGCCATGGTCGCCGTGCCGCACAGCACGGTCAAAAACTTACGGGACGCGAACATAGTGGGCATCATGATAATCGAACTTTCCAAACAGGCGCCCGGCCGGGCGGTGGCATGTTGCGAGACGGCTTCGCTTCATGCGCGCCGCTTCTTATCGGTGCGATGAACGCGGCGCAACACGGACGAACGTCTTTACCCGCCCCCTCATGCTGCGCTAGAGCGCGGCCATCATGAACGCACCCCACCCGACACCGCGTCCCGGCGGCAGCGAAACGGCCGAACTCAGGGTTTTGATCGCCGCGCCGCGCGGCTTTTGCGCCGGGGTCGATCGGGCGATCCGCATCGTCGAACTGGCGATCGAGCGTTATGGTGCGCCGGTCTATGTCCGGCACGAGATCGTCCACAATCGTTATGTCGTCGACAGCCTGAAGGCGCAGGGCGCGATTTTTGTCGAATCGCTCGACCAGGTGCCCGACGGCGTGCCGGTGGTGTTCAGCGCCCACGGCGTGCCCAAGGCAGTGCCCGCGAAGGCCGAAATGCGCGGCCTTGATTACATTGACGCGACCTGCCCGCTGGTGTCGAAAGTCCACCGGCAGGCCGAACGCGCGCACGAGGCGGGCCGCCATATCATCTTTGTCGGCCACGCCGGACATCCCGAAGTGATCGGGACGCTGGGGCAGCTCCCCCAGGGTGCCATGACGCTGGTCGAATCGGTCGATGATGTCGCGGCACTTACGCCCGCCGACCCCGACACGCTGGCGTTCCTGACCCAGACCACTTTGTCGGTCGACGATACGCGCGATATTGTCGCGGCGCTCCAGCACCGTTTTCCCGCGATCACCGGGCCGCGCGGCGAGGATATCTGCTACGCCACGTCGAACCGCCAGGATGCGGTCAAGGCGATCGCGGGCGACTGCGACCGCATGATCGTGATTGGCGCACCGAACAGCTCGAACAGCCTGCGGCTGGTCGAGGTGGCCGAACGGATGGGCACCCCCGCGCACCTCGTCCAGCGCGGCACCGACGTCGACCCCGCCTGGCTGGCGGGCATCTCGACGTTGGGCATCACCGCAGGCGCCAGCGCGCCCGAAACGCTGGTCCGCGAAGTCATCGACGCCATCGCCGAGAACCGCCCGCTGGTCGAAGAAGTCGTGGTGACTGCCGAGGAAAATATGGTGTTCAAGCTCCCCCGCGGGCTTGAAGCAACACCGAACTGATGGCGGTTTATACCCACGTCGACCCCGACGATCTGGCGGCGCTGGTCGCGCGGTACGACATCGGCAGTGTGCTGTCGTGCAAGGGCATCGCCGAAGGCGTCGAAAACAGCAACTTCCTGCTCGAAACGACCACCGGGCGTTTCATCCTGACCCTTTACGAAAAGCGTGTACTCGAAGGCGATCTGCCCTTCTTTGTCGATCTGCTCGATCATCTGGCAGCGAGCGGTTCGCCCGTCCCCGCGATGATCCGCGACCGCGATGCCATCGCCGTTCAGCAGATTTCAGGCCGCGCGGCGTGCATCATCCAGTTTCTGTCCGGCATCTCACTGACCCATCCGACCGGGGCGCAGTGCGAGGCCGCGGGCGCCGCGCTCGGCGCGATGCACCGCGCGCTGGCCGGTTATGGCGGAGCGCGCGAAAACAGCATGGGCCACCGTCATTGGCGCGATATCGCCAATACCACGGGGCATCTCGACACGGTCCGGCCGGGCTTGCAGGCGATCGTAGATGAAGAGCTGGGCTTCATCGACGCGCGCTGGCCGACGGACCTGCCCGCGCATGTCATCCACGCCGATCTGTTTCCCGACAATGTCCTGATGCTCGGCGACCGGGTGACGGGGCTGATCGACTTCTATTTCGCCGCCACCGATTTCCGCGCCTATGACTTGGCGATCACCCATGCGGCCTGGACCTTTTCGGCCGATGGCAGCACCTGCGACCCGGCGCGCGCGCAGGCGCTGATGCGCGGCTACGCGCGCGAGATTGTCCTGAGCGATGCCGAGCGCGCCGCCTTGCCGACCCTGGCGCGCGGCGCGGCGCTCCGCTTCCTCCTGACGCGCGCGCATGACTGGGTCCACACGCCCGCCGACGCGCTGGTGACGCGCAAGGACCCCTCGCCTTTCCTCGCCCGCCTGCTGCGCTATCGCGCCGACGACGCCGCCAGCCTGTTTGCCGAATGACGGAACAGGCAAAGAAAACGGTGATCGTCGCCACCGACGGCGCATGCAAGGGCAATCCCGGTCCCGGCGGTTGGGGTGCCGTGCTGCGCTGGGGCGACGTGGTGAAAAAGCTGTCGGGCGGCGAACCCGACACGACGAACAACCGGATGGAATTGATGGCCGCGATCGAAGCGCTCGCCGCGCTGAAGCGCCGGTGCAAGGTCGAACTGTCGACCGACAGCGTCTATGTCCGCGACGGCATCACCAAATGGATCTATGGCTGGCAAAAGAACGGCTGGAAAACTGCAGCCAAAAAACCGGTCGCCAACGCCGACCTGTGGCAGCGCCTGATCGCAGAGGCCCAACGCCATGATATCGAATGGCTCTGGGTCAAGGGTCACGCGGGTCACGGCGACAATGAACTCGCCGATCAACTCGCCAGCGACGCCGCATTGGAAGTCGCGCGGGCGCGCTGAACACCCGCGCCGACGACCCTATTCCGCTTCGCGCGTTTCGGCGCCCGGGCCATTTTTCTTGACCGACTCGATTGCGTTAATCGCATTGGCCTTGCTGGAATAGCCTTCGGTCCAGAAGATCGTTTCGCTGTTATATTTGAAATAGGCGACGAACTCGCCTGCCTTGTTTTTCTTGATTTCGAAATAATGGGCCATGCCATCCTCCACGGGTCCAGGCCGCGCCGGGCATGGCGCGGCACATCATGGTAGCCCGGGCGCAACTATCTGCAAGCGGCGAATGAATCAGGCGAACCGTGTCGCGGCAAAGGGCGCAGGATCGACCCTGCCGATCGCGCCTGCGGCCGGTGGCGCGCCTAGTTGTTCCGCAAGCAGCGCTGCGATCGCAGGCGCCGTCTGGATACCGAAGCCGCCCTGCCCCGCGCACCAGACGAAGCCCGGGTCGCACGGATCGGCGCCGAACACGGGAATCCGGTCGGGCGCAAAGCTCCGCAGACCCGCCCATTTCCGCTCGACTGCCGCAATCGGCCAGTCGACGACCGATTGCAGCCGGTCGATGGCGATGGCGACGTCCATCTCTTCGGGCGCAACATCGTGCGGCTCGACCGGCGTTTCGTCGTGCGGGCTCAGCCAGATGCGTCCCTCCGCTTCGCCCTTGAAGTAAAATTCCCCACCGACGTGGATCACCAGCGGCAGTTCGGCAGGCACCGGGACCGCCAATCGTAACTGGGCAAGCGTGCGGCGATAAGGCTGGATACCGACCGGGCCGATCCCGCACGCCGATGCAATCTGGTCGGCCCACGCGCCAGCGGCGTTGACGATTGTCTCGGCGTGAAGCGCGTGCCCTGCAAACTGCACCGCCCACCCGCCCGTGACACGGCGTGCCGATTGAAACGGAGCGCGGGTTGCCAGCACCGCCCCGGCGCGGCGCGCGGCGCGCAGATAGGCGGCGTGGAGCCCCCCAACGTCGATGTCGCTGCACGCCGCCTCATAGGCGGCTTCGGTCCAGTCAGCCCGAACTCCCGGGATACGACGAGCGATCTGTCCGCGGTGAATTCGCTCGATCGCAACGCCTTGGGCAGCGAATCCGGCGGCAAAGGTATCAACCGCGGCCGCCTCCGTGCGATGTCCGATCGTCAGCGCCGCGCGCGGCGATAAAAAACCGCGGTCCGAAAATTCGGGCGCGGGATTGGCGAGCGTTTCGAACGAGGCCATCGACAATGGCTGCACGACTGGTCCGCCATAGGTTTCGTGCCAGAATGCCGCCGATCGTCCGGTGGCGTGATATCCCGGCGTGTCTTCCGCCTCGACCAGCATCACCCGCCGCCAGGGCGCCAGCGCCGCCGCCAGGCTGGCACCCGCAATACCCGCGCCGACGATCAAAACGTCGGTGGCAGAGGGCAGCATGTCGGTCATGCTGCGGCGCATATCCTGTGCGGGGCGGAATGCAAGCCGCCGCACCGCCCGCCATCATGGTTACTCTTTGGTAAGCCATGTTGCGTAAGGGGGTGACGATGACCAGCGGCATGATCTCCCTTGGCCTGATGGCCATCCTTGGCTTGTTGATGATCGCTGCGGCGATCAGCGACCTGAAATCCCGCACCATTTCGAACGAGCTCAACGCCGCGATGGCGTTGCTCGCCATTCCGTTCTGGATCGCCAGCGGGCTGTCATTCTGGCCCGATGTGCCGGTGCAATTCGGTGCGGCATTTGCGGTGTTCCTGGTCTTTGCCGGCCTGTTCGCAATCGGCGCCATGGGCGGCGGCGATGTCAAGATGATCGGCGCGGTGATGCTGTGGGTGCCGCTGCCGCTGTTCCTGCCCGCCCTGACCGTCATGGCAATCGGCGGCGGGATCCTGTCGGCGATCATGCTTATACATATGAAACTGCGTCGTTCCGACCAGCCGGTGGAGGTGCCCTACGGGGTCGCCATCGCGGCGGCCGGACTTTGGGCGCTTCACCAACAATATCTTAACCAGTTTCAGTCTATCGGATGAGACTGAGGGCAAACACCGCCGTCTCTGGCGGGGTTTAGGAGGCGAAAAATCGTCATGGATACGCGAAAGATTATGCTGATCGTCGGCGCGCTGGTGATTGCCATCGGGGCGGCATTCGGGGTCAACCAGATGATGCGCGGGGCCAGCGCACCGGAAGCTCGGGCGGCAGCTGCCCCCGAAATCACCGGTCCGATGATCCTCGTCGCGACGCGGCAACTGCCGGTGGGGACGATCATCGGCCCCGACAGCTTCCGTTTTCAGCCGTGGCCGAAGGAACTCGTCGAAAAAGCGTATTTCGTGAAGGAAAAGACCGACGTCAACACGCTGGTCGGCACCGTCGTGCGCTATCCGATCACCGCTGGCCAGCCGCTGACGCAGGGCGCGCTCGTTCATCCCGACGATCGCGGCTTCCTTGCCGCGGCGCTCGGCCCGGGGATGCGCGCGGTGACCGTCAAGGTCAGCCAGGAACAGGGCGTCGCCGGTTTCGTCTTTCCGGGCGACCGCGTCGACGTGCTGCTCGCGCAGACCATCGACGTCAAGGAAGGCAGCTCCTACCCCGACGACCAGATCTTCACTGCTGAAACGATCGTCCGCAACGTCCGCGTGCTGGCGACCGACCAGCGCTACAACGCCGAAGACGAAAGCGGCAAAACGCCGGTCAACACCTTCGGCTCGGTCACGCTCGAAGCGACGCCGGAACTCGCCGAGCGCATCGCCGTGGCACAAAATATGGGCAAATTGTCGCTCGCACTGCGTCCGCTTGCCGAAAGCAGCGGCGAACTCGAAGCCGCCATCGCGTCGGGCGAGATCAGCGTTCCGGCAAAGGGCGACGCCGCCGCCGAACGCCGCATGATGGCACAGGCACAGGCACGGCCGGTCACCGCAAAGACGGCGACGACGGGTGGCGACGTATCGCGCTTCTGGATCCCGGTCAGCGGCCGCGTTGGAGGCGGCGGATCGCGTCCGCAGCAACAGGGTGGAGCCGTCGCGACGCCGCAAGGGGGCAATTACGGACCTGCCGTGCCCAGCGGCCCGGTGGTCCGCGTGACCCGCGGCGACAAGATGACCGAAGTTCCGGTTGGGGGTAAGTAAGATGAACAGCAAAGCCAAATTCACGGCAGTGGCCCTGGCCCGCACCCTGGCCGTCGGCCTGGTGGCAGCGACCCTGGTCTCTGCTCCCTCGGCGCCGGCCGTCGCTCAGGCAACCCAGAACGCCAGCAGCAGCATCGATCTGTCGGTCGGCCGCGGTCGCCTGATCAGCCTGCCCGCGACGATGAGCGATGTTTTCGTCGCCAACGACGAAGTCGCCGACGTCCAGGTCCGCTCGGGTCGCCAGCTTTACATCTTCGGCAAAAAGCCGGGTGAAACCAGCATCTACGCCACCGACGCCGGTGGCCGGGTGGTGTTTTCGACCGTCGCCCGCGTCGGCAACAATATCGAGACCATCGACCAGATGCTGTCGCTCGCGATGCCCGAGGCCAACATCTCGGCCAACACCATGAACGGCTTTGTCCTGCTGACCGGCACCGTCCAGTCGCCCGACGACGCCGCGGAGGCCGAACGGCTGGTCCAGGCGTTCGTCGGCGAACAGACCAAGGTGTTGTCGCGCCTGCGCACCGCAACGCCGCTGCAGGTCAATCTGCAGGTCCGCATCGCCGAAGTGAACCGCTCGCTGGTAAAGGAAATCAGCGGTAACCTGCTGACCCGCGATCGCGACGGGCCGCTCGGCAACGGCTTCCTGGGCGGGGTGTTCAGCGGCCGCAGCGCGGGGACGATTACCTACAATCCCGACGGCAGCACCAGCTATGCCATTGCCAACCGCCCCGGCACCAGCACCCTGGCCGGTGCCGGACGCCTGTTCGGCCTTGACCTGATCGCCTCGCTCGACATGGGCGAGCGTTCCGGCATGGTGGCTACTTTGGCGCAGCCCAACCTGACGGCGATTTCGGGCGAAACCGCCGATTTCCTGGCAGGTGGCGAGTTTCCCATTCCGATCCCCGGCAACCTGGCCGGGACCACGATCGAATATCGCAAATATGGTGTCAGCCTGGCCTATACGCCGACGGTCCTGTCCAACGGCCGGATCAGCTTGCGCGTCCGCCCCGAGGTGTCGGAACTGTCGACCGAGGGTGCGATCCAGATGGAAGGCTTCCAGATCCCCGCGCTAACCATTCGGCGTGCGGAAACGACGGTCGAACTGGGATCGGGCGAAAGCTTCATGATCGCGGGGTTGATGAACAACCGGTCGATCGGCGCGATCGACAAGATGCCGGGTCTGGGCAACGTGCCGCTGCTTGGCATGTTGTTCAAATCGGACAGTTTCCGCCGTGGCGAAACCGAGTTGGTGATCGTCGTGACGCCCTATCTGGTGAACCCGGTATCGGCGAACGAGATCAAACTGCCGACCGATGCCTTCCAGAACTCGGACGACCTGTCCCGCCTGTTGCTCAACCAGGATGCCAACGGCGTGACGGGCGGCGACCGACCGAAGCCGCGGCTCGATACCAGTGTTGGCGACGCCGACCGACCACGCGGCAGCGGCGACGCATCGCCGGGCTTCAGCATCAAGTGACGCACAGGATTTCAGGAGCAAAATGATGAAGAAAATTGCAACTTGGACCGTCCTGGCTCTTGCCACGTCGCTCGCCGGATGCACGGGCGCTGCCTACAGCAACCGCAGTCTTGATTCGGTTCACCAGCCGGTCGTCCGCAACGCGATCTATCAATTCGACGTCGCGGCATCGAACGGTGAATTGCCGCCCAGCGAACAGGGTCGCCTGCAGGGCTGGCTGGACGCGATGGGCGTCCGTTACGGCGACCGCATCGCGATCGAAGACCCGTCGGTTTATGGCGCCACATCGGCGCAGGCGACCATCCGGTCGGTGATCGAACGCCGCGGCCTGCTTGTCAGCAACGACGTCCCCGTGACCACCGGTGCGGTGCCGCAAGGTCATCTGCGGGTCGTTGTGACACGCGCTTCGGCCCACGTTCCCGGCTGCCCCGATTGGGCGAGCAAATCGGCGATCAACACGGCCAATGCGACGTCGTCCAACTACGGCTGCGCCACGAACAGCAATATCGCCGCGATGGTTGCCGACCCGAACGACCTGATCAAGGGCGCGCGCGACGATCGTCACGATCCGGCGACCGCGACACGGGCGATCAAAACCTATCGTGAGCGTCCGCAAACAGGGGCGTCCGGCCAGATAAGCCGCGAACCAACCAGCAACGGGGGAGGTGGCCAGTGAACGCTCCTTTCAAAGCCGCCGGATTGCGTGATCCGTTCAATGCCTTTGTGTGCGACGACGACACGTTGGAACTGATCCGCGTTGCCGTCGGCGACATGGGTTGGCCGATCGAAAAGTGCAACAAAGGCGGCCTGCGCAACGCCGTGCAATCGCTTTCGGTGTCGGCGAGCCCGAACATTCTGTTCGTCGATATGTCGGAATCGGGCGATCCGATCAACGACATCAACGCGCTGGCGGAAGTCTGCGAACCGGGAACGGTCGTGATCGCCGCCGGACAGGTCAACGATGTGCGGCTGTACCGCGACCTCTTGTCGAGCGGCATTCAGGACTATCTGCTGAAACCGCTGTCGGTCGATCAGGTACGCGAATCCCTTACCATGGCGCAGGCGATGCTGACGGCTCCCAAACATGCCGAAATGCACGATGACAAACCGCATCACATGATGGCGGTGGTCGGCGTGCGTGGCGGGGTCGGCGCGTCGCTGGTTTCGACGTCGCTCGCTTGGGCGATGAGCGAACAAGCAGGTCGTCAGACCGCATTGCTCGACCTCGACGTCCATTTCGGCACCGGGGCGCTGACGCTCGACCTCGAACCCGGTCGCGGACTGATCGATGCCATCGACAATCCCAGCCGCATCGACGGTCTGTTCATCGAGCGTGCGATGGTGCGCGCGTCGGACAAGCTCAGCCTGCTGTCGGCCGAAGCACCGATTCACCAGCCGGTGATGACCGATGGTTCGGCTTTCTTCCAGCTCGAGGAAGAACTGCGCGGCGCGTTCGAAATGACGATCGTCGACCTGCCGCGTCAGGTCCTCATCCCCTTCCCGCACCTGGTGTCGGAAGCCGGCACGATCCTGCTCGTCAGCGATGTGACACTCGCGGCTGCGCGCGACACCATCCGCCTGCTGTCGTGGTTCAAACAGAATGTTCCGGGCGCGCGGGTAATTCTGGTTGCCAACAAGTTCCAGAACGCGATCGGCGAGCTGTCGCGCAAAGAGTTCGAATCCTCGATCGAACGCCCGATCGACATCGTCATTCCTTTCGACCCCAAGCTGGTCAGCCAAGCCGCAAAGCTCGGCAAATCCTACGCCGAAGTTTGCAAGGGCACGAAGGCGGCGCAGGCGTGGGCTAACCTGACGCGCCTGGTTCTCGACGGCGCCGATATCGAAGCCGACGAGGCTGCGGCAGCGTCGGCAAAAGGCAAATCGGGCGGCTCGCTGCTCGCCAAGCTTAGCCTGATGACGAAAAAGGGCGCCAAACAGGGGGCGTGACGGGGATCGGCCAAAGAGCCGTCACCATATAAGCAATAGAAGCGGACAACTGCCGATATGAACCTGCCAGTCATCCTTATCATTGCGGGCGCCTTCCTGGCCTTCGGCCTTCTCGTGATCCTGCTCGGGGGGCCGTCGGCGGGCAAGGCAAAGTCGCGGCGACTGGCGATGGTCAAGGACCGTCACGCTGCCTCGACCGAAGCGGTGGTGGCGGCGCAGATGCGCAAAACCATCCAGGCAGGCGGCCTCGGCGGCAGTTCGTCGCTGGCCAATCTGATGCCGCGCCGCGAAGAGATGGAAAAGCGCCTGCGCCGGACCGGCAAAGGCTGGACGCTTACCCAATATATGTTTGCAACGATGGGACTGTTTGTCGTCGTGACGGGCGGCTTGCTGGTCGTTCGCGCGCCGTTCACGATGGCGGCGATGATCGGACTCTTTCTCAGCCTCGGCCTGCCCTATCTGGTTGTGAGCCGCGCCATCAAAAAACGGGTCACCAAGTTCAACGCCCGCTTCCCCGACGCAATCGACCTGCTGGTACGCGGTCTGCGGTCCGGCCTGCCGGTGACCGAGACGTTTCAGGTCGTCAGCCAGGAATTGCCGGGCCCGGTCGGCGAGGAGTTCAAAGGTGTCGTCGAACGCATCCGCATCGGCAACACGATGGAGGCTGCCCTTCAGGAATCGGCCGAGATGCTCGGGACGCCGGAATTCCAGTTCTTCTGCATCACGATCCAGATCCAGCGCGAAACCGGCGGCAACCTGGCGGAAACACTGTCCAACCTGTCCGACGTGCTGCGCAAGCGCGCGCAAATGAAGCTGAAGATTCGTGCGATGTCGTCGGAAGCCAAGGCTTCGGCCTATATCGTCGGCGCGCTGCCCTTCTTCGTTTTCGGCGTCGTCTGGAGCATGAATCCTTCGTACCTCGCCGGATTTTTCTATGAACCACGGCTTATCATCACCGGGCTCGGCGGATTGGTTTGGATGAGCATCGGCGCCGGGATCATGGCCAAAATGATCAGCTTTGAAATCTGAGGGGGCATAATCGATGAACAGCAGCCTCCTTCTCGCTTTCACCGGAGCGCAGTCCGGCCCGAAACTGATGGGTATCGACGTCGTATGGGCCGGTACGCTGCTGGCGGCGGTCGGCGTCTTCGCCGTCCTGGTCGCCATTTACGGCGCGTTGACCGTCAGCAACCCGATGACCAAGCGCGTCAAGGCGCTGAACGACCGCCGCGAGCAGTTGAAGGCGGGGATCACGGCATCGACTGCCAAGCGCCGGGCGAAACTGGTCCGCAAGAACCAGCATGCCGACAAGATGCGGACCTTTCTCGGCAAGCTGCAAGTGCTGCAAGAGGAACAGATCAAGGAGGTCCAGCAAAAGCTGGCGCAAGCCGGTATCCGGTCGAAAGATCTTGCGGTCGCCGTGATCTTTGGTCGGCTGGTGCTGCCGATCGTTTTTGGCGGCCTCGCCGCCTTCCTGATCTACGGCATCGACATGTGGCCCGACCTCACCCCGTTCAAGCGCTCGGGCGCGACGATGGCGGCGTTGATCCTCGGCTACAAAGCGCCCGACCTGTTCGTGCAGAACAAGCGCGCCAAGCGGACCGACGCCATTCGCAAAGGTCTGCCGGACGCCCTCGACTTGCTCGTGATCTGCGCCGAGGCCGGCCTCACCGTCGATAGCGCCTTTTCGCGCGTGTCGAAGGAACTGGGCCGCGCCTACCCCGAACTGGGCGAGGAATTTGCGCTGACCTCGATCGAACTCGGCTTTTTGACCGAACGCCGCCAGGCATTCGAGAATCTCGCCTACCGGGTCGATCTGGAATCGGTGAAGGGTGTGGTAACAACCATGATCCAGACCGAGAAGTACGGCACGCCGCTCGCGAGCGCGCTGCGCGTCCTTTCGGCCGAGTTCCGCAACGAACGCATGATGCGCGCCGAAGAAAAGGCAGCGCGCCTGCCCGCGATCATGACGGTGCCGCTGATCCTGTTCATTCTGCCGGTGCTGTTCATCGTCATCTTGGGTCCGGCCGCCTGTTCGCTCTCCGACGCGATGTCGGGCGGCAGCTTCGGCTGATCCCGGCGACCGTTCGCCAACGACAAACAAGGGGCGGGATCACTCCCGCCCCTTTTTCATTCAGGCAACCTGCTGCTCGATCGCGCCGAAGATGCTGTGATGGCGCTCGTCGTCCATCCAGATGCGGACCGTGTCGCCTTTCTGCATGAAGGGGGTTTTCGGCGCACCGTGCTGGATCGTTTCGATCGTCCGCACTTCGGCGAGGCAGCTATAGCCAAGCCCGCCCTCGGCGACCGGCTTGCCCGGGCCGCCATCGGCATCGCGGTTGGACACGGTTCCCGATCCGATGATCGTCCCGGCGCCCAGGTTGCGCGTCTTCGCGGCATGCGCGATCAACGCGCCGAAATCGAAAGTCATATCGACCCCCGCATCGGCGCGGCCGAGCGGCTGGCCGTTCAGGTCGACGCACAAGGTGCCGTGCAGCTTGCCGTCCTGCCAGCGATCGCCCAGCGCATCGGGGGTGACGAACACCGGCGACATCGCGCTCGACGGCTTGGACTGGAAGAATCCGAAACCCTTGGCGAGTTCGGCGGGAATCAGTCCGCGCAGCGACACGTCGTTGGTCAGCCCGACCAGCAGGATATGGTCGCGCGCCGCCACGGCATCGATCCCCGCCGGGACGTCTCCCGTGACCACGACCACTTCGGCCTCCATGTCGCAGCCCCACGCCGGGTCGGCGAGCGGGATCGGATCGCGGGGCGCCAGAAAGGCGTCGCTGCCGCCCTGGTACATCAAGGGGTCGTGCCAGAAACTGTCGGGCATTTCGGCGCCGCGCGCCTGCCGCACCAGCGCGACATGGTTCACATATGCGCTGCCGTCCGCCCACTGATAGGCGCGGGGTAGCGGCGAGGCGGCATCGCGCTCGTGAAACCGCTCCTTGGGGATGGCATCATGATTGAGGTCTTCGGCCAGCGCCGCCAGCCGCGGCGCCGCATTCGCCCAATCGTCGAGCGCGCTTTGCAGCGTCGGGGCAATGTGGCCGGCATCGGCATACCAGGCAAGATCGTCGGAAACGACGACAAGGCGGCCGTCGCGCCCCTGTTTGAGCGAGGCTAGTTTCACGAAAGCTCCTATGGTTGCGACGCCGCGTTCGACATCGCCAGCAAGGGAGCGAGGGTCAGCGTGACGTCGTGATCGATGCGAAACAGGTAAAGCCGCTCTGCCCCGCCTGCAAGCGCCGGATGTACTGAAGATAGGCCTGCGACTGGTTGTACGTCGTTCCGGGCAAGGTCTGGCCGCGGAATGCCCGCTTCACTTCTTCGCCGGTAAAGGGCCGCATGGCCCCCGGAAACGCATCCTTGGTGCCGGGCGGCACAAGCTTGCCCTGCGCATCGATATATTGTCCGACGCCGCCTGGACCCGGAACCGGAATCTGGCAGTTCATCACCGATACCGCAGTCTGCGCGAACGCCGGGCGGATGGTCAACGCCGCAGAGACGCCGACAGCGCCGAGCGCCAGCATCCGCCGCCGCGACGGGATTGTTTCATCGGTCGGCGCCGAATTTTCGGCCGGAATTTCACGCATGTCCATGGTCGGCGCATAACCCAATGAAGCGCCAAGGAAAAGCAAAACAGGGCGCACAGCCGCGGCGCATCCCGCTTTGGCACATCCGCCGCGCGTACCTTAACGCCGCCGAACGCCCTTGCGCCGCCCCCTCGCTTTGTGCGAGGCGCAGGACAATGTTCGATCGCCTCTCCAGCCTCGTCATTGCGCTTACCATGGTGGCCATCGCGGCCATTTTTGCGGCGTTGAGCGGCGGCGATCCGCTGTCGATTGCCATCATGGCCGCGGCCGCGCTGGTCGCGGTCGCAATGGTTTACGGGTCGCTGCCGACGGCGGCGAGCGAACCCTTGGCCGGCGCATCGCCTGCCGCACCGGCGACGTCAGGCTCACTGCTGCGTCACCCCGATTTCACCCATTGGGTTGACCAGGAAAAGGAGCCGCTGCTGGGCGTCGCCGACAATATCGTGACGATCGCGAACGACGCCGCCGTCCGCCTGCTCGGCCGCCATATCGTCGGCGCCGACGTGCGAACCGCGATCCGTCATCCGGCGGCGACCGAATGGCTTTCGCGGATCGGCAGCGGAACGATACCGGAAACCGTCAATCTGGTCGATTTCCCGCGCCCCGGCCAGCGTTGGACGATGCGCATCGCTGCGCTGTCAGGTGACAATTATATGGTCTTTCTGTCCGATCGGTCGGCCATCGACGCCGCCGACCGGATGCGGTCGGATTTTGTTGCCAATGCCAGTCACGAACTGCGCACCCCGCTGGCCGCCATCCTGGGCTATGTCGAAACGCTTCAGGAGATGAACGGCGACACCGATGCCGCCACCCGTGACCGTTTTCTCGCGATTATCGAGCGCGAGGCAAAGCGCATGCAGCAGTTGGTGATCGACCTGCTATCGATCTCGCGCGTCGAGGCCGACCGGTTCCGGCGACCGACGACGACCGTCGATCTGGCCGCGATCGTCCGCACCACCCTGGCGCAGCTTAGCGACAGCGAACCGGCGCGTGCCGCCGATCTGGTTGCCAGGCTCGGCGAAACGCCGCTGCCGATGCTTGGCGATGAAGCCCAACTCAGCCAGCTGGCTCACAATATCGTCTCGAACGCGATGAAATATGGCCGCGCGGGAACGCCCGTGACCGTCACGCTGGGACGCGAGGGGAGCCGTGTCCGCCTGTCGGTCGAGGATCAGGGCGACGGCATTGCGCCCGATCATCTGCCCCGCCTGACCGAGCGTTTCTACCGCGTCGACGAGGCGCGCAGCCGCTCGGTCGGCGGGACCGGCCTGGGGCTGGCGATCGTCAAACATATCGGCGAGCGGCATCAGGGGCAGCTCGACATCGACAGCGAAGTGGGCCGCGGAACGCGGGTTTCGGTGACGTTCCCGCTGCTCGCCAACGCATGACATAACCGCCGTAAAGTCCGAAACTTTCGGAAATTCTTGACTTTTCGCCGGTTGGTTGCCATATGAGGCGAGCTATCGTCGCCTACGACGGATTTTTTTGCCTCCGCGGCGGACTTTTCCTTCCTCACGCTACCTGGCGCCATCGGCATCGGCCGGTGGTAACTCCGATTCCGTGAAAGGAACGACCCATGCCCACTGGCACCGTAAAATTCTTCAATACCGAAAAAGGCTATGGCTTCATCGCCAACGAGGATGGTTCGGGCGACAATTTCGTCCACATCACCGCCCTGGAACGCGCCGGCATGACGACGCTGAACAAGGATCAGCGCGTCTCTTACGATCTGGAAACCGACCAGCGCGGCAAGACCGCTGCGGTCAACGTCCAGTCGGCCTGATCTTTGGCAAAAGAGGATCTGCTGACCCTCGACGGCCTGATTGACGAGATTTTTCCCGACGGACGCTTTGGCGTCCGGCTCGAGAACGACCATCGGATCATCGCCTATACCGCCGGCCGGATGCGACGCTTTCGCATCCGGTCCTTGCCGGGGCCGAGGCGTGGCTGCTTCAACGTGTCGCGAATGGAC